>NZ_MDFL01000125.1 GCF_001854785.1 Mesorhizobium sp. ORS 3428
GTAAAAAATAGATCACGGACGTTTACTAGGGCGTGGACTTATCGATGCCAAGCTTTTTGCAACGTTACTGACCCGCTAGGCTGCATCGAATTCCCAGCATTGACGTAAGCGCCGGCGAGGCGCCTCAGACTTGAACCGTGGTTGGCCGAATGTTTCGAAGAAAACTTCGACTACCTAACCAGATTACTCGAACCTGGCTGGTTCAGGATTGCTGTCGGAGCCTARCATCATCCACTCCACCTTGGAATCGAGCCAGGGAGCCAGCTTGAGAAACCGTGGCAATGCCCTCGCTTTGACAAGGGCTCGGGTGAGATCCGCGATGCGCGGCCCGAGCGTTGCAAACTCCTCGCGGCGGGTAACGAAGGTCAGCTCGCGCGAGAACCCCGGTCCCGGCAACGGCATCACCTCGACGCCGTCGATATAGGCAGCGCCCTGGAGCAGGCAGAGCGGCGTCGTGACGGCGACACCGACGCCAGTCGCCACCATGGCGACGAGCGCATCGGAGGTGTCAAATTCGAGCATGCGCGGCGGCTCCAGGCCGAGCCGACGCAGATGCCGCTCAATTTGCGTGCCGCTATGCGAGCGCGCACTGTGTCGAATAAGCTGATGGCGAGAGAATATTTCGCGCAGGTCGTGGTCCCGGCAATCGGGACCAAGGTTTTTCGGGACTAACAAAAGATAGGGGTCGCGAAACAGCGGATAGCGGATGACGTCGTCGAGGCCTTCCATAGGGTCGGAAGTGACGGCGGCATCGATCGCATGGCGCATCAGCGCCTCGGTATGGGAGAAGGCGAGGCCCGACCATGCGGTCAGCCRCAGGGCGAGCGATCCATCCATCAGTTCCTTGACCAGATAGGCGCCTATCGTTCCTGCAAACGAATCGACCAGACCGAGACGCAAGTCCAGGCGCTCTGGCATCGCCGCCGCCGACCGCACCGCGTCGACTGCCCGGCCAACCCGCTGGAGAACCTCCTGGACCTGGACAGCCAGCACGCGTCCCGCATGGGTCGGAGTCAGCGGCCGGCGGTCACGGTGCAGAAGCTTGGCGCCGATCTCCTTCTCGAGACGGAGCATGGCTTGCGACACCGCGGATTGGGTCAGGCCGAGTCGCGCTCCGGCCGCACTCATGCTGCCGCTTTCAATCGCCACTGCCGCAATTTCAAGCATTCTGAGGTCAATGCCGCCCTTCATCGGAAGCCCTCCATCCATTAATCGAGATCATACAATCCATTAATCTGGATACTTATGCTGAAAAGCAATTGCGGCCAATGGCCCGCGGCGTCATTCATGTCCGTGAAGGCCGCGACCAAGGCAGCAACCGAAAGAGGCCTTCGAGAAACAACAGACAAAAAAGAAAAGCGCCTGCGAAGCCGTCGCTTCGCGGAAGCGAGGGATATTGAACACTCAATGACGGAGATGACGATGAACGCTTTGAAGACTTTCGCAATCGGGCTGGCCCTCGGGCTTGGCGTGGCCGTCGCGCATGCCGAGACGCTCGACTGCGGCGACGATACCTTGTGCAAGATCGAGGCGACGAAGGTACTGAAGGTCGGCACCAAGGACGACTACAAGCCGTGGTCCTACCGGGCGGCCGATGGAAGCTTCGCCGGCATGGAAGTGGACCTCGCTAACGCGCTGGGCCAGCTCCTCGGCGCCAAGGTCGAGATCGTCAAGGTCAACTCGGCCAACCGCTTCGAATTCCTCGCCCAGGGGCAGATCGACATCATGATCGCCTCGGCGACCGATACTGCCGAACGCCGCCAGGTCGTCGGCTTCGTCCATCCGAACTACTATTCGTCGGGCTACAACATCCTGCTGCCGAAGAAAGTGAAGGCGACGAAGTGGGATGAAATGGCCGGCCAGACCATCTGCGCTATCCAGGGCGCCTGGTACAACAAGCCCGCGCAGGAGAAATTCAAGCTCGAATTGCTCGCCTTTGCCGGCACCGCGGAGGTCGAAAGCGCCTTGCAGCAGGGACGCTGCATCGGCGTGCTATCCGATGACAATCTGATCAATGTGCAACTCGCCGATCCGAAATGGGCGGACTATCACATGCCGCTGCCGACCCAGGACGATGCGCCCTGGGGCATCGCCGTCCGCAAGGCCGATCTCGACAAGCCGTGGGGCGTGCTGGTCGCCGGCGCGATCGCCAACTGGCACCGCTCGGGCAAGCTGCTTGAGCTGGAGAAGGCCAATGGCATCGCCGAATCCGCCTATCTGCGCAAGATGCACGAGGCCCTGAAGGATCACCTCGCCACGCAGTGAGCGGCAATTCCTTCAGGCCACGAATGACGTTCCGAAAGTCGCGTCAGTCTCGTCGCTCATGGTTCTGATCGCGCCGGTTCCTCAAGCGGGAACCGGCAACCGGCCACCTCTTCACCGGAGCGGGCAATGCTCGAACTCTTTCGTCAATTCGCACTCGACCTGAAGGCGTCTGGCATCAACCTGACGATCCTCTACGACGCCTTCGATTTTGAGCGCTTCGTGTTAGGGCTCGCCACCACCTGCGCGTTGGTCGTCATCTGCACGTTCTTCAGCATCCTGATCGGCGCCGCCGGTGCCGCCACACTGGGTCTGACCAGGGGACCGGCAGCGATGCTGGTGCGCGCTTATGTGGCGCTCATCCGCAACACGCCACTCCTTGTGCAGATGTACTTCTTCTATTTCGCGGTGGGCAGCYTGATGCCGGTCGGACAGAACGCCATCGGCCTCCCGGTGCCGATGATTGGAAACTTCACCTGGGCGGTGATCGCGCTCTCGCTCTACGCCGGCGCCTTCAACGTCGAGACCTTCCGATCCGGCATCAGTGCCGTGCACGGCTCTTACGAAGAAGCGGCGCTGGCGCTCGGCTACTCGCGCTTCAAAGCATTCCGTTACATCGTCGCGCCGCTCGGATTGCGCTTCTCCTTCGCCTCGCTCGCCAACAATCTGGTCGATCTCACAAAGTCGACGACGGTTGCCTATGCGATCGGCGTCGCGGAACTGCTCTACGTGTCCAACCAGATCTGGTCGGACTCCCTCAACACTTTCGAGATGATGAACGTGATGCTCGCCATCTATCTGGTGCTGACCGGGATCGTGGTGTGGATCATCGGCCGCGTGCAGGCGGCGATGCGCCTGCCCGGCTTCGGCGCGAATTGAACGGAGCGCGCGCTGTGCCCGAGACTTCGATCTTCACCGATGTTTTCCGTTGGCTGCCCTTCGTGCTCTGGGGCTTCGGGCTCAATGTGCTGATGAGCATTCTCGCGATCGCGCTCGGCACGACGGCAGGGGTGTTCCTCGGGCTTGGCCAGGTTTCGCATACCCGCCTGGTCGGCGGCACCTCGCGCCTTGCCACACAGCTGTTCCGCAACGCGCCCTGGCTGGTGTTGCTGTTCTACTGCATCTTCCTGATGCCCTATTCGATCGTGATTTCCGGCTTCACCTACAACGTGCCGAGCTGGCTGCGCGCAACGCTCGGCTTCAGCGTACCGGTAGCGGCGAACTTTTCCGAGATCGTGCGCGGCGCGATCGGCTCTGTCCCGAAGGGGCAATGGGAAGCCGCCGAGGCACTCGGCTATTCCCGATCCGTCACCCTGTTCCRCATAATCCTGCCACAATGCATCACGCGCATGTTGCCGCCGTGGATGAACCTTTATGCGCTGCTCATCACAGCGACGCCGCTGGCCTCGATCGTCGGCGTCGAGGAAGCGCTGGCCCGCACCCAGGCAGCCGTTCAATCGGAAGCGCAGGCTAGCTTCCTGATCCCGATGTACCTCACCCTGCTCGTGATGTTCTTCCTCTACACCTATCCGATTTCCCGCATCAGCAATGCGCTCGAGCGGCGCTTCCGAACCGTCTGAGGAGTTCTCATGCGAACCGCGATTGAAGGTCGAACCCTGGTCTCGCTGAAAGGCGTGCGCAAGGCTTTCGGAAGCTTTGAGGTGTTGCGCGGCGTCGAACTTGGCGTCGCCAAGGGCGAGGTCGCGGCCATCATCGGCCCGTCCGGCTCCGGCAAGTCGACGATCCTTAGGACGATCAACGGCCTGACGCCGGTCGATCACGGTATCATCCAAGTCGGCGACATAACGGTGACCGACCCCAAGGTCGACAAGGTGGCGCTTCGGCATCGCGTCGGCATGGTGTTCCAGCAGTACAATCTGTTTCCGCACAAGACCGTGCTGGAGAACGTCGCCATGGCGCCGATCCAAGTGCTCAGGGAACGGCGCAAGGAAGTCGAGGAACGGGCACGCGACCTTCTTGCTGGGATGCGGCTGCCGGAGAAGGCGCTCTCTTATCCGGGCGAATTGTCGGGCGGTCAGCAGCAGCGCGTGGCGATTGCCCGCGCGCTTTGCATGCAGCCGGAAGTGATCCTGTTCGACGAGGTGACGGCGGCACTCGATCCCGAGATGGTCAAGGAAGTGCTGGGTGCTGTCAGGAAAGTCGCCGAGGACGGCATGACCTGCATCCTGGTCACCCACGAGATGCGGTTTGCGCGCGAGGCAGCCAACCGCATCTATTTCACCGACAAGGGCGTGATCGTCGAACAGGGCGAGCCCAAGGCATTTTTCGCCAACCCTCAGGATTCGCGGACCAAAGAGTTCCTGGACAAGGTYCTCTGACGCGGCGGCCGTCATCCAAACCAAGGAAATTCGACATGAACCAGACTACGCCCCGGTCGGCGGGCATCGCCGGCGAGCGCACCGAGACGGACGCGCTGGGCAGCCGGCGCATCGACAACGCTCACTACTACGGCATCCAGACGGTCCGCGCGCTTGAGAATTTTTCGATCTCGGGCAAGACGATCGCTGACATTCCTGGATTCACCGAGAGCGTCATCCGCATAAAGCAGGCCGCCGCGCTCGCCAATCTGGCGTCTGGCGGGCTGCCCAGGGAGATCGCGGAGGCGATCGTCGCGGCCGGCGAACATTGTCTGGAAAACTTCGAGCCCTCGCAGTTCCGGGTCGATATCTATCACGGCGGTGGCGGCACCGCCGCCAACATGAACGTCAACGAGGTTCTGGCGAACCGGGCCAATGAAGCGCTGACCGGCCGCAAGGGTTACGACCGTGTGCATCCCAATACGGATGTGAACATGGCGCAATCGACCAACGACGTGATTCCGTCGGCGATGAAGCTCGCCGTGCATGGATTGTTGGGCCAGCTCGAGGGCACCGTGTCGATCCTCGTCGAGGCGTTGGCCGCCAAGGAGACGGAGTTCGCCGGTATGATAAAACTATCGCGGACCTGCTTTCAGGACGCGCTGCCGATCACGCTCGGCCAGCAATTGTCGGGCTACCGGCATGCCTTCCTGCGCGCACTGCTCGAGTTGAAGACCATGAAGAAGAAGTGCCTCAGCCTACCTCTCGGCGCGACCGCTGTCGGCACCGAATTCGGGGCGCTCGCCGGCTACAAAACGGCGATTTACGTGGAGCTCAGCCGCATCACAGGACTCRCGTTGGAGCCGGACGAGAACTTCTTCGAYGGACTRCAGAACGCAGACCAATGGATATCGATCTCCGGCGCGCTGAAATCGTTGGCGCTGTCGATGGCAAAAATGTGCACCGACTTGCGACTGATGTCATCGGGCCCGCGCGCCGGCCTTTCCGAGGTCACGCTGCCGGCAGTCCAGCCGGGCTCGTCCATCATGCCAGGCAAGATCAACCCGGTCATTCCGGAGATGGCCATCCAGGTCTATTTCCGTGTCCTCGGCAACGACRCCACCGTCACCCGCGCCTGCGAGGGCGAACTCGACCTCAATGTCTGGGAATCGATCATCCTGAACGCAGTTACCGAGTCGATCGTGCTGCTCGACCGGGCGATCCCCTTACTCGTTTCAAAGTGYATCGACGGGCTCACGGCCAATGAGGCGGAATGCCGGAAGGCTRCGGAGGGGTCGCTGGCATTGTCCAYGGCAATCGCGGCAGTCTTCGACTATCCCAAAGCCGGATCAGTGGCGCGCTTTGCCTCCGAGCGGGGCCTGCTGGTCAAGGATGCGGCGGTCGAGATGGCGCTTCTGTCCCGGCAGGAGGCCGAAGAGCTTTTTGAGGTCTCGCTTTTCGCCGATCCTTTGCGCTATCAAACGGTGATCCAGAAATATCGCCTCCTGGCGCAGAAAGGTGCGCTCGGCAGCCCTTCCGATGGAACTACCGGCAGCACATGACAACAGCAGTCCCCGAGGTGGCATTCATCGGAACCGGCGGGACAATCGCCTCAATCGGCAAGGATGCATTCGATATACTGGATTACGGGAACAACGATCATAGACTTCATGCCGACGATATCATCGCGGCGCTGCCGTCATTGGACACTCTGGCCCGCGTAACGCCGGTTCGCTTCAATACGATCGAGAGCACGGCAGTGACCGCCGGAGACTGGCGGGATCTGGCGCTGCTTTGTGCCAAGCTCGCCGGAGACAAGCCGGAACTCGCCGGCATTGTCATCGGCCACGGTACTGCCACGCTGGAGGAAACCGCCTACTGTCTCTCGCTGACGCTCAAGCTAAAAATTCCTGTGGTCGTTGTTGGGTCGCAACGGCCGCTGAACGGCATTTCGTCGGACGCGCAGGCGAACCTGGTCAATGCGATCAAGGTAGCGGTATCGCCTGATACAAGTGGCCGCGGCGTCCTGGTTGTGCTGAACGACGAAATCCATGCCGCGCGCGACGTTAGCAAGCGGTCGACTTTCCGCTTGCATGCCTTCCAGTCTCCGGATTTCGGCATGCTTGGCCAGGTCGACGGCGAAGCGGTCCGCTACTATCGCCGAACGGAACGATTACACACGCTGGACAGCGAGTTTTCGGATGCCGACATCGCGGCAATGCCACGCGTCGACGTCGCTTACAGTTATGCGGGCTCGGACGGAACAGCGATACGCGCTTTCGCGGCAGCGGGCGCCAAAGGCATCGTGCTCGCCGGCTTCGCGCCGGGTATGGGCACTCCGGAAGAAGTCGCGGCACTCGAAGAGGTGATTTCGAAAGGCGTCGTTGCCTTGCAGTCATCCCGCGTCGGAAGCGGCGGGGCGCTGGACAGCGCCAGGCATCGTTCCATCGGGATATTGGCGGCGGACAACCTTACCCCACAGAAAGCTCGAATTCTGCTTGGTCTCGCGCTGGCAAGAACGAGTGATCTAGGCGAACTGAAGAGAATATTCGAGACCTATTGAATGATGCGCAACAGGTGGAAGCGCCGGCTGTTCACGTAAAGCGGTCGGGTTTCTAGCCTAGCCACTCGAAAGCCGACAGGCGGCTCTCGGCCCCAATTCGGACATCCGCCGATGCACCAAGCAGCGGCAGCTACCGCACCAGTACGCCGCCCGGTCAGGGATGGCTTGGGCGCGCCATCTGCCAGACACCAGCAGGTTCGTCTGAGAATTGGGTTCGAGCGAATGAGCGGCGGAACCATACGGGACGATACGGGAAAGGTCTCGATTTCTGCCCACGAAAAGCTTAAACAAAATCAAAGATTTGAGGTCGTCCTCCGGGCCCACCATTGTCGTTATTTATCAATGCTTTATAGGGTGGTTCGCCACGAGGTTCGCCAACAGGTTCGCCAAGCATCGGCTTGCGCGTGACCAGACGCACGACTCGATCCATCCCCCGCACCGCCAGCCGAACCTGCGACGCCTCGCGCGAATAGAGCTCGGCATGATCGATATCGTCGTGACCGAGTACGTCCATGAGCTGTCTGGTTGAGGCCTCTGCCTCGGCCAGATAAACGCCAAGCGACTTCCGCAGCCCGTGCAAGGTCAGGCCTTTCGGTAGGCCGGCGAACTTGCACCAATGCGCCATCATCCCAGTCAGCGACTTGGCGGAGAGCGGCTCGCCATAGCCGTTGACTAGAACAGTTTCGGCACGCCTGTCGGCCGCATCCAGGATCTCGGACAGCATCGGTGTGATCGGCACGAAAAGCCGCTTGCCGCCCGTTCGTCCCTTGTTCTTGGCCTGAACGATATCAAACCCGTCGAAGCGACGTTCGACGCCATCGATAAAGACGCGGCGCGTGATCCTCTGGTCCCAACGCAGCCCGGCAACGTCGCCACGACGATTGCCAAGCCACAGCGCCAGCCCGTAGCAGGTGCGCGCCGCGGTGCCGAGCGGCCAACGGTTTTCGAATTGCGCCATCGCTTCGCGCGACCAGGCTTTCCAGCCGGTATAAGCGGGCCGCCATTCGACCGCAGCTGTCGGATCGATTTCGAGCCAGTCTTGACGTAGTGCGACATAGACCAGCTTGCGTATGCCTACTAACAGATGCTTGGCCTTATGGGGCGTGGCGATGAAGCGGCCAAGAAGCTCTTCAACGTGGATGCGTCTAAGATTCTTAACTGGTGCGTTGCGCCAGATGAGCGGGTGATCAGGGACCACCCGCAGTTCTAGAAACTCTTCGATCAGCCGCGAGTTCTTGCGCTTGCTTGCCTCATCAAGAGCCAGYCACCTCACAGAAATCTTCAACCGTTGAAAGGCGGCTCCAAACGTGCCGGGCAGGGCAGCTCCGGGCATCTGGACGACGGGGGCCTTGGGGACTTTCCGGCCCTCGACCGCTGCCAGATAAGCCTCCTTGAAACCTGGTTRATTAGGAGCCAGCAGGCTAACCACACGCTCCTTCGTCCGATCGCGCCAGCGACGTTTTCCATGGCGATCGGTGTAGGAGGAGAGGCCGGGATATTTGTCGGTCATGGCAGAATGAATCTATTCCCTGCGACGATTCCCTTGCAACAGGAAGTCGACGATATTCTCTTCATCGTCTCCAGGTAGTTCGGTAAACGCGGCTTCGAGTTTCAGGCGATCCCAGATCACGCGGCTGTCAACCTTCTTCGGCTTTGGCATGCGGCCGTCTGCAACCATTTGGTCAAATTTGGTCAGGCCCACGCCAACATACCGGGCGGCTTCCTCGCGTGAGAGACCCCGGGGAGGGTAGGAGAGGGAGTCGCTTTTCATGACCACGCCCACCTGCAGTGCCCGCGACTTGGCGGGTGGATTTCTGTGCACCGATCAGGATCTAGATCGTGGCAGCGACCTCCGAAGAGAGGTGAGCCGAACTGTGCGGTGAATTGTGGCCGAGGCGTATGAGCGGGATCGTTTGGCCGTCCTTTATGTGGCTTCGGGGGGTAGAGTCGGAGGACCGCTACATCGTGAGACGCACTATCGATGAGGCGCTCTTCCATTTTCGGCGAAGTTCAGCGTGAGCGCAGACGTCGCCAAATCAGACGAGCTGCGTTCTGAAGATAGAGGCATGTGCCCTGCGTGAAAGCCGCAACTTAACGCGCCTTTAAAGGTAAGCGCTTGTTTTCATTGAAAGCCGTTACCGGGCCRTTCGCGCGCATCAACAGACGCGCGTCGGTGAAGCTGCGCGATCAAATCTCAATTGATGCCCTTCGCGCCCGACTGTCGACCGTGTGGAGCTGAGTGAGTTCTTCGTGGCTACGCAAATCGCCAGCGCTGGAGCTGCGCTACTCCGTTGGGYGGTTGGCGATTGCACATTTGCTGGGAACAATGCAGCCTAGCCTTGGGGCTCGAAAAGCTAACTCCAGGAGCGGGGCCATGCACGAAGGATACGAGCCACAGTTACTGGTGCAGAAGTCATGAGACGCGCCCAGTTGGCCGGCGTCATCCTCGGTTTGTCGCTGGTAGCGGTGCTTACCATTGTCAGGGCGAGCGACCCGCAGTTGTTGAGACTCGCCCGCGAAGCGACGTTCGACCAATATCAGAGGCTGGCACCTCGCAGGTTCGAGGCGATGCCCGTCCGCGTGGTCGACATCGACGAGGCCTCATTGCAGCAGTTCGGGCAGTGGCCGTGGCCTAGGGATCGCATGGCGGCTCTGGTCGAAAAACTGACGAAGCTTGGTGCGGCAGTCATCGCATTCGACATCCTTTTCGCCGAGCCGGATCGTCTGTCGCCTCGCAGTGTTGTCCGCGACGTGCCAGGCATCGATCCGGCCCTGCTCGGCCGCCTACCCGACAACGACGAAATTTTCTCCCGATCGATCGCCGGCAAGCCAGTTATCCTGGGTTACGGCATCTCCAACGAAGGGAACTATCGGCCGCAAATCAAGGCTGGCATTGCCTTTACGGGCGAGAGCCCGGTCGCTGCTCCTCCCTATATCAGGGCAGCCACACCGCTGCGGCCGCAGCTTGAGGCCAATGCAGCCGGCATCGGACACATCAGCCTCAATCCGGGCAGATCGACGGCTGTGGTGAGGGCAGCCCCACTCTTTCTGACTGATGGCGAGCAACTTTATCCGGATCTTGCCCTCGAAGCCATAAGGGTTGCGCAGGGCGCCTCCACCTACCTCATTGCCGGCGTGCCGGATCGGCGGGGCATAATGACCTCCGTCAAGATCGGCGACTTCGTTATCCCGGTGACCTCGGCCGGTGAACTCTGGCTCTATGTCAGTCCCGACAGGGCGGAACGGTATGTTTCGGCGAAGGACGTGCTCGCACCCAGCGGCGTCTCGCCCGAAACAAGAGCCGCGATCGAGGGCAGCATCGCGTTTGTCGGCACTTCGGCCGCCGGGCTGCAGGATATTCGTGTCACGGCACTTGGTGAGAACGTGCCCGGCGTCTCGATCCACGCGCAGATCGTTGAACAGATACTGTCCGGCCACTATCTGTCGCGGCCCGATTGGGCAAACGGGCTAGAAATCGCGTCTTTCGCGATGCTGGGCAGCCTTCTGGTGATTCTCACGATTTTCGTAAGCCCCGCGATTGCCCTCGCCTGCGGCCTGGCGATCACGGGCCTGGCGCTCGTCGCATCATGGCTTGCCTTTTCGCTTGCGGGACTGCTGTTCGACCCGTTTGCGCCGATTCTCATGGGCACGATCACGCATTTCGCGACAACCTCTTTCCGCTTCCTGGTGACTGATCGGGAGCGGCGCGCGATCCGGCGGGCCTTCGGCCAATATTTGTCGCCATCGCTTCTCTACCGCATCGAACACACGCGCAACGCGCTTCGTCTTGGCGGAGACGACCGAGAGCTGACCGTGATGTTTGTCGATGTGCGAAACTTCACCGAGATCAGCGAAAGACTGCCGCCTACCGCTGTCGTGYGGTTTCTGAACACGCTTCTCGACGCGCTTAGCCGTCATGTCACCGCCAATGAAGRCACACTCGACAAGTTCATCGGCGATTCGATCATGGCCTTTTGGAATGCCCCGCTCGATGTCACCGATCATCCTGCCAAGGCCGTACGCGCGGCATTGGCCATGCGCGAGACGATTGCTCGCCTCAACGAAAGCGATGCGTTCGGATTCGGGGCCGGGCAGACGGTTCGCATCGGTATCGGTATCCATACCGGCGTCGCCTGCGTCGGAAACATGGGTGCGGAGTCGCGATTCAACTATTCGGCCGTTGGCGACGCGGTGAACATCGCAGCGCGTATAGAGACAGCGTGCAAGGCGGTTAGTTTCGATATCCTCGCGTCCGACGACACAGTACGATCGTTGGCAGACTGGGCCTTGCTCGACGCGGGATCGCTGGAACTCAAGGGAAAGAGCGCGAGGACGAGAATCAATGCCGTCGTCGGCGATGAAAATGTTGCGTCGTCRCCGGATTTTGCGGAATTGCGGCTTCTCCACGRCAAGCTCGTCGAGGCGTTRCAATCGCGCTTGCCAAGCACCCGAAAGATCATCGYGGYGGCCAAAGCCAAGGCCGCAGGCCTGCCGGCAGGCTTGCAGGACTTCTACGGCCGGATAGCTCGTAGATCGGACGATTTTGTTGCCAAACGGGCGGGAGCGGCGGTGGAAGTGAATGCCGGCTATGCGGAGCGACAATTCGGCTCCGGTTCCTGACCTGCATTCATACAGGGCAGTCGACTGCCCGAATCACTGCTGTTCAAGGGCAATGATTTCGTCCATCCCGACGTAGAAGCGAATTAGCCCCAACCGGCCTGCGAAGTCGAATACCCGATGCGCCAAGAAAAGAGCGGCTATCTGCTGCTCCTGCCGCTGCCACAAACCTTGCCCTATCCTTTGCTAGGGCCATTGGATTTTCCGGGATTACTGCGATCGTGCTTACCCGGATCATTGCCGTGGCCGTTGTTGCCGTCATCCATATCGCCCTGGGATGGCGGGCTCGGCGGATTGGGCGTGCCCGGACTGGGTGGACTGGGCGCCGGTGAGTTGCGCTGCTGCGGCCGCGCCRTATGCTCCTGCTGAATGGCAGCCGTAAGCCCGCAGCCGATTGCGTCAAAGCCTCCCGAAAGCTGCWGATTGCCGGTCAGAAACGGCAATGCCCGCGGGGTGYCGAGTGTGGTGAGCACAGATCGATTGACCTTGGTAACGTTGGTCATTGCGCCTGATGGCGTCGCGACCACACAATCGCAGCGCCGCTTCAGTTCCCTGCATCCGCCGCCGCTGCAGAATCGGGCCGACCCTCTCAGCAGCACGACCGCAGTTTTGCCGCTGGGCGCGATGTGGACATCGAATGCTGTTCCCCGCACACCTATCGTGCCGGCTGGCGTCACGATCTGGTAGGCCGACGAAGGYGAGCTTCCGCTTATCCAGCGAAACGTTCCCTTGGCAGCGCGGATGGTAAGGTTCTTCACCGAATTCTCATCGTTGAAGACGTACYTGTCGATAACGACGGAAGAACCCCACCCTACCGCCAGCTTGGAGCCATCCAGGAAGACGAATTGGCCAAGGCCGGTATTGGATGTTCTTATACGTTCGTCCCGATGAACGGGTGCGCTGACCACCAGCGGCCCGGTTGCGCCGGTAACGGCAGTCTTGATCAAGACTGCCTGGCCCACTGCTTCAGCGGCTATGGTCGGCGTCGCGTTGTTGAGAGTTGCGGCAAGCGCGGCAATAGCAGCCCACCTCAACGACGGCATAGCATCCTCCTGAAAATGCCTTTATTAGCACATGCTTGAAAGGCTGTCCCTTCGGAGGCATACCTCAATTTGAGTAGAACATAGCTCTTCGCTCAGGCGACGCGCGAAGGCACAATCGTCGACGGTAAGTTCTGCGCTTGGRCCACGCGGGTTGACCCCTCGCGCATCGAGTCGGAGGTGGGATACCGTCAATACATTGCTGTTACTGAATTCGTCTGCTGAGGGACAAGGTGATGATTTGCGTGGCCGATGCAAGAGCGCCAGCACCTGAGGGCATCGATAGTGGTTCGTCTCGGAGCGCTGTCTTCGAGATTTTCAGCCCGTTCTTGGGCGRCTTAGCCGCGTCGGCCATGGGGCCGGAGCGCCATCGGCCTGGCTGCATTCGGAAAGCAAGAACTTCGGCCAGCCCGCGATCTGTCTGGAGACAAGTGCATTTATGCGCCGTGATCCATGTACAGCGCACGAGTCCGACGAGACCCATGCGCTGGGCGTCGCATCTGATGGGCATGGCAGCTGAGCAGGCGCAGCTCAGCATATGGACCCTCTTGGGTAATACAATTGAAAAGATTGCTCCCTCATGTTTCAAAACAGGTCGATAGACCTGCGAGAGTGGCTTCGAATACTGCGGGCGCCCACGGTCTTCAAGGCGAAGTTCTGAAAGACGTTCAACGATGACCCAGCACGTACAGAACGCTCGAATTCTCATGTACAGCCACGACACGTTCGGRCTCGGCYACTTGCAGYGCTGCCGGACAATCGCGCATTCGCTGGTCGAGGATTTCCACGGACTYCAGGTGCTTATCATTTCGGGTGCGCCCATCGCCGGTGCCTTCGACTACCGCGCCCGCGTCGACTTCGTGAAGATCCCCAGCGTCATCAAGCTGCGCAACGGCGAATACACCTCGCTGGAAAAGGATATCGATCTGCATGAGACGCTAAGAATGCGCCAGTCGATCATTCGCCACACAGCCGAGAGTTTCCGGCCGGATATCTTCATCGTCGACAAGGAACCGCTCGGCCTGCGCGGTGAGATCGAGGACACGCTGTCCTACCTCAAGACGCGAGGCACCACGCTCGTGCTTGGCCTGCGCGAGGTGATGGACGCGCCTCAACTGCTCGAAGCAGAGTGGGCATTGAGGGATGTGATGCGCAAGATAGGCCTGTTCTACGACAAGGTCTGGGCCTATGGTCCGCCGGATTTTTACGATCCGTTGACCGGCTTGGATGTGCTGCCGGCTGTCRGGGCAAAGATAAAGTTCGTCGGTTTCCTGCAACGGAGCCTACCGCAGAACGAGTTGCCYGGCCATCGGCCTGAGGGCGACTATATCCTCGTTACCACAGGTGGCGGCGGTGATGGCGCCGAACTGATCCACAATGTCATCGACGCTTATCAGCAGGACACGCAATTGCAACATAGGGCGCTGATCGTACTTGGGCCTTACATGCCGGCGCGTAAGCGCAACAAGCTGCGCAAGAAGGGGGCCAAAATCCCCTATATCAAGATCATCGACTTCGACAACCGCATGGAAGAGCTGATTGCCGGCGCCAGGGCGGTAGTGGCGATGGGCGGTTACAACACCTATTGCGAGATACTGTCGTTCGACAAGCCGGCGCTGATCGTGCCGCGCGTCGAGCCCCGCCAGGAACAACTGATCCGAGCACGACGCGCAGCCGAACTGGGCCTCATCGAGATGCTTTTGCCGGAGGAAGCCGAGGATTCCCGGCGGTTTGCCGATGCACTGAAGGTGCTGCCGGATCGGCCCCGCCCATCGCAGAGCAATCCGCACCTGACGCTGGAAGGGCTGCCTCATATTTCCGCAATCGTGGYAGAACTGCTCGACCGGCGGGCCGGCCATCACCTTTCGGTCATTGAAGGCATGAACTGAGTTGCAGCGTCGCAAGATCGTCGTGGTTCTGAAGGGCTATCCGCGGCTGTCGGAAACCTTCATCGCGCAGGAACTGCTTGGGCTGGAGCGTGCGGGGTTCGAACTGATACTCGTCGCGCTCAGGCGGCCGACCGACGCAAAACGCCATCCGGTGCATAACGAGATCAAAGCGCCCGTCCATTATCTGCCGGAATATCTGCATGAAGAACCACTGCGCGTGCTTCGCTCGCTGTTTGCTTGTCTGYTGCGGCCGGGCTTCTGGCGCGCGCTCGGATCGCTGGCCACCGATATCCCCCGCGACTTTACGCGCAATCGCGCGCGCCGCTTCGGGCAAGCGCTCGTGCTGGCRGCCGAATGGCCGAAAGACGCGGGCTGGCTGTATGCACATTTCGCGCACACACCGGCATCGGTGGCGCGCTATGCCAGCCAGCTTCGTGGCCTGCCTTGGAGCTGCTCGGCCCATGCCAAGGACATCTGGACTTCGGCGGACTGGGATCTGGCTGGAAAGCTTTCCTCGGCGCGCTGGACGGTCACTTGCACGAAAACCGGCTTCGACCGTCTGAAAAAACTCGCCAACGGCAACTCGTCAGTGCATCTGAGCTATCATGGGCTCGACCTCAATCGCTTCGGCAGTTTTGGCGAAGCGCGGAAACAGCATGACGGCTCGGGGCCGGACGAACCGGTTATCGTTCTGAGTGTCGGGCGCGCCGTTGAAAAGAAGGGTTACGATATCTTGCTGGAGGCTCTTGCCCTCTTGCCTGGTGATTTGGCGTGGCGTTTCGAGCATATCGGCGGCGGCGAGGAACTGGAACGGTTCAAGGCGCTGGCGCAAAAGCTCGGCCTGGATGGTCGCGTCTCCTGGAAAGGCGCGCTTGCGCAGGAGGAGGTGCTTGAGCACTACCGCAGCGCCGACATCTTCGCCCTGGCCTGCAGGATCACCGCAAATGGCGATCGGGACGGTCTGCCGAATGTTCTGGTGGAGGYGGCTAGCCAAGGGCTTGCCTGCGTGTCGACCGATATTTCCGGCGTGCCGGAGCTTTTATCGCCGGATGAAACCGGGCTGCTGGTCCCGACGGAAAACCCAATTGCCCTGGCACAGGCGCTGGAGCGCCTGATCCGTGATCCCGTGCTGCGCGCCCGCCTCGGCGACGCCGCAGAGCGGCGCGTGCGCGGCAATTTCGATCATATGGCAAGCATTGGACAGCTCAAGGAACTGTTCGAGCGGGAGTGGCGGGCCGGCGAATGAAGCGGCTGCGCGCTTTCTTCTATGTCCAGCATCTCCTCGGTATCGGCCATCTCGCGCGCGCCAGCCGCATTGCGGCGGCTCTGGTCGATGACGGGTTTGATGTAACCGTGGTGACCGGCGGAGCGCCGATCGCGGGGTTTCCAGGACTGGGTGTAAAWTCTGTAGCCCTGCCACCCGTCACCTCCGGTGATGAAGGATTTTCCGGACTTGTCGATCTGCGGGGCCAACCCATCGACGATGCTTTCAAGAAATACCGTTCAGAAATGCTGCTGCAGGCATTCAGGGATTGTAGRCCCGATATCGTGATCGTCGAGGCGTTTCCATTTGGACGCAGGCAGATGCGTTTCGAACTCTTGCCACTGATAGAGGCCATCGACGCGACGTCACCCAGACCGCTGCTGGCGACGTCCGTGCGTGATATCCTTCAGGAGCGCGTCAAGCCGGGCCGAAACGAGGAAACGGTAGATCTCATCAACAGGCATTTCGACCTGGTCATGGTCCACGGTGATCCGGCTTTCGCGACGATCGACAAGACATTTCCACTGGCTGGGGCCATCAGGGCCGAGGTTGCCTACACAGGGCTCGTTGCCGCGCCGCCATCGCCCGCAGCTTCCGAACGCTTCGACGTTCTGGTGTCGGTTGGCGGCGGGGCTGCTGGAAAGAGCCTTGTCAGTGCCACTATTGCAGCGGCGCGGAATGCCAACAGCGCCTGGAAATGGTGTTTGATCACCGGTCCAAACCTGCCGAAAAACGAGTTTGACGCGATCGCACGCGATGCCACGCCGGCCCTGTCCATCTTCCGGTTCCGCGAGGATTTCGCCAGCCTGCTGACCGGCGCCCGCCTGTCAGTTTCGCAGGCGGGTTACAACACGGTCTGCGACGTCCTGRGCGCGGGTTGTCGCTCCCTGCTCGTCCCATTTGCAGCCGGCGCGGAAACCGAACAGACGGTTCGCGCGCTGATGCTCGAAGAACTCGGTCTTGCAACAGTGCTGAAGGAAAAGGACCTAACGCCCGAAGGTTTGGCGCAAGCGATCGAACAGGCGCTTGTAGGACCGACGCCATCCGCGCATCGTCTCGACCTGGAAGGCGCGCGTCGATCGGCGCAAATCCTGCGCGAGCGATATCGAGCATGGTCCCTAAAAGTGGGCCCGGTTTTCGGAAAAGTTCATGATCAGACAGACGATAGATGCTAACGCGCGTCGCATGTGGTGATGATCGCGCGACCTCCTTAAAGTCCTTGTTTCATGCATGTCGCCGTCCCAAAACCGCTACGCACTTTGGCGAAATGCATCAAACAGTTCCAATCAGCATGAAGCGCGTATAGTTTTTTGTCGGCAGTTCGCCGGAGAACCGCACGTCCCGCAGCGCCGCCATTGCTTCGAAGGCYGCCAGTGAAGCCACGCAGTTGATGTGCGTGGGCTCGCTGAAATAATCGTTCGATTGCAGCAGTACATTCGTGTCCCGTGGAAGCAGCGCAAGCCAGGCGCGCAGATCGGGTATGTGTTCGCAGCTCGTATTGAGCACCAGGTCGGGCCGCCCGGCCGCATAGTCGAGCGCGTACATATCTGCCGTCATCGCCCGGAACCGGTCGCCGGCTTCCCGGTTGAGGGTCCGGGCGACCAGYGCGACTTCGGGATCGATGTCGATGCTATCAATCGCCGCGATGTCGAAGCGAGCGTCGTTGAAAAGCATTGCCGGCAATACGCCGTACCATCCACCCAGAACCCACATGCGCCCGAACCGGCCGCCGTAGCTGTCGAACAGCCTGTCGAGCGCCCACTTTTTGCAGGCGACCTGCTTGTGGTTGAAGGCGTTGGCGATATCGGCCTTCGGATGCTTGGCGATGACGCGCGCCAGCCCTGCCACGAGAGGGCAGTTGACATAGGCAGCTATTCCCCTCGTGAGGTCCAAGGCTTGCTCGCGCCAGTCCATGCCCGCATTGCGTGGTTGCGTGACATCCATCATATTCGTCTTGTATGYTGGGATTTCGGGCGACACAACGCAATCTTGCCTCCCGCAAGGCTGGTTGGTTCGCGGACGTGATCATGCTGCAAGCCGCTTCGCCATTGCCCGGTGCCGGAGAGAGGCTGTTGCATCTGTCGGAACCATCGGCGTTCATCCGCCAGCATYAGCAGCGCAGCTGTCGCCTCGTGCCGCTCGACTGTTCGCCAAAACCCTACGGAAGCCGCGAACCGTTTGGCCAGCTGCTTTCTTCGCTGATCAACAATGCCCATGTCGTGGTCATCGACCATGCGCCGGAACTGGATCGCGCCGCCTCGCAGGTGCCTTTCATCGTTGAGCGCAGGACAATCTCCGTGCACTGTGGCCTCGAGCTTGTTGTTGGCGACGAAGAATTTGCTGATACGCCATTAGCCAGCAGGTGCTTCTACATCCTGCRACCTTCCAATTGAACGGTACATAATCGGATATGGAACCAAGTCTAGCCCGCTATATCTGGACGCACACCAAGAAGCAGCAGCTCTGGATATTGATGATCGTCCTGCTTTCGATGATCCCGTATTTCATATCCTTCGACCTGCCGAAGCTGATCGTCAACGGCCCGATCCAAGGTAAGGGTTTCKGCCAACCCGGCGCGACCCAGCCGTTTATGAGGCTACACTATGACCTGCCGTTCATTGGAGAGGTTCAGTTCTTCTCCGGTTTTCAGCTCGACCGCACGTCGACGCTGTTCGCCCTTAGCATTGTCTTCCTCTTGCTAGTCATCATCAACGGCCTGTTCAAACTCTACATCAACACCTACAAAGGCCGCCTCGGCGAACGCATGCTGCGGCGTATTCGTTTCGATCTGGTCGATCGCGTGCTGCGGTTTCCGCCGACTTACTTCAAACGCGTGAAATCCGCCGAAGTGGCGACCATGGTGAAGGACGAGGTGGAGCCGTTGGGTGGCTTCATCGGCGATGCCTTCCTGCAGCCGGTGCTGCTCGGCGGTCAGGCACTAACGGCCATGCTGTTCATCATGGTCCAGAACTTCTGGCTCGGAATGATTGCGGTCGTGATCGTGGTGATCCAGATCGTGCTCATCCCGCGAATGCGGCGGCGGCTGATCGTGCTCGGGCGCGAACGGCAGTTGWCGGCGCGCGCGCTTTCGGGCCGGGTTGGCGAAATCGTCGACGGCATCGGCTCGGTTCACGTCCACGATACATCAAACTACGAGCGCGCCGACATAGCTGCCCGRCTCGGGCTCATCTTCAAGATACGCTTCGATCTTTACCAATGGAAATTCATGGTGAAGTTCCTCAACAATTTTCTCGCGCAGCTTACGCCCTTTCTGTTCTACATGATCGGCGGGTATCTGGTCCTCCAGGGGCGGCTGGACGTCGGCCAACTCGTGGCCGTGATCAGCGCCTACAAGGACCTGCCCGGACCGATGAAGGAACTGATCGACTGGGACCAGGCGCGGCAGGATGTCCAGGTCAAATATCAGCAGGTCGTTGAACAATTCACCGTCGAGGGTCTCATTGCGCCGAAGATCGGAGCGTTGACGATCGACGATCCCGATCCGATGACAGGCCCCTTGTCGGCGATCAGTCTGTCCATAGCAGACGATGGCGGTGCAATGCTCCTCGACCGTATCTCCCTGCAGGTCAAGCCGGGCGAGACGGTGGCGCTGGTCAGTACCGCAACAGGTGGAGCGGAGGCGCTTGCAGAAGCCTTCGCGCGGCTGAGCTGGCCGGACAGCGGAAAGATCGTTTCGGGCGCCGACGACCTGCTTGAACTCCCCGAAGCCGTGACCGGCCGGCGCATGTCCTATGCCTCGTCGGATGTTTTTCTGTTCCATGCAAGCCTCCGCGATAACCTGCTCTACGGGTTGAAGCATGCGCCGCTGAGATCGGTGCCTTATGACGGTGCTGCGGCAGAGCAGAACCGCTGGAACGTCCACGAGGCGCGCCGGTCGGGCAATCCGGATCTTGATATCAACAGCGACTGGATCGACTATGCGTCCGCCGGCGCCACGGGCCCGCATGACCTTTTTGAAGCGGTGCGCCGGGTGCTCGACGCGGTTCTTCTGTCACGCGACATTCTGGATCTTGGCTTTCGCTCTTCGGCTGACCTCACACGTCACACGGAGCTCGCCAGGCGGATCGTCGAACTGCGGGTGGCGCTGCGAACCCGGCTGGGACACGAAGGGCTGAGCGAACTTGTGGTTCCTTTCGAACCGGGTGCCTACAATAAGGAAGCAACGATCGGCCAAAACCTGCTCTTCGGCGCTGCTGCCGGCCCCGAACTGGCCGACAAGGCTCTAGCGGCCAATCCCTATTTTGCTTCTGTGCTGAGGGAAGCCGGTCTCGACCGCACGCTCTACGAAATGGGCATGGAGATCGCCGAACAGGCGATCGAGCTGTTTGCCGACCTGCCGCCCGATCATCAGTTCTTCCAGCAGCTCGCCTTCATGAGCGCCGAGGAGATACCCGCCTACGAAACCTTGCTGCAACGGCTCAACAACCGTCCCTACGAGGCGGTTTCGGAGAGCGATCGCGCCATGATCGTGACCTTGAGCTTTGCCTATATCGAGCCTCGGCACCGCTTCGGCCTTCTGAGCGACGAGCTGATGAGCAAAATCGTCGCTGCGCGCAACCGGTTCTATGAAAACCTGCCGCCCGAGCTGCAAAATGCGATCGAACGGTATGATCCTGCCAAATACATTGCCGCGGCCACCGTCATGGATAATGTTCTTTTCGGGCGTGTGGGCAACAACCATCCCGACGCGCCGGACCGCATACGCTCCATCGTCTATGAAATTCTGGACGAACTGGGGCTTTATGCCGAACTTCTGGATGTCGGCCTGGACTTCAACGTCGGCGCCGGCGGCAGGCGGCTGACCGCTGGACAGCGACAGAAGCTCGATGTTGCCCGGGCCCTACTCAAGCGTCCTGATTTTCTCATTCTCAACCGGCCGCTGTCGGCGCTCGATCAGCGCGTGCAGGATAAGGTGCTGCGAAACGTGATCGAGGAAGCCAGGTGCGACGGCCATTCGCCGGCAATTGTGTGGGTTGTGACGAATCCGACGATGGGGATGATGTTCGATCGCGTTATTGTGTTCGACTCGGGTCAATTGGTGGAAGACGGAACACACGAGACACTTTTGGCAGGGAAGGGTATCTTCAAGGAACTGCTGTCATAGAGCAACGGGCGTTCAGGTGGGATTATTCTTCCGGTGGCAATTGCTGCAAGGTCACGGGATACGGCGTCTGGCAAACGCGAATTTTGAGAAGGTTTGCGACAATGCTRCTCAAGGATGAAGTTGGAATGCTGCAACGCGTTCCCTTGTTCTCTGGCATCGAACCGGCAAAGCTCAAGCTGCTTGCGTTCACATCGGATCGTGTGAGCTACAGCGCCGGCCAGATCCTTTTCCGGCAGGGCGACGAAGGAGACGCCGCCTATGTTATCCTTTCAGGCAGCGCGGATATTCTAGTCGATTCCGACAGCGGACCGATAAAAGTTGCCGAACTGGTGCCAAATTCGATTGTTGGTGAGATCGCCATATTGTGCAACAGCTCCCGGACGGCCACCGTCAGAGCAGCAAGTCCGCTGGAAGCCTTGAGAATCCGCAAGGATCATTTCCTGAGGCTTATGAAGGAGTTCCCGGAAATGACCATCGAGATATTGCGGGTTCTTGCCGATCGCCTAAGCCATACGACCGCGGATCTGATCGACGCACGGAGCGCCAAGTAACGAATGACGTGCGCTTGATCCTCGCCATCGTGATGGCTCTGGCTACTATGGGCGACTGGACTGCGAAGGAGCAGCATGGACGACGACGTTTTCCTGGTCAGGTTTTGGGGGGTGCGCGGCAGCATTTCGGTATCGGGGCCAGAATTCTCTCGCTATGGCGGCAACACAATCTGCATTGAGATGCGATGCGGCAAGCGTACGCTTCTGTTCGACGCGGGCTCTGGCCTGCGGCCTGCCGGCGGAGCGCTTCGGGYGTCGGGCGTGACCGATTTCGACCTTTTTTTTACCCATTGCCATTATGATCACATCATCGGGCTGCCGGCTTTTAAGCCGATCTATGACCGAAGCGTCAAAGTTAGGCTCTGGTCCGGGCATCTTGCAGGACGCATGACGACCCGGCAGATGGTCGATGAGTTCATGCGGCCGCCGTGGTTCCCGGTGAAACTCGATATCTGCAAGGCAAGCATCGACTGCCGCGATTTCATATCCGGAGACGTRCTTCGGCCGCGCGAAGGGGTGGTGGTCCGAACCGGCAGTCTTAACCATCCGGGCAGCTGCATAGGCTACCGGGTCGAATGGGGCGGTCGCGTCGTGGCGGTGATCACCGACACCGAACACGAGCCGGRCAAACTCGATCAGGCGGYGCTCGGCCTGATCGTAAATGCCGACCTCGTCATTTACGATTGCACCTACACCGAGGAGGAAATGGAACAACGCCGCGGTAACGGGCACTCGACATGGCAGCAGGGCGTCAAGCTCTGTGAGGCAGCCGGTGCGCGGGGGCTTGCGCTGTTTCACCACGATCCGACACGCACCGACGAGGAACTGGACGAGATCGAGAAACTGGCCAAAGACAGGTTTGCCGGTGCTTTTGCCGCGCGGGATGRCCAGACGCTTCAATTCCCGGTCTCATTGCACAAATAGCGCTGAGCTATTTTCCTCTACCGGCGCTGCGGGCGATCAATGTCCTGATCGGAAGCCATGTGCAGGCTTCAGTCTGTGCGGTGACTGTGAACAGCCGTTCGAGGAAAAGCCAAGCCGATTTATCATGGACGAGATGGTGGGCGAGCAGGCCGACCGGTTCGCCGCCGTCGAATGCATGCTGCAATTGCGCGATGATAGCCTGAACCAATAGGCCATGATCGCGGCAACCGCGCGTGCCATGCCACTCCATGATGTCGACATTGCTATTGATCACCGCCAGTGAAGCCGGCTTCGGCGGCCCAAAGACCGACAATGCCGCAAATCCTATCGATCCAAGGTCGTTTACCAAGCCAGCGTCGATCCTGTTCCAAGGTGGCACCAGCATCGGGACGGCACGTGCGCCGTGCAGGCCGGTTAGGTGCGACAGGCCGTGGGCCAGATCATCGAGCACCGTCTCGCGTGGCCGATGCGCGCCGAGCTCCTGCTTTTTCTGGTCCTGGGGCGCATGATTTCGGTGCGCCCAGCCATGGATGGCGACCGTGGCATGCGGCGCCTCGTCAAGCCGGACGACAAGCTTCTCATCAGTCAGGGCCGGAATGACAGCCAGAGTGACCGGAACCGCGAATTCACCGGTGAGGTCGAGCAGCCGATCAAGCGCAGGCGTCGGATCCACGGCGTCATCGTCGCGCAACCAAAACTCTGCCTTACGGTCCGCCCGTTGCCAGCACGCTAGTTCTTCCACCAAGGGTTGCCAGACCAGATCGGATGTCATGAAATCGGGAGCTTCGCAAGAAGTTCGGCCAGACGCGCCGCGGCAGCACGGAGGGAACGTTCTTCGAGAATGAAGCGTCTGGCTTCTGCGGCCATGGTGGCTCTTTCGTCGTTGCGGGCCAGAAGCCTTTCAATGGCAGAAGTGAACGCCCCCACATCGCCCGGCGGGGTAAGAAACCCGGTCTGACCATCCCGCACGACCTCCGGCACGCCGGCGATGTCCTGAGCCACCACCGGAAGGCCGGCGGCTTGTGCTTCAAGATAGGCAACGCCATAGGCCTCGCCGTAACCCGGCCAGACGTAAATTCCCCCACTGTAGAGGACATTCGGCACGGCGGCTGGCTCAATCGCGCCAAGCCATTCGATACGCTCGGCAGGCAAGCCGGCGAATTGCGCTTTGATCTCGTCACGGGCAGGCCCGTCCCCGACGACCGACATGGTCCAGGGCAGGTGACCGATCGAACCGAGCGCTTGCGCCAGCATGCGATAGCTTTCGACTTTGTCGCCCGGGC
Source organism: Mesorhizobium sp. ORS 3428 (assembly GCF_001854785.1). Taxonomy (GTDB): domain Bacteria; phylum Pseudomonadota; class Alphaproteobacteria; order Rhizobiales; family Rhizobiaceae; genus Mesorhizobium. Next base: position 23,837 of record NZ_MDFL01000125.1, read on the forward strand.
GCATCATGGCGACGGTTACGAGGCGCGTCGGACTACCCCGTCCCGGCGTTTCACGGAACGTGGATGTATCGATGAAGGGCGAAAGCATGCCGAGAGCGGCGCCCGGTATCGCATCTGCCAGTCCCTGACGATCCCTTTGCGTGAAGCAGATGTTCAGCGCCGCTTGTTCGACGGCCCGTGCCACCAACGATTGCGTATCGGCCCACAAACCGGCGTTGCGCCGCCTCGAATAGRAGGCTTCCGCTGTTAAGTAGGGGGCGCCAAAGGCCGACGCCAGCTCGGGGCCGATCAGGTCGGGCGCCTTGTAATAGGGATGATACGTAAACCAGAGATCGGGCTTGCCCTCACGATCCCAAAGCTTTGTCAGCCGCRCGGCTTCCTCTCGGGCTTCGATCTTGAGCGCATCGAAACTTTTCGGCTCCGGTTCGCGTAGATAGAAGCGTAATTCGGATGCTAGTTCGACGCTATGCCCCCCATGCTCCAGCGCCTTGACCAGCATCCGGGCCATCTGGCGGTCGCCGGAGACAACGGGATGATTGGGCGACTTCAGCGGCGCGTAGAAGGCAATTCGCATCGCCGGACCCTATCATGGGAAAGTCTGCGCAAGTCAATTTCGAAGCATGATCGACTTTCACTTCAAGCAGTGGAATGTGCTATCGCATGCTCATGGAAACAGCTGCAGCGTCCGACCCGTTCGTTGCTTCTTTGCCGGTCTTCGCAAAGTTCGAAAGCGTTGCCGATATCGATAACTATCGGCCTCTCCCGGATGGTTGGGCGCTGGCTACCGCCGACATCGTCGGCTCGACCAAGGCGATCGGGGCTGGACGCTATAAAACCGTCAATATGGCCGGCRCCAGCGTCATTTCGGCGCTGCTCAATGCGCTGGGTCGGCAAGATCTTCCCTTTGTCTTCGGCGGCGACGGCGCGCTCGTGGCGTTTCCGAGCTCGGCGCTGCAGATCGCTCGCAACGCGCTGGCGGCTGCCCAGAGATGGGTGGCGGACGAGCTGGACCTGACCTTGCGTGCCGCAATCGTGCCGATAGAGGATATAAGAGCGCAAGGCCTCGACGTGCGGGTGGCGAGGTTCCGGGCCTCCGAAGCGGTGTTCTATGCCATGTTCGCCGGCGGTGGCGGCAGTTGGGCGGAAGCCGAGATGAAAGCGGGGCGCTACCTGATCGATCCTGCGCCGGCCAACGCGCGGCCGGATCTGACCGGTCTCTCCTGCCGCTGGAGCCCGATCGAAGCCCGGCATGGCGAAATCGTCTCGATCATAGCTGTTCCGGGGGCCTCGCGTGATGTGCGCGGTTTTCAGGTTCTGGCTTCCGACATCATCGCCCTTGTCGGCCGACAGGAACGCGATGGCCATCCGGTGCCGGTGAACGGGCCGGCCTACGGTTTTTCGCCCGCCGGCCTCGATCTCGAGGCCCGGGCCGTCGCGCCGGCGGGAAGGCGGTGGTTGTCGAAGCTGTGGATAGTGTTCCTGCTGACGCTTGCGGCTGTCACCGATCGATATGGCTGGACGATCGGGAGGTTCGATCCGAAGATCTACAAACGCGACGTGGCCAGCAATTCGGATTTCCGGAAGTTCGATGACGGCTTGAAGATGACCATCGATGTAGATGCGGATTTGTTGCAACGGATCGAGAACCGGCTGCAGCAGGCGGAAGAGGCGGGCATTTGCAACTATGGCCTGCACCGCCAGAAATCGGCCTTGATGACATGCCTCGTCGCCTCGCCGCTGCAGCGCGATCACGTTCATTTCATCGACGGCGCCGCCGGCGGCTATGCGATGGCGGCCGCAAGCCTGAAGGCGAAGGTGTCGGCCTGACRACGGCTTGCGGAGATCCATTTTCCGCAATATGCCTCGGGGTTGTTGGGTCCACGTGAGCCTCGCCATGGAAGGGGATAGCCTGTCCGTTGGGGAAAACAGATTTTTGGACGCCTCACGATCGACATATGACCGTCTGCTGAACCGGATTTCGACGCGCACCGCGCAAGTCGGTGTGATCGGACTGGGCTATGTCGGATTGCCGCTGGCGGTCGCGATAGCACGCGCCGGCTTCCCGGTTTCCGGCTTCGACATCGAAGCCCAGAAGGTCGAGAACCTGAACAGCGGGCAATCCTACATTGAGGCGGTGACGTCCACTGCCCTTGCCGTCGAGGTGGCGAGCGGACGGTTCCGCGCCACTGCGGATTTTGCCGAACTGGCCGTCTGCGATGTCATCATCATCTGCGTTCCGACACCGCTGACGAAAAACCGCGAGCCGGACCTCTCCTTTGTCAGGAACACGGCAGGCACTATCGCGAAGCATCTGCGTCTCGGCCAGTTGGTCGTGCTGGAATCGACCACCTATCCCGGCACCACCGACGACGTGATCAAGCCCATACTGGAACAGACCGGCCTGCAGTCGAGGATAGACTTCTTCCTCGGCTTCTCGCCCGAACGCGAGGATCCCGGCAACCGCAGCTTTGAAGTCGCGACGATCCCCAAGGTCGTGGCAGGCGACGGCATTGAAGCGGCGGCGCTCGTGCAGGCCTTCTATCAGGGTGTGGTCAAGACCGTCGTTCCGGTTTCCACCACGGCGACCGCCGAGGCGGTCAAGCTGACGGAAAACATCTTCCGTTCGGTCAACATAGCCCTGGTCAACGAGTTGAAGGTCGTGCTCGGTGCGATGGGCATCGACATCTGGGAGGTGATCGAGGCGGCAAAGAGCAAGCCCTTCGGGTACATGCCTTTCTATCCTGGCCCCGGACTTGGCGGGCACTGCGTCCCGATCGATCCCTTCTACCTGACGTGGAAGGCGCGCGAATACGAACTGCCGACCCGCTTCATCGAACTGGCGGCAGAGATCAACACGGCTATGCCGCGTCATGTGGTCGACGAACTGGCGAAGGCGCTGGACCGGCGCTGCGGCAAGGCGCTCAGCCGCTCGCGCATTCTCATCATCGGGCTCGCCTATAAGAAGAATGTGCCCGACATCCGCGAAAGCCCCTCATTGCGGCTCATTGAACTCATCGAGGAATGGGGCGGTAAGGCGGAATTTCACGATCCGCATGTTACCGAGATTCCGACCACACGGGAGCATATGGCGATCAAGGGGCGCCGCTCGGTCGAATTGACCCACGCGGCCTTGAAGGATTTCGATGCTGTCGTCGTTGCAACCGATCACGACACGATCGACTATCAGACGATCGCCGATCACGCCCTTCTGATCGTCGACACGCGCAATGTTTTTGGCCGCCTCGGGCTGGCCCGAGAGACGGTGGTAAAGGCCTGACCGCTCGTCTGGGACGGCGAATTTTTGCCCGATGTCAGGATCGTGGTTGCACTCCGCTGGCAGCGTCGACACATAATGCCCAGGAGATAGATGCAGTATGCCCAGCAGATAGATGCAGTTGCACCTGCCGCTTGCCCGCAAGGGCAGTCATTCGAGAAATTCTTCGCCGGCTTTTGCCGCCGAAGCCGGGTCATTGACTTTGAGGGTCTCATCTTTGGGTCGTTGGCGGACTGTTTTGTGGGCAGATCAAAGGAGAATGGCTCGTCTTCGACGGGTTTCGAGATAGCATGAGCACAGCGCAAGCGGAAATTTCTACCATTCTCATGGATAAGGTTGCCGATTGGYTGAACCAGTCGGCGCTGGCGGGCAACGACCTGGAGACATTAATAAAGGCTTTTGCGAACGGCTGGCTGCTGCCGGCCTGCCGCTGAGGCGGGTGCATCTGAGCTTTTCGATGCTTCATCCGCTTTATGACGCGCTTGGCTTCACCTGGCTTCGCGGCCAGGGCATGGAAGTAGAAAGCTTCCGCAGTAGGCCCGGCGTGCCGTCTGACAGATTCCTGACCAGCCCATACTACCATCTGCTCAGCAATCAGCTCGACCATCTGCGGCGCCGTCTCGACCCGTCGGTGCCGTCGGAGTTTCCTGTTTTCGATGACCTCAGGCTTATGGGCATCACCGATTACATGGCTTTCGTACTTCCCTTCAGCGGCAACACCAGTCAGGGCATGATGGGGTCCTGGTCCACCGACAGTGCTGCAGGCTTCAGCGACAGCATGATTTCGGCGCTGCTGCGCATCCAGAGCCATCTCGCTATCGCAACCAAGATGGCGGTRCTCACCAAGCTCGCCGACAACATGATGATCACTTATCTTGGCGGYGACGCCGGCAGGCGCGTGCTGGACGGCCAGATCAAGCGCGGCGAGGGAGACACAATCCGGGCCGCACTGGTCATGGCCGATATGCGTGGGTCGTCAAAGCTTGCCGAAACCTCTGGCCGCGAAATCTATATCGATACGCTGAACCAGTTTTTCGACGCAGTTGCTGCACCTTTCAATCGCAGAGGCGGGCAGATCATGAGTTTCATAGGGGATGGCTTCATTGCCGTCTACCCTTGCGAAAGGCACCGCTCGCAGTCCGAGATCGCATGTCAAGCTGCTCTTGCGGCGGCGCACAAGGCCACCGTGCGCATGACGGATCTCAATCTGCGCAGAAAGGAGCAGGGGTTGTCCGACATAAAATTTGGTATCGGCCTGCATGTCGGCAATGTGATGTTCGGCAATGTAGGGCTTACCGACCGGCTCACATTCTCTGTCTTCGGCTCGGCTGTAAACGAGGTCCAGCGCCTCCAAACCCTGACCAAGAAATATCCGCACAGCGTTCTCGCCAGCAAAGACTTCGCCAGCTATTGCGGCGCCAACAGCTGGCTGACGCTCGGCAGCGAGGAACTGGCGGGCATCAAGCAGAAGCTGACGGTGCTTTCACCCGATCTGTCGGGTGCTCTCGCAGTAGATGAAGATGGTACGCTGGAGCCGATCTACGACCGAAGATCGGACGCCGAGCAGGTCATGCTGCTTCACCGCGATGCCGCGCGGCTGTCGGCGGGYGACCCGACGAAGGTTCAGTAGCGGCCACGATCTGATCCGAACGCCGTCGGTCGGCAATCCGGTCGCCTGTTTCCGCCACTGGCGACCGTTTCGAATCCAAGTTGCTCTAGGCTGGCAATGCGCTAGTCTCGCTTTCCGGACCTGCCAGAGTGGGGCTGGTGTGGAATGAATTCGGGTGTTGATCTGCTGCGGATCGAGGATGTTGGCATCTCTTTTGCCATCATCGGGGGACCTTTGCATGCCGTCAGGCGCGCAAACCTTCGCGTCCTGCCCGGCAAGGTTACCGCGCTTGTGGGCGAGTCCGGTTCCGGAAAATCGGTTCTCAGCCAGGCAGTGATGGGCATTTTGCCGAACATAGCCCACGTTCGCGGCCGTATCCTTTTTTCCGATCCCGAAAAGCCGGGCACGAAGCAGGATATCCTGCAGATGCCRCGCGATGGACCTGAAATCCGGGCGTTGAGAGGCAGCCGCATCGGCAAGATCTTTCAGGAGCCGATGACATCGCTGTCGCCGCTGCACACGATCGGCAACCAGGTCAGCGAATCCCTGCGGATCCATACGCCCATGGCTCGGGCGGAGCGCAAGGCGCAGACGGAGGAAATGCTCAGCCTTGTCGGCTTTCCCAATCCGAAGCGCGCCTATGACATGTATCCCTTTGAACTTTCGGGAGGATTGCGTCAGCGCGCCATGATCGCCATGGCTCTTATCTGCCGGCCCGCCCTGTTGATCGCCGATGAGCCGACGACGGCGTTGGACGTCACCATCCAGGCGCAAATCCTGCAATTACTGCGCGAGCTTCAGACCAAGCTGAACATGGCGATGCTGCTGATCACCCACGACCTCGGCGTTGTCGCGAATGTCGCCGACGAGGTGGTGGTCATCTATCAGGGCGAGATCATGGAAGCGGGACCTGTGGAGGCGATATTCCGCCGGCCAGGCCACCCTTACCTAAAGGGCCTGATGGCAGCCGTTCCGCATTTCGACCTGAAGCCCGGCGAAAGGCTGAAGGCGCTTCGCGATGTGCCGGTGAACGTCGGGAACCTGCTCGGCAAGCAGACGGCGCCGGCATCGAAGGGGCCGGACGACATCCTGCTGTCGGTCAGGGATCTGAAAAAGGTCTTCACCATCCGCAAGTCCGGATGGTTCGGCGGGAAGCATCAAACCTCTGTTCGCGCCGTGGACGGCGTGAGCTTCGATATCAGGCGGGGTGAGTGCCTGGGTCTGGTTGGCGAAAGCGGCTCCGGCAAAACCACCGTCAGCAAGATCCTCATGCGAGCTGTCACTCCTACTGGCGGATCTGTGATCTTCAATGGCCGCGATGGACCGGTCGACGTCCTGGCCGGCGAGGGAGAGGCCCTGCGCATGCTGCGCGCGAAAATCCAGATGGTGTTCCAGGATCCGGTTTCGTCGCTTTCACCTCGTATGACGGTGGAGAACATCCTGAGCGAGCCACTGGAAATCCATCAGCGCGGCGATGCCGCGTCCCGACTCGCCACGGTCAAGAGCCTTATGCAGGCAATCGGGCTCGATCCGCGCTTCATCAAGCGTTATCCGCACAGTTTCTCCGGCGGGCAGCGTCAGCGTATCGGCATCGCGCGCGCGTTGGCGCTGGGACCTGAACTGTTGATCTGCGACGAGCCGGTTTCGGCGCTCGACGTCTCTGTCCAGGCGCAGATCCTGAACCTTCTGAAGGACCTGCAGAAGGAACTGGGCCTGACCTACCTGTTCATATCCCACAACCTGGCGGTGGTGGACTACATGGCAGACCGCATCGCGGTGATGTGCGGCGGGCGTATCGTCGAGCTTGCGCCGCGCGAAATTCTGCTTAGGAAACCGGTCCACCCCTACACGCGCTCACTGGTCGCCGCCGTACCTTTCCCCGATCTCGACAGGCCGATGGATTTCAAGACGCTGAAGCTCGGCGGCGCCTCCGACACTAGCGCATGGGGACCGCAATTCCGCGACGAGGGCGACGAGGATGTGCTGTCGCCGCTCGATCTTGGTGGCGGCCACCTCGTGCTGGCCCGACGTTCGGCCGACGTCAGCGAGCTACGCCATTGATCAGCCGGCGCACCGTCCTTGGGCTCATGGCTTCGGCATTTCTGCCGGGCACGTTGCGCGCCGGCGATCTGGAGCCGGAGTTTCTTCAGCCGCGGCTGAAGGCCAAGGCGCTGCCGGTACTCGCCGAACGCCTGCCCAAGAGCCCGCGCGCGTTGAATCTCGCAGCGATGGGCCGGCAGCCCGGCCAATATGGCGGCACGCTGCGCACGATCATCGGCAGCCAGAAAGATATCCGGATGATGACGATCTACGGGTATGCTCGCCTGGTCGGCTATGACGAAAAGCTTAACATGCAACCCGACATTCTCGAAAGTTTCGACGTAGCGGATGATCGCGTCTATACTTTCAAGATACGGGAAGGACATAAATGGTCTGACGGTAGCCTGCTGACGCCCGAGGATTTTCGCTATTGCTGGGAAGATGTTTGGCTGAACGATGAGCTTTCGCAAGGCGGGCTTGCCCCGGCCCTGCTGGCGGACGGGAAGCCGCCGCGCTTCGAAATCGTCGATCCGCTGACGGTCCGCTATAGTTGGGATGCGCCCAATCCCGACTTCCTGCCCAGGCTCGCTGCTGCTTCGCCGCTATCGCTTGTTCTGCCGGCCGCCTACCTCAAGCAGTTCCACAAGAAATACCAGGATCCATACCGGCTCGCCGGCCTGATGAAGGAGAACCGGGTCCAGAAATGGACGCTCCTGCATATCCGCATGTCGCGGCAGTATCGCCCGGAAAACCCGGATCTGCCGACGCTAGATCCCTGGCGGAACCGCACCAAGCCGCCGGCTGAGCAGTTCGTCTTCGAGCGGAACCCGTTCTTTCATCGAATAGACGAGAATGGCCGGCAACTGCCTTACATTGACCGGGTTGTCATGAATGTCAGCTCGTCGGCGATCATTTCCGCCAAGACCGGTGCGGGCGAAAGCGACCTGCAAGGCATGGGAATTGACTTCGCCGATTATGTCTTCCTGAAGGACGCAGAGAAGCGCTACCCGGTGAAGATGCATCTCTGGAAACGCACACAGGGGTCGCGGCTGGCGCTGCTACCCAATCTGAATTGTGCCGACCAGGTGTGGCGTGGCCTTCTTCGTGACGTGCGCGTGCGCCGCGCACTTTCGCTCGCTGTGGACAGGCGCGAGATCAATCTGGCCGTGTTCTACGGATTGGCGCAGGAAAGTGCCGATACGGTCCTGCCGGAGAGCCCGCTCTACCGGCCGGAATTCGCGAAAGCCTGGATCACCCACGATCCTGACCAGGCCAATGCCCTGCTCGACGAGGTCGGGCTGCAGAGGCGTGACGATGACGGCCTGCGGATACTTCCCGATGGACGCCCGGCGCAGATCATAGTTGAAACGGCCGGCGAAAGTACGCTGGAGACCGACGCGCTCGAACTCATTACCGATCACTGGCGCCAGATCGGCATCGCCCTGTTCATCCGGACTTCGCAGCGCGACATTTTCCGCAGCCGCGCGCTTGGCGGCCAGATCATGATGTCGATGTGGTCGGGCATCGACAATGGCGTGGCGACCGCCGATATGAACCCGTACCAGTTGGCCCCAACCATGGACGACCAGCTGCAATGGCCGCTCTGGGGTGCTCACTACTTGTCTCATGGCACGCTTGGTGAGGCGCCCGATCTTCCGCCTGTGGTTGAGTTGATGGCTTTGCTCAAGCGCTGGAACGCATCGACCGAAGCCGCGGAGCGCGCCGAAATCTGGAATTCGATGCTGTCGATCTACACCGATCAGGTATTTTCGATCGGCACGGTGAACGCCACGCATCAGCCGGTTCTGGCATCCTCGCGGCTGCGCAATCTGCCTGACAAGGCGCTCTACGGCTACGACMCGACTGCCTATTTCGGTGTCTACATGCCGGATACATTCTGGCTTGGAGAGTCCTGAGCGTGCTTCGATATATTGTTTGGCGCATTGCTGTGATGGTTMCAACGCTGCTGATCATATCGGCGCTGGTGTTCACGATCATCGAACTCCCCCCAGGCGACTACTTCGACAGCTATGTCGCCGAACTTCGGGCTCAGGGCGAAGCCGTGGATTCCGATCGCATCCAGATGATGCGGAAGGAATATGGCTTCGACAAGCCGCCGGTCATTCGCTACTTCTACTGGGTCGGCGGGATGCTGCACGGCGATTTCGGCTATTCCTTCGAATATGAGCTGCCGGTTCGCGACGTGATCGGGGACCGAATGTGGCTGACCGTGCTGGTTTCCTTCGTCACGATCATCTTCACCTGGCTCATCGCCTTTCCGATCGGCATGTACTCCGCCACGCATCAATACAGCTGGGGCGACTACGGCCTGACTTTCTTCGGCCTTCTCGGCCTTGCCATTCCGAACTTCATGCTGGCGCTGATCCTGATGTATTTCGCCAACATCTGGTTCGGCACGTCCATTGGYCATCTCATGGACCAGCAATATCTCGGCGAACCGATGAGTTGGGCCAAGGCGAAGTCGATCCTCGCCCATCTCTGGATCCCGGTCTTGATCATCGGCACCGGGGGTACCGCGAGCATGATCCGGCGGCTGCGCGCCAATCTGCTTGATGAACTGCACAAGCAATATGTCGTGACCGCGCGCGCCAAAKGCCTTMATCCCTTCAAGGCACTGGTCAAATATCCGCTGCGCATGGCGCTCAATTTCTTCATTTCAGATATCGGCTCTATCCTGCCGGCCWTCATCTCCGGCGCCGAAATCACGGCGATCGTGCTGTCTTTGGAAACGACCGGGCCGATGCTTATCAAGGCGCTGCAAAGCCAGGACATGTATCTGGCAGGGTCGTTCCTGATGTTCCTCGCCTTCCTCACCGTCATCGGGGTGCTGATTTCCGACCTGGCGCTGGCGCTGCTCGATCCGCGAATTCGTTTGCAAGGCGGCAGCACCAAATGAACACGCAATCGCCGCTGCCCGCTCCGGGTGCTCCACTGCAACACTACGTTTCCATCGCGCCCTTCGACTTGCAGTCGGTCGAGGCGATGACGCCTGAGCAGTCGAAGGTCTTTCAGGCGTCGCAGTTGCGGCTGATGTGGTGGAAATTCCAACGGCACAGGCTTGCCCTTATATCCGGCATATTCCTGGCAGCGCTTTATTTCGGGATTCTGATCTGCGAGTTCCTGGCGCCCTACAATTTGCACACGCGCAACATGGACTACATCTATTCGCCGCCGCAGCGGGTGCACCTGTTTCACAACGGCCAGTTCGTCGGGCCGTTCGTCTATGGCCGCCAGATGACGCTGGATATGGACACGCTCAAGAGGAACTACATCGACAAACAGGATGATGTTCAGCGGATCCGTTTCTTCTGCAAGGGCGACAGTTACCGGTTCTGGGGCCTGATCGAAGGTGACAGGCATATTGTCTGCCCTGCCGAAAACGGTCAGCTCTTTCTGGCCGGCACTGACAGGCTGGGGCGCGATGTGTTCTCGCGCATCATCTATGGAGCACGCATTTCACTGACGATCGGCCTCGTCGGCATCAGTTTCAGTTTCCTGCTCGGCATAGTCATCGGCGGACTGGCCGGCTATCATGGCGGCATCTTCGACCTGATCGTTCAACGGATAATCGAAGTTCTGCAATCGATCCCCAGCATTCCGCTATGGCTGGCCCTGGCGGCGATCATGCCGATAACCTGGAGTCCGATCCTGATCTATTTCGGCATCACCGTCATCCTCGGGCTGCTCGATTGGACCGGATTGGCGCGAGCCGTGCGTTCAAAGCTTTTAGCGTTGCGCGAGGAGGATTACGTTCTGGCCGCGCAATTGATGGGCGCCAGCAGCGGCCGCATTATCCGGCGGCACCTGATCCCGGGCTTCATGTCGCATCTGATCGCGACGGCGACGATATCCATACCCGGCATGATCCTGGGCGAGACGGCGCTGAGCTTCCTCGGGCTCGGCCTGCGGGCGCCGATAACCAGTTGGGGCATCCTGCTCACCGAGGCGCGCAGCGTCAGCGTGATCGCGTTTTATCCATGGCTACTTTTGCCGATCCTCCCCGTCATACTCGTCATTCTGGCGTTCAACTTCCTCGGCGACGGCTTGCGGGACGCTGCAGACCCCTACAAGTGACATCGCCAGTCCGCCGCGCGCCAAGCCGCAGACTCCACCCGGTTCGTCGTCGGCCTGTTGCTGTGTTGAACGTTCGCCTTAATATGCGGCGACGCCGGATCGGGCTAACACGTTGCTCTCGGGTTTCATCCTGGTCGCGGGCATTGCCGGTCTCTTGAGCTGGTTCAGGACACACAAACGCATATGAGTCGCCTCGAAAGTTTCATCCGCAGGCTGACCGCGCAGCGCGACATTCTCGATCAAGTCTGCGCGGAGGTGGCGAAGATTGAGGGTCCCATCCTTGAACTCGGTCTCGGCAATGGCCGGACGTTCCACCACCTGCGCGAGCGCTTGCCCGGACGTCGCATCGTGGCGTTCGATCGCGCACTTGCCGCACACGCCAGCTCAATTCCCGAAGCTGAAAACCTAGTGCTCGGGGAAATCCGCGAGACGGCGAGCAGGTTCATTGGCATCGACGCCGCTCTTGTTCATGCCGACATCGGCACCGGCTATGAAGATCGCGATGCAGTGACCGCTACCTGGCTTCCCGAACTGACCGCGCGCCTGCTTCGCGTCGGCGGCATTGCGGTCAGCGGCACGCCGCTCGATCACCCGCAGTTGCAACGCCTTCCACTGCCGCCTTCGGTACCCGCCGATCGCTATTTTGTCTGCAGGCGCGTCTGAGGGCCGAAACGGCCCAAGTCTTCAGGGGATCGTGTATACCGCTATCTCCCGCTCGATGCCGCGCAGCGAGACCTCGTGGGGTACGGGCGTCAGCGCGTTCCTGTGCAACAGATCGGCGGTGAGATTGTCGTCGACCACGGCGCGCGTGGCGAAGATCGCCTGTGCGTTGGCAAGGTTCTGGACTCGCGAAGCAATGTTGACCGTTTGGCCGAAATAGTCCTGTCGCTCGTTCATAGACACGGCAATGCACGGGCCGGCATGGACTCCGATCTTGAGCAGCAGATCCTCGCGCCCGCTCTTCTCATTGAGCGCACGCATGGCGTCACGCATCCTGAGGGCCGCCGCAATCGCACGATCGGGCGTCGCGAAGGTCGCCATCACAGCATCGCCAATCGTCTTCACGACCGCGCCTGCTTCGGCCGCGACGATCTCGTGCAGAATCTGGAAATGCGCTCGCACGAGATCGAAGGCCGAAAGATCGCCCACCCGCTCGTAAAGGGCGGTCGATCCGCGCAGGTCGGTGAACAGGAAGGTCAGGCTAGTGATCTTCAGTCGCTGGTTGATGTCGAGCGTATCGGTGCGATAGAGATCGCGGAACGTCTGGTTGGTGAGCAGGCGCTTGGCGGTGAGGAAGGGCCGGCGCTTGCCCAGGAGATCATGCAATGCGTGGCCGGCGATGAAGACCGTCGGCAGCACGCGGGTGTCGGTCCTGTTCTCCAGCGAAATGCGCAACGGGCCGGGTTGCATCTCCAGCGTCTGGTTCTGGACATGCTCGCGGTCGAAGACCAAGGAGAGGCTTCGGCGCTCTTTTGTCGGTTCGCCCTTGACGTCGATGAACTGCACTGAATGGGTGACCGGCTCGAAGACGATGATGAATTCGGACGGAAGCTGTACGGGCAGAACAGCCTTTTCACCAGGCGCAAGCTCGATATCCTCCAGCGAGAACGCTTCCATCGTCTTGGCGAAATCCTCTTCCGGTAGATCGACGCCGGACGCCCAGTAGATCTGGCGGAAATATTCCACCAACGGCAGTTCGTGTGGATTGTGGGCGGCAATCTTGCGCACGCGAGGACTGACCGTGAATGTCACCTCGACCATCTCGTCGAGGGTCGGTGAATAGCCCTCGGAGCACAGCGCGCAGGTATATTCGTCCTTCTGCRGGGTTTTCAGCGTGGCGTTGCTGTCGAGCACGCCGCCACAGCCGGGGCATAGAACATTCCAGGAAATGTCGAACAGGCCCACCCGCGCCGCATGCAGAAAGGCGCCTATGGCGCGTTCCTCGTCGAGGCCATGCTTGCTGGCGAAGGCTAGAGCATTGATGCGGCAAAGCTCGCGGTCCTTGCCCTCCGCGATGGTTCGCTTGATCRCATCGATTGCCGCCCGATCGACATCGGTYGATTGCCGCAGAAGCGAGAACAGATCCTGACCTTCGTTCATCGTGCAGGCTCCGGAAGAAGTGCGCCGCCGAAACGTGTTGACCGGACTGGTCTTGGTCCGACTGTGYCATTTTACTTCGAAACGGACCCTACGGCCATTCGAATAGACAAGCCGGACGATAGCTCAATGCCGTTTGGCGGATTTTCGCCGGCCGCAAGCGGCACTATGATGATCCATGGGCATTTATCTATGCGGGCTCTCCATGCCGACATCCGACAATCCGCCATTTCCCGCTACCCTGCGCCTCTTTTCCTTGGTGGTCATTATCGTCCTGGCCGTAGGCGCCGGCCTGTTCTTCGCGCCCGTGCTGGTCAAGCCGCGCTGGCCGTGGGTCCTCACCCCGTTCAATGCCCGCTTCCTTGGCGGCTTCTACACCGCCGAAATGGTCGTGATGGCGGCGCTGCTGTTCTGGAATCGCTGGTCGCCTGGCAGGCTCGTGCTCGTCATGGCCCTCATCTTCACCGTCATCGTGTCGGTGGCCTCGTTCATCAATCTCGGCTATTTCAATTTCGCGCGCAAAGCGCCCTGGCTCTGGTTTTTGGTCTATCTTGCCTCGGTCGTAGTATCCGCACTGTTCCTGTGGCGGGCGAGGGATCGTCCTTCAGCAAAAGGCGTGACCTTAAATCCCGTATGGCGCGGCTACATGGCAGTGGAATCGGCGATCCTTGGGCTCTATGGCGCCGGCCTTTTGTTGTTTCCCCTGACGTTCAGCAGCATCTGGCCATGGCCGGTCGATGCCTTCCATGCTCAGGTCTACAGCGCCATCTTCCTCGCCGGYGCGGGCGGGATATATCTAGTCTGGAGAAGCGCGCCGCGCGAGGAATTGCTGGTGCTCGGCTTGGCGCAGTTTCTGGTTGGCCTGCTTGCCATCCTTGGCCTCGCCATCACCGACGCTGCCGTGCACCGGATCGATTGGGGGGCGGCCGGGACATTGTGCTGGCTCGCCCTTTTCGGTTGGATCGGCATCAGCGGCGTCTTCAAACTCTACGCCGCCTTCCGATATTTTAGCCCGCAATCGGCATCATGAATTGAGGAGAGAGCTGGATTTGCGGGTAATGTCCGGTGCATCGTGGCCTTCGCCGAGAACGCTATGACCAGCACGACTTCATCCGAGAAAATCCAGCCGCAGCTCCGGTCTGTCCGGCCAAGCGATGCGGAGGCGCTTTGCGCTATCTTCAACATGCCGGGCTTCCGCTGGGGCACGCTCAGGATGCCCTTCGAAAGGGTGGAGCAGGTCGAGCGGCGCATCGCCAAGGCCGGGCAGGAAACCACCTGGATCGTTGCGGAGATGGAAGGCAAGGTCGTCGGCCATGGCAGCCTGGTCGTGCAGGGTTCGCCGCGCCGTTCGCATATTGGCGAGATCAATATCGGCCTTGACGATTCCTTTGTCGGCAAGGRCATCGGCTCTGCCATACTTGGCGCGCTGCTTGACGTGGCCGACAACTGGCGCGCCTTGAAGCGGGTCGAATTGACCGTCTATGCCGACAACGAACCGGCGATCCGTCTCTATACAGGCCACGGGTTCCAGGTCGAAGGTCGACATGTCAAGGCCGGTTTTACCGACGGACAGTACCACGACGTCCTGAGCATGGCCCGGCTGCGGTTCTGAGATCTTTTGTTTGGGCTTATCTGTCTAGCCAATCTGACACTTCGCGCCGAGACGGCGAACACTGGTTACTCATGGACAACTCTGTAAGATACCGTCAATTTCGTCTCGTACCATTTTGATCGAGCTGACGATCCATGTGTGGAGCGATGGTCTCCCTTGGCGTTGCCCTGCAAGCGGCTGGACGGGACCATGACCGCTCTAGTTGACCCAACCGCTACGCCTCCGGCGGAAATTCTGGCTGTGCTGTCGCTGCTCTGCCCGGAAGTCGCGCGCGACATCAAGCAGAACTGGAATGCGCCGGTTTCCGATTACGCCCGCCATCTGTGGCGGCCGGTGGCAAGGCCTGCATCGGGCCCGGCAATCGCTGCCCGCTCGATCCTGCGCGAAGTCCTACATCAGCGCCTTGATGCGATCATGCAGCCCCAACAGATCGGCAGGGCCCTCGAAGAGTTCGAGCACAGGCCGGTGATTCAGTCCGGCCTGCACTGCCTGCTTCTAATGGACCGGATCACCTTCGATGCCCTCCTGCTTGCCTGGCTCGGCGCGGTCGAAAACGGGCTGTCGGCCTTCTTCGGCTTCATGGGAACGACGATGACCATGGAGACAATCGGCCGGGAGGGGCCGGGATGGCTAGATGTCGGCGACGACAAGATCAACCTGTTTGGCATGGGGCGCCACAAACTGTGCCGCAAAAGCGCCTGCGTGGCCGGTCCTGTCTCCCTCAACAAACGCGCGCTCGAAGCGGTGGGCGATGAAGCGGATACCAGCCGCTGGCTTGACACACTGCTTGCCAGCCAAGACAAGGTGTTTGAAACCGCTGCCGATGCGCTGACAGCCCTCAACGAGGATCTGGTCGCCAATTGGGATCGTTCCACTATGGCCCTGCCGGTTTTCATCGATGATCGGCTGGCCGCGGCCGCCATGGCTCGGCACCTGCAATATGACGGCAGCCTTCTTTCCAGGCTGCTCTTTGAGCCCGCAAGGCGCAAGCGTCTCGAACGTGCCTTGCAAGAGACCGCATCGAGACCATTTGGCAGATTCCTGCCCAATGCCACAGCCTATTTCTGGGGCATCCGCGACGAGCGTGTGCGCAAGCTCGTCCTCGAGAACGGCCACCTGATCGAGCCCGACAGGCCGCATGGTCTTTCCATCCCGTTCGAGCGAACACATCTCAAGCAGGCGCTGCTGGAAGGCGTGCTGCTGCCGAACTTATTCCTGACGTTCCTGGTTCTTGCCATATTGCCGCGGGTGCGGGTTGTGGGCGGGCTGAGACAGATTGGCTATGTGGCGCTTTTCCACTCGATCCTGCTGGCCGCGCTTGACAAGAATGCGCCGGAAGAGCGCGATCTGGCTCAGGAGCTGCAGGTTAGGGAAAATGCCTGGGGCGTGCGGGTCATCGATGAAAAGATCTCGGTCCGCGAGCAGCTTGCTGGCCTTCCGGAAGGGGCGCTCTTCCCGGATCTGCTGCGGCGGTATCGCTTGCAAACACTTGCAGAGACGACCGACGACCTGAAATTGGTTCGAGAAGACGCCCGATGGCGCAAGATCGGCCAGGCAGAGATCAAGGCCACCTGAGCCTCACTTCAGGCCTTATCGCGGAGGGTCCATCACGCTCGGCTGCAGTTCAAGCCTGACCTGACATGGCCTCACCTGTCATTGCGCGATGCCGGCCTTACGGAGCCCTTCCACCACAAGTTCGAAATCGGCAGGGTTCTTGTAGGGCAAAACTTTGCAACGGTACTCCAGTGAATAGTCGGGATTGACGCGAAGCACCTCCTGCCATGCCCCGCGCGCCTCGGCAAAACGGCCCAGATGGCCGTAGCTGGCGGCCAGAAGGGCGCGAGAGACATCGGTGACAGCGTTGCGAGCCAGGCGTTGCATCAAGAGGTCAACGGCCTCTTCGTACCTTCCGAGTTGAAACGATGCCAAAGCCTGGAAATGCAGAAGCACATCCGGAAAGTATGGGTTCAAAGTCTTGCCCCGGGCGTAACTCTCGAGCGCCTCCTCGGATCTGCCCGAATAGTGCAGCGCCTCGCCGAGGATCACGTGGCCTTCGGCGAAGTTTGGATTGAGGGCTATCGCGCGCTCGGCCTCGTTGATGGCCTCATCGTGCCGCCGTGTGAACAGCCTGACGATAGCCAGCGCCCAGTGCGCCCAGGGATCGGTGCCATCCAGCGTTACCGCTCGCGTTGCGGTCTCTTCCGCTTGCGCCATCGCGTCCGGCGGCGACGCGCTCCACCCGTTCAGGTAATCGAGTGCGTGGGTGAGCGCGAGGRACGCGTGGGCAGAAGCGAAGTTCGGGTCCAGTTCGATGGYACGTTGCAAGAGGTCGCGGGCTGCGATATTCGTCTCCTTCGTCAGCCGGTGCCACAGCTCCCGGCCCCGCAGGAAATAGTCATACGCCTCCGTGTTGCGCGCATGGTCGGGCGCCAGCCGCTGACGGTCGCCCTCACTCAGATTCAGTGCCAGYGCCTCGACGATCTGCTGCGTCACGTCGTCCTGCACGGCGAATATGTCGGTCAGGTCGCGGTCGAACCGCTCCGCCCAAAGATGGCCGCCAGAGGTTGCATCGATGAGCTGCGCGGTGATGCGCACCCTGTTCCCCGACTTGCGTACGCTGCCCTCAAGGACATGCCGCACGCCGAGCTTCGTTCCCACCTCCTGCACATGGACGTTCTGGCCTTTGAAGGTGAACGACGAATTGCGTGCGATGACGAAGAGCTGCGACAGTTTGGACAGCGCCGTGATGATATCTTCAGAGATGCCGTCGGCGAAATAGTCCTGCTCGGCGTCGCCGCTCATGTTGACGAACGGCAGGACGGCGATAGACAGCTCTGGCGGAGCTGCCGTCGCAGGTCGGCCCGTCGCGATTTCCGAGGTCGCGGCCGGCTTGGTCCCCGCGCTGCCGACTTGCAGTGAATAGACCCGGATCGGCTCGGCGATGTTCTTGAGGTGCGTGCTGCCGAGATCGCTGACCGAGAGGTCGAGCCTCGCCTTGACCTGGCGATAGGCGTCCTCGGACAGGCAGATGGCGCCGGGCGCCGCGACGCCCTCCAAACGCGAGGCGATGTTGACGCCGTCGCCCGTCAGGTCGCCGTCGCTTTCTTCGACCACATCCCCCAAATGGATACCGATCCTGAACTCGATGCGGCGGTCCTGCGGCACGCCGRCATTGCGCTCGACCATGCCGTTCTGAACCTCAACGGCGCAGCGCACGGCATCCACCACGCTGCGGAACTCAACCAGCGCTCCATCCCCGGTGCGCTTGATCACCCGCCCGTGGTGCACCGCGATGATCGGATCGATCAGGTCGCTGCGCAGTGCCCGCAACCGCGCCAAGGTGCGATCTTCGTCCGCGCTCGCGAGCCGGCTGTATCCGACCACGTCTGCAGCCAGGATTGCGGCTAGCTTCCGGTTCTCGCTCATGGGTACGTGTCCTCGTCTCCATGATAGCAGGAAGACGGAGGGTAAGAGGGAATTTTCGTGGACGACGGCTACGGAACCGCCGCGAACCGGCAGCGCTCTGCCACCGGACTTGGACCGATCGCTCGATGCCCCATTTGCGCTGCCGCTTGCTGGACGACGGCTATCGGTTCATTCTTGTGAATACCCTGGCCGTGAAGTGCGTGGCGAGATCACGCCGTCACGGCCCTTGTGAGGTCTTGCTCGATGGACTGTTCGGGCTGCGGTTTCGAGGTTGAGGCCGGTTACGCTTTCTGTCCGAAGTGTGGCAGGCGCCAGCCCGTGGCTTGCGCCAGTTGCGGCTATCTCTGCGCACCTGATTTCGAGTTCTGTCCGAAATGCGGGGCAAGCGTCGGTGCGCCGGCAAAAGCCATCGATCGGCCTGCTCCGACACCGGGCCGGACCATTGTGCCGCCTTCTCGAACTCCGTCGCTGCTTCCGAACATCGAAGGCGACGGACTGCCTGTCTCTGACGCCGATCGCCGGACGGTAACGGTCCTGTTCGCCGACCTTTGCGGTTTCACGACACTAAGCGAGCAGCTCGACCCCGAGGTGATGCAGGCACTGCAGAACGAACTGTTCAAGGAATTGACGGCGGYCGTGCGAAACGTCGGTGGTTTCGTCGACAAATTCATCGGCGATGCAATGCTCGCTTTGTTCGGTGCGCCGGTCGCGCATGAGGACGATGCGGAACGTGCGCTTCGTGCTGCACTCGACATGATGGCCCGGATGGCGCGGCTCGGCGACGGGACTCCCCACTCCGGTTCGCCGCTGTTACTCCACATTGGCATAAACACGGGTCCGGTCGTCACTGGCGGATTGGGTATCGGCACCRCCAAATCCTATTCGGTGACCGGTGACACCGTGAATACGGCGCAACGCCTGCAATCGCTGGCCGCACCGGGTGAGGTGCTCGTAGGCGAACTCACTCACAGGCTGACCCGGCATGCCTTCTCTTACGAGCCGCTGGGTGATGTAGTGCTTCGCGGCAAGGCCGGCAGTGTGCTCGTCCACCGACTGGATGCACCGCTTGCGGCGCCGCGTGCAGCGCGTGGGCTCGAGGCGCTCGGCCTCAGCGCGCCGATAATAGGTCGTGGCGCGGAGCTCAACAGAATGCTGGCGAGCCTTGATCAGGCTTGCGGCGGCTCGGCCCAACTTGTTCGCCTCGTCGGAGAGGCGGGTATCGGGAAATCGAGGCTGGTGAAGGAGCTCGTCGCCCGCGTCGGCGACGAGGATCGGTTTCGCAACGTCGCCGTGCGGCAGGCCACGTGCTCACCGCTGGGCGAACAATCGTTTGGCGCCTTAGGCGCAGTGGTGCGCAGCRCCGCCGGGATGATGCAAAAAGACAATGGCGACGAGATGCGGGGCAAGCTCGCAGGCTTGCTTGCCGACCTCGGCCTGCAGGGCGAGGAGGCGAAGCGGCTCATGCCTTTGCTCTACCATGTGCTTGGGCTTGGCGACCCCGATGCCACCCTGCAGCATGTCGAGCCCGAGCAGCTGCGGCGGCAAATTCTCTATGCGGTCCGCACGATCATCGAAAGGCGGCTTGCCTTGTCGCCACTGTTGATAGTCGTCGAAGACCTGCACTGGGCCGACRCCGTGTCGCTCGAGGCACTGCGTTTCGTGATGGACAGGTTGGAACGTACGCGTTTGATGTTGCTGGTCACGCAGCGCCCGGCGCCGCACAACGACCAGCTCGACTCAAGTCGGGTCAGTCACACAGCGCTCAGACTATCACCGCTCAACGGTGATGACGGACGGAGCCTGCTGGCGGCGCTTTTCGGCGAGAGCTGGGTAAAGTCCGCAGGAGGGCTTCTCGACCAGATCCTCGATCGCGCCGGCGGCAATCCCCTTTTTGTAGAGGAAATCATTCGTGGCCTTATCGATCGCGGTGTCCTGATACGCGAGGGCCAGCGATGGCGGACTGCAGCAAGCGAAGTCGAAACCGGCATTCCCGCCACAATCGAGGCAATGCTGCTTGCTCGGGTCGATCGGTTGCCCCAGGAGGTGCGCCGGTTGGCCCAGGAGGCCGCGGTAATCGGCCCGCGCTTCGATGCCACACTTCTGAAAACCGTGACAGCTGATCCCGGCCAGCTAGAAGCTGGCTGCGAACTGCTTTGCGATGCGGAAATCATCGAGGAAGTTGCTGGGTCTGGTTCGGTCTCGTCGCAAAGCTACCGCTTTACGCAAACCTTGCTGCAGGACGTGATCTACCAGAACTTGCTCCTGCAACGACGGACCGACAYCCATGGGCGTGTCGGTGCCGCCTTGGAGCAACTGTGYGGCGACAAGCCGGAACGGCTCGAGGATTTAACCGTGCTCGGTCATCATTTCGCACAGAGCGCCGACCGGGAAAGGGGCGCGCATTACCTGCAGGAGGCGGGCGATCGCTCCCGCATGATATACGCCAACGACGACGCGCTTCGTTTCTACGAGCGAGCACTGACGGCGTTGAGCGCGATCGGGCAAACACCGCTCAAACTGGCAATTGCAGAGCGGATTGCCGATTTGAGTGGCCCTGTGGGTCGCCGCGAGATCGCGCACCGACACTACGAGGCGGTGCTGCAGGCATATCGCGAGTCAGCCGATCGCGTCGCTTCGGCGCGAGTTTTGCGCAAGATCGGTCGGCTGCTCTGGGACGTCGGCAAGCGGGACAACGCGGAATCCCGCTATGCCGAAGCGGCAGCGCTCCTCGATGGAGYGGATGCCCCGATTGAGCAGGCGCATCWCTGGCAGGAACGGGGCCGACAGGCATTCCGTAGCGGAGATCACACCCTTGCGGCAAAATGGGCAGACGCGGCGCTGGATTGCGTACGCAAGCTGACGCCGGAGCATGTCTCAGTGGTAGGGAGTGATGCCACTCTTGTGACCGCCGAAGCACTCAACACAAAGGCTGTTGCGCTGGCCCGTCTTGGGCGAAACCTTGAAGCCGTGCGTCAGATCGAGCGTAGCATCGAATTGGCAGAAGCCGCCGGTCTGCTGGGAGCGGCCTGCCGCGGCTACACCAATCTCGGCGTGCTTTACACGACCATCAATCCGGCACAGGCGATCGAGGTCTGTCGGCGCGGTCTTGAGGTGGCGCGCCATATTGGTGATCTGGGTTTCCAGGCGCGCCTCCTCGCCAATCTGGCGGTCGCTTGTTGTACTTTCACGGATCGCTGTCCAACGGAGGGCGTGCCTGCTGCCGAGAAGGCCATCGAGATCGACCGGGCRCTCGACCAGCGCGAGCACCTGCCGGTGCCGTTGATCGTGCTTGGTCAGATCCACCAGTGCAACGGCCGTCCTGAATTGGCGGTTGGCCTGTTCAACGAAGCACTTGATGTAGCCCGCGAAACGAGCGAACCCCAACTGCTGTTTCCGTGCTATGATGGTCTGGCAACGCTTAATCTCGACCTCGACAATCTGGCCGAGGCCGAACGCTACTTTTCCCTGGCGCAGGGTATATGCGCCCAGCACGGGCTAGACCCGGAAGCGCTTGTGGTRCTGCCTTTTCTCGACTAGCCGGGTGGGAGGTTGAAAAATGTCCGCGCGTATTGACTTGGTACCGCTTCAACCGGGTGATCGTGCGCCGAACGTGGTGCTCGACGCCATTACCCAGGAAGGCAAGATCGCGCTTGACGACTTTCGCGGACAAAAGCCGGTCTTGGTCGGCCTGTTTCGAGGTTTGCATTGTGCGTTTTGYCGGCGCCACATTGCCGCCCAGGCGCGGCTTGATCCGGAACTGCGCGAAAAGGGCGTGGGGAGCCTGACAGTGGTCAATACGCCGATCGAGCGRGCGCGTCTCTATTTCCGCTACCACCCGATGCCGAATCTGCTTGYGGCCTCCGACCCTGAACGCGCTTCACATCGTGCTTTTGGACTGCCCAATCTCGAATTCACCCAAGACGAGACGAACTGGCCGTACAAGGTCTCGATGGCAGCGGCGAAGGATATGCGGGTCGACATACCAGGCGAGTTGCCCGCTCCCATGGATCCTTTTGCTGCCAGCGAATTCCTCGACAAGAAGGACCATTACGAAGTGACCGAGGCCGACCAGCAGATGATGGCAACGGGACACGGACAACTGATCGGTCAGTTCCTACTTGACCGACAGGGCGTGGTCCGCTGGAGCTTCACGGAGGTTCCAGAGGGTGGGCGACACATGTTTGGTGYGGCCAACCCGCAGGAGCTGATGTCAGCCGTGTCCCAAGTCGCCCAATAGACTTGCTAACGAGGTGAAGGACGGGCGCTGAACGAAAAGCGGAGCCAATTTGTCGCATATTGGCCCTTGGCAAGCCGGTTCTGGAAATGACCCTCAGGTTCGTGCGAGCACGCACCCGCTGACAAGTTCAACGTTCATTCGAGCACGGCCTCGACCCGGGCGACAAAGTCATCGAGCGAGCGATCTCCGCGAATCTCGATGCGCGGAAGGTCGACGGGATCGCAATCGAGGTCCGCCGGCCCATGCCTGCCGCCGAAGCCGATCCGATAGCCGCATTCCTTGGCCAGCCGGCCAAGTCGTCGGTCGGTGACAGAGAAGGGCGCCGCGAACGCCGTGGTTGGTCGACCGGTCCACCGTTCGATGAACATACGTGAGCGCAGCAGCTCGGCGGCCAAGTCAGAGCTCGACAGGCCATCGATCGCACGATGCGTCGCCAGATGGCTTCCGAAGAACGCACCTTCGCCGGCGAGGCGCCRCACCGTCCCGGCGTCCATAAGCTGTGTCGGCGGACCGCTGTCGATGTCCCACCGTGCGCTTTCACCCACCAAGTCCGTCACCAGGAACACTTCCGCGGTCAGGTCGTTCGCGCGCAAGATCGGCCAGGCATGATCGGCAAAATTCTGGAAGCCGTCATCGAAGGTGATGAGCACTGGGCGGCCAACGAAAGGCTGACGGTTGGCGATGGACCATTCCAGCTGCTCGGACATAATCGCGTGAAAGCCATTGGCGCGCAGCCATGCCATCTGGCTGTCGAAGGCGGCGGGCTTGAGCCGAAAACGGGCGAGCGCTGCCGGACCATCATCGGAGACGCCGTGATACATGAGGACAGGGATACGCTGCCGCCGCTCGCTCCGTGCGACGTCGCGGCGGAAGGCCCGTGCCCCACCCCAGACGATATTTCGCGCGATCCCAATACCGATGGGCGCACGGATTGGCACATGATCGATCACCGGTTCCGTCGCCACGTCGTCTGGCGACAGGCGGCGGAAACGGTCTATGCGATAGAGCTCGGTCTGGATCGATTGTTGGAGGACAAGGCCTTCGGTCCCTGCCAGCGTTTCCGAGATCGCTTGTGCACCGAATGTATTCCAGTCGAAGCCCGTCCTTTCAACATTGTCACGGAGCACGAATGCGTGAGCGCTGATGAGACTACCGCCAGGCGCCAACGCTTCAACAAATTTTTTGGCGATGCGCCGCAACTCGGCAAGATCATCCAGGTAGTAGAGCACTTCCGAACAGACGATCAGATCCATCTCACCCGGAAGCGTATCCGCAGAGAAATCCAGGACGCCGAACTCAACATTCGGCTGATCGCTGCATCGCCCGCGTGCGCGTGCAATGGCTACAGTGGAGATGTCAGTCGCGGTCAAATGGCCCACTCGCGGCGCCAGCTGCCGCGTGAAGTGGCCTTCGGCGCAGGCCAGCTCAAGCGCCCGTCCGATCGGACCGGCAGGCAGAATTTGGAGCTGCCGCTCATATTTTTCCTGCTCATAGGGTGAACCGTAGTTCCAGGGGTCCTCGGTTGCGAAATGGCGGTTCCAGAATGACGTGCGATCACTGTCGTGCCTATCCGCGGCCCGTGTACGGCGCGGCGCGGCAAGAGGCTCTGCAATTTCGGCGCTCGACCGAACCAGCTCCTGCGCTTCAGTGGCCAATCGCGCGAGTTTGCCGAAGTGGCTGTCCGGATCAGACCGGCGTTCCRCACTGGACAACAATGCGTTGGCTGCAAACCTGTTTGAGTTGTCGGCACCGGTGTCCGTTTGCGGTGCGAGCCGCTCAGGGGGCACGAAATTCAGGGCCAACTCGATCCAATGACGTCTCGTCACTTTCCCGAGCACGCCGAACTGTACGCGAGCCTCGATACGGTCATCGATCATCAGATAGGCATAAATTTGGTCGATTCCTTCCGGCAATTCGATAGCGGTCGGATTTCGAGCGTCGACTCGAATTCCGAGGGTCCGCGCCAGTCTGCGCGGCGCGGCAAGATCGTCGGAGTCGAGAAGCATTTGCTCAAGGTGATACTGGACGCGGCGACCCGCTGCGGGATCGCCCCAGAGCTTGCCGAGTTCGATGATCAACTCGGTGAGGGAGCCGCCAAACCTGTCCCACCTGGCAGCCAATTGGGCTGGTGCCGWTAGGCTCCCTACCATAAGGCCATCGAAGGCCACCTTGGCGATCTCACGCGCCCACTTCCGTCCTGCCGGAAGCGCGCGCAGGAACTGCGGGTTGATCGAGCGCGATCCGCGGCCGCAATCCGACGCGGCGTTCCACAACGCGAACCACGCGAATGCTTCGGCAGCGGTGCGGCCGTTCGCCTCGATCGCTCCATTGGCGTGAGCCGACGCTGGGTCTTTGACCCTGGGATCGGGAGAAAAGCCGCGGGCGATCACGATTTCCGCATCTACCAGCATCTGCGTCGAATTGCGGCTGAGCGAGTCGGGGCTGGTCCGACTGAAAGCGAGCGGCTCGTCGACCATCACCCAACCTTTGCCTAGACGCGCGAGGCGCTGCCACAGATCCCAGTCCTCGCAAGTGCGCAGCGACACATCGAAACCGCCCAAGTCGACAATTGTCTGCCGGTCGACCAGCAGCGCGTGAGTGCGGATGGCACAGCGTCGGGCGAAAGTTTCGAAGGGCTGGCTCGCAACATCCGTTGCGATGCTCGACAGCGTGAGTTCGTTATCGGGCATTACGCGCCGAGAACCGCAATAGGCGGCCACTGCATCGGGAGCGGTTTTCAGTGCGGCCAGYATTTTCGCAAGGAAGCTGGCATCCACCCAATCGTCCGCGTCCAGAAACATGAGCCAGTGGCCGCGCGCTGTCGAAATCCCGCTATTGCGCGCGCCGGCGACGCTACACGCGCAAGAGCTCAACGTCCGAAATCGGACATCGCGCTCCACATAACCGGCGATGATCGCGGGGGTGCGGTCCGTGGAGGCGTCGTCTACGATGATCGCCTCCCAATCCACTAGTTCCTGATCGAGAAGGCAATCGAGTGCGCGCGCCAGCGTTGCCTCGGCGTTGTGCGCAGGAACCACGATTGAAACCAAGGGATTATGCAACACGCTATCTTACCCGCGCCTGGTTCGAAGGTAGGAACAAGAGGCCCGAAACATAGCCGGCGATTTCCTGCAGGCAAATAAGACTTGAAGACAGGCTTGAATGGAAGTGCTCATGCCCGACGGTTTGGAGTTAGACCGATGCGCCGGGGCGCTGTTTCCCGTCACATCCGAGACACTCGCGCTTACCGAAGGGGCTGTCGGGTCTGACTGGATTAGCGTAAGCTACTGTCCACAGGGGGTGCAAACATGCACCGTATCATCGCCCTAGCGATCGTAGTTCTGGCGGCCGTGTTCAGTTCCGCGAGGGCTGAAGTGCTGATCGGGGTCTCGGCTGCGATGACAGGACGGCTTGCCTGGATCGGCGAGCAGGGGCAGCGCGGCGCGGAAATGGCGGTGGCCGACGTCAATGCGGCGGGCGGCGTGCTCGGCCAGAAGGTGAGGCTCATCTCGGTCGACGATTTCTGCGATCCCGAGCAAGCGGTCGCGGCCGCCCAGAAGCTGGTGGCTGACGGGGTGGTGCTCGTCGTCGGGCATTATTGCTCCGGGGCCTCGATCCCCGCATCAAAAGTGTACGAGGAGGCGGGCGTCGTCGAAATATCTCCAGGCTCGACCAATCCGCAACTGACCGAACAGGGCCGTAGCAATGTCTTCCGCACCATTGGCCGCGACGACGCGCAGGGCTTCATCGCCGGCAACTACCTTGCCGATCACTGGGGCGACAAGAAGATTGCAATCCTTCACGACAATTCGACCTATGGGAAGGGTCTCGCCGACGAGACCAGGAAGCAGCTGAACAAACGGGGCGTGACCGAAGCTGTTTACGACGCATACACGCCTGGGAAGGACGATTATTCAGCCGAAGTCGCTGYGTTGCAGACCGCCGGCATTTCGGCCTTGTATGTGGGTGGGTATCATGYCGACGTTGCGCTCATTGCTCGCGCTGCACACGACCGCAACTACACGGTTCAGCTCATATCCGGAGATGCTTTGGCTACCGAGGAATTCGCCCTGATCGCAGGCTCAGCGGCGGAGGGAACCCTGTTCACCTTCCCGGCGGACCCGCGGCGAAATGCCGGCGCGGCCGCGATCGTGGAGAAGTTCCGTGCGGAGAATTTCGAGCCGGCTGGCTACACGCTATTGAGCTACAGCGCAGTCCAGGTCTGGGCCCAGGCGGTCGCGAAGGCAGGTTCGCTGGTGCCGAAGGYGGTCATAGCGGAACTGCACGAACAGCAATTCGACACCGTCATCGGCCGGGTCGATTTCGACGACAAGGGCGACCTCACGAGGCAGAGTTGGGTTTGGTACGTCTGGCGGGGCGGGGAGTACGTGCCGCTTGAATAGGGTTCGCCGAACGGCGTACCGCCTGAGACATCTAGTCTGATGAAGACCAGTGTGGCTGGATTGTTCCGACTCACCACGATGCTTGAACGCCTCGGCGTACGTGGTCGGCTGTTGCTCGCCTTTTTCGGGATCAGCGGCCTTGCGGTGCTGGCAACCGCTGCGGCGCTTTATGYCTTCCTCCAAGTCGGCGACGTCGTCGACCGAATCACCACGGATCGGGTGCCGTCGGCGCTGGCCGCTCTCCAGCTGTCGCRCCAGGCCGAACGGGTCGCTGCTGCCGCGCCATCGGTGCTGGCGGCGACAAGCAGGGCTCAGCACAGCGAGGTCTCGGCGGCCGTCGCGCTTGAGATGTCCCGGCTCGAGGCCCTCCGCACGGACCTCAGGGATGCTACGCTGGGCACAGTGCCTTTGGCTGAGATCGAGGAAGCCGCGGTTGTTCTGAGGCGCAACCTGAAGGAGCTCGACTCTCTGGTTGTCGCCCGCCTCGATGTGATCGCCCGCAAGGAGGAGCTGCTGAACCGCCTCGCCGCGACGACGACCGGAAGCCACCGCCTTCTGGCCACCGGCATCCTGGTGATGGATTCCAGGCTCCCGCAATGGCGGGCGGTCGCGGCCGATACGTCGCTGCCGCCCGATCGACGCGCAGCGGCAATGGCCGACATGGTCCAGGCGATTGCGGCTTACATCCCCCAGCAGAAAGCGCTGCTGGAGATCTCGGCGGTCAACGACGCGCTGGTGAAGGCCGCGACCGCGCCGACGCGGGGCGACCTGGCGTTGATCCTGTTTCCACTGCGCCGCTCGCTCGCTGCTCTGGAAGCGGCTTCCTCGGAGATCGACGAAAAGCTGCGGACCCGTTTCCGGCAGCGGGTGGACGAGTTCAAGGCACTAACCGATGGTGAGAGCAGCATCCCGAAGGCACGTGAGGAGGAGCTTGCGGTCCTCGCGCAGGGCGAAAAGCTTCTGGCCGAAAACAATCGGCTGTCGCGCAGTCTCACCGCTGCCGTCGACCGTCTTGTCGCCGCAGCGGACCGCGAGATCGCTGCCTCCGGTCGCGAAGCCGCGCTGGTTCAGCGCTACGGCACCGGAGTTGTCCTCGGCTCCGCCTTTCTCAGCCTGTTGAGCTCGGTTCTGGTCGTCTGGCTCTACGTCGACCGCAGCCTTCTCGCCCGCCTGGGAGCGGTGAGCCAGGGCATGCTCGCGATCGCGGGCGGCGATCTTCGTGCGTCGCTGCCGGCCGCGGGCAGCGACGAAATCGGGCGCATGGCCGAGGCTCTGAGCCTCTTCCGGGATACCGCTGTCGAGGTGGAGGAAAAGAACCTGCGCGACGTTGCAGAAGCGCGTCAGCGGCTAGTCGATGCCATCGAAAGTATTTCCGAGGGTTTCGCTCTCTATGACAGAGAGGATTGGCTTGTCCTTAGCAACAGCCGCTACCGCGAACTGCTATACGCCGGTCTTGAGGCAGAGCTGACCCCTGRCATGGCATTCGAGGAGATCATTCGCCGATCCGCGGAGCGCGGCTACATCAGGGATGCCGAGGGACGGGTCGACGAGTGGGTTGCCGAGCGCCTGTGGCGGCACCGTAACCCCGGCGAACCATGGGTGCAGCGGCGGGGCGACGGACGATGGATCATGATAAGCGAGCGGCGGATCAGCGCCGGCGGCACGGTCGCCGTCTATTCGGACATCACCGAGCTGAAGCAAAGRGAGGAGAACCTTGCCGAGAAGTCCGCTGCCCTAGAGGCGCTTTCCAGCAAGCTGGCCAAATATCTGGCGCCCCAAGTGTACAGCTCGATATTCACCGGCCGCCAAGACGTTAGGATCGCCAGCCAGCGTAAGAAGCTGACCATATGCTTCTCCGATATCGCAGATTTTACCGAGACCACCGACAAGATGGAATCCGAGGATCTCACCCAGCTCCTCAATCACTACCTGACGGAAATGTCGAAAATCGCGTCGGATCATGGTGCCACGATCGACAAGTACGTCGGCGACGCGATCCTGATGTTTTTCGGCGACCCTGAGACGCGTGGCGTCAAGGAGGACGCGCTGGCTTGCGTAGAGATGGCGCTGGCCATGCAAAAACGGATCAGCGAGCTTACCGAGGTCTGGCGGGACATGGGGATCGAAACACCGCTGCGCTGTCGCATCGGCATCCATACCGACTACTGCACCGTCGGTAATTTCGGCAGCGAGGACCGGATGGACTACACGATCATTGGCGGCGCCGTGAATCTCGCCTCGCGCCTGGAACAGGAGGCGGCACCGGGGGCCATCCTCATTTCCTACGAGACGTTTGCGCAAGTGAAGGAGACGATCGATTGCGAGGAGATGGGGCACGTCCAAGTCAAGGGGATCGCCTATCCCGTCGCCACCTACCGCGTCATCGATCTGAAGGCCAATCTAGCGGGCGCTTGTCGCGCTGTTCGAACCGAGCTGCCGCACTTCAGGCTGGAACTTGAACCGGAGCTGATGTCCGCCGACGAGCGTGGCGGTGCCGCCACYGCGCTTCGAGATGCGCTGGATCGGCTTTCCCACAAGGCCGAGCAGTAGGGCTTAGGGGCATCTACGCCTGACGGCACCGCCATCTGCCGTTCCGAGCCTCCAGATCGACTGTCGTACAAAAAAGGAATTCAATCCCATTCGCATCGCGCTGGTTTTTAGTAGGCTGTCGCGAGGCTAGCGTGAGGATCCGGCGTGACGGTAGCCAACGATCAACTTCTCGAAAGCAAGATGACCAAGGTGGAGCAGGCGCGAGCCTGGAGCCCACGCGTCATCTCGAAATTCGAGGCGCTGATCAAGAGCGCCGACGATCACTCTATCGCGTCAATCCGCTGGCCTTTGTTCGCGACCGGGCAATCGCCGAGCCTGAAGCAATCGACCTCTTCCTTCATGCTGCCCGCTGTGGCTTGTTCGACATGAGTTCGAATGTGCTCTGTCCACAGTCCGGATGGTGCTCGATAGTTTCGGCGCCCTGCGCACGCTGAAGACCCACTATGTTTGTGGTCTGTGCGATGTATCGGGCGACACCGAGCTCGACGACTTCATCGAGGTCACCTTCTCGATATCGCCGAAGTTCCGGCGCCTGCCGTACCACAGTCCCGAGACGCTCCCGTTTCCGGCGACTGTACATTGCGAGCCTTGAGGCGTGAGAAGACGCTTGGCCATATGCGCCGTCTCTTTACAAAACGTATAGAATCGTACTATTTGTCTACTTCATCCGAATAAAGTTACCCCCTCATCTCGCATGGATGACAATCGGCCACTTCAGAGCTCCCACGTCTAGGTGAAATCAGGTGAAGCCAAATGACCAAATCGACCTACATTGATCCGCTCACCGGCCGCACCTACCCACTGGATGTTCCGCGCTGGTGCTCTGACGAGCAGAATCCCCTATTGATAACGCCGCAGAGGGGGATTTCGCGAGACGAGATCGAGCGTGGCACGCGATCCCTCTGGCGTTATCGCGCTTCCCTTCCTGTCGAGATCGCCGAACCGATCTCGATGGGTGAGGGCTGCACGCCGATGGTCCAGCATGCCTGGGACGACCACCGTCCGTTCTTCAAGCTGGAATGGTTCAACCCAACYTCCAGCTTCAAGGACCGCGGAACGACGGTGATGCTGTCCGCGCTGAGGCAGCTCGGTGTCGATGCCGTTCTTGAAGACAGTTCGGGCAACGGCGGGGCCTCCGTCGCGGCTTTTGGCGCCGCCGGCGGAATGCGGGTGCGCATTCTGGCGCCTGCCTATACGTCCCCGGCCAAGATCGCGCAGATTCGAGCCTATGGCGCCGAGACCCAGCTGGTGGAAGGCCCTCGCGAAGAGTCGCAGGCCGAGGCCATCCGACAATCCAGGCAGATTTTTTATTCCAGCCACAATTGGCAGCCCTTCTTTCTTCAAGGCACAAAATCGTTTGCCTATGAGCTGTGGGAAGATTTCAATTATTCCGTTCCCGACAACATCATTGTTCCCGTCGGCGCCGGCAGCAGCCTGTTGGGCTGCTACCTAGGATTCACTGAACTCAAAGCTGCCGGACAAATCGCGAGGCTGCCGCGCCTGTTCGCCGCGCAGCCGTTCAACTGCTCACCGGTTGACGCCAGCTTCAAGGCTGGAGCGAACGGACCGGTCGCCCGCGAAATCAAGAAGACCCTCGCGGAAGGCACCGCGATCAAGGAACCGCTGCGCCTCCGGCAGATTCTGGACGCTCTCCGGGAATCGGGCGGCGCCTCCGTTGCCGTCTCGGAGGACGAAATCGTGGCGGCCCTGAAGCGGCTGGCCAGGATCGGGCTTCTCGCGGAGCCGACTTCGGCGACGGCAGCCGCTGCTCTGGGACACCTCATTCGAAACAGGATCGTCGATCAGCGCGAGAAAACGGTGGTGGTTCTCACCGGAACCGGCATCAAGAGCGCGCAGGTCATCGCCGAAATCTTTGAATGACGAGATGTTTTGCCGTGTTTCGGTACCCCGGGGGCAGGCCGCAGAAATGACTCCTGAACAGATCGCGTGCCTGGACAGCAACGCCATTTCTCCTCCAGCCGGCCATTATTCCCATGTCTGCGTGGCTGGGTCCTTTGTTTATGTGTCCGGGCAATTGCCGATTGCTGCGGACGGTACGCCTCTTCGGGGCAGTCCGTTCGTTGCGCAGACCAAGCAAGTTCTCTCGAACCTCGACGCGTGCCTGAAAGAAGCGGAAACAAGCCGCGAGAGACTGGTTCAAGTGAGGGTCTTTGTGACCGACATAAACAACTGGCCGGCCTTCAACGAAATCTACAAGGAATGGATCGGCGCGCATAAGCCGGCCAGGGCCGTCGCCGGCGTGTCGGAGCTCCACTATGGGCTTGCCGTAGAGGTCGAGGCCATCGCGCTCGCATAGCCGGCGGCCGCGGTTCGCGAACCCGGAGGAGCCGCCGGCGAAGGCGGCGTCAAACGCGGCCGGAACGTTGGCGCCTCGTCAAACCGAGTTCCACGATAAGTCGGATTCGCGCCTTCGACGCGTTGAGCCCATCGTAGCCTTTGGTAATGAGTCCAAGATCGTGRGCCCGGTCGTAGGTGTATTTGCTGACCGCTGGGTTGACGCGGATGCCATGAGCGCAGCGGGTCGACAAAACTACGGGGATGCGCATGGCGGCCTCGCGTAGAACAGCATCGCTCCCGGTCGAGAAACCGCCGGCGCCCTTACTGGCCAGGACGATCCCGTCGAGGCCGGCTATATCCGGAAAGCCAACGATAGGCCCGAACGTCTCCGTCACGATCGCCACGCGGGCCCCGAGATCGGCGACCTCCAGATCAGCATGGCATTCGGCGCTGTTGCCGAGCCCGTTGAGCGTCACAAGATCGGCATCGAGGACGCCCCGGATAGCCGTCTCCGGCCCGAAGGGCTGGATGGCCTGCGGCCAGACCTTGACGATGGCACCCGGGTCGAAGATCCGCCCGGCAAAGACCACGAGGGGACCGGCGCCATGCGGCATGGYCTGCGCCAGTTTGGCGGCATCGGCAAGGTTGCGGGCGCCGTCGGAATGGGCTTCGCCACCCGGGATCGCAGCACCAGTCAAGACGATCGGCCGGTCGCGGTCCAGCAGCAGCGTCGCTGCGTATGCCACATCCTCCATCGCGTCCGTTCCGCAGCAGAGCACGAAGGCGCCGCACTGACGGTCCTGCCGGATCACATCGCGGACCCGGCACAGCGAAGCAAAATTCAGGTTGCAGCTGTCGACCGGGTCGACGTCGTATGCCACCCAATCTGTCGGTCCCGAAAGGGCGATCAGGTCGCTCGCCTGCAGGCGATCGTATGTCCCGTCATCGCGGTAGCGCTCGGTGATGGTGCCGCCACAGTTGAGAAGGCCAATTTTCATGACAGGAGCACCTATGACGATCGGTTCGGATTTGTTGCGGGTTAGGCTGGAATAGGGCGCGCGCCCTACCAGGGCCAAGGGACTTGGGTTCCGTGCCCCTGTTCGACGGCACGGCGATAGAGCATGCGAGCCACGGTCAGGTCCTGCAGGGCAAGCCYGGTCATGTCGAACACCGTGACGTCGTCGGCTGCCCGTGACACCTCTTCCCGGCCGGTCAGAAGGTCGCCGATTTCAGTCACCTCGTGCTTGTCCATCCACTGGCCCTCGCCAATCTGCCGGTACTGTTCGCGGTCGTCGACGAAGACGCGGGCCCTGCTCAGGAGACCCTCCGGCAGTTCCTGCTTGCCCTTGGTGTCGGCGCCTACGGCGTTGAGATGCGTGCCGGGTCGCACAGCGTCGGCTGAAAACAGCGGTCCGCCACCTGGAGTCGCCGTGATGACGATGTCGCTCGATGCGACGGCCGCATCCGGATCCGTGGCGTGCAGCAGGGCGCAGCGCCCGGCGAACGCGGCCTCCATTGYGGCATCGGGGACGCGGCTGGAGGTGACGTAAGACACTTCTTGCAGCGCCGGCAGCAGATCCAAGGCCAGAGCGAGGTGGATCCGCGCCTGGACGCCGGTGCCGAAGACGCAGAGACGCTTGCTCTCCGGGCGAGCGAGCAACTCGAGCCCAAGCCTGCCGGCCGCGCCGGTGCGGGCCGTGGTGATGGCGTTGCCGTCGATAATGCAGGTCGGTCGGCCCGTGGCGGGATCGAACAGCATCACTGTCGCCTGGTGCGGCTCGCCTCCCATGGAACGGTTGGACCGCCAGAATCCGGCGGCCTTGAAGCCCAGCAGGGCCTGAGCCTGGACGTCGCCCGCCTTAATGCCGAAGATTCCGCCGGTGGCGAGCCGCTCGCGGACGACGGGAAACACGCGACCCTGCCTCTCGCTATGCAGCACGAACGCCTCTCGCACGGCGGCCAGCACGTCGTCCGGCGCCAACATGGCTTGAACCTGCGGAGCCGCGARCAGAAGAAGGCGGGCGTCACTTCGCACTTGTGTACACCGTGGCGCGGGAGACCCCCAGATGGGCCGCGATGACCTCCGAGGCGTGCCGCACCTGCAGGAATCCGGCGTCCTTCAACTCGCGCATCAGAATTTTGCGCTCTTCGGCCTTGAGCGACCGCGGCGTTGTCGAGCGTCGCGCCGAGAACTCGTCGATCCGCGCGCGCAGGGCATCCGCCCCGGTCGGATTGAGCGACTCATGCAGTCCGTTCTGCGCCTGGATGCTGGTGAACTGGCCGACCACGGCCTGCATCGTCTGGAACAGGGTCAGATCGATGTTGAGGCATAGTGCGGCGACATATGTCCCCGTCTCATCCTTGATGCCGACCGATGTGCTTTTGGCCCGGCGTCCATCGGCGAAAGTGTTCGCGTAGTTAGCGATGATCTGCGGATAGTCCGGATCCGCTATGCGGGCAAGGCCGAGTTCCGTCGCAGGCTGACCGACCTGGCGTCCGGACAGATTGTTGTAGATCGCCAGAATAGCGTGCTTGGGATCGGTCAGGTCGTGCACGACGACCTCACAGAATGGCGCGAATGTCTCTCCCAAGCCCTGCGCGATATGTCTAATTTGGGCGAGCAGATCGTTCCGCTCAGGATATTTCTTCGCTGCTTTACGGGTTGGGGATTTCTTGCTCACGAATCTAAATCCTCACGCGATGAAGTTGTCGCCGGTCGATATGCCTCGRCCAGGTTGCTCAGACCGCAGGCCATAAGTTTTGTCTGGTTCAATCGTGCCGCTCTTAGACGATTTGTCCAGATCTGTCGCAATCGGTGCCCCGAAGGCCAAGTCCAGTCAACTGCGCAATCCGGCCAAAATCCCATCAGCTCCGGCTAAAAAATAACACTTGCCAATCTATCCAAAGTTAGATGATATGTCTAGTAAGCCGCGCGATCGGAATGCAGAGCGRCATCAACGAGAAGGGGAATAAGTCGATGAAGTCGTGGTTATTGGCACTGGGATTCTGCTGCGTCGCGTCAGYGGCCTGCGYSGGTCCGACGCYGGACAAAACACTGAAAGCCGGAACGCTTCGGTGCGGCGTCTCTACCGGGCTGGCGGGCTTCGGCGCGCCCGATGCAAAGGGTGCGTGGGGTGGCCTCGACGTCGACGTCTGCCGTGCCGTCGCCGCCGCCGTGCTGGGTGACGCGACGAAGGTCACCTATGTCCCGTTGACATCCTCCCAGCGCTTCCCGGCGATCCAGTCCGGTGAGGTTGACTTGCTCTCCCGCAACGCCACCCACACGCTCACCCGCGATACCGATCTCGGGCTGAACTTCGGCCCTGCCACATTTTACGACGGGCAGGGCTTCCTGGTGAAAGGGTCGCTGGGCGTGACCTCGGCGAAAGGATTGGACGGGGCAAGCGTGTGCGTCGAGYCGGGCTCCACCGCCGAGCTCAACATCCAGGACTATGCGCGCCGCGTGGGCATCAAGCTCAACCCCATCGTCATCGACAACCAGGCCAACATCGAGCAGGCGTTCTTCACCGGCCGCTGCGATRCCTATTCCACCGACAAGTCCTCGCTGGCGGCCTCGCGCGCCTCCAAGGCGAGCAATCCGGGCGACTACGTCATCCTGCCGGAAACCATTTCCAAGGAGCCGTTGTCGCCGGCCGTCCGTCACGGTGACGACGAGTGGCTCGATATCGTCAACTGGACTGTCTGGCTGCTGTTCAGCGCCGAAGAGAAGGGCATCACGTCCAAGAACGTGGATGATATGCTTAAGAGCAATGATCCCGAAGTCCAGCGTATCCTGGGCGTGGTTCCCGGCATCGGCAAGTCGCTCCATCTCGACAACAAGTGGGCCTATAACGTCCTCAAGCAGGTCGGCAACTACGGCGAGATCTTCGACCGCAATGTCGGCCCCAACACGCCGCTCAAGCTCGAGCGTGGATTGAACAAGCTCTGGTCCGAGGGCGGCCTGATGTATTCCCCGCCGTTCATCTGATCGAACCCGTGCGCTCGCGACCCGCTGCGTGGGCGCACGACTTCACGGCGTGCCGACGCGGCTGCGCCAACCCATCATCTAGGAYGACGGCATCACATGGTTGAGAAGCGTCGCATTGGCGGTTTCGCGGGCGCGGTCAGGTCCATCTACGACGCTTCGCGCGGCCGCTTCTTTCTCTACGATGCGATCATTTTCGCATTATTGTTCCTGTTCCTCGCCTTTGTGGTGAGGAACGTCTCCGCCAATCTGGATCGGCTTCATATTAACGGCGGCTTCGCTTTCCTGCAGGGCAAGGAGGCTGGGTTTGGCATCTCCGAAACGCTTATCGCCTACGACGCGCAGTCGAGCTACGGCCGCGCCATCATCGTCGCCTTTCTGAACACGCTTCTGGTTTCCTGTCTGACCATCGTTCTGTCGACGGTCTTGGGCACGATCATCGGCATCCTGCGCCTCGGCCACAACCGTCTGCTGTCGAGACTTGCGCATGCCTATGTGGAATTGTTCAGAAATACGCCGCTCCTGCTCCAGTTGATGTTCTGGTACTCGCTGATCCTGATAAGCTTCCCCAATCCGCGTGAGGCCACTCCTGTGATGGGTGTCGCGCTGTTCACCAACAGAGGCTTGTTCCTGCCCTGGATGACGAGTTCGGGCGGCTTCGGCTGGCTCTATGCGGGCGCCGCGGTCGGGGCCGGGATCGGCGCGGCCTGGACATGGTTCTGCAAGCGCCGCCAGCGCATGACGGGCGCTCAGATTCCGTTCTTCTGGCCGTCCGTCGCCGCCATACTCGCGGTCCTCGCCCTAGCGAAGGCTTACAGCGGCACTGCATTGTCCGTGGAATGGCCGACGCTCACCGGGTTCCGCGTCGCTGGAGGATTGTCGCTGTCGCCGGAACTCGCGACGCTTCTTATCGGACTGACGCTCTACACGAGCGCACTGATCGGTGAAATAGTTCGATCGGGCATCTTGTCGGTCGACAAGGGACAGATCGAAGCGGCGAGGGCGCTGGGCCTGCACGAAGGCAGGATCCTCAGGCTCATCACGCTGCCTCTCGCCATACGCGCCATCGTTCCCCCGATGATCAGCCAGTATCTGAGCCTGATGAAGAATTCGAGCCTCGCTGTCGCGATCGGCTACCCGGACCTCGCATCGATCATCAATACCATCATCAACCAGACCGGCCAGGCGATCGAAGGCATCGCCATCCTGATGGGCACCTACCTGTGCCTCAGCCTGTCGATCTCCCTGGTTCTCAATCTATTCAACAAGCGCATGGCGTTGGTGCAACGATGACGGCGATCCCCAAGCCGCGGCTGGCCGCAATTGCGACGTCGCAACAGGAGACGTGGATAGGGCAGGTGATCGCCGCGGTTCGATCGCGCCCCCTCAACACGGTCGTCACCATCGTTGTCGCGCTCTTCATCGCACGAATGGCCTGGGCGCTGCTGTTCTGGGGCGTCGTCAATGCCGTCTGGGAAACCGATGCGTCGCCCTGCGCGGCCCAAGCCGGTCGCGGGGCCTGCTGGCCGGTAATCGCGGTCAAATTCCGCTATATCCTCTTTGGGTCATATTCGTTCGACGAGCACTGGCGGCCGGCCCTTGGCGTTGCCGCCTTCGTCGCGGCGACGCTGATCAGCTCTCGACCCGCCTTCTGGGGCCGGCGCCTGCTCGTTCTATGGACGGGAGTGCTCGTTTTGTTTTTCGGGTTGATGTTCGGCGGGGTGTTGGGGCTGAGCTTTGTCTCCCCCGATCAGTGGGGCGGTCTGCCGCTCACGCTCACCCTGTCGATCGTGGGGGTGCTGGCCGMCCTGCCGCTCGGCATTGGTCTGGCGTTGGGACGGCGCTCTCCCATCCGGTCGCTGCGGGTCACCTGCACGCTTTACATCGAGACGATCAGAGGCGTACCGCTGATCACGGTCCTGTTCATGTCCTCCATCATGCTTCCGCTGTTCCTGCCGGCCGGGATGGTCATCGGCGGCCTGGCGCGCGCGATGATCGCCATTGTTCTGTTCACCGCGGMCTACGTCGCGGAGGTCATTCGGGGCGGGCTTCAGATGGTTCCGCGCGGCCAATTCGAGGCGGCATCCTCCCTCGGTTTCGGATACTGGAAGACGACCTACCTGATCGTGCTTCCTCAGGCGCTGCGCATCGTCATCCCTCCGCTCGTCAACACCTTCATCGAAGTCTTCAAGGATACCACCCTCGTCATCATCGTTGGCCTCTTCGATCTTCTCAACACGACGAGGGCCTCTGTTTTGGACATCGCCTGGCGGCCTTACTATGTCGAAGCCTACGTGTTCGCCGGAGCGATCTACTTTTTCTTCTGCTTTTACATGTCGCACATAAGTTTGTCGCTGGAGCGCCGGCTCGCAAAGTCCACGCGCCATTGACCTGGCTTGCAGATCGCAACGGCGACCGGCCGTCGGCCAAGAAAGTTGAGAGGAATGATCATGGCAATGGCTGAAACCAGGATGACCGATATCCGGCCTGCGGCACTGAAGCGGGCCTCGCTCAACACCGCCACTGCGGTCGAAATGATCGGCGTGAACAAATGGTATGGCGAGTTCCAAGTGCTGCGCAATGTGAACCTCACGGTTTCGCGCGGCGAGAAGCTTGTCATCTGCGGCCCGTCCGGGTCGGGCAAGTCGACGATGATCCGCTGCATCAATCGGCTGGAGGAACACCAGAAGGGGTCGGATCGTCGTGGACGGCACCGAACTGACCAACGACCTCAAGAAGATCGACGAAGTGCGCCGCGACGTCGGCATGGTCTTCCAGCACTTCAATCTCTTCCCGCATCTGACCATTCTTSAGAATCTCACGCTCGCGCCGATCTGGGTRAGGAAAATGCCGAGGAAGGACGCCGAGGAGATCGCGATGCATTAYCTCAGGCGCGTCAAGATCCCGGAGCAGGCCGYGAAATATCCCGGYCAGCTCTCGGGCGGCCAGCAACAGCGCGTGGCCATCGCCCRCTCGCTCTGCATGAGCCCGAAGATCATGCTGTTCGACGAACCGACCTCCGCGCTCGATCCGGAAATGGTCAAGGAAGTGCTCGACACCGTGGTTTCGCTTGCGGAGGAGGGCATGACCATGCTCTGCGTCACGCACGAGATGGGTTTCGCCCGCCAGGTCGCCGACCGGGTCATCTTCATGGACGCCGGTCAGATCGTCGAGATGAACAGCCCGAACGAATTCTTCAGCAATCCGCAGCACGGGCGTACCAAGCTCTTCCTCAGCCAGATCCTGCACTGACGAGGAAATAGTTTAGCACTGCGGATGTACAGTCGGCTTCGGGCCATCGGGAGTGCTACAGAATCGGAAGGGTAGCGAGGAAGTCCGCCGAAGCGCAGGGCATATGTTGGTGTACTAAATTCAGCCTCGCTCCCGGCCTCTCGAACGGCAACTTTGCGCCTCATGCAC
>NZ_MDFL01000126.1 GCF_001854785.1 Mesorhizobium sp. ORS 3428
CTTCCTCGACGATGGCCGCATTTGCCTGTCGAACAATGCAGCCGAACGAGCCCTGCGCGGCATCGCTCTCGGCAGAAAGTCCTGGCTGTTCTGCGGTTCCGATCGCGGCGGACAGCGCGCTGCCGTTCTCTACAGCCTGATCGCCAGCGCCAAGTTGAATGACATCGACCCTCAGGCCTGGCTCGCCGATATCCTGGCGCGCATCGCAGCCCACCCAGCACAGCGGATCGACGATTTGCTGCCGTGGAATTGGAGGTCCGCAAAACTGCTGACCMAACCAGCGGCGGCCTGATCATGCRACGCAATAAGGTGCATCACGTCTCCACCGTCGAACGTGTCGCCAGGGACCTCGGCGTCAGCGAAGCGCTCATCCAGGACCTTACCCTCGGTCTCGAGTCCGAGGACGGCGTCATCTGGGTTTACGGCGCCAACGATGACGATTGGCCTTCACCGATGAAGGCATCGAGGAGGTCAAACTCCTCCTCGATGAATATCATCGCGTCCCCCCATCGAAAGCTTGACCAAGCACGGCGGTGCTCAGGTGCTCACGGCCGGATACGCACTCCTGCGGTCTTCACCGGATGGGTACAGCGAGGGCGAGGGTAACTGCACCGATGTATTGGCGTTGGCCCGAGCGCAGATTTAGGTCTGCGAGAGCGCGATTAGGACAGTTCAGTGCGCGGCTTTAGATCGACGCCATCAGCGTTGCGCAGCCGGATTGCGGCTCGCGCGGGGCATGATCGCAAGATCGCTCCCCTTTTGCAATATTTTTGCGCGCGAGACTGAGAGAGCGAGCACCGCCAGACGCATCACGAATTATTTACCATGGAGACACTTCCTCGACGTTGAGGAATATCAAGAATTCATAATAGAGTTTGGATAGAGACCTTGGCCTAAAGCCATCAACATTTTGGAGGGGAAATAATGGCGAGTGTTGTAGCCGGAACGGACGGTATTTTTGTGGCGGTGGACGCCGACGGTCATGTCGCGTTTATCGATGGAACTAGTGGTGGACCTATATATGCGGGAAAGCTCAGCCCAAAGCCTGTCCTTCCGCTGAGTATTGCAGGGTCTGTTGGTGGCGGGCACGAAGCATGCGTAATCATTGACGCCTCGGGGCAGTGCTGGCGAGGTCCAATGCGTGCCACTGGTGAACAGTTCAATAGCATAGGCAAGATGCCTAAGGCCTGAAGTGGTCTTCTGGGGTCACAGTGCCATAACTGGAGATGGAAGGACTCCCAGAATTTGGGACACAGCAGCTTCGGCGGGGGACGTGATAACTGGTTCGCGCGAATTCCCCGCCCTGCGTTGTGCTCTCTTCATTCCGGCTAATCTAACCGCCTCTGGCCGGTGGCTTTAGAAGCTCCCAAGGCTCGACATCGAGCTTAATCGCAAGCTTTTCGATGATCCTGAGGCTCGCGTAAAATTCGCCCTTCTCGATCTGACTGAGATAGCTCCGGCTCACCTTCGCTTCATATGCGAGATCGTCCTGAGACAGCCCTTTTGCATGTCTCAGTCGACGTAAATTAGCAGCCAGCAGGTCCCRCAAATCCATGYGGGAAGCGAACTCAGTTGCTCAAAATATACACCTCGATATACTAAACAAAATGGGAGTACCTCGCCCCATCCGTAGAACGGAAGGTTACTGGGATGTCCACCGATTGGCCGCTTGGGAAACCGGACAAGTTCGGAGAGAAAATCCAATCCACCGATTTCAAGCGCGCCGTTTCTGCCAGTGGCATCGCGAAGCAAACGCCGGACCAAAAGGCAGCGATTGAAGCAGTGATGKTTGCCCTGTGGGCTCAGGGGCAAAGCGAAAGATGGCGTGTAAACGCCGTCCTGGTCATGTTTAGCTGGGCAGTTGGCTTATTGATCCAAATTGTCATGCTTCCCGTGGTTCTAATTCGGCAATTGCATAGACTTTTGATCGGCGTCGCCGTTGTGCTCGCAGCCTCCTACGCCTTCGAATGGTCACTCCCCCGACAAACTCAAGTCGGATTGTTCCTCGTTGCCGCCTTGGTACTGTTCAAAGACGAAATCTCACAATGGGCACGAGGTTTCCTGTTTGACATCGGCGATACCCTGTCAAACGGGGCACTTACGCGGCGCTACATCAACCGGCATTTCCTTTACGGGCCAATTAGGGTGTTTGAAGACGCTGACGGGTTGAAGCTGCATCTCACTGGAAGTCGTCCCCTTATGCCCGGGCCGTATGAGGCAGAGACCTTGGCATTCCAAGAGACCGTTGCGCATCAGATTGACGATTGGCCTTCTTGCATCAGAGCCATCTATATTCTGATGCGCGCGTTTAAACGAGGTTTGAAGAATTATTACTTTCTCCCGTTGAATAATGTTTCACACTTCCCATCTAACAGCCATCGAACTGTCCACCATTTTGCTTAGCACACCGGTGCTCAGCACAAAGGAGAAAACTATGACCTCACTTCCTATGGAGATGTCGGTGCCTGCGTTTATGCAGCGCATCGTCCTTGGCTGAATGGCGGCCCAGGCGGGCGACGCCCGCACTCCGGAGAATCCAACTTCACGCACCCACTTCCTCACCGCACCAATGGTTGCCGACCGCTACTCGATCACCCCGATGACGGTATGGCGTTGGCTTCAAAGCAACAAGATTGGCTTCCCCAAACCAATCTACATCGGAAAAAGGCGCTATTGGCTTGAAAGCGAGTTGTTCGAGTGGGAACGCTCGCGGCGGGAAAATGCTGGACCTAGCCAACGGAGTGAATGGTGATGAGTAAGGCTAATCCGGGCGTTCCGAAGAACAGCGAATCTGAGAAGCTCAACTCCACCAAGCTGTTACGCCAGCCCGTTCTCCCAGCTGCGACTAACGAAAACGCTTCAGACTTTGTCATTCTTGACTGGGATCAGTGGGCAACCAGGGTAGAACCTCCTCGCGAAAAGCTGATGGTTCCGATCATTCCGGAAAGAGGATTGATAGAAATCTATGCGCCAAGAGGCGTTGGGAAAACCTTCCTGAGCCTGGGAATTGCGATCGCCGTTGCGACYGGCACTGACTTCTTGCGTTGGACGGTCCCCAGGCCGCGCCGGGTACTCTATGTAGACGGAGAGATGCCTTTCATCGACTTGCAGGAAAGAGCAAAATGGATGGTGGCGGGGCTCGACGCTCCGCCCGAAAAAGACTACTTGCGCCTTTTTGCTGCCGACCTGCAGCGCCATGGGATCCCTGACCTCGCCTCAGAAGCACCTGATGGCCGGATCGCTGTCGAGAATGCCCTCAGATTAGGGGAACCGGACCAAACGGACCTCTTGGTTCTCGATAATCTATCGACCCTTACGAAGACGGGGTCCGAAAGCTCAGACGAGGCATGGGCGTTCATGCAGGACTGGCTGCTAAGGCTCCGTCGCCACGGGGTGGCCGTGCTGTTCGTCCATCATGYCGGCAAGGGCGGGAAGCAGCGTGGGACTTCCAAGCGCGAAGATGCTCTCGATACCGTCATCAAACTGGGCAACCCGGACGGCTACCAGCCAAACGAGGGAGCACGCTTTGTGATCAGCTTCGAAAAACAGCGCGGGTTCCTCGGTGATGAGGCTGAGCCTTTTGAGGCAAGGTTCTCCGAGAATGAAGGCGTCGGCTCCTGGGAGACGAGACCAGTCGGCAAAAGGGCCAAAATGGATCAGGTCAGGGATTTGGCCGCAGGCGGAAAATCGTATCGGGAAATACAAGAACTGACCGGCATATCAAAATCTGAAGTTGGACGCTTGTTGAAGGAGGCCCATGAGCTCGGCCCCATAGATGTAGACTCCGCAATGGACACGGCAGACGCTGGGACAATTGTGCGAGGTAATGTCACGTCCCATTAAAAAATCCTTCCGCTGCTGTATCCACCGATGTCCCAAACCCCCTTTTTAAAGGGGGTGGGACAGTGGGACAGCGAAGGGGCGCAAGGACATCGGGAAAGAGAAAATCTTTAACCTTTTGTTCCTCGATCCGATGGGGGCCCCCACGTTGACGGCAGGCGCCTACAGAGGGACTTGGGGGAACCTCCCCCGGTGGGATGGACTGGCACGAAACAGCCCGAATAGCCCGCGCTCAGCCTTACTGCAATTTCTGGTTTTCAGACCAATGCGCGACTGGTGATCCCGGATCGATGTACCGGCCGTGCGACCTCAGGTAGTTCACAATTTCGGGCAGTAAGAGATCACGGTCGCCGAATTCTTCCTTTATGCGCTCGATCTCTTCACGCGCATCCAGGTGCTCCTCGGTGTCGCCAAACACATAGCCGAAATGACCTACGGCACAGATGTGGCACCCTGCCTCGATCACCTTGTCCACGAAGGCAGGGATTTCGCTCGCCTTCATGAGCCTCTTCGTGCCGGCCATATCAAATCTCTCCTCTGGGGTCACCCGAAGACTACCGGTGACGCCGAGTCGCTGGCTACCTGTCAAAGTACACAGGTTGACACTCACTCCTCTAATTCATCGGCCGCTCAAAGATCAGGGCGGAGAGGAGAGAGCTTTGGCTCTCCTCTCCTTTTTCGAACGCTCCGGATGTCTAGAGTGCTTTTGAGCCCACACCGCCACCACCCACGTCGCCGAAGAACCCAGAACCCCCGGCTTGGGGGAACCTCCCCCGGTATGGGCGGCTGCCGAGGTCCGCTTCTCGGAGGCATAAGCCAATAATCTGGACATCGATCAGACCATTTTTTTATTGCCCAACCGCACAGCACATCGGGGCCGATCCCATTTTGGGCGTCAATCGATGCTCACAGACAAACGAATCTGCGAGCATGTGCGTACCAGTCAGTTGCTCATTTTTTGTTGCTCGTTGATTTTTAATGATAATTTCTCGTTAAATTGCACCCGATTATCGCCTCGGGTAACTGTCGGGTAACAGATCGGCTGATTTTGACGTGGCGGGAGGGACAGCTGCCGGAATGCAGATGGCGAATCCAAAGCCCGTCCCTTCTGTCGACTGGTATGGCGTC
Source organism: Mesorhizobium sp. ORS 3428 (assembly GCF_001854785.1). Classification (GTDB taxonomy): domain Bacteria; phylum Pseudomonadota; class Alphaproteobacteria; order Rhizobiales; family Rhizobiaceae; genus Mesorhizobium. The sequence continues at coordinate 4,969 of NZ_MDFL01000126.1, forward strand.
CGAAAAGCCGCTCGTTACCCTGYCCGTTACCCGGAATGGGAAAAATCCCATTCCAGAGAGACGATACGACAACCATAAGCGCTYGAATTAATTGGCGATCCCGGCAGGATTCGAACCTGCGACCATCGGCTTAGAAGGCCGGTGCTCTATCCAGCTGAGCTACGGGACCGCTGGCCGGCCGGGGCCGGCTGATGCCACTACGCGAGGGACGCTCGACCAGAAGGTCAGTGCGTCCAGGGCGTCCTGCGGTCATAGCGGAAATTGTCCGAATAGGAAATCTGCCGGCGCTTCGGCTCCTTCGGCTCCTCGACGCGATAGGCAATGCCCTGCTTCTCGGCATAGGCGACCGCCTCTTCCCTGGTATCGAAGGTGAGCCGCACTTGGCTCAGCATGTCGCCGGACGAGGTGTAGCCCATCAGCGGGTCGATCTTCTTGCGCTCGGCCGGATCGAATTCCAGCACCCAGTGGCCGGTCTTGGCCGTGCCGGACTGCATCGCGGTTTTGGCTGGGCTGAAAATGCGCGCGGACATGGCCACCTCTTTACCGCCCGACGACCGGGCATCTCTCTTCGCGGCGCCCGTCCGAAACCCCRCATCGGAGCCCGAGGGCGCACGCCAGTTCGTCAATACTGTGCAACGGCGCCGGCGGCAAGGCCGTACGCAGCCACAGTCCGTCCGGCGGAGGCGGAACCTCGCGCCGGCCCGGACATTAACTGAATGTCAGGCGACCGCCCGGCCGCTCCAGCCGTTGATCGAAGGCTTGCAAGGCGGCCATGTGCTCCCCGTGAAGCGTCGCCATCCCCGTCAACAAGCCTGGACAGTCCGCCATGACCATGACAACCGAACATCCCGTCCTGCAGCTGGCCGTGGTTGTCGGCAGCCTGCGCGCCCAATCCTTCAGCCGCAAGATCGCCAAGGCACTGGCCGCCCGCGCGCCGGACTCGCTGCGTTGCCGCTTCATCGAGATCGGCGACTTGCCTTTATACAACGAGGATCTCGACGGCGACACGCCGCCCGCCGCCTGGTCGACGTTCCGCGCCGCCATCAGAGAGTGCGACGCGGTGCTGTTCGTGACGCCGGAATACAACCGCTCGATCCCCGGCTGCCTGAAGAACGCGCTCGATGTCGGCTCGCGTCCCTATGGCAAGAGCGTCTTCAAGGGCCTGCCCGCCGGCGTCGTTTCCGTCAGCCCGAGCAAGATCGGGGGCTTCGGTTCCAACCAAGCGCTCAGGCAGACCTTCGTCTTCCTCGACATGCCGGTGATGCAGCAGCCGGAGGCCTATATCGGCAATGTCGCCGAGCTTCTCGACGACAATGGCGCGGTGAAGAACAGCGACACCGCCGCCTTCCTGAAAGATTTCATCGAGACGCTGGAGACCTGGATCCGGACCGTGCGGCCGGGCGGCTCGTCCTTCGATGCCTTCATGAAGCAGCGCGAGAAGATCGCCGAGGATTATGTCAACGGCAACGCCACATCGCTGAAGGCGATCGTGACGCATAGCGAGCCGGCCACCTTCTTCTCACCGCGCGGCGACCATCTCGAAGGCGCCGATGCCGTCGCCGGCCGCTACGAGCGCGACRCCGCCAGCTTCCATGAGGGCGGCAGCACCGATCTGGAGGTGCTGCAGGCCTCGGCGAGCGGCGACCTCGCCTTCTGGACCGGGCTGYAGCATGCGAAGGCGCGCATGGGCAAGAACGGCCAGCCCGCCGAGATGACCTTGCGGGTGACGGAGGTGTTCCGGCTGGAGGACGGGTCCTTCAAGCTGGTGCACCGCCACGCCGACCCGGCTCATCACTAGGAAGTGTCGAGCGTCAGGTGATGCCGGCCTGCAAGGCGCAGATTCGCGCCTCTGCGGTTTCCCGCACTTCACCACGCCCTGCTCCAGCTCTCGGGATTCGCCATTCCGGTCGCTTCGCACCTGTCGCGCCAACCGGCTCGGTCTCAGAGTGAATCTCAACACGCCCTTGGCCGCTCAATCCAAATCCGCGACACAATGCCGGGGCTCTTTGCAACCACGGCCTATTCCAATTGCCTCTCGCGCGGCATATGTCGGATACACGACCATGCCACTTGAGGGGCATGACGATGCTAAAGACAAGAGTGGGCATGGAAGCGGAAATCTCGTCGGATTGGACCGGCGAGCCGGCGATCCTCGAAGGTGCAATCGTGATCGGCGCCGGTGCGGCGGGGCTGGCGGCGGCGCATGCGCTGATCGAGGCCGGGATCGCCACCGAGATCCTCGAGCGCGAGGGACGGCTGGCCGAGCCCTGGCACCATCGCCATGAGAATCTGCATCTCAACACCCATCGCGACCTCTCGACGCTGCCCGGCGTTTCGTTTCCGAAGGGCACGCCCGCCTTTCCGCATCGCAGCGCGGTGATCCGCCTGTTCAACGATTTCGCCGCGACGCACCGGCTGCCGATCGCCTTCGGCGTCATCGTCAGGGAAATCGCATTCCGCGGCGACCACTGGCTGGTGAAGACCACGATTGGATCTCGGGCGGCGCGCCATGTGGTGGTCGCCACCGGGCGCGACCGGCACCCCTTCATTCCCAACTGGAAGGGCATGGAGGAGTTTTCGGGCCGGATCATCCACTCGGCGGATTTCGGCCGGGCGACGGACTATGCCGGGAAAAGGGTGCTGGTGGTCGGCGCCGGCAATTCCGGCTTCGACGCGCTCAACCATCTTTCCGGCGTCGAGACCGGGCAGATGTGGCTCTCGGCCCGCAATGGACCATCGCTGCTGCCCAAGCGCATCGGCAAGATCGCCGTGCATCGTTTCTCGCCTCTGATGGCGCGCCTGCCGGTCGGGCTGGCGGATGCGGTGATGGCGGCGACGCAGCGGCTTGCCTTCGGCGACCTCAAGAAATTCGGCCTGCCGCGTGCCCCCTCGGGTGGCGCAAGCCGCCTCGGCTCGGACTACACGGCGATCGCCGCCGACGACGGCGCGGTCGATGCAATCAAGGCTGGCCGCATCATCGTCGTGCCGCAGGTCAAGGAATTCAGGCACGACAGCGTCATCCTCGACAACGGCCAGGCGATTTCGCCGGACGTCGTCATTGCCGCCACCGGCTACCGCACCGGGCTGGAAACGATGGTGGGCAGCCTGGGCGTGCTCGACGCCAAGGGCGTGCCGCTCTTCAACGGCGCGGCCGGCGACCCGAAGCTGCCAGGCCTGTGGTTCACCGGCATGCGGCCGAGCATTCGCGGCTGCTTCGCCAATGCCCGCATCCAGGGTGCGGCGATCGCYGGCAAGGTGGCCGGGCGCAAGCGCTGAAGCGCCATTTCCACAAGCGAAGCTTGCGTTTTTGGTTGCCTTCTTAGGCTCGGAACCCTATACGCCGCGAGCGTCGGAGTGTAGCGCAGCCTGGTAGCGCACCTGATTTGGGATCAGGGGGTCGCGTGTTCGAATCACGCCACTCCGACCAGTTTTCCTCGATGTCTGGGTGGGCCGAGTGCAGACCGGTGGATTGCGGACCCTCACGCGCCTTCGACATCGGTCAGCGAAAAATCATGGCCGACATAGAGCAGCCGGCAGGCGCAGTCCCTCGCCAGCGCATAGGCGAAGCAGTCTGTCAGCGATATCTTGCGTGGTTGCTCCCGATGGACCACGATCTGGTCCATGTCGCCAAACCATCTGCTGAGTGTGAAGTGACGTAAACCCGCCGGGCGAGTCCCCAACAACCTCGAGCCCGGCGAGCCTACAACCCGATCTGAAACGCGATCGGGACCGGGGTCAACCGGCGTTTCCTGCGTTGCAAGATGGATGCCAGCGGCGCGGTCCCGAAATGGGACAGGCGACGGCCGGCCAGCTTTTGCATCTCAAGGGGCAGTTCGAGAATCTGCCAGCTTCTGTTCCAGAATCTCGACGTCTTCGTTGGTCACACCGGCGCGCCGCGCGATACCGGACAGTAGAGAGCCCAATTTAACATATCGTTCGCACCGAACGGCCTCTTCGAGGATGATCCCAACTTCCGCCTCGATGCTGCGGCCATGCATGGCGGCCGGCGCGCGCAGGGCGCGGTGAATTTCGTCCGCCAAGTCTGGGATGGTAACGGCCGGCATCTGGCCTCCATCACTCGTTAGCGATTTTGCGATTGTGCTCCGATCCGGATGATTTCAGGAGCCACGCCGGCCAACGCTAAATATCGAACTCGCCCTGTCCCTCGTCCATGGCGCTGACGGTCTCGGCGGCGAGCGCGCGGGTGATCGGCGTCTTGCGTTCCAGCGCCGCACGGTCGAGGCGTTCGACGACGCGCATGGCGGTTGCCAGCGAGCGTTCGATGCGCCGCACCAGATATTGCACGACATGCTGCTCGACCTCGACCTGGCGGTCGGCGAAGAGCTTCGTGATGACGCCGGCAAGCAACAGGTCGTCCGGCTCGTGGATCTCGATCGTCGCCGCCGCCTTCAGCCGCGAGATGAGGTCGGGCAAAGYGACGCGCCAGGCGGAGGGAAAGCGCCGCGCGGTCAGAAGCAGCGTGGAGCCGGCGCCGCGCACCGTGTTGATAAGGTGGAACAGGCCCTGCTCGTCGATCGGGGCCTTGTCGATGTCGTCGATGAGCGCGGGCCTCGCGCCAAGCACGGCGATGTGCTCGCCGATCCTGCCGGGATCGATGGCGACGGCGTGCGCCTGCGTCTGCCAGATCCGGGCAAGGTGCGTCTTGCCCGAGCCCGGAGGGCCGGCCAGCACCACCACCGGCGAGGGCCAGTCCGGCCAGCGGTCGACAAGTGCCGCCGCTTGCGCGTTGGTGCCGGAGACGACGAGTTCGTCGCGCGAATAGCCGGTGYCGTGACCGAGATCGAGCGGCAGTTGGCGCGGCGGATCGGATCGCTGCGAGGTCATCTCAGTCACGCTGTTGCGAGCTGTGGCCGCCGCCGCGATCCGCAGGCAGCGGCGGCGCTGGTTCGGTGGTACGGCCCTTGTAGAGCGGCGATTCGAGGTAGCGGGCAATCGCAAAGCGCACCAGCACGGCGATCGCCGCGGAAGCAGGCACTGCGATCAGCAGGCCGACGAAGCCGAACAGCGCGCCGAAGGCGAACAGCGCGAACATCAGCCAGACCGGATGCAGGCCGACGCTTTTGCCGACCAGCCTCGGCTGCAGGATGTTGCCCTCGATGAACTGACCGACGAAGAACACGCAAGCCACCAGCACCACCATGGTCCAGTCCGGCCAGAACTGGACGAAGGCGACGCCGACGGCGAGCACCAGCCCGGTCAGCGAGCCGACATAAGGGATGAAGGAGATCAGTCCGGCGAAGAAGCCGATGAGGATGGCGAAGTTGAGCCCTGTCAGCGTGAGGCCGGTGGCATACATGGCGCCCAGCACCAGGCAGAGCGTGCCCTGCCCCCGCACGAAACCCGCGGTGGCGGTGTTGATGTCGCGGGCGAGCATGCGCACCGTCTCGACATAATCGCGCGRCACCCAACTGTCGACCACGGCCACCATGCGGTCCCAGTCGAGCAGCATGTAGAAGGCGACGACCGGAGTGACGACGAAGAGGCTCACCACCGAGACCAGGGCCACGCCCGAGCTCCAGATCGAGGTGAAGACGGTGGTGAGCAGCCCGAAGCCGGTGGTGAGCAGCGAGTTCAGCCCATCGCGCAGGCTGGCGGCGTTGACGCCGAAGCGCTGCTCCAGCCATTTCGGGTCGAAGCTGGTGATCAGCGACTGCAGGCGGGTGAGGTAGTCCGGCAGCTTGCGGGTGAAATCGGCCATCTGTGTCGCCAGCACCGGCACCAGGATGACGAAGGCGAGCACCACGACCACGATGAAGGCGATCAAGATCACAACCGTCGCCATCAGCCGGGAGAGGCCCAGCCGYTGCAGCCAGTCGGCGACCGGATCGAGGAAATAGGCAAGCACCATGCCGGCGACGAAGGGCAACAGGATGCCCGAGAAGACATAGAGGAACAGCGCCAGGAGCACGGCGGCGATCAGCCAGAACGCGATCTGGCGGCGCAACGCGGTCGATGCCGCGGCCGTCCAGGCTTCGCTTTCAGGTGCCCGTCTTGGAACTGCCCGACTTGGTGCTGCTCGTCTGGGAGCCTTCGCCATTGCCGCTCATATGCCTTAGCCAGGCCACGAGATAGGCCGCGGCCGAAGCCACGGTCAAGACCCCGGACAGCAATATGAACGCCGGCCGCAGCGGATCGAGATGGATGGAAAAGGCAAGCTCTCCCAGCACCAGCGCCGCCAGCATGATCTGCACGGCGGTGTTCATCTTGGACACAAAGAGCGGCCTCATCTCGACCGGATTCGCCATCACGCTGGACAAAAGCACGGCGCAGACGATCAGCGCATCGCGCGAGACCGTGGTCACCACCAGCCAGAGGGGCAACTCGCCCGCATAACCCATGACGACGAAGACCGAGACCAGCAGAAGCTTGTCCGCCATCGGATCGAGATAGGCGCCAAGCCGCGAGAACAACAGATAGCGGCGGGCGATGAAGCCGTCGACGCCATCGGAAACCCCGGSGACGAGAAACCCGGCAAACGCCCATTCCCAACGCGCCTGCAGCATGGCCAGCACCACCGCGGGCACCAGCAGGAGGCGCATGATCGTGATCATGTTGGGTATGGTCACGCGATGTCCCGTCGTGGATTTTGTCGGGAGATAGATGATTGAGATGAAGAATGGGCGCAAGAGCGAGGCGGTGAAGCTGCTGACCTCCCCCACAAGGGGGTAGATCGGCTAATCGCCTTGCTCCTCGAAACCATTCATGCGAAGAGCCCGCAATGGAAACAGTGACGAGCCAGACATGACCAAGCGCGACACCGGCAAGCGCGATGCGGCCAAGCGCAAGAACGGGCTCACCTATGCCGAGGCGGGCGTCGACATCGATGCCGGCAACCTCATGGTCGAGAAGATCAAGCCGCTGGTGCGCGCCACGCGCCGGCCGGGCGCCGACGGCGAGATCGGCGGCTTCGGCGGCCTTTTCGACTTGAAGGCCGCCGGCTTCACCGATCCGGTGCTGGTCGCGGCCAATGACGGCGTCGGCACAAAGCTCAAGATCGCCATCGAGTCCGGCAAGCACGACACGATCGGCATCGACCTCGTCGCCATGTGCGTCAACGACATCGTCGTGCAGGGCGCGGAGCCATTGTTCTTCCTCGACTATTTCGCCACCGGCAAGCTCGACCCCGACCAGGGGGCGGCAATCGTGGGCGGCATCGCGCAAGGCTGCCGGCAGGCCGGCTGCGCGCTGATCGGCGGCGAGACCGCCGAAATGCCCGGCATGTATCACGGCAAGGACTACGACCTCGCCGGCTTCGCCGTGGGCGCGGCAGAGCGCGGCCAGTTGCTTCCGACCGACGACATCGTCGAGGGCGACGTGCTGCTTGGTCTCTCCTCCTCGGGCCTCCACTCCAACGGCTTTTCGCTGGTGCGCCGCATCGTGGCCGGCAGCGGGCTCGGCTGGAACGATCCGGCGCCGTTCAACGAGGAGGTCAGCCTCGCCGAGGCGCTGCTCGAACCGACGCGCATCTATGTGAAGTCGATCCTCAAGGCCATCCGCAACACCCATGGCATCAAGGCGCTAGCCCACATCACCGGCGGCGGTTTTCCGGAAAACATCCCGCGCGTGCTGCCCAAGGATTTTTCGGCCGAGTTGGACCTCGAGGCGATCGATGTGCCGCCGGTGTTCTCGTGGCTCGCCAAGACCGGCGGCGTCGCGCCGGAAGAAATGATGCGCACCTTCAACTGCGGCATCGGCATGATCCTGGCCGTCGCCTCCGGCCAGGCGGCGCAGGTTGCGGCGGTGCTGCAGGAGGCCGGCGAGACTGTGACGTCGATCGGCCGCATCGTGCCCCGCCGCGACGCCGGCGTGATCTATCGGGGCTCGATCGGGCTATGAGCAGGAAACGCACGGTTGTCCTGATCTCGGGACGCGGCTCCAACATGACGGCGCTGATCGCTGCCGCCGGCGACCCGGCCTATCCGGCCGAGATCGTCGGCGTCATCTCCGACCGCGCGAACGCGGCCGGCCTCGGCATCGCACAGGCGCGCGGCATCGCCACCAAGCTCATCCAGCGCGCCGACTATGCAGACAAGGACGCGCATGACGAAGCGATCGATGCGGCACTGACCGGCTTCGGCGCCGAGATCGTGGCTTTAGCCGRCTATATGCGCATCCTCGGCCGCGGCTTCGTCGAGAAGTGGCAGGGCCGCATGGTCAACATCCACCCTGCCCTGCTGCCTGCCTTCAAAGGCCTGGACACGCATGCCCGGGCCATCCGCGCCGGCGTGCGCATCCACGGCTGCTCGGTGCATTTCGTCACCCGCGAAATGGACGACGGCCCGGTGATCGCCCAGGCCGCCGTGCCGGTGATGGTCGGCGACAATGAGGACACGCTCGCCGCGCGTGTGCTGAAGGCTGAGCACCGGCTCTACCCGCTGGCGCTGGGGCTTGTCGCCGAAGGCAAGGCGCGCATGGAGAATGGTCACACCGTCTTTGCCCATTTCGCCGACGACGCCGAAAACGCCACCTCGGTGGTGATGGCGCCGGACCCGCTGCGCGAGGAGCGCGACCTCGAACAGCTGGCGCGGATTACGCCGTAGCTCTTTGAGAGCGCTGGTCAGGACCTTACAGGCTTGGATATCTTCAAAAGCGCGGTCCGGACCAGAGCGATCTCGCAGGTATCTTCGAATATGACGAGACCAATGGGCCGCAGATAGCGACCGCATATTTTTACCTGTACGAAACGCTGAACGACACAGCCGGCTCGATCATCAGCATAATCCATATTCGATCGGGCGCCTGGGCTATCACCGAGGCAGATGTCGCCATCAGGTGGGACAGTGCCGAACAGCGCGTTGGGCTCTTTGTCTGCGACGTCCTGACCGCGGCCTTTGATGCAGCCACAGGCGCGAAGTATGGTGGTCGATATGGCAAGGATTTCAACGCTGAGATTCCCTGGTCCTGAACAATGCCGATGAGACAACTCTTTGTCCTGCGCCACGCCAAGTCGAGCTGGGACGATCCCAAGCTTGAGGATTTCGACCGTCCTCTCGCCCCGCGCGGGCTGAAGACGGCGCCGCGGATGGGGCGCGAGCTTTCGCGGCGCGGTTGGGTACCAGACCTCGCGCTGGTCTCGCCGGCGCTGCGCACCCGCGACACCTGGCGGCTGGCCGCACAGGAACTGGCGAGGCATGTGCCGGCGGAATTCGCGGAGGAGCTCTACGAGGCGACGGCCGCCGCAATCCTGGCGCGCGTGCGGGAGGCCAAGGCGACCAGCCTGATCGTGATCGGCCACAATCCCGGCCTGCAGAATTTCGTGCTTAGGCTCGCCGGCGCCGGATCGGACGCCGGTGCGTTCAAGAAGATCGAAGCGAAGTTTCCGACGGCGGCGCTGGCACGGTTCACGGTGGACGAGGGCTGGGCGAACCTCGAGTTCGGTGGTGCCCGACTGACGGATTTCGTGAGGCCGAAGGATTTGGGATAGGCGCGCGTATATAGGCGGCTGGACCTATCGTCACCACTAGGCAGGTCGGCGGGACAGCACCCCCCTCTGTCCTGCCGGACATCTCCCCCGCAAGGGGGGAGATTGGCAGTTTCGTCGACGGCACTTCTCCGCCAACCTCGGCGATTGGCGAAAGCGGGCGCGACATCCGATCTCGCCCCTTGCGGGGGAGATGGCCGGCAGGCCAGAGGGGGGTGCGAAGGAATGCCAGCCTAGCCAAACAACGACCTAGGCGGCAGGGCGAGCCTGCCGCGAAATCAATTGCCCCAGATGCCCTGGCCCGGATCCGGCCAGGCCTGCGACGGCGCTGCTCCGGTGGTCGTCGAGGTGTCGACATTGGCTGGCTTGGCGGCCTCGTGCTTGCGCACCGAAGCGGTGAGGCCGCGATCGACGCCGGCGGTCGGCTGGTTGGCGTTGTCGGCGCCGTAGTGGTCGCTGCCGGCTGAGGCGCTGCCCATGGCAGCGACGAGCATGGCGGCCGCGACGAATGCGATCCTGGTCATTTGAGCGTTCCTTGTCCTGTCGTTTCATCGGCGGCGCCTTGGGAGGATGGCCCCGCTGCCGACAAGACCCGGAACAGCCCGGATTTATTCCCGGGCGAAATTTCTTCTTAGCCGACCTCTTCGCGGCTGCAGTCGAGACGTCGCCCGGAAAGCCAATTTCGAACAATGGGTTGGAACGGGCGGCTGCCTGACTGATTCAAGCCGACGCATAGCCGGCTCCAGAATCAGAGCGGCGGGACAAGCCCGCCGCCTTGAGGTTTTCAGGACCCGACCGAAGTTGCAGTCCCCGCCTTGGCTCAGCAGCTTCCGCTCACGTCCGCACGGCTCTAGTGGCCCCATATGCCCTGACCGGATTCGGGCTGGACAGTATCAGACGTCGTCTTGACGGCGCCATAGTGCTCGACCGGCTTGCGGATCGAAGCCGTGAAGGTGGTGTCCACATTGGCGGCGGACGCGGTAACGGCAGGCTGGTTGGCGTTGTTCGAGCCGTAGTAGTCGCTGCTGGCGAAAGCGGTACCCGTGGCGACGAGGATGGCGGCTGCGGTAAGGGCGATCTTGGTCATGTCATTGCTCCTGGTTCTAGGGTTGTCCTGTCGATCAGGCGCGATTGGCGACACGATGGCTTTGCGAACCGACACGCACGCTCCGGACGTCGCCCGGGTGCTGCCCGCTCGTTCCACTCTCCTGGATTTCCTTGCATCGGCCCCGCTCGTCGGCCCTTGCTCTCACTTCGACGGCACGCGGGGCCTCGTTACAGGCATCACCCCTTCGTGATGATGGCTCGACCGAAGGCATGGAGAAGCCGGCCCAACGGATAGCCGGCTCCACAAAGCAAAGCGGCGGGACAAGCCCGCCGCTTTGAGGTCTATCGAGGATGAGACCTTTAGTGGTTGCCGAACAGGTCGCGGTCGGCGCCCTGGGTCACCGGCTTCTGGACATCCGCATCCGACTTCTTGATCGAAGCAGTGTACGAGGTGTCGACCGAAGCGGCCGGCTGGTTGGCATTGGCCGAGCCGTAATTGTCGGAGCCGGCAAAAGCGGCACCGGTGGCAACCAGAAGGGCAGCGGCAGTAAGAGCGATCTTAGTCATTTTGGGTACTCCAGATTTGAAAGTTGATGGTTGGCTTGGTTCGGTTCGGGATGGGCCGGGCTTAGCGGCCCCAGATGCCCTGGCCGGATTCCGGCTGGACCGATTCGGGCGTCAGCTGGAACGCACGATGCTCGACGCGGCGCTCGACCGGCCTGCGGATYGAAGCCGTGTAGCTGCGGTCGATGTTGTCGCCAGACTGTGTCACGGCCGACTGATTGGCGGTCGRCTGGCTGACGTTGTTCGAACCATAATGGTCGCTGCCTGCAAAGGCGCTGCCCGTGGYAACGAGCAGGGCCGCGGCGGTAAGAGCAATCTTGTTCATCTCAGATACTCCAGATTTCAAAAGTCGTGTCCGTCAAGTGGCGTGCCGTAATGGAAATCGCGTCGCTCGGACACCGTGCAAGTGGGTCTGTCTTGCTGCCATTTCCAATCACGAAGATGTTCCGCCGGCGCGCTGAATCGACCTCTTGAAATCAGGCAAAGGGATTCTAGTGCGATTATTTTTTTCTTTTTTATCAATAGCTTATCTGAAATAATCGCAAAACGCCGGCCACGACTTGCCGAGCCGGCGTTCACCCCGTGATGCACGATCCGTCAACATAATTTGAACCGAACCGTTCGGTTTTATCGGCGGTAGCGCCCGACCCTCACCTTGGAGCCGCCGCTGACGCGGGTCTTAGCCGGCGTTTGCCTTGCCGGCGGATCGATACTATCGATTGTCTTCAACTGTCCGTCCGGGCAACCTGCCCCGCCTGCGTAAGGCAGGCTGCYCGGACGGAGACATTCCTGGACAGCGATCAACGATGCGGCTCTTGCTTGTCGAAGACAATCGCGAACTGGCCGATTGGCTGAGCAAGACGCTGCGCCAGGCAAGCTATGTCGTCGATGTCGTGCATGACGGCGAGGATGTCGAGCACGCGCTGGCCGCCGGCGACCATGCGCTCATCATCCTCGACCTCGCCCTGCCGCGCWTGGGCGGCATGGAGGTGCTGAAGCGGTTGAGGGGACGCGGCAACCCGGTGCYGGTTATCGTGCTCACCGCCAATGCCAGTCTCGACGGTCGGGTCAAAGGCCTCAACGAAGGCGCCGACGACTATCTCGCAAAACCCTTCCAGATCGAGGAGCTCGAGGCGCGCATCCGCGTGCAGCTGCGTCGTGCCAACGACCGAAGGGCGCCCGTCATCTCCTGCGGCGACCTCGTCTTCGACACCAACACCAGGCTGTTCTCGCTCGCCGGCGAGACGCTGTCGCTGACACCGCGCGAGCATGCGGTGCTGGAGCAGTTGGTGGTCAAGGCCGGGCGCACGGTGAGCAAGGCAGCACTGTCGGCGGCGATCTACGATTTCGAGACCGACGCCGATCCCAGCGCCATCGAGATCTATGTGCATCGCCTGCGCAAGAAGCTGGAAGGCTCGCGCGTCCAGATCGCCACTCTGCGCGGCCTCGGCTATTTGCTGCGCCATGAAGACTAGGCGCCATGAGGATTAGCAGCCTCCGCCTGCAATTGCTGGCCTGGGTGGTGCTGCCGCTGGCCGGGCTCGCCACCGTCAATCTGTGGACCAGCCATGGCAATGCGCTTGCTACCGCCGACCTGGTTACCGACCGCATGCTGGTCGGATCGGCCCGCGCGATCGCCGAGCAGGTGGCAATGGACGACGGCGTGCTCTATGCGACCATTCCGCCCGCGGCGCTCGAGATGTTCGACACCGGCGACCGCGACCGCGTCTATTACCGGGTCGAGACCGCCGGCGGGCAGCTGCTGACCGGTTATCCCGACCTGCCAAAGGCCACTCAACGCGACAGCATCGAGGCGTCCTACCGCGATCACCGGCTTCGCCTCCTGACCCTCAGCCAGGCCGTGATCGGCGCCGGCGCGGATTCACCGATCAAGGTCACCGTGGGCGTCACGCTCGCCGGGCATGACGCGATGGTGAAACGCCTCTGGCTCAATGCCTTCGCCCAGCAGCTGGCGCTGGTGGCGATCGCCGGCCTGTTCGTGCTGCTCGGCCTGCGCCGTGGGCTGGCGCCGCTGATCCGGTTGCGCGATGCGGTGCGCTCGCCAAGCCGCAGCGAGCTCGAGCCGGTCGAGGTTCCCGGCGCGCAGAGCGAGATCAGGCCGCTGATCGACGCGCTCAACGCCTATATGCAGCGCGTGCGGGCGCAAATGGCGGCGCAACGCCGCTTCATCGCCAACGCCGCGCACCAGCTGCGCACGCCTTTGGCGCTGCTGTCGACACAGGCGAGCTATGCGCTGCGCGAGACTGCCGCCGACCAGCGCCAGGAAGCGCTGGTGGCGCTGCAAGCCAGCTCCGGCCGGCTGGCGCGGCTCGCCGAACAGCTGCTCACGCTCTCGCGGGCGGAGCCGGGCAGCCGGCGGCCGCGCGCCGACCGCATCGACCTCACCGAAGCCGCCCGCCAGGTGCTGGAAACGCATGCGCCGAGGGCGATCGAACGCAACATCGATCTCGGCCTCGAGGAAGCCGGACCCGTGCCGGTGATCGGCGACGGCACGATGCTGCGCGAAATGATCGTCAACCTCGTCGACAACGCGCTGCGTTACTCCAATCCCGGCGGCAGCGTGACGGTGAAGCTCGCCGCCGTCGGAAGCGAGGCGCAACTCACAGTTACCGATGACGGGCCCGGCATTGCGCCGGAGGAGCGGGAGCATGTCTTCGAGCGCTTCTACCGCATTGCCGGTGCGAGCGAGGAAGGCAGCGGGCTCGGCTTGGCGATCGTGCGCGAGGTGATTGAGAATGCCGGCGGCAGCGTCGCGCTTGGCGATGCCGCCGGCGGCGGGCTCAAGGTCGAGGTGCGGCTGCCGTTGGAGCGGGCGAGCATTTCATAGAACCGCCGGCCCGCTCCTTTTTGACGCAACTCCGAACGGAAAGCGCTACGCACTTTTCCTGGAGTTGCTCAGGCACTCACTGCGTCTCGTGCAGCGGCTGCGGCCGCCATTTCGCCAGCCGGTTCTCGACCAGCGTCATCAGGTATTCGGCGCCCAGCGCCACGACCATGACGATGACGATCGCCGCATACATGCCGGCGGCATCGAACGAGCCTTTGGCGATGTTGATCAAGAGGCCGATGCCGAAGCGCGAGCCGACAAACTCGCCGACGATGGCGCCGATGATGGCGAAGCCGAAGCTGACATGCAGGCTGGCGAAGATCCAGCTCATCGCCGACGGCACGATCACAGAGCGCGTCAGCTGCCAGTCGGAGGCGCCGAGGATGCGGGCATTGGCGATCATCGCGCGGTCGGCCTCTCGCACGCCCTGGAAGGCGTTGTGGAAGACGACGAAGAACACCATGACGAAGGCCAGCGCCACCTTGGAGGCAAGGCCAAGGCCGAGGATCATGATGAAGATCGGCGCCAGCACCACGCGCGGGATCGAATTGATCAACTTGATGTAGATGGAGAAGATGTCGGCGGCCAGGCGGTTGCGGCCGAGCGCGACGCCGATGACGATGCCGGCGACCGAACCGGTGACGAAGCCCAGCACCGATTCCTCCATGGTAACATAGAGGTGATACCAGAGGGGACCTTCCGAAGTTCCTTCGGTCGCCCAGTCATAGAGCCGCCCGGCGATCGTGCTCGGCATGGCGTAGAAGAAGGGGTCGATCCAGGCCATGYGGCCGGCGAGCTCCCATGAGCCGAGGAAGACGACGAGGATGGCAAGCCTCCAGAACAGGACGGTGCGGCGGCGATGCACGGCGGCCTTGGYGGCGGCGGCCTCGATCTCCGCATCCGAGGTTCCCGGCCTGAAGTTTGCCGCGGAGATGTTGATGGTGGCGTCTGTCATCTCAGCCTCCCTCATGCTGCCGCGCGGGCATAGCTGGTCTCGACCTCTTCCTTGAGGTCGGCCCAGATGGTGCGCGAATAGTCGATGAAGCTCTGGTCATAGCGGATGTCGGCGACGACGCGCGGGCGCGGCAGGTCGATCGTGTAGACGGATTTCACCGTCGCAGGCCCGGCGGTAAGCACGTAGACCTTGTCGGCCAGCGCAATCGCTTCCTCGAGATCATGGGTGACGAAGACCACCGACGCCTTGGCGTCGGACCACAGCCGCAGCAGTTCCTCATGCATCAGCACGCGGGTCTGCACGTCGAGCGCGGAGAAAGGCTCGTCCATCAACAGGATCTCGGGACCGTTGATGAAGGTCTGGGCCAGCGCCACGCGCTTGCGCATGCCGCCGGATAGCTGGTGTGGATAGTGCTGCTCGAAGCGCGCCAGGCCGACGCGCGCCAGCCAATCGCGCGCGGATGCCTGAGCTTCCGCCTTCGGCTTGCCGCGAAACAGGGGGCCTGCCATGACGTTCTCGATCACCGTGCGCCAGGGGAACAGCGCATCGGTCTGGAACACGAAGCCGATACGCGGATCGATGCCCTTGACCGGCGCGCCCATGACGCGGACCTCRCCGGCGCTCGGGCTGGCGAGCCCGGTGACGAGGTTGAGCGTCGTCGACTTGCCGCAGCCGGTGGGGCCGACGACGGCAACGAACTCGCCGCGCTCGACCGTCATGGAGAATTCGCGGATCGCCGTCAGCGACTTGCCGGTGGGGGAAAGGAAGCGACGGCTGACATTGATCAGCTCGATCGCCGGAGCGGTCTTTTCGACAGCCATGGTGAGCATACTCCAATAGCAAGCGATCGCCGCGCGGGGGCGTCGCCGGACGTAGAGACAGGATAGGGCGCCGGCGCCGGGCTGGAACCCGCGCCGGCGATTGTCGCTACTTCACGTTCTTCACGAATTCGGTCGTGTAGGTCTTCGACAGGTCGATCTGCTTGCCCTGCAGTTCCTTCTTGAAGGCCGAAAGCACTGCCAGCACCGTTTCCGGTCCGCCTGCGGGCATCACGCCGTCGGGCGTGAACATCGCCTTGCCGGCGTCAAGCGCCTTCACATAGCCTTCCTTGTCGCCGACATAATAGTCGTGAGGCATCTTATCGGCGATCTCGGCGCCGCTGTGGGTGCTGATGAACTTCAGCGTCTTGACGAAGGCGTTGGCGAGCTTCTGAACCGTTTCCTTGTGGGCGTCGACCCATTCGGTCTGCATATAGAGCGAAGCGGCCGGATAAGTGCCGCCGAGCGCTGCCTTCGTGCCTTCCACGGTGCGCATGTCGACGAGAACCTTTGCCTCGCCGGTCTTGAGCAGCCTTGTGATGGTCGGCTCGGTGGTCATGCCAGCCTGGATCTTGTCCTGCTGCATGGCAGCGATGAAAGTGTTGCCGGCGCCGACCGGCACGGAGGTGAATTCGCCGAGCTTCAGCCCGTTCTTCACCGCGAGATACTCAGTCAGGAAGTTGGTCGAGGAGCCGAGGCCGGTAACGCCGAGGCTCATGCCCTTGAAATCGGCTGGCGACTTGATCTCGGGATGCTTCGCCGAGACCAGTTCGACCTCGCCCGGCGCCTGGCTGAACTGGACGACGGATTCGACGAACTTGCCCTTGGCCTGCAGGTCGATGCTGTGGTCGTAGAAGCCGACTACGCCCTGCACGGCGCCAGCCAGCATCTCGTTCTCGGCGTCGACGCCCGCCGGCTCGTTGAGCAGCTCGACGTCTAGGCCCTCATCCTTGAAGTAGCCGAGCGCCTCGGCGAGCTTCGCCGGCAGGTAGATCTGTTTTTCGTAGCCGCCCACCATGATCGAGATCTTTTCGGCGGCCGACGCAGTCGTTGCGCCCGCGGCAGCCATGGCAAGCGTCAGCACTGCGGAACGCAGGGCGCATTTAGAGATGAAACCGGTCACGTAAGTTCCTCCACCTGGGCAGCGCGCCATCCGGGCTGCGCCGCATTTCCTCCTTGCCGGCCGCTCCAGGGCCGGTCGCGCGACGAACGCCGCAAGACTGTCATGGCATGCCCAAGCTTTCAGCTGGCTTTCAGCTTTTTTCGGGCGGCAAATTGTCAGCGTTTGCGCAGCCGACGTCGAAAGGGGCAACAATGCGGTCGAAGCGATGGGCATTTTCGGCTCATCTCGAAGGCCTGCGCCGTGCCGAACTCGCCGCCGCTCAAAGCCTGCGCAGCCAGACCTTGTTGTCATGAAACGCGGCGCCGCCATAGGGCGCGGGCGCGTCGGCGCCGGTCAGCACGTTGATGCCCTCGCCGCGCTCGTGCGCGCTGTTCGCCCAGATGCCTTCGGCCACCACCACGCCGCGCTTCACGCCATCGAAGAGCTTTGCGTGCAGCACCACCTCGCCGCGCCGGTTGCCGACCTCGACTCGGCCGCCTTCCTCGATGCCCAGCGCCGCCGCATCTTCCGGGTGCAAGAGGAGTTCCGGCCTGCCTTCCTTCGCCTGCGATACCGGCGTCTCGGAAAAGGTCGAGTTGAGGAAATTGCGCGCCGGCGACGTCGTCAGCCGGAACGGATGCTCTTTATCCGCCACCTCGATCAGCTCGACATGATCGGGGAATTCCGGCAGCCGCTCGACCGGGCCGAACAGGCCCATGCTCTTCGGCGGCCGGTTGGGCGCCGACTGTCCGGTCCAGTTGGCCCGGAAGTGGAACTTCTTGTCGGCATGGCCGAAGCCGTTGATGAAATGCGCGTCGTCGAAATCAGGCTGCAGGTCGACCCACTTCTGCTCCTTCAGGCTGTCGAAGCTGCCGAGCCCGCGCTTGCCCAGGATGATGTCGACATGCTGCCGCTCGGTCAGGCCGAAGCCCGGCCGGTCGGCGACGCCCAGCCGCTTTCCGAGTTCCTCGATGACATAGTGGTTGGTGCGCGGCCCTTCCGGCGGCTCGATCAGCTTGGGGCCGAGCGTGATGTGCTGGTTGCCGCCGCCCTTGTAGACGTCGTCATGCTCCAGAAACATCGTCGCCGGCAGCACGACATCGGCGAGCTTCGCCGTATCGGTCATGAACTGYTCGTGGACGCAGGTGAACAGGTTCTCGCGCAGGAAGCCCTGCCGCACCAGCCGCTGCTCGGGGGCKACATTGGCCGGATTGGTGTTCTGGATCAGCATCGCCGTCACCGGCGGGCCRCCATAAAGCGCGTCCCCGGCCCCGGTCAGCACCGGGCCGATGCGGGAATGGTCGAGATAGCGGACGCTTGGGTCCCGCATCGCCGTTCCCTCCAGCACGTCCTGGTTCAGCTTGAAGATGCCGGAATTGGAGTGGAAGGCGCCGCCGCCTTCATATTGCCAGGCGCCGATGACGGCGGCGATGCAGGAGGCGGCGTGCATGTTGACCGAGCCGTTGCGCTGGCGCGAGAAGCCGTAGCCGAGGCGGAAGTAGGTCTTCTTCGTCGTGCCGACGAGATGGGCGAAGGCCTCGATCTCGGCAACGCTGAGCCCGGTGATCTCGGCCGCCCATTCCGGCGTGCGCGTCCTCAAATGCTCTTCCAGCCCACGCGGATCGTCAGTGTATTTTTCGAGATAGGCGCGGTCAGCCATCCCGTCGCGGAACAGCACATGCATGACCGCGCAGGCGAGCGCGCCGTCGGTGCCGGGTTTCAGCACCAGGCCGAGATCGGCCTRCTTCATGGTGGCGTTCTCATAGATGTCGATGACGACGATCTTGGCGCCGCGTTCTTTGCGCGCTCTCGTCGCGTGGGTCATGACATTGACCTGGGTGACCACGGCATTGGTGCCCCAGATCACCACGCAGTCGGACTTCGCCATCTCGCGCGGATCGGGACCTCGCAGCGCGCCCGCCCCCATCATCCAGCCGGTCCAGGCAAGGTTGGTGYAGATCGAGCCGAAAAAGCCCGAATATTTCTTCGCGTGCCGCAGCCGCTCGATGCCGTCGCGCTGCACCAGCCCCATCGTGCCGGCATAGAAATAGGGCCAGACCGTCTCCGAGCCGTATTTCGCCTCGGCCGAGATGAACTTCTCCGCGACGAGATCGAGAGCCGCTTCCCAGCTCGCTTCCTTCCAGGCGCCCTCGCCCTTGGCGCCGGCACGAACCAGCGGCTTCAGCAGCCGGTCGGGGTGGTGGACGCGGTCGGCATAGCGGGCGACCTTGGCGCAGACGACACCCGCCGTGTAGCTGTTCGCCTTGGCGCCATGGACGCGGCCGATGCGGTTGTCGTCGAGCAGCTCGACCTCAAGCGCACAGGTGGACGGACAGTCATGCGGACAGGCCGAATGGCCGATCCTGAGCTTGGCGTGCTGGTTCATGCCGGGGTGTGTAGCGGGTTTTGCGGACGGCRTGTAGGGCCAGCTGTAGGAACTGTCGATCTCCCCCCTCGTGGCGGAGATGTCCGGCAGGACAGAGGGGGCGCGAAGGAACGCGGCCTTGGAAATTGTCTAGCTCTAAATCAGAAAACGGCCGTCGACGGCTTGATCACTGACAGGTTGGCGGGACAGCGCCTCCCTCTGCCCTGCCGGGCATCTCCCCCACAAGGGGGGAGATTAAGCACTCCCTACTCCCCAATCCCCTCCTCATATTCGGCCGACATCGTCAGCCACTTGTCCTCGTTCAGCGCCAGTGTCTGGGCCAACTGCGAGCGCTCCTTGGCGAGGCGGGTCGCGGTCGAGGGGTCCTTCTCGTAGACGGCCGGGTTGGCGAGTTCGTCCTCGATCAGGTCGATGCGCTTGCGGATGCGGTCCATCAGCGCCTCGGTGGCGCGGATTTCCTTGGCGAGCGGTTCGAGCGCGGCACGGCGCTGAGCAGCCTCGCGGCGGCGGTCGGCTTTCGACGTCTTTTCCGCCTCGCGCTGCTCGCGGCGGTTGGACGAGACGCCGGTGACCAGCGTCTTATAATCCTCGAGGTCGCCGTCATAGGGATTGACCGCGCCGTCCTTGACCAGCCACAGCCGGTCGGCCGTCGCCTCCAGGAGATGCCGGTCGTGGGAGATCAGAATCACGGCGCCCGGAAAATCATTCAGCGCATGGATCAGCGATTCACGGCTGTCGATGTCGAGGTGGTTGGTCGGCTCGTCGAGGATGAAGAGGTTCGGGCCCTCGAAGGCCGAGAGGCCCATCAGGAGGCGCGCCTTCTCGCCGCCGGAAAGATCTTTCGCCGCGGTGTTCATCTTCTCGGTCGAGAGACCGAACTGGGCGACGCGGGCGCGCACCTTGGCTTCCGGCRCATCCGGCATCAGCCGACGCACATGCTCATAGGCGCTTTCCTCGGGACGCAGGTCGTCGAGCTGGTGCTGGGCGAAGATCGCCACCTTCAAGCCCGGCGCGATCGTCATGGTGCCGGTTTCGGCCTTGAGGCGGCCGGCGAGCAATTTGGCGAAGGTCGACTTGCCGTTGCCGTTGGCGCCGAGCAGCGCGATGCGGTCGTCGGCATCGATGCGTAGCGTCATCTTCTTCAGCACCGGATTGCCCTCGGTGTAGCCGACATTGACGCCGTTCAGCGCCACGATGGGCGAGGCGACCGTCTTCACAGGCTCGGGGAAGGAAAACGGCCGCACCGTGTCGTTCACCACCGCCGCGATCGGCTTCAGCTTCTCCAGCGCCTTCAGCCGCGACTGCGCCTGCCTTGYCTTGGAAGCCTTGGCGCGAAAACGCTCGACGAAGGATTCCATGTGCTTGCGCTGCGCTTCCTGCTTGGCGCGGCTCTTTTCCTGCAGCTCGCGCTGCTCGGTGAGCTGGCGCTCGAACTGGTCGTAGCCGCCGCGCCAGAAGGTCAGCTTCTTCTGGTCGAGATGGACGATCGAGTTGACAGCGCGGTTGAGCAGATCACGGTCGTGCGAGATGAGCAGCACCGTGTGCGGATACTTTGAGACATAGTTCTCGAGCCAGAGCGTGCCTTCGAGGTCGAGATAGTTGGTCGGCTCGTCAAGCAGCAGAAGGTCGGGCTCCGAGAAGAGCACGGCGGCGAGCGCGACGCGCATGCGCCAGCCGCCGGAGAAGGACGAGGCGGGACGCTTCTGTGCGGCGTCGTCGAAGCCGAGGCCGGCGAGGATTGTGGCGGCGCGGGATTCGGCCGAATGCGCGTCGATGTCGGCGAGCCGTGTATGGATCTCGGCGATGCGGTGCGGGTCGGTGGCGGTCTTTTCCTCTTCGAGCAATGCCGTGCGCTCGACATCGGCCTTGAGCACGATGTCGATCAGCGGCTCCTCGGTGCCCGGCGCCTCTTGCGCCACTTGGCCGATGCGAGTGTTCTTCGGCAGGCTGATCGAGCCGGTCTCGGAGGGAAAATCGCCGGCGATCGCCTTGAACAGCGTCGTCTTGCCGGTGCCGTTGCGGCCGACGAGTCCGGCCTTGGTGCCGGCCGGCAAGGTCAGCGAGGCATGGTCGAGAAGCAGGCGCCCCGCCATGCGCAGCGAGAGGTCGTTGATGATAAGCATGGCCGGGCTTTTGCACGGGACGTCGGCGCTTCGCAAGAGCGACCCTTGACGAGGCCGACATGCGCCGCCGCAGGCCGTTCGGCAAAGCCTATTGGACTGGAACCAGTTGCCGACGCGAGCGTTTGAGGCCGGTGATCCGCTATTTCGCCCTCGCCTTCATCTTCTTCCAGGTCGCCACGACAGCTGCGCTGGCGACAGAGCTGGTTCTGTTCGCCGAAACCGGGCCGAATGCCCTGCCTCCCTCCAGCAATCCGGCGCAACTCGTCGTGAAGCCCRCAGGCACACGCGACAACATCGATCGCTATCCGAAGGTCACGACGCTGTGTGTCGAGGTGCCCGCGACCAGCGCACCGTCACCCTGATCGGCCGCGACTAATCCGTCTTGCGCACCCAACGCTAAAACGACGAAACGGATTCGGGCGACGCGGTCTCAGTCTTTGCTTGATGCTGTCGTTCCTCCCAAAACAGCTGCGCACTTTGGGCCGACATTCATTGRCCATCGGGATGAGCACTCCGCGGCGAAATGATAGAGCTGCCAGAGCAAGACAACCGTAAGTCGCTTGTTCACCTGCATTGTTGTAGCTGCTGCTAATGCCACCAGAAAAAGTCAAGAAACCTTCTGGGTCAGACGCGATGCTTGCCGAAAATAGACTTTAGTTTTCGTCGCGACCCTGCGAACTTAGGAATGCGCTCTGAGTCGCGTGTAGGCGCCAACAACGATCAGCAATAACAACAATGACTTCGATTTTTAGGAGCTCTCGATGGACGGGGCGGCCAACGATCTGCGCATGCTGAGATATGTCGCGGAGATCACGCGCGGACTGGCGAAGATGCTTTCGCGCACACGCTACCAGATGCTTGCCTATTTTCTGGAGATGACTGCGGTCGAGGCGGACAGCCTTGCCGTCGAGCAGGATCGCAGCCGCGCACTGACGCGCAAGCCGCCCCCGGACTGATGACCAGGAACGGCTCACAATCCTATCGCAGCACTTTATCCGGCGATAAGACGATCGAGAACGGCGAGGCATTTCAGCCGCTTCGCCGCGACGACCAGCCGGTCGTCATGCTCGACGATGGCACGCTCGAAATTGTCGAGCGCGTCGAGCGCAGCACCCAGATCGGCGGCGGGCAAGTTCAGCGAGAACAGGACACGCCGTGCCTTGACCCCCTCGCCTGCGTCGGCGCAAGACTGGATGGCCACCCTGCGACGCAACGCGCCGAGCGCGGCCAAAGAGTCTGCCGACGGCTTGGGGCCGTCCGCTGCAGGCAGCATGACCGACCGGCCTCAGCCCTTGGTTTTGCGCTTGCCCTTGCCGGTGTCCGCGGCCGGCTTGCGGCCGAGGCCGGAAGACTTGGCAAGCGCCGAGCGGGTGGCCGAATAGCTGGGCGCCACCATCGGATAATCAGCCGGCAGCCCCCATTTGGCACGGTATTCGTCCGGCGTCAGGCCATGGTCGGTCGACAGGTGCCGCTTCAACGACTTGAACTTCTTTCCATCCTCGAGGCAAACGATGTGATCGGGGAACACCGAACGCTTCGGATTGACCGCCGGCGTCAGCGGCGCGCTCTCCTTGACGGCGGGGCCGCCGGCGAGCTTGCGCACCGATGCGCTGACGCTAGCGATCAGATCCGGCAGGCCGGAAGCCGGAAGCGGATTGTTGCCGACATAGGCCGAGACAATGTCGGCGGTCAGCTCGATTGCAGTTTTGTCGTCGATATTGGACAATTTTTTCACCTTCTGCTGGCWCTCAAATGACCAGCTGTTTTTAAGACTTTGGTCCAGGTATCATATTGGACCCGTCCCCCAACGGACGGTCCAGAGTCAGTAAACGCACGAGCGACTCAATACCGAAGGCACGCTTTCACTGCGGGTCGTGCCCACGCAAGTTAGGAATTCTAATACCTGCACCAAACATTTTACAGCGCTAAATGCCGGCGCGGACGGACAATGACGTGTCAGCACTTCGGTTGTAGCGAACAACTCCGGCAAAGGCGAAGTTCAGGCCGAATACCGATACTGGTGAGCAGCGTCGGTCCCGGATGACCCACCATGCCCAATTCGTTCCGGCGGGTCGCTCAGTTCGCGGCGCGCAGCGGCTGTGATTCGCCGATCCACTATCGGCCGGGATCTCCAGCAGGCGCTTCCAGCGTGCGCAGCGGCCGAAATCCCTCCGCTCGATGGCCTTTTCGGCAGTTCGGGACTGTATGGGCGTCCATTCTACTTCTCGAAGATGGGGGCAACACTTGGCAAACAGTCGACTAGCGGCGCTACCCCTGTAAACTGGTGCCAGCGTTAGCGCAGCTTAAGGTCAACCTCCCCGTGCGGCTCCTCAGTCAAGTCAACCTGAACTCGCTGAAAATCGTCGAGAGCGCCGCCAGGCACAAGAATTTCACGCGCGCCGGCGAAGAGCAGTTCATCACCGCCTCGGCCGTCAGCCAGCGGGTGAAGAGCCTGGAGGACCAGCTGCGCTTCAAGATTTTCGAGCGCGGCGGCAATGCCGTATCGCTGACGCCGGAGGGCGAAACCTATGTAGCGCGGGTGCGCGAGGCGCTGCAGCGGATCGTAGCAGCCAACATGGAGGCCACCGGCCAGTCGCAGGCGCATGTGCTCAGAATCTGCGTTTTGCCCACCTTCGCGGCGCGCTGGCTGTTTCCGCGGCTTTCAGCCTTCCAGCGACAATATCCCGACATCGAAATGCGGGTCTCGACCTCCTGCGCCACGTACGAATTCTCGACCTCCGAATATGACTTGGAGATCCGTTACGGCGACGGCAATTTCCCCGGCCTCAAATCCGAGCTTCTGTTCAAGGAAGATCTGACGCCCGTGTGCAGCCGCGAGCTGTTCCGTGAGGTGCTGGGCGACAAGCCGCTCTCCAGGGTGACGCCGGAAGACCTCAGGCATTTCACCCTGCTCCACTCCGATACCTGTACTCAGAATTGGCGATCGTGGCTGGGCTTTGCCGGCGCGAGCTTCGTGCTTGGCGAGACGAAGAGCATCTATTTCGACTCCTGCATGATGTCCTACGAGGCCGCCAATGCCGGCATGGGCTTTGCCGTCGCCAACCGCGCCTATATGGCGAGCGACATCCGCGCCGAGCGGCTGGTGGCGCCGTTCGAAATCCACCACCCCAACACCGCCGGCTGGTATTTCGTCAGCCCCATCAAGGCAATGGGCGCCCGCAAGGTGGAACTGTTCAAGAAGTGGATCATGGCCGAGGCTGCGCTGACGCAGCGCCAGCTCGACATCGAGATCGCCGGCCTGCCGCTGGCGCTCGCCGCGATGGCGTGAGCGCCACGAAGGAAGCAACCGCCTCCGAGTTTTCCCGATCCTAGAAAGATACAGAATGGTTTGCCGGGCTATCGGTAGCCGGCTAGCGCGATCACACCATGACGCGGGGCAGAGACTCAGCTATTGTTGACTGTGCGGCGGGCCTGATCTTTCCCGCTTGGCCGGCGCTTACCAGCTTCCTCCCAAGCAGCGCCGGCCTTCTTCTGTGGCGGCGACGATTTGTGGCCGGCATTGCTTATCCCGAATTTCCCAGCCGACATCGCCCCATGCGGTCCGGCGCGTTCAGTCATTGCTTCGGCGGCGTGCCGGGCTGATCGCCGCCGGTGGTCGATTTCGGCACCGGGTTCTTGTCGACCTGCGGGTTCTGGTCGGCGGGCGCCTTGGTGGGCTGCACGCTGTTGTCGCAGGCGGCGAGACCGAGCACTGCCGCAAGGGCCAGCAGCATAGGAAGCTTCTTCATGACGACCTCCTCTCGTTCGCCCCTTTCATGAGGGCAAACGACGCGGTGGCGGTTTGGTTGCGCGAGCCGATTGCGGAACCAACCGGCCCATGGTCGGTTGGAAACCTGAAATCGATCGAACCGGCAATGAGGACATCGTCATGATCCGTCTGCTTCTCACCTGCCTGTTTGCCTACACGGCCTACCGTGTCACCAGGAGGATCATCGATGAGATCTCCGGCAACGCTGCGCCGTCGGATGAGCGGCGAACACTGBGGCGCCAATCGGCGGCGATGGGCGTGGAGCCGAAAAGGTAATACAGCCAATCTCTCCCTTGTTGTGGGGGAGATCAGCAGTTTCTACCATTGCGAACAAAGCGGAAACGATGCTTGATGGGCGATGAACATCGCCGCCCGTGATTCGTCCTTCGAAGCGCCCGCCTATCTTGCCCGGCTGAACGACGAGCAGCGGCTGGCCGTGGTGCATGGCGACGGCAAGGTGGCCGCACCGCTGCTGGTGATCGCCGGCGCGGGATCCGGCAAGACCAACACGCTGGCGCATCGCGTGGCGCATCTCATCGTCAAGGGCGCCGATCCGCGCCGTATCCTGCTGATGACCTTCTCGCGCCGCGCCGCCGCCGAGATGGCCAAGCGCGTCGAACGCATCGCCGGCGAGGTGCTGGGGCGCGACGCCGCAATCATTGCCGACGCGCTCGCCTGGGCCGGCACCTTCCACGGCATCGGCGCCAGACTCTTGCGCGACTATGCCGAGCAGATCCGCCTCGATCCCGCCTTCACCATCCATGACCGCGAGGATTCGGCCGACCTGATGAATCTTGCCCGGCACGAGCTCGGCTTTTCCAAGACCGAGAGCCGCTTTCCTACCAAAAGCACCTGCCTGCAGATCTATTCGCGCGCCGTCAACGCGCAGGCGCCTCTCGGCGAAGTGCTGGGCTCGGCCTTTCCCTGGTGCGCGGCATGGGCGGACCAGCTCAAGGAGCTGTTTTCGGCTTACGTCGAGGCCAAGCAGGCGCAGAACGTGCTCGATTACGACGACCTGTTGCTCTACTGGGCGCAGATGGCGGCGGAGCCCGCGCTTGCCGCGCATCTTTCCTCCCGCTTCGACCATGTCCTGGTCGACGAGTATCAGGACACCAACCGGCTGCAGGCCTCGATCCTGCTTGCGCTGAAGCCGGACGGCGCGGGTCTCACCGTGGTGGGCGACGACGCGCAGTCGATCTACTCCTTCCGCGCCGCGGAAGTGCGCAACATTCTCGACTTCCCGAAACAGTTCGCGCAAGGCGCCGAGATCGTCATGCTGGAGCGCAACTACCGCTCGACCGAGACGATCCTTGCAGCCGCCAACGCGGTGATCGGCGAGGCCACCGAGCGCTTCACCAAGAACCTGTGGACCGAGCGCAGTTCCTCCCACAAGCCGCAACTGGTGAGCGTGCGCGACGAGGCCGAGCAGGCGAACTATGTCTGCCAGGCGATCCTCGCCGAACGCGAGGCCGGCACGGCACTGAAGGCGCAGGCGGTGCTCTTCCGCGCCTCGCACCACAGCGGCCCGCTGGAAGTCGAGCTCACGCGCCGCAATATCCCGTTCGTGAAGTTCGGCGGGCTGAAGTTCCTCGACGCCGCCCATGTCAAGGACATGCTGGCGATGCTGCGCTTTGCCGAGAATCCGCGCGACCGTGTCGCCGGGTTCCGCGTGCTGCAGTTGATGCCGGGCATCGGCCCTTCGGCCGCCTCGCAGATCGTCGAGGCGATGGCGACGTCACTGGACGAGACGCTGGGCCTTGCCCGCTTCCGGCCGCCGCAGCGCGCGGCTGCAGATTGGCCCGTCTTCCTCGACATCTACAGCGGGCTGCGCGCCGGCCCGAAGTGGCCGGCCGACCTGGAGCGGATCAGGCTCTGGTACGAGCCGCACCTGGAGCGCATCCACGAGGACGCGATCACACGCCGGGCGGACCTGCTGCAACTCGAGCAGATCGCATCGACCTATCCGTCGCGCGAGCGATTCTTGACCGAGCTGACGCTCGATCCGCCCGACGCCACCAGCGACCAGGCCGGCCCGCCGCATCGCGACGAGGACTATCTCATTCTGTCCACCATCCACTCGGCCAAGGGCCAGGAATGGAAGAACGTGTTCGTGCTCAACACCGTCGACGGCTGCATCCCGGCCGATCTCGGCGTCGGCACCAAGGAGGACATCGAGGAGGAGCGCCGGCTGCTCTATGTGGCGATGACGCGGGCCAAGGACAGTCTGCATCTGGTGGTACCGCAGCGCTTTTATCCGCACAACCAGCCGGCGCGCGGCGACCGCCATGTCTATGCCTCGCGCACCCGCTTCATCCCCGCCTCGATGCTTGCAGCCTTCGAGCAGACGTCTTGGGCAAGCGCCACGATCAAAGACGATCCGCGCCAAAGGCCCGGCGTCAAGGTCGATCTCGGCGCGCGCATGCGCGGAATGTGGAAATAACCCGCCGCCCGGGCACGGCGGCCGCCACAACCAGGATCGGGGGGTGATCGGAGGCCTTGCCGACCCTTTCCAAGTATCTTTTCTATTAAATTATATATATCCCGGCCTCATCGCCTGGCTTGCAAGCTATCCGCCTCACAGCCATGCATTCACTAAAAATCATCCGAAAATTTCCAGTAACGCTATGGAACTTTTTGACACCTTACTCATTTCGTGAGCAAGTCATAATGCGAGGAGTTTTCTATGAAGACGCTTATAGTCGCCGCCATGGCGGCTGCAGTTTCGCTTACTGCCATTTCCGCGACCTCTGTTCCGTCGCAAGCTGCCAGCGTGTACATCACCACTGACGACAATATGCGCCATGACGACCGTTACTGGCGCTACCATCACCGCGAACGCGAACATTGGCGGTATTGGAAGCATGCCCGCAAATGCYGGGTGAAGGTGGAGAAGCGCTGGCGCCACGGCCATCTGGTGGTTCGTGAGGTGAAGGTCTGCCGATTCAACAACGGTTGGTAGCTTGGGRAGCCCAAGGACCGGGCGGGCGTGGCCGGACTGCCGCTTGCGGAGAGGAGCGGCAGCCTGAGCGCTCAAGAGCGATTCCTGGAAAATTCGGGGCATTTCGTCCGGGATTGCGTCGAACCGATCAAGAGAGGAAGCCGGCATGCGTTTCATTCCGTCAGCCACGAGCCGTCGACAGCGACTGGCTGAACTTGCCGGCCGGATTTTCGTCAATGTCGTCGCCGCCCTCATTGCCGGCATCGCCATCCTGTTCCTCCTGCTTTCGAGCCATTATCAGGGCGCACCGGCCAGTCCCGACGTTGCAATCACCGCAAAGCCATAGCAGCGGCCGCCCACTCCCACACAGCTTCACCGTCGGCCAAATTTCCCTGCGCCGGTGGCCGCTCTCGTGCTGCTTCAAGAAAAGTTAAAATGCGTGGAACCTCCCACCCCAAGACGCGTTGAGTGGCGGCCTACCCCAAGACCGAGGGTGGCAGCCCCGCCATGCTCGGCCCCAATTCGAGAGGTCTAAATGTACGACAGGACGTCCTTCACCCCGGTCGCTGTCAGTGTCGGCGCCGGCCACAAGCGCATGCTTGCTTCGCTGTCCGACATGCACGAGTTCCTGACCGAGTTTCCGCCGTCGCGCCGGCGGCTGAGCTACGGCGCCGCGGTGAAGGCCTGCGAGGCGGCGCGCGCCGGCAAAATCTCCGCCGAATCGGCGCGCGACGCGATGATCAACTTCGCGGTGACCGCCGGCATTCTCTGGCCGTCGGACCAGCCGATCGTCTCGGTGAAGCCGGTCGCGCGCGGCTATGGCGGCTTCGCCGCCTGACTAGTCCAGGCCGGCGCTGGCGCCAGAGGCCCGGACAAATCCCGCCTGAGACGGCTCTCGGGCGGCCGTTCTCGTTGAGGCCCGACTTTTGCGACGCATGCCGCGGCCTCTGCCGGATCCCCTGAAACTTTTCTTGCGCTGCGTGAAACATCGCACAGAACATTCGCGCTGCCCATGCAGTTTGCCGACATGCAGCAGGGGGGTGGATGTTTCTCGATCGCGACCAGTTCAAGCCGGCGGCGGAAATGAGGCTCGGCCGGGACAAGTCGTCGATCCTGGTCACCGTAACCGACCAGACGGCGTGCGAGCTCGGCGAGGCCGTCTATGCCTGGATCACCGCCGACGGCAAGCCGGTGCGCATCGGCGCCTGCGGCGCGTCGGCGGGCAAACGGCTCCTCTCCTA
Source organism: Mesorhizobium sp. ORS 3428 (assembly GCF_001854785.1). GTDB lineage: Bacteria > Pseudomonadota > Alphaproteobacteria > Rhizobiales > Rhizobiaceae > Mesorhizobium. The sequence continues at coordinate 34,202 of NZ_MDFL01000126.1, forward strand.
TCCCGCCTACATCAACCGGAGCCTCGCCGGACACAGCGGCGCGACGCCGAAATGGGAAGCGTTGAAGTGGCTTGGCCTGCTCACCGCGCACGGCATGCTAACGGCGGTTGTTCATCAGCCTGAGCCGGCATTAACGGCGGCAGGCTGGATTCGACCCTATCTCGACGTCGAGCGGCAGCTGATCCGCCAGCACAGGCCGCTGCTCAACCGCAGTCACCGGTGAAGCGRCTCGGGCAAGTCCCTGCGGCGAAGAGCCCTTCAGTGGATCGTGCCGGCGACGTCGCCCGAAAACGCGCCCGGCGGCCCCTCAAAGCTCACCTGGTCGCGTCCGTTCGACTTCGCTTTGTAGAGATGCCTGTCTGCAACCTGGAACATATGGCGATAGGTGGTGGGTCCGCTGAAGGCGACGCCGCCGATGCTGACCGAGAGCGGCCATGGCGCTCCGGCGGGTGCGAATTCGGCTTCGCTGATGCGCCGCCTGATCGATTCCGCGACAAGGGAGGAGCGCGTCGCGTCGGCGCCCGGAAGAAAGACCGCGAATTCCTCGCCGCCGATGCGCCCGACAATGTCGGCGCCGTGGAGTTGGCCTTGGATGGTCCTGGCGATCAGCTTCAGCGCCTGGTCGCCGCAATCGTGCCCGAGGCGGTCGTTGATCGACTTGAAGTGGTCGGCGTCGATGATCAGCAGCGCGCCGGCATCGGCGACGGCGTGGCTGCGGGCCTGCTCGAGATAGGCCTCGACCAGCATTGAGAAGGCGCCGCGGTTGAAGACGGCCGTCAGGCTGTCGGTCGCGGCAATGATGCTGAGCTCCTTCTGGGCGATCGCCAGCTGGCGCATCTTCCACATCAAGAAGAACAGGAAGGAACCGCCAAGGACAAGCGGCAGGAACAGGTCGGTGAGCTTGGCCCAGAGCAGCGCGGCAGGCGACAGCGAGGGAAAGTTGAAGGAGTCGACAAAGAAGGCGGCGGCGATGAAGAAGGCGGTGCCGGCGACGGTCACGACCACGACCCTGCCCCAACTCGTGGGGGACAAATCGATGCGCATGTCTTTGCTCCCACCGCAACTGACCCATTGTGCAGCGCGAGGGCAAACGAAGTCCTAATCCATTCGCTCCAATGCAAGCTTGGTTCACCGGCAGTCAGCGACCGCGGATGCAGAGGCGATCGAAAAGGCCCGCCACGGGGTGGCGGGCCTTTGTTCCGAACCTGCGGCTCGGAGAGCGTGCCAGAGCACTTTCGCGAATTGCTTCAGCGGGCGCTCATACCGCCGGAGCCGCCCACCCCGGCGCCACCGCTGAGGCCACCGGTCCCACCAAAGGTGGCCCCGGCACCAGTGGTGGCACCCGCGGAACCGCCAACCGAGCCGCTGCCGCTGAGGCCGCCGGTCCCACCAAAGGTGGCGCCGGTTCCAGTGGTCGCACCCGTGGAGCCGCCAAACGAGCCGCCGGCGCCGCCGACGGTGCCGCTGCCACCTATACCGCCCGTCGCACCAAACGAGGTGCCGAAGCCAGTGGTGGTACCCGTAGAGCCGCCAATCGTGACACCCGTGCCGGCATTCAAGTTGCCGGAACCGCCCACGCCGACGCCGCCGCTGAGGCCACCGCTTCCACCAAACGAGGTGCCGGTGGTTGTGCCCGCGGAGCCGCCGACGAAGCCGCCCGCGCCTGCATTCAAGCCGCCGGAGCCGCCCACGCCGACGCCCCCGATATTGCTGCCGAAGCCTGTGCCCAGACTGGTAGAACCGCCGACCGAGCTAGCCGCGCCGGTGCTCAGGCCACCCGAGCCACCCACGCCACCGTTATCGATGCCAAAGCCGATGTCGAGATCAGCAGCATTCGCCGGCACGGCGAGAATGGCGATGCCGCCGACCAGCGTGACGGCGATTTTTTCTACGATACCATTCATGGCATTCTCCTTCGTAGCCACATTTTTTTCCGCACGCATCCGCCGGAGCGCCGTGTCCGTGCGCATGCTTGTGCGAGAGGGAACGAGAGGAAATACGAACGCAGCCCGTCAGGGTTCCATTTTTCCAGAGGAAAAATTCGTTGTTCTAAAATGAATACGAGTTTTTCTTGATGTTTGAGCTACAGCAACAATCGATGACCGAGGGCTGTAGGCACGATCGCAGAGCTGACCGGCACATGACAATTGCAACCTGCCGGGCATTCCGACGGCAATCGGAGACGGGTCCCCGTTGGCCTGCGCCTCAGGCGTAGGCGCGGCCTTCCTCGGAGCGTTGGAATAGCATCAGGTCGAGCGGCACGGAGGGCCTCCCGAGCACGGTGAGGCACATATGCGCCTGGCCGCGATGGTGGGTCTGGTGGTTGAAAAAATGGCTGAGCGCCGGCTCCAGCCGCTGCGAGACGGTGCGCATGTCGACGGTCATGTAAGAGAAACGGCCGGCCAGCGCCTTGTCGCTCATGCCGCTCATCCAGTCGACGATCCGTTGGTCCTCGGCCTCGCGTGCCAGGCGCAGGCCGGGCAGGCCGCGATAGAGGATCGCCGCGGTGTTCGCGGGCGCRTCGCCCTCGCCGGTGAAGCGCTTCATCCAGACGCGGTCGACGGCGAGCAGGTGGTTGAGCGTGCCAAGCATCGAGCCGAAGAAAGCGCCGACGTCGCGGCCGAGTTCCTCGTCGTCGAGATCGGCGGCGGCATCGTAGATGCGCGCGTTGGCCCATTGATTGTAGGCCGCAAACATCATGAAATGCTGTTTCATTCTTCCATCCGGCTCACAACGAATCCCGGCTCTTCGTAACCCGCAGGAACAGACCCGCCAATGACCATTCTCTTCTATGACCTCGTCGGCCACGACACCCAGCGCCCATTTAGCCCGCATTGCTGGAAGGCCAAGATGGCGCTGGCCCATAAGGTGCTGGCCGCCACCAAGGTGCCGACGCGCTTTCTCGAAGTGCCGAAGGTCGAAGGCGGCGTGTCGAAGACGGTGCCGGTGATCCGGGACGGCGAGCGCGTGGTGGTCGATTCCTTCGCGATCGCGCTCTATCTCGACGAGGCCTATCCCGAGCGGCCGACGCTATTTGGCGGCGAAGGCGGCAAGGCGATGGCGCGCTTCATCGAGCGCTGGTCGCAACTCACCATCCACCCCTATGTCGCAACGGTGGCGCTTACCGACCTGCACGGGATGCAGGACGAGCCGAACGGCCGCTACTTCCGAGAGGACCGCGAGCGGCGCTACGGCAAGCGGCTGGAAGAGGTGGTGGCCGGCCGTGATGYGGGGCTCGCCGGCTTCCGCGCCTCGCTGGAGCCGCTGCGCTCGATGCTCACCTACCAGCCCTTCATCGGCGGAGCCTCGCCGCTCTTTGCCGACTACATCGTCTTCGGTGCGCTGCAATGGGCGCGCATCGCCTCGCCCTACCGACTGCTCGGGGACAGCGACAGCATAGCCCAGTGGTTCGAGCGCTGCCTCGACCTGCATGACGGCATCGGCCGGCAGGTCGCGGCAGCGGCGTGACGGAAATGGCCCCGCGGGACCAGGAGCGGCAGGATCGCCATGCTGCGCTATGAGATGCAGGCCGAGATATGGGTCTATCCCGGCAAGGGCGGCTGGCATTTCGTGACGCTGCCGGTCGAGTTCGCGGCGCGGATCAAGGCGGCGATGGCGGGGCTTGCGCGGCCCTGGGGCTCGCTCGGCGTGACGGCCGTGATCGGCAAGACAAGGTGGAGCACGTCACTCTTCCCGGACAAGGCGTCCGGCAGCCTGCTTTTGCCGGTCAAGGCTTCGGTGCGGCAGCGCGAAGGGCTGAAGGCCGGCGACGTGCCGACATTGGCCATAGAGGTCGAGCTTTGATGCATGCCGCCAAAGTGCGCAGCGGAACTACACGGACCCAAGGCCGCCTCAATCCGAATTCGACGCGACGCGCCTTAGCGTCTACTTCGGCGCGGCCTCGCTCGGCGCTTCCTTGCTCGGCGCCTGCTTATCGAGCAGCCTGACGCAGACCCGGTTGCCCTGCTCCGAGGGCGCGCACTTCCATTCCGGGCCGAGGCCGAAATTGCGCCCCTGTTTCGGCACCAGCAGCAGGCCCAGCACAACCAGGCACAGCAATACAGCCATGAAAAGGATGCCGGCGATGTCACCGGGTCTGAGGTGAGGCCAGTTCATCGCTTCCAGCTCCGCTGCAGCGACGCTCCGGGCCTGTCACGCAAGTCGGCCAAAAGTGCGCAGCGGTTTGGGCGACTTGCATCAAAACAAAGACTTAAAGCGCGTCGCCTCAATCCGTTTCAGCGCGACGGACTTTAAGCGAAGCAGGCTCGCAGCCGTCTAATTATCACGCAAAGAGCCGGCCTTGACCAGAAGCCGCCTCCCCTTGGCAAGCCGTCGAGCGGCTTGTATAGAGCCCGCCACTCCAATTTCCATTCCCACAACAAGGACGACCCAATGGCGATCGAACGCACCTTCTCCATGATCAAGCCGGATGCCACCAAGCGCAATCTGACCGGCGCCATCACCAAGATGCTGGAAGACGCGGGCCTGCGCGTCATCGCGTCGCGCCGCGTGTGGATGAGCCGCCGCGAAGCCGAAGGCTTCTACGCCGTTCACAAGGATCGTCCGTTCTTCGGCGAACTCGTCGAGTTCATGTCGTCGGGTCCGACCGTCATTCAGGTGCTGGAGGGCGAAAACGCCATCGCCAAGAACCGCGAAGTGATGGGCGCCACCAACCCGGCCAATGCCGCCGAGGGCACCATCCGCAAGGTGCATGCGCTGTCGATCGGCGAGAATTCGGTGCACGGCTCGGACGCGCCGGAAACCGCCTCGCAGGAAATCCGCTATTGGTTCTCCGATACCGAGATCGTCGGCTGAGCCGGAAGTATCGATTTTGCAACGAAGGCGGCCCTGGGCCGCCTTTTTTGTCGCAGCGGGGTGGGCGGTCCAACCATTCGCTCTAGATCGCCCGTCATCGGCGACTAGTGACAAAGGGCGTCGCCGGCTGCTAGCGATCATCGCGCTTCCGCCCATGAGTAGGGAGGGAAACATGATCAACCCCCATGTTTCCAAGAGTGGCGTAGCATATCCGGACGATCTCGTCCTGCTGAAGCGTATCTATGACCAGGTCTGYGAAGAGCGGGGAATTTCCCGCGGCAGCCCCGAGGCTTCCGAACTGGCGATCGAAGCCATGAAGCTGTTTTCCGCAGGCATTTTCGACGAAGACTCGATCAGCCGCCGTCTTCGTCACCGTTAGAGCAACTCCAGAAAAACTGGTCCGCGGTTTTTCCTGGAATTGCATCAGAACAGAGGGGGGTAGAGCGGTCTGCGTTTCGCTGAAACGGTAAACCGCTCCGAGGCAATTTCAGCGTTTGGAATTAGCCATTTGTGTCTACGCAATTGGCAAGGGAAGGCTGTTGCGCAGCATTCTGTATTGCATCGGGCGGTCGGCCGGGCTCAGTCCTCCTCGCCGTAGCGGATGACTTCGACTTTCTCCCTGGTGATCAGGCAGCTGTTGGTCAGCGCCTTGATCTCGGGAATGAGCGCATCGATCTTCTCCGGCGCGTCGACGATCTCGACGACGATGGGCAGGTCCTGCGATAGCCTCAGGATCTTGGCGGTGTGGAGCACRCTCGATCGACCGAAGCCGAGCGGTCCCCTAAGCACCGTCGCGCCCGCCATGCCGGCCTTGCGCGCCGCGATGACGATCGCCTCATGCAGCGGCTTGCCGTCGGCCGCCYTGTCGTCCTCGCCGAAGAAGATCCTGAGCAGTACGCATTGGCTCGGCAGTCCCATGTTGTCCTCCCTTGTCACCTGTTGATCGGCAGGCGGTTGAGCCTGGCGGCCATGACATAGCCAAGCCAGGCGGCCGCCAGCGACAGCGCCACGACACCGACAAGATAGATCGCGGCCAGCCGCAGGTCGCCTTCGAAAAGCAGAATGAAAGTGTCGAAGCTCATGGTCGAGAAGGTGGTGAGGCCGCCGCAAAGGCCGGCCATGACAAAATTGCGGCCGGCCGAGCCGACCATCAAACGGCCGTCCGGCCGGGTCAGCGTAGCGAAGGCCATGATCATCCAGCAGCCGACGATGTTGACGAAGGCGGTGGCGCAAAGCGCGCTGAAGCCGAGCAGCGAGACGATGACGTAGCCGGACAGGAAACGCGCCAGCGAGCCGATCGCCGAGCCGCAGCCGACCGCAAGATAGAGCGACGTCGCCGAGCGCTTGTTGTTGCGTGCCATGGCCGCTCAACCCGCCATCCGGAGTGCGGCCCAGAACCCCAGGGCGACCGAAAATAAGCAAAGCGCCGCCGAGGCGGCGACGTTGAAGGCGGCCAGCCGCCGCTCGCCGTCGAGCGCGAGGTTCAGCGTTTGYAGGCAAAAGGAGGAGACCGTGGTGTAGCCACCGAACAGACCGACGACGATGAAATCGCGGAGCAGATCGCTGGCGACGACGCCGCCGAGGGCCCGCGCCGCGCCGCCGAAGGCACCGATCGCCAGCGCGCCGGAGACGTTGACCAGCAGCGTGCCCCAGGGAAAGGTCTCGCCGATTCTGCGGCCGACCAGGCCAGACAGGAAAAAGCGGCAAATGCCGCCAAGGAAACCGCCAATCAGGACCAGGGCGCAGGCCGCAAGGGTCATCGCTTCATTGCCTCTCCAAAGGCGATTCCCTCGCGAGAATCGCGCAAGTATTCGTTGTCGCAATTCCGGACGGAAGACCACTGCGCAGTCTTCCTGGAATTTGCTACAGACAGGCATGATGCGAGCAGAAAAACCAATCCTGCCGCGCGAAAGCACGCCTGGCAGGAGTCATCAGCCCTTAAGGGCGGTTTCGGGGGAACCCCATCCCCATTTTTTGGCGAAGCTAGAGCGGTTCACCGTCTCACGGAAGAGCCGCGCTAGCTCTTTGTCAGGCGCAATACCGGACGGAAAACCGCTTCACACTTTTTCCTGGAATTGCTCTAGGCGGTCGCGGCGGCGCGGTCAATCGGCGTCATCGGATCAGCGGCGTGTCCCAGAGATCGCCGAGCAGCGCCTTCAACTCCTGAAAAGCGCTTCTCGCCGAGTTCCTCGGCCCATTCGCGCTCGATGTCCATGAGGACGTCGACCATCTTCTGGTAAGCCGCGCGGCCGCGGTCGGTGAAATGGACGACCGTCCCGCCGCCATCGTGGGGATCGGCGCTGCCACGGCCTGACGCCAGCAGCGCCGCCGCCGAGGGCCTGATCCTTGACTACCATTTTGGGAATCTGAAAAGGYATAGCGTTCCTTTGCGCCCCCCTCTGTCCAGAGGGGAGCGCTGTCCCGCCGGTATCAGGAGGTACTTCCCGGCTTTCGCTACTTCGGCTGGCGCTCTTTTACATTCGCATGTTGGTTTGCCGCCGCGGTATCGGTAGCCGGCGTCTTGGTCTCCTCACCGGTGAACGGACTGCCCTGTCCGGGCGCGAGGTCGCCGCTGTGGCCGGCCTTGTTGGTCTGGAACGGCTGACTGTCGGTGCTGAGGCCATGCTGGGTTRCATTGAACAGATGGTCGTCTGCCCTGGCGAGGCCGGCGAAGGCAATCAACGATGCACCGGCAGCGGCAAGKATGAGCGCATGCTTTTTCATATCTGGGCTCCTTTGGGTGGCCAGATCGAGCCGCGCATTCGGTCTGGCGGTTTCAACCGAGGGACATTTCGGGAAACATCCCCCTTTGCCCGCCCGCCAACTTCTTAGGTAACGCTTCGGCTGCCCGAAATATTCCAACAAACGTGGCAGGGGGAAGTTCCGGTATCCGCGCCGTGTGCCGGGCGAAGCGTCAGGACGCCGCCGTCTTCAGCACGACTGTCCGCGGCTTGCCGTCCAGCGGATCGACCTGGTGGCGTTCAATGGCGTCGGAGAGCTCCCACGCATTGCCTTCTGAGCTATTTGTCCGACGTTTTCCAGCGATCCGCCGCCTGGTCGTCGGCCTCCTTGGCCTCGACCCAGCCGCCTTCGGAACCGTCGGCGCGGTGCTCCTTCTTCCAGAAGGGCGCGCGCGACTTCAGATAGTCCATTAGGAAGTTTGCCGCCTCGAAGGCGGCATGGCGGTGCGCGGAGGCCGCCACCACCAGCACGATGTTTTCGCCTGGCGCGATTTTTCCGTGGCGGTGGATGACACTGAGCCCCTGCAGCGGCCAGCGCTCGATGGCCTCGGCGGCGATGCGGCCGATCTCGGCCTCGGCCATGCCGGGATAATGCTCGAGCTCGAGGGCCGCGAGCGCGCCCGCTTCGTCGCGGCAGAGACCGGAAAAAGTCACCAYGGCGCCGATATCGGCGCGGCCCCTTGTCAGGGCGGCAATCTCGGCGGCGACGTCGAAATCCTCGCGCTGAACGCGAATGGCAGGCACGACGGCGCTCGCCATCTCAGCCCCCGGTCATCGGCGGAAACAGCGCGATCTCGCGCGCGCCCGCGATCTTCTCGCGGTGGCCGACATGTTCCTGGTTGATGGCGACGCGGATCACATCGGGGTATTGCAGCGCGTTCTCGTATTCCTCGCCGCGCGACTTCAGCCAGCGCAGCAGGTCGGCGACCGTCTCGATGCCGGCCGGCAGCTCGACATGCTCTTCCGGCTTGCCGATCCGCTCGCGTACCCAGGCGAAATAGATGAGCTTGGTGGACATCTCACTCGTCCATGATGTGCTTCAGTCCGGCACGGAAATAATCGTAGCCGGTGTAGAGCGTGACAAGTGCCGCGATCCATAGCAACACCAGGCCGATCTGAGTGGTCAGCGGAAAGATCTTATCACCAGCCGGGCCGACAAGCAGGAAGGCGATGGCGACCATCTGGATCGTCGTCTTCCATTTCGCGAGCTGGGTGACCGGCACCGAGACCTTCAGGGCGGCCAGATACTCGCGCAGGCCCGAGACCAGGATCTCGCGGCACAGGATGATGATCGCCGCCCAGAGCGACCAGCCGGCGATGCCGCCGTGACGATCGGTGTCGGCAGCCAGTAGCAGCAGGCAGGTGGCGACCAGAAGCTTGTCGGCGATCGGGTCCAGCATCTTGCCGATGTTGGAGGTCTGCTGCCAGGCGCGCGCAAAATAGCCGTCAAAGTAGTCGGTGACGGAGGCCAGCAGGAAAATGGCCAGCGCCGACCAGCGGGCGAAGTCGGACGACTTCAGATGGCCTTCCAGGAAAAAGCACAGCACCACCAGCGGGACCGCAAGGATGCGGGCGTAGGTGAGGACGTTCGGAAGGTTGAAAGCGCGCTGGGCCATGTCTGATCGGGAACTCTCTCCGCCTCCCGTACTCAAATCAGAAGCCGATGTGGGGGGTCAACAGGCGAGATTCGATTGGCCAGGCAAAAATAGCGCCGGGTGTGTCGAGATTGGGGTGATGGCGGCATTACCTGAGGCCCGAGGCATCGTTAGGCGGCGCAGGACCGAAGCTCCGTCGCGAAGACCCCAGGATGTCGACTCCGCGGGCGTCTCGGCCAATCTCCAACGTACGGCAAACCAGCACGCTGCACTGTCAAACTTCCGTGCCGGAAACTCACTTTCAGCTCTCGTGAAAATGATTGTAGACCAGCTTCGCAATATGTTCGGAGATGCCGTCGACCTTGACCAGATCCTCGACCGCGGCGCGGCTGACCGCCTTGGCGGTGCCGAAATGGTGGAGCAGCGCGCGCTTGCGGCCGGGGCCGATGCCGGCGATCTCGTCGAGCGGGCTCTTGACCATCTCCTTCTTGCGGCGGGCGCGATGCGAGCCGATGGCGAAGCGGTGCACCTCGTCGCGCAGGCGCTGGACGAAATAGAGCACGGGGTCGCGCACCGGCAGCATGAAGGAGTCCCTGCCCTTGACGAAGAAGCGCTCGCGGCCGGCGTCGCGGTCGGGACCCTTGGCGATGCCGATCGCCGCGACGCGGTCCTCGATGCCGAGATCGGACAGGATCTTGCGCACCGCCGACATCTGGCCCTGGCCGCCGTCGATCAGGATGACGTCGGGCCAGGCCGGGAAGCTGCCGCTCCCTTCGACAAGGTCGTCGGCCGTATCGACCTCGGCCTCAGCGGCGGCCGCAGCGGAAGACTTGGCGTCGCCGTGCTCCCTGATCAGCCGCGAGAAACGTCGCTCCATCACTTCGCGCATCATGCCGAAATCGTCGCCCGGCGTGATCTCGGTCGAGCGGATGTTGAATTTTCTGTACTGGTTCTTCACGAAGCCTTCCGGCCCGGCGACGATCATCGCCCCAACGGCATTTGTGCCCATGATGTGCGAGTTGTCGTAGACCTCGATGCGTACCGGCGGCTTCTCGAGGCCGAAGGTCTCGGCGAAGCCCTGCAGCAGCCGCGCCTGCGTTGAGGTTTCCGCCAGCCTGCGGCCGAGCGCCTCGCGCGCGTTCTGCAGTGCGTGGTCGGTCAAATCCTTCTTCTCGCCGCGCTGCGGCACCGAGATCGCCACCTTGCGGCCGACGCGGGTGGAGAGCGCCTCGGCAAGCAGCTCCTGCTCCTGCACCGCCTGCGAGAGCAGCAGCGCCCGCGCCGGCAGCTTGTCGTCGTAGAACTGCGCCAGGAACGAGCCCAGCACCTCGGACGGGTCCATCGCTGGATCGGCCTTGGGGAAATAGGCGCGATTGCCCCAGTTCTGGCCGGTGCGGAAGAAGAAGACCTGGATGCAGGTCTGGCCGCCTTCCTGATGGATGGCAAAGACGTCCGCCTCCTCGACCGTCTGCGGGTTGATGCCCTGATGCGCCTGCACATGCGAGAGCGCCGCGAGCCGGTCGCGATAGATGGCTGCGCGCTCGAAATCGAGCTCCTCCGCGGCCTCCTGCATGGCAGCGGAAATCTCGGTCTTCACCTTCTGGCTGCGGCCGGAGAGGAAATCCTTCGCCTCGGCCACCAGCTCGGCATAGCCCTGATGCGAGATCTCGCCGGTACAGGGGCCGGCGCAGCGCTTGATCTGGTAGAGCAGGCAGGGCCGCGTGCGGTTCTCGTAAAAGGAGTCCGTGCAGCTCCGCAGCAGGAAGGCGCGCTGCAGCGAATTGATGGTGCGCCCGACCGCGCCGGCGGACGCGAACGGACCGAAATAGTCGCCCTTGCGCGAGCGCGCGCCGCGATGCTTGTAGATGCCGGGCGAGACATGGTCGCCGGTGAGCAGGATGTAGGGGAACGACTTGTCGTCCCGCATCAAGACGTTGAAGCGGGGCCTGAGCCGCTTGATCAGGTTGGCCTCGAGCAGCAGCGCCTCGATCTCGGTGCGGGTGACGACGAACTCCATCGTCGCCGTCTCGCGCACCATGCGGCCGATGCGTGCGGTGTGGAAGCGCCCCTGCGCATAGTTCGTGACGCGCTTCTTCAGGCTGCGCGCCTTGCCGACATAGAGCACGTCGCCGGCCGCGTTCATCATGCGATAGACGCCTGGCTGGTTGGGCAGTCGCTTGACAAAGGCCTGGATCACCTCGGCGCCGACCATGCCGTCGGCATCGCCGGCATGCGGCGTCCAGTCGATCGCGGTGAAGGCGACGTCGGGGCCGGCCGGGAGGGCTTCGGGCTCGACGATCTCCTCCGCCGCCTCATCCTCGATGTCGATATCGGGGTCGACATCGGGCGGCAGGTCGTCGGCGGCGCCGTTTCGCTTGTGTCTATGGGCTGCGGGACTCATTCCACCATGCCTGTCACATCGGGCGTCTGCCATGCAAGATGCTGGCCGCCATCGAGCGCGATCATCTGGCCAGTCACCGAGCGCGCTTGCCAGAGGTAGCGGATAGTGGCGCCGAATTCCGGCAATTGCGGGCCGCGCTTCAGGATCAGCCCCTCGACCTGCTTGCCGAAATCGTCATCGTCCTGGCGCTTGTTCTTCAGCGTCGGACCTGGCCCGATGGCGTTGACGCGGATCCGCGGGCCAAGCGCCTGCGCAAGCATCTGGGTCTCGGTCCACAGCGCCGATTTCGACAGCGCATAAGAGAAATAGCGCGGCGTCGGCCGCCAGACACGCTGGTCGATGATGTTGACGATCAACCCCTCCTCGCCTTCCGGCAAGGCGCGGGCAAAATTCTGYGCGAGCAGCGCCGGTGCCTTCACATGGATGGCGAAGTGGCGATCCCAGGCCTTCCAGTCGAAATCCTCGATACGGTCGTCGACGAAGAGCGAGGCGTTGTTGACGAGCAGCGTGACAGGCCCGAGTGCTGCCTGCGCGCGGCCGATAAGATCGCCGACGGCCGCCATGTCGGTGAGATCGGCGACAACCGCGGCGGCGCGGCCGCCCTCTTCCCTGATGCGGCCTGCCAAGGCCTCGGCCTCGGCTGCCGAACGGTTGGCGTGGATGGCGACGGCAAAGCCATGCGCGGCAAGATCCTCGACGATCGCCTTGCCGATCCTTCTCGCCCCACCCGTCACCAGCGCCACGCCAGCGRCTTGTGTCATCTGTCAAATCCTTAATCGGCGCCGCGATTCCGGTAGCCGGCACAATGTGACGGGCCAAGCGTTAAATGYCATTTCCACCTGGGGCAGGAATGTGGCGAAGCGGCCCATACGCACGCTTGCCCGGCCCGGATTCGGGCCCGTCATAGTGCAATATATGTCGCTGAACCCCTTGCACCAAGCGGCGTGCAGCGCAACGTGCCCAGCCTGCTGACATTCGCTGTTGCGAAGATGCAACGTCAAGGTTCGGCCTCATTCGCRCCAGGGAATGACCCAAGTTCAGGTTCGGTTCAGCCGCATTTCGACACGACATTTGGAACCGTTCAGCGCCAGGCCCGTTTATCCCCCCGGACGGGCCGGGGCATTCATGTACATAACAAGCCTAGTGTCTTGTGGCTTAAGGAGTAAACAACTATGCAAGCCAATCTCAAGTTTGCGCGGCCGTTCGCGGTTGCGCTCGGGCTCTTCGCCCTCGGCGGTACTGCCTATGCCGCAGACGTCGTCCAGGAAGAGCCGCCGGCTCCTGCCCCGGCCGCCGAACTTCCGGTTGCTTCCTGGGCCGGCCCCTACGCCGGTATCAGCGCAGGCTACGGCTTCAGCGGCCATGCCAAGGCCAAGGATATTGGCGAAGACGCCAAGACCAAGGGCTTCATCGGCGGCGTCTTCGGCGGCTACAACTGGCAGCAGGACAATTTCGTCTACGGTGCTGAAGCCGATATCGGCTACAACGGCACCAAGGGTTCGAGCGCTACCGTGACGGCCAAGTCGGGCCTCGAAGGCTCGCTGCGTGCCCGCCTCGGCTATGCCGTGACCCCGGAAATCCTGCTCTACGGCACCGGCGGTGTCGCCGCCAAGAACCAGAAGATCACCGACGACCTCACCGGCGCCAGCCAAAGCAGGGCGATGGTGGGCTGGACGGCCGGTGTCGGCTCCGACATCAAGATCACCGACAACGTGTTCGGCCGCGTCGAGTATCGCTACACCGATTACGGCAGCAAGAGCTTCGCCGATGTCGGCAAGGTCAAGTCTTCCGACAACCGCGTCACCTTCGGCGTCGGTATGAAGTTCTAAGTCGTCCAAGCCACGACACGGAAAAGCCGGGCCTCGCGCCCGGCTTTTTTTGTTGGCTTCACGCCTAAGCGGCCGCCGACTAAAGCGCGTCGCGCTGAAACGTATTCAGACGACGCGCTTTAAGTCTTGCTTTGATGCATGTCGTTTCCCCAAAACCGCTGCGCACGTTGGGCGACATGCATTAGCCAGAACCTCCCGGCAGAGGCCAATCCGCCGGATTCTGCTGGAAACCCTCATGGATCGGGATCGACTGCAACTGGTCGAGCCATTTCGCCCGGGAGCGCATGAGGACTTGCGCGTGCGGCTGGTATTCGGCCGGTTCGGTCAGCGTGGCAGCATGAACATGGACCTCGTGGGGCCATTTGTCTGAGCGGAAATAAAGCCTCGTGCCGCAGGACGGGCAGAACCCACGGAACGTTCCTGGGCTGCTTTCGTAGTGAACGATCTCGCCGCTCCAATTCACATGTTCTGATCGCAACCCGAGGAAGGCCGTGAACGGGGCCGATGTGGCGCGCTGGCAATCCGTGCAGTGACAGACAAGGTTGCGTGTAACCTCTCCGGAGCATGTCCAGGCGACTGCTCCGCACATGCAATGTCCCGCTAATATCATCGCTTCCTCCTCACAGGCCGTGACGAGACCAGGTTCGGCCAAGCGGCCATAGCGAGCAAAATGCGCTGCGTCGGCTCTTCACGCGCGCTTCTTTGCGACCTTGGCGGATTTCACCTTCGGCGGCAGCGTCTCGACGAAAGCCAGCGCGAGATCGAGCCAGCCGGCGAGATCGGCTTTGCTCGCGGTGCCTTGCGGCGCGACATGGAGGTAGCCTTCCATCGAGCGCCCGCCCATCTCCATCGGGCTCGCATGTGGACGGGCGGCCGCCGCCGCATGCGCATCCTTGCCGACGCGCACCAGCAGCCCACGCTTCGAGGTGCCGATCAGCATGTTGCCGTTGRTCATGAAGCAGGTGCCGCCGAACATCTTCTGCTCGGTGAACGCGCGCGGGCCGAGGGCAGCGCGCAGGCGCTCAACCATCGGGTCGGGGGTACTGCTGCTCTTGGTGACTGACTTTGCCATGCTCAGCCCTCCGCGATTGCGGTTGCGTCAGGCAAGCATGAAAGCGGGCGGCGGTTCAAGCCGGACGTAAGGGAGAACTGCCAATCTCCCCAGGATGTGAGGAGCGGTCCACGCCGTGGACAGAAAGCAAAATGGCTGGCTTCCGAACGAAAGCCGGCAGAACGAAAGGGAGTGCGAAGGAGCGCCACATCATCACAGCTTGGGTCATTCGCCCCCCGGCGACGGTGAGGAAGGGTGGCGCAGCGAAGCCCTTCAACGGCGCGATAAATTATTGTTGACTTAAATAATCATGTTAATCTAAGGGGCACCTAGCCAACGGTGCGCCGCCCCTCGGTAGCCTTCAGCCAAATCATTGCATCAATAAACGTGCCCGCGCTGTGGAGCACGAACGGATCTCGTTTGGCAGGTAACATGAGCAGTCCTGAACTCTTCACCATCTCACCGGTCACACTGGCCTCTTACGTCCGCACTTGTCTCCGGCTGGTTCATTTCACCGGCCTGATTATGGGCTTCGGAGGCGCTGTATTCCTCGACCTCATGTTTTCCCGTTACCGAAAATCACCGGTTACGGAGGAACTCGCCGACAATGTGGAGTGGTTAAGCAAGTTCGTCGCCCTGGGACTCGCTTTGCTTTGGGTTTCGGGGCTGGGTTTCTTGGTACTGTACCATTACGTCGAACCGGAAAAACTGTTGAACCCGAAGATCTGGGCAAAGATTGTCATCGTTGCCATCCTTACCCTTAATGGCGTCGCCATCCACAAACTGGTGATACCTTTTGTGCGCCGGCGCGTCGGCGGCCAACTTCTGGCCGGCATGACACCCCGCAAGCATGCCACCTTGGTCGGTTGCGGTGTCGTTTCCCTTGTGTCCTGGACGATGCCTCTCGTGCTTGGCGCCGTGCCGCAACTGAACTTCGCTGTTCCATGCGCCCTTCTGCTGGCCGCTTATGCAGCAGTCCTTGGACAGGCGTTTCTAATCGCAAACTTCGTGCTGCTTCGCGACTCGGGAAATGCCGCAATCCCCGCGTCGCCGGGCCTGGACAAGGCGGACCCAAGTCTTGCCCCTTCCTAAAGAGGACGAGTTGGAAACCCACAGCAGTTCCAGGGAAGGTGAGCGACGGTTTTGCTTCCGGAATTGCTTAATAGCGGGAGCAGTTCAGCAATCGCACCAATCGCTGAACTGCCGCGGTCTGCGATCGACAATGCTCACCCCGGCACGCATCCCTTCAGCTCGGGGAACTTCTCGTCGAAGCGTGCGGCCCAGCGCACCAGGCGGCTGCGGCCCTTTTCCCATTGGCCGCCGAAGCGCAGCGCGAGATAACCGAGGGTGGCGCGCAGTGCTATCTGGCCGGTGGTAACCTTCTTCGGCAGTTTTGGCGGGTTGGCGTTGAGAAGGTCGAGTGCTGCGGTGATCTTGCCCCACTGCCGGTCGAGCCAGGGCTGATAGACCATCGCCTCGGGGCGCGTGCGTCGCTCATAGACCATCGACAAGGCGCAATCGCAGATGCCGTCGGCCAGCGCCTCCAGCACTTCGGCCTCGAGCCGCTTGTCGGGATTGCGCGGAAAAAGCGCATTCTTCGACAGGCGGTTGAGATGCTGGGTGATGGCGCGGCTGTCATGCACCGTGCGCCCGTCCTCCAGCACCAGCACCGGGATCTTGCCCAGCGGATTGGCCGATACCAGTTCCGCCGGCTTGTCCTCGGTCTTGACCGGCACGAGGTCGATGGTGATGCCGGCATAGGCAGCCGCCATGCGAACCTTCGAGCTGTAGGGAGACGTGGAGGCGTAGAGAAGCTTCGGCATGATCGGGTTCCTGATTGTTTGCGCGCACTGTTGACCGAATGGACTCGCGAGGGCAACGGCCAGAGGCGTCAATCCAGACGACCCACAGCCGGATAAGAAGGAGCCGTCGCAGCCGCGCAACAAAAAGCTCCCGGAAGCTTTGCCGCATGGCAAATTTCCGGGAGCTTTGGAAGGAGCGTCCGCTCCGCTCGCCATCACGCCGAACTGGCGAGAGGGGCACCTCTACGGCACCCGCTCTCACCTGTCGCGGTTCGCGAGCGAGGCTACGCGATTACTTCTTGGCAGGCGCCTTCTTTGCCGGTGCCGCCTTCTTCACGGCTGCCGTCGACTTGGCGGCGGCTGCTTTCATCGGCGCCTTGGCGGCGGGCTTTGCCGCTGCCTTGGCGGCCGGCTTCGCTGCCGCCTTAGCTGCCGCCGGCTTCGCTGCTGCCTTGGCCGGAGCCTTGGCGGCCGGCTTTGCCGCGGCCTTGGCGGCCGGCTTTGCAGCGGGCTTAGCCGCAGCCTTCGCGGCTGGCTTCGCCGCTGCCCTGGCCGGAGCCTTGGCGGCTGCCTTCGGTGCTGCTGCCTTCTTCACTGCTGCGGGTTTCGCGGCAGCCTTCGGTGCCGCTTTCTTTGCCGGCGCTTTCGCCGCCGGCGCCTTGGTTGACTGCTTTGCCATGCGATGCCCCTTGCGTTTTGCCGACGGTCATGAGTGACCCGGCGTGTTCATGCATATCTGACTCGTGACTGTCTAGCCAGCGAAGCAACACAATGATTTTCAGTTATTGAATTTTGGTTACGCGAAGGGCGCTGACAAGGGTATCGGCGCAAAAAACGCAAGCGAATCTTTGTCTGTCGAAGTGAAATTGCGCCGCCGAGAATTCCGGATGCTCTCTATCCCCGGATCATCCAAGCAAACCCTCCCCGCCCAGAATGCGGAATGTGAGCGCCCTGCTCACAATAAACAAAACGCCTCGAAGCGCTCGCTTTATCTTGTCCAGTAAAAACATCTACAGGATAGAGCGAAGCAACGCTGTATATCCGCTTCGACAAACCTTGCCGGCGTAAAAGCGAGCTTTTTGCTCACATTCTGTGGCAGCTTCAGGCATCCAGCGGCTCGAGCTTCACTTGCAGGCGACGTGACGGCTCTGCCCTGTGCAGATGCACTGCAGAGGTATCCCAAGGCGGCGCGACCGCGATCCCGGCCAGCATGCGGCCGACTTCGCCGCGGTGATAGCTGCCGTGGAGGACGACATGGGTCAGCATCTCCTGGCGGGTCATGCAGCCCTTGTCGCCGTCGGTGAAGGTGAAGGCGGCYGGCTCGGCAAGCTTTTGCTCCGAAACGCTTGCCAGATAGTCGAGATACCAGCGGTCGACCTCCGCCGTGGCGGCGCGCAGTTCCGCAGGCTCCGGGGTTTCGCCGGTGTTGTCGCTCGTATAGCCATGGGAGACGCCGACGAGATGCGCCGCAAAGATCCGCGACACGATATGGATGTGGTTCATCAGTCTCAACGCGGCGCGGCGTTCCTTCTGGTTGCGACGCGGATCCATGCCGGTGAGTTTCTCCAGCAATTCGTCATTGGCCCAGGCCTGGTAGACAAGGAGGCTGCGCAGCAGGGTCGAGGCACTCATGTTCGGCTCCATTTGCCGTGTCCGTGACACGCAATTCCGGACGGAATTGCTCCGCGAAGAAATGTGAGTATCTTGTTTATATTCTCGGGAGACCCCGCCAGGATGTCTACTCGCATTGCAAAGCCAGCTCCGCGCATGCGCAAGGAACCGCGCCAGGCGCGATCGGTCGCCACCGTCGAGGCGATCATTGAAGCAGGTGCTCGCGTTCTGAGCGAGGTCGGCTGGGCGGGCTTCAGCACCAACAAGGTGGCCGAGGCCGCCGGTGTGAGCATCGGCTCGCTCTATCAGTATTTCCCCGACAAGCTCGCTCTGGTCGACGCCATCCGGCGCCGCCACTTCGATCATGTGCTCTCGGTCATCCGCGAAGCCGCGGCCGAGGAGAAGCCGCTCCGGCAATTCGCGCGCGAACTGGTGCGCGRCATGATCGCCGCGCACAGCATCCATCCGACGCTGCATCAGGTGCTACTCGACGAGGCGCCGGGCGATCGCGGTTCGCGCGCCGCACACGCCTCGTTCCAGGCCCGCTACCTTGAGCACTACGCGGCGGCCGTCGCGCAATACCGCCGGCGCCGCAAGGACACCGAGACCGTGGCGCGCGTGCTCTCCTCCGCTATCGAAGGCGTGATCCATAATGCGGCGCGCCGCAACATGCTCGACGCGCCCGAGCTGCAGAGGCAGCTCGGCGAGCTGATCTGCGCCTATCTATCCGGCCAGGGCGCGCGAGCGTGATGGGGGCGGTGCCCTGTAGTCAATGCGGTCAAGCCTGGTAGCAGCGGCAGATCGCGTCCTGGCGGATTGAACTTAATTTTGAAGTCGCCGTCGATTCCCTCGACCTTCGTTCGTCGTAACATCGCAGCTAACCAATCGAAGGAAAAATTCCGATGCGCTTCATGATGCTGATGATCCCTGGTGGCTACGCGACCGCGGCCCCCGACGCAATGCCRAGCGCCGAGGCGGTGGCGGAGATGATGAAATACAATGAGGAGCTGAAGCGGGCCGGCGTGCTCTTGGCACTCGACGGGTTGCATCCGCCGTCCACGGGCGCGCGGGTCAGCTTCAAGGGCGGCAAGCCAACCGTCACCGACGGCCCCTTCGCGGAGGTCAAGGAAGTGCTCGGCGGCTACTGGATGATCGACGTGCGCTCGCGCGAGGAGGCCATCGAATGGGCCCGCCGATGCCCCGCCGGAGAAAATGACGTCATCGAGGTCCGCCGCGTCCAGGAGATGAGCGATTTTCCCGAAGACGTCCAGAAGGCGGCCGAAGGTTTCAGCCGGCTGAAGAGTTGACCGCAGCCGCGACCGTCGAAGCGGTCTGGCGGATCGAGCAGCCGAAGCTCGCCGCCAGGCTGACCCGCTATCTGCGCGACATCGGCCTGGCCGAGGAAGTCGTGCAGGATGCCTTCCTGCAGGCGCTGGAGCGCTGGCCCACGGATGGTATACCGCACAACCCGGCTGCCTGGCTGGCGCGGGTCGCCACCAACCGGGCGCTCGACCGGCTGCGCCGCACCACAATGCTCGACGGCAAGCACCGCGAACTGGCGATCGACCTCGCCGAGTTGGAGCGGCAGATACCCGATCTCGAGGCGGCGCTCGACGAGGATATCGACGACGATTTGCTGCGGCTGATCTTCACCGCCTGCCATCCGGTGCTGCCGACCGACCAGCGCGTGGCACTGGCCTTGCGTATGGTGGGCGGGCTTTCGACACCCGAGATCGCCCGCGCCTTCCTGGTGCCGGAAGCCACAATCGCCCAGCGCATCGTGCGCGCCAAGCGGACGCTGCGCGACGCCGGCATAGCGTTCGAGACGCCACGCGGCGAGGACCGGCGCCAACGTCTCGGCACCGTGCTGGAGGTGGTCTACCTGATCTTCAACGAAGGCTATGTGGCCTCGGCAGGGCCGGACTGGCTGCGTGCGGATCTCAGCGGCGAAGCATTGCGGCTCGGTCGCCTCCTCGCCGCGCTGGTCCCGGAAGAGCCTGAGGCGCTCGGGCTGGTGGCACTGATGGAATTCAACGCCTCGCGCTTTGCCGCCCGCACCGACCGGGCGGGTAATCCGATCCTTTTGCTCGACCAGGACCGCAGCCGCTGGGACTGGTCGCTGATCCGGCGCGGTCTCGATGGCCTCAATCGCGCGATGGCGCTCACGCCGACACCCGGCCCCTACCTGCTGCAGGCAATGATCGCCGCCTGCCATGCCCGCGCGGTGAGCGCCGCCGACACCGACTGGATCGCAATCGCCGCCTATTACCAGGCGCTGTCGCTCGCGACGCCCTCGCCCATCGTCGAGGTCAACCGGGCGGTAGCGGTCGGCATGGCGTTCGGACCGGCACAGGGCCTCGCCATAGCCGATGCGCTGCAAGACGAGCCGCGGCTTAGGGACTCGCACCTGTTACCCACGGTGCGCGGCGACCTCTTGGAAAAGCTCGGACGAACGGAGGAAGCCCAGGCAGAATTCCGCCGCGCCGCCGAACAGACCGGCAATGAGAGGCAGMGCGCCCTGCTGCTGGCACGCGCCGATGCTGGCGATTCTGCCGTGGCCAACCGCAGGAACGTGGCTAAGCGGAAACCGCTCTAAGCTGCCCTCCTTAGCAGGTATCGTGTGGCCAGTGCCACGTGCCTGGGGATCGGCTTATCCTGCCGATATTCGGCAACAAGGCTTCGGGAGAGGCCGAGGTCGGCTGCCATTCCATCTAAAGAAAGGCCGAGAGCATCCATAGCTGCCCGGAATTCGTCGTTGGTGAATTCCGCTTCGGGAAGCCGGTCAAGCCAAAGCGCGGAGAACTCAAGATCAGGTCYGTCCCATTCAATGCCGTCGCCCATCTCAGAAACCCGAAGGGTTCGAAACAACGCRTCATCTTTCCGGAGCGGGATGAAGATGCGACGGCTGGCAAAAGCACCTGTCAGATCAGCCACTTTTACGGAGCCGTCTGACCAGACGATCTTCACCTTGCGGCCATCTAGAGGAAATGCGGCGGCAATCCGCGGCAGAGCGTTGCCTACTGCGATGATATCATCTCTCATTGAGACGTCTCCATTCGCTGGTCAGCGTTTCGATGTTTTCGCCAGCCCACTCCAACGCCGCTTCGAGACTACGGCGGTCAATCGATCCCTGCAGCATTTCAAGGCCGTCGATGCTCACCAGCGCCTCACCATCCCGTGTCGCCACATGGAAATGCGGCGGCACATGATCGTCTGCGTACATGCGGATCAAAATGTTTCCGAGGCGAGCCAGCGTTGGCACGACTGAATTTAGTCCACCATGCGGACTAAATCAAGGGAAATAGTCCACGTCGCGGACTCTTTCCGGTCTGACCATCCTTCGGCGGGACAATTCTTGGCAAGTTCAGTCATCGGCGAACGGGCTTCACATTGCTACCGATGAGAGTCGGCCATGGAAGGATGCTGGCACTGCCGGCGTGCTGGCACTACAGCGCGTCCAATCGGACGCGCAAACGAGAGCTGTGGGACTCTGGTCTGCCGACGCGAGCAGCGCTCGTAAGGCGGATGCCTCAGCGCAGCACGCGGCAGCGGCCGTTATAGACCATCCAGCGGTCGAAGCCCGAGACGCAGAACTCGACATTGTCGCCGATCGAGGCAAAGCCCTGGCCTTCCTCGATCAGGTAGAAGATCGAGCGGTCGCGGCCGTCCGAAAGGGCGACCGTGGCGCGGCAATAATGGCGGCCGATCGGCCATTCGTCGCTCGCCGGCTGGTAGCGGTGCTGGCGGATGTTGCGAAAATCGGCGATCGCGACGTTGGGCAGGTGCGGCACGTTATGCACCTGGTAGTTGAAGCGATGGGTGATCTTGTTCAGCACCCATGCCTCCCCGCAGACGCTGCCGTCGTTCTCGGTGTAAACGGAGAGATCGGCGGCATGCGCAGCCTGGGTGAAGCCGAGCGACGTGCCAAGCGGCGTCAAAAGCGAAATCAGCGCAGCAAGGGCGGAATGAGCGAAGCGAGTCATGACAGCCTCTCAAGGTCGATTGCGCGCACTCTGCGGTTTCGCTTGGCGGCGGTCAAGCGGTTGCGAAGACAATGGTTTCCGGAAAGCAACGTTGGGGACGCGTGCCCCCTAGCCGGCGCCGGCCAGCAGCAATCCGCCGATGACGGCGACGTTGATCAGAAAGGCATTGCGCAGCACCTGCCGCTCCGGCTCTTCGGAGGCCCAGAAGCGCAGCAGCATCAAGTTCGCCGCCAGCGTGAACAGGATCAGCGCGCCGGCGGCGAAAGGCATAGCGAGGCCGAGGACGAGCATCAGGCCGGCGACGATCTCGAGCGCCGACCCGGCCGCCAGCATGAGGGCGGGAGCCGGGAAATTCCGGTTCGCCAGATAGGCGCACATCGCCTTGAACCTCACAAAGTGCTCGACGCCGGCAAAGACGAACACGCCGCCGATAAGAAACGCGCCGATCGCCTGAACGGTATCAAGGGTCATGTCGGCCTCCTGCGGGCTCTGCCGGCTCAGTCCTTCGGGACAAAAGCCGGGTTGTAGACGACTTCCCAGAGATGATCGTCGGGGTCCTGGAAATAGCCGGCATAGCCGCCCCAGAAGGTCTTTTGCGCCGGCTTGACCACGCGCGCGCCGGCCTTGACGGCCTCGGCCATCACAGCGTCGACCTCGGCTTCGCTCGCCACATTATGGCCTATGGTGAGCTCTGTCGGGCTGCGGCTGCTCTGCGGCACCGTGGCGTCGTGGGCGATGCTCGAGCGTTCGAAGATGGCGAACTTCAGGCCGCCGGCGAGTTCGAAGAAGGCGACGGCGCCATGCTCGAACTCGCGACCGATAATGCCTTCGGTCGGCAGGCCAAGGCCGTCGCGATAGAATTTCAGCGACGCTTCGAGATCGTCGACGCCGAGCGTGAGAACGGTGATGCGAGCTTTCATTTCTCTTTCTCCTTTCTATATTCGGGCCCACAACGGATAGCGGATGCGGGTCGGCAAGAGCCGCTGACGCGCCAGCAGGTTGCATCCGTTTTGCCACAGCGGAGGCGGCCGGCATTGAAGATTTCGGCCAAAAATGGCCGAGGCGTCGATCCGGCAGGAAATGCCGAAAAGATCGGAGAAGGAATGGAAGCGGTCCTCGCCCAGTCCACCGGCTTCTTCAAGGAAAGGCCCGCAGCCGCTGGCCTGGCAAGCGCCTTTTCCGCGGTCTGGGTCCATCGCATGGCGGAGCATGACGCGCCGCCCATCGTGATCACGCCGGACGCGACCATCGACTTGCAATGGATCGACGGGCGGTTCCGGATCGCCGGGCCGGACAAGGAGCCGCAGATCGAGCGGCTGCCGGCCGGCGCGGTGATCGTCGGCTTCCGCTTCCGGCCGGGAGCAGCGGCCGGCTGGCTCGGCGTGCCGGCCGGCGAGATCCTCGGCGGCCGGCTGGATCTCAGCGAGCTCTGGGGCACACGGGTCCGGGAACTGTCGAACCGCATCAAGGCCACGCCGGACCTCGCCGGGATGGTGCGGCAACTGGAAAATACTATCGGCATGCGCACCGAAGGGCGCGATGCGCTCGATCCGCTGATGGGCAGGGCCTTCGACGTCATCAAAGCGGGCCTGCCGCCGGAAACGCCGTTGGTTCCCTTCCTGCAGCGTCACTTGCATATGAGCGAGCGGACACTGAGGCGGCGCTTCGAGGATGCCTTCGGCTATGGGCCCAAAACGCTCGACCGCATCCTGCGCTTCCACCGCTTCCGGCACCTGCGCGAGAAGGCCGGCGACGCTTCGACCGCCGTGCTTGCCGTCGAGGCCGGCTACGCCGACCAGGCGCATCTGATCCGCGAGAGCCGGCGCCTGACCGGCATCACGCCGGCGGCGCTGACATAGCTGAATATCGGCGCCGCACCCGGCCTACTCCCCGGCCAGCCATTCGATCGTCCAGCGCGACGGCTGATCGACGGCCAGCGTCTTGTGCAGCGCCGGCAGCAGGATCCGCAATTCGGCCTCCAGCGTATAGGGCGGGTTGACCACCACCAGGCCGCTGCCGTCGAGGCTGGGCTCGCTCGAGGACGGCCGGATCTCGAAGCCGATGTCGAGCAGCTTCGGGATGCCCGCCTCCTTCAGCGCCGTGCGGAAGGCGGCGACCGCCTTGCGGTCCTTGATCGGGTACCAGAGCGCATAGATGCCGCCCGGCCAGCGCCGGTGCGCCCGCCGCAGGTTCTCGACCAGACGCGGGAACTCGCCCTCCTCCTCGAAAGGCGGATCGACGAGGACCAGTCCGCGCTTTTCCTTCGGCGGCAGATGCGCGCCGAGCGCCAGCCAGCCGTCGAGCTCGATCACCCTCGCCTGGAAATCGCCGGCGAAGACCGACTTCAATCGCGCTGCGTCCTCGGGGTGGAGCTCGATGGCGGTCAGCCRGTCCTGCTTGCGCAGCAGGTGGCGCACGATCAGCGGCGAGCCGGGATAGCGGCCGAGGTTGCCATCGGGATTTTCGGCGCGCACCGCTTCCAGATAGGGCTGAAGAAGGGTTGCGGTCCGGGAATCGAGCGCGGCATCCAACAGCCGACCGATGCCGCCCTGCCATTCGCCGGTCTTGCCGGCTTCGACAGAGGCCAGGTCATAACGGCCGATGCCGGCATGGGTGTCGATGACGCGGAAGGCCTTGTCCTTCTGCTTCAGGTACTCGACCAGGCGGCTGAGCACGGCGTGCTTGACGACATCAGCGAAATTGCCGGCGTGATAGGCGTGACGGTAGTTCATGCCGCCCTCACCTCGGCGCGCCGCCGCGGCCCCAGCGCGGCGGTGGCGGCTGCGCGTTGGGGTTCTGCTGCCGCTTGCCGCCGAAGACCAGCGACACCACCAGCCCGACCAGCCCGAGACCCATCAGGACATAACCGGCCGGCCGCACCCTCTCGTCGATCGAGCCGGCGCCGGCTCGCAAGATCAGGTCGACGGCGCGCATGTCAATCCCGTCGGCGTCGCCCGGAGCGACGGTGAAAACGTAAGGGCCCGGTGTCACCGTTTTGATCACGCCGGCCTCGTCGCGAAAGATCTTGTCGGGCAGTTGCGGGCTCACCTGGCGCGGATTGTCGGTGTGGTTGAAGGAGAGCGTCGAGGCGAGCGCCGTTCGGCTGCCGCTTGCCGCGGTCAGCGTCAACACGGTGCGCTGCTGTGAGGCGACGCGTTCGCCCCGTGYGGTGAGGTCGACCAGCACCCGGACCGGCGCGTCGCCGGCCGCCAGTTGCACCGTCACCGGCTTGAAGCGGCCGCCCTCGTAGACGCGCCAGGTGCCGATCGCATGGCCGGAGAAATTGCTCATCGCCCAGGGGTAGAAGACACCGATGGCGGCGCCGGCAATGAGGACAAGAACCGAGAGGAAGCGCATTGAGAGCCTGGCTATTTTCTCTTCCGAGCGTGACCGTCGACTTTCGAGGTTCCGCTCCGGGCAGCGTCGCGAATCCGCTCCATCTCGTCCRGGAACATCTCCAGGCCAAGCTCGAAAGTCTTGTCGAATTCGCTCGCGCCGAAATAGGTCCCGGCCGCACCGACGCTGGGATAGTCGCGCGCCAGATCCTCGTCGCTGACGGTTGTGACCGCCGAAGGGCCTTTGGCGTAGCCGGCGGTCTCGTCGAGGATCGCGCCCATCAGATAATAGCCGGCGGCGCGGAACAGGCGGGCGCTGAGCTCGGGCCCGAAGCCGCCATCCTCGAACAGGCCGATGATGGCGTTCAGCTTGGCGAGGCAGGGCGGCGAGTTCATGCGATAGACGACGATGAACGGCGCGAAGGCGGGGTGCTCGGTCGCGACGCGGCGGAATTCCTGCATGCCGATGCGCGCCCGCTCGCGCCAGGGCAGGCTGTTGTCAGGGACGACAAGCCCGCTCATCTGCCGGTCGACCAGTGCCTCGTAGAGATGCGCCTGCGATGGGAAGTGATGGTAGATGCTCATCGCCTCGCAACCGAGCGCGGCCGCGAGCTTGYGCATCGAGAAGCCGGAGAGCCCTTCCCTTTCGATCACCTCGAAGGCGGCGTCCTCGATCATCTCGCGGGACAGCCAACCGCGGGATCGCTTTTTTTTGATCGATGAGTCCATGGCGTCGCTTGACAACTTACGCTGTAAGGTTCATTTTCCAATCACCTTACACCGTAAGGCTAGCAAAAACCAGAGGAGAACGTCATGTCTGTCATTCGCATCGCCTTAAATGTGCATTCCCGCCTTCGTTCCGCTTCTCTGCTCGCCGCCGCCTGCACAGTCGCGGCCATGCTGACCTCGGCGCCGGCCAGCGCCGATGACTATGAGGCTGCCCTCAAGGACATGCAGGCGACGATGGGCGGCGTGCCCAGCTTCGTGAAGCAGTTCCCGAAAGCCGCTGTGCCCGGCGCCTGGGCAGAGGTCAAGGCCTTGCAGCTCAGCGACAAGACGGCGCTGTCGCCGAAGGTGAAATCGCTGATCTCGCTGGCGGTTGCAGCACAAATCCCGTGCAGCTACTGCATCTGGTCGGACACTCAGGACGCCAAGCGCGCCGGCGCCACGGACGAGGAGATCCAGGAGGCTGTCGCCGTGTCGGCGCTGACCCGCCACTGGAGCACGGTCTTCAACGGCATGCAGATCGACTTCGCCCAGTTCAAGAAGGAAATGGGCGGGGAGTGAAGCCCGCGCGACCGCAAGAAGCATGGCCCGCAGCTTCGCGGGCCATGCTTTTGTCACGAGCGTCACCAACGCCGGCAGACCCGGCCTGACAACCGGCGGATGTGAACGACTGTCCGGCCCGTCGCTTCCCGGCGGTCTTCCGCCAAGCATTCAAAATCCCGCCATTCAAAAGCTATCGCTAAATTAACCGGGTTTGCATAACATAATTGATGTGGGTTTTTGGCCGATGATTCGAACGCAAGTTCCCCTTGCGCGCCCAAAAGGATCGCGATGATCACAACTCATAAGAAGCAAAGCGAACCATCGCAAAGCAATAAGTTCTGCAAGCCAAGTCAATTTCCTTATATAATTTTGGTATTCGGATCATTTCTGGCGATTTCTGGTTGCCAGTACTTTGATTTCGGACAACCGACCGCATTCARCATATCGCAGAGCGGCAACGCCGCCTTGCTCAACTTGAACCGGATCGAGCGGCACAGACCAGAACCGCGCCCACCTCGGTCACCAACGTGAGCGCCAACCCCTATTTTGGTAACGCMGCGCATATCTGCAGCCCGAGCGGATTCGGACAGCAATCGCATTGCTTCCTGAGAGGACTTGCACCGCTTTCGACGCAAGATATCTGAGGTTCGATGTTGGTATAGAAATAAAACCGGACGCACCGGGCGCTGGTGCCGAATGTCATTTTCGCACAGYTCTTTCAGTGAGCCGTGGCGTCCGCCGCGGCTTTTCATACATCAGCCCGCCGGGGCATCTTCACGAACCGGCCCATTGCAAGGCACGCAAGCAACGCGGCGGCAATACTTGCGGCCGCCAGCGGGTTCAACTCGCACGACCATGGTTAACCAATCACAGACAAGTTTGGTTAACGAATAGCTAATTTAGTTGACTACGCCATCCACAGGTATATCTTTATATGCGTTGGGTGTGCAATTTGGGCGAGCAGTCCGCGGTGGTGGCAACCATATTCGTGGAATCGCGACTAAGGGGCGAAGGGATGCTGAGCGGCAGAAAATAAGCCGCAAGCAGAAGCTCCGCGAACTCAGAAATTTACGAGCACACATCGTGCAGGCGATTCCGCGCATGCGGAGGGATCGCCTTTGGTTTTGGCTTGGTCGGGCAACGCTGTTGTCCCGGCCCGGATCGGTAACGTGTGCGCGTACGAGGGTTGCCATGAGCGGGGTCATCAAGGTTTTGAAGCTGGACGGCGGGCCGGGTCGGCGGGGTTTCGATCGCGGTCGCSCCCTGGTTGCCGGCGGGGCGGGATTTCTGGGTTCGCATTTGTGCGAGAGGCTGCTCGCCGACGGCTATGAGGTCATTGCGCTCGACAATTTCCACACCGGCAAAAAATACAATCTCGCCGGCATAGCGCGCGACGCTTCCTTCACCTGCATCAAGCACGACATTGTCGACGAACTCCCAACGGACTTCGCCGTGGACGAGATCTACAACCTCGCCTGCCCCGCATCCCCGCCCCATTACCAGGCCGATCCGATCCACACCTTCAAGACAAGCGTGCTCGGCTCGATCAACCTTCTGGAGCTCGCCCGGCGCCACAACGCCAGGATCTTCCAGGCATCGACCTCGGAGGTCTATGGCGACCCGCTTGTGCATCCACAGCCGGAAGGCTATTTCGGCAACGTCAACACGCATGGCCCGCGTTCCTGCTATGACGAGGGCAAGCGCTCGGCCGAGACGCTGTTCTTCGACTATTCGCGGACATACGGCATCGATGTCCGCGTCGCGCGCATCTTCAACACCTATGGCCCGCGCATGCAGCCCGACGACGGGCGCGTGGTGTCGAACTTCATCGTCCAGGCGCTGCGCGGCGACGATATCACCGTCTACGGCAACGGCACGCAGACGCGCTCCTTCTGCTTCGTCGACGACCTGGTCGAGGGCTTCATCCGCCTGATGAACGCCCCGGTGGCGCCRCAGCACCCCGTCAATCTCGGCAATCCCGTCGAGTTCACCATCATGGAATTGGCCGAGCTGGTGGTCGACTACACCAATTCGAGCTCGCGCATCGTGCACAGGCCGCTGCCGGTCGACGACCCGAGGCAACGCAAGCCCGATATCTCTTTTGCCAGGCAGTGTCTCGGCTGGGAGCCGAAAGTGGCCCTCGGCGAGGGGCTTGCCCGCACCACCGCCTATTTCGACGCCCTGCTGGGCGGCCGCCGGTTCGTCGTTCCGCGGAGCGCCCGCGCATCCTCTGTCAGGGAGACAGCGGCGCAATGACCCGCCGCCGCGTTCTGGTGACGGGTGGCGCCGGCTTCATCGGCAGCCATACCTGCAAGCTGCTCTCGGCGGCAGGCTACCTGCCGGTGGTCTACGACAACTTGAGCCGCGGCAACGAGAAGGCCGTGGCCTGGGGACCGCTGGTCGTCGGCGACATCCGCGACCGCCGATCGCTGCAGCGGGCGATCGATGCCCACCGGCCGCAGGCGGTCGTCCATTTCGCCGCCCTCGCCTATGTCGGCGAGTCGGTCAGCGAGCCGGCTGACTACTACGCGACAAATGTCGGCGGCACGATCGCGGTGCTCGATGCCGCGCGGGCAAACGGCGTCGACAAGATCATCTTTTCCTCGAGCTGCGCGACCTATGGCGTACCGGAGGTACTGCCGGTCAGCGAGGCTTCGTCGCAGAACCCGATCAGTCCCTATGGTCGCAGCAAGCTGATGGGCGAAGAAATCATCAAGGACTATGCCTCGGCCTACGGACTGAAATACGCGATCCTGCGCTACTTCAACGCCTGCGGCGCCGATCCCGAAGGCGAGCTCGGCGAATGGCACACGCCCGAAACCCATCTCATTCCGAGGGTGCTGATGGCGGCGTCCGGAATGATCGAGGCGATCGAGGTCTTCGGCACCGACTATGACACGGCGGACGGCACCTGCGTGCGCGACTATATCCATGTCAGCGACCTCGCCCGCGCGCATCTCAAGGCATTGATGCATCTGGAAGCCGGCGGCGCCAGCCTCGCCGTCAATCTCGGCACCGGCCGCGGCATCTCGATCAAGGAAATCCTCGACGCGGTCGGCCGCATCACGTCGCGGCCGGTCCCGGTCGCCTACAGGCCGCGCCGGCCCGGCGATCCCGCCGAGCTTTTCGCCGACCCCGGCCTTGCTCGCGAGCAGCTGGGCTTCGTGGCGGAGAATTCTGATATCGACACCATCGTCAGGACGGCCGCGCCCTTCTTCGGGCTGGAACAGACGCTGAAGCCGACGGCCTCCAATGCATTCGCCACCGTTTCGCCCGCAAAGGGCGCGCAACGCGGCGCGGACGCCACGAAGAAACGCCGGCTCGCGCGGCCGGCAGTCGTCCCCGTGAGTAATGAGTCGGGGCACGGGCTCGCTGAGCTGGGTTGAGGGCTGGTCTCAGCGAGCCTGTTGAAGCTTGTCGCCACGAAACGGATTCGGGCGGCGCGCTTTAAGTCTTGGTTTATGCATATCGTTCTCCCAAAACCGCTGCGCACTTTGGGCGGCATGCATTAATTGCTCTGGAGCGGTTCCTGAAGAGTGCGCAGCGGCTTCCATTGGGAGTTGCTTCAGCTCTTTGAATCGATCTGTTTCCGGACCTTTTCGAACTCGGCAGCCCTGGCATCACCCGGCTGGAATTTCCGGAGCTCGTCAGCTGGATCCTCGGAGGTGTGCCTAAAGCTGTACCACCGGCCATCCGGCTCCTTGCGCTGCTCGACCCTCCCTTCCAGGACGCGATGGCTGAAACAGGTGCGAATTGGCTTTGCCGCATAGGCCCTGGACCGCCAGATCAGATCCATGCACATCTTGCCGTCATTGCTAAGATGCCACGTGCCTTCGGCTACGGAGGCCGCATCCGGCACAGAGGTCCAGGCCCGCATATGCCTGTCCTGCGCAAAATAGGCGGCGCCGTCCTCCCAGTTCCAGGTGCGGTCAGCGTAGAACAGCTGCAGTTCGAACGCTGTCGGGATGGTGGCTGCCTCAGCCGGCGCGGCATCCTGGGCGCCAGCTGCATAAGCGGCGCCGGAAAGCGTCATCCCGCCGCAGGCGAGGAGGAGCATCAGGGCGATGCGCCTCGCCGGCCGGCGGCGTTCCACGCCACTGGCCGATCTGGACGGCCACATGTTTCGAGCTGTTGGCACAGTGAGTGATGACATGTCGGAAGTCGCCTTTTGATCCGGCGTCACCACCAGGCAGGGTCTTGGAATCCCTCCATCGCAGCTACCGCCCCCAGACGCCATTAACCGCTGCTCGGAGTGCAGAGTCAATCTTCCTGTTGCCGCCGAAACAGCTGTGTTGGTGGACTGCAAGTCGCGGCCGAATGGGAGCGCGCGGGACAGATCGGCATAACCGCCCGATCCACGGAACTGCCCCACCGGCCGGACCAAAACCAAGCTTGTGGATTCGGACAAGCCGCTGGTCTATAGGATCAGCCGCTTATGATGGAGCACAGACATTGGGCGGGCCGGAAGCTAGGCTCGGAATTTCGGCGACCCCGCCGGGCCGTTGGAAACCGGCAGGACAACCGTCGACGCAAAACGCCTCCCGGCCGCGCGGCGGATTTTCGAAATCGAAGCGATTACCGGAATGCGGCG
The DNA here is from genome assembly GCF_001854785.1 of Mesorhizobium sp. ORS 3428. Classification (GTDB taxonomy): domain Bacteria; phylum Pseudomonadota; class Alphaproteobacteria; order Rhizobiales; family Rhizobiaceae; genus Mesorhizobium. Next base: position 65,225 of record NZ_MDFL01000126.1, read on the forward strand.
GTCGGCGCCATTCGGAGAACTGGTTGAAAAGAGCGTTCTCGATAATCGTGACTCTGGCGCTGCTGGCATGGCTTGCCGGCGACTCGCGCTGGAAGATGGTGGGCGATGCCTTCGTCAGCATCACGCCGGGCGCCTTCGCGGCGGTGGCGGCAGCGCTGTTCGTCACCTATGTGCTGCGCGCGCTGCGCGTGTGCGACGAGTTCCGCCAAGAGGTGAGCGGCCGCTTCGGCGCCTGCCTGCGCGTCATCCTGATCCACAACGCAATGATCAACGTCGTGCCGTTCCGCGGCGGCGAGACCGCGTTTCCGCTGCTGCTTCGCCAGGTGTTCGGCATTTCGATCGTGCGCGCCAGCGCTTCGCTTTTGTGGTTCAGGCTGCAAGACGCCTTCGTCGTCGGCGTGCTTGCATGTCTGGTGTGGCCCGGCCTTAACCCGGCGCTCAAGGCCGCGGGCATCGTGGCGCTGATTGCCCTGGCCTGGTACCTGCCGCGCTGGGCGCGCGCGCCGCATGACTGGGCCGGGCGCGGCCGCATCGTTTCGAAGCTCGGCAAGCTGCGCGACATCTTCACCGAGGCGACCGGGCGCTCCCGTTACGGCTGGTGGTGGACGGTCGCCAACTGGGCGCTGAAGCTTGCCGTGCAGGGGTGGCTGCTCGCCATGCTGCTCGGAACCTCTTTCCAGACCGCCTTTCCCGGCGCTGTCGGGGCCGAGGCCGCCGCCATCCTGCCGGTGCAGGGCGTCGCCGGCTTCGGCACTTACGAGGCGGGCGCCGCGGCGGCGCTGCTCTATTCCGGCATCGCCATGAAGGACGGCCTGCAGGCAGCACTTGCGCTGCATCTTTTCATCCTCTGCTCGGCCGTCGCCACCGGCGCGATCGCCTGGCTGTTTCCCTCGAAATCAACGCTGCCGGAGACCCCGGCCACGGGACCCGCAAGGAAATGACCGCCATGAACGTGCTTCCCATTCCTCTTTCGGGGCTCCCCGAGGGCGCCGTCATGCCCGAGCACAGGCTTTCCATCGTCATTCCGATGTACAACGAGGCCGACAATGTCGAGCCGCTGCTCGCCCGCATCCACCAGGCGATGGAGAACTACAGCCAGCCCTGGGAAGTCGTGCTGGTGGACGACGGCAGTACCGATGCCACGCCGAACGAAATCCGCAGGCTCGCGGCGGAATACGGTCCGCATGTGCACGCCGTGGAGCTGGTGCGCAACTTCAAGYAGACCGCAGCCATGCAGGCCGGCCTCGACACCGCGCGCGGCGATGTCATCGCAACACTTGACGGCGACCTGCAGAACGATCCGTTCGACATACCGCGCATGGTCTATCGGCTGCTGACCGAGGATCTCGACCTTGTCGCCGGCTGGCGCAAGAATCGCCAGGAAGGCTTCTGGATGCGCAGGCTGCCCTCGCGCATCGCCAATTCGCTGATCGCGCGCGTCACCGGCGTGCGGCTGAAGGWCTATGGCTGCAGCCTGAAGGTCTTCCGCGGCAGCGTCATCCGCAGCGTCCGGCTCTATGGCGAGATGCACCGCTTCATTCCGGCCTGGCTGGCGACGGTGACGACGCCGCGCCGCATTGCCCAGGAGGTGGTGACGCATCACGCCCGCATCTACGGCCAGTCGAAATACGGCATCTCACGCACCTTCCGCGTGGTGCTGGACCTCGTCTTCATGTTCTTCTTCATGCGCTACCGCACTAGGCCTGGCCATTTCTTCGGCGGCATAGGCATCGTGCTCGGCGTGCTGGGCTCCCTGATCCTGGCTTATCTGTTTGGCCTGAAGGTGTTTTTCGGTCTCAGCATCGGTACGCGTCCAATGCTGTTCACCGGCTTCTTCCTGGTGATTGCCGGGTTGCAGATGGTGACATCGGGTGTGCTCGCCGAAATGCTGTCGCGCGTCTACCATGAGTCCAACGGTGCCTCGGCCTATGTCGCACGCCCACTGCCCGCACATGGCGAAGCCGATGGCTGGCACTTGCCGAGCCCGCCCGCGAGCAGCAAAAAAAGAACGCGCCGGAAATGACGCTGTTCGCCCCCGTTGCGCAGGAGGCAATTGACGCATGACCATCCTGGTGACCGGAGCCGCCGGTTTCATCGGCAGCCATGTCTGCCAGCGCCTGCTCGCGCGCGGCGATGAGGTTATCGGCGTCGACAATATGAACGCCTATTACGATCCGGCGCTTAAGGCGGCGCGGCTCGCCAGGCTTTCTGGTCAAAAAGGGTTTTCATTCCACCAGCTCGACATCGCCGAACCGGGCGCGCTGGCGGCGAAGCTCGAGGGAACCCAGGTCAGCGGCATCGTCCATGTCGGCGCGCAGGCGGGCGTCCGCTACTCGCTGGAAAATCCGCGCGCCTATATCCACGCCAATATTGCGGGCCATCTGGAAGTGCTGGAGCTTTGCCGCGCGGCGCCCGGCGTCAGGCACCTGGTCTATGCTTCCTCGAGCTCGGTCTATGGCGGCAACAAGAAGGTGCCGTTTGCGGAGACCGACCGCGTCGATAATCCGGTATCGATCTACGYGGCGACCAAGAAGGCGGACGAACTGATCAGCTCGACCTATTCGCATCTCTTCGGCCTGCCGCAGACCGGCTTGCGCTTCTTCACCGTCTACGGCCCCTGGGGGCGTCCGGACATGGCGGCCTGGATCTTCACCGAGGCGATGCTGGGAGGCAAGCCGATCCGCGTCTTCAACCATGGCGAGATGTGGCGCGATTTCACCTATATCGACGACATCGTCGACGGCGTGGTCGCAGTTCTCGACAAGCCGCCGGCAGCCGGCGGCGAATGCCACAGGATCTACAACATCGGCAACAGCCAGCCGGTGCATCTCGGCCGCTTCATCGAGACGCTGGAAAGGCTTCTCGGCGTCAAGGCGATGCGCGAGGACCTGCCGATGCAGCCCGGCGATGTCGAGAAGACCTATGCCGACACCAGCGCGCTGGAGCGCGACTTCGGCTTCAAGCCGAAAGTGTCGATCGAGGAAGGATTGGCCAAATTCGTCGACTGGTACCGGCAGGAATGGCGGCCGGAGGGCAAGAGGTAGCGCGAAGGGCTGCCGCTAGTCCTCCTACCTTACATGCACCCTTCGATGAAGGGGCCGCTGACCCACAGAGAGCCGTTGGTGTACATGGCGGTCCCGCTGTCGTCGGTATAGCCATGGGACTGCTCGTCAACGTGCAGTTTGCTGTTAGGCACCAACTGCCCGTTCACCTTTATACTCTTGATGAAAAGGTTGCGGTCGCCAGGCAAGCCGTCTCCGGCCCACTGGTCATTGACGTAGCGAATTTCGATTGACTTCGGGTTGGGCACGCCAGAAAGGTCGATGCGGAATGGCCGTGCGTCGGCGGCCGCTTCCTTCATCTCGGCCACGCGAGTTTCGGCCGTCGACGCTGTACTGTTCTTGCCCTGCACGGCTATCTCGGCAAGACGATTGCCGTCCACGAAGACGTCGACGCGAGGCGGCCCCTGGTAATCCGTGCCGGCCGCGTCGATCTCCAGGGTCGTGGCGGTACAGTGCCCTGCCGCCTGCGACGCCTGGGTGACGAGGTTCGCTATACGCCGCTTCTGCGACTGCACCCATCCAGTGATCGGCTGCAACAGCGCCGTTCGGCCGCCGGCATCCTCCTTGAAGAGGTTCGTCCTTTCCTCGGGATCGGCCTTGAGGTCATATTCCTCGACCTTGCCGGTGGTCGCGTTGAAAATCACCTTTCGATCATTGTCGCGATAGCCGAACAGGGAACCGGCCCAGGGGTTGAAGAAGAAGGTCTTGTTTGACCGTTGCGTGCTGAACAGGCTGYGCCCCTGCCACTCCTTTGGCAGCGRCAGTCCCAGTATGTCCATGATCGTTGGGGCGACATCGATGATGCCGCCAACCGGATGCGCGACCTCGTCATGGAAAAGGTGCTTGTTGATCATGACGAGCGGGATGTGGACGTTCTCGTCGTAGATCGCGGTGGCATGGACGTAGTCACCGTRCTCCCCGAACGCCTCGCCGTGATCGCCCAGGATGACGACCAGCGTCGAATCGAGCTTGCCGGACTGCTTCAGCGATTCAAGGATCTCGCCGAGCGCGGTGTCGCCGACCTTCAAGGCGTTGAGATAGGCGTTGAATTTTTCGTCCTCAACGTAGTGCACCGGCCCGATGTCTCTAGCGGAAGGCGCCATCTTCGAGAACATCGGGCTGCCGGCGATATAGGGATAGTGAGTCATCGCCGTGAACATGATACCGAAGAAAGGCTTCTCCGAATCCTTGTTCATCCAGTCGATGATCGACTGCGCCGTGCAGAGATCACTGTTGTAATCCATGTTCTTCCACTGCTCGGTGCTGAGCTTGAACGTCGGGGTGGCGCATTTCTGCCCCCGATAGTCCTGGATTACGTCCAGCCCCTTGTTGAGCAGGAACTCGTCCACTCGCTGGAAGCGGGAATCCGCGCTCCAGAAGAACCCGGTCCGAAAATTGTGCTTGGACAGCGTGTTGGAAATCGACTCCAACGGCAGATATGGATACCTGCTGGTCATCCCATAGAATGAGATGTCGTTATACATCGAGGTCAGCAGCGAAAATATTGAGTAGTGCGTGGATGGCGCGTGCGCATAGATTTTGTCGAAGCGGATAGAATCCGCGGCGTAGCTCTTTATGGTCGGCGTGACCGGATATTTGCCGCCAAAGGTCTCGATGTATTTTGACGGCACCGACTCCATCATGAAAATCAACACGTTCTTGATCGCGTTTGGCGCCAGCGCCCTGAAGCTTGACGCTTCCGGCGGACGCTCGCCGACGCTGGCGACGTCGGGATCATCGGCGCCGGCGCCGATAGCGAGCATGACCGGCGTTGAGCTGAACCAGGCCGACTGAACAAAATAAACGATCGGATTGTCGATCTTGGCCGCGGGCAACGCCTCCGCGCGCACGTGGTAGCCGGTGCCGGCCAGGGTTGCTCCGAGACACAGGACCAGCGCGATCAGAAACGCCCGGTGACCTGCGGCGCTTAGCCGATGGCTCAACCTGCCCGCGGCGTAACCAACGGTCAGCACGAGAATGCTGGAACCGCAGAGGATAGCGACGTCTCTCGCATTGAGCGCGTCGCCCATGGCGTTCTTGGCGTCGGCATTCTGCAGGAAATCGCCATAGACCAGCCACTGGAACGTGAATGGCTCGCCCAAGATCTTGACGAGATTGATGTTGGCAAAACCCCACCCCAGCGACGCCATGATGGCAAAATAGAACAGGAAGACAATTGCCGCGGCGGCTAGCCTGCTTGCCTTCACAAGAAAGAGCAGGATCAGCGTTGCCGCCGACAGCGACGCAATGAGGATCAGATCGTAGTAACTTGCGGCCAATCCCGTAGGGATGGCCGCAAGAACGCCCTGAACCGTCGTTTGCGGATCGAGGATAACGCCGCGGTAGACGCCCAGCAGCAGCCATGACAGCAGGCTCGTGCAAATGATGCGCAGGGACATGCGCCGGAAGCGCTGGTCCCGCGTCAAGGCCGTCTTCGTCTGCGATTGCGCCTGGCCGCCTTCGGATCGGCTCGCCGATCCCGTACTGCCGCCGATAGTCATGCAATTTCCCGCCACCAGTTTGCGCTTCGGTCAGAACCTCGCCGACAGCCTTCAAACCCCCGCTCGCAGATTCAGCCCAGGCTATAAAAGAGTCAACAAAATCAACTGTGAGTTAACCATGTCTCTTCAGAACTGGTTAACCGAACGCATACAGGTCGTCCGTGGAGACGGCCCTGAAATAGTTCACGAACTCCCAGTAATTCTCGATACGATCGACGAACGGTCGTTGCGGCGGTTTAAGGATCTCGCTCTCGAAATGATCCAGGCGCTGGGAGCCCCCGAGAAAGGCGATGATCGCGTTGCCGACCAGCGGATCGCCGATGTCGCCATACCGGATCGGAAAGAATGCCTGCCGGGCCTCGAACAACACGGATCTGATCTTTGCACGAAACAAATTCAGCTCGCGCAAAAATGYGTTGAACCGGTCTATGTCGAAATACACCTTCTTCCTGGGGCTGTCGGCCGAAGGCGGATCGGAAGCGTGGACCGTCCAGACCCCGGACGCTTCCGCCTCAAGCAACGAGACGAAGGACGCGATCGGATTCCTTACGAGCCAAAGCTTCTTGACGCTTTCATCTTCGAGCACGGGCAGTATGGCGGGGCGGGTCTGATCAGGAAATATGTGAAACCCAACGAAACTGGCCGACGGATCGTCGAAAATCCGCGCGATGAACTCGTCCGGCTCGGCGTCTCGCAAATCGACGCGTTCGCGCGGCAGATTCATCTTCTCGTGGTAGTCGTGGCGCAACCCGACAAAGCTCGGATTGAAAACCTCGCCGTGCATGACCATCCCATCATACTGGTTGAGATGGCGATTGAGCGCTTGTGATCCGGTTCTAGGCGAAGCGATCAGCACGAACTTTTGGCAAGGCTGCATTCGTACCACGCCCAACAGGATGACCAGATGCCCGAAAATACACAAACGGCCTTTCGGTTCAATTACGAGCCGCCGCATGAAACGGCAACGGCGGGCACTATGGAGCGCCCGCCGTCGCGGCCTGTTCCAGCACTGGCTTCGCGGATCAACCGCCGCGCAGGCGCGTCGGGCTGAGACTCGTTATGGTCATACGCTGCTCGGCAGGGCAGGTCGGCAGAAACCGGCTCGCATCCGCGTAGGTCATGGTCGCGATGGAATTCTTCAGCCCGCCGCGCTTGGCGATCCATCCGCGAACCCAGYCAGGATAGTTCCTCATCATGAAGTCCGCGGCGACCTGATTGCCCCGCGCGCCGGCGCCATAAGGCAAGTGGAAGCCGAACGATGCATTGTGCGTGACGCATATCTTGCTCTTGGGCATCGACAGATAGAGCGTGCAGGCCGAGTCGCATGCGCCATCGAACCGCACAAAACCGCCGCTGCGCCGCAACATCAAGGCACGGATGGCATAGTCGATCACATAGCCGCCGCGATCGCCGCTGATGGTCTTGACGTTGGCGGTGCCGAGATTGATGCGCGGACGCAGCAATTCTCCTGCCGAGCTCGTCGAGATCATCGCGCCCATCAGACCGAGCGCAGCGAGAAACTTCATCGTCGTTTTCATTTGCRCCTCCTGCTATGCCGTGAACGATTAGCCGGGAGGCGTAAAGATTGGTTATGCCGTGTCGATAAACTTGTAACAGTCGATTGATTGTACAGCCTTTTTAGGGACCACTTGATGGTCTTGGTTTACCAACGGCGCAGAAGGATGATCACTGAAAAGTAAACCTGGGATGGTTAAAAGGCAGAGAAGCACAAAAACGTTGCTTATGGATTTGGGTCAGAGGAACCTCCAATGGCCGTTGGGAGCAAACTGAGGAAGCCGTCGAAGCCGCAAGGCGGACGTCGCCGCATCTGCGTGGTGACGCAAGCGATCCGGCGCGACGTCGACATCGACGACGCCACGACGCCCGGCGAACTTGCCAGGCTGTTCGCCGAGAACGGAGATGACGTCACCCTGCTGTGGGTTGTGGGCCTGGACGTGCCATCCACGGACGAAGTGGCGGCGCGCCGGGCGGAATTCGAGGCCGCCCCGGTCAAACTGGAGGTTCTCGACAGGTCCGACCAACTGCTTCCTTCGCTGGCGACGCCCGAGAGCCGCTCCGCAGCGTTGCTGCATTACCTCGAACGGTCCAATCACGATCTGGTCTACGCGCCCCTCGAGGGCGGATTGGCTTATTACACGCTGCTGGCGGCCGAAACCGGGGCCTTCGCGCCCCCGCCGATCATTGTCTTCGCCAACGCGCCGGAGGAATGGGGACACGAAACCGACAAGGCCTTCGTCGGAAGCACCGAGGCGATCGCCATCGGCTATATGGAAAAATACTGCGCGGAGATGGCCGACCGGACGATCTGCGCCTCCGCCACGCTGCGCAAGTGGATGCTGTCGAAAGGCTGGAAGGTCCGCAAGGCGGCGGTGTTGCCGATGTTGCCGCTGTCCGCCGGCATCGGCCGGGCCGGTGCGCGGCCGGCGCCCGAAAGCGGAACCGCGCGAGAACTCGCCGTCTTCTCCGGAGCGAGGTTTCGCGATGGCCTGACACTGCTTTGCGATGCGTTGGACTTGCTCGCGCCGTCGGCGCCCGCGGGCCTGACTCTCACTGCGTTTGCTCCATTCGGCAAGATCATGGGCGAGCACAGCGGCGGACTGCTTTTGCGCCGCGCGGAGAAATGGCCGTTCAAGCTCAAGCTTTTGCCCGCTGCGGATCTGGGTGCGAAGCTCGACTACGTCGCGCGTAGCGGTGCGCTGGCGGTCATCCCTTCGCTTGCCGCATCGACCGGTGCCGCCGTCGCTGCCTGTATCGCGGCGGGGCTGCCGTTCGTTGCCACCAACGCCGGCGCCAATGCCGAGGCGTGGAACGCAGAGGCGGAGCAACCTCGATTGGTCGGACCTGACGCCGGCCAGTTGGCCCGCTCGATCCTCGCTGCGCTCGGCAGCCCGCCCCGCCCGCGACGGATAGACGTTTCTGGTCAATGCCGGCGGGCCTGGCTGGATACACGCAATCCGCCGGCATCGGCCGCACGCCGGCGCGTTGGCAAGCGCGCCGGTCCAGCGCCGCTGGTTTCGATCGTCATGGCCCATCGCAACCGGCCGCTCTATCTGAAACAGGCGATCGCGGCGATCGAGGCACAGACTTACGACAAGCTGGAGCTGGTGCTGGTCGATGACGGAAGCGACCTGAGCGAAGCCCAGCGATTGCTGGACGCGCTGGAGCCAACGTTCCGTCAGCGCGGCTGGAAGATTATGCGCCGGCCGAACAGGCACCTTGGCGCCGCGCGAAATGCCGGCGTGCGCGCCGCGCGCGGCGAGCTCATCCTGTTCGTGGACGATGACAACGCGCTTTTTCCAGAGGCCGTCGACCATTTCGTGCGCGCAATGGCGGCATCTGGCGCGGATATCTGCACCGCTTTCCAGCTGATCTTCTATGAGGATTTCATTCCCGCGGACCGGGCGGACGGGTTGATCCAGTATCTGCCGCTCGGCGGCCCCGACGCGCTCGGCCTGATCCACAATATCTATGGCGACGCCAACGCGATGGTTCGCCGGGAGGTTTTCTCGCGGATCGGCTTTCTGGTCGAGGAACCCGGTTATGCGATGCATGACTGGGAATTCTTTGCGCGAGCTTCCCTCGCCGGGCTGAAGATAYGGCCGATTCCGAAACCGCTTTACTGGTATCGCTCGAAGCCGGACGGAATGTTCCGGRCCTCGAACTGGTACGACAATCGCCTTCCCGTCATCGAGACGTTCAGGTCAGCCAGGTTCGACGACGCCCGGCTGCTTTATCAGCTTGCCACTACCCAAAACACGGCGCGGTCCGAAATCGAAAGCGCGCGAGAGAATCTGAGATATATCCCCGCCAATCGAAAGTATCTCGAACTCAGCAGTCTCGAACCGAACGGCGATGCGGCCATCGAGAGGCTCGCCGCCATCGCCGCATCGACCGGGCGGCCCGATACCGTGGCGACCTTGCTTGAACGGGACCCGGTCACGACAGGTGAAGGCATTCCGGACGAGGCTGGCGGATCGCACAGCCTCGGCTATCAAGCGCTAAGGAGCGCCAGGCTTCTCACACCGCGCATTTCCGATCTTCCGTTGCTCCTGGTGGCCCCGGACGATGGGGGAATATTCCTGCGCCCGCATCTGGAAGGACTGGTCGCCGCCTCGCTCGGTAGTCAATTTCCTCCCTTCTTCCGCAGGCTGGAGGCAACGGTCGAAGTCGCGCATGCCGACGCGCCGGCAATTGATTTCGGCCTGGCCTTGGCCCGCCCCGACCGGGTGGTAGACTGGCAGGAGGATATCGCCGCGCAAACCGTCGCTTTTTCCGACTGGGTGACCGTTCGAGACAAGTTCGCGCGCCACCGCCTGACGGCGGCGCTTCGCGTGCKGCTCAAAATGCCGTTGTCTATCCTTCTGGCGGTTCGTTTCACGGAAATTCCCAATGGCTTTCCTACCAACGCCTTCTTTCGAAAGCTGACGCTTTTCAGCGATTGAGCGCGGCCCGAGACCCATGCGGCCGCGGTTAAGGTTAACCGCACTCGGTTCTCTATACCCACCTCGTTAACCTCCCGTTATGGTTGACAAATTATTAACCGGTTATATTATGGCGTGTTATGGGGCATGTGGTGGAAAGGGGTTTGTCATGCGTAAGATCCAGTCGCTACTGTTGGGCGGACTAAGCATTCTGGGCGTTAGCGTCGCTTTTTCCAACGCGGCGCAGGCACAAATCGAGGTTGCTCCGGTCAAGGAAGCCGAGCTCGCTTGCGAGCGGGCCCTCAAGATCGGCACCATCGAGGCGCTGGAGGACTATTTGCACCGTTATCCGAACGCGCCGACGGCTTGCAAGGCGCTGGCCCTCAACAGCTTGGCGCAGTTTGCCGCAAGTGGCGCCGGCAACGGCAACGGCGACGGTGGACACCGCTACGGCGGTTAAGCATCAGCTTCCGGTTCGGCAAATCGTCAGCTCAGGTCGCCGCGGTCTCGCGTAACCGCGGCGAGGCCGTTTTCGCAACGTATTCGGCGTAGCGATCCGAGGTTTTCATCCAGCCGAGTTCCACGAGCTGCGCGCTATCACCGCGATAGCGGACGGACCGATCATTGCGAAGCGACAGTTTGGGATTGCGCTCCAGGGCCTCGATGTAAGTAGCACGCTCCTCGAGCCCCTTCTCCTTGAGCCTCGTGTTTTCGCTCAGTGACGACACCGATTTCAGATGAAATCCCGAAACGAATTTAAAATGCAGCAATGCGATACGCAGCTCACTGAACCGGACCTCGCTGATCGTGTGCTGCGCCACGTGATAGCGCCTGCCCCGCTCCCACCGCACAATCGGCACCTTGGTCAGGCACGGAGGAAGCGTCTGCTTGAACCGGCCCTGCCAGAAGACTCGCTCCCTGACACCGCCRAACATCTGCTCCGGCGGATATGAGATATTGTTCGCGCGCAGCCATCCTGGCCGCGGATCGAAGTAAGGCGATGCCTCGACAGGCGGGACTGTGCCGTCATAGCTGTACTCGGCCAGCGGACCGTCGGCGTACATGTCGATCATTGATCCGATGACRGCTTCGGCACCGGTCGAGTCGAGATAGCCGCAAAGCTGGCGCAGGTTGACGTGTTCGGAATCGGGATACACGAGAAGCTCGTCTGAATCGATCGAAACGCACCAATGGCCGACGCCGAGGACATTCATCAGCGTATTGATCCACCGCGGCGGATCGACGTTTTCCGAAAAATGCGATCCTTCCGTATGGAAGCAGTGGCTGTCCGGCTGTTCCAGGATCAGCTCTCGCGTTCCGTCCGTGGAGCCATTGTCCAGGAAAAAGAAACGGTCGACACCGAGCTTGCGGTGGTGGTCGAGAAGGTGCGGCAGCAACGCCGCTTCGTTGCGCAGTCCGACAAAGCACAGAATCTCGCCTTTGCTCACGGCGACTGGCCGATCGTCCAGCCTTTCGAGGTGTTTTGGAGACCGGCGGCTAAGCATCCGAACGTCATCAATCCGGGAGTGTTATGATGGCCCCAAAGCCGATTATCCCGCGAGACGATTATCAAAGTGTTATCCTCCTGTTGGCAAGACTTTCCTGTTCGGCTGATGATCGAGGGGGGGCTGATTGAGCGTTGGTTCTAAGGCAGGCGCGACGCTGAGGCAAACGCGACAGGCAAGCCAAAAGCCCCGCAATGTGTGTGTCGTCTCCGAGGTCGAGTTCGGATCAATGGTGACCGCTGATCCCGGCTCCGCGACTTATGCACTGGCTCAGCACCTGGCGAAATCCGGCGACACCGTGACGTTGCTTTGGGTAGCGAACCCGTTCGGCAGCCAGCCCGATGGCCAGGAGATCGCAAAACTGGCCAAATGGTGTTTCGACAATTTTCTGGTGCGGCTTGAGCTGCTGCCGCAATCGCCTGAACTGCTGCGTGGCCTTGAAGCGAGGGACCAGAACTCGGTGGCCGTCTACCACTATCTCAAGCAAAACAATTTCGACGTCGTCTATTTTTCGCTCGAGGGCGGACTGGCGCATTTTCCCACTGTCGCCAAACGGACGGGCGTCTTTCCGAACCCTCCCGTGATCGTCGTGCTCGGACATGAGCCGCTTTCATGGAGGCTGGAGGCCAACGCCCGGGCGATCGAACGCAAGGAGCAGATGACGGTTGCTCATATGGAAAGGACGTCGGTCGAGACCTGCGACCATCTCGTAGTTACCGGCCAGTCCCTGCTCGACTGGATGAGCAAGGCGGGATGGAAGCTACCCGCCAGCCGTCATATCGCCACGCCTCTCGAGCCCGAGGAATGGCGCTCCAACTTTACAGTGGACCGTTACAGACCAAGAGCGCGCCCCACGAACGAGGTGGTTCATTTCTCCGGCACGGAAGAACGCAACGGGCTCATGCTGTTTTGCGACGCGCTCGACCGTCTGGCCGACAGTGGCGTCACCGATCTGGCGGTGACAGTCATGGGCGCGTTCGGCCATGTTCTCGGCGAGCATTCGGGCGGCATGATCGTTCGCCGCGCCAGGCAATGGCCGTTCAAACTGAACCTTCTGCCCATCTGGGACGAGCCCGAAATCTTCCGCTATCTGCGGCAGAGCCACGCGCTGGTGGCGATTACGCACTCGGCCGCGCAGCTTCCACTTGATGTGGTAACGTGTCTCGACGAGGGAATTCCGTTCATCGCGACGGACGTCGGCAGCATACGAGACCTGCTCCATCCGAAGTTCGCCGAGGCAGTGATGATGCAGGCATCCGCTTCCGCCATCGCGGGCAAGATCGCGTCGGTGCTTAAGGACCCATCGTTCGGCCCGGCAAAGCCGCAGCATGACAGGGAAGCGCGGGAGAAGGCCTGGAGCAAGCTGCACGCCAAGCTCGGCCGACGCCCCGCCAAGGTTGCCAGCCCCAGCCGGAGCCGCAGACGGCCGCCGCTCGTTTCGATCATCACGGCGCATTACAACCGGGCGCGCCTGCTGCCGCAGGCGATTGCCTCGGTTCGGCGCCAAGACTATCCCAACATCGAATTGATCGTCGTCGATGACGGCAGCACGGATCCGGAGGCAATCCAGCTGCTGGCAGAGCTGGAGCCCGAGTTCAAGCGACGCGGCTGGCGCATAATCCGGCAGAAGAATGGTTTCCTCGGCAAGGCGCGCAACACCGGAATTCGAGCCGCGAAGGGTTCGTTGATCCTGTTCCTGGACGACGACAACGCGCTGTTTCCGAATGCGGTCAGCACGCTGGCGGCCGCCATTCAAGAGACCGGCGCCGACATCTGCACGACCTTTTCCAAATGGCTCAACGAACCGTTTGTGCCGCCAGACACGAACGGAGGATACATGCTCTATTTCCCGGTTGGGGGCCCTCCCGACATCGCCCTGATCACCAACCCGTATGGCGATGCCAACGCGATGTTGCGGCGGGAGGTGTTCGACAAGATCGGCTACCTGAACGAGGAGCGCGGCTTTTCAGCAAGCGACTGGGAATTCTTCCTGCGCGCCGACCTGGCGGGCCTTGAGATCGTGACCGTCCCGGAGCCGCTCTACTGGTACCGCTCGTCGCCGACCGGCATGAACCGGAATGCCGAATGGCTTCGAAATCGCAGGCCCATCATCGACGTGTTCCGCAAGCACAAATTCGCGCATACGGACATGTTCGTGCAACTCGGCATCAGCTCGAATACTGCCAGTCATGAGAAGGATCTCAACCTTTGGAATCTGGAACTGCGGGTCAAGGATGACCGCTATCTGCGGCTAAGCTCCGCTCCCGCCAATTCCACCGACGCGATGCAGTTGCTGGCTGAGATAGCGGCGCGCGAAGGCAGGCCCGATACGGCGATTTCGCTTCTCGCCCGTTCCGGACGATCGGACTTCACCCTGGGTGTCGTCGATCTGCTCGATGCGGCGGCTGAGGATACCGTGCCGGAACTGCATTCCGCGCTCCACAGCGAGCGATACCTCTCGGCCGAAGTCCTGCGCCTCGCCCATGTCGGCTCGTATCCGGATGCCGATTCCGATCTGTTGACCTATGTCGAACAATCGCCAGACCAATTGTTCCTCCAGGCCAAGGGCAACATTGTCTCAATGGCTTTGCTGAAGGGCGTCTGCCCACCCGGCACAATCGGCGCGGATTGCTGGGTCTACCTCGACGAAGCATTGACGGGGCCGGCGCAGTTTCAGATCGCGATCGTCGATGCGGAGAACCAGACTTTCAGTGACCTCGCTCGGCTCCTCGAAAATGGCGATGGAAGCGGCTGGGCCGATGTCAGCCGTCCGCACGAACCCCGCGAGATCATGGCGAGCGTCGATACGCCGGCATCAGTCAGGCGCGATTTGCTGCTTGCCGTCAGATGTGGCGGCAATCGGCCCGACGCGCCGGTGCTCGGCGGTTTTTCAAGCATCAAGATCCGCAATGTCGTTTCGCCTGGCGCGAGGCGCCCACGCCTCAACGCGCCGCAATCGCGCCAACGCACGCGCCGGCTGACGGGAGAGGAACTTAAGCAATCGACGCTTGTGACGAATTATCCCTCCGAACTGCCGCTGCTTCTCGTCGCTGGCGACAATGGCGGCATATTTCTGCGGCCGAGCACGCATGGCCCGGTCGTAGCCTCGCTCAACGCCGCTTTCCCGGCATTTGCCAGGAGCGCCATCGCGACGGTGGAGATCGCACACGAGGAGGCGTCGCCATTCGAGTTCGCCTTGGCTCTCGGCAGGCCGGAGGAAAAGCTCGTTTGGGACCGCGACGCTCCCGTCGGCGCCTTGGCGTTCTCCGGATGGACACGGGTTTCGAAACCTTTCGAGCTGCATGACCTGAAGGTCTCCATCCGGGAGATCGATCGCAAATGGCTGACGATCTATCTGGCCGTCAGGCTGCCACGCGGTTCGAAACCGACACCGTCCAACGCTTTTTGGCGCAAGCTGCTGCTCGTATGGGATTGACAGACCGCCACCGCCAGTCGCGCTAACGTTAGAGCGCGAAGTGCGGTAATATGTTGCCTGGGAGGAGCCACGAAGATGAAATTCGTATTCAGTCTCGCCCTGGCTTTTATTATTGTCGCCAGTAGCGCGATTTGTTTCAAGGCGGCAGCCGAAGAGCGCGACGTCGGGCCGAAGTGCACCCAGTGGAACTCGTATCGTGTCCTGTTCAAAAAGGGCAACGGCAAGATCTCGGATGAAACCGCGAAGAGCCTGGCGGTGTTCGTCAAGGGCGCCGGGCGCGATTGYGGCTACAGGCTTTACGCGACGGCCAGCAAGGAAGGCAACAAGGCATACGACATAGCTGGCCGCAGGCTCAACGCAACCGCCGACTTCCTGAGGGTGCAAGGCGTCAAGCCGGAAATGGTGCTTGCGGTTCAGCATTGGGTCGACGACGGCGCCGCCGATACGAACCAGGCGCGGAGCGCCATCGTGTACACCCTGCCCAAGCAAGGGATATCCTGCCGTAAGTACGAGAAGCGGAGCGCGGTGCAAGTCAACCTTGTCTTCGACAGCCAGTCTTCCGTAATCTCGCCGCAGGTCAAAAGCGACCTCGAAAAATTCGCCGCCAGCATCAAAGACGCGCGCTGCAATGTGGAGTTGACGGCTCAGGCCGCCAAGGAATTTACCGGCGCCGACGCCGCGAAGACGAACAAGGACCTGGCCAAGCAGCGGATCAAGGCGATCGTGGACGTTATGACCGCGGCCGGCATCAACAACGATCGGCTCATCGACACTCATGTGGACTATGTCGGCGACAAGAAGCCGAACATCGCCAAAAACCGTCTCGCCACGGCATCGCTGATGTAGCGCGCCTGCTGCTGGCGCGCCGCCCGTAGAATTGCCGCGCGACACATCTCACGCTGCGGCGCGCCAGGCGCCGGGCGACAGGCCCTTGATCGCCTTGAACACCCTGGTGAGGTGGCTCTGGTCGGCGAAGCCGGTCGCCGCGGCGATCTCGGCCAGCGGCATGTCGGTCTTGATCAGCGCCGAGGCGGCGCGGATGCGGCGGTCGCGCAGATATTGTCCAGGCGTCATGCCGGCGGCGCGGTGGAAATCGCGGATCACCTGGAAGCGTGTGACACCGGCGGCCGCTGCCAGACGCGAAAGGTCGAAGCCGACTGAAAGATCGGCGGCGATCAGCTCGCCGTAAAGGCGGAAACGCCGCTCCGTCTCACCGCCGTCGCCAGCGCGGGAGCGGACCTTGCCGTCGCCGAAGCGTTGCACGAGTTTGCCGAGAACCACCAGCATCGCCGCTTCCTGCTCAGCGCCTGTCCCACGAGCCGATGCGCCCGCACGAATGCCCGCGCCAGCTCCGGCGCGTGAACGATGCCCTCGCCGAACATCGGCAGCCCGGGCTGTTCGAATTCCTCGGCGATCTCGGCCATCAGCGCGGCATTAGGATAACAGGTGCGGTACGCCCAGCCGGCAGGCGCTCCTTTCTCGCCGTCATGCGGGTCTTCCGGATTGACGATGATGATCGAGCCCGCCGGCGCCAGATGCCGGCGGCGGCCGATCCTGAGCTTCTCGACGCCGGCCACGACGACACCGAAAACCCAGGTCGGGTGGGTGTGCAGCGCATAGGCATGGTCGCGATAGCGGGCGGCGAGCATTTCGAGACCGCGAAGGCCCTCATGCCGCGTCAGCTTCGCTGCCTCTCGTTCCCTTTGCTCGCTCGCGTCGCTCATGGCGGAAGCCTTTTCGAAACCGCCCTGCCCGTCAATCCCGTTCAAGACGGCAGCCGAAGGCCCGGGCTACATCGCCGCATTCGAAACGGAGATATGGCGATGCGGGAAAACGACAGGGTGGAAGCAATCGTCCCTGAGGCGATCGGTTGGCGCCAGCACATCCATGCCAATCCGGAGCTGGGCTTTGCCGAGCACAAGACGGCGGGCTTCGTCGCGGCGAAGCTCGAGGAATTCGGCCTGGCCGTCCATACCGACGTCAGCGCTACGGCAGTGGTCGCCACCCTGACGAAGGGCACGGGCCGCAAGGCGATCGCACTGCGGGCGGAGCTCGACGCCCTGCCGATCAAGGAAGCCGCCGATGTCGCCTATGCCTCGCGCAACGACGGCGTCATGCATGCCTGCGGCCATGACGGCCACGCCGCCATGCTGCTCGGCACGGCGAAGTTGCTCGCCGAAAGCGACAGCTTCGACGGCACGGTGGTGTTCGTCTTCCAGCCGGCCGAGGAGGTGCTGGGCGGCGGCAGGAAGATGATCGAGGACGGGCTGCTAAAGCGCTTTCCGGTCGACCAGGTGTTTGCCGTGCATAACTGGCCGGGCTTTCCGGAAGGCCATATCGGCGTGCGCGCCGGGCCGCAGATGGCGGCCGTCGACGATTTCGAGATCGCCTTTCGCGGCCGCGGCTGCCACGCGGCGATGCCGCATCTGGGCGACGATCCGCTGCTTGCCGCGGCAAGCTTCGTCACCGCGATCCAGCGGCTGGTCTCACGCAGCGTCGATCCGCTGTCGCCGGCCGTGCTCTCGGTGACGCAGATCCATGGCGGCCGCTTCAACAATTTCGTGCCGGGCGAGGTCAAGGTCGAGGGCACCTGCCGCTTCTACGACCGCGCGCTCTCCGAGCATTGCGCGGCCGAGATCGAGCGCGTGGCGGAGGCTGCGGCCGCGATGCACGGCGCGAGCGCCGAACTCACCTACAAGCGCGGTTACCCGCCGGTGGTGAACCCGGCGAACGGCGCGGCGCTCGCGGCGCAGGCCGGCGCGGATACGGTGGGTGCGGAGCGCGTCGCAACCGCGTTCCAGCCCAGCATGGGCTGCGAGGATTTTGCCTTCCTGCTGCAGGGCGTCGGAGACGGCGCCTATGTGTGGATCGGCGCCGGCAATGTCGGCCCTGGCGCCGGGCTGCATGGCAACCGCTTCGTCTTCAACGACGCGATCATCCCGATCGGCATCCGCTTCTTCCTCAGCGTCGTCCAGCGCGCGCTACCGGTCGGTGGGAAGTAGAATGATCGCAGAAGCATGGGCGATTGCAGTTCCCGGCATTGTGCAGACCCTGTTTGACTTGGCGAAGACATCGCAAGATGGTCAATCACCATGCCTAATAGCCCGGTTGGAGGTGATTGCCGCTCATGTGCTTCTTCGCGACCAGAAATTCCGGGATGTTGCCGAGCTTGATCCTGTTGTTTTTCGCCACGTGTGGCAGCTCRGCGTCCTTCGCCGATAGTGATTTCCTCAGAGTTTCCGTCAAGTGTCCGGACGAACCCGGCAACGGCGTCCTGGAGACAATCAACGAGAACCCCGAAGGCAAAAAATCGAAGGTGTCGTACGTCTTCAGCAACGGCCGGATGGAAAGAGTAGTGGTCGCGAAGTCGGAGGATGGCACAATTTTCAAGGAGTTGTTTGCGCTCGATCGGGCTACAAGTGAGGCGACGAAGGAAGCTCCGGCCTTTCACGGCTACAAAGAAAATAGCGAAGAGCTATTTCGTTTCTACTGCTTCGCGGAGCCCAAGGCCAAGGAGCTCTATCTTGAGCTTCTGCGAGCCAATCGAGATGTGCTTCGGCAGTTGAGAGGCGGTTGATCGGGTGGCAGCGCCAGGCCAAATCGGAGCGTGCGCGCCGGTGGCGCTATATGTGGCCGGCCGCTCGACGCCGGCAGCCGAGTGATCCCTCCCGGCACTCCCGCGGCATGGCAGCCGACGGCATTTGTCCGACGAGCAAGTGAGGGACCTGCCGCACCGCACGAACTCAACAGGTGACAATCGGCGATCGCTGACGTGTTTTAGGCTTTCCGCTCCCACCGCCGATCGGGCGTCTGCTGCCAGTAGGTGACGGCGTGGCCGGCCTCCTTCATCGTCTTCCAATGGCCGCGCGCGGCTTCGAGTTGCGCCGCATCATGGCCGTCGAAGAGGAAGACGGCGCGCTCGTAGCCGGAAAGCTCAGGCGGGGCCGCGCCATCGACGAGGAAGCGGATCTGGGCCGCGTTGGGGTTCGCCTCCCCCGTGGTGAGCAGGATCGGCTGCTCGGCCGGATGGGCTTCGCGGTCAGTGGCATGCGCCAGGAAGGCATCGTCGCGGAACGTCCACAGATGCTGGTCGAGTGCGTCGCGCCRCTCCTCGGTGCCGGTCTGCACCACCACGCGCCAGCCGCGCTCGACGCTGCGCTCGAGGAGACCCGGCAGCGCCTCCTCCAGCGTCGATTCGGTCAGGTGGTAGAAGAGGATGTCGGCCATCCTTCGAAAGCCCTACCCTTCGTAATGATCGCGCACCAGCCTGTCGAGAAGCCGCACGCCGAAGCCCGAGCCCCATGACTGGTTGATCTCGCTTGCCGGCGCGCCCATCGCGGTGCCGGCGATGTCGATATGCGCCCAGGGCGYGTCCTTGACGAAACGCTGCAGGAACTGCGCGGCGATGATGGCGCCGCCATAGCGGCCGCCGATGTTCTTCATGTCGGCGTTCTTGGAATCGATCAGCTTGTCGTATTCGGCGCCGAGCGGCATGCGCCACAGCCGCTCCTGCGTCGCCTGGCCGGCGCCGAGGAGCCTGCCGGCCAGCTCGTCATTGTTGGAGAACAGGCCGGCATAATGCTGGCCGAGCGCCACCATGATGGCGCCGGTCAGCGTCGCCAGATTCACCATGAATTTCGGTTTGAAGCGGTCGTTGGTGTACCAGAGCGCATCGGCCAGCACGAGGCGGCCTTCGGCGTCGGTGTTGAGCACCTCGATCGTCTGGCCCGACATCGAGGTGACGATGTCGCCCGGACGCTGTGAGTGGCCGTCGACCGCGTTCTCGACCAGGCCGATGACACCGACGACATTGGCCTTGGCCTTGCGCGCGGCCAGCGCATGGATCAGGCCGGTGACGGCGGCGGCTCCCCCCATGTCGCCCTTCATGTCCTCCATGCCGGAGGCCGGCTTCATCGAATTGCCGCCCGTGTCGAAGGTGACGCCCTTGCCGATGAACGCGACCGGCGCGTCCTTGGCCTTGCCGCCCTTCCATTGCATGACGGCTATGCGGGCGCCCCGCGGCGAGCCCTGAGCGACGCCGAGCAGCGAGCCCATGCCGAGCTTCTTCATCTCCTTCTCGGTCAGGATCTCGACCTCGACGCCGAGCGCCTCCAACTCCTTGGCGCGGGCGGCGAATTCCACCGGGCCCAGCGCGTTGGCCGGCTCGTTGACGAGATCGCGCGCCAAAAGCACACCGTCGATCACCGCCTCTTCGCTTGCGAAGGCCTTTTTCGCGGCGGCAGGCTCGGCGCAATGGATGGTGATCTTGGCGGGCTTCGCCGCTTCGCTCTTCTTGGCGTCCGCCCCCTTGGCATCGGACTGGCCCTCTTCCCTGTCCTTCCGGGTCTTGTATTTGTCGAAGCCATAGCTGCGCAGAAGGATGCCGGCGGCAAGCTGCGCCGCCTGCCTGCCGTCCGGCTGCAACTCGGGCAGGTCGAGGATCACAGCGACTTCCGTGGCCTTGCGCAGCGCAGCGGCAACGGCGCCACCGAGCTTCAGCCAGGCATAGTCGTCGAGGTTCGCGACCTTGCCGGCGCCGATCGCCACCAGCCGGTCGACCGACGTCCCTTCGGGCGCCAGCACTTCGGCCGAGCTCGCGAACTTGCCGGAGAAATCGGCGACCGGGAAGGCGCGGGCAAGCGCACCCGCCGGATCGCAGGCCTTCGCGGCCTCGCCAAGCCCCCCGCCATCGGCCGCAAGCACGAAGACGCTGCCTTTTTTGGGCGCGGCGAATTTGGCGAAGGCAATCGAAGGTCTCGAAGTCATCAGATCCTGCTTTCGGGGTGAGGTGCCGCGAACCGGCTTTCAAGCGTGCGCGACATTTGGTCGTTTTGTGCCATTTGGCAAGACTTTGGCCGAAATCGCGGTCTATATYGGCACCGAAACCATCGAAGGATTCGTCGCGGCAGAACACAAGCTTCCTGCTGCAACCTGTTGTTAACCATCAATGTTTCGCATTTCTTATCGATTGGCGCGGACACTTCGCCGCGCTGGGGCACGTGGCGTGGGGCGACAAACCAGATCGGGCCGCCAATGGAGCCAGTTGTGCTTGCGCCGCGGGATCACTACCTTGTCGGCGGGCATGATGCCGTTCGGCACAATCGAGAAAAGCCTTCATGAAGGTCGTTGAACGCTACATCATGCGTCGCGCCACCGCGATGTTCCTGGCGGCGCTAGTATGGACGCTGGCGATCGTGTGGACGACGCAGGTGCTCGCCAAGATCGACCTCGTCACCGATAGCGGCCAGTCGGCGCTGACCTTCTTCGAAGTCGCGGCCCTGATCATACCCTCCATCATCCCCATTGTGGTGCCGTTCGCGCTGGTAGTGGCGGTAGCGCAGACGCTGAGCGCCATGAACACCGATTCGGAACTCGCGGTGATCAAYGCCGCCGGCGCTTCGCGCTGGGCGATCGCACGGCCGATTCTTCTGCTTGCGCTGGCGGCCGCGGTCTTTTCCTTCGCCGTCGACAACGGCGTCGACCCTTATGCCAGGCAGAAGAACCGCCAGCTGATTGCCGCCTCACGCGCCGACCTGCTGTCGCTGATCATCCAGGAAGGCACGTTCCGCAAGATCGACGACGGCCTGTTCCTGCAAATCGGCGAACGGCTCCCCGACAACAAGCTCGGCGGCATCTTCGTCGCCGATTCGCGCGAGGAAGGCGCCAACCTCACCTATTACGCCAAGACCGGCAGCATCGTCGAAAAGGGCGATGAGAAGGTGTTGATGATGAATGACGGCGTCATCAACCGCAAATCGGTGACCGGCGACCTTTCGGTCATCCGCTTCACCTCTTACGCCTTCGACCTGTCGGCCTTCGTGTCGGCGGCGAACGAGATCACGCTTCTGCCCAAGGACCGGACGACGCAATATCTGCTCAACCCGGATCCCAACGACAAGATGTACCAGCGCGACCCGAACAGCTACACGGCCGAGCTCAACCAGCGCTTTTCCGAATGGTCCTATTCCTTGGTGTTCGCGTTGATCGCGCTGGCTGTCGCGGGCGACGCGCGCTCGCACCGCGAGGCGCGCATCCACCCGCTGATCACGGCTATCGCGATGGCGCTGTTCGTGCGCTGGCTGGGCTTCCTCGCGGCGGGCAAGGCGGACAGGGTCTGGTACTACGCCTACACGGTCTACGGCGTACCGCTGATTGCTTCGCTGGTCTCGATCTGGTTCATCGCGTCCTCGCGAAGCATGGAACTCCCCTCCGCCTGGGCCGACTGGATGACGAATCTGGCCAGCCGCGTCGGCGAGGGCTGGACAGCATTCAAGCTTTGGYTCGCCCGGCGCACTTCCGGCCAGGGAGCCTGACGATGGGCTGGACGCTGGGCCGCTATTTCTTCTTTCGCTACGTGTCGATCACCATCTGGTTCTTCCTCGGCCTGCTGGCGCTGGTGTTCCTGATCGACTTCACCGAACTTTCGGGCCGCACGACCGGGCTGCCGGGCTTCAGCTACGGCACCGCCTTCGCCATCTCGGCGCTCAGGATGCCGATGATCATGTTGCAGACGGTGCCGTTCGTCGGGCTGTTCTCGGCGATGGCGACGCTGGTATCGCTCAACCGCCGCTACGAGCTGGTCATCGCCCGCTCGGCCGGCGTTTCGGCCTGGCAGTTCCTGTTCCCGTGCTGCGTCGGGGCGCTGATGTTCGGCGTGCTGTCGGTCGGCGTGCTCAATCCGATCGCCGCGCACGGCTTTTCCTTGTCCGAGCAGATGGAAAACCAGCTCAAGGCCGGCAAGTCGAACGCCGTCGCCGCTGATTCGACGCCGTGGCTGAGGCAAAAGACCAGTTCGGGCGACACCATCATCGGCGCCCGCGCCGTCCTCAACCAGGGCCTTGAGATGGCGGACGCGGTGTTCTTCGTGCTCGATCAGCAGGRCAACATCGTCGAGCGCAAGGATGCCGCGCACGCTTTCCTGCGCGACGGCTACTGGGAATTGCAGGACGTCAAGATATTCAAGGACGGCAATATCCTTCCCCAGGCGTCCGACCGGGTGCCGACCAACCTCAAGCCGGAATTCGTTCAGGAGCGCCTGGCGCGCCCAGAAACCATCCCCTTCTACCAGCTGCCGGGCAAGATCGAGGTTGCCCGTTCCTTCGGTCTCAAGGCAAATGCCTTCGCCATGCAGTTTGATTCGCTGGTGGCGTTGCCGTTCCTCCTCGTCGCCATGACGCTGATTGCGGCAACAGTTTCAATGAGATTTGCGAGGATGGGGCAGTCGGCAACGATGATTCTGGGTGGCGTCCTGGCCGGCTTTCTGCTTTATGTCGTTTCGGTACTGGTCAAGGCATTCGGGGTAGCCGGATTCGTGCCTACGGTGGTGGCTGCATGGGTTCCGGTTGTCGTGGCTATGTTCTTCGGCGTGACTTTTCTGCTATACAAGGAAGACGGCTAGTGAGGGAGGCGGGTTTGCGCAGCCATAGGCAGGCCGGTTTGGCACGCCTTTATGGGGCGACCGCTTTGGCATGTCTGTTTGCTTGCGTGGTACCGTCGGTACCGGCGCTGGCGCAGACCATCACGGCGAAGCCCGTTCCCTCCGGCACTCAGATGCTGCTGGCCGCCGATACGCTCGTCTATAACAACGACAATCACACGGTGACCGCCATCGGCGGGGTGCAGATCGACTATGGCGGCAACAAGCTGGTCGCCCAGCGCGTCGAGTACAATCGCGACACCAAGCGGCTTGTCGCCAGCGGCGCTGTCGAGCTCATCAACAGCGACGGCACCAAGATCAACACCGACCATATCGACATCACCGACGATTTCGCCGACGGCTTCGTCAACGCGTTGCGCGTCCAGACCGTAAACGACGCCTATTTCGCGTCGGAAAGCGCAGAGCGCATGGGCGGCGTGCTGACGACGTTCCACAACGGCGTCTACACGGCCTGCGAGCCTTGCGAGGACAAGCCCGACAAGGCGCCGACCTGGCGCGTCAAGGCGCGAAAGATCATCTGGAACGGCGAGAAGAAGACGGTTCGATTCGAGAACGCGAATTTCGAGTTCTTCGGCTTCCCGCTCGCCTATCTGCCGGCCTTCGAGATCGCCGACCCGACGGTGAAGCACAAGAGCGGCTTCCTGATCCCCGGCATCGTCTACAACACCCATCTCGGCGTCGGCGTCAAAGTCCCCTATTACTTCGCGCTCTCGCCGACTTATGACCTGACCGTCACGGGCAGTGGCTACACCAAGCAGGGTTTCCTTGGCGAGGCCGAGTGGCGCCAGCGCTTCAACAATGGCGAGTACAGCCTGAAGATCGCCGGCATCAATCAGCAGGACCCCGACGCCTTCATCACCAAAGACGGTCGCTATACCGTCGATTCCGGAGAGCCCGGCGATCCGAACAAGTTCCGCGGCATGATGGGCACCAAGGGCCAGTTCGCCATCAACGAGCGCTGGAACTTCGGCTGGGACGTGCTGCTGCAGACGGACAAGAATTTCTCGCACACCTACAACATCGAGGGTTACAGCRACACCGTCCACCAGTCGTCGATCTATCTGACGGGCCTGAGCGACCGCAATTACTTCGACGTCAGGGCCATGCGCTTCGAGGTGCAGGAAGACACGCTGTCCAGCGACAAGACGGCGCGCGCCGCCAAGCAGCCGTGGGTGCTGCCGTCCTTCGACTACGCCTATATCCCCGACATGTCGGTGGCCGGCGGCCAGCTGTCGCTCAACGTCAATGCGCGCGTCATCAGCCGCAACCGGCTGGATGAGACTTTCGACAAATTGGCAAATGTGGAGCGCGTCCCCGGAATCGAGGGCCAATCCAGCCGGCTGACCGCCGAAGCCGAATGGAAGCGCACCTTCACCACCGACGGCGGCCTGCAGTTGACGCCGCTGCTCGCCTTCCGTGGCGATGCCGGCTATGTCAATGCCAGTTCCGCGTCGCTGACCGCCGTCAACCAGATGGCGACGAACCTCGGCGAAGAAGACGACATGCGCTCTTCGCTTGCCCGCTACATGGCGACGCTCGGCCTGGAGGCACGCTGGCCGCTGCTGTTCTCGATGCCGAACTCCAGTCATATTCTGGAGCCCACGGCGCAGGTCTTCGTGCGCCCGAACGAGCAATATGTCGGTGGTCTGGCCGTTCCGAACGAAGACGCGCAGAGCTTCGTCTTCGACGCCACCACGCTGTTCGAGCGCGACAAATTCTCAGGCTACGATCGCATAGAAGGCGGCACGCGCGCCAATGTCGGCTTCCGTTACTCGGGCGCCTACGAGAATGGCTGGGCCACCAATGCCATTTTCGGCCAGTCCTACCAACTGGCCGGCGAGAACTCGTTTGCCGCGCCGGACCTCGTCAATGTCGGCGCCTATTCGGGACTGGAGAATTCGAAGTCCRACTATGTCGGCCTTGTCGGCTTCAACAGTCCGAGCGGCTTCTCCGGTTCGGTCAGCGGCCGTTTCGACGAGCAGACCTTTGAGGTCAGGCGCGCGGAGATCAAGGCCGCCTATTCCGGCCTGCCTGTCTCGCTCAGTGCGAAATACGCCTTCATCCAGGCGCAGCCTCTCTATGGCTTCACCACGGACCGCCACGAGCTCACGCTCGGCGCCTCGACGCATCTTGCCGAGAACTGGCGCCTCTTCGGCACCGGCACCTACGACATCGAGGACAATGTCCTGGTCAAGGACGGCGTCGGCTTCGCCTATAATGATTCCTGCTTCACCTATGTGATGACGTTCTCACAAACGCGCGACACCAGAACCAAGGAAGTGTCGCAGAATGTCGGCTTCAACCTGTCGTTCCGCACGCTCGGCGATTTCGGCTCATCGACCGCCGGCGTCGACACGATCCAGTAAGCGGAGGCAGGCAAGCGGTCGTCCGGCGCCAATTCGGGCGCACAGGACGCCGCGGAGCTTGATTTGGGCGCGCGTCCCTTCGAAAAATGGGTTCGWTTCTCGGGTCATGYGCCGGCGACATTGTTTCGCCGCATAGAATGGGCATGGGACTTTCCCCTCTGGGGCGGGTAAGAATTGGGAAGGTGAGATGAGGAAATACCTGTTTTCGGCAGGATTCGCGCTGCTGGTTGCGGCGACCTCGGTTTCTGTCACGGCAATGACGCCGCCGGCGTTCGCCAGCCAGATCAAATATGTCGTCAACAACATACCGATCACCACCGGCGACATCGCGCACCGCGCTGCGTTCCTCAAGCTGCAGCACAAGAAGGGCAATGCCGGGCAGGAGATGAWCGACCAGACGCTCCGCCTTGCTGAAGCCAAGCGGCTGGGCATCCGCATTACCGACCAGCAGGTCGATGCCGCCTATCAGCGCTTCGCTTCCAACAACAAGATGCCGCTGGCCAAGCTCGACGCCATCATGTCGCAATCGGGCGTCACCAAGGAGCATTTCAAGGAATTCATCCGCGCGCAGATGGCCTGGAACCAGGCGCTTGGCGCGCGCTACCGTTCCGGCGAAGGTGGTTCGGTGACCGAGCAGGACGCGGTCCGCCGCATGYTCGACAAGGGCGGCGCCAAGCCGACCGCCATGGAATATATGCTGCAGCAGGTCATCTTCGTGGTGCCGCCCTCCGAGCGGGCGGCCACGCTCGCCAAGCGCAAGCGCGAGGCCGACGCCATGCGCGCGCGCTTCAACGGCTGCGCCACGACGCGCGAATTCGCCAAGGGGCTGATCGACGTCACCGTGCGCGACCTCGGCCGCGTGCTGGCGCCGCAATTGCCGTCCGACTGGGCCGAGCAGATCAAGGCGACCAAGGTCGGCGGCGCGACGCCGACGCGCGAGACCGAACGCGGCGTCGAATTCATCGGCATCTGCTCCTCGCGCGAGGTTTCCGACGACAAGGCCGCGCAGATGGTGTTCCAGGCCGAAGGCGGCAACGACAAGGACGCCGAAGAGCTCAGCAAGAAATATGTCGACGAACTGCGCAAGAAGGCCAAGATCGTCGAGCGTTGAAGCGGTTCAGCTTTTCACGATATCGCCGATCCGCTCCAAGTGTTTGTTTTTACGCAATTCCGGGCGGAAAGCCGGCACGCAGTTTTCCGCGAATGCTCTAAAGCGCGTCGCGATCTTTCAGAATCGCTCCATGCGCTTTAGGTTTCTGATTTTACGCATGTCTTTGTCCCGAAGCCGGTTCCCGCTTTCGGGAGACATGCTTTAGAGGAATTCGGCGCGTGACAGAACAAGGCTCGAGCCTCGTGCCCTGCCCCGAAGCGGGCACTGCGCCGCGCAGGATGCCATGAGCATGCGCAGGTCCGATGCGCCCTTGGCACTCAGCGTCGGCGATCCCTCCGGCATCGGGCCARAGATCGCCATCGCCGCCTGGCAGAAGGGCGACAGCGCCGGCGTGCCGCCCTTCTATCTGCTCGCCGATCCCGCCCTGATCGAGGCCCGCGCGCGTAAACTCGGCGCCAACATCGCGATCATGGAGACCGTGCCCGGGCAAGCGGCACATCACTTTCCGCGCGCRCTGCCCGTCGTTCCGCTCTACGCCCGCCATCAGGACTGCCCCGGAAAGCCGAAGCCGGCCAATGCCGCGGGCACAATCGAGGCGATCGACCGCGCCGTCGCCGACTGCCTCGCCGGCCGCGCCGCCGCGGTGGTTACCTGCCCCATCGCCAAGAAGCCCCTCTATGACGCCGGCTTCCGCTTTCCCGGCCACACCGAATATCTGGCGCATCTGGCGTCGCGCCATGCCGGCACGGAGATGACACCGGTGATGCTRCTTGCCGGGCCCGAACTGCGCACCGTTCCGGTTACCATCCACATCCCGCTCGCCGAAGTGCCGAAGGTTCTGACGACGGAGCTGATCGTTGCCACCGGCCGCATCACCGCCGCCGATCTGCGTAACCGCTTCGGCATCGCGCGGCCGCGGCTCGCCATTGCCGGGCTCAATCCGCATGCCGGCGAAGGCGGCGCGATGGGCTCGGAGGATCTTTCCATCGTGCTGCCGGCCGTCGAAGCCCTTCAAGGCGAAGGCATCGATGCGGTCGGACCGCTGCCGGCCGACACCATGTTCCATCCGCGGGCGCGCGCCGGCTATGATGCAGCACTCTGCATGTATCACGACCAGGCGCTGATCCCGGCCAAGACGCTGGCCTTCGACGAGGCGGTCAATGTGACGCTCGGCCTGCCCTTCATCCGCACCTCGCCGGACCATGGCACGGCCTTCGACATTGCCGGCAAGGGCATTGCGCGAGCCGACAGCCTGATCGCTGCGTTGAAGCTCGCGCGCCGGCTTGCCGACAGCAGCCGCCAGGCCGCGTGAGGGCCCRATTGAGCGAGGGGCGCGTGACCATCGACGGATTGCCGCCGCTGCGCGAGGTGATCGAGCGCCACGGCCTGCAGGCCAAGAAGGCGCTCGGCCAGAATTTCCTGCTCGACCTCAATCTGACCAGCAAGATCGCGCGCGCGGCCGGCGATCTCAGCGACGCGACGGTGATCGAGGTCGGCCCCGGCCCCGGCGGGCTCACCCGAGCACTGCTCTTCAACGGCGCGCGGCGCGTGGTCGCCATCGAGCGCGACGAACGCTGCCTGGAGGCCCTGGGCGAGATCTCCAGCCACTATCCCGGCCGCCTCGAGGTCATTCCCGGCGATGCGCTGAAGACYGATTTCGCCGCCCTGGCCGGCAAGGCAGACGGCGGCCCGGTCAAGATCGCCGCCAACCTGCCATACAATATCGGCACGGAACTCCTGATCCGCTGGCTGACGACGGCCGAATGGCCGCCCTTCTATCAATCGATGACGCTGATGTTCCAGCGCGAGGTTGCCGAACGCATCACCGCCGGCCCGGGCAGCGACGCCTATGGCCGGCTCGGCGTGCTGGCCGGCTGGCGCACCGAGGCCAGGATCGCCTTCGACGTGCCGCCGCAGGCTTTCACGCCGCCGCCCAAGGTCACCTCCTCGGTGGTGCATCTGGTGCCGCGCCAATCCCCCCTGCCCGCCGACGGCAAGAGACTGGGCCGCGTCACCGAAGCCGCCTTCGGCCAGCGGCGCAAAATGCTGAGGCAAAGCGTGAAAAGCCTCGGCGGAGAGGCGCTGCTCACCCGCGCCGGCATCGACCCGACCCGCCGCGCCGAGACGCTCAGCGTGGAGGAGTTCGTGCGGCTGACGAACGCAGTGTAGCTCCTGATCTCCCCTTGTGGTTCTTATAAGGGAGAGTGCCGCCGCGGCTGGAACTTGTCATTCAAATGCATTACATTCGTGGCAAAGGAGAACGCCATGCCAGCGAAGGCACTTATCCAGACGCGTATCGACGCCGACATCCGGGACCGCGCTTCTGCAGTGCTCGAAAACCTGGGACTCACGGTTTCGGATGCGGTCCGGATACTCTTGACCCGTACCGCTAACGAGGGTGCGCTGCCCATCGATCTGGTAACAAACAGCGAAGCGTATGACGTGTGGTTCCGTGCCAAGGTGCGCGAGGCGCTCGACGACACCCGACCCGATATTCCTGACGATCAAGTCGAGACGCATTTTGCCGGCCGACGCGCGGCCGCGGCTCGCAAGGCTGGTAAACCTAACTCTTGAAGATCGTCTGGTCGGCCTTCGCGCTTTCGGATCGCGACGGGATATTCACGCATATCGAGGCTGAAAATCCCGCAGCCGCGATCCTTATTGACGAGCGGATTGTCGCCGCGACAGGTCGTCTGCGCGACTTTCCCGAGAGCGGCCGGCCTGGCCGACTTGCGGGAACRCGAGAGCTTGTCATCGTCGGGACGCCATATGTTGCTGCCTACCAGTTGGCCGGGAACGCGATTCGAATCCTGCGCGTGCTCCATGGAGCGCAACGTTGGCCGGACGATCTGCCAGACGGCTGACGGCGACTCGCGTCTCTACTCCGTCTTCTCGTCCAGCAATCCCGAAATGAAGTCGAACAGGCCGGGGCGGCGGTCGCGGCGCAGGCGCTCGGCGGTGACGATGGCGCGGACCTCGGCGAAGGCGCGGTCGAGGTCGTCGTTGACGATGACGAAATCGTATTCCTTCCAATGCTCGATCTCGACGCGGGCGTTCTTCAGCCTGGTCTCGATGACCTGATCCTGGTCCTCGGCACGGCGCTTCAGGCGCGCTTTCAATTCCTTCATCGAGGGCGGCAGGATGAAGATCGAGACGATGTCGGCRCGCATCTTCTCCTTGAGCTGCTGGGCGCCCTGCCAGTCGATATCGAACAGCATGTCGCGCCCTTCGGCCAGTGCCAACTCAGCCGGCTCGCGCGGCGTCGCATAGAAATTGCCGTGCACTTCCGCCCACTCCAGCAGCGCATCGGAATCGCGCAGACGCTCGAACTCGCGCATGGTGCGGAAATGGTAGTGGACGCCTTCGATCTCCGAGCCGCGGCGCGGCCTGGTGGTGACGGAGACCGACAGCTCCAGGCTCGCATCGCTTTCCAGCAGATTGCGCGCGATCGTCGACTTGCCGGCGCCCGACGGCGACGACAGCACCAGCATCAGCCCGCGTCGGCGGATGCGAGACCCCAAATCCCTGGCAGCCATCGGTTCCTTGGCAACCATCCCGGTCACTCCAAATTCTGGACCTGTTCGCGAAACTGGTCGACCACCACCTTGAGCTCCAGCCCGATCGCGGTGACTGCAGCGGCGTTCGACTTGGAGCACAAGGTATTCGATTCGCGATTGAATTCCTGCGCCAGAAAATCGAGCTTGCGGCCGATGGCGCCGCCGCTGCCGAGCAATGYTCGCGCGGAAGCGACGTGTGTCTTCAGCCGGTCGATCTCCTCGCGGATGTCGGCCTTGGTGGCAAGAAAGGCCGCTTCCTGATGCAGTCGGACCGCGTCGAGATTGGCCGACGCGTCCATCAGCAGGCGGACCTGCTCGGTGATGCGTTCGCGGATCGCCGCCGGGTCGCGCGACGGATCGGCCTCGGCCTTCAGCGTCAGCGCCTCGATGGTGTCGATATGGCCGGACAACAGCTTGCGCAGCGCCGCGCCCTCGCCCTGCCTTGCCTGCTCCAGCCCGGCGAGCGCCGTTTCCAGCGCCGACAGGATTGCCGCATCAAGGGCTGCCCGTTCCTCGTCGGTCTCGACCGTCTCCGGAATATCGAGGACGCCGCGCAGCCCCAGCAGCCCGTCAGCCGTCGCCGGCGCGGTGCCAAACTGCTCCTGCAGGCGCTTGGCCAGTCCTGCCAGGTCCTTCAGGAAAGCCTCGTTGACCACAGGCTGCGCCTGCTGCGCGGCGGCGCGGCCGACCGTCAGCGTTGCTTGGAAATTGCCGCGCGCGAAGCGCTTCTGGACGGTCTGCCGGACGGCAGGTTCCAGCCGGTCGAAACCTTGCGGCAACCTCAGCCTCACCTCAACGCTCTTGCCGTTGACCGATTTCACTTCCCAGGCGATCGACGTGCCGTCACGTTCGGCATTTGCCCGCGCGAAACCCGTCATGCTCTGCACGTTCATAATGCGTATCACCCCCTGTCGCAGGTCCGGGCGCGATTGCCCCAACATGCACACCCTTGCGAGACGCCTGACCTTCGGCCGGACGCCGGATGTTCCCCTCAAAACATGAATGCGGCCCGGCGTCAAAGGAGGCCGGACTGATGCGGCGCGAGCAGCAGCCCTATTGCGCGGCGTCGCCGCCCGAGTCGCCATTCTCGCCGCTCTCGCCGGCATCGCCGGTGCCGGCGCCGGTATTGGCATCGGGAGCGGCCGGCGCCGTCGTCTGGCCGGAGGCCTTTGCGGCAGCGTCCGCCTGCTTCTTCTGCAGCGCCCGGTAGCGGGCGACGTTCTGGTTGTGCTCCTCCAGCGTCGCGGCAAAGACGTGTCCGCCATTGCCGTCGGCGACGAAATAGAGGTCGTCCGTCTTTGACGGGTTGGCCACCGCCTCCAGCGCCGCGCGGCCCGGATTGGCGATCGGCGTCGGCGGCAGGCCCTTGATCAGATATGTGTTGTAGGGCGTCTGCTTCTCGATGTCGGACTGATAGATCGGCCTGTCGGCCGGTCTGCCCTTGCCGCCGAACAGGCCGTAGAGGATGGTCGGATCGGATTGCAGCCGCATGCCCTTGGCAAGGCGGTTGAGGAAGACGGCGGCCACGCGCGAGCGCTCGTCGCTCCGGCCCGTCTCCTTCTCGACGATCGAGGCCAGGATGACGAAGTCCTGGATATTGGCGATCGGCAGGCCGGGGGCGCGATGCTCCCAGACGTCATCGACCAGCTTCTTCTGATCGGCGACCAGTTTGTCGATCATCTGCTGCCTGGTGGCGCCGCGGGTGAAGCGCAGCGTGTCGGTTGCGATGCTGCCCTCGGGCGGCATTGTCGCGGGCATGTCGCCGGTCAGCGCCTCCTGTTCGGCCACGCGCTGCAGCGCCTGCTCGACCGTCAGCCCCTCGGGGATGGTCAGCGAATACATCACCGACTTGCCGCTCTTGAAGAGTTCCATGATGTCGCGCATCGAGGCGCGCGGCTTGACAGCGTATTCGCCGGCCTTCAGCGCGGCGTCATTGCCAGTGGCACGCACGCCCAGCCTGAAGATGCGCGCATCGCTCACCAGGCCACGGCGCTCCAGCTGGTCGGCGATCTCCTGCACGGCGGTGTTCGGCTTGACCATGAAGGTGTCGCCATTGGCGGACGGCCCCGGCTCGACGAAAGCCTGCATGCCGAAATAGAGCGCCGCGCCGGAGGCGATCACGACCAGGATAACCAGCGAAAGGAAGAAATTCAGGAACACGACGACCTGGCTGCGCGAAGCGCGCGAGCGCTTCGACGGCGGCGGCGTGCCGGCCTCGGGGCGCAGCGCCTCGGCGGCTGTCTTGGGCACGATCGGACCTTGCGTCTGACGCTGTCCGAATTCCCCGCCGCCGCCCGGATTTGTATTCATGGCGCCCTACCGTCTGATCTTGCAATGAATCCCCTAGCCGGAGCGTAGAGGCAAATTTGGCAAAAATGACGGCAGGCGGCGGACCTGCTCAGCCATTGTAGCGCTGGAAGACGAGCGAGGCGTTGGTGCCGCCAAAGCCGAAGGAGTTCGACAGCGCCACGTCGATCTGGCGCTGGCGCGGCCTGTTCGGCACCAGATCGATCGCCGTCTCGCGTTCCGGATTGTCGAGGTTGATGGTGGCGGGGGCGATGTTGTCGCGGATGGCGAGGATCGAGAAGATCGCTTCCGCAGCACCCGCGGCGCCCAGCAGATGGCCGATCGACGACTTCGTCGACGACATCGAAATCTTGGAGGCCGCATTGCCGACCAGCCGCTCGACGGCGCCGAGTTCGATCGTGTCGGCCATGGTCGAGGTGCCGTGGGCGTTGATGTAGTCGACGTCGGCGGGCGAGAGCTTCGCCCGGTTCAGCGCCGCCGCCATGCAGCGGAAGGCGCCGTCGCCGTCCTCGGCCGGAGCGGTGATGTGGTAGGCGTCGCCGGTCAGGCCATAGCCGGTGACCTCGGCATAGATCCTGGCGCCGCGCGCCTTGGCGTGCTCGAGCTCCTCCAGGACGAGAACGCCGGCGCCCTCGCCCATGACGAAGCCGTCGCGGTCGCGGTCATAGGGGCGCGACGCTGTCTCGGGCGTATCGTTGCGCTCGGTGGAGAGCGCGCGGCACGCGGCGAAACCGGCCATGGACAGCCGGGTGACCGGCGCCTCGGTGCCGCCGGCCACCATCACGTCGGCATCGCCCCACATGATCAGCCGGGCGGCATCGCCGATGGCGTGCGCGCCGGTCGAGCAAGCGGTGACGACCGCATGGTTCGGGCCTTTCAGCCCGTGGCGGATGGAAACCTGGCCGGAGACCAGGTTGATGATCTGGCCAGGGATGAAGAACGGGCTGATGCGGCGCGGACCGCGCTCCTTCAGGACCATCGCGTTCTCGGCAATGCCTTCGATGCCGCCGATACCGGATCCGATCAGCACGCCGGTAGCGCACTGGTCCTCATGCGCCTCGGGCTTCCAGCCGGAATCGGCCAGCGCCTCGTCGGCGGCCGCGATGCCGTAGAGGATGAAATCGCCGATCTTGCGCAATTCCTTCGGCTCGAGCACGGCTTCGGGATTGAAGGTGCCGTTGGAGCCGTCGCCGCGCGGAACGACGTGGGCGATCTTGCAGGCAAGGTCGTCCACCTCGAACTCGGTGACGCGGCGGGCGGCACTGCGGCCGGAAAGCAGTTCCTTCCAGCTGTGCTCGAAGCCCATGCCAAACGGCGAAAGCAGGCCAAGGCCCGTGACGACGACACGCCTCATCGCAGGTCCTCCCTGGTGATGCCGGCGAAAAAACTCAGGCCGAAGCCTTGTCGATATACTTCACGGCGTCGCCGACAGTCAGGATGGTTTCAGCGGCGTCGTCCGGAATCTCGACGCCGAATTCTTCTTCGAACGCCATGACGAGTTCGACCGTATCGAGGCTGTCCGCGCCCAGATCGTCGATGAAGCTCGCCTGCTCYGTCACCTTATCGGCGTCGACGCCGAGATGCTCGATGACGATCTTCTTGACGCGCTCTGCGGTGTCACTCATTTGGGGCATCCTCGTCTTAAACTGTGTTGTCTTCGTTAGCGGGCGGATTGCCGCTAATCAAGCTGAAAGATGGTCTTGCGGAAACGCAACGCCGCAGACCGGTTTTTGCCCGAACCGCCGGGTTGCAGGCCGCATTACACGAAAAAAGGCGGCCGTCCAAGCCGAAATGGCTGTTTTCACAGCCCGCCGGACCTTCGCCGGTCAGATCATCGCCATGCCGCCATTCACATGGATGGTCTGGCCTGTCACGTAGCCGGCTTCGTCCGAGGCGAGATAGGCGACCGCCGAAGCGACCTCGGCGCCCGTCCCCATGCGCTTGGTCGGGATAGCCGCCATGATCGCCTCCTTCTGCTTGTCGTTGAGCTTGTCGGTCATGGCCGATTCGATGAAGCCCGGGGCGACGCAATTGACGGTGATGTTGCGGGTGGCGATCTCCTGCGCCAGCGACTTGGAGAAGCCGATCATGCCGGCCTTGGAGGCGCAGTAATTGGTCTGGCCGGGATTGCCGGTCACGCCGACCACCGACGTGATGTTGATGATGCGGCCATGGCGGCGGCGCATCATCGGATGGGTGAGCTCGCGGGTGAGCCGGAACACGGCGGTGAGGTTCACCTCAAGCACGGAATCCCAATCGGCATCCGACATGCGCACGAACAGGCCGTCCTTGGTGATGCCGGCATTGTTGACCAGGATGTCGACGCCCTCGAGGTCGGCCTCGGCCTTCTGGCCGAGCTCCTTGACCGCGTCGCGGTTCGTCAGGTCCGCCGGAAAGAGCTTCACGCGCTCGCCGAGCTCGCCGGCCAGGGTTTCCAGCTTCTCCACACGCRTGCCGTGCAGGCCGACGATGGCGCCCTGGCTGTGYAGCACCCTGGCGATCGCCTCGCCGATGCCACCCGATGCGCCGGTGACGAGCGCCTTGCGGCCGGTCAGTTCGAACATTTTTGTCTCCCGATTGCAGAGAGCACCCTTGGCACAGGTGCGATCATATCGCCAGTCTGTCAGCCGAGCGCCGCCAGCGCCGTCTCGACCTCAGCCGACGTGCCGATGGCGGCGGTGGCGATGTCGCGGTTGATGCGCCGCGCCAGGCCCGACAGCACCTTGCCGGCGCCGACTTCGTAAAGCGTCGCAACACCGTTGCCGCCGAACCATTCCACCGTCTCGCGCCAGCGCACGCGGCCGGTCACCTGCTCGACCAGGCGGCGGGCGATCTCGTCCGGGTCGCTGGAAGGCGTAACGGTGACGTTGGAGACCACCGGAACCGCCGGCGCGGTCTTCGCCACGCCGGCCAGCGCCTCGCGCATGATCTCGGCGGCCGGCGCCATCAGCGCCGAATGGAAAGGAGCGGAAACCTGCAGCATCAGCGCGCGCTTGGCGCCCTTTTCGGTGCAAAGCTTCGCCGCCATCTCGACGGCCGCCTTGGCCCCGGAAATGACGAGCTGGCCGCCGCCATTGTCGTTGGCGATCTGGCAGACGGAGCCTTGTGCGGCTTGCGAGCAGGCGGCTTCGACATCGGCCTGTTCCAGCCCGATGATCGCCGCCATGGCGCCCTCGCCCGCCGGCACCGCCGCTTGCATGGCGTTGCCGCGGATGCGCAGCAGCCGAGCCGCATCGGCGACCGAGACGAAGCCTGCCGCGGCAAGCGCCGAATATTCGCCGAGCGAATGACCGGCGACGTAGGACACCCTGTCCTTCAGCGAAAAGCCGCGCGCTTCCAGCGCCTTGAGCGCCGCCAGCGAAACCGCCATCAGCGCCGGCTGGGCGTTGGCGGTCAGCGTCAGCGTTTCTTCCGGCCCCTCCCAGATCAGCTTCGACAGTTTTTCGCCAAGCGCCTCGTCGACTTCCTCGAAGACGCGGCGCGCCTCGGGAAAGGCATCGGCGAGGTCCTTGCCCATGCCGACGGCCTGGCTGCCCTGTCCTGGAAAGGTGAATGCGACGGCCATTATCAGGTCTCCCAACGGCTTGCTTTTCCCTGCCTCTGGCGCAAGGCGGACGGCCAAGTCAAGCCCGCGGGCGCCCGTTCGTTGCCCATTTCCGGCCCGGAAAACCCGCCGAATGCCTGTTCCGAAAGTCCTTTTTGGCGATCACACCTGATGAAAACCGCTCACGAATCGTTTGCTGGCTCTTCTTATTTCCGCCACAGGCGCTAGCTTTTCGTGACATTTCGATGACAGTGGCGTGACGCGAGTGGAAGACGCGTGGCGCGAGTTCAAGCGCGCGGCTAGGGCCGGGGGAAATAACGTGGCAAGGATCAGGAAGGGCGCGGCCAAACCCGTGCCGCAGTTTCTGGAAGACGATCCGTCCACCGGCTACCTGCCGGGACGAACCTGGCCAACCGTACGCTACGGCCTCGCCACGCTTCTCGCTGCCGCGTTGCTTGTATTTGCCGTCGAATGGATAGTGCGCGGCGATTTCTTCGGCACGGTCGACTTCTTCCTGCAGCCGTTCAAGCCGGGCTGGACCACAATCATCGTCTTCGCGCTGGTGCTGATCGGGCTCGACGCCATACTCGGCCGCAGCCATCAGAGCCTGATGATCGTGGCGCCGCTGACCCTGGCACTGGCCTTCGTCGGCCACCAGAAATCGCATTATCTCGGCGACCCGCTCTACCCTGCCGATTTCCTCTATGCCCGCCAGATCATGGCGCTGATGCCGCTTCTGGTGCGTGAGCGCCCCTGGACCGCCGTGCTTCTTGTGGTGGCGATCGTCGGCGGCGTCGCGCTGCTCGTCCAAGGCTGGCGGCACTGGCGCCGGCGCGTGCCGATCCTCAGCCGCAAGGGACGGCTGGCACGACTGACGCTGGCCGTGCCGCTGCTCGCCTTCTTCGTCTCGATCATGGATTACGCCACTTTCTCGTGGACCCGCGACCGGCTGCAGATCATCCCGATCATGTGGGACCAGAAGGAGAACTACGCCTCAAACGGCTTCGCGCTGGCCTTCGCGCTCAACGTGCCGATGGCGCATGTCTCGGCCCCGCCCGGCTATTCCCCAAAGACGATGGCCGCGATCAAGCGCCCCGAGGTCGGCGCCTCGGTACCTAACGAGAAGCCCGACATCATCATTGTGATGAGCGAATCCTTCTGGGACCCGACGGAGCTTCCCGGCGTCAGCATCAAGCCCGATCCGATTCCGACGGTGCGGGCAATGCGCTCTGGCTCGATGTTCTCGCCGGAATTCGGCGGCATGACCGCCAACATCGAGTTCGAGGCGCTAACCGGTTTCTCCAATGCCTTCCTGCCGGCGGGCTCGATCCCCTATCAGCAATATGTGCGCACGCCGACGCCGTCGCTGGCAACCTTCCTGAGGAGCGAGGGTTACCGGGCGCACGCAATCCATCCGGGCACCAACTGGTTCTGGAACCGGGGCGCCGTCTATGCCGATTTCGGCTTCAGCGACTTCCGCTCG
This sequence comes from Mesorhizobium sp. ORS 3428, assembly GCF_001854785.1. GTDB lineage: Bacteria > Pseudomonadota > Alphaproteobacteria > Rhizobiales > Rhizobiaceae > Mesorhizobium. Next base: position 102,976 of record NZ_MDFL01000126.1, read on the forward strand.
GAAGAGACGCTGCCGCCGATGGAAAAGCGCGGGCCGCTGGCCTCCGACGCGGCGATGACCGACGAGATCATCCGCGAGGCGGACACCAGCGAGGATCCGGTGTTCCTGTTCGCCGTAAGCCTGCAGAACCATGGGCCCTACGAGCCGTACCGCTATTCCAATCCCACGCATACGGTCGATGCGCCGATCAGCACCTGGGCACGGGAATCGCTGCTTTCCTACGCCGAAGGCTCGGCGGACGCCGATCACGGCCTGCAGCGGCTGATCGACTGGGCGAAGAAGCGCGAGCGGCCGACCGTCATCGCCTTCTTCGGCGACCATCTGCCGCCGCTCGGGCCAGTCTACGTCGAGACCGGCTTCCTCAAGGACAATGTCGCGCCGCGCAAGGAGCCGACGCCCGAGGCCGCGCTCGAGCACCACGACACGCCGCTGGTCATCTGGTCGAACCGCTCTGGTCCGGTCGAAAATCTGGGCTCGGTGAGCCCGGCCTTCCTCCCGTATCATATTCTCACCACCGCAGGGATCACGCATCCCTACTACACCGGCTTCCTCGGCGCGCTGCGCGAGCGCTACCGGGTGGTCGACCGCAACCTGCTGCTGTCGCCCTCCGGCGAGCCGACGCCCGACTGGGCGAGGCAGAAGAAGATCGATCCGGCGATCAACGATTTCCGGCTGATCCAATACGACATGATGTTCGGCAAGCGCCAAGTCGCCCCCGACTTCTTCCCCGAGACGGTAGCCCCGCTCATGGCTCATACGAGCTGAGCCGCGGCAAAAAAATAGTCGTGCCGCAGCCATTCGGCCGCGACCGGTTTGCGCGCGGCGCCGACCCTCGTCAGTTGGTTAGCTGCAGCCTGGAGAACTTGTTGGCGATCGTCTGGAAGACGTTCGGCAATTTGGCTGGATCGTCGACCGCATAATAGTTGCTCGGATCGGACGCGCAGCCGCTGTAGAGCGCGCGATTGGCCGGCGTGTCGGCCTGCAGCACCATGGTGTAGAGCTGAACGCCCTGGCTTTTAAGCTGGGTGCAGACATCCTTGGTCCAGCCATCGACATTGCGCGCCGCCGTCGTCTGGTTATCCGACCCAAAGCGGCCGCCTGCCAGATAACCATAGGACGTGTAGTCGGATTTGGTCGRCTGGGCGCTTGCGCCATAGACCACGTTCTCGCCGTCGGTGAGCAGCATGACGATCTTGCTCACGCCTTGCGTCTTCCACGGCGCAGCATCGGTATAGGGCGGCTGCGGGGAAAGCACCCGCATGCCCCAGGCCAGCCCCTCCGAGACATTGGTACCGGAGCCGTTCCACTCCGTCATTTGCGCTGCCGCCGCGCGCAGCTTGTCGAAGTCGTCGGTGAGCGGAACGATCGGCGTCGGGCAGGCACGGTTCGGGCCGATCGTGATCGCGCCGCCTGTCTCGGTTATGACCTTGTTGGTCGAGGCGACGTAGCGCGCGATCTTTAGGAGGTCGGCGCCGAGCGAGGGGTTGAGCACAGCGCCGAGCAGGCCGCTCAGATCGATGCCGAGGATGTTGACCCCCGGTTGCGCGAGCTTGGTCTTGTCGATGGTGTCGTCGAGATAGGAGTTGTTGTAGCCGGTCGCCGAGTTGCCGTAGGAGGCGGACGGTTTCCTGGCCACGTCGGGATCGTCCGGCGCAAAATAAGGCACGAACAGCGTRTCAGGCTTCGAAGGATCGGGCGGCGTGTCGGAGATGTTCAAGGCGCCGGGACGCGCCTCGACACAGCCCTTCCAGCCGGTGCCGTTCCAGCCGGTGCGCTTGGATACCGGCACGTCCTGCTCGAGCTGTTTGAACAGCGCCATGTGGTTGGGGCGCTTGCCGTCGATCACCGGGAAATTGATGCCGTTGGTCGGCGACTTGCCGTCCATGTCGATCCAGGCAGATCGAACTCGGGACCGTTGACGTTGACGGCGGTGACGAACGGCACAAGCGCTGCGCGCACCGGACGCGTCGGCGATTTGACGGCTTCCAGATAATCGAGCAGCGATTTGGTCGCCTGTCGCAGCGCGGTTATGCGCGCGCCGGCCATCGAGCCGGTATTGTCCAGCACCAGCACCACTTCGAGCTGGTTGTTGGATTCCACAGCCGAGGTATCGACGGTGATGTGCAGGTCGTCGCCGAACAGGAACGGGAAGTTCAGATTCACGTCCGCGGTGGCCAYGGCCCTGGTCCTGACGAAGTTGACGCCCTTGTCGACGGCGAGCGTGGCCCTGGCGTTGGAGAGCTCGCCATGGCCGGCGACATTGGCCTGGAAGTAGCGGTTGAAGACATCGGTGCGCGTCCCCTCGCCATCGTCGAGATGCGAGGAGGCGAGGTTGGCGGCGTCCACGGCGTTCTGCAGATTGCTCTTGGCCTGCATCAGCGTGGAGACGTCGGTGGCGAAGGCGACCGCGGTCAGGATCGCCGGCACGCCAAGCGCCAGCATCAACGCAAAATTGCCGCTCCTGGAGCGCCAGAAATCCTTGAGAAGCATTATTCGTCCCCCGGAATTGCACGATTTTCATCGCCACGCGGCCCGCGCGATTTTCATGCGCCTTTCATGATAAACGGGCCGTTACAACCGCGCACAACCGTTCATGGTGGTTAAAACGCGATTACCGGGAAATCGGCAAAATCTGAGATATGCAGCCGCGTTTTTCCCGCGCGGCGATGCGGTGGGACCCCGCGCCGCACCTGCGGGCTTGCCTTGCACCTTGCCTTCCTGGGGAATTGCTGTATAGACGCCCGCAATCTGCCGGTCCTTGCTGGGGGCTGAACGGAGGGCCGCGGCCTTTTCGAAGGCCGCGTCATGAAGCCAGAAGCGCTTTTGGCCTCCCGTGTCTCCGCTCTCGACCGTCTCGCGATGCTCCTTTCTTCCCCGCTCTTTCAAGACCGGGTCGGACAAGTTGCAGAGGCTTAGCCGCGAGGGCCGGTAAGAGAAACGAAGAAAGGCAGAAAAACATAATGGCTCTTTACGAACATGTGTTTCTTGCCCGGCAGGACCTGTCGCAGCAGCAGGTTGACGCGCTTGTCGAACAGTACAAGGGCGTCATCACCGCCAATGGCGGATCGGTCGGCCGGATCGAGAACTGGGGACTGAAGTCCCTCACCTACCGGGTCAAGAAGAACCGGAAGGCTTACTACACGCTGATGGACATCACCTGCCCGCCGGCGGCGCTCAATGAAATGGAGCGCCAGATGAGCCTGTCGGAAGACGTCCTGCGGTTCCTCACCGTCAAGGTCGAGGCGCATGAGGAAGGTCCTTCGGCGATGATGCAGAAGCGCGAGGAGCGCTCCGAGCGCGGCTTCGGCGACCGTGACCGTGGCGACCGCCCGTCGCGCGGCTTCGGCGACCGTGACCGCGGTGACCGTGGCGATCGTGGCCCGCGCCGTCCGCGTGAAGGCTTTGACGGAGGTGCAGAATAATGGTCGACATCAACCAGATCCCGACCCGGCGTCCGTTCCATCGCCGCCGCAAGACCTGCCCGTTCTCCGGCGCCAACGCCCCGAAGATCGACTACAAGGACGTGCGCCTGCTGCAGCGCTACATTTCCGAGCGTGGCAAGATCGTGCCGTCGCGCATCACCGCCGTCAGCCAGAAGAAGCAGCGCGAACTTGCCAAGGCGATCAAGCGCGCCCGCTTCCTCGGCCTGCTGCCCTACGTGGTTCGCTGATATTTTCGAACGGGCGGCTTGCCGCCCGTTCCTTTCACCGGCGCGACGGGCGCCTCGGGTCGAGCATCAAATCCCGAGTTGAGGCCGCAAGCCTCTAACTGCCAGACAGGCAGGACAGCGACACCGGCGGCGACGCCCCTTTTGCTTCCTGGCCTGTTCCAATGAATCCGACGTCATCGCAGATGGCGTCAAAGCGAAGGAACGAAACCATGGAAGTCATTCTCCTCGAGCGCATTTCCCGCCTCGGCCAGATGGGCGACACCGTCAAGGTCRGGGACGGGTTCGCCCGCAACTTCCTGCTCCCGCAGGGCAAGGCGCTGCGCGCCAACGAAGCCAACAAGAAGAAGTTCGAGGGCCAGCGCGCCCAGCTCGAAGCCCGCAACCTCGAGCGCAAGGCGGAGGCCAGCCAGGTCGCCGAGAAGCTCGACGGCAAGAGCTTCATCGTCGTGCGCTCGGCCGGCGAGACCGGCCAGCTCTACGGCTCTGTGTCGACGCGCGACATCGCCGAACTGCTGACCGCCGAAGGCTTCAGCGTCAGCCGCAACCAGGTCGAGCTCAACCAGCCGATCAAGACCATCGGCCTCTCCAATGTGGCGATCGCGCTGCATCCGGAAGTCGAGGTCACCGTGACGCTCAACGTCGCCCGCTCGGCCGAGGAGGCGGAGCGCCAGGCCAAGGGCGAGACGCTGACGACGGCCGAAGCCATCTATGGCGAGGACATCAACGACAACGCCCGGCCGGAGAACTTCTTCGACCCGAACGCCGAGTTCGACGCCGGCGAAGACAACGCCTGACACGACCGCAGCGCCGGAGCATAAATCCGGCCTCGCTGGCCTCCAGAAATTCTGGACTAATGCCCGGGCACACGACCCGGGCATTTTTGTGCCAAACGGAACTTTTCGAACGCCTATATCTTGTTGCACATTACGGCGTGGCGCGTCGATTGGACGCGGGCGATGCGCTGTGGCAGTTTCGATTTGGCGTTTCCGGCCCGGTTGCCGGAGGTCCGTCTGAGGGGACAGTTGGTCATGAATATCCTGTTGAAACACGTTCTCGAGCGCCTGGTGCGGGCCGGCAACCTCAAGGTCACTGGGCCCAAGGGTTCGACGCATGTTTTCGGCGACGGCAGCGGCGAGCCCGTTCACATCCACATCAAGACCTCGCATGCCGAGCGCGCCATCACCTTCGACCCCATGCTGGCGGTGCCCGAAGCCTACATGGACGGCGAGCTCGACATTCCCGAGGGTGGCGTGCTCGGGCTGATGCGCATCGCCTTCCAGAACATGGGCAGCGGTGGCATCGACGTGACATGGTCGAAGGCGATCGAGGGCCTGCGACACGCCTTCCGCCGCCTGCAGCAGATCAACACCGCCTCGCGCTCGCGCCGCAACGTGCAGCGCCACTACGACCTTTCCGGCGAGCTCTACAAGCTCTTCCTCGACGAGGACATGCAATATTCCTGCGCCTATTTCGAACAGCCCGACATGACGCTGGACGAAGCGCAGGTCGCCAAGAAGCGCCACATCGCGTCCAAGCTCAGGCTGAAGGCGGGCCAGACGGTGCTTGACATCGGTTCAGGCTGGGGCGGGCTCGGCCTCTATCTCGCCAAGACGTTTGACGTCGACGTGCAGGGGGTGACGCTGTCGACCGAACAGCATGGTGTCGCCACCGACCGCGCGCATGCGATGGGCCTGCAGAACCGCGTCCATTTCGAGCTCAAGGACTATCGCGCGCTCAACGAGCGCTTCGACCGCATCGTCTCGGTCGGCATGTTCGAGCATGTCGGCGTCAACCACTACCGCACCTTCTTCGACAAGGCGGCGACGCTGCTCAAGCCCGACGGCGTTATGCTGCTGCACACGATCGGCCGTTCGGGCGTGCCGTGGGCGACCAGCGCCTTTGTCCGCAAATACATCTTCCCCGGCGGCTACATCCCGGCGATGTCCGAGGTGCTACCGGCGAWCGAGAGGTCGGGCCTCGTCGTCACCGACATCGAAATCCTGCGCCTGCATTACGCCGAGACGCTCAAGCATTGGGGTCAGCGCTTTGCCGCCAACCGCGACAAGGCCAAGGCGATCTATGACGAGCGCTTCTGCCGCATGTGGGAGTTCTACCTCGCCGCCTCGGAAGCCGCCTTCCGCTGGCAGGATCTGGTCATCTTCCAGTTCCAGATCGCCAAGAAGAACGACACGCTGCCGATGACGCGCGACTACATGGCCAAATGCGAGAAGGCGCTGGAACTGCGCGACCTCGGCCACCAGGAACCGGCCTCGGCGCCAGCCAAGCCGGCCAGGCGGCGCAAGGCCGTGGAGTAGGAGCCGCTTTCGGAAATTTTCTAACGTCAGCGCTGCCCCTCACCCTTACCCTCTCCCCGTGAAGGACGGGGAGAGGGAGCCGCCAGAGCTGGAGCTTGTCCCTTCTCCCCGTCCTTCACCGGGAGAAGGTGCCGGCAGGCGGATGAGGGGCTGCGCCGGCGCCCAAGCGCCGATCCCGCTTGCCATTGATCCCGCCGCTGTGACAAGGGTCCGGTAATCAATCCGGACCGGACATGACCTACCTCATCTACGTCGCAGCCGCCCTTGCCGAGATCGCGGGCTGCTTTTCCTTCTGGGCCTGGTGGCGGCTGGCGAAGTCGCCGCTCTGGCTGGTGCCGGGCCTCGTCTCGCTGGCGCTGTTCGGCTTCCTCTTGGGGCTGGTAGACACGAATGCCGCCGGGCGCGCCTATGCGGCCTATGGCGGTATCTACATTGCTGCATCGCTCGGTTGGCTATGGCTGGTGGAAGGCGTGCGGCCCGACCGCTGGGACCTGGCAGGGGCTGCAATCTGCATCTTCGGCGCTTCGGTCATCCTGCTCGGGCCTAGGGRAGCCTGAGGTGGAACTGCCCGCCCCACTCCGGCAAGGCGTCGACAGCCTGCTCGAGAAGGTTCCGCTGCCGGCGCTGAAACAGGCGGCGAAAGCGCTTTCAGACCGCTATCGCTCCGAGTTGCGCGACGGACGCTTGCACATGGCCGAAGACTTGGCGGTGAAGGCTTACCTGGCGACCAGGCTGCCTGCCACCTATGCCGCCGTCCGGGCCAGCCTCGACGCGCTGACCGAGGTCCGCCCCGATTTCGAGCCGAAAAGCCTGCTCGATATCGGCGCCGGACCTGGCACGATGCTTTGGGCCACGGCTGACGCCTGGCCGCAGCTTGAACGGGCGGTTCTGGTCGAGGCGAGCGGGGCGGTGCGCAAAATCGGCCAGTCGCTGGCGACCGGCGCGATCGCCACCCGCACGGACTGGATCGCCGGCGATGCCACCATCGACCTCGATGGACTTGAGCCCGCCGATCTGGTCAGCGCTGCCTATGTGCTCGACGAGATCGTGCCGGCCTCGCTGCCGAAACTCGTCGACCGGCTGTGGCGTTTGACCGTCGGCACGCTGCTCATCGTCGAGCCCGGCACGCCGGCCGGCTGGCAGCGCATCCTTGCCGCCCGCCGGCAACTCATAGACGCTGGCGCGCAAGTCGCGGCGCCCTGCCCGCACGACGCGCCCTGTCCTCTCGTCGCGCCCGACTGGTGCCACTTCTCGCGCCGTGTCGCCCGCTCGCGTCTGCATCGTCTGGCCAAAGAGGCCGATGTGCCATGGGAAGATGAGAAGTTCATCTACCTCGCCGCCTCACGCCAGCCGGTGCCGAAGCGCGCGTCGCGCGTGGTTGCGTCGCCGAAGGCCGGCTCCGGCAAGGCTACGCTCAAACTCTGCCGGCCCGACGGCAGCGCCGGCGAGCGCCTGTTCAGCAAGCGCGACGGCGAAATCTTCAAGGCCGCGCGGCGGGCGGACTGGGGCGACACACTGGCATAGGTCTTGGCGGCCTGAGGACACGACAGGCGTTGCGGCTGGTCGCGAACGTTGACGCCTCTGCTTAAACCCGCCGCAATGAGGGCGCCTCCAGCCGTACCGAATCCAGTGCAACGCTGTCGTGCGTTTTCCTGTTTTGTTCTCAGCCGATAAGCGGTACCCTCGCACCTTCGATTCGAGTCAATCACGATTCTTTCCACGAAAAAATTTTCGTTGTGAATCGCGAGCATCAAGGCCGGTTGGGCACGCACTGTTGCAGATAAGTCAGCATCGGCTTGTTCAGTTCTGATATCGAAAAAGGCGGGATCGGAATCGGGGACATCATGGCAGAGGCAGCGCGCAAACTCGGCGCCGCGGAGCAACCGCTCTATCGCGAGGCACCGAACAACATTGAGGCCGAGCAGGCGCTGCTTGGCGCCATCCTGGTCAACAACGACGCCTTCTATCGCGTTTCCGATTTTCTCAAGCCGCATCATTTCTACGAGCCCCTGCACCGCAAGATTTTCGAGGTCGCGTCCGAGCTGATCCGCATGGGCAAGATCGCGACGCCGATCACGCTGAAGACCTTCCTGCCGGCGGACGAGAAGGTCGGCGACATGACGGTGGCGCAATACGTCGTGCGGCTCGCCGTCGAGGCCGTCACCGTCGTCAACGCCACTGACTACGGACGCGCCATCTATGATCTCGCCACGCGCCGGGCGCTGATCACCGTCGGCGAGGACATGGTCAACATCGCCTATGACGCGCCGGTCGACATGTCGCCCGCCGACCAGATCGAGGACGCCGAGCGGCGGCTGTTCGAGCTGGCCGAGACCGGCCGCTATGACGGCGGCTTCGAAAGCTTCAACGACGCGGTCAAGACCGCCGTCGACATGGCCAACGCCGCCTTTATGCGCGACGGCCACCTGTCGGGCATCTCCACCGGCCTGCGCGACCTCGACCRCCGCATGGGCGGCCTGCAACCTTCCGACCTGATCGTGCTCGCCGGACGCCCGGGCATGGGCAAGACCTCTTTGGCCACCAACATCGCCTTCAACATCGCCGAGGCCTATGTGCCGGCGCAGCAGGCCGACGGCACCTTCAAGGCGGCCAATGGAGGCGTCGTCGGCTTCTTCTCGCTGGAAATGTCGTCGGAGCAGCTCGCCACCCGCATCATTTCCGAGCAGACCGAAATTTCGTCATCGAAGATCCGCCGCGGCGAGATCTCCGAAATGGATTTCGAGAAGCTGGTCGCCTGCTCGCAGACTATGCAGAAGATCCCGCTGTTCATCGACCAGACCGGCGGCATCTCAATCGCGCAGCTCTCCGCCCGCGCGCGGCGGCTGAAACGCCAGCGCGGCCTCGACCTCATCGTCATCGACTATATCCAGCTGATGCAGGGATCGAGCGCCAGAGCCTCGCAGAACCGCGTGCAGGAAATCACCGAGATCACCACGGGCCTCAAGGCGCTCGCCAAGGAGCTGGGCGTGCCGATCATCGCACTGTCGCAGCTCTCGCGTCAGGTTGAAAGCCGCGACGACAAGCGCCCGCAGCTCTCGGACCTTCGCGAATCCGGCTCCATCGAGCAGGACGCCGACGTGGTGCTGTTCGTCTATCGCGAGGAATATTACCTCAAGAACCGGGAGCCGAAGCTCGGCACCGAGGAATACGTCAAGTGGGAAAACGAGATGAACGAGGCGCGCGGCAAGRCCGAGGTGATCGTGGCCAAGCAGCGCCACGGACCGACCGGCACGGTCAGCCTCGCCTTCCACGGCGAGTTCACTCGCTTTTCGGATCTGGCCGAGGAGCATCATCTGCCGGAAAGGTTTGAGTAGGCGCTTGTTCGCGACCGCAACCACAATCGCGGGTCGTGGCGCTCTACGGCGCCCCCCTCTGTCCTGCCGGCCATCTCCCCCACAAGGGGGGAGATCGGCAGCCTTGCCACAGGCGCTCTTCCTGCAGCGTCGGCGATTGGCGAAAGCTTCGATGACATCCAATCTCCCCCCTTGCGGGGGRGATGGCCGGCAGGCCAGAGGGGGGTGTGAAGGAACGCCGACCTTTGGCGATTGGCATCAGGCGCAACGCTAATGGCCAAGTCGCGCGTCCAATTCATCTGCCAGAATTGCGGATCGGTGCATCAGCGCTGGGCGGGCAAATGCGATGCCTGCGGCGAGTGGAACACGCTGGTCGAGGAAGGCACGGCCGGCGGCATCGRCTCGGGGCCGGCGAATACGCGCAGTGCGCGCAAGGGCCGCGCCGTGGTGCTCACCAGCCTTGCCGGCGACATCGAGGACGCGCCACGCATCGTGTCGGGCATCGGCGAACTCGACCGCGCCACCGGCGGCGGCTTCGTGCGTGGCTCCGCGCTTCTGGTCGGCGGCGATCCCGGCATCGGGAAGTCGACGCTGCTGACCCAAGCGGCCGCCGCRCTCGCCTCGAAAGGCCACCGCATCGTCTATGTCTCGGGCGAGGAGGCGGTGGCGCAGATCAGGCTCAGGGCGCAGCGCCTCGGCGTCGCCTCGACGCCGGTGGAGCTTGCGGCTGAGACCAATGTCGAGGACATCCTCGCAACGATCGCCGACGGCAAGCGGCCGGACCTCGTCATCCTCGATTCCATCCAGACGCTGTGGACCGACCTTGCCGATTCGGCGCCCGGCACCGTAACCCAGGTGCGCGCCGCCGCCCAAGCCATGATCCGCTACGCGAAATCCACAGGCGCCGCGATCGTCCTCGTCGGACATGTCACCAAGGAAGGCCAGATCGCCGGCCCGCGCGTGGTCGAGCACATGGTCGACGGCGTGCTCTATTTCGAGGGCGAGGGCAATCATCACTTCCGCATCCTGCGCACGGTGAAGAACCGCTTCGGCCCGACCGACGAGATCGGCGTCTTCGAGATGTCGGACAAGGGCCTGCGCGAGGTCTCCAACCCGTCCGAACTGTTTCTCGGCGAGCGGCACGCGAAATCGCCGGGTGCCGCGGTTTTCGCCGGCATGGAAGGAACAAGGCCGGTGCTGGTCGAGATCCAGGCGCTGGTGGCGCCCTCCTCGCTCGGCACGCCGCGCCGCGCCGTCGTCGGCTGGGACGGCGCGCGGCTCTCGATGGTATTGGCGGTGCTCGAGGCCCATTGCGGCGTCCGTTTCGGCCAGCACGACGTCTATCTCAACGTTGCCGGCGGCTACCGCATCTCAGAGCCGGCGGCCGACCTCGCGGTCGCTGCCGCACTTGTTTCGTCGCTCACCGGTCTTGCCCTTCCCGCCGATTGCGTCTATTTCGGCGAAATCAGCCTTTCGGGCGCAGTGAGGCCAGTTGCGCATGCGCAACAGCGCCTCAAAGAAGCCGAAAAGTTGGGTTTCGGAAGCGCGGTGCTGCCGCTCGGCAGCGAGGAACTTGCCGGGGGAATCGGGGCCGGCGCTTTCCAGCCCACCGAGCTTGCCGACCTCGTGGCGCGCATAGCCGGCTCACGACGCAGCCGCGCCGACGAAGGGGAGTGATGCGGCTCATGATGTGGGGCGAATGACATGCCGATTACGCTGCTTGACGGAATTCTCGTCGGCTTCACCCTGGTCTCAGCGATGCTTGCCATGGTGCGCGGTTTTTCCCGCGAGGTGCTGTCGGTGGTTTCCTGGGCGGCGGCGGCGGCTGCGGCCTTCTTCTTCTACAAGCCGGTGCTGCCCTACGTTCAGCCCTATGTCGACAACGACAAGATCGCCATGGCGGCGGCTGCCGGCATCGTCTTCGTCATCGCGCTGATCGTTGTTTCGGTCATCACCATGAAACTCGCCGACTGGATCATCGATTCGCGCATCGGCGCGCTCGATCGCACGCTCGGCTTCCTCTACGGCGCGGCGCGCGGCATCCTGGTGGTCGCTGTGGCGCTTCTGTTCTTCAACTGGCTGGCCGGCGCCAAGGCTCCTGCCTGGATCGCCAACGCCAAGTCGAGGCCGCTTCTTGAGACCATCGGCGCCAAGCTCGAAAGCGTGCTGCCCGAGAACACCGAGGAACTGGTCAACAAATATACGCATAAGGGCGCCCCTGCTGCTGCAGGCGCGCCGGCGACCACAGAGCAGCCCGCTGCCGAGCCGCCGGCGACCGGCGACGACAATGCGACGCCTCCCGACGACAGCGAAGGCGAAGCGCCGGCCGACAACGAACCGGCGCCTGCCAATCCGCCTCCCGCTCCGGCACCCGCCACTCCGGCGCCGGCGAACTGACTTCGGGCCGGCTAGAGCAGTCGGCGCAATTCCGGACGGAAAGTCGTTTTCGCGCTTTTCCTGGAGTTGCTCCGACCCCGGCGCTTTTAGTGAATGCGGCAAAGCGTGCGTTGCGTTCGACGGGTGATCGCCTTATATGGCGGTTTTAGCGGAGCTTGAGCCCCAGATGGCAGATTCAACGGCAGACGCAGGAAAAGTTCTTTCCGCCGAGGCCGACGATCATTTCCACGACGAGTGCGGCGTGTTCGGCATTTTCGGCCGGCAGGACGCGGCGGCCATTGCCACACTCGGCCTTCACGCCTTGCAGCATCGCGGCCAGGAAGCCGCCGGCATCGTCTCTTACGACGGCACTCAATTCCATGTCGAACGCCATGTCGGCCTGATCGGCGATACCTTCACCAAGCAGCACGTCATCGACCGCCTGCCGGGCAACCGCGCCATCGGCCACACGCGCTACGCCACCACCGGCGGCGCCGGGCTGCGCAACGTCCAGCCCTTCTTCGCCGAGCTTTCCGAAGGCGGCCTGGCGGTCGCCCATAACGGCAACCTCACCAACGCACTCACCGTGCAGCGCGTGCTGCAGAAGCAGGGCTCGATCTTCTCCTCGACTTCCGACACCGAAACGCTGTTGCATCTTGTGGCGACCAGCAAGGAGCGCGATCTCAATTCGCGCTTCATCGACGCGGTGCGGCAGGTCGAGGGCGCCTTCTCGCTGGTGGCGATGACGGCCAAGAAGATGATCGGCTGCCGCGACCCGCTGGGCATCCGCCCGCTGGTGCTGGGYGACCTCGACGGCGCCTGGATTCTCGCTTCCGAGACGTGCGCGCTCGACATCATCGGCGCGCGTTTCGTGCGCGACATCAAGCCCGGCGAGATGGTGGTCGTCACCTCCAAGGGCATCGAGAGCCTGTTCCCGTTCGAGCAACAGAAGACCCGCTTCTGCATCTTCGAATATGTCTATTTCGCGCGGCCGGATTCGACGGTCGAAGGCCGCAACGTCTACGAGGTGCGCAAGCGCATCGGCGCCGAGCTGGCGCAGGAGAACCCGGTCGAGGCCGACATCGTGGTGCCGGTGCCGGATTCCGGCACGCCGGCCGCGATCGGCTTTTCCCAGGCCGCGGGCATTCCCTTCGAGCTCGGCATCATCCGCAACCATTATGTCGGGCGCACTTTCATCCAGCCGGGCGACTCCATCCGCCATATGGGCGTCAAGCTCAAGCACAACGCCAATCGCCGCATGATCGAGGGCAAGCGCGTGGTGCTGGTCGACGATTCCATCGTGCGCGGTACCACCAGCCAGAAGATCGTGCAGATGGTGCGCGACGCCGGGGCGAAGGAAGTGCATATGCGCATCGCCTCGCCGCCGACCAGCGCGTCCTGCTTCTACGGCGTCGACACACCCGAGAAGTCGAAGCTTCTGGCGTCGCGCATGTCGGTCGAGGAGATGGCCGAGTTCATCCGCGTCGATTCGCTGGGCTTCCTGTCGATCGATGGGCTCTACCGCGCCGTCGGAGAGGCGCGCCGCGACAACGACCAGCCACAGTTCTGCGACGCCTGCTTCACCGGCCAGTACCCCACCCGCCTGCTCGACTTCGAAGGCCACGACAATGTGCGCACGCTGTCGCTGCTGGCGAGCGGTGGGGCGTAAGATTCTTGTTGCAACGGTGATTGGCGAAACCGCCGGAATATCCGATCTCCCCCCTTGCGGGGGAGATGCCCGGCAGGGCAGAGGGGGTGCTGTCCCGCCAGCGTACGCACAATCTTTATGAATCCCTTCCGCCTGATTGCTGATCACGACCCGATAAGCTCAAAGGTCGGCGATCCTTCACACCCCCCTCTGTCCTGCCGGACATCTCCCCCGCAAGGGGGGAGATTGCGCTCTCATCGCAGCTTTCGCCAATCGCCAGCGCTGAAGATCCGGCATCGTAGCGGACACGCAGTGCCAACCTTCGGAGTTGCCCGTTGACCTCTCCTCTCGACCTCTCAGGCCGCGTGGCGGTCGTCACCGGCGCCTCGCGCGGCATCGGCTATTTCATCGCCAAGGAACTGGCGGCCGCCGGCGCGCATGTGATCGCGGTCGCCCGCACCGTGGGCGGGCTGGAAGAGCTCGACGATGCGATCAAGGCCGATGGCGGCCATTCCACGCTGGTGCCGCTCGACCTCACCGACATGGCCGGCATCGACCGGCTGGGCGGCGCGATCCATGAGCGCTGGGGCAAGCTCGACATATTGGTGGCCAATGCCGCCATTCTCGGCGTGATCTCGCCGATCGGCCATGTCGAGGCAAAGACCTTCGAGAAGGTGATGAGCATCAACGTCACTTCGACCTGGCGCCTGATCCGCTCGGTCGACCCGCTGCTCAGGCTTTCCGACGCCGGCCGCGCCATCATCATGTCGTCGAACGCCGCCCATTCGGCGCGCGCCTTCTGGGCGCCTTACGCGGCTTCCRAGGCGGCGGTCGAGGCGATGATGCGCTCMTGGGCGCATGAGACCGAGAGCCTGCCGCTGCGGGTCAACGCCGCCGATCCGGGCGCCACCCGCACGGCAATGCGCGCCCAGGCCATACCCGGCGAGGATCCGGAGACGCTGCCGCACCCTTCCGAGATCGCCAAGCGCATCGTGCCGCTGGCAAGCCCGGAGCTGAAGGAAACCGGGCTGATCTTCCAGGCCAAGCACAACCGCTTCGTCGCCTACCGGCAGCCTGAGTAAAGCCCAACCAAATCGGGCTTCGAAGTGGATTAAACAGGCCTCCGGCAACGTTCTTCGAATTGTAAATTCGAAGCCCAACCGGAGGACCGACATGCGCAGACTTCTTCTCGTTGCCGCCACCGCCATTGCCGCGGCGCTTGCCGCCACAGCGGGCGCGGCCTTGTCGCAAGATGCCAAGATGAGCTTCTTCGTTACTAGTGCCGGCTCCGGCAAGGGCGCCGATCTCGGCGGGTTGAAGGGAGCCGACGCGCATTGCGCCTCGCTGGCGGAAGCGGCGGGCGTCACCGGCAAGACCTGGCATGCCTATCTGTCGACCAGCGCCGAGGATGCGCGCGACCGCATCGGCAAAGGTCCCTGGTTCAACGCCAAGGGCGAGAAGATCGCCGACGATGTCGCCACGCTGCACGGCGACGCCAACGGCATCACCAAGCAGACGGCGCTCGACGAGAAGGGCGAAGTGGTCAACGGCCGAGGCGACAAGCCCAACCGGCACGACATGCTGAYCGGCTCGAAGCCCGACGGCACCAGGATCGCCGACCAGACCTGCGGCGACTGGACGATGAGCGGCGCCGAAGGGGCGGCGATGATGGGCCATCACGACCGCACCGGCCTCGACGATTCGGCGGCGGCGAAGTCGTGGAATTCCTCGCATGCCTCGCGCGGCGGCTGCAGCCAGGAGGCGCTGAAGGGCACCGGCGGCGACGGCCTGTTCTACTGCTTCGCGGTCGAGTGAACGCGCTTGGTCGGCTCGTCGTTTCACGGAAGCGACGAACCGATCTATCTCCTTGTTTTGACACAATTCCTGGCGGAAARCCGTTTCACGCTTTCCCCGGAATTGCTTTGGGCGAAAGCCTGTTCACGGGTCTGTGAACGGCGCGGCGGAAGCGTGTTCCGCCGCCCTGCTTTCGCCATCTGTGGGGAGTTGCTAGAAATGACCCGACTCCGACAATGCAAAGTGAGGACATTTCCATGGCAGCAGCTCCCAGCGTGGCGTTGGTGTGGTATCTGGTGATCGCCGGCCCGCAGGGCGGCATGGTGGTGCTGCCAAGCACCTTCGATACCCGCGAACAGTGCACCAACGCCATTGCCGAATATCAGAAGCAGCCGACGCCGCAGGGCTGGGCCGTGCAGTGCGTGCCGAGCGCCTCGCCCTTCACCGACGAGGGAGATGCCGAAGAGCCCTCTGCGCAGTAGCGCGAGCTAAGCCGCTGTCAATCTCCCCCGGGAGATTGGCAGGTTCAACGCCTCGCGCTTACCGTCAATGCCGGCTTGCTGCTGATCGTCTGGAAGACCACGCAGTAGCGCTCGGTGAGCTTCAGGAGCGAATCGATGCGCTCCTGCGGCTCGTCGGTGTCGAGATTGAACCTCAGACGGATCTCGCGGAAGCCGACCGGCGCATCCCTGGCGACGCCGAGCGTGCCGCGGAAATCGAGGTCGCCCTCGGCCTCGACGGTGGCATCGCCCAGCCTGAATTCCAGCGCCGTCGCCACCGCCTTCAGCGTCACTCCGGCGCACGCGATCAGCGCTTCGAGCAGCATGTCGCCGGAGCAAAGCTCCAGRCCCGAGCCGCCGGTGGCCGGATGAAGCCCCGCCACGGCAAGCGCCCTTCCCGTCTCCACCTTGCAGGCAATCGACTGGTCGTCGAGCGTCCCGCGCGCCCTGAGCGTGATCAGCGCCCGCGTGGCGTCCTCGCGATAGGCTTCCTTCAGCGGCGCCTGGATGGCCTTAAGTGCCGTCGCATCCATTCTTCAAGTCCTTTCGATGGTCTCGTGCCGGTTGATAGCATTGTCCGAGGCTGCATGGGCAGACCTCGCCTATGCCGGCGCGACGGATCGCGGCCCCGGCTGTCTTTGACGCATAGCGAGGAATGCCTGTCGGATCGGGCGAAACCCGAACGTCCTTTGGCCGTTGTCGGAGAGGAAGGAGAACCAGCATGGCCAAGGTTACCTCGCATCTGTGGTTCGAAAAGGACGCGCGGCAGGCGGTGGAATTCTACGTCGACACCATTCCCAACTCGGCGATCGGCCGAACGACGGACGTGGCCGCCGACAATCCGAGCGGCCCCGCAGGCAGCGTCAAGATCATCGAATTCGTGCTCGACGACCAGAATTTCATCGCGCTCGAAGCCGGCCCGCTCGACCCGTTCAACCATTCCTTCTCGATCCTGGTCGAACTCGAGAGCCAGGCCGAGATCGACCGCATCTGGAACGCCTTCCTCGACAATGGCGGCAAGCCCGAGCAATGCGGCTGGCTGAAGGACCGCTGGGGCCTGTCTTGGCAGATCGCTCCCAAGATCCTCGGCGACATGGCCGGCCATCCCGACCGCGAGCGCGCCCGGCGCGCGACCGAGGCTATGCTTGGGATGGTGAAGATCGATATCGCGGCGCTGGAGAAGGCGTTCGGAGAGGGTGAGTTCGCTGCCCAAGGCAGCATCATCGAGTAGGTGGAAGGCTGGCGGGAAAGCTCTGCCATTTCTGCTGCGTTGGCGATTGGCGAAGGCCGGCGCGACATCCGATCTCCCCCGCAAGGGGGGAGATTGGCAGCCTCGGCGTGGCGCTTACCCCTTTGACTTCACTCGCCCCGGCCATACTTTTGCGGGAGTCTTTTCCCGCGGAGGCCTCATGCGGTCCAAGCTCTTTCCCCTCATCCTCCTGACCCTTGCCGCCTTCGCACCGCCCGCCCTTGCCGAAACGCCGGAGCGGCCGGCGCCGGCCGGCGGGGTGCTGTCGCTGCTGCCGCCGCCGCAGGTGACCGAGCATTCGATCACGCTTGCCGGGCGCAAGCTCGACTACCAGGCCAAGGCCGGCACGCTGTCGCTGCTTTCCGGCAAGGGCGAGGTCACAGCCGAGATCTTCTATGTCGCCTACACGCAGCAATCGCCCGCCCCGGCGAAGCAACGCCCGATCACCTTCGTCTTCAACGGCGGGCCGGGCGCGGCGTCGGCCTATCTGCATATCGGCGCGCTCGGTCCGCGCATCATCGCGACCGCGGCCGACGGCGAATTCCTGCCGCCGCCGCAAAAGCTGATCGACAATCCGGACAGCTGGCTCGACATGACCGACCTCGTCTTCGTCGATCCGGTCGGCACCGGCTACAGCCGCGAGGCGCCCGGCCAGGACACCAAAGCGTTCTGGGGCGTCGAGCAGGACGCCAGTTCGGTCGGCTCCTTCATTCGGCTCTATCTGGCGCAGAACGGCCGCACCGGATCGCCGCTGTTCCTCGCCGGCGAAAGCTATGGCGGCTTCCGGGCGGCGCTGCTCGCCCGGAAGCTGCAGGAGGATGTGGGCCTCAGCCCGAGCGGTATCGTGCTGATCTCGCCGGCGCTGGAGTTCATGCTGGTGCAGCCGGACCAGTTCGACCTGCTGCATTGGGCGCTCGAATTGCCCTCGCTGGCGGCGGTCCGGCTTCGCTCCGACGGCGTCAGCGGGGAAGCGCTGCGCAACAGGCTCGCCGAGGTCGAGCATTATGCGCTGGGCGACTATCTGACGGCGCTCGCCAGCGGGCTCGAGCAAGGCGGAAAGCGCGCCAGCGGGCGCGTGGCAGAGATCACCGGCCTGCCGCTCGACCTCGTGCAGCGGAATTTCGCCCGCATCCCGGCCAGCCTCTTCGCCCGCGAGTTCCAGCGCGCCAGCGGCAAGGTGCTCAGCCCTTACGACGCCATGGTGGCGACGAGCGATGTGGCGCCGGAAAGCGCCAGCATCGCCGGCCCGGATCCCGTACTCGACCGCAGCGTGCCGGTGCTCACCTCGACTTTCGTCGCCTATGCGCGCAATGAATTGAACTACCGCACCGATGTCAGCTACCGGCTGCTCAACGGCGAGGTCAGCCACAATTGGGATTTTGGCGCCTCTCGGCAGGGCTATGCCGGCGTGATGAGCGACCTGCAGCGGGCGCGCTCGCTCAACCCGTCGCTCGGCGTCGTCATCGTCAACGGCTACACCGACCTCGTCACGCCCTATCTCGCCACGCGCTACCTGGTGAACCAGATCCCCTCGCTTGCCGACGCCAAGCCGATCCGCCTCGACGTCGTCGAAGGTGGCCACATGATGTATCTCAGGCCGGACGGACGTCGCGCGCTGAAGGAGGCGGCTTCGGAGCTCTACCAGGCAACGCAGTGACCGCCTCACCAGCGCCCCAGCACACCCTGCCCCCTGCCCCAATGCTAGCGCCCGGCTGGAGCAGCGCCAGGCAGGCTTTCGGCCGTATAGCTTGACGCCGGCGGCTTCGATTGGGACGGAGCCGCTCAGCTGTCCCTTTCGCAACTCTGGACGGAAAAGCCACCACGCACTTTCCTGGGGTTGCGCCAAACCGCGGCGAACCGCATGGCCGACGTCGTCCTTCTCGAGAGCCGCGAAAGGGTGCTGGCCGGCATCCTGTTCACCGCGGCCGCCTATTTCCTGTTTTCGGCGCAGGATGCCTCGATCAAGCTGCTCGTCGCCGGCATGACGGTGTGGCAGATCATGTTCTTCCGCTCGGTCACCGTCCTTGCCGCCTGCGGCGCGATCGGCGGACGCAAGCTTTTCATCGACACCCTGGACTCGCCGATCGTGCGGCCGATGCTGGCGCGCAGCGCCTTCACACTCGCTGCATGGCTCTGCTACTACAATGCCGCGCGCTCGCTGCAGCTCGCCGAGCTCACCACCATCTACTACGCGGCGCCGATCATCGTCACCGTGCTGTCGGTGGTGATGCTGGGCGAGAGCGTGCCGCTGCTCCGCTGGGCGGCGGTATTCGTCGGCTTCGTCGGCGTCTTCATCGCCTGCGATCCGACGCGCCTCGGCTTCTCGCTGCCGGTACTGCTTGTGCTGGCGGCGGCGCTCCTGTGGGGCATCGCCGTGGTGCTCTTGCGCAAGACCGCGATGCAGGAGCGCACGACGATCCAGCTCGTGCTCAACAATTTCTATTTCCTGCTTTTCTCCGCGGTGCCGGCGCTCATCTGGTGGCGGATGCCGGACGGGCCGCAGCTCTTGCTGCTCTTGAGCGTCGGCGCGCTCGGCGGCGTGGCGCAATACATGCTGTTCGAGGGCATGAAGCGGGCGCCGGTGTCCATCGTGGCGCCGTTCGAGTACACTTCGCTGGTCTGGGCCTTCGCGCTGGGCTTCGCCATCTGGGGCGACGTGCCGCGCGCGGAAGTCTTCATGGGTGCGGCGCTCATCATCGGCGCCGGGTTGCTGATCGTCGGCAACGAGCATTTCCGCAAACGGGTCCAGGGCTCATGACAGAAAGCTGTCAGTAGAGACGATGTAGTATGGCGCCATGACCGATACGCTCGACATGCCCGACACGCTCGCCAAGGGGGCGGCCGACCTCTCGGCCGAGCGGACGCTTGGCATCGTGCTGGTCTCGGCTTCGGCGGTCTTCTTCGCGCTCACCGGCGTGCTGACCAAGTCGATCCATGCCGATCCGCTGACCATCACCTGCTGGCGCGGCTTCGTCGGCTCGATCCTCATCACCTTCTATGTGCTGTGGCGGCGCAGCCGCTCGGGCGGGCGCGAAAGTCTCAGGCTCGGCTGGCGGGGCTGGCTGCTCGCGGTCGAGGGTGCCGCCGCCAGCATCRCCTTCATCTCGGCCTTCAAATTCACCTATGTCGCCAATGTCGCCGTCATCTATGCGACCTCGCCCTTCATCGCCGCACTGCTCGCCTTCCTGCTGGTGCGCGAACGCTTCCGGCTGCAGACGATGGTGGCGGCGGCAGTGTCGCTTTGCGGCGTCGCCATCATGGTGGGCGGCGGCCTCGGCAGCGGCCACCTGTTCGGCGACGGGCTGGCGCTTTTGATGACCACCGGCAGCGCGCTCTACATGATCATGGTGCGCGCCTTCCGCGACTCGCCCGTCGTCTGGGCCGGCGCGGTGTCTGCCTTCCTGCTCTTCGTGCTCGGCTGGTTCGTCACCGACCCACTGGCCGTTTCAACCCATGACGCCGTGCTGCTGGCCAGCTTCGGCTGCTCCTTCGCGATGGCCTCCATCCTGTGGACGGAGGGCTCGCGGCTCATCCCTGCCGCCGAGTCCGGCCTGCTTGGCTCGGCCGAGGTGCCTTTCGCCATCCTGTTTGCCTTGCTGTTCCTCGGCGAGATCCCGCCGACGGCCAGCATCATCGGCGGCGCCATCGTGCTTTGCGTGGTGTTTGCGCATGCCGGACGCGACTGGATGAAGGCGAAATCGGCGCGTTCGAAAATTATTTTGCGAGTGACGGAACCATCGTTCGGCTCAGGCATTGTTGGGTCGACGGGTCACCCCCCAAGTCCCCCCAAACCCCTCGACCCGTCCGACTAGAAGCCGACCTGCAAAAAGGTCGGCTTTTTCTTTGCAGCGTCGCCGGGCCCAGCGACCGCCTCTAAAAGCGCGTCGCGCTGAAACGTATTCAGACGACGCGCTTTAAGTCTTTGTTTTGATGCATGTCGTTCCCCCAAAACCGCTACGCACTTTTGGGCGACATGCATTAGGCGGGTTAGCGCCGATCAGTCGAACCTCACCCTCTCGTGAGGACACGGYCACATTGCTGACAGATTGGCCCACTGTCCTGGAATAGTCCCGTGGGCGTGGTTGCGCATGGCAGCCACTGCCCTATCTCCTGACAGGATGTCGTCGGGAGGCATGTGCAATCGTGCTGACCACCTAAGTGACCTGACCCGGAGGTATTGATGCCTGCCGCTACATCTCACGTATTGAAGCAACCCGATCCACCAAGCGCATCCGCGCCTATCCTCCAGCTTTCTGCCACCGCGTCGCGCGCCGACTGGATGGCGGCTTATGAGACCGTTCGGACCGAGACCGAACGGCGCRCCGCGCCGCTCTCAGCCGAGGACCAGCTCGTTCAGTCCATGCCCGACGCAAGCCCGATCAAATGGCATYGCGCCCACGTCACATGGTTTTTCGAGCAGTTCCTGCTGGTGCCATACGCTGCAAACTACCGCATTTTCGATGAGCGGTTCCCGTTCCTGTTCAATTCCTACTACGTCAGCGCCGGGCCGCGTCACGAGCGGCCGAGACGGGGACTGATCACCCGCCCGGATGTCGAGACCGTCACCGCTTACCGACAACATGTCGATGCGGCCGTCCGCGCTCTCATCGGCGAGGCCGACAATGCGCTGTTTGCAACCATATGTCCGATTCTGGAGGTCGGGCTTCATCATGAGCAGCAGCATCAGGAACTGATGCTGACCGACATCCTGCATGCCTTCGCACAAAATCCGGTGCTGCCGACATATGATTCCGAGCGGCGCTGGCCCGACACCGCGGGCAAGGACGGCTCCTTCGCCGAACTCGCGGAGGGCATCCACACAATCGGGCATGATGGCGACGGCTTCTCTTATGACAATGAAGGTCCCGCGCATCGGGTGCTCGTCGGACCGGTACGGATCGCCCGCTCGCTTGTCACGAACGGCGACTGGATGCGCTTCATGGCCGACGGCGGCTATGAGACGCCGACGCTCTGGCTCTCGGATGGCTGGACGACGGTCCAGGCGCAAGGATGGAAAGCGCCCGGCTACTGGCGTGAGGTCGACGGCGCCTGGTTCAGCCTGACGTTCGCCGGTCTCGAGCCCGTCGATCCCGACCTGCCGGCCTGCCACGTCAGCTACTACGAGGCGGACGCGTTCGCGCGCTGGGCGGGCAAGCATCTCCCGAGCGAACCGGAATGGGAGGTGGCGGCGCGGAGCGGCCTCCTCGACGATGCCTTCGGCCAGGTGTGGCAGTGGACGCGCAGCGCCTATCTGCCCTATCCCGACTATCGTGCGGCACCCGGTGCGCTCGGCGAATACAACGGCAAGTTCATGGTCAATCAGATGGTGCTGCGCGGCAGTTCGCTCGCCACACCGGAAGGCCATGCCCGCCACAGCTATCGCAACTTCTTTTACCCGCAGGCGCGCTGGCAATTCACCGGACTGCGTCTCGTCGAATTTCCCTAACGGTGCAGCAAATGACAGCGACCCCCGCGCGAAAGGCCCGCCATGCAGAGACCGTGGGCGAGGCGACCGTCGAATTCGCGGCCGATGTCGTGGCCGGCCTCAAGGCAAGGCAGAAGCGTATCCCCTCGAAATATCTTTACGACACGGCCGGCTCGCTTCTTTTTGAGGAGATCACGCAGCTCCCGGAATATTACCCGACCCGGGTGGAACGCGGCATCCTCACCGAGAATGCCGAGGCCATCGCCAGCCTGTTGCCGGCAGGCAGCGCGCTGGTGGAATTCGGCAACGGTTCGAGTGCCAAGACACGCATTGTTTTGGGCGCGGCAACAGAACTCTCCGCCTATGTGCCTGTCGACATCGCTGCCGAGTTCCTGGAGGAACAGGCCGAAACCCTGCGGGACGAATATCCGTCGCTGGACGTGCTTCCCGTCGCCGCCGACTTCACGAGAGCCTTCGACCTGCCGGCGAGCCTTCGGACGATGCAGCGGATCGGCTTCTTTCCAGGCTCCACGATCGGCAATTTCGATCCGCCGGACGCAGCCGGATTCCTTCGTCATGCCGGCCAAAGCCTCGGCAGGGGCGCGGTGATGGTCGTCGGGGTTGATCTCATCAAGAACGAGGCCGTCCTCCACGCCGCCTATAACGACGCCGCCGACGTGACCGCCCGTTTCAACCTCAACCTGCTTGCCCGTATCAACCGCGAGCTCGACGGCGATTTCGATCTCGATTCATTCGAGCATCGGGCGTTTTTCGACCGCAGCAACTCGCGTATCGAGATGCATCTTGTAAGCCGCGCCGCTCAGCACGTGTCGATCGACGGCCACTCGTTTGATTTCGCGGAAGGCGAGACGATCCACACGGAGAACAGTTACAAATATACGGTGGAGTCCTTCCGAGCACTCGCCCGCGAGGCGGGCTGGCGGCCCATGACAGTCTGGACGGACAGCGATGGCTGGTTCTCGATCCACGTTCTCGCGAACGAGGCCGACACCGCCAACCAACCAGGACCGCGGCGACTATAGCGGCCGGTATCGCTGCCGCGCTGTCCGCTCGACTCTTTTCACAATTGGCTTCAGACGAGCCGATGGTGGCGGCTGTCGAGCCTCGGCAGCGGTTCGCTGCGGCAGGTCGACCGCGAAGCTAGATCGGACGAAGCGTGCTGAACTAAGAAAAGCGCAGGTAAAGGTAAGCGCTTGAAACGCTTGAATTTCCGACGCCTTATTTCTGCCGGCACCTCCATCCGTCTCGTCGCCGCGCGCCGCGACGCCCTTCTCCCACAAGTTGAGAAGGTCAGGTCGTGCCTCCCCCTGCATTGACGTTGCCCCGACTTCCGCTACCCTTTCGTCGAAGCGGCCGCCAAGAGCCGAGCGATGGAGGACGTTGGGAGAGAGCGGCATGATGYTGACACTGGCGCTGCTTGCGGGCCTTGTCTTTGCCTGGCTGCTGATCGGCGCAATCGAGACGTTCCGACTTGACCTGCGCTTCGCCCAGGCGCTGCTTTACGTCCCGTTCAAGCTCGCTTACCGCCTAGCCGACGATCGTATCCGCATTGCCCGCAGCGCGCGCACGCCGGTCATCTACGTGGTGTCGCACCAGTCGCGGATCGAGCCGGCGCTGATGCTGTCGCTGCTTCCCGACGACACGCTACACATCCTCGACGAGGCCTCCGCCCGCTCGCCCTGGCTCGAGCCGTGGCGCGAGCTTGCCCGCACCATCGCCTTCAATGCCGAGCATGTCTTCGTCAGCCGCCGGCTGGTGCGCGTGCTGAGAGGCAAGGGCCGGCTTGCCGTCTATCTGCCCGATACGGTCGAGCCGGACGTCAAATCGTTCCGGCTGTTTCGCGCCATCACCCGCATCGCCATGCAGGCCGACGCCCGCATCGTGCCGATTTTTGTCTCCGGTTCAYGCGACCTGCCGCTATCGCTGACGCCGGCCGACAAGGCGCCGCGGCACTGGTTCCCGCGCCTGTCGCTGAGCGTGCTGGAGCCGATGACCATCGCAGAACTGGTGGCGCGCAACCCCGACCAGGCCTCCAACACCAACGCGCTGTTCGACCGTTTCGCCGAAGCGCGGCTTCACGGCACCAATCTCGATCGCGGCCTGTTCCTGGCCATGCGCGACGCCGCAAGCAGAGTGGGCGCCTCGCATCCGATCGTCGAGGACGTGATCTCGGGCGCGCTGAGCTATCGCAGGATGTTCATCGGCGCGCGCGTGCTCGGCCGCCGCTTCGAGGCGGTGACGGCGCCGGGCGAAGCCGTCGGCCTGCTTCTGCCCAATGCCAATGGCGTGGTGCTGTCCTTCGTCGGCCTGATCTCGGCGGGCCGCGTCGCCGCGATGATCAACTACACCGCCGGCCCGGCGAGCGTGGCCGCTGCGATCCGCACTGCGGTCGTTCGCACTGTGATCTCGTCCCGCGCGTTCATCGAGAAGGCGGRCATCGACGATATCGTCGCGGCGATCGAGGCAAGCGGGGCAACAATGCTCTGGCTGGAGGATTTGCGCGAGAGCGTGACCATATTGGACAAGATCGCGGCGGCGCTCTTCTGGCGCTTGCCGCTGCAGCGTCAGCAGGCGAGCAAGCCGGCGGTGATCCTGTTCACCTCAGGCTCCGAAGGCACGCCGAAGGCGGTCGTGCTCTCGCACCGCAACCTGCTGGCCAACGCCATGCAGGCCGAGGCGCGCATCACGATCTCGCCGGCCGACATCCTGCTCAACGTGCTGCCGGTGTTCCATTCCTTCGGACTGACCGGCGGCACCATCCTGCCGCTGGTGACGGGCGTCAGACTGTTCCTCTACCCCTCGCCGCTGCACTACAAGCTCATCCCGGAGGTCGCCCGCAAGGTGAAGCCGACGGTGATGTTCGGCACCGACACCTTCCTCGCCAACTATGCCCGCACCGCCAAGGACGGCGACTTCTCCAGCCTGCGCTTCGTGGTGGCCGGCGCCGAAGCGGTGAAGCCCGAGACGCGGCGCGTCTACCGCGATCGCTTCCAGGCATCGATCATCGAAGGTTTCGGGCTGACCGAGGCTGCGCCCGTGGTGGCGGTCAATACCGCCATCCACAACCGTGACGGTACCGTCGGCCGCCTGCTGCCGGCGATACGCATGAAGCTCGAGCCGGTCGAGGGCATCGGCGATGCGGGCCGGCTGTGGCTCGACGGGCCGAACATGATGATGGGCTATATGACGGCCGAGCGACCCGGCGAATTGCAGCCGCTCGAAGGCTGGCACGACACCGGCGACATCGTCTCGGTCGACCGCGACGGTTTCATCACCATTCGCGGGCGGGCARAACGCTTCGCCAAGATCGCCGGCGAGATGGTGTCGCTGGGCGCGGTCGAGAYGCTGGTGCAGTCGCTGTGGCCGGAAGAGCGCCACGCGGTGGTGGCGGTGCCCGACAAGAGGCGCGGCGAGCGCATCGTGCTGGTCACCACCGCCGGCGATGCCAGTGCCGAGGAACTGCGCCAGTTCGGAAAGAAGGCGGGCGCCGCCGAACTGATGGTGCCGGGCGACATCATCAAGGTCGACGAGATCCCGGTGCTGGGCTCGGGCAAGACGGACTATGTCTCGGCCCGCAAGCTGGCGATCGACCGGCTGGGGCTGAGCGCGGCGGCGTAGCCGCCGCCGATCTCTTGYGGGAGAGAAAGCCCTTACCCAATATCCGACGGCGGCACCTTCTCGCCTTCGCGCGCGGCTCGCTTTGAATACGCCCGCACCGAGAACGGCAGAAAGACGAGATAGCCGGCGACCGAAGCGGTCAGCGTGTACCAGGGATAAGCCATCAAAAGCAGGATGTAGAGGACGACGCCCAGGATGACCGGCAGCACTCTGTCGCCGGGGACCTTGACGCTCTTTCCCGAATAGACCGGCAGCCGGCTGACCAGCAGGAAGGCGACCAGCACGGTGAAACCGGTGGCGATGAAGGCCGCCGGCCGGCTGGGCTCGAGCCCGAGCCGCAGGAAAGAGAGATAGAGCGGCAGCATCACCAACACCGCGCCCGCCGGCGCCGGCACGCCGACGAAATATTCGCTCTGCCAGGCCGGCTGGTCGGTTTCCTCGGCAAGCACGTTGAAGCGGGCGAGCCGCATGCCGCAGGCGATGGTGAAGAGAAGTGCCGCGATCCACCCAGGCGAGCCGGCGCGGTCGAGCAGGAAGGCGTAGAGCACCAATGCCGGCGCGACGCCGAAATTGACGATATCGGCCAGCGAATCCATCTGCGCGCCGAATTTCGAGGTCGCCTTCAGCATGCGGGCCAGGCGGCCGTCTATGCCGTCAAGAAAGGCTGCGAGCAGCACCATCACGACCGCCGGCTCGAAGCGGTCCTCGAAGGCAAAACGGATGCCGGAGAGGCCGGCGCAAATGGCAAGCACGGTGACCAGATTGGGCAGCACCATGCGCATCGGGATCTCGCGGATGCGCGGACCGCCGCTGGCGTGGGCCTCGAATTTCTTGAAGGGCGCGCCCACCGCTCAGGAAATCCTGACCAGTGGAGCGGCGGCGTTGGCGCCAAACTCCGCAAGCACCGTCTCGCCGCCCACCGCCGTCTGACCGACGGCGACGCGCGGCACGGCGTTCGACGGCAGGAAGACGTCGACGCGCGAGCCGAAACGGATCAGCCCGAAACGCTCGCCGATGCCGATGGTGGCGCCTGTCTCGGTCCAACAGACGATGCGGCGCGCCACAAGGCCGGCGATCTGCACCGCAGCGATCAAGCCGTTGGGGCTGTCGATGACCAGGCCGTTGCGCTCGTTCTCGGAGCTTGCCTTGTCGAGCTCGGCATTGAGGAATTTGCCTGGACGATGCTCGATCCGCGTGATCCTGCCGCGCACCGGCGCGCGGTTGATGTGGCAGGAAAAGACGTTCATGAACACCGAGATGCGGGTC
This sequence comes from Mesorhizobium sp. ORS 3428, assembly GCF_001854785.1. Classification (GTDB taxonomy): domain Bacteria; phylum Pseudomonadota; class Alphaproteobacteria; order Rhizobiales; family Rhizobiaceae; genus Mesorhizobium. The sequence continues at coordinate 130,172 of NZ_MDFL01000126.1, forward strand.
ATCTCGGCAGCCCCCAGGCCGAGCTCGCGCGGCGGCACGGCGGGGCCGACGGCCGAGATGACGCCGTCCGCCGGGCTCACCACCAGCCGGTCGTCGACCGGCGTGACGCGCTCGGGATCGCGGTAGAAATAGATGCACCAGCCGGTGAGGATCAGCCCGATCCAAAAGAGGATCGAGGAGAAATAGCCGAGAAACAGCGTTACCGCGCCGAAGGCGGCGATGAAGGGATAGCCCTCGCGATGGATCGGAACGAACGTATTCTTGATCGTATCGAGAAGCGTCATAGGGCTTGGGTGGCGGTCCCTGTTTCGGTCCGGCCTCAATAGCCGAAAGCCCCCCTCCCCGCAACGCAACAATGGGGGAGGATGGGGCGAGGCGGCTAGGGGTGGATATTGTGAAACGCCAGCTGAGACCTACCCAGCGGCGGCGGAGCGATCAAAGTGCTCGTCGAGTTCAGGCATTTCAGCCTCGGCGAGCTTTTTGTCATCTTTGCCGCGCAAGAGCACACTGCCATTCGGAGAAGATAGGAACAGGAAGGCCTGTCCAGACGCCAGCACCACCCAATTCACGACCGGCCCTTCCGCCGTTTGCACTAATGAGTTCGCTGAAACAACGGCATCCGCAGGATCGAATCCGGCTTTGCGCAACAGAAGGTCGACAGCAACCGGAGCATGGTATTGCTCGGCCAATTCGATAACCGTTTTGATCTCCAACTCTTCAGCTCGACCTAGCCGCGTACCGACCCGTGGTGCGTTGGCTCCCAACAGGTTCTCACCTGGGCGCGCGACAGGTGGATCTTCCGGCGCGATATATTCGTAGATATCGGCGTGCGTCTCGGTTGCAACGCATAGCCGGGGCTCCTTGGCACTGGTGCGCAATTGGAAAACCATCTGCATCTCACCCTCGACATTCAGCATCCTCGCCATGCCGAATGACAGTCTGATCTCAGGTGGAGAGACCTTAGCGCAGGCGAGACCGGCCCCAACATCGCGCCAGTTGATCATCTGCCGCACCAGCTTGCTGACCGAACGATGAAGAAGCCTGCCTTCGCGTTGAGGGTTGGCCATCACCAACCTGTGTATGACATCGCTGTAGTCGTCATCATCGACAATTTGCAGATCAGGCCACGATGCGATCCAGCGCGCCAAGAAATCTTCCATCGGCGCAGCCTCATCAGCCTCGTAGAATRCATCGTCGAGCGTATCCAGAAAATCGTCGCGACCACCCTCAAAGCCCGTTTGTTCGGCGGCTTCATCGGGGTGCTCGGCGATCCAGGTGGACATCTTTTCCAGCGTTGCCAACTGTCCCTTCGCACCGCTGGCGGTGAGTCCAGCTCGGGCGTTGGCAATCATTGCGTTGGTTTCCTCGGCGGCATTGTAGATGAATTGACTGTGCCCCCCATTCTTCACCTCGGCCGAGTACGAGTTTGCGTGAGAAACTTGCATCGCCCTCGGGCTGATCTCGGGATGACGGTAGAGCCCTTCAGAGATCATAGTATGAATGAAAATCTCAACGGCGAAGACGAGGTCAGAGGGGCTATCGATTGYCTGTTCGACTGTTGAACGGCGCACCACAACCGGCAGCGGGAGGCTCACTTGTGGCCTCGCAGCATTCGGCGCCGGCTTAGTGGGCGTTTTTTTGGGCCTGCGAAAAAGAAATCTGAACATCGAAAGTGATTCCAAAGGGCGCGAAAAATGCAGGCAAGGTTATTGTGCCGCGACAATATCACCAGACGATCGATTTGAAAGGCATTGAGAACAGCCAAGTTCGTTAAGCCCGATACGCATGTTAGGCGGGCTCAAATTGTTGGTGGACAATGTCGGCACGCCATGCGTTCGCCCGTCCTCGGCAGGATAGTCCAACCAAGGAGCCAGCCAATGCCGTCACCGAGCGCCGCCAGGAAAGCCCAGGTCATCACGGAGGGCCTCGCCTTTGGYGAATCCCCTCGCTGGCATGACGGGCGGCTCTGGCTCTGCAACTGGGGCACCGGCGAGATCGTCGCCGTGGATGAAGACGGCAAGAGCGAGGTCATGCTCACCGTTCCGGCCGTCCTGCCCTATTCGATCGACTGGCTGCCGGACGGGCGGCTGTTGGTGGTCTCCGGCCGGGAAGGCCTGCTGCTCAGGCAGGAGGCGGATGGAACGCTCGCCACCCATGCCGATCTGAGAGAGCTGTCGAAGAATCCGTGGAACGAGATCGTGGTCGATGGGCGCGGCAGCATCTATGTCAATGGCGGTGGGCCGGCACCGGCACCGGGAGAGCATTTCGGACCCGGCACCATCGTGCTGATCAAGCCGGACGGCGCGGTCCGGCAGGTGGCCGAGAATATCGCCTTCGCCAATGGCATGGCGGTGACGCCGGACAACCGGACGCTGATCGTTGCCGAATCCCATGCCAGGCGGCTGACCGCCTTCGACATTGGCGAGGACGGCAGCCTTTCCAATCGCCGTATCTGGGCCGATCTCGGCGACGACTATCCGGACGGCGTCGCGCTCGATGCCGAAGGCTGCGTCTGGTATGCCGACGTGCCCAACCGGCACTGCGTCAGGGTGCGCGAAAGCGGTACGAAAATCGACAGGGTCGAGGTCGACCGCGGCTGCTTTGCCTGCATGCTGGGCGGTGTCGACGGCAAGACGCTGTTCATCGCCGCCGCCGAATGGCGCGGCTTCGAGAACATGGTGAGCGACGCCCGCACCGGCCAGGTGCTGGGCGTCGCTTTAACCGCGCCTGGCGCGGGATGGCCGTCCTACAGCTCCGGCACGCGCTGGTAGTTGGCGATATCAGCCTTGATGCCGAGGCGGGCAATCGTGTCCTGCGGATTGAAGGCGATGCGCTCATGCGCGGCCTTGACGATCGGCACGACCTTGTCGACCGCCGCCTGGCTTTCCCATTCGACCATGGTGACGATGTTGAACTCGCCCGGGCCGGAGAACTGCTCGAGCAGGAAATCCTGAACGAAGCCTTCCTGCTGACGCAGTAATTCATGCGTCATCCTGACCTTACCGAGAATCTCGTCGCGCGCTTCCGCCGGCACGACGAACTTGTCGACCCGGAACACTCTGCCATCGCGTTGATTTGTCTTGCTCATTTCATCCGTCTCCATTCTTGAACGACTTGCTTCGCAGGGGCTCGGAGACGGTTTGCAAGCTCAAGCTAGGTTGAGGTCAAGGGGAAATTTTGCGCAGGCCTTCCCTTCTCCCCTTGTGGGAGAAGGTGGCCGAGCGAAGCTCGGTCGGATGAGGGGTGCTCTAGCGGAGTAATGCGCGGGCGTTCCCTGGAACACCCCTCAACCGTCTCGGCGCTGCGCGCCGATCCACCTTCTCCCACAAGGGGAGAAGGAAGAGGCGCTAGCTCATCTCCGACGTCCGCCTTCTCACGATAACGCCAAGCTCGTCGCTTTCGCGGGCGATGCGCAGCCGCTCCTCGGCTTCGGTGGCCTCGCGCTGGCGGTCCCACATCGAGGCGTAGAGACCTTGCTTGCGCAGCAGCGCGGCGTGCGTGCCGCGCTCGGCGATCTGGCCGTCCTTGAGCACGATGATCTCGTCGGCCGAAATCACCGTCGACAGCCGGTGGGCGATGACGATGGTGGTGCGGCCCTTGCTGACGAGGTCGAGCGCCGCCTGGATTTCCTGCTCGGTCTGGGTGTCGAGCGCCGATGTCGCCTCGTCCAGCATCAGGATCGGCGGGGCCTTCAGGATGGTGCGGGCGATGGCGACGCGCTGCTTCTCGCCGCCTGACAGTTTCAAGCCACGCTCGCCGACCATCGAGCGGTAGCCGTCGGGCAGCTTCTCGATGAAAGGCCCGATCTGGGCGAGCTCGGCCGCCTTGCGCACCTCCTCCTCGCTGGCGCCGACGCGGCCGTAGCGGACGTTGTAGGCGATGGTGTCGTTGAAGAGCACCGTGTCCTGCGGCACCATGCCGAGCACGGCGCGCAGGCTCTCCTGTGTGACGTCTCTGACGTCCTGGCCGTCGATCAGCACCTGCCCGCCCTGCACGTCGTAGAAGCGGAAAAGAAGCCTGGAGATTGTCGACTTGCCGGCGCCGGAGGGGCCGACAATAGCGACCGTCTTGCCGGCAGGCACCTCGAAGGAGATGCCCTTCAGGATCTTGCGGTTGGGATCATAGGAGAAGTGCACATTGCGGAACTCGACCTTGCCGGGGCCGACCTTCAGCGGCTTGRCATCGGGCTTGTCGACGATCTCCTGAGGCACGTCGAGCAGGTCGAACATGTGCTCGATGTCGGTCAGGCCTTGCCGGATCTCGCGGTAAATGAAGCCGATGAAGTTGAGCGGCACGGAGAGCTGCATCAGCATGGCGTTGATGAAGACGAAATCGCCGACCGACTGCGTGCCCGCCTGCACCTCCAGCGCCGACATGCACATGACGATGACGGTGCCGAGGCCGAAGATGAAGCCCTGGCCGAAGTTCAGCCAGCCGAGCGAGGTCCAGGTCTTGGTGGCGGCGATCTCATAGCGCGCCATGGAGCGGTCGAAGCGTTCGGCCTCCATGCGCTCGTTGGTGAAGTATTTGACCGTCTCGAAATTCAAGAGCGAGTCGATCGCCTTGGTGTTGGCGTCGGTGTCGCTGTCGTTCATGTCGCGGCGGATCGAGATGCGCCAGTCGCTGGCCTTGACCGTGAACCAGACATAGATCCAAACGGTGACCGCCACCACCGCCACATATTWCCAGCCATAGGTATAGGCGAAGATGCCGGCCGTCAGCGCGAATTCGAGGATGGTCGGCGCCGTGTTCAGCATGACGAAGCGCACGATCGTCTCGATGCCCTTGGTGCCGCGCTCGATGATGCGCGACAGGCCGCCGGTGCGGCGCTCCAGATGGAAGCGCAGCGACAGCTGGTGCATGTGCACGAAGGTCCGGAAGGCGAGCTGGCGCACCGCATACTGGCCGACGCGCGCAAACAGCGCGTCGCGCAGCTGGTTGAAGCCAAGCTGCACCAGCCTCAGCACATTATAGGCGATGACCAGCATGACCGGCGCGAGCAGAATCGCGGGCAGCGGGGGCGGCGTCTTGGAGCCGTGGGCCAGCGCATCGGTCGCCCATTTGAAGAAATAAGGGCCGGCGACGAGCGTGACCTTGGCGACGACCAGAAGCAGCGTCGCCCAGGTGACGCGCGCCCTGAGGTCGGCGCGCTCGGCCGGCCACATATAGGGCCACAGGTTGCGCAGTGTCGCGAGGGTGCCGGATTCGGCGGAGACGGTCTTTTCGGCCACTAGTCTTGCCTTTTGGGTGAGAGGGTCAGCGGCTGGAGCAGCAGGAGTTGACGAGTTGATCGAGCAAGCCGGATACGCCGGCGAGCGCCGCGTGGTCGACCGCGTAGCGCGAGCGCTGGCGGTCGGCCTCGAAGCGGACGAGCCCTGCCTCGACCAGGATTTTCAGATGTTGCGAAACGGTCGATTGGGCGAGGTCGAGATGGTCGACCACCTCGCGGCAGGAGCAGCAACGGCTGGCGGCGAGATGCTTGAGGATCTCGATGCGCGCCGGATGCGCCAGCGCCGCAAACCGCGCCGCGATGGCGCGGCTGTCACAGGCACGGTTTTCGGAGGGGGATTCGATCATCGTTCATCGGCGATAGACGATGAACGGCGCGAGGGCAAGCTAGGCTGGTGGGTAGCTTTGTCGCTGCAAGCCAACCTTCGACGCTGGCGGGACAGAGGGGGGTGTGAAGGATCRCGACTGGCGCGATTAAACACCGGCCACCCCTACTCCGTCTTCGGCGTGGTCATCTGGTCGCCCATGGCCTTCATGTCGGCCGTCTCGCCTTCCTTCGACTTGCCGGGAACCTTGAAGACCTGGCCGGGCCAGATGCGGTCGGGGTTGCGGATTTGGTCCTGGTTGGCGAGGTAGATGGTCGAGTAGCGCGTGCCATAGCCATAGACGCGGCGCGAGATGCGCCACAGCGTGTCGTTGCGGCGGATGATGACGGAGCCATCGGCATGCTCGAGCTTCGGTGAGACGGTCTCGGGCACATCGGCCGATGGCTTTGCTTCCGCGACCTTGGGTTGGGGCCCAGCCGTCTCGGCAGGCTTGGCCTGCCCGGGCTGGGCCTGCCCAGACTGGGACCCCGCACCCGGGACCTGTGCCGGCTTGGTTTCTGCGGGCTTGGCCTCGTTCGGCGCGACGGCGGCGACGGATTCGCCAGGCTCACGCTCGAACGGCACGGCGGCGCGGGCGACGACCTTCACGCCGTCATCGGCGAGGCCGTCGACATGGATGGTGTGGTTGCCAACCGGGATATCGCGCGCCGCCTCGATCAGGAAATGCCCGTCGGGCGAGGTCTTGGCCTCGCCGAGCAGCATGTCGTCGGCATAGGCTCGCACCTTGCGGCCCGGATCGGCTGTGCCTGCAACGAAGATCTTGCCGCCGTCGATCTCCACCGCCTCGACGGCGATCTTGGGCTCGCCGGCCGCGGCCGCCGGAGCCTGTGTTACCGGTGCGGAAGCCTGGTCGGTTGCGGCCGGAGCAGTCGCGGCCGGCGCCGATGCAGATGGCGCGGGCGCGGCAGCGGCTGGCGCCTGAGCGGCGGGAGCGGCTGCCTGGCCGGTGGCGGCCGGTGCTGCCGGCTTGGCCTCAGGCTGCGGAACGGTGAGCAATTCGGACGGCTTGCCCGGCTCCTCGACCATCGCCAGCACCTGGCCGGTCGGGCTCTTGGGCACCGAGACGACGGCGGTCTGCGCGGAAGCGACGACGACGCCGCCGGCGGTGGCGCGCAGCGTGATCGTGTAGTCGCCCGGCTTCAGCGGATCGTCGAGCACGACGGCGAAGGCGCCGTCAGGACCGGCATCGGTCGAGCCGAGCACCGTCCCGCCATTCAGGATCTCGACCTTGGCACTGGGCGCGGCACTGCCGGCAACAACGATCGAGCCGTTGCCTTCGACGCGCACGACATCGAAGGTCGGCAGCGTCGGACCGGCGGCAGCGGGCGCCTGAGCGGCCGGCGCAGGGGCTGCCGGAGCTGTCGTGGCGGGCGCGGCCGGAGCCATGGCGTTGTTGGCGGGCGCCATCTTGTTGGCCGGCGCCATCGTGTTGTTGGCCGGAGCCGTCGTGTTGGCTGGGGCCGGCGCCTGCGGCAAGCGCKCCTCGGTGGATGTGCTGCCGGTTTCAGCCGGTTTCGTGTCCCCCTGCGCAAGCGGCGCGACCTGAGCCGGATTCCGGCTGTTGACGTATGGATCGAGCGCGCCCGAGCCGTAGGCGACCGCCGCGACGACGGCAACGCCGCCCGCCGCGAACAAGAACGCCCTGGAAGGATTGATAGCCATATTCTTTTGTGCCCCCTTAGCCACCTAACGCCGGTCTAGCGTGTTTTCACCAGTGCTACAAGAAAAAGYCCATCCATGGGCTTGACCGCGCCAACGGTCCCCATACCAATCATCACCATGAACACGATTCGGTCCGTCTGCGTCTATTGCGGTTCGTCTCCAGGCCGCGACGAGGCCTATTTGAAGGCCGGCCACCTGCTCGGCCGCTCGCTGGCGAAGTCGGGCCTGCGCCTGATCTATGGCGGCGGCACAAAGGGCATCATGGGCGCCGTAGCCGACGGCGCGCTCAAGGCCGGCGGCAAGGTGACCGGCATCATCCCGCGCTTCCTGATCAACAGGGAGGCCTCGGAGACCGCTCTCGACAGGCTCGACGAGCTTTTGATCACCGAAAACATGCACGAGCGCAAGCACCGGATGTTCGAGAAATCCGATGCCTTCGTGGCGCTGCCGGGCGGCATCGGCACGGTCGAGGAGACCGTCGAGATCATGACTTGGGCGCAGCTCGGCCATCACCGCAAGCCTATCGTATTCGCCAACGTCAAAGGCTTCTGGGACCCGATGCTGGCGCTGATCGAGCACATGTCGGGCGAAGGCTTCATTCACACCGCACATAGGGTGAAGCCGCTGGTGGTCAACGACCCCGAGGCAATCGTCGCCGCCATCATGGTGGCGGGATCGTCGGTCGACGCGCCGACGGAAGGCGTGCAGTCGGTGATAGACAAAATGTAAGGCAGTAAGGGAATAGGCAGTAGGGAAGGACGGCGCCTATTGCCTAGACATTCATCATGAGYGACCAAAGATGCGACGGAAAAGGCCCGCCCGCGACGCGCCGGTGTAGCGCTCGGGCAATGGGCGGGTGAGCAGGAACTGGTCGCGCCCTTCGACGGTCTCGGTGCCGCAATAGCTGCATTGCAGCGAAYGGGCCAAAGGAACGATTTCCTTCAAAACCGCCCCGAACCCTTCTCCGTCGATCGGCACGTTCTTTGCCATCCGCAATTCACGGGACAACGCCTCGAAGTCGAGGAAACGATAGCCGCGCTTTTCGAGCTCGGCGCACAGCTTTTTCAGTGCGGGCTCCGCGCCCCAGAACTCGAAGCGCGTCGGCCGGATGCAGGCAGCCGCGTCGATATCCAGATCGAGGTCGCCAATCGCCTCGGTGGGAAGAATGAGCGGCGCCACCGCAGCAAGCGATTGCTGCTCGATGGCGAGCGGAAAGGCCAGCGCCTCGGCGGCGGCGTGGGCTATCCGCTCGAAGCCGGCCACGTCTTCGGTCGTAAAGTAGAAATCCCGGCGCCCCTCGCCGTGCTGCTCCGCGATATAGCAAGCCGGGCAACTTGCAGCGGCCAGATCCTCGCAAAGCCTTTCCAGAAAAGCGTAATTCCGCATCGATCCCTTGGGCGTCAGCAGGGCATCGCGCGGCGTCAATTCGTTTGCGCGCGGGGTGAGCTTCAGGAGCAGGATCGGAAGCGCAGCCGCGGCCCGCAGAAGCTCAAGGTTCACCCGGGTATGGATGAACAGCTCGCCGCCATCGGGCCGGTAGCGGACCAGGCTGCGGCGCGGTTCCGCCTCGCGGATGACCTCTTCCGTCTCATCGTTTGAGATCTGTTCGCCGGCGACATCGAATTGAAGCAAAGCCATGGCCTATCCCCCTCGCCCCCGGACGCATCCGGCGGCCACCAGCATCTTGCCAGTTTGCGAGGCCACAGCCCAGTCCTCACGGCAGGCGCGCTGCATCGCATCGAGCGAAAGCCAGGCTGTCAGCGGCAGCGCCAGCCGGGTGCCGGCAGAACGCGCCCTGTCCCCTTGCCGGATCCGCCGCCATGCCTGGAAGGCTGCCGCAAGGGCGAGCAGCGTGTAGGGGCCGACCCCGACCAAGAGAAGCTCCTGCCGGTTACAGGAATGCCGGCTTGATTTGGCGCATGACCGATGGCCCTATCCTGTCGGCGGGATTGATTGCTGCACGCCGGTTCCCGAGATCGCAAGGATTGAAAGATGAGCCACGAGACCACCGAGACGATCCCCGCAATCGACATCGCCCCGCTGTTCGGGCCGCCCTCGGCCGCGCGCGAGGAGACCGACCGCCAGATCCTCGCGGCCGCCTCCGGCATCGGCTTCATGACCGCGCGCGGCTTTCCGGGCGCCGAGCTTCTAACCCGCGAGCGGCGCGGCGAGTTGTTGAAGATCTTCGAGCTGCCGGACACGGAAAAGCAGAAGCTGCGGCGCTGGAATTTCGATCCGTCGAGGTCGAACTACTATCGCGGCTGGTTCCCGCTGCAGCCGACCGCGGTGTCCTACAAGGAAGGCATCGACATGGGGCCGGACATCGCGCATGCCGATGCCGACCTCGCCGCGGATGACCCGCTCCTGGAGCGCACGCCGCTTCCCGCTGACGGCGACGTGCCCGGCTGGAGGGCGGCCGCGGCCCATTACTACCGCTCGATGGAAAAGGTGGGCGCCGCGCTGATGGCCTCGATCGCGCGCAGCCTCGGCCTCAAGGAGGATACCTTCAACGGCCATTTCCACGGCGGCATCTCGACGCTCCGGCTGATCCGCTATCCGCTGCGCACCGAGGACGGCTCGGTCGACCTGTCGCGACCGGAATATTCGGTCGTTCACAAAGGCGAGCGCCGGCTGGTCATCGGCCGCGAGCATGCCGATTCCGGCTTCGTGACCTTGCTTGCGCAGGACGGCGTCGAAGGCCTGCAGGCCAAGAACCATGCCGGCGAATGGATCGACGTTCCGCCCGCCGACGGCACACTGGCGGTGAATTTCGGCCAGCTGCTCGAGCGCTGGACGGGGGGCGTGGTGCAGGCGACGCGCCACCGCGTGATCGCGCCGAAGACGGCGCGCTATTCCATCCCCTTCTTCTACGAGCCGCGCGTCGACGCCGAGATCGCGCCGCTGCCTATCAAGGGCGCCAGCGACTTCGCGCCCTTCCTCTACGGCGACTACCTCTGGGAGTCGGCGACGAACTTCGTCGAGATGGCCGGGGTGAAGAACCTGCGAAAGCCAAGGCGGCCGGCAGCGGCGTAAGGCCCTCCGCCGACTCGGGGGGTCCCCGCAACGGATGTCGGCGACACCTTGCACTCCATCAAGCCGCGCGGCACGCTGCTGCCAGTCGGCGGGCTTGCCGGCGACAAGATCGATGAAGGTGCAAATTGCGTTCGACTGACTATCTCGGCCGCCTCTTCAGCCTCGAGGGCAGGCATGCCTTCATCACGGGCGCCAGCCGCGGGCTGGGGCTCGCCTTCGCGGAGGCGCTTGCCGGCGCCGGCGCGCGCGTCACGCTCGGCGGCCGCAAGGCGGAAGACCTGAAAGCGGCGGGCGACAGGCTGCGCGCCGAGGGCTACACAGTTGCGGAATCGGTGATCGACGTGACCGACACGCAGTCGGTCGATCGCGCGATCGCGGCGGCGGAAGCGGAGACCGGCCCGATCGACATCCTGGTCAACAATGCCGGCGTCCAACGCCGCGCGCCGCTCGAAACCTTCAGCGATGCCGACTGGGACGCACTGATGGCGACCAATCTCGACGGCGTGTTCAAGGTGAGCCGCGCGGCGGTGAAAGGCATGATCGCGCGGCGCAAGGGTGCGATCATCAACGTCTCCTCGGTGCAGAGCGTGCTCGCCCGCCCCTCGATCGCGCCCTACGCGGCGACAAAGGGGGCGATCACCATGCTGACCAAGTCGATGGCCGGCGAATGGGGCCAGCATGGCGTGCGCGTCAACGCGATCGCGCCGGGCTATTTCAAGACCGAGCTCAACGTCGCGCTCGTCGCTGACGAGACATTCTCGAGCTGGCTCACCGGCCGCACGCCGATGCGGCGCTGGGGCGACGTAGAGGAACTCGCGGGTGCTGCCGTGTTCCTGGCCTCCGACGCCGCAAGCTTCGTCACGGGACAGACGCTGCTGGTGGATGGCGGGATTACGAGTGTGTTGTAAAGGGGCGCCCGACGCCTTTAGCCGCCCTGCCCTTCATCATTCCAACGAGCACCCTATCCACCGACAACCTCCCCGAGCCGCTGAGCGCCAGGATGAACATGCCGCCGGCGACCGCCAGGTCCTTCTCGAAATGCAGGAGCTCGTTCTGGCTGGCGAAGTTGGTGTGGAAGAGGCTTGCAGTCATCAGGCAGAAGAGACCGAGCCCGACCGCGCCGAGCCGCGCCAGGATGCCGAACGCGACGGACAGGCCAGCGCCGAGCTGCAGCGCGATGGTGGCAACGAGAAGCGGTGTGCCGATGCCGAGCGCGGCCATCGCTTTCTCAGCGCCCTCGAAATGGGTCGCAAGCTCAAAGCCTTCATGCACAAAGATCAGGGACAGAAGCAGGCGGCCGGCAAGCAGCACTGCGTCCCAGGCATGAAGCTTCTCGATGAGTTCAGTCGGTGTCATGGTCGGCYCCGATAGGGTTATGTCGGCAGGCTCCGAACCGTCTGCCCGATGTGTACTTTCGCGAGGGCAAGGCGACTTTCCCCCAAGCGTCGCGCTGCCCCTCACCTGCCTGCCGGCATCCTCTCCCCGTATAGTGACGGGGAGAGGAGCGCTCTCGTCGGCGATTTCGCCAATCGGTAGCGTTGCCAGAGAGGTGCCGAGCGCGCGGCCATCCCCTTCTCCCCGTCACTATACGGGAGAAGGTGCCAGCAGGCGGATGAGGGGCGGCGCATACATTGGCGATGTCTGCGCTCCAGCCGCTACTTCGCGACCACCCCCCACTCGTCAGGGCGAGGACCCGCGCTCAAAACCCTTACTTCGTCACCTTGGTGTCGATGGCCTGCTTAAGGTCGGAAAGCTCCTCGCAGCCCGCTGGGCAGAGTTTTTGYAGCGAGGCGAGCTGCTCCCTGGCCTTGGCCATGTCGCCGGTCTCGACATAGAGCTCGCCCAGATATTCATGGGCGGCCTTGTGGTCGGGCTTAAGCTCCAGCGCCTTGGTGTAGTAGGTCAGCGAGGTTTGGTAGTCGCCTGTCTTGCGCAGCGTGAAGCCGAGCAGATTGTAGACGTCGGCCTGCTGGGTGTCCTGCGCGAGGTCGYGTAGTTCGGCCAGCGCGCCCTTGTAGTCCTTGGCGTCGATCTTGGCCTTCACCGCCGTCAGATCCGGCGCGTCGGCGGCTTCGATGTCGTCCACGGCATAGGCCGGGACGGCGACGGCGATCGGGGCCGCGGTCAGCACCGCAATGGCGCCGAGCAGCGCGAAAGTTAAGTGTTTCATTGGCGTTGTCGCTTTCTTCTCAGAATTCGATTCAGATCTGGATTGGGGTGAAGGCGTAGGCGTTGCCGTCCTTGACGAAGCTGCCGGTGCCCGGGAACGGGAAATGCGAGCCGCAGATGCGGACGTTGTCGGCGATCACCTGGTCGATGACCCTGTGGCGCGTAGTGACCGCCATCGGCCCGTCCTGGTCGTAAGCGCCCTGCCATTCGGGATGCGGTGCGAGCAGCGCCGGCACATACATGGTGTCGGCCGAGACCAGGAACTGCTCGGAGCCGGCATCGACATGGTAGACGGAATGGCCGGGCGTGTGGCCGGGCGCGGCCATGATGCGGATGCCGGGCACCACCTCCGTGCCGTCCTCGACCAGCTTCCAGTTCTTCCACTTCGGAAAATTCTCGGCGATGCGCTTGCCCGCCGGCTTGCGGCCCTCCGGAAGCTTGGCGAGCCGGCTCGGGTCGGTCCACCAATTGTATTCGGCGGCGTTGACGATGAGCTCGGCATTCGGGAACACCGGCGCGTTGCTGCCCTTTTCCATCAGGCCCCAGACATGGTCCGGATGGAAATGCGAGATCATGATGGTGTCGATCGCCTTGTAGTCGATACCGGCGGCCTTCATGTTGGCCGGCAGATGCGTCGCATTGGCCTGCCACTGGCCGACGCCGGAGCCAGCATCCATCATTATGGTGCGGCCGTTCATGTTGAGCACGACGACGGTGAGCGGAATCGGCATGAAGTCGGTGGTAAGCCCGGCCTTGGCGAGTGCGGCCTTGGTGTCGTCGACCGACACATCCTTGATGAAGGCCGGATCGTGCGGCTTGCGCCAGATGCCGTCATAGACGGCGGTGACCTCGAGCGAGCCCACCTTGTATTTGAAGAAGCCGAGCAGCGGTTCGACCGGGGTTTCGGCGAAGGCGGCGGAAGCGAATTCCAGCTTGCCGGCAATGCCGAAGGCGGCCGCGGCCGCCGCGGATCCGAGCACCATGCGGCGTGTCATGTTGAACATCAGAAGTCTCCTCTAGTGGCTGCGGTGGCGGTGGTTTCCTGTTTTCCTGGCCGGCTGCGCCCACGTGAGCATTCCCTCCGGTGACGGCCCGAGCCTTGCAGGGCCGGCCTCGCTACACAGCAAGACCCGGAAGGTCCGGGCTTTATTCCCGGGACGCGGAAGAATTTTCGAGGAATGAAGGACAGGGGCCCGACCCGGTTAGCCGGCGTTAAGCATGGTTTCAATTTGCGCACCGAACGCCGGGACGGAGGCCCGCGATGCTGAGATTTCCGGCCATCGCGGAAGTTTTGATTTAAGTACTTTCTCCTAGGTTCGACCCATGGACCGCAGTCCAGGAAAGGCATTCGGTCGAATTTGATCAGAGCAGGGTTCAGCCTCGGCCGCGTCACGGAGGCCGTTTTTTCCTACGCCAACTTGCCGGCGGCGATTGCTTTTGTCGTGCTCCTGATCTGTGCGGTCTTCGTCGATCAGCAGAATAGAGGGATCTCTGATCAGCTCACGCGCGCCGACGTGCTCGACAAGGTCAACCTCATCCGCGCCAAGCTCGAAGGCAACATCAACGGCAATCTCCAGCTGGTTCAGGGCCTCGTCTCGACCATCGTCACCGAGCCTTATATGGGCCAGCAGAGATTTGCCTCTCTCGCCGCCAATCTCTTCAAGCAGAAATCGCAGTTGCGCAATATCGGCGGCGCGCCGGATCTCGTCATTTCGCTGATGTATCCCGTGGAGGGCAACGAGAGAGCGATCGGGCTCGACTACCGCAAGAACGAGTCGCAACGCATGGCGGCGCTTCGTGCGCGCGACCAGCGTATGGCGGTGCTGGCAGGTCCGGTCGACCTCGCACAGGGCGGACGTGGCTTCATCGAACGCATCCCCGTCTTCGTGCCGACGGCGGGTGGCGGCGAGCGTTTCTGGGGCATCGTCTCGGCGGTGGTCGATGTCGACCGGCTCTATGCGGCGAGCGGTCTCAGCGACCCCGGCCTCGACATCGATGTGGCACTCACCGGCAAAGACGGTCTGGGAAGCAGCGGCGAACGTTTCTTTGGCGGCGGCAATGTCGCGGCGGGCAATCCAGTGACGGCTGAAGTGAAATTGCCTTCAGGCTCATGGCAGATTTCCGCCATACCCAAGGGCGGTTGGCCGACCGTGCCGAAGAACGAGTGGGATTTGCGTGCCCTCATCGGGCTCGYCGCCGCGCTGGTGGTGCTGCCCATCCTGGTGGCCGGGCGGTTGTTTGGCGAAAGGCAGAAGAACTATGCCGAATTGAGGCGCCTGTCCGGCAGGCTGGAACTGGCGCTAGAGGCTTCAGGCATCGGCGTGTGGGAGCAAGACCTCGCCACCAACGAGTTAATGTGGGACGACCGCGTCAATGAAATCTACCGCAAGCCGGTCGATGGAACGCCGCCCAGCTATGACGACTGGGCCCTAGCGATCCACCCCGAGGACGTCGCTCGGGCTCGGCGCGAGTTCGACCTGGCCGTGGCTGCCAAGGGTCCCTATTCCTCGCAGTACCGGCTGCTTCGCCAGGACGGTACCATCCGCCATGTGCGGGCGCGTGCGAGCTACTTCCAGGACAGCGACGGCAGGCCCAGGATGATCGGGGCCGAATGGGACGTGACCAGCGATGTGCTGCTCAACGAGAACCTGGTGCGGGAACGCCAGGTTTCGGAGTCGAAGAATGCCGAATTGGAAGCCGCCAAGGCGCGGATCGAGCATGTGGCGCYGCACGATTCCCTGACCGGCCTGCCCAACCGCCGCTATCTCGACCAGATGCTGGCAGGAAGCGACCAGGCCGGCGGGCACACCGCGCTGCTGCATCTCGACCTCGACCGCTTCAAACACATCAACGACACGCTCGGTCACGCTGCGGGCGACGCCATGTTGATCCATGCGTCGAAGGTCATCAAGGCAAATGCCGCGATATCCGATTTCGTGGCGCGCATCGGCGGYGACGAATTCGTGGTGGTCAGCCATGGGCGCAGCGACGACCAGCTCGCCGGGCTCGCCGACCGCATCATCGAGCAGATACGCCAGCCTGTCGACTACCAGGGGCACCAGTGCCGGTTCGGCGTCAGCATCGGCATTGCGGCCAACAACGGCGTCGACGCAAAGCAGTTGCTGATCAATGCCGACCTTGCGCTCTACCGGGCAAAGGGCCGCGGCCGCAATCGCTACGAGTTCTTCAACGAAGAACTGCAGAGCGAGATTGTGAAGACCAAGCAGACCGCCGACGAGATCCTCGGCGGGCTCGAAGGCAACGAGTTCGTCGCCTACTACCAGCCGCAGTTCTGCGCCAAGACCCTGGAGATCGTCGGCGTCGAGGCCCTGTCGCGCTGGCGGCATCCACGAAGCGGCATCCTCACCCCCGACGTCTTCCTGAAGGTGGCCGAGGAATTGAATGTCGTCTCGCTGATCGACTGCGCGATCCTTGAGCAGGCGCTGGAGAATTTCGAGCTCTGGACGCTCGACGGCCTCAACATTCCCCGCGTGTCGGTCAACGTCTCGGCAAGACGCCTGGAGGACAAGGATCTGATCGAGGGCCTGCGCAAGCTCGCGATCAAGGAAGGAACGCTATCGTTCGAGCTCGTGGAGTCGATTTTCCTCGATGAGAATGACAACCTCGTCGCCTGGAACATCGAACACATCAAGGAACTCGGCATCGACATCGAGATCGACGATTTCGGCACTGGCTATGCGTCGGTCGTCAGCTTGCTCAAGCTGCAGCCGCGCCGCCTCAAGATCGACCGCCAGCTCGTCACGCCGATCACCCGCTCGGGGGCGCAGCGCCGGCTGGTGTCGTCGATCATAGAGATCGGCAAATCACTGGGCATAGAGGTGGTCGCGGAAGGCGTCGAGACGATGGAACACGCGCGCATTTTGAAAGAGCTCGGCTGCGACATCCTGCAGGGCTACGCCTTCGGCCGACCAATGGACGCCAAAGCCTTCAGGGACTTCGCTCAGTCCCGCAAATGGCTGGCCACGGGCTAGACTTCTGCCGAATGCGTTTTCGACCGCGCGGATGCGGGCCGGGGCACGCCCGCAGTCACCGAACTGTCACACGAATGCAGATTCGCGCGTGCTAGAAACGCCGCCTGGCCGCCTCCGCGGCCTCGACCGCATGAAGAGCCGGCGAAGCCGCCATGAACATCGCTGCCCCCAACGAAAGCACCAACCTGTCGCCCTATCTGCCCGACGACCACGGGCTGTTCTTCATCTATCATTTCACCGCCGACGGGCTGCGCACCAAGGACCCCGCCGCAGCGCGCTGGACGTGGCGCAGCTACCAGATCACGAACATGCGCGCCCGCCAGGAGATCGGTGCTGAGCAGGCGCTGCCGGCGCCGGTGCGCGAGGCCTTCCTGTCGCCCAGCCATGGCTGCCACATCGACTTCGAGGATGACTGGCTCTATGGCGATCTGCCGGACCTCAGGCACGATTTCTCGGAGGCGCGCGGGCTCACCCATTTCCGATTCGCTTTCAACGACACGACGCTGATCGGCGCGCGCAAGCAGCCGCTGGAATCGGTCGACAAGATCCGCAAGGCGGTGGAGAGCGGATCGCGCAAATTCCCCTCGCCGGCCTCGCTGATCGAGGCGGTGATGGGCCAGTCGCTCGACGGCATGTCGGGTGAGCTCGACAGGATGGGCGACACGCTGGACGGCATCGAGGACCGCATCGTCTGCGACGCATGGCACAATGAGCGGCAGGCATTGGTCGACGCGCGCCGGCATCTGGTGATCATCCACCGGCAGATGGCGACGCTCACCAACCTCTTCCGCCATCTCGACCATTCGCATCGCGACGACCTGCCGGACCCGATCAACGACATGGCGACAAGGCTCTCGCACCGGGCGCGCACGCTGCACCACGACGGCGAGCAGTTGCAGGCGCGAACCCGGCTCTTACAGGACGAGCTGATGGCGAAGCTGACGGAGCAGTCGAACCAGCTGCTCTACATCCTCTCCGTCATGACGGCGGTGCTGCTGCCGATGACCATCATCTCCGGCCTGTTCGGCATGAATGTCGGCGGGCTGCCGCTGGTCGACACACCTTTCGGCTTCTGGGTGGTGACGGCGATATCGATCGTCATCGCCGGGATYGTCTATATGGTCGTGCGGCGGCTCGGGCGCGTGTAACGGCAAGAGCAATTCCAGGAAAAGTGTGAAACGGTTTTCCGTCCGGAATTGCGTCAAAACAAAGAGCGGTTCTGCGTTTCCGTGAAACGGTGAACCGCTCTAAGCGGTAGCGCGCAAATCCTCGACGACCTTGYCGGCGGCCTGGATCTCGGCCTCGTGGTCGGGTTCACGCCATGTCTCGGCGAGGCCGGCTGCGTACCATTCGCRCATGGCCGGCAGATCGAGCAGCCGCTTCGGATAGGCAGCGGCGGCACCTTCGAAGGTCAGGCCATAGGACTGCGCGCGGAACGCTACCGGGGCGAAGAAGGCGTCAGCGGCGCTGAAGCGGTCGCCGGCCAGGAACGGACCGCCGAAACGGGCAAGGCCGTCGTTCCAGAGGTCGCCCAGGCGGAAAAGATCGTGCTTCAGAGCATCGGACATGGGGAACGGCTCGACGCGCACACCACAGCTCATCGGGCAGAGGTTGCGCAGCGCCGTGAAACTCGAATGCATTTCGGCGGCGGCCGACCGCGCCCAGGCACGCGCTCTGGCGTCCGCCGGCCAGACGCCCTCATGGCGCTCGGCCAGATATTCGACGATTGCGAGCGAATCCCAGACCGCCCAGCCGTCGTCGACGAGGCAAGGCACACGGCCACTCGGCGAGAACGGCCGGAAGAGGCTGAAACTCGGTCCGGTCGGGAATGGCGTCAGCCGCTCCTCGAAGGGAATGCCCAGGGTGCGCATCAGCACCCACGGCCGCAGCGACCAGGACGAATAGTTCTTGTTGCCGATATGCAGTACATACATCGAACCACCCTTACCTTGTCGCGGGTGCCGGCTGACGGACCTCGCGGCCCCTGAACATCGACCAGCTGTACATTGCAAGCGCCGTCCAGATCAGCGCGAAGGCGATGGCCTGGATGGTGCCGAAAGGTTCGTCGAAGATGAGCACGGCGATCAGGAATACCATGGTCGGCGCGATATACTGCATGATGCCGATGGTGGAGAGCCGCAGCAGCCTGGCGCCGAAGGCAAAGAGCAGAAGCGGCACCGCCGTTATCGGGCCGCAGCCAATCAGCAGCGCGGTGTCTTTCGCGTTGCTGGAGAAAAGATGGTCCTGGCCGGTGGCTATCAGGTAGGCGATGTAGCAGAGAGCCGGCACCGAAAGCAGCATCACCTCGAGCAGGAAGCCCTGGCTGGGGCCGATCGGCAGCGTCTTGCGGAAGAAGCCGTAGGCGGCGAAGGAGAAGGCGAGCGCCAGCGACACCCAGGGCAGCTTGCCGGCCTCGACCGTGAGCACCGCTACCGCGATCGCGGCCAGCACCACCGCCGAGATCTGCAGCCGGTCGAGCCGCTCGCCGAGCAGCAGGGCGCCAACGACGACGCTGACCAGCGGGTTGATGTAATAGCCGAGCGCAGTCTCGACGGTCCGGTCGACCGCGATCGCCCAGACATAGATGCCCCAGTTGATCGAGATCAGCACCGCCGTCAGCGCTGCCATGGCGATGCTCTTCGGCGTGCGGATCGCGACCTTGAAATCGGCCGTGCGGCCGGCCCAGACCAGAACGCATGCGGCGATCGGCACCGACCAGACGATGCGGTTGGCGATCACTTCGGCGAGCGGCAGATGTGCTACGCCCTTCATGTAGAAGGGCAAGAGCCCCCACAGGAAATAGGCGCCAAGGGCCAGGAGAAAGCCGCGGCGGGCCTTCGCGTCTTGATCGAGCTGAGCTGTTTCGGTGACCATCGTCCCACGCTATGGCCCAGGCGGTCCTCCAAGACCATCGCAAATTTCTGATGGATCAATGGACTTCCGCTGATGGTTCATGCGGGGTGTGCAGTTTCCTCGCCCCACGAATTGGGGAGAGGTGGCCCGGCGAAGCCGAGACGGAGAGGGGCAGCGCGGCGGCTGACAGTTTACCGCTCAGGGACAAAGTAACTCGTGACCAGCCTCGCACTCTCTCTTGCATCGGACTCTGGCTTCGCGGGCGTCGCCCCCCTCTCCGTCCCGGCTGCGCCGGGACACCTCTCCCCCCGCTCCGCGGGGGCGAGGAAGGGCGGCGGCGCTACTCCGCCGCCACCAGTCCCGCCATCTCGCGGTTCTTCATCAGCTTGTAGATGATCGAATCCATCAGCGCCTGGAAGGAGGCGTCGATGATGTTTTCCGAGACGCCGACCGTCCACCAGCGGGCGCCCGAGGAATCATGCGATTCAATGAGAACGCGGGTGATGGCCTCGGTGCCGCCGTTCAAGATACGCACCTTGAAGTCGGCGAGCTCGAGGTCGGCGATCTCGCTCTGGTACTTGCCGAGGTCCTTGCGCAGCGCGATGTCGAGCGCGTTGACGGGGCCGTGGCCTTCGGCCACCGACATCTTCTCCTCGCCATCGACCATCACTTTGACGATCGCCTCGGAGACGGTCTTCAGATTGCCGTTGGCGTCGAAGCGGCGCTCGACCATGCAGCGAAACGAGGTGACGTTGAAGAACTCCGGCAGGCCGTGCAGCATCTTGCGCGCCAGCAGCTCGAACGAAGCGTCGGCGCCTTCATAGGCATACCCCTCGGCCTCGCGCTCCTTGACGACGGCGATCAGGGCGTCAAGGCGGCGGTCGTCCTTCGGCACGTCGATGCCGCGCCGCTTCAGCTCGGCGAGGAAATTCGCCTTGCCGCCCTGGTCGGAAACCATGACGCGGCGGCGGTTGCCGACCGCCTCCGGCGGCACATGCTCATAGGTCGCCGGCTCCTTGGCAATCGCTGAGGCATGGATGCCGGCCTTGGTGGCGAAGGCGGACGAGCCGACATAGGGCGCCTGCGCTTCCGGCGCCCGGTTCAAGAGTTCGTCGAACGCCCGCGACAGCCGCGAGATGCCCGTCAGCGCCTCGGCCGAAATGCCGGTCTCGAAGCGGTCGGCGAAGGCCGGCTTCAGTGCAAGCGTCGGGATGATGGTGACCAGATTGGCATTGCCGCAGCGCTCGCCGATGCCGTTCAGCGTACCCTGGATCTGGCGTACGCCGGCCTCGACGGCGGCGAGCGAATTGGCGACCGCCTGGCCGGTATCGTCATGGGCGTGGATGCCGAGATGGTCGCCTGGAATGCCGCCTTCAATCACCTTCCCGACGATGGCTCGCACCTCCGAAGGCTGCGTGCCGCCATTGGTGTCGCACAGCACCACCCAGCGCGCGCCGGCATCACAGGCGGTCTTGGCGCAGGCCAGCGCGTAGGCAGGATTGGCCTTGAAGCCGTCGAAGAAATGCTCGCAGTCGACCATCGCCTCCTTGCCGGCCGCGACGGCTGTCTCGACCGAGACCCTGATCGCCTCGAGGTTTTCCTCATTGGTGCAGCCGAGCGCCACGCGCAYATGATAGTCCCAGCTCTTGGCTACGAAGCAGATGGCGTCGGACTTCGACTGCACGAGCGCCGCGAGCCCCGGATCGTTGGAGGCCGAGACCCCTGCCCGCTTGGTCATGCCGAAGGCGACGAATTTCGCACTGTCCGTCCACTTCTGCTGGAAGAAGGCGGTGTCGGTCGGGTTGGCCCCGGGATAGCCGCCCTCGACATAGTCAATGCCGAACTCGTCCAGCAGTTTGGCGATCGCGATCTTGTCCTCGACGGAAAAGTCGATGCCCGGCGTCTGCTGGCCGTCGCGAAGGGTCGTGTCGAAGAGGAACAGTCTTTGCTTTTTCATCATCGCAAGGTGCTTGAGCACCCCCCTCTGTCCTGCCGGACATCTCCCCCGCAAGGGGGGAGATCAGCAGCTTTGCCCACGGCGCTCCCCYTGCAACGCCGGCGATTGGCGAAACCAACGGCAACGTCCAATCTCCCCCCTTGCGGGGGAGATGGCCGGCAGGCCAGAGGGGGGTGGGACGGAGTGCCGTACATCGGCTAGATTTTTCCCGCAAACTTATCCGTCGCCCGGATCAGCCGGTCCAAAATCCCGGGCTCCGAATAGGCATGGCCGGCGCCCTCGATGAGGTGGAAATCCGCCCTGGGCCAGGCCTTGTGCAGCGCCCAGGCGTAGCGCGCCGGGCATGGCATGTCGTAGCGGCCGTGGACGATGGTGCCGGGAATGTCCTTCAGCTTCCAGGCATCGCGCAGCAGCTGACCTTCCTCCAGCCAGCCGGCATGGACGAAATAGTGGTTCTCGATGCGGGCAAAGGCCAACGCATAGTCGTCCTGCGCGAACGGATCGCTGGTCTCAGGCTCCGGCAGGAGCGTGATCGTCTCGCCTTCCCAGATGCTCCAGGCTCGCGCCGCCTCGATCTGCGCCTTGCGGTCGGAGCCAACCAGCCGCTTGCGGTAGGCGGCCATCATGTCGCCGCGCTCGGCCTCGGGAATCGGCGCCTGGAAGCGCTCCCATTTGTCGGGGAACATCTCCGAGACGCCGAACTGGTAATACCATTCGAGCTCGGCGCGGGTACCGCGCACGACGAGCTCGCTGACGCGCTCGGGATGCGTCTCGGAATAGGCGAGCGCCAGCGTCGAGCCCCAGGAGCCGCCGAAGACAAGCCATTTGTCGAAGCCGCACATCTCGCGCAGCCGCTCGATGTCGGCGACGAGGTGCCAGGTGGTGTTGGCTTCGAGCGAGGCGTTCGGCGTCGACTTGCCGCAGCCGCGCTGATCGAACAGGATCACGTCGTAGAGTTTCGGGTCGAACAGCCGCCGGTGTTTCGGCGAGATGGTGCCGCCCGGGCCGCCATGGAGGAACACAGCCGGCTTGGCGYCCTTGGTGCCGCAGCGTTCCCAATAGATGGTGTGGCCGTCGCCGACCTCGAGCATGCCGGTCTCGAACGGCTCGATCTCGGGATAGTGYGTGCGCGAGGAACTGCTGTGGATCGTCATAGTTTCAAGCCCTGCTGCGGCCAATTGGCCGTCTCGTGGTCGGGGTGCTGGAAGGAGATGATCTGCTCCTGCCTTGCGTAATAGTCGGGGTCGTCGTGGATCGGCGCCTCGAAGATCTTTTCGACCCAGGGCAGCCGGAAGGCGTAGTTGACCTGGATCTGCGGCGCGAGGTCCGAACGGTCGTCGAAGGCGCCTATGGCGATCTCCAGCCCGCCGGGCTGGCGGTAGGTCAGCGGCGTGCCGCAGCGGGCGCAGAAGCCGCGATCGATATTGACCGAGGACTGGAAGTAGCTCGGCTCCTCATGGGTCCATTCGACGCCGTCCTTCGGCACCGTCACCAGCGCGCCGAAGAAATTGCCGAATTGCTTTTGGCACATCCGGCAGTGGCAGATGGACGGGCGCCCAAGCTTGCCGTGGATACGGAAGCGCACTGCGCCGCACTGGCATCCCCCGGTTCGAATTTCATCGGTCATGGTTTTTCCTCCGGCGGCCATTGGTCGGTGTCGTGGTCTGGATGCTGATAGGAGACAAGCTCTGCGAGATAAGGCGYCGACGAGACATCGCCCATCGTCTCCTCTGACGGCAGTTTCGCAATGCCGTCGACATAGGGAAGCTTCGCCTCGACGCCCCACTGGATGGTGGGCGCGATGGCGGCCGGATCGTCGAAGGCGGCGATCGCCAATGCCACGCCGTCCGGCGCCTCGAAGGTCAGCGGCGTGCCGCACTCGGCGCAGAAGCCACGCTTGACGGCGCTGGACGAGCGGAAGCGTTTCGGCTCGCCGCGCGTCCATGCGAGCCTGGCGCCGCGGACCGAGACCAGCGGCAGATAGAAATTGCCGCTCGCCTTCTGGCACATGCGGCAATGGCAGACGGACGCGTCGCCCAGCGCCCCCTCGACGCGGAAACGCACCGCGCCGCACTGGCAGCCGCCCGTATAGACCGGCCGGTTGTCGAGGCTCATGGTTCGCTCCAATTCACGGGCTCACTCCGGATCATGGCAGACCGCCTCGACATTGTGGCCGTCGGGATCGAAGACGAAGGCGCCGTAATAGTTTGGGTGATAATGCGGGCGCAGACCCGGCCCGCCATTGTCCTTGCCGCCGGCGGCAAGCGCCGCGGCATGGAACGCGTTCACCTCGGCGCGGCTGCGCGCTGTGAAGGCGACATGCTGGTGGTCCTTCGGCTTCTCCTTGCCTTCATGCAGCCAGAACACCGGCCGGTCGCGGCCGTAGCCGCCGACCTTGGCGCCGCCTGTGTATTCTTGCGGCACCACATAGAGCAGCGAAGCCCCCAGCGGTGCCATCGCCTTGTCGTAGAAGGCCTTGGACTTTTCGAAATCGGAAACGCTGATGCCGAGATGGTCGATCATGGAACGAGCTCCTGCGTTGCTGTTTCCGGCACCTCGGGGACGGCCAAGCCGGCCGCAATCACGATGTGCTGGCAGATATTGTCGATATCGCGGATCACGTCATGGTTCCAGAAGCGCAGGATGGTCCAGCCGCTGGCGCTTAGGTAAGCACTTCTTGCCTCGTCACGCTGAGAGTGTTCCGCATCGGCATGCTGGCTGCCATCGACCTCGACGATGATGCGATGACCCGAGCACGCAAAGTCAACAATATAGGGCCCTATCGGCACCTGCCGCCGAAAGCTCATGCCCATCAGTCGGTGAGCACGCAACTCGTTCCAAAGCTTCAGTTCGGCATCGGTCATCGCGCGCCGCATGGATTTGGCGTTCTTGCGCTGACGAGATGGAACGAGGTCGTGTCCCATGGCTACGCGACGCCAAGCTGGAGGTTAGCGAAACCGCGAGGGACAGCCCATCTCCCCCCTTGCGGGGGAGATGTCCGGCAGGACAGAGGGGGGTGCTGTCCCTCCAACGTATCAACGGAAGATCGCTGAGCTTTCAGGACATGCTCATTGCCGGCAAGGGCGTCCGCGAAGGTCGGCGTTCCTTCACACCCCCCTCTGCCCTGCCGGGCATCTCCCCCGCAAGGGGGGAGATCAGCCGGCACCGGCGCCTTCGCCAATCGCCTAAGACCCCTCACCGCTTGATCTCCCATGTCGTCACGCGCTGGCCGGTGGCGGGGTCCTTGCCGTCCTTGAGCTGCACGCCCTGGGCCAGGAGCTCCTCGCGCACGCGGTCGGCCTCGGCCCAGTTCTTCGCCGCGATCAGCGCCAGGCGGTCGGCGATCGCCTTGGCGATCGCGGCCTCGTCCACCGCGGCCGCGCCGACGTCGAAGCCGAGGAAGGCGAGCGCTGCTTTCAAAGAGGCCGCCGCGGCGTTCTCGCCGTCGCCGCCGAATTCGGCCGCCTCGCCGGCGAGCTGGGTCAGCCGCTGGAAGGCGGCGTAGTTGGCGAGATCATCCGACAGCGCTTCCACAACGTCGCCCGGCAATTGCTGCGCGGCGGTCGGAGCAAGGTCCGCCGCACGCTTCCATTTGCGCAGCGTGTTCTCGGCCTCCTCCAGCTTGCGCACGGAAAAGTCGATCGGCTCGCGGTAATGCGTCATCAGCATCGCCAACCGCAGCACCTCGCCCGGCCAGTTGCGGCCGCCGAAGGTCTTCGCCTCCAGCAGTTCATGGATCGAATAAAAATTGCCGAGGCTCTTCGACATCTTCTGGCCCTCGACCTGCAGGAAGCCGTTGTGCATCCACACATTGGCCATGACCTTGGTGCCGTGGGCGCAGCGCGACTGCGCGATCTCGTTCTCGTGGTGCGGGAAGATCAGGTCGAGGCCGCCACCATGAATGTCGAAGACCTCGCCGAGATAGGCGGCCGACATTGCCGAGCATTCGATATGCCAGCCCGGCCGGCCCCTGCCCCACGGGCTTTCCCAGCCCGGCTCTTCCGGCGTCGAAAGTTTCCACAGTACGAAGTCGCCAGCGTTCCTCTTGTGCGCATCGACGGCGATGCGGGCGCCCGCCTGCTGCTCGTCGAGATTGCGTTTCGAAAGCTCGCCATAGTCCGGCATCGAGGCGGTGTCGAACAGCACCTCGCCGCCGGCGACATAGGCATGGCCGCGCTCGATCAGTTGCCCGATCAGCGACAGCATGTCTGCCTTGCCGTCGGCGCGCGGCGCGACGAATTCGGTGGCGCGCGGCTCGAAAGTCGGCTCCAGGCAGCCAAGGGCCTTGACGTCCTTGTKATACTGGTCGGCGGTCTTTTCGGTGACCTYCCTTATGGCGTCGTTCAGCGTGAGCTTTCCGGCCGCGATCTCGTCGCCGAAATCGCGGAGCGCCCTCGCGTTGATCTTGTCGTCCACATCCGTGATGTTGCGCACATAGGTGACGTGCGTTTCGCCGTAGATGTGGCGCAGCAAACGGAACAGCACGTCGAAGACGATCGCCGGCCGCGCATTGCCGATATGGGCAAAGTCGTAGACGGTCGGGCCGCAGACATACATGCGCACATTTTTCGGGTCGATCGGAACGAAACGCTGCTTCGTCCGCGTTAGCGTGTTGTAGAGGCTGAGACCCTTCGATGCGTCAGACATGCATGCCTTCCCGGTTGGTTACTCGCAAAGCCCCGCCTTGCGCCAAGCGCAATGCGGACACCAGCCTGCTGGCCGGGGCGTTTGTCCAATCTGGGGGAAGATAAGGCGAAAACGTCCGGACCAGCGCGAGGCTAGCCAATAATGCAAATGCCACAAATGGCGAAAGACGTTTTCATGGGCGGCTTTATCGCGCCGGCCGGTGTTGCCGTCAAGTCGCCGCAGTCAGGAAAGGGGTCGCTGGATCACAGGTAAAGACAGGCCGAAACATATTATTAAGCATCTCGGCACAGAGATGAAACATTCTCGGGGTAGACCGCGGGATGTCACGATTTGGTCGGAATCGGCCATCAAACGCAGACACGTTACCAGGGAAGAGAAAAATGCCTCGAAGCAAGCAAGAACAGAGCCGACAGGCACAACCGGCCCTCACCAGCCACTACCGAGCGATCGGCCCGGCGGCCATCGTCGCAGCCCTTCTTCACACGGCGAAGAAGAAGAAGCCGGCGCAGAAGATCGTTTCGCCGCGCGCCGCCTGAACGGCACGACCGGCGCAAATCGCCGGCGATAAGGGTGCCGTGCGCACCTCTTAGTCGAGCGTGATCTTGACCGAAAACCGGTTCCCACTTTTCGGGATCATGCTTAGAACAGGGTCATCTGGTCTTCGTTCGCGCCGGGCTTCCGGCCCCTGACCTTCTCGGCCTGCTGCCCGACGATGCCCCGCTGCTGAATCTCCGGCCCGGTGTTGGCGACCTTGTTGACAAGGTCGGAGACCGGAATTGCCTCGAAGAAATCGGGCTCGGCGGGCTTGAGCAGGTCGAGCACGTCGCGCGGCTCCTGCGTGCGRCAATCCAGCCAGCGGGCGAAGTCGCGCTCGTCGATCACCACGGGCATGCGGTCGTGAATATGGGCGATGCCGGCATTGGCGCGCGTGGTAAGGATCGCGCCGGTGTCCATCTCTGAGCCGCCCGGCTCGGCATAGGTCTCGACAAGGCCAGCAAAGGCGATCACCCCGCCGTGCCGCGGCCGGATCCAGTAAGGCTGGCCCTTGGCGCTGCCCGACTGCTGCCATTCATAGAAGCCGGAAGCCGGCACCAAGGCGCGGCGGTGGCGCATCGCGGTTTTGAACGAGGCCTTTTCCAGCACTCCTTCGGAGCGCGCGTTGAAGAGCAGCGGAAATTCCCGGGTGTCCTTGGCCCAGGCCGGGATCAGGCCCCAGCGCACCAGCATCGCCTGGCGGTCCGGCAGATTGGAGCCGGGCGCCCGCGGCGGGCCGGCCAACGCCATCAGCACCGGCTGCGTCGGTGCGATGTTGTAGCGGGCCGGAAACGCTTCCAGCTCCGCCAGGCCGAGAAAAGCGGCGGTCTGGTGCGGCGTGGCTGTCAGGGCAAAACGTCCGGCCATGAACTCGGCTCGTCACTTTGGAGCAGGACGACTTTTCTTCGAATCGTCATCCCGCTTTATCTTCTTTGTTTGAGCATGATCTTTYCCAGAAGCGAAGGTCAGCGAAGCAAAAACCGGCGCACAGTTTTCGGGATCATGCCCTGGGATTTTCCCAAAGTGGCGATGGAACCGTGCTCATGCAACCGGTAAGGCCGAACCTGGCCAGGCGTCCACAACAGGCTATTAGATATGGAAGCACGCAAGGTCGTTCCCGCCGTCTCCGTCGCAGTCTTGCGCGGCAGCACGGTGCTGCTGGTGAAGCGCGCGCGGCCGCCCTCGCAAGGGCTCTATGCCTATCCCGGCGGCAAGGTCGAGCCGGGCGAAACGCGGGTACAAGCCGCGGCGCGCGAGCTTGCGGAGGAAACCGGGCTCGCGGCGAAGGATTACCGTCCCCTGCGCGACATCCATATCGACGGCAGCAGCGAGAATCACGCGGTCGACTATCTGCTGACGGTCTTCGGCGCGGCCTATGCCGGCGGYGAGCCGGTGGCCAGCGACGATGCCGAGACGGCAGCCTTCTATACGCTGGCGGAAATGGCGGAGATGCCGCTGGCCGATGCGGTGCTTGAGGTCGCAAGAGAGTTGCTTGGCGATTCACATCGGTAGCCTCGACAGCGCAACGCTATGACTTCCAGGCGTCTGCGCTGCCCCTCACCTGCCYGCCGGCAGTGAGGGGCGGCGCGAACCTCGACAGGTTGGCCGCAACGAGGGAAGCGCATTCGTTCGCGGGCAATGCCGACAGCCTTCCAAAATCGGGTTGCGGGCGACGAATTGTTTGGTCACATAAAGTCTATGACCCGCGCCTCACCCCTCCTCGCC
This sequence comes from Mesorhizobium sp. ORS 3428, assembly GCF_001854785.1. GTDB lineage: Bacteria > Pseudomonadota > Alphaproteobacteria > Rhizobiales > Rhizobiaceae > Mesorhizobium. The sequence goes on from NZ_MDFL01000126.1 coordinate 158,359, forward strand.
GCATGCCTCGCCGTCAGCATGGCGGTCGCGGCACGGCCGGCGCTCGCCACCGAGGCCCCGTTCGAGCCCGGGCTGATGCGACTCGCCGAGGTGCTGGGCTCGCTGCATTTCCTGCGCAATCTCTGCGGCGAGAAAGGCGATCAGTGGCGGGTCGAGATGGAAAAGCTGCTCGAATCRGAGAATCCCGATCCGCAGCGGCGCGCCCGCTTCATCGCCTCCTTCAACCGCGGCTACCGCTCCTTCAGCGGCACCTACACGCAATGCACRCCTTCGGCCACCGAGGCCATCGCCCGCTACATGAAGGAAGGCGAGACGCTGTCACGTGACATCGCTTCGCGCTACGGGAATTGAGTATCCGTGCCGGTCGCGGCCATCGGCCCGCCGCGGACACCTTGTGGGAACCGACACTCAATCGTGGACAGCTTCTTGTTTCCGAGGGCGCCCTGGTGCAGTCTGATGTTGCACTTGTGCAACTAGGTTAATGAAACGTTTGTGCACAAATGTCGAATTAACTCAAACTGAAGGTTTAGATGCCGCAAGTTGGTCTAATCGGCTAAGCTCGAATGCGGATTGAACGCAGCCTGGCCCGAAAAGACGGCTTTTGTAGATGGCGACCGTAAAAATGTCGTATTTACAAACACTTATTCGAGGCTGCGAGTGAACTGGCAGGTCGAGCCCGACCCATCGTTGGATCGCCGCTTGCAAAGGGTGGACATCGCAATGGAACATGGTGTCAGCGACATCGACGCGTTGGTCAGGGAAGAAAAGCGTCTGACCGCCGTGGAAAGCCACAGCGAAGCCTGGGCGGAAGGGTTGTCGGCCGGCATCGAGCCCGAAATCATCGCCGAGGCCGCCCTCGAAACCGCCTTCGGCGAGATGCTGCGCGCCAATGGCGAGACTTCGGCGCTCGACCTGCTCGACCRCATGCGGGAAAAGGTGATCTCAGGCGCCTTCGAACCGGAGCGGCTCAAACACTAGCCCGACCCGCTTGGCAACCTTTGACGGYGACGAGCCGCTTGGCATCGTGCCCGCGCCTTGACCGAGCGAGCCCGGGAACCATGGAGAGGCAAGGCGTGAGATTTTCGATGTCAGGCCGCCCACGCGGGCTGATCCTCAGCATTTGGATTGCCGCTTCCTGCTGTGCCGTTGCGCTGGCGATCTACCTTGCCAGCACCCCCGCCTACGCACTGAGCGAGATCCAGCGCGAGGATTTGCCTTCGCCGGTCACACAGCCCGCAGGTGACGACACGGCCGCGCCGGGTACCATGGTGCCGATGCCGGACCCGATCGGCACGAAACCCTCCGAGGACAACCGGCCGACCGACGACACGGACAAGAGTGAGCCTCAGGCGCCGACCGGCAGCGGCGGCATCACCAGCCCGCACGCCGATCCCGATCAACCGCCGCCGCCGGTCGTCTACGACCTCGGCCCGCTGCCGGAGCCGGTCAAGCGCATGCACGGCCTGATCATCGAGGCCTGCAAGAGCGGCGACATTGAAAAGCTGAGGCCGCTGATCGGCTCAGGCGATTCCATGACGCAGCTTTCGCTCGGCGACATCGACGGCGACCCGATCACCTTCCTCAAGGGCCTGTCCGGCGACAGCGACGGCCAGGAGATCCTGGCCATATTGGAAGAGGTGCTCAGCGCCGGCTATGTCCATGTCGACACAGGCACGCCGCAGGAGCTCTATGTCTGGCCGTATTTCTTCGCTCTCCCGCTCGACAAGCTCGAGCCCAGGCAGCGCGTCGAGTTGTTCAAGCTCGTCACGGCGAGCGACTATGACGACATGAAGCAATTCGGCGCCTACATCTTCTACCGCGTCGGCATCACGCCCACCGGCCAGTGGCTGTTTTTTGTCGCGGGGGATTGAAGCAGCAGGCGGCAGGTCCGCAAGCTCGCCGGGGTAACGAAGGTCTGGAGGACAGAGGGGGGCGCGAAGGATCGCTACATGACATGTTCTGAGCGCCGCCAAACCGCCAGCGCCTCGGCAAACTCCACCGCCCTGCCCTGACCGGGCGTGACGATCTCGCCTTCCCACATCACCCTGTTGCCGCGCACGATGGTGCCTACCGGCCAGCCGGTGACCTCCTTAGCGTCATAGGGCGTCCAGCCGGCCYTCGAGCCTGCCTGCGCGTTGGTGATTGTCTCGCGCCGCTTCAGGTCGACAACGGTGAAGTCGGCGTCATAGCCGGCGGCGATGCGGCCCTTCCTCGCCATGCCGAAGATGCGCTGCGGGCCGTGGCTGGAGAGGTCGACGAAGCGCTGCAGCGTCAGCCGGCCGGCGTTGACATGGTCGAGCATAATCGGCACCAGCGTCTGCACGCCAGTCATGCCCGACGGCGAAGCGGGATAGGGCTTTGYCTTCTCGGCCAGCGTATGCGGCGCGTGGTCGGAGCCGAGCACGTCGACGATGCCTTGCGAAATGCCGTGCCAGACGCCGTCGCGGTGGCGTGACGCGCGCACCGGCGGGTTCATCTGGATCAGCGTGCCCAGCCGCGCATAGTCGTCTGCTGTCAGCGTCAGATGATGTGGCGTCGCCTCACAGGTCGCGACATCCTTGTGCTGTTCGAGGAAGGTGATCTCCTCGGCCGTCGAGATGTGAAGCACATGGATGCGCGCGCGGGTTTGTCTGGCGATGCGAACCAGGCGCTCGGTGCACCGCAGCGCAGCGATTTCGTCGCGCCAGACCGGATGGGACACAGGATCGCCCTCGACGCGGAGCCCAAGCCGTTCGCGCAGCCGGAACTCGTCCTCCGAATGGAAGGCGGCGCGGCGCCGCGTATTCCTCAGGATGGAAGCGACGCCTTCATCGTCCTCGACCAAGAGGTCGCCGGTCGACGAGCCCATGAACACCTTGATGCCGGCGGCCCCCGGCAGCCGCTCGAGCTCGCCGACGTCGGATGCATTGTCGCGCGTGCCGCCGACCCAGAAGGCGAAGTCGCAATGCATGCGGCCTGTGGCACGCCGCACCTTATCGGCGAGCGCCGCTTCGCTGGTGGTCAGCGGATTGGTGTTGGGCATTTCGAAGACGGCTGTGACGCCGCCCAGCACCGCTGCGCGCGAACCGGTCTCCAGATCTTCCTTGTGCTCCAGGCCCGGCTCGCGAAAATGYACCTGGCTGTCGACGACGCCCGGCAGGATGTGCAGGCCGCGGCAGTCGATGGTCTCGCCGGCCGATGCCTGGCCGAGATCGCCTATGGCCGCGATGCGCCCTGCCCGCACGCCGACATCGCGCTGGCCCTCGCCATCATGGTTGACCACCGTGCCGCCTGTCAGGATGAGGTCGAAGGTGCTTGCCATGGCAGGTCCAATCTCTTGCGGGGGGAGTGTGGCCGGCTTACGTAATGACCATCATTTTTGCAAGATCAGGCCGACTTCACGCTCATGCCCTTTGCCCTGTTGAAAGACCGCGCGCTCATTTCCGTGTCGGGCCCGGATGCCGAGCATTTTTTGCAGAACATCCTCACTCCCGACCTCGATGCGCTCGGCGCCGGCGAAGCAAAGCCAGGCGCGCTGCTTTCGCCGCAAGGCAAGATCCTGTTCGATTTTCTCATCTCGCGCGCCGGCGAGAACGGCTTCCGGCTGGAATGCCGAGCCGACATCGCGGACGATTTTGTGCGCCGGCTGACGCTTTACCGGCTAAGGGCAAAGGCTGAGATTGCCAAGCAGGATCAGGCACTTGTCACGGTTGCGTGGGACGATGATTCAACCGCCTCACCTTCTGATTCAACGGTGCTCGCCGACACCCGGTTCCGCGACGTATCTGTCAGGCGCACCTATGGCGGCGGCGCACGGGACGGCGGCGACGCCGACGCATGGCAGTCCCTGCGCATCGCCAACGGGGTTGCGGAGAGCGGTTCCGACTACCAGCTCGGCGACGCCTTCCCGCACGACGTCCTGCTCGACGAGGCCGGCGGCGTCGGCTTCAAGAAGGGCTGCTATGTCGGGCAGGAAGTGGTCTCGCGCATGCAGCATCGCGGCACCGCGAGACGCCGCGTCCTGATCGCTTCGGCCGGRAGCCCCCTGCCCGCCCCCGCCACCGAACTCACTGTCGCCGGCCGGCCGGTCGGGGCGCTCGGCTCGGTCAGCGGCAAAACCGGCCTCGCCATCGCCCGCATCGACCGTGTCAAGGCAGCGCTCGATGCTGGTGAGAAGATCATGGCCGATGACATCCCAGTGACGCTTGCCATCCCTGCCTGGGCGAAGTTCTCCTTCCCGCAGGACGCTGCCAGCGCGGAGGATGCCTGATGGCGGCCGATCGGGCGGGTGCGCCGCCGCGCGCCTGGCAACGCATGCTCTCCGGGAGGCGACTCGATCTGCTCGACCCGTCGCCGCTCGACATCGAGATCGCCGACATCGCGCATGGGCTTGCCCGTGTTGCCCGCTGGAACGGCCAGACCAGCGGCGAGCACGCCTTTTCCGTTGCGCAGCATTCACTGCTGGTCGAGGCGCTTTACGGCGAGCTAGTGCCGGCCGCTTCCGCCGAGGCGCGGCTCGCCGCGCTGCTGCACGATGCGCCGGAATATGTCATCGGCGACATGATCTCGCCGTTCAAGTCGGTGATGGGCGGCTCCTACAAGGAGTGCGAACTGAAGCTGCAGCGCGCCATCCATCTGCGCTTTTCGCTGCCGGCGGAACTCAGCCCAGGCCTGCTCAAGGACATCAAGCGCGCCGACCAGATCGCAGCCTATTACGAGGCGACCCTGCTTGCCGGCTTCTCGACGGCGGAGGCGACCGAGTATTTCGGCCGGCCGCGCGGCTTCTCCGCCGACCGTTTCGACTTCACGCCGCGTTCGGTCACCTGGGCGCAGGCGGCGTTTCTGAAGCGTTTCACGGCGCTCGAATCGAAACGGCAGACTGTTCCTGCCGCCAACTCAACCGTGTAAAAGAACGTTAAATTAACCRGCGGCCCTGACAGTATTGCGTTCGCTCTAAGGTCCGCAGGCGTGCTCATGCCCGTCGCTCATGTCAAGACTGGTTCGGCCGCAGGCAAGCGGAAGGCGGCCGGCATTGGCCCGGCGCGGCGGATAGCGAAGGAACTCCACGAGCAGAACGAGCGCTTTGYAGCCGCCGTCGAGAACATGTCGCATGGCCTGTGCATGTTCGATGCCGAAGAGCGGATGATCATATGCAACCGCAACTACATCGACATCTTCCGCCTCGACGCCAAGCTGATGATGCCCGGCATCCGCTTCTTCGACATCCTGCAGCACAGCGTCGATATCGGCATCGCCTCGCAAAGCGCCGAGGAGCTCTATGCCATTCGCAAGCCCTATATCGACGGTGCGAAGCCTTCGACCTATGAGGAGACGCTGTCGGACGGCCGCGTCATCGTCATCTCGCACCGGCCGCTGGCTTCCGGCGGCTGGGTGTCGATCTATGAGGATGTGACGGAGCATCGGCGCGCCGAGGAGGAGCTAAAAGAGCAGCACCGCCGCTTCGATGCCGCGTTAGCCAACATGTCGCAAGGCCTGCTGATGTACAGTGCCGACGGCCGGCTGATCGTGCGCAACCAGCGCTTTCTTGAGTTGTGCCCCGCAAGGCCGGCGGATTTCCCGCTCGGCATAACGTACCGCCAGATGCTGGAAAGGCTGGTCCGTCTCCGCATTTATGCGCCGATCGACGTCGATGCCGCAGTCGCCAGGACAGAGGCAAGCCTCGAGGCGGGCGAAGCACGCTCGACCTATCGCGCGCTTGTCGACGGCCGCACACTCCTCGTGTCGCGCCGGCCGCTCGCGGGCGGYGGCTGGGTGGCGACCTTCGAGGATGTTACCGAACGCCGTCGCGCCGAGGAGCGTATGGCGCATCTTGCACATCACGACACGCTGACCAACCTGCCCAACCGTTCGAAGTTCCGCGAGCGGCTCGACCAGGTCCTGAGCGAGCCCAACGTCGCGCCGCTGGCGATCTTCTGGCTCGACCTCGATCGCTTCAAGGCCGTCAACGACACGTTCGGTCATCCGGCCGGCGACTGGCTGCTCAAATGCGTCGCCGAGCGCCTGCAGCACTGTCTGCGCAGCGATAAGGACGTTGTGGCGCGTTTCGGCGGCGACGAATTCGCCATTATCCAACCCAACATCTCGGCAGCCACCGACGCCGAAAGGCTGGCAAGACGCATCGTCGAGGTGATCGGAAAGCCCTATCGCGACAAGGGCCGGGAGATGCATGTCGGGGTGAGCCTGGGCATCGCGCTCTACCCCGGCGACGGACAGGATGCCGACACGCTGCTCACCAACGCCGACATGGCGCTCTATCGGGGAAAGAGCGAAGGCCGCAACGTCTACCGCTTCTTCGAGCCGGGCATGGACGCCACGGTGCGGGAGCGCCGTGCGCTCGAAGCCGACCTCGAAGCGGCACTCCCCCGGCGCGAGTTCGAACTGGATTTTCAGCCGATCCTCGACATCGCCTCCGGCGACATCGTCGGTGCTGAGGCGCTGATGCGCTGGCGCTCGCCCTCGCGCGGGCTGGTGTCGCCGGAAGACTTCATCGCGGCGGCCGAGGAGACCGGACTGATCATGCAGCTCGGTGACTGGGCGCTGCGCAAGGCCTGCAGCGTGGCGGCGAGTTGGCCGCAGGACGCTCGCATGGCGGTTAATGTCTCGCCGGCCCAGATCAAGAGCGGCGGCTTCGCCCGCGGCGTGATCTCGGCGCTCGCCTCCTCCGGGCTTCCGGCCAGCAGGCTTGAACTCGAAATCACTGAAACGGTGCTGATGGATGAGAGCGAGACGGTGTTGAGGACGCTCAGCCAGTTGCGCGGGCTCGGCGTTCGCATCGCGCTCGACGATTTCGGCACCGGCTATTCGTCGCTCGGCTATCTCCGGCGCTTCCCGGTCGACAAGATCAAGATCGACCGTTCCTTCATCCGCGACCTCGACCAACGCGACACGGCGGCGATCGTGCGCACCGTCATCGGGCTTGGCGCCGAACTCGGCATCATCGTCACTGCCGAAGGTGTCGAGACCGAAGCGCAGCTCGACATGCTACGCAAAGCCGGCTGCGGCGAGGCGCAAGGTTTTCTGATCGGCGTRCCAGCCAAGGCGTCCGAGATAAGCCGGTTGCTGCGCTCGCAGGAAAAACTGCGCCAGTCCGGCTGACGCCAGGCGCGCCTGTCAGTGCRGCGTCTCGATGTATTTCTCGTGGAAGCTCACATAGCCGGGCTCGACGACCTTGAGATGCCGCTCGATCAGCCGATGGAATGCCGGCAACTGGTGGAACGGCACGCCAGGATAGGCGTGGTGCTCGGCATGGTAGGGCATGTTCCAGGCAAGCTTGCGCACGACCCAGTTGGTGAGCGTCGTCCTGGAGTTTTCCAGCATGTTGGCGACGAAGGGGCAGCGGCCATGCTCAGCCAGCAGGTAAAGCCTCAGGAAGGGCTGGCCGAGCAGCGCCGGCACGATCCAGACATAGATGAGCACTGTTGCCTTGAACCAGAGAGCGAGCGCCAGCACGACGACGTAGCAGGCGATCATCGCCCGCGCCTCGGCGCGCACTTTCGGCAAGCCCTTCGGCGGCACGTAGCTGTCGCGGCAGCGGCCGGTGGCGTTGGTGTAGAGCGTCTTGAAATGGCTCCGCCACACCGGCAGGCCGGAGACGTGGATAATGTACTGCCGCAAGGTCTCGGGCTTCGGGAAGGCCAGTTCCGGATCGTTCTCCGGATCCTGCGTGAAACGGTGATGGGCGAAGTGGAAGTAGCGGAACCAGTCGGCGGGCAGCGCGATCGCCAGGCTGCACAGCCGCGCGACCGCATCGTTCAGCCACTGCGTTTCAAACGCCGTCCTATGCACGGTTTCATGCAGCAGCGTGAACAGGAACACGATCAGGATGCCCTGCGGCAGCATCAGCAGCGGCCAGAAAGGCACCTCGACCGCGGTCAGCGTGCCGATGACGATGATGGCGCCGAGGTGGATGGYGAACTGGACAAGGCCCGGCCAATCCGACTTGCCGGTCAGCCGGCTGCGCTCGTCATTCGTCAGCGATGCGATGACATCGCGATGGTCGACGGTTTCGTTGCGGTCGATTGCGTTCATGGGACCAAGCTACACCAGCAAGAAACCTTTCGAAAAACGAGGAATTCTGCAAAATAGATAAGCTTACCTTATCTTTGTGGTCATCATGGTCGCACTTCCCTCCCTGCGCGGACTTCAAGCCTTCGAGGCCGCGGCGCGCACCGGCAGCTTCGCCGCGGCCGCGGAAGAGCTTTCGGTCTCCGCGGCCRCCGTCAGCCAGCTTATCCGCACCGTCGAGGAGCAGATGGGCCGAAAGCTGTTCCATCGCGTCAACCGGCGCGTCGTGCTCACCGAAGCCGGCGTTGAGATGCTGCCAAGGCTCACCATGGCCTTCCAGGAGATCGGCAGCGTGGCGCGGGATGCCGGCGCCGATGCGTTCCGGCCAAGKCTCGTCGTCTCGGTGCCGCCATCGATGGCGATGGGCTGGGTGTCGGAGCGTCTTGCGGGCTTTGTCGCGAGCCATGGYGCCGCGGACATTTCGCTCCGAGGCGACGACGACCCGGTGCCGTTCGACCGCGAACTGATCGACATCCGGCTGTCCTACGGCCCGCATTATCGCGAGCACCCGACCGAGGACGTCGTCCGCGATGCCGTCTATCCCGTCTGCGCGCCCGGCCTTGCACGCGCGATCAAGACCGAAAACCTTGGCGGCCTGCCGCTGATCCACACCGATTGGGGACCGACCGGCGCCTCCTTTCCGTCCTGGCGCAACTGGTTCGAGGCTGCACGCGTCGAGCCGGGTCGGGCCGCGCAGCGCGGCCTTTCGGCCAACTCGTCGCGGGCGGCGCTCGATCTCGCCATTTCGGGGCTCGGCGTCGCTTTGGCGCAGGGCATTTATTGCGCCCAGGCGCTGGAAGACRGCAGGCTGGTCCGCCCTGTCGCCCGCGCGCTGGAACTGCGCCAGCCATACTGCCTGACGATCCCCGAACGCAGCGCAAGGCGCGATGTCGTGGCCGCGTTCCGCGAATGGCTGATCGATGAATGCCGGCGTGCGGTCAGGTCTCCGGCGCTGATTGCCCCCTCGCCGGGCGGCTCGCGATGACGGGCGCTGTCAGAGGTGCCCCGCCAGCGCCGCGACCATGTCCTTGCTGGTGGCAACGGGAACGATCTCGAACTCCACCAGATCAGCCCATTCGATAACCCAGCGCTGCAGCAGCGTGACGTCGTCGGCCTCGACAAGGAGGAAGCAGCGGCTCATATCCCCGGCGATCCAGCTGTGGTGCACGATGAGCTGGTCGGGCTTCAGCCGGCCCCGATCGCGGAAGCGGCGGTAGATCTCCTTGCGGTCGCAGCCGCGAAAATCCTCGATCACAAAAAACAGCATCCTTGCCCCCCAATTCCTTTCGCAAATGCGAGCAGCTAGCGTTCCAGGCGCTCCAGGAACCACTGCGTCAGCCGCACCCAGACCTCATCCTTCTCGCCGGAATCCTCCCAGCCATGGTCGAGATTGGGATTGTCGTTGACCTCGATGACGAAGACGCCGTCCTTCGTCTCCTTGAGGTCGACGCCGTAGAGCCCGTCGCCGATGCACTTTGCCGCCCTTACCGCCGTCTCCACGACATGCGGCGGCGTCTGCTTCAGCGTGAAGGTCTTGATGCCGCCCTGGTCCGGCTTGCCGTTGGCCTTGTGGTTGACGATCTGCCAGTGCTTCTTGGCCATCAGATAGTGGACGGCAAACAGCGGCTGGCCGCCGAGCACGCCGACGCGCCAGTCATATTCGGTCGGGATGAATTTCTGCGCGATGAGGAGGTCGGAATCCTCCAGCCATTCTGTCGCGAGCCTGGTCAGCTCGGCAAGGTTCTCGCATTTCTTGACGCCGCGCGAGAACGACGAATCCGGGATCTTCAGCACCAGCGGGAAGCCCAGCGTCTGCGCCGCCAGTTCCAAGTCTGAAGGGCCGGCAATCATCACCGTCGGCGGCACCGGCACCTTGTTGTAGGTCATCAGCTCGTTGAGATAGACCTTGTTGGTGCAGCGGATCATCGACAGCGGATCGTCGATCACCGGCATGCCTTCCTGCTGGGCGCGGCGCGCGAAGCGGTAGGTGTGGTTTGAGATCGAGGTGGTCTCGCGGATGAACAGCGCGTCGTAGTTGGCGAGCTTGGCCAGATCCTTCCTGGTGATGGGCTCGACCTCGACGCCCATCTTCTCGGCGATTCTTGCCCAATAGCGCAGCGAGGAAATCTCCGATGGCGGCAATTCCTCATGCGGGTCGACGAGCGTCGCGAAAGTGTAGCGCGCGGGCGTCCGGCCCTTGGTGTCGCGCCATTCGCGGTTGGTGTAGGTCTGCAGGCATTGCAGGAAGAGTTTTTCTTCTTCCTCGGTCATGCGGGCGAGCGGCAGGAAGCCGATCTTGCGGATGGAGGCCCACTCGGCGGCGTCCTTGATGTGGACCTCCAGCGCCGGGGCGCGAAACCAGTCGAACAACAGCTTGGCAAACCGGTCCCAGACTTTCGACGGGCCGATGCCGAAAAAGACGGCGACCTTCGACGGGAAGCTTCCGCCGAGATCCTTGCGGCATTTGTTGAGTGCGAGCTCGAGCTCCGGCAGCGCGCTCTCGTAGAGCTTGCGCTCCGACAGGTCGATCATGGTCTCGACCGTCGGGATCACCTTGTGGCCGCGCGATCCGGCGAGCAGCGAGGCATAATAGCCGCGGCTCTGGTAGCCGTAATTGTTGGACAGGTTGATCACCTTCGGGCGCTGGCCGCGAAAGAGCGCCGGATGCGCGAGATAATCGCGGTTGGTGATGATCTTGTGCGGCGTCGCCACCTGGTCGAGGTCGCTCTGCCTGCCTGTGAGGATGACCCAGGTCATTGTTTCAGCGTTTTCCCAGAGTGATGGCGGCGCGCAGCCCGTCGCGGCCGAACTGAGCCATGTTCATGAAGATGCCGTAAGGCACGGGAATGTTGGCGGCATCGAGGATCGTCTCCTGGCTTTCATCCTCGACCCAGGGATCGTGGATCAGGATGTGGTCGCCGTCGTCTCCGATGGCGAGCACCCAGTGTGGCACCTTCTTGCCGAACATCAGGAAGCCGCTGACCAGCACCAGCACCAGCTTGTCCTCGGCAAGGGCGGCGCGGATGTCGTCGATGCCGAACGGACGGTAATTCACCGGAATGCCGTAAAGCTCGGCGCGGTGGCGGAAGTCGACCTGGGCGAGCTCCATCACCCGACGCTTCTCCGCGCTCCTCACCGACTGCAGGAACAGCGCTCCGTGAAAGGACACGAAGATCTCCGCGGCAAGCCCGCTTTCATAGCCTGCAACTGCCAGCCCGAATGGCTCGCAGCCGCCCGGCCCCGACATCATGAACACCGTCGTCGCCTCGCGCCACAGGCGGATTTCCATGACCGGGTCGGGCACGAAGCCGCGGTCGAAATTGGCCATCGCCATCATCAGGCAGCACGGGCCGCAGGTGAACTCGCAGGTCTGCTGGTAGAACGGCACCTTGGTGGTGATCGGCATATCGCCGCGCAGCGTCTTTTCGTAGCGCAGCGCCGTGGCGCCGTCCTCGTAATAGTCGGGCTCGCGGCCGATCCTGCGATAACCGGCCTGCTCGTAGATGCGGATGGCGCGGTGATTGTCCTCGCGGACCTCCAGCCTCAGCATCATGCGGTCGTGCTCATACGCCGCCTCCTCGGCGGCGGCCAGGAGCTGGCGTCCAATGCCGAGGCGGCCGAAGAACGGGCCGACAGCGATGGAGTAGAGCCGGGCCACGCCGCTGCCCTTGCGAAACAGCACCACGGCGTAACCGGCGACATGACGGTCATTCTCGGCCACCAGCATCTCGGCGGTCTCGCGCTCGATGAATTGACGGAAGGAGCGGCGGGAAAGCCGGTCACCCGAGAAGACAGCCTTCTCTATGGCGGCGAGGTCATCGACGTCAGACGCGCGGGCCTTGCGGAGTTCGGCAGGCATGCGGGCTTGGGAGACCCTCGGATTGGGTTTAAGGAATGGCCCCGGTCAAAAAGCAACACCGGCCGAAGCGCCAGCATATATTACGCGCAATCGCTCCTTGATTTGGGCCGAATTGTGACACTTTCCAGGGCGACAAGGAAGCGCGAAGTATTTGAACAAGATCACTGTTTGCAAGGCCGCGGGCCGCGGAAAATGCAGCCGGCGTCAACTCGAAATTCCGGCCAGAAGCTGGCCGTAGGCGCTTTTGGCGACCTCCGACAGGCGCTCGCGCGGCAGCGAGCCGACGACGGCACAGCCATAGCCTTTATCCAGCCAGTAAACCGCCTCGGGTCCGTTCTCCTCGGCCGCATAGGTGCCCTTGGCGGTCGCGGCCGATTCCGCGGTGACGAAGAGCGAGATGCGCTCGCCCTTGGCATCCTCGTAGAGCAGCATCGCGGCCTTGCCGTGCTCCCCCGAAGGCAGCAGCCGGCCGCCGACGAGCTCGAAGCCCTCGGCCACGAGATTGGGCGGCACCAGCTTCAGCCCCACCCGGTTGGACAGCCAGCTCTGCAGATGATCCTTGTCGCTCGCCGGCACCTCGACCGCGTGACGCTTCTCGCCGGCGTAGATGACATGGGCGGCGATCGCCTGCTCGGCGAGCTGCTCGTCGCTGTCATCGCTTCGGCCGATGCCGCCGATGCCGGCGACATAGCCGCCGAGCCCGCCGACCATCAGCACGGCGGCGGCCGCCGCCGAAAGCCACCAGCGCGAGCGCCAGGCCGGCGCCTTCGCCGGCGCTTCGCCAAGCACCGCCTGCCTCAGCCGCGCCGGCACCGGCTCGTCCATGACGCCGGCCAAGGCTGCGCGGAGCGCCGCGCGGTCCGCGATATAGCGGGCGCTCTTCGCCCGCATCTCGGGATTGGCCTCCAGCCAGGCCTCATAGGCCATGCGGTCCTCGCCCGGCAGCTCGCCGTCGAGGGCCATATGGATATCGCGTTCAGTGAAATCGCGCCGGGTCATCGCTCGACAATCCTTATCGAGCGGCGGCGCGAGGAGTCGTCCAGCAGGCCGCGCAGTTCCTCGCGGCCGCGCGCGATGCGCGACATCAGCGTGCCGGCCGGCACGCCCAGGATGTTGGCGGCCTCGGCGTAGGAAAAGCCTTCGATGGCGACCATGACCAATGCCGCGCGGCGATCGGGGCTGATCGCCTGCAGGGCATCCATGATCTCGCGCGAGGCGATGGTTTCGACCTGATCGGCGGGCGCAGCCTGGGCTTCGCCGGCTTCGAGCGGCAGCATCGCCGACTCGCCACGCCGGTTAACCTTGCGCATCTGGTCGATAAACAGATGATGCATGATCGTAAACAGCCACCTCCTGGGGCTTTCTCCAGTCTGCCAGTTGTCGAGTCGCACAAGCGCCCGCTCCAGGCAGTCCTGGACGAGATCGTCGGCGGAATCGCGGTCGCGCAGCAGCGAGCGCGCATAGCGGCGCAATCGCGGTATCTCGCTCAGGATCGCTGCCTTCTTTTCGTCCATGACCGCTTGTTTCGAGGCCGTTTTCCATCCGATTGAACGCGCCTTCGCGACGCGGCGCAAGCAGCCTGCGCGAAGCGGACCACCCGCTCCGGTACCCAAGCACCTTAACAACGCCGGCGGCTGCCGGTTTATTCCCGGCTATCCGCTTGTCGACGCTATATTTATGCTAGGTCCGTCTGCAGAAAATCACCGCCCTTGTAGAGCAGCGGAACGTTGAGCGCCTTGGCGCAAGCGTAGGCGAAGCAGTCTCCTAGATTGAGATCGGCCGGATGACCGACCACCTTGCCATAGCGGATGCTGGCGTCGATGGCTCGCGAGCCGACATCTTCGTCGATCACGACATTGTGGGCGTTGATCTCGACAATGAATGTATCGACCAGATCGCGAGCTGCGGAGAGCATTGCGGAGGTCGGCTTTTTGGCACCCCATCGGTTACTCGGCCAAGGGCAAGCGTGGCTTCAAGCCGGACAAGCGCGGAAACGAGCAGCGGCCATCGCGCCGGGAATCCGCTTGAGCATTTCTTCCCAACCCGGCTCCTTGGCGAGAATTGCGACGATGACCGACGCATCGATGAACATCAGTCCTCCCACATCTGGTCCATGAACGCCTTCATGTCGAAGTTGGGATCGGACGGTCCCAGTGCAGCAGATTGTGCCTGAAGAAGGGCAATCCTCCCGCGCGGCGGTTTGCGGGCGCGATTGCGCTCGAGCTCGTGCAAAAGCGCGATCCGAACCGCTTCGGTCTTGCTCGGAGCGTTTGTCTCGCGCTGCAATTTCGTGGCCAGCGCATCCACCTCGTCGTCGCGGATATAGAGCGGCATCTGAATATCTCCTGTCGAATATTCATATATTCGATTTTGAATATTCAGGCGCTAGCTTCACCCCTCTCTCGCCGCCCGTGTCAGCAGCCGCTGATAGAACAGGCCGATGCCGATCAGCACGGCGCCCAGCCCGATGAAGGAGAGCGCGCGCAGCACGCCTTCCAGCTCCGACATGTCGAAGAGGAAGACTTTCAGCACCGCGACCGCGATCAGCGCGGCCGACGCGATGCGCAGCACCTGCGACCTCAGCCAAACGCCGGCGGTGAGCAGCGCCACGCCGATGACCAGCCAGAGCGCCGAATAGGTGTAGGTCTCAAGCTGGCCGAGGCCGCTCCACAGGCCGATGAACTCTCCCTTGAACAGGCGCCGGACCTGAAGCGTCGCATAGGCGAAGGCAAGCAGCGAGGCGACCAGCGCCAGCATCGCCGCATACCATCTCGGGCGCTTGTCGCGGACATAAAGCGCCAACGCGCCGGCGGCGACCGCCGGCAGCAGGTAGGCGAGGAACAACAGGTTGAAGAACGGAATCTTGCCGGTCGATTCGTCCGTTACGAGTGGGTTCAGCACCGCGAAATGCTGGACGGCGATGAGACCCGCCGAGACGACGCCGGCGGCGATCGAGCCGTAGCGCAGCACCGAGCTCGGCGAGCGCATGTCGATAGTGACGAGGATAGCGCCGGCGCCGAGCGCGATCAGCGTGTAGATCGCCTGCTCGGCGAGGGTCACGGCGCCGGTGTCGATGACGCCGCCATGCATGGCGTGGCGCACCAGCATGGCAATGGTGAGCAGCGCAAACAGCGCCGAGGCCGCTTCCATGGCAAGGCGAGGCCGGCCATTGGTGGTGCGCGCCAGCTGCCAGGCGGCGAAGCCGAAGGCCAGCGCCGGCGCGCCGTAGCCGGGCAGCAGCCAGTTGAAGACCGGCGTCCTCGACAGCGCGGCCGCGCCGACGATGGTCGGATCGAAGGCGACGCGGCCGAGCGCTGCGACCGCGGCGCCGACAGCGATCCAGCCCAGCACCGGATAGGCGCGCCAGCGCGTCGCCAGCGCCGGCACCACGGCAGCGGCGCCGAGCAGCACAGTGGTCCAGCCCGAACCGAAAGCCATATGCAGCATCAGGAGGCCGGCAACGCCGGCGCCGGCGAGCGCGAAGGTGACGGCGGGGCCGCCGCCGAGCGGCGGTTCCTCGGCGCGCGCGATCCACTCGCCGCCTGCAGCAAACACCAGGGTCAGAAGCAGCGCGGGCAGCGCATAGCGTAAGTCGCGGTCGATGTCGCCGAAGGTGAGCCAGAGCGCGGTGAGCACCACCAGAGGCGCAATCACGCCCCATGCCGCCCAGGACGCGGCACGCACCGGCGCTGTGGCTGTGAAGCGGCGCGCGGCCCAGAAGCCGGCGGCAATGAAGATCAGCGCGAGCRCGATGCCGATGCGGAAGGTCAGCGTGTCGGAGGTGRCCAACGGCTCGGCGCCCAGGCCGACATCGAGCGCGTCGGCGCCGATGGTGGCGGGCGGGATGATGCCGAGATAGATCACCACCGTCGCCAGGCCGGCGGCGAAGAGGAGCGGCAGACCACGCGGCCGGTAGAGCGCCACAGCGACAAGGGCTGCAAGCAGCACCGCGCCATGCAAGGCATAGCCCGCCTTGGCAAAGACGGGATCGACGGCCAGGGCGAGCGCCGTCAGCGCAACGAAGAAGCCGGGCGCGATCGACGGCCAGTCGAAGCCGGGCTCCGCATCGTCGCGCCGGCCGAGCCAGACCAAGGTGAGCACGGCAAGCGAGGCGAGGCTGATGAACAGAACGGCGGCGAGGTTCACCTCCGGCGTGTCGAGCATGTAGAGGATGGTCCAGATGCCGCTGCCGGCGAAAGCCGCGGCGACCAGCGCGGTCCAGTCGCGGATGCGGGCGATTGCCGCGGTGGCGGCAAGCACGATCGCCAGATAGACGAACAGCGCCCACGGATTGGGCGCCTCGGAGGCGACCAGCATCGGCGTGAGCATGGCGCCGAGCAGGCCGATGCCGGCCAGGGCCAGGCCGTGGACCAGCGAAGCGGCGAGGGTGGCGATGCCGATGGCGCCGAGAAGCGTGAAGGCGAGCGCCGGGCCGATAAAGCCATAGATGCCATGCGCGGCATAGACGGTGCCGAACAGGATGAAGGCGCCGGCTGCGGTCAGGATCGCCGGGATATAGGCGCCGGCTACACCCTGCACCGGCACCCTGAAACCGGTGCGGCGGATGAACTCGGCGCCGGCAACCAGCACGAGGCCGAGGATACCGGCCATGGTGAGGCGCACGCCGGGGCCGAAAATGCCGGCCTCGATTGTGTAGCGGATCAGGAAGAGGCCGCCCAGCGCCAGCGCGATGCCGCCGACCCAGACCGCCCAGCGCGTGCCGAGCGCCGTCTCGACGTTGCGCGCGGCCATAGCAGGCCCAGCCGCTTGCGCCGACGCGGCAGGTTGCGCCGCCTGTCCGGCAGGTTCGGACGGAGTCCCCTCGCCCGCTTGGGCCGGTTCCCCGTTTGTGGGCTCGTCGGGCGCCGCGGGAGCGGCTTGCGGGGCGGCTTCACCTGCCGGCGGCGCGGCGGGAGCTTCGTGCCGGGCAGCTTCCGCCGCCTCGTCAGTCCTGGCAGCGGGCTGCGGGACACCCGAAAGCACCAGGCTGCGCAGCGCGCCAAGCTCGCGCTCGATCAAGCCGATGCGGGTTTGCTGGCGTGAAATGATGACGAACAAAGCGATGACGGCGGCAATGGCAATCAGGCTGAAAAACATGGCGGTTCCCCTCAAAACCGTGCCAGTCGTGGCCGACAATACGACAATGGCACGGCTATTGAAATCAGCGCTTGGCCAGCCTGCAAGATCGAGCATGTTTCGGCGCCGATTGCCAGCAACTTGCAAGCCTTGTCCAATGGCGATGCATCGAAACGGCCGGCGCCTGGCCGCGAAATTACCTGCCACCCGGCTCGAAATACTCGTGCTATTCTCGAATGCTCGCTGGAAACGCCGTGAGGATAACCAATGCTGCAACGCAGCGCGGGCCTGCTGATCTACAGGCAAACCGCCGGTGTTCTGGAATTCCTGCTGGTCCATCCCGGCGGACCGTTCTGGGCGAGAAAGGATGAAGGCGCGTGGTCGATCCCGAAGGGGCTGATCGGCGGCAAGGAGGATGAGTTCGAGGCCGCCCGGCGCGAGGCCGAGGAAGAGCTCGGCATCGCCATCGACGGCGACTTCCAGCCTGTCGGCAGCTACAAGCAGCCCGGCGGCAAGATCGTGATCGCGTGGAGCGTGGAGGCCGATCTCGACACGGATGCAATCAGGAGCAACATGTTCAGCATGGAGTGGCCGCCGAAGTCGGGCACCATGAAGGAATTTCCCGAAGTGGACAAAGCCGGCTGGTTTTCACTCCCCGAAGCCGGTGTGAAAATCCTGAAAGGCCAGCGTCCCATCCTCGACGATTTTCTGGAGCGGCGGGGCGCCGGATAACTGCGCGCCCTATTGCCCGGCGGTCTCCCCGGCAATCGCCTTGACTGCCGCATGATGCCGGCGCAATGCCGCCAGGAAGCCGGCGCGGGCGTCGGGCGCCTCGATGCCGCGCGGCTCGTAGACATGGCGGGTAAAGAAGAAACCGGTCAGGCGAAAGGCGTCCTCGAGCGCCGCTGCGTCGGCGCGCAGACCGGAGCCGCGCTGCAGGAAGGCAGGCAATGCCAGCATCTTGTCGTGCCAGGGCGCGCCGGCCGCGCGCGAGACGGCGCGTCCGGACTTCGGCGAGACATAGGCAAGGTCCTGCCGCGTGCCGGTCGCCGCGCATTGGCTCAGGTCGAGGCCGAAGCCGAGTTCATCGAGGATGAGCAGATCGAAGCGCGCTACCAGTTCGCCCGCGGCATCAGGATCATCGAGATGGGCGATCATCACGGCGAGAGCCTCGTAGAGGCCGCCATGGGCGTCGCGCTCGGGCAGAAGCCTGAGATGCGCGGCCATGGTCTGCAGGCCGTAGACGGCGACGGCGCTATCCATCAGCCGGGCGGCGTTCATCTCGATCGCTTCGGCCTGGAAGATCCCGAGATGCTCGTCGAGCCGCGCCCGCCACAAAAGGTCGACGCGGTTGCCCGCCTGCAGCACCGGCTGCTGCTTGCGTGAGCGGCCGCCGCGCACCAGGCCGAGATGCCGGCCATGGGCGCGCGTCATCACCTCGAGGATGGCGCTGGTTTCGCCATGCTTGCGGGTGCCGAGAATGATTCCCTCGTCGCGCCATTCCATGGCCCGAGCTTTTCACCCGTTGCGGGGCGAAATCAAGATTTTGGTTCCTTTGAGGTCGGTAGTCCCGCGGACCTGAGGAACGCAAATCTACGCCCGCTGTTTGGCCAACTTGGACACGATCGGCGAGGGTTCGATATCGCAGCTGAGCGTGGCCAAGGGGGACGAAAGCTCGCCACGCGCAATGAAAGTATCACCTTCCACTTCAGCAGGCTCGCCCTACATGAACTGGACCAATGCGAGGACACGGCCACCTGCGGTTTTGCAAGAAAGTCCAAGCCGGCGCCGGCAAGCGGGCGCCCCGATCCACAGACTTAGTCCTGGGCCGGCAATGCGAACTCTAATTTTTCTGTTGTTGTTTCTACTGCTTGCCGGGGCACCAAGCTTCGCCCAACCGGCCGCACCGGCGGGGCCTAAGCCCGCCGAGCCGAGCGCGGATGTCGAAGCGCTCATCAATATCCTGGAAAATGATCAGGCGCGGCACCGCCTAATCGACAAGCTGCGCGCCGCGGCCGCCGAAGGCCGCCAGCAGCCGGCTGCCGAGTCCGCACCTCAAACGACGATCGCGCAGGAGGTCGCCGCCTATACGAGGGACGCGGCGGAGAGCGCTTCCGGCCTGATCAAGACGACCGCCGCGCTTGTCGAGAGAATTGCCGGCGCCTTTTCCGGAGGCGTCTCGCTGGATGTGCAGAGCTTTTGGAACGCCGTACGCAACAGCGCCCTTGTCGTTGTCCTCACCTTCGCCGTCTACCTCGCGCTGCGCCTCGCCTTTGGACGGTTCCAGCGCACATTCGCCAATGCCGCGGCGCGCAGAGGCAGGTTCGAGCGGTTCGRCTTCATCGGCCTGTCCGCACTCGCCGATGCGCTCACCGTTCTCGCGGCCTGGGCGATCGRCTCGGTGTCTTCCCTGTCCGCATTCGTTATCGACCAGGCGGGCCAGGCCGAGATGAACCGTGCGCTGTTCCTGAACGCCTTCCTGGTCATCGAGTTCATCAAGGTCCTTGCGCGTACGCTGCTTGCCMCGAGATGGCCGGCGCTGCGGATCTGGACAATGAACGATACGACGGCGGCATACTGGTATTTCTGGCTGGGCCGCTTCGTCGGCGTGGTCGGCTATACGATGTTCTTCATCGCGCCGATCATTGCGCTCAACGTCTCGGACGACGCAGCGCAAGTGGTGCGTGTCGTCGTGATGTTCGCGGCGCTCGTGCTGGCTCTGATTGTCATCATGCAGAATCGCGATTCGGTGCGGCGATGGCTGCTGCGCCGCAGCGAGACTCGCCGAATCGACATTCTGGGCAGGTTCCTGGCCGGCCTCGCCAGGCTTTGGCACGTGGTGGCGATCGGATATCTGATCCTCGTCTTCGTTCTGTGGCTCGCGGCTCCCGCAATGGCCCTGCCCTTCGTCCTCGCGGCTACCATCCAGTCGATCGTCGCGGTAGGCATAGGCATATTGCTGACCGGCGTCATCGCACGGGTCGCTGGAGCCGGGATAAGCCTGCCCCCCGAGGTCAGCGAGCGGCTGCCGTTGCTCGAGCGGCGCCTCAATGCCTTTGTTCCCAATGTGCTCCGGGCGGTTCGCCTCCTGGTAGCCGGGGTTGTGTTGCTAGTCATCGCCCAATTCTGGCGAGCGGCAAACGTTGTCGGATGGCTGTCGAGCGAAGTCGGCCAGCGCTTCGCCGTGTCGATCGTTTCCGCGGCCCTGATTTTGYTGGCCGGCGGCCTCATCTATCTCGCCGTGCAGTCGTGGGTGGAATATCGCCTCAATCCAAATTACGGCCATATCCCGTCCCCGCGGGAGCGGACGCTTCTGTCCCTATTCCGCAACGCCTTTATGGTTGCGCTCGGCGTCCTCATTGTCATGCTGGTCCTGTCCGAATTCGGCGTAAACATCGGCCCGCTGCTTGCCGGTGCCGGCGTCGTCGGCCTTGCTGTCGGCTTCGGAGCGCAAAAACTCGTACAGGACATCATCACCGGCGCCTTCATACAGTTCGAGAACGCGATGAATGAAGGCGATGTGGTTACCGCCGGAGGCGTCACCGGCACCGTCGAGCGACTGACAATCCGTTCGGTCTCGCTGCGCACTCTCGACGGCGCCTATCACCTCATCCCGTTCTCCTCCGTCGATGCCGTGACGAATTTCATGAAGAACTTCAGCTACCACRTCGCATCGATCGGCGTGGACTACGGGGYGAGCATACCCGAGGTGAAGCAGGCGATGYACGATGCCTTCGACAGACTGAAAGAGRCCGGGTTCGCGCGCGACATCATCGGCGACCTCGAGATGCACGGCGTGACCGAGTTCGCCGACTCCGCCATTCTGGTTCGGGCCCGCATCAAGACCGCGCCGGGCAAGCATTTTGCCCTGGGTCGCGCCTACAACGAGATCATCAAGGAGGTCTTCGAGGAGCGCGGCATCGAGATACCGTTCCCGCATGTCACGTTCTACATGAGCGGCGAAGACAAGCCGGGCAAGTCACCGCCTGCGCGCGCCAAGCAGCAGCATGCCGGGCCAAAACTGAGGGCGGGAAAACCAAAGCGCGGCGCGGCGACAGGCGCTCAGGTCGCCAAGTCGCCCAAACGCCGGCGCAAGGCCGGCGTTACCCAGGACGGTCCGCCCGATGAAGGGCAGGATGCGCCCGACCAGACCGAGGCCTCCTAGAGCAGAGTAGCTTCGATCATGTGGCCARCCAGACGCGTTCGGCCACGCGATGGTCGCTGAGCAGGAAGTTCGGGTTRGGAACGAATCCCTTCACCTCTTGGCGTGCTGCGTYGATCCAACTGGCGAAGGCTGGGATGATGGTCGGGCAGTCGTCATGGATCATCTGCTGCAGCTCGAAATAGACCTCGCGGCGCTTGGCCGGATCGGCGAACGAGCGTGACTCCGCGAGCTTGCTGTCGAAGCTGTCGTTCTTCCAATGCGTCTCGTTCCATGGTGCGCCTGAGGCATAGACGGAGGAGAACATCATGCTGGCCGAGGGCCGCCCGGCCCAGAAGGAAGCGACCCAGGGCCTCTTCATCCACACGTCGCTCCAGTAGCCGTCGTCCGGCTCTCGCTTGACGCTAATGGTGATGCCGGCGGGCTTGGCCGATTGCGCGAAAAGCTCGGCCGTGCTTACGGCCTGCTCGAACGCCACCGGTGCGACGTGCAACTCGAGTGCAAGGCCACTTTTGCCGGCTTTCTTGAGGTGGAAGCGGGCCTTGTCCGGATCGTAGGCGCGCTGTGCGATGTTAGGGTTGAAGCTCGGGTCACTGGTAGCGATAGGGTGGTCGTTGCCGACACGGCCGTAGCCGGCCATCAACAGCTTCACCACCTGCTCGCGGTCGAGGGCGTGCTTCAGTGCCAGCACGACGTCGGCGTTGGTGAACGGCTCCTTCGTCRCATCCATCGGCAGCGAGAAATGCTGCTTGCCTTCGGTGACCACCAAATAGGCCCGCGGATCTCTCTTGAGCAGCGGCGCGATCTTGTAGTCGACGCCGTTGATGATGTGGACCGAGCCACCCTGAAGCGCCGAGACGCGGGCAGTGGCATCGTTGATCACCACCGTCTCAACCGTATCGACATGGCCGCGATCGCTGCGCCAATAAGCTTCATTGCGGATGGTCGTGGCGCGCACGCCCGGTTGGAATGCGGTGAGCTTGAACGGACCGGTGCCGACCGCTTTCGACCAGTCGGCAAAGCCCGCCGGGACCATGGCGAAATGCAGGTCCGACAGCACATAGTCCATGTCGGGATTGGGCGATTTGAGCAGGATCTCGACTTGTGTCGGCGAGGCGRCCCGCACTTCCGCGACGTCGGCGACCAGCCCCTTGGCCTTAGACTTGGTCTTGTCGCCGATATGCAGGCCCAGCGAGTATTTCACGTCGTCGGCGTCGAGGGTCTTGCCATTGTGGAATTGCACGCCCGGCCTGAGATTGAGGATCCAGCGCTTGTTGCCGTCGCTCGCCTCCCAGCTTGCCGCCAGTTCCGGCGCCGGTTTGCCATCGTCGCCGATCTCGACCAGCGTGTTGTAGACCTGCCGCGAGACGTTGATGGAAAAGGTGCCGATCAGCTGCGTCGGGTCGAGCGTGTCGGCGGAGCTGCCGCCATTGAGGCCGAGGCGCAACGCACCGCCCTTGCGCGGCGCCTCGGCAAGGCTGGCGCGGGGAAACGCCGCCGTGGCGAGGGCGACCGCAGCGGCCGTTTTGATGAAGCCGCGGCGGTTCATGTTGTCCAGGCCCGCGAAAACGATCTTATCGTTCATGTCACTCTCCCATTGGTTCAGTAGGCGCCGAGGACTTCATTTTCCATCAGCGGCCGCGGCGGCAGCCGCCGGTCGAGAACGGCGTTCAGCGCATGCGCCTGCGTGCTGAACGCTTGGTCGGGAAACAGATTCCAGTGCTCCCAGGGATCTTCGCGAAGGTCGAACAACTCCCCCCAAGCAGGCTGGTTGGGATAGCGCGTGAACCGCCACTCCTTGGAGATGATCGACTGGTTGTAGAGGCAGGCGTCACGTCGCGGATGATATTCGGCGAACAGGAAGTCGCGGACATCGGCGATCCGGCCGTCGATCAGCGGCTTGAGATCGGTGCCGTCGGTCACGGGCGCCGGCAGGCCGAGCAGCGATGCGATGGTCGCGAACAGGTCGAGGTGGCTGGTGAGGGCGTCGAGATTGGTTCCGGCGCGGATGCCGGGACCGCTGAGGACCAGCGGCACCTGCAGCAATTGCCGGTAGGGCGGCGGCCCCTTGCGCAGCAGCCCGTGGTCGCCGAGCAACTCCCCATGATCGGCTGTGAACAGCACATAAGTGTCTTGGAGCACGCCGGCGCCGTCCAGCGCCGCGAGCAGCCGGCCGACTGCGTCGTCGATCATCTGGATCATGCCATGCGTGTGGGCGATGGCGGTGGCCAGTGTCTCGGCGGAGATCTCGTCGGTGCGCAGCAAGAAGCCCTGTTCGCGCGGCTGCTCGCCGCTGGCGATGTAGGGCGCCTTGGTCGGATCGTCGCCTTCGCCGAGATAGTCCGGCATGCGCGCCAGCTCGCCCGCCCGGATACTTGGCTTCGGCATCCGCTCCGGCCGGAACAAGTCGCAATATGGCTGCGGAGGGGCAAAGGGGTGATGGGGGTCCGGAAATGAGACGAACAGCCCGAACGGTTCCGGTTGCCTGCTTTGGCGCTCGATGAAGTCGATGGCCCGGTCCGCGATCCAGTTGGTGTAGTGCAGCTCGGGCGGCACCGCGCTTTTCCACACCTCGTTCAGGTCTTGCGCCCGGCTGTCGGGACTGGCATCGGGCTCGTAGAGCTCCACTACATCTGGGTGGTTGCGTTTGAGCCAAGCGGCATAATGCCCGGCGCGGGTGGATTCGTTGGCCTCGCCCATCACGAGATCGACGCCGTCGAAGCCGAAATAGGGGCCGCGCCAGCTCTCGCTGCCGGGCCTTTCCCAGTAGGCGAGCGATTCCGGCATGTCGCGTTCGGCCGGCGCGAGCAGCGGCTGGAAGTGCAGCTTCCCCACGCCCCGCGTCCTGTAACCCGCCTGCGATAGCGCCTGCCAGAGATTGGGCAGCCGCTCGTCGAGCGCCACGCCGTTTCGCCAAAGACCGTGATGGCGCGGATAGAGCCCCGTCGCCATGGTCGCGCGGCTCGGCGAACAGATCTGGTTGGGCGTATAGTGCCGGTGCAAGGTCGCGCCGCGCGCCGCGATCCGGTCGATGTTGCTGGTGTGCGCGACGCGGTTGCCTGTGATCGACAGCGCATCGTAGCGCATCTGATCCGCACAGATGAAGATGAGGTTGGCTCGCTTCACGACGGCTCCGCCCGTTTCTGCCAGGCTTGCAGCTAGGGCTCGAAACGCCGCGAAATCAAAGATCAAGATTTTCGTCGGGTATGTGCTAATCCTATACCGGGAGGAAGAGATGCGTTTTTCCGGGCTCAGCGTTCGTCAATTGGAAGCCTTCGAAGCGACGATGGTTGCCGGCTCGGTGTCGGGCGCTGCGATCGCGCTGAACGTATCGCAGCCGAGCGTCAGCCGCCTGCTGCAGGAGCTGGAGATCGACACCGGCCTCAGCCTGTTCGATCGCTCGCACGGCCGGCTGGTTCCGACCGAGCAGGGGCTGCTGTTCTACGGCGAGGTCGGCAAGACTTTTCACGGCGCCCGCAACCTGATCCTGGCGGCGCAGGAGATCCGCGAATTGAAGCGCGGCGTCGTACGCATCGGCACGCTGGCGGCGATGTCGTTCAAGGTCGTGCCGGAAGCCATCCAGCAGCTCAGAACCCGGTTCCCCGAAGCCAAAACGACGATCGCGGTGCGCAGCTCGACGGAGATAGTCTCCTCCGTTGCCTCGCGCCTGACCGACGTCGGTCTGGTGGACGCCGGCGTTTCCTTCCTCGACGCCCAATGCGTCGCCACCTTCGAGCGCAACAGCGTCTGTGTCATGGACCAGAACCATCCGCTTGCCGAAAGCGAACTGGTCCGGCTGGAGGATTTTTCCCGCTATCCGTTCGTATCGCTGGGCGAGCTTTATTTCCGGCGCAGCCGCGACGGCGCCAAACTGCTCGAAGTGACAGCAGCCAACACGGTCGCCGACATTTTCCAGTCGTTCCTGGYTTGTGCGCTGGTCCGGGGCGGCCCCTCGCTGGCGGTCGTCGATCCGTTCACTGCAGGCTTCTATTCCGAGTTCGGACTGGCACTCAGGCCAGTCGAGTTCGACATTCCGTTTCGCATCTCGATCATCGTCAACGATCGGTCGGCGACGGGGGCGGCAGCCGGTAAGGTCATCCAGGCAATCACCGATCTGATCGCCCAGGGCTGAATCACAGGTGCGAAATAACAGCTCATCAGTCGAAGCGGACTGGTGTCGGCAGAGCAGCGTTGCCGCCGCCCCATCTCAGGACCTTCGGCGCCGCAATCCTGCCCGCGGGCACTGCGAACAGAGATTCAGCTGAAGCTCAAAAGCGGGCGGCAACGAACGGAACTGGTTGTCGCTGAGAGTTTCATCGCTACATGCATTGTCGGTCCGCAGAGGGGCGTTCCGCTCCTGGTGAAGCCACTCTGGGCCACGCCAACGATCGCCCGGCGACGCGCGCCGGCTGACGAGAATGGATAGCCGCCGGGGTAACGTCCGGCCTGCGGATCCGTGACTCTGGACGAAAGAGCATGCGAGCTAGCGAAACGGCGTGGCCAGCGCAAGTGCATCTCACGCGCTAGCCGACTATCCATGGGGCGCGGCCCGGCCGAGATCCGTCAACTTGCGACGGCGCTGCGCAGCAGCATGAGCTCGCCGATGTTTTCGATGATGACATAGCCCACCAAACGGCCGCTGGCATCCACCACGCCGACCGCGGGTGCAACTCCCTTCTTCAGCGGCTCGAGCGCCTCGATGAGCTTCTCATAGTCGCGCACCACCGGGATGTTTGCGACCATTGCCTCGATCACAGGAGCCTGACCGCCGCGCTGCTGCAGTCCGGCGACGAGCCCCTCACGCGTCAGCAGGCCTCGCAGCCTGCCGCCACCGTCGACGATCGGGAACTCGTGTTGCGTCGTGCGCAACAGGGCCTGTGCCGCCTCGTCGAGGGTCGCGGTCGCCGGCAGGCTTTCGAACCGGCTGATCATGACGTCGCGGACGTTGACGGCACGCGCCGCTGCCTCGAGCCCCATCGCCCGCGTTTCCGCAGTGGCGGCGAGGTAGACGAAGATCGCAACGAATATGAGCAGCACGTTGCCGGCGACGAGACCGATGAAGCCGCAGGCGAAGGCGGCGAACTGACCAACGGTCCCTGCAATCTCCGTCGCGCGCACTCGGTTGTAGCGCGTGGCGAGCAAGGCGCGCAGCACGCGTCCGCCGTCCATCGGAAAGGCCGGAATGAGGTTGAACAGAACCAGCCAGATGTTGACGGCGGCGAGGCGAGCTACGAACGCGTTATGCGGGTTATCCATCGACGTCAGCGCGTCGATACCAACGGTGGTGCCCAGCGCGACGACGAGGAAAGTGGCAATGACGACATTGACCAGCGGGCCGGCGAGCGCAACGATGATCTCTTCCGACGGCTTCTCGGGTAGGCGCTCCAGCTCCGCGACGCCGCCTATCGGCAAGAGCGTGATCTTTGGAGTTCGGATGCCGTAGCGACTAGCAGCAGCGGCATGGCCGAGCTCATGCAATACCACGCAGGCGAACACGGCGACGATGAAGCCGACGCCCTTGATCGCAGCCGACGTTCCACCCTCCTGGAAATAGGCGATGCCGATCCAGGCGAGCAGCAGCAGGAAGGTCAGGTGGATGCGGATCTCGGTGTCGCCGACACGGAGGATCGGGTAGGACCACTGCATGATGCCACTCCGTCGGGTCGGGAAGCAGGCCGCGCCCGCCGAGCATGCCCCCGTTTGCAGTCGCGTCAAGTGYCTCGCCATTCGTCAGGCCGGGTTTGCCAGGACGGCCCGCCCGTTGAAGGGCAGGATGCGCCCGCCCAGACCGAGACCTCTTAGCAGGGACGGTTCAGTACATCCGCCGCCATTTTGCCGATCAGGCCCAATGCTCATGGTCGGCAAGCACCTCGTCGATCACGCGCCGAGCCCTTTCGATCTCGGCAGGATTGACATCTATACGCCCGGCGGCCGTGATCAGGGCCTTCCACAGCGTCCAGCCGCGGCCGCGCGCCCAGGTCGCGTCATCGACGGCGATTGCGGAGCGGAACGTCTCGCGGCTTTCGCCCTCGAAAAACGTCCAGGCGATCGCGAGATCGCAGGACGGATCGCCGACGCCGGAGGTGCCGAAGTCGATGACGGCGCTCAAGCGGCCGTCCTTGACCAGCAGGTTGCCGGAGGCGACATCGCCGTGGAACCAAACCGGCGAACCGTGCCAGGTCGCGTCAAGCGCTGCCTCCCAGACAATGGTCGCGGCTTGCGCATCGATCTCGCCTTCGAGCGCGGCGATTGCCTGCCTCGCCTCCCCGTCATAGACCGTCAGCGGCCCGCCGCGATAAAAATTGTGCTGGCCCGGTCCCGGCCCGCCGGTCGGATCGATCCGCCTCAGGGCAACGAGGAACTCGGCGAGTGTCAGAGCGAAGGCGCGAAGGTCGGCAATGTGCCCGGTCTTCGCCGTCTCGCCTTCGATCCAGCGATAGACGGACCAATGCCACGGATAGCCATCCGCCGGCTCGCCCATGGCGAGCGGCACAGGGATCGGCAGCGGCAGAAGCGGCGCGAACAGCGGCAGCCAGCGATGCTCCTTCTCGACCTGCAGAGCATAGTGAGCCGCACTCGGCAGCCTGACCGTCATCTCGTCGCCAAGATGGAAGGTACGGTTATCCCAGCCGCCAAAGGCGACCGGGCTCACCGGCAGATGCCGCCATTTTGGGAACTGCACCTCGACCAGCCGGCGCACGAGATCGGTATCGATATTTACCTTAGGATTGTGCATGCCGTTGTCCCAGATCGAGGGTCGGCATTCCTAGACGACAGGCATCAGTGGGGAAACTCCAGCCCCATCTCGCGATAGCGCTCGGGGTCGTCGCCCCAGTTCTCGCGCACCTTCACGAACAGGAAGAGGTGCACCTTCTGCTCGAGGATCTCGGCGATCTCGGCGCGCGCGGCCTGGCCGATGGCGCGGATCGTCTCGCCCTTGTGGCCGAGCACGATCTTCTTCTGGCTGTCGCGCTCGACATAGATGACCTGTTCGATGCGCACGGAGCCGTCCTTCTTCTCCTCCCATTTCTCGGTCTCGATATGCGAGGAATAGGGAAGCTCCTGATGCAGCCTGAGATAAAGCTTCTCGCGGGTGATCTCGGCAGCGAGCTGGCGCATCGGCAGGTCGGAGATCTGGTCTTCCGGATAATACCAGGGGCCAACCGGAAGCGTCTCGGCGAGATAATCGAGCAGGTCCTTGCAGCCGGAGCCGGTGAGCGCCGAGACCATGAAGGTGCGCTTGAACGGCACTCTTTCATTCGCTGCCGCGGCCAGGGCCAGTAGCGTCTCCGGCTTGACGCGATCGACCTTGTTGAGCACGAGCAGCATCGGCTGCTTAACGTCCTTCAGCCGGTCGAGGATGGCGTCCGCATCGCCCTTGATGCCGCGCTCGGCATCGATCAGCAGCACCACGACATCGGCATCCTTGGCGCCGCCCCAGGCGGTGGTGACCATGGYCGTGTCCAGCCGGCGCCTCGGCTTGAAGATGCCGGGCGTGTCGACAAAGACGATCTGCGCATTGTCATGCGTGGCGATGCCACGCACGATCGCGCGCGTCGTCTGCACCTTGTGGGTGACGATCGAAACCTTGGCGCCGACCAGCTGGTTGACCAGCGTAGACTTGCCGGCATTGGGCGCGCCGATCAGCGCGACGAAGCCGGAGCGCGTGGCGGGTGTTTCGGGAGTTTCAGTGCCGGTCATGCCGCGCTCCAGACGCCTTCGCGCAGCAAAAGCGCCGCGGCTGCTGCCTGCTCCGCCTCGCGCTTGGAACGGCCGCTGCCGATAGCCGGCGCGAAGGAGCCGACCTTGACGCTGACAGTGAACAACGGGTCGTGGTCGGGACCCTCGCGGCTGTCGACCCGGTAGGCCGGGACGGCGCCCGATGCCGCCTGGTGCGCCCATTCCTGCAATTCGGTCTTGGCGTCGCGGCGGGCAGCACCCATCGCCTGCGAGCGCGGCTGCCAGTAGCGGTGGATGAACGCGCGCGCCGCCTCCAGCCCGCCGTCGAGATAGAGCACGGCAATCAGCGATTCCAGCGCATCGGCGCGCAGATTGGTGCGCTTGCGGCCTTCGAGGTTGCGCACGTCGGAGCCGGCACGGACCAGCTCCGGCAGGCCGATCTCCTCGGCGATCTCGGAGAGCGCCTCGGCATTGACCAGCGCGTTGAGGCGCAGCGACAGCTCGCCCTCGGCGGCCTCGGGAAAGGTGGCGAGCAGCATGTCGGCCACGACAAGGCCTAGAACGCGGTCGCCCAGGAATTCGAAGCGCTCATAGTCGACGCCGGCATGGGTCGAGCGCGCGCTGGCATGGGTCAGCGCGCGTTGCAGACGCTGGCGGTCGGCAAAGGCGTGGCCGGTGCGCTCGACAAGCGCTTCGGCAAGAGCATCGGCGGTCAAACGCTTGGCCGCCATGACCTTAGTGGACGAGATGGAACAGGCGCCCGACGCGCATCAGCGACGGCCACTTCCAGACTTCCAAGGGGCTCGCGCCGTCGGCGATCGAGAAGAAAATGACGTTGGCACGGCCGACAAGGTTCTCGGCCGGCACGAAACCGACGGTGAAGCGGCTGTCGGAGGAGTTGTCGCGGTTATCGCCCATCATGAAATAGTGGCCGGGCGGCACGTCGAACTCGCGCGTGTTGTCGCCGATCGAATTGGGCGTCAGGTCGAGCGTGTCATAGGTGACGCCGTTGGGCAGTGTCTCGCGATAGACGTCAACGGGACGGTCGACCTCAGTGATATCGGGATTGTCGATCTGGCCGACCTTTTCGCGCGGCACGGCAGTGCCGTTGATGAAAAGCTGGCCGTCCTTGACCTGGATCTTGTCGCCGGGCAGGCCGACGACGCGCTTGATGTAGTCAACGGACGGATCCGGCGGGAACTTGAACACCACCACATCGCCGCGCTTGGGCTCAGAGCCCCAGATGCGGCCGGAGAACAGGTTCGGGCCGAAGGGCAGCGAATAGCGCGAATAGCCATAAGCCCATTTGGTGACGAACAGATAATCGCCTTCGAGCAGGGTCGGTCGCATCGACCCGGACGGGATGGAGAAGGGCTGGAACAGCAGCGTGCGGATCACGAGCGCGAGCAGCAGAGCCTGGATTATGACGGAGAAGGTTTCGCCAAGCCCGCCGGATTTTTTCTGCGATTTTTCAGCCACGCTCATGTCGTCCTCGATTGTGCGTTGGTTGGTATAGAGTCTCGGCGCGCGCTGGGCAACGTCATGCCGCTCGTGGTCAGATGGAATCAATGTGGCGCTTGTTCGGCGGGCACCGCCTCAATGATCACAAAGGCTTGAGCAAGCGGGAAATCATCGGTGATGGTGAGGTGGATGAGCGCGCGATGGCCCTTGGGCAGGATTTTCTCCAGCCTGGCGGCAGCGCCTCCGGTCAGCGCCATGGTCGGCGCGCCGCTGGGCAGGTTGACCACGCCCATGTCGCGCCAGAACACGCCCTGAGCCATGCCGGTGCCCAGCGCCTTGGCGCAGGCCTCCTTGGCGGCGAATCGCTTGGCGTAGGAAGCGGAGCGGGCGGCGCGTTTTTCCGATTTGGCCTGCTCGATCTCGGTATAGATGCGCTGAACGAAGCGCTGGCCGTGCCGTTCCAGCGACTTCTCGATGCGTCTGATGTCGATCAGGTCACTGCCGATGCCRATGATCATTCCGCGGGAACTTCCCGCCCACCGGCGCGCTTGGCCTTCTCCGCCCGCTCGGCCATGCGCCGCTTGCGCTGTTCGCGGAACGCGGTCATGCCCCAGCGGGTGATGCCGTAGAAAACAAGCCCGAACACCAGTCCGAGCGGCACCGCGCCGATCAGCATGGGCTCCAGGATCGGCTGCCAAAGCTTCGCGAAGGAAAGCGTGTGCATCATTTCGCCCATATGCTCGGGCGGACCATGCCTGGGCAGGTGCTCATGCAGGATCAGCTTGCCGGTCTCCCAGGACGCGCCCCAGAGCAGCGGAAAGGTCAGCGGATTGCCGAAGAACAACGCGCCGAGGGCCGCCGCCACCAGATTGCCGGCGATCACCCRGCACACAACGGCGGCCACGATGAAGTGGAAGCCGAGCGGGAAAAACGAGGCGAAGACACCCGCGGCAACACCGGCGGCCACGGAGTGGGGGGTGRCCTTCAGACGCAGGATGCGCTTGGAAAAATATTGGAACGAACGTGAAAAAGAGCGGCGCGGCCAAAGGTGAATACGCACCCGCTCCAGGAGGCCATCAGGCTCTCGGCGTCGAAAAAGCACTCTGTTTCAGTTCCCGGTTCAATACACGCTCCCCCGCCACCCCGGGTCGCGCCGACATATCTTGCGCTCCGAGGGCGCAGGAAGGCAACAAAACTTTGATATAGCGACAGCCCGGCCGCGGAACAACGAAATGCGACCGCGATCGTCTGCCGCAGGCGCTAACAAGAGGGTCATTCTGGCGAAACTGAGGAGAGGACCGATCGGCACGGCGCCATGCGGCACGATCTCAAATGAACGGAGTTGTCTGATCTTACGCAATTCCGGACGGAAAAATCGCTGCACACTTTTCCTGGAATTGCATTCTTTGCCCGTCGCAACTCCGGACGGAAAAACCGCTGCACACTTTTCCTGGAATTGCTCTATTCCAGATATTCGCTGATCTCGACCAAATTTTCGTCCGGATCGCGGAAATAGACCGACATCATCCTGCCGCGGGCGCCGGTGCGCTCGACAGGACCGAGCTCGATCGCCACGCCGTTGGCTTCGAGGCTGGCGCGGATATCGGCAAGAGGCACTGCCGCGACGAGGCAGAAATCGCCGGCGCCGGGCGTCGGCGTCTTCGCCTTCGGTTCGAAGGTGCGGCCGACCTCATGCAGGTTGATCTTCTGCGATCCGAACAGAAGCGCGGTCGGCCGGTTCGGCTCGTCCAGCCGCCTCAGGCCGAGGACACGCTGGTAGAAGTCGCAGGTCGCCTCGACCGAGCGGACCGTCAGCACGAAATGATCGATGCCGTCGATCAAGCTACTTCTCCCTGATGCATGTCGTTACCCGAAAACTGCTACGCACTTTTGGGCGACATGCATTCCTAGATATTGCGGCTTCCCGGCTTGACAGGCGGGATGGCGGCAAGTTCCGGCGGCAGGCGGTCGGGCGGATAGGCCGGTACCTCATATTCGGCGAGCGCGATCAGCGGCACGCCGACATCGGTCTTGCCGGCCGAGCGGTCGATGATGCAGGCGGCCGCCGCGACGTCGGCACCGAGTTCGCGCAGGCAGTCGATCGTCTCGCGGATCGAAAGTCCCGTGGTGACGATATCCTCGACGATGACGACACGCGATCCTTTGGCGATCTCGAAGCGGCGGAGCCTGAACTCGCCCCCTTCCCGCTCGACCCAGATCGCCGGCACGCCGAGATGGCGCGAAGTCTCATAGGCCGGGATCAGGCCACCGACCGCCGGGCCGACGACATAGTCGATCTTGCCAGGCACGGCCTGGCGGATCTTCTCGGCCAGCGCGCTGCACAGGCGCTCGGTCTTGTCGGCATGCATGAAGACGCGCGCCTTCTGCAGGAAGACCGGGCTGCGCAGGCCCGACGTCAGGATGAAATGGCCTTCGAGAACCGCGCCGGCCTCCCGGAATATGCCCAGCACTTCGTCGGTGTTCATCTTGTCCCCATTCTATTTTTCGACCGCGATCTTGTCCGCAAACCGGTTCCCCACTTTGCGGGATCATGGCCTTGTTTCCTTCAGACCATGATCTTGTCCGCAAACCGG
Source organism: Mesorhizobium sp. ORS 3428 (assembly GCF_001854785.1). GTDB lineage: Bacteria > Pseudomonadota > Alphaproteobacteria > Rhizobiales > Rhizobiaceae > Mesorhizobium. The sequence continues at coordinate 191,255 of NZ_MDFL01000126.1, forward strand.
TTCCCACTTTGCGGGATCATGGCCTTGTTTCCTTCAAACCATGATCTTGTCCGCAAACCGGTTCCCACTTTGCGGGATTATGGTCAACCGTTCACACGCCGCGCGTCGCTGACGCTCGAATTGTCCTTGAGCTGCGAAAGCAGCCGGTTGAGATGCTTCAGGTCCCAGACCTCGAGGTCGATCAGCATCTCGGTGAAATCGGGCGCGGTGCGCACCATCGACAACGTATGGATGTTGGCGTCGTTCGAGGCAACTACCTGGGCGATGTCGGCGAGCGATCCCGGCGCATTGATGGCGGTGACCGAGATGCGCGCCGGGAAGCGCTCCTTGGTGCGCTCGTCGATGTCCCAGCGCACGTCGATCCAGCGCTCGGGCTGGTCGTCGAAAGCCTGCAGCGCCGGCGACTGGATCGGATAGATGGTGATGCCGGTGCCCGGCTGGATGATGCCGACGATGCGGTCGCCGGGCACCGCGCCTTCCGGCGCGAAACGCACCGGCAGATCGCCGCGCACGCCGCGGATCGGAACCGCGCCGTCGCGCTGCTGGTCCTTGTTGTCCTTGCGCGCGGCGCGCCCGGGCATCTGGAACAGCATGCCGGCAGCGTTGCGGATCTTCGACCAGCCCTCCTCGCGCTGCTTGGGCGCCGCGACCGTCACGCGTTCGTCCTTGTAGTCGGGGAAGACAGCCTTCATGACGTCGTTGGATGCGAGTTCGCCGCGCCCGACGGAGGCCAGAACGTCCTCGATGTCCTTGCGCGCCAGCCGGTGCAGTACCGGCTTGAGGTTCTCCTTGGCAAAGCTCTTGCCGGCGCGCTCGAAGGCGCGCTCCAGGATGCGGGCGCCGAGCCCGGAATATTGCTTGCGGATGGCGTTCTTGGTGGCGCGGCGGATGGCGGCGCGCGCCTTGCCGGTGACGACGACCGATTCCCAGGCGGCCGGCGGCACCTGCGCCTTGGAGCGGATGATCTCGACCTCGTCGCCGTTCTTCAATTCCGTCATCAGCGGCATGATGCGGCCGTTGACCTTGGCGCCGACGCAGGTGTCGCCGACCTCGGTGTGGACGGCGTAGGCGAAGTCGATGGGAGTCGCCCCGCGCGGCAGAGCGATCAGCATGCCCTTGGGCGTGAAGCAGAACACCTGGTCCTGGAACAACTCCAGCTTGGTGTTTTCCAGGAAATCCTCGGGGTTGTCGCCTTCTGCCAGCTGCTCGATGGTGCGGCGCAGCCACGCATAGGCGTTGGTCTCCTTGGAGATCGTGTGCGCGGCGCCATTCAACTTGCCGCCGGTGTCCTTGTAGATCGAATGCGCGGCGACGCCGTATTCGGCGATCTTGTTCATCTCGCGAGTGCGGATCTGCAGCTCGACGCGCTGGCGCGACGGGCCGACGATGGTGGTGTGGATCGAACGATAGTCGTTCTGCTTCGGCGTCGAGATGTAATCCTTGAAGCGGCCGGGCACCATCGACCATGTCGTGTGGATGGCGCCGAGCGCGCGATAGCAGTCCTCGACCGTATCGACGATGACGCGGAAACCGAAGATATCGGAGAGCTGCTCGAAGGAGAGCGCCTTGGCCTCCATCTTGCGGAACACCGACCACGGCTTCTTCTGCCGGCTTTTGACGCCGGCCTTGATCGCGTGCTTTTCGAACAGGCCCGACAGCGCCTTCTCGATCTCGTCCAGCACGCCCTTGTTGCGCTCGAAAATCTCGGCCAGCCGCGCGGTGACGGCCCGGTAGGCTTCCGGATTGATGTAGCGGAAGGCGATCTCTTCCAGCTCCTCGCGCATGCCCTGCATGCCCATGCGGCCGGCGAGCGGCGCATAGATGTCYATCGTCTCCTCGGCGATGCGCAGCCGCTTGGCCTCCGGCATGYGGTCGAGGGTGCGCATGTTGTGCAGGCGGTCGGCGAGCTTGACCAGCAGCACGCGGACGTCCTCGGAGATCGCAAGCAGAAGCTTGCGCAGGTTCTCCGCCTGCTCGGCCTTCTTGGAAACGAGGTCCAGCTTCTTCAGCTTGGTGAGGCCCTCGACAAGCTTGCCCATTTCGGGGCCGAACAGCTCATCGATCTCGGCGCGGGTTGCGGTCGTATCCTCGATCGTGTCGTGCAGGAGGGCAACCGCGATCGTCGCCTCGTCCATATGCATCTCGGTGAGGATCGCGGCGACTTCCAGCGGATGCGAGAAATAGGGATCGCCCGAGGCGCGCTTCTGGTGGCCATGCTTCTGCATGGCATAGACATAGGCCTTGTTGAGCAGCGCCTCGTTGACGTCAGGCTTGTAGCGCTGCACGCGCTCGACAAGCTCATACTGACGCATCATGGGCGGAATCTCGCGGTGATGAAATGATTGATGCGCCGCACCAACGTGCGACGCATCCCATAGATAGCCACGAAACTGACGATACGGAAGTGCCGGATGCTTGATCCAGCAAGCTCCGAGAGAACTTAGTAATCGTCGCTCTTTTCCGGCGGGACCAGACCCTCGATGCCGGCGAGAAGGTCTTCCTCGCTCATGCGGTCGAAGGCGATGTTCTCTTCGGCATCGTCGGTATCCGCCGCGGCGGTGGCGGCGCCGGACTGGTCGGCAATCGCCTCGCCATCGGCCTCCGGCTCGTCAACCTCGACATGCTTCTGCAGCGAGTGGATCAGGTCTTCCTTGAGGTCGTCGGGCGACAGCGTCTCCTCGGCGATCTCGCGCAGCGCAATGACCGGATTCTTGTCATTGTCGCGAGGAACGGTGATCTGCGCGCCCTGGCTGATCTGGCGGRCACGGTGGCCGGCGAGCAGCACGAGCTCGAAACGGTTGTCGACCTTGTCGATGCAATCTTCAACGGTTACGCGGGCCATGGACTGCCCCTTTCATGCGTGGATTTGGTGGAAAACAGGCGGGCTCCATAACCCGGACGCCACAGAAATACAAGCTTTATGGYGGCAGCCCCCGGTTGGCGAGCCCTTGCCCGGCTCATCAACCGGGCATCGCTCAGACGTCACATAGTGCCGATCACAATTGCTTGCAATGCCCGCCCGCGCCCTTGGATATCCATAAATCTGGCGTTATCTCGAATGAGACGGCAAAGCGGACCATTACCGTTCCTGCGCGTCACGTTTAGACGACAGAAATTTTCGAAAAGGAATATTTTTCAATGTTCGATCCCCGTGAAAAGATCGCTCTTTTCATCGACGGTGCCAATCTCTACGCGACGTCGCGGGCGCTGGGCTTCGACATCGATTATCGCAAGCTTCTGTCAAGCTTCCAGAAGCAGGGCTACCTGCTCAGGGCCTACTACTACACCGCCCTGGTGGAGGATCAGGAATATTCCTCGATCCGGCCGCTGATCGACTGGCTGGACTACAACGGCTTCAAGGTGGTGACGAAGCCCRCCAAGGAATTCACCGACTCGACCGGGCGGCGCAAGATCAAGGGCAACATGGACATCGAGCTCACCGTCGATGCGCTGGAGCTTGCCGATGTCGTCGACCACTATGTCATCTTCTCCGGCGACGGCGATTTCCGCACTTTGGTCGAGGCGCTGCAGCGGCGCGGCCGCAAGGTCTCGATCATCTCGACGATGGCCTCGCAGCCGCCGATGATCTCCGACGACTTGCGCCGCCAGGCCGACCACTTCATCGATCTCATGACGCTGAAGAACGAGGTCGGCCGCGATCCGTCGGAGCGGCCGATACGCCGGCCCGAGCCGGCTGAAGTCGAGGAGGACGACTATTGAAAGCGGCGGCCTTGAGCGCCGCGCCCTCCCCCGAACCCAGCCGTGACTGCCCGCTCTGCCCGCGRCTGCACGACTTCATCGCCGTCTTGCGCCAGCGCGAGCCGGGCTGGTTCAACGCGCCGGTGCCGACCTTCCTGCCGCCGGAGGGCGAGGACTCGGTCAGGCTTCTGATCGTCGGGCTGGCGCCGGGCCTGCGCGGCGCCAACCGCACCGGGCGCCCCTTCACCGGCGACTATGCCGGCGACCTGCTCTATGGCACGCTGATTGCCGAGGGTCTGGCCCGCGGCGAATTCAAGGCGAGGCCGGATGACGGGCTGGAACTGATCGGCACGGCGATCACCAATGCGGTGCGCTGCGTGCCGCCCGAGAACAAGCCGATCGGCTCCGAGATCGCCACATGCCGGACCTTCCTCAGGCCGACCATCGCACGCTTTCCCAACCTGCGCGCCATCTTGACGCTGGGCTCGATCGCGCATCAGTCGACGGTGCGGGCGCTGGACGAGCGGGTCGCAGCCCATCCCTTCCGGCATGGCAGACGGCAGGAAGCCGGCGGCATCATGCTCTTTTCCAGCTATCACTGCTCGCGCTACAACACCAACACGGGTGTGCTGACGGAAGAGATGTTCGTCAACGTCTTCAAGGAGATCGCGGCGTTCCTGAAGAGCTAGATTCAGGCGTCGGGGCAAACAGTTCGGTGAGCCTCGCGGGACCGCCCTTCAGCACATTCAAGTCGACATCGCCGCCGATGCCGTCGACGCGACCTTTGTCGAGATATTGCCAATAGACCCAATCGTCGTCTTTCGGCGGCATCGCCACCGCGCGTAGCCAGCGCCGGCGATCCGGAATGGAAGCTGAATAGGCCGGCACCGCCTCGTCGGTGATGTAGATGATGGCCGGCTTGCCATAGGCCGCCTCGACCGGACCCAGGAACGCCAGGAGTTCCGCATTCAGTTCGGCGGGCGAAGGTCGATGCGGGCAATTGCCGTGGAACTCGATGTCGACGACCGGCGGCAAAAGCGRCTCGCCGTGTGGCACGGCCGCGAGAAAGTTCTTCGCCTGATCGGCGCCCGGGCGGCAGAAGGTGAAGAAGTGATACGCGCCGACCGCAAGGCCCGCGGCGCGCGCCTCGCGCAGATTCTCGGCAAACGCATCATCGACATGGTCGCCGCCTTCGGTCGCCTTGATGATGGCGAAGGTCACATCGTCGGCGGCAACGCGCTGCCAGTCGATCTTGCCCTGATGGTGCGAAACGTCGATGCCCCTCAGAGGGAAGCGGATGCGATCCGGCGGGAAAGGACGGGGTCGGAAAAGGYCGTCTGTCCAGACCGAGAGCGCCACAAGGACGAAAGCCAGGGCCAGGACAATCAGCCGGTCCCTCAAGCCTTGGCCCCTTGCTCGCCTTGCCCGCATATCGCCGGTGGTCCTAACGACTTCACGCAATTCCGGACGGAAAACCGCTGCGCTCTTTCCGGGCGGAAAACCGCTGCGCGAATTGCTCTAGCCACGCTCCTTGAGGAGCCGCCCCTTCTCGCGCGACCAGTCGCGCTGCTTCTCGGTCTCGCGCTTGTCGTGCAGCTTCTTGCCGCGCGCGATCGCCAGCAGCAGCTTGGCGCGGCCGCGGTCGTTGAAGTAGATCTTGAGCGGCACCAGCGTCATGCCTTCGCGCTCGACGCTTTGCGCAAGCTTGGCCATCTCGCGCTTGCTGACGAGCAGCTTGCGGCGCCGGCGCGGCTCGTGGTTGAAGCGGTTGGCCTGGAGATATTCCGGAAGATAGGAATTGATCAGCCAGATCTCGCCGTCCTCGGCCGAGGCGTAGGATTCCTGGATGTTGGCCTGGCCCTGTCGCAACGACTTGACCTCGGTGCCGGTCAGCACCAGGCCGGCCTCGATCGTGTCGAGCACCTCGTAGGAAAAGCGCGCCTTGCGGTTTTCGGCGACCGTCCTGTTGTTGGGGTCGGCTTTCTTGACTTGGTTCATGACGTCTAGAGTCCGTTTCGAAACTCGCTCCTGCGAGTCAGATGATGGTGTCACCGAGAACCGGAGCGGAGCGTACATATAGTACATGAGCACCGGAAGCGCAGGCGACGCCTGCAGATGGCCGCAGGAGTAGAGTTTCCAAACGGGCTCGCTAGTTTATCAAGCCGGCATGCTTCATGGCCGCATCGATCTTCTCGGCAGTCGAAGCCTCGACTGTCACGAGCGGCGAGCGCGTCACATTCTCGACCTTGCCCAGCTTCGACAGCGCATATTTGGCGCCGGACACGCCGGGCTCCACGAAGATCGCCTTGTGCAGCGGCAAGAGACGATCCTGCAGCTCGAGCGCCTTGGCGCTGTCCCCTGAAAGCGTCGCTTCCTGGAATTCGGCGCAGAGGCGCGGCGCGACATTCGAGGTCACCGAAATGCAGCCGACGCCGCCATGCGCGTTGAAGCCAAGCGCCGAGRCATCCTCGCCGGAGAGCTGGATGAAATCCTTGCCGCAGGTCATGCGCTGCTCCGAGACGCGCTCGACCTTGCCGGTCGCGTCCTTGACGCCGGCGATGTTCTTGAAGTCGTGGCGCAGCCTGCCCATCGTCTCGGGCGTCATGTCGATCACCGAGCGCGGTGGGATGTTGTAGATGATGATCGGCAGGCTGGTCGCCCGGGCGACGGCGGCGAAATGCTCATAGAGGCCGCGCTGCGTCGGCTTGTTGTAATAAGGCGTGACCACAAGCACGGCATCGGCGCCGGCCTTTTCGGCATATTGCACCAGCCCGATCGCTTCCTCGGTGTTGTTGGAGCCGGCGCCGGCGACCACCGGAACCCGGCCCTTGGCCACCTCGATGCACACCTTCACGACCTGGCGGTGCTCGTCATGCGACAGCGTCGGCGACTCGCCGGTGGTGCCGACCGGGACAAGGCCCTTGGTGCCCTCGGCGATCTGYCATTCGACGAAAGCGCGAAAGGCTTTCTCGTCGAAACGCCCGCTCTTTTCGAACGGTGTGACGAGCGCAGTCAGYGAGCCTCTCAGCATATTGTMCAACTCCTGGAGCTTTGTTGTGCATGTCGTTGTCCCGGTGCCCACCTTTGGGCGACATGCATTAGGTTGGTCTCTGCATGTCGTTACCCCAAAACCGGTACCCACTTTTGGGCGACATGCATTTCGTTAGTCTCTGCATGTCGTTGTCCCAAAACCGGTGCCCACTTTTGGGCGACATGCATTTCGTTGGTCTCTGCATGTCGTTACCCCAAAACCGGTGCCCACTTTTGGGCGACATGCATTGGTGTTTATCGATCGGTATAGTTGCGCGCCTTCTAACCGAAAGCGAAGCCGCGCACCATAGTCTCGACATGGTTCACCGGCAAGCATCACGATGGTGCCAGCACGCGCATTTCGGACGGCCTCGATAACCTTTTGTTTACGAGCCTTTCACGACCTAAGTTTAGGCTCCGGGTCGGGCTTCGAGGATTCCTGCCTGCTGACGATGTGCTAGGGTAGAAACATGCCGACGAGGCGGCCCCATCTCTTCGCGCTTTTCAGCGCGGTCGTCGCGCTGATGCCGGGGATGGCGATCGGCGGCAGTGTGGACGTGCGTACGACGGCGACCATCCCTGCGCCAGGCTCGCCGCAGGCTTCGGACCAGGCGCAGCCGCCTCAGCCTTCGGCCAGCATCGCGCAATTGAAGGGCGGGCTCGACGCGCTCGCCGCCAACAACATCGCCGGCGCGCGCAACGCGCGCGACACGCTGCCTGCCACCTCACTCGACCGGCACATCCTTGCCTGGGCGATCGCGCTCTATGGCGGCAACCAGGTGCCGAGCGGCGAGATTGCCGACGCGGCCAGGATGCTGCCTGGATGGCCGGGGACGATCGCGCTGCGCAAGAACAGCGAGCGCGCGCTCTATCGCGAGAACCCGCCGCCGCAAGCGGTGGTGCAGGCCTTCGGCCGCAGCCAGCCGCTGACGCCGGAAGGCGTGATGATCCTCGCCCGCTCGCAAGTGGCGCTGGGCAACCAGGCGGCGGCGCGCGCRGTGCTGGTGCCCTTCTGGCGCAGCGAAAAGCTGGAAGAGAAGGACGAGACCGCCATCATCAAGGAATTCGGCGCGCTGATCCCGGCGGCCGACCACCGCTACCRCATGGAGCGCATGTTCTATGCAGAGCGGCCGTCCTCGGCGCTGCGCGTCGCCGGCCTTGCCGGCGCCCAGCAACTCGCCGATGCCTGGGCGGCCGCCGACCGGGGCGACAAGAGCGCGGCGAAATTGCTCCAGGCCGTGCCCGCAGCGCAGCGTTCGGCCGGCTATTTCTTCGCCGAGGCCGAATATCTGCGCAAGCAGCAGAAATTCGCCGACGCCGCAGCGGTGGTGATGAAGGCGCCGACCGACCGCGACGCGCTGGTCGATCCAGATGCCTGGTGGGTGGAGCGCCGCGTCCTTTCGCGCGAGCTGGTCGACCAGGGCGACATGAAGACCGCCTACAAGATCGCTTCCATGCACGCGGCCGAGAGCCCGGCCAGCGCCGCCGAAGCCGAATTCCATGCCGGCTGGTACGCGCTGCGCGGCTTGAGCGATCCGGCCACAGCCGCCTCGCATTTCGCCCGTATCGCCGACCTCGCCCAGGGGCCGGTGTCGCTATCGCGCGCCTATTACTGGCTCGGCCGCGCGGCGGAAGCCGGCGGTCCAGGGAACGCCAAGGATTATTTCACGCGTGCGGCCGCCTATGGCACCACCTTCTACGGCCAGCTCGCCGGCGAGCGCGTGGGCCTCAGGACGCTCAATATCGCCTATCCCGAGCCGAGCGCGGCCGACCGCCAAAGCTTCGAAGCCAGGGAGGCCGTCAACGCCATCAAGCGGCTGCAGGAAGCCGGCTATGACCGCTATGCCGAAACGCTCTATCTCGACCTTGCGGGACAGTTGACCAGTCCCGGCGAGCTGGCGCTGCTGGYAGTGCTCGCCGAGAAGCAGGGCAACCATTTCATCGCATTGAAGGTCGGCAAGATCGCCGCCCAGCGCGGCATCGATGTCGGCGCGCTGTCGCATCCGCTTGGCGTCATTCCCGATTCGGCCAACATCTCCGGCGCCGGCAAGGCGCTGGCCTATGCCATTGCCCGCCAGGAGAGCGAGTTCAATGTCGGCGCCATTTCCAGTGCCGGCGCGCGCGGCCTGCTGCAACTGATGCCGGGCACCGCCAAGCAGCTGGCCAAGAGGGCCGGCATGGCTTTCTCGGCGGCGCGGCTGACCACCGATGCCGGCTACAACGCGACGCTGGGCTCGGCCTTCCTCGGCGAGCAGCTCGACCGCTTCAGCGGCTCCTATGTGCTGACCTTCGCCGGCTACAATGCGGGTCCCAACCGCGCCGCCCAATGGGCGGCGAAATACGGCGATCCGCGCGGCAAGGACGTGGATACCGTCGTCGACTGGATCGAGCGGATACCCTACACGGAAACAAGAAGTTACGTGCAGCGCGTGATGGAGAATTACGAGGTCTACAAGATGCGTATTTCGGGGAAATACGACATCGTCGGCGACCTGGTGAACGGACGCAGTTGATCGTCGAGGGCGTCGCATACGCAGAATTCCAAAGGCTGCGATCCTTCGCGCCCCCCTCTGTCCTGCCGGACATCTCCCCCGAGTCGGGGGGAGATCGGATCTTACTTCGGCTTTCGCCAATCTCCTCCGTCGTAGAAAGAGTGCCAAGGCCGAAGCTGCCAATCTCCCCCTTGCGAGGAGATGGCCGGCAGGCCAGATGGGGGTACTGTCCCGCCAGCGCTGATGCCTCTGGGCACACGTGCCATTTGACCATCCCCGCCCGCACCTGTAGCTGTCCCTCACCTCAACGAGGAACAGCATTCCGATGGCGAGCGAAGGGTTTTCCGACTTCTTCTATTCGGCACCAGATGGCCTGAAGCTCCACGCCCGGATCTATGGCGAGGCGAACTCGGAAGGCTGGCCGGTCGTCTGCTTGCCCGGCCTCACCCGCAACGCGCGCGATTTCCACGAGCTCGCACTCTACCTTTCAAACAAGGCGAGGAGGCCGCGCAAGGTCGTCGCCTTCGATTATCGCGGGCGCGGGCAATCCGACTACGATCCCGACATCAGCCACTACAATGTCGGCGTCGAGGCGGGCGATGTGCTCGCGGGCCTAGCGGGGCTGGGCATCGAAGAAGCTGCCTTTATCGGCACCTCGCGCGGCGGTCTGATCATCCACGTGCTCGGCGCGCTGAAGCCGACCGTGCTGAAGGCTATTGTTCTCAACGACATCGGCCCGGTGGTCGAGGCCGAGGGCATTGAGCACATACGCTCCTATCTCGACCGCCGCCCGACACCGAAGACATTTCCCGAGGCGGTCGACGTGCAGCGGCGTGCGCATGGCGCCGGCTTCCCCGCGCTTACCGACGCCGACTGGGCGCGGATGGTGGCCGCAATCTACCGCGATACGGACGCCGGACTGGTGCCGGATTTCGATCCTGCGCTGGTCGACAYGCTGGCCGGCGTCGACGTCACCAAGCCGCTGCCGGATCTGTGGCCGCAGTTCGACGCGCTGGCCGGCGTGCCGCTGCTTGCCATTCGCGGCGCCAACTCAAAGCTGCTGTCCGCCGCGACGCTCGAGGAGATGGAAAAGCGCCATCCCTGCGTGGAGGCGATCACGGTTGAAGGCCAGGGACACGCGCCCTTCCTCGAAACCGGTCAATTGCCGGAAGAGATTGGCGCGTTTATCGATCGGGCGGAGCCTGAGGTCGCGCCGAAGTAAAACTCAAGAGCAGAATTCGCTCGGAGGGTGTCAATACAGTATAGGAAAGCCGGAGTTCGGCCCGTGCGACGGAGGGCCAATTGTAGATGTTGGCGCCGCCCCTCATGAGGGGCGGCGCCAGCTTGTCAAGCAAAGCGGAAGGACAACGCACAAAAGGGGCGCGAAGCATCGCCGGCTTCTGGTTGATGGAGATATCGGCGGGACAGCGCCCCCTCTGCCCTGCCGGGCATCTCCCCCACAAGGGCGGAGATGGACAAGCTTCTACGCCTTCACCTTGGAAGTCCTGCCGGGCCCTTTGACCGCTGCGCCTTCGCTCCTTGGCTGGCGCGCCGGCTTTGATGGCGAGGGCGCGGTCAGCGGCGATGCAAACACCGAGGTGTCCGCAGGGCGCGAGGCCTCGTCGCCGCGCGGCTTCTCCAGCACGACGACGCAGCCATCGAGGTCGTTGGTGGCGAGATGGGCGTATCGCATGGTCATGGCCAGCGTCTGATGGCCGAGCCACATCTGCACGCGGCGGATGTCGATGCCGCCCTGGACCAGGCGCGAGGCGCAAGTGTGGCGGAGGATATGCGGCACCACCTGCTCGTCGGTGCCGAGACCGACCTCGGTCTTCGCCTCGTTCCAGATGRCACGGTACTGCGCCTGGGTGAGCATGGCGTACGGGCCCTTCGGCCGACGGCCTTCGGTGGTCGGCGGCAGCTTGATCACCTCCTTGACCCGCTCGGTCATCGGAATGGTGCGGCTGCGGCCGGATTTGGTGATCCAGAACGATACGCGGTGTTCCTGGATGTCGTTCCAGATCAGCCCGAGCGCCTCGCCGAGACGGCAACCGGTATCGACCAGGAAGACGGAGAGTCTGTAAGCATCTGCGCTGCGGCTCTTGATGGCGGCGAACAGCCTTGCCTCTTCGTCCCTTTCGAGGAAACGAATCCGTCCCGCCCGCTCCTTCTGGCGGCGGAATTCAGGCAAGCTGTGGATATCTCCCATCTTGTGAGCCTTGCGCAGCAGTTTGCTGAGGGCAGCCATCTTGCGATTGATGGTTGCGTTGCTGTTACCGCGCTGGCGCAGGGTACCGATAAGATTGTCCAGGGTATTCTGGTCAAAGGTGCTGAAACGCTCTCCCAGAAGGATCTCGTCTATTTCACCGATGAAAGAGCTGACATTGTATTTATGTCGCCCATCATCCCAGAGTATATCCCGATATGCCGCGAATAGCTCTCCGATCCTGTAGCATTTTACTTCTCTGATCTTGTTATAGGTGTACCTAAACTTCGAGTTCTGAGAAGAAAACACCGCAAAATGACCAGAGGGCTCCCCCTCTTGAATCGCTTCGTTCGTCATTTTTAGACCACACCCCCAGTGGACGGGCGAGCGCTAACCGCTTGGAGGCGTCCTTTCAAGAKTTAAGTCTGACAAAACGATTTCATCCGCCAAATACCGGATTCCACGAAATCGCCCTGAAAGACCCTGTTCAGCTATCGATCCCCCATTTCCCCCGGCTCGCCTTCGTCCAAGTCGCGATAAACAATACGGCCCAGGCGTGGAGACGCCCGGGCCGGATTCACCTGTGTAATTCCAGCCCTTAGAAGGAGCGCTGGAAGCGGAGGATACCGCCGACGGCGTTCTTCTTGTCGGCGTCGATGCCCGTCCAGTTGCCGAACTGGGTGTGGTCGGTATGAGCCCAGTCAACTTCGGCCGTGACGGTGAAGCCGGGAACGATGTCATAGGCAATGTTCGCCGCGAGACCGAAATCCTTCGAGTCGTCATACGACGCCTGGACATTGAACGAAGTCTTCTCGTTGAACTTGTAGGTGCCGCCACCCCAGACTGCCCAGTTGCCGCCCCACTGCTTGTAGAAGCCGCGGCCGTTAGCATCGACGACGTTACCCAAGTTGTCGTTGAGGTTGTCGTCGGTGCCGTAGCCGGCCATGACGAACAGCGACAGCGCGTCAGACACGTTCACGTCCAAGCGGACCTTGCCAGCAACTTCCTCGTAGTTGCTGTCGTAAGCCACGACGCCGGTGATCGCGCCCCAGCCCTGCGTCCACTTCACGCCGCYGACGACGTGCGGAACATAGCTGTCGATCGTRCCAACCGCACCCGAACCTTCTTCGAGCGAGACCACGGCCGAGAAGCCGTCGCCAGCGTCGAAGTAGTACTGGACGACGTTGGTATCGAAGTCACCATACGGAACCAGCGTATCCTGGATGACGTTGCCGGCGTAGCCGATGAACGTATCGAAGGYCGATTCGTCCTTACCGACGCGGAGCCCACCGAGCTGGATCCAGGCGAAGTTCAGCGAAACGGCAGTACTCTCGCCGCCATTGAAGTTGCTGGCGACGCCRCCACTACCATTGCCGAAGTTGAAGCGGGTCTCGGTGTAGGTCTTCAACGTGCCGAGCTCGGTTTCCTGGCCGGTCCAGGTCTTCAACGTGAAGCGGGCCTGCTTGTGCCAGGTGTCCTGGTCCTTGCCGTTCATGTCATCGAAGGTGTGAGCGCCATCGAAGCTGCCTCTCTCGCCGGCGCTGATGTCGTAACGGACATAGCCGCCGATGCGCAGGCAGGTTTCGGTGCCGGGGATGTAGAAGTAGCCCGAGCCGTAGACGTCGCAGATCTTGACGTATTCAGCCGGTTCCGGCTCGGCGACGGTCACCGCGTCGGCGGCGCGAGCACCGGAAACTGCGATCAGGGCCGCAGCTGAGCCGAGAAGAAGGCTCTTGATGTTCATTTTCTGACCTCCAGTCAGAATCGAACGGAACAAGCGAACCTGCGACAGACATTCTTGCGGCAATCTATTGATATTGCGCCACTTTTTCGGAAAAATGATGCAGCTCCGCGGAGCAATGCGGATGTCACAGTACCGTTTGGTGGGACGAAAGAGCGTCGCGGAGGATGCGTTGCGAGTGGCAATCGCAAACTCTGGAGATTGACCGAAGCTTTTCCCGGTCGTCATCCTGGGGCGAAGCAAGGAGCGAAGCGACGCGGCGCAGACCCCAGGATCCATGCCGTGACTTCGACGCGTCACCGCGGTCCAGAATTCAGCTCCGCTGCACTCTTCGGGCAAGGTAACGGCATGGATCCCAGGGTCTTCGCGACGGAGCTTCGCTCCCTGCTCCGCCCTGGGATGACGCAGTCCGGAGGCTTCGGAGCCAGGCCTTGCAGAGGATTCGTAGGGAAGTATCACAGGGGCCTGCCACCCGAAGCCCGCAGGGCGTAGGGTGGCGGAGAGGATGGGATTCGAACCCACGAGAAGCTTTTGACCTCTACTCCCTTAGCAGGGGAGCGCCTTCGACCACTCGGCCACCTCTCCGTCGCGCCGCTGGATAAAGAAAAGCGCGGCCACAATCAACAAGCCGGCGCCATAATCGGCGAAAATTCGACGCAGGCAGCGAAACGGATGGAATCGTGCGGCGATTCCATGGCGATTCCCTGCCCGGCGACTCGCAGCTGGCGCCGCAATTTCGGCTGCTCGTCGCCGGATTCGACCGGCCGCAAGGCCTTAATGGTTAATGAGAACTTTCGGACTGCGGCCAAATCGTGTCATTTGTGCAACAACGCCCGGGGATAGCGTTCGGATGGGGCTTTTGCCGACACGATCGTTATTGAACGCCGCCGCGGCCTGGGTAAAGGTCAGGGTCGAAGGAGCGGCGCGGTGCGCATCTTTTTCGGTAAGTGGGGATGGGGCAGGGAACGCTGTCCTTCAGCAAAAAATACCCAGACCCGTTTTTTAACTTTTGACTGGAGGTCAGAAAATGAACATCAAGAGCCTTCTTCTCGGCTCAGCTKCGGCCCTGATCGCAGTTTCCGGTGCTCGCGCCGCCGACGCGGTGACCGTCGCCGAGCCGGAACCGGCTGAATACGTCAAGATCTGCGACGTGTACGGCTCGGGCTACTTCTACATCCCCGGCACCGAAACCTGCCTGCGCATCGGCGGCTATGTCCGTTACGACATCGGCCTCGGCGATGTCGGCTCGTTCGACGGCGCGCGTACCTTTGACGTGCGCTCCGGCAAGGACCAGGCGACTTGGTACAAGAACGCCCGCTTCACGCTGAAGACCTGGACCGGCCAGGAAACCGAGCTCGGCACGTTGAAGACCTACACCGAGACCCGCTTCAACTTCGGCAACCACAACGCCCGCGGCACGAAGACCACCACCACTGGCCCTACCGCCGCCGTCACGTTCCACCCCAATAGCGCCGGCTTCAAGGGCGTTTCGCTGAACTTCGCCTGGATCCAGCTCGGCGGTCTGCGCGTCGGTAAGGACGAATCGGCCTTCGATACGTTCATCGGCTACGCCGGCAACGTCATCCAGGATACGATCGTTCCTTACGGCGATTTCGACACCAACGTCGTCCAGTACTATTTCGACGCCGGCAACGGTCTCTCGGCCGTGGTCTCGCTCGAAGAAGGCTCGGGCACGGTCGGCACGATCGACAGCTATGTTCCGCATGTCGTCGGCGGCGTGAAGTGGACGCAGGGCTGGGGCGCCATCACCGGCGTTGCGGCTTACGACAGCAACTACGACGAGTTCGCCGGCAAGGTCCGCGTGGACTTCAACGTCACCAACGAACTGTCGCTGTTCGGCATGTTCGGCTACGGTACCGACAAGCACCTCACCGACGACGCGGGGAACGTCATCGACGCCCATGGTCGCGGCTTCTACAAGCAGTGGGCCGGCAAGTGGGCATTCTGGGCCGGCGGCACCTACAAGTTCAACGAGAAGACCTCGTTCAACCTCCAGGTGTCGGGCGACCAGCGGAAGAACTATGGCGTGGCAGCTAACGTTGCTTACGACATCGTTCCCGGCTTCACGGTCACGGCTGAAGTTGACTACGACCACTATGGTGAGTTCGACAACCCCAGCATCTTTGGCGACTGGACCAATGCCCAGAAGAAGAACAGCGTCGGCGGCCTCCTCCGCTTCCAGCGCTCGTTCTAACAGACTTCGCTTCGGCGAAATCGAGACCCGGCGGGCAACCGCCGGGTTTTTCTTTTCTGCTGGCAGCACCGACCCGCCATTGCAGAGTGCCGCATTCGCACGATTACAGGGATTGATCCGCACCCAGGCGAAATCTATCCCGACTGGTCTCGGACATGTCGTCAGCCAAGAATTCACAGTTCGTTTTGGTGGACCGCCGCAAACGTTTGCCATCGGCCGAAGCCTTACAGCTTGGTCATGCTGGAGCGAAGCGACCCGGTGTAGGTCTGTGCAGACCTCAGGATGACGAACCGACTGCCGCTTCTCCATAGCGCGCGATTTCGCCAGCGCAAGCACTATCCGACCGTCAGACTTTTCTGTGCCAGGGAACTAGCCTGCCGGCGAGGCCCGTTAGCGATTTCGCTTTTGTTCGCTCTTAAAGCGCGTCGCGCCGAAACGTATTCAGGCGACGCGCTTTAAATGTTTGTTTTGATGCATGCCGTTCCCCCAAGACCGCTACGCGCTTTTGGGCGACATGCATTAACCGGGATTGGAGCCACAGGCGGAGGCACAACGGGTGGAGCACATTACGGCCAGCATAGCCGAGCCCGATGGTCCCGCGAATTGATTACATACTTCCGGGGAAAGTTGGCAATAGTCTGGAAACTGTTGGTCAAACTTCAGCCAGATCGCCCAGCGCTTCGATCAACGGTTGGATTCTTGCTTTATAGTTCTTCCAGYGCTTGACAGAGGACTTGTAGATCGGCTGGCGAACCTGCCAGCGACTGATTGTTCTGACGGATCCCTCCTTTTCGAAGAAGCGGAGGCAGGCATCATTCCAAGGCAGCCCGAGGTAATCGATCAGACGGCGCGATTGYCCCTCCTGGTCTGAAATCATGTCCTCGTAGTGATTCTCAAAAATTCGTCCAGGAAATAGCGACTGCCAGTGACGCATGAGCCGATCATACTCGCGATAGGCTAGCCCAAGAGTCTCAAGATTGTAGCTGTAGCTATGACCTTCTCGAAAATTTGAAAAGAAGCAGGAAAGACAATTGTCAATTGCATCGCGCCTGCAGTGAATAATCCGAGCGTTCGGGAAAAGAATTCCAATCAGGCCAATAAGCTCGAAATTATGGGGCATTTTGTCGACAATGCGTCGCGCTGTAGGTGAACAGAGACGMAAATAGGACAGATACTCCTCGGCCAACCCCTGCGATTCCCGGATCGTCATCGACCTTACAGGCTCACCGAAAGGCAGCCCCGGCTCCAGCTTCAAGCCGACGGACTCCGCCACTCGCGCCAGTTTCGTAAGCTCTCCGGCCCCGTGAACTTCCGGGTGGCTTGCGCAGATTTGCTCGGTCAAGGTTGTACCCGAGCGCGGCATACCCAGGATGAAGATGGGCGTATCAGAAGGATCCCCACAATCAGCTTTGTCAGACAACAGCTCCCTGTCGAACAGGCCGATCAGCGCATCGATCTGCTGGCGGTAGAAGTCAATGTCAAACTCCCCAGCCTTGAGGGCCTTGCCCTCCAAGAAATGATCCATCGCCTGGTCATAACGCCCCAGGTCGTTCAGGATCTTCCCTGCTGCCAAATGAAGATTACTCGACTCTCCGTCGGAAATCGTGGTGTCACGAAGTTCGTTCAGGATTTGTTCGAGTTCGGGCGCCCCAGCAGAATATTTTCGAGTGTTTGCTAGGTTACTGTAGGCGACGGACACGTTCACGCGCCGCGCAATGGCTTCGTTCAGATAGGTTGTTGCCTCATCCATCCGTCCGAGGCCGATCAGTACATTCGCAAGGCCCGCTCCGGCCATCAGGTGATTGCGATCGATCTCCAATGCTTTTTTATAGACAGGTAAAGCCATTTCAGCCTGGTCAAACCCAGCGTAGGCTTGTCCCAGCGCRCAAAGCGCCTCTACCAGATCTGGCTTCAGTTCGCAGGCGCGCTGCAAGTGCCCAATGGCGGCCGGATGATCGCCAACCTTTAAGAAGGCTTCACCCAGACTAAGCTGATAATAGGGGTTGTTGGGCTCCCGGGCCGCTGCGCGTGCAAAAAACTTGATGGCCAACTCATTATCGACGCCGAGCCCCAAAGTGCCCAATATGTACAGCGCAAGCGGATGCTCGGGCGTCCTGGCCAAGACGCGATGACAGAGTTCCTCGGCCTCGGGYAGTTGCTCAGCTTTCTGCAGCTCGAGCGCCTGCCTCAACAGCATGTCGTCGGCTTGACTGCGAGACGGACCGGCCTTCGGCTGCGCTTTGGGTGGCGAAGCTTTCGGCGATATGGCCGTAGCCGAGGGTCGAGTTTTCAGGTGCTTTGCCCAGGCGGGCGGCAATCGATTGTTCATACTGTCTCGCTAGCAAAAGCGATCGGGAGAATCCAGTCGAGGCATGTAGTTCGTGTCGCGGCTAAACCATTTGCTGTGGTAAACAGTACCGCACGCGGCACGATAGCAAGTTCCCCGCCGCTGTGCTTACCACAAAGGCAAATTCGGCGAATTGCCGGACACGGCGACGAACGTGGCATACCACCAGACTTGGCCTTTTCGTCTCCTCCTCCAGCTTGCGCCCAYCCCCCTCCCACGCTAGCAAGAGGCCTCCTTTTCAAGCGAGCTTTGCCATGCGCCAGYGCCCTCCCCTTACGCCGATCATCGGCGCGCTTCCCACCACGGTGCCGTTCGTCGGGCCGGAGGCGCAGGAGCGCGATCGCGGCCGGCCTTTTCGCGCCCGCATCGGCGCCAATGAAAGCAGCTTCGGTCCCTCGCCGCGTGTCATTGCCCGCATGGAGAGCGTGGCGCGTGACATGTGGATGTATTGCGATCCGGACAATTTCGATCTGAAGGTCGCGGCGGCCGCCCACCATGGCGTGAAGATCGAAAACGTGGTTGTCGGCGAAGGCATAGACGGGCTGCTCGGGCTGGTGGCGCGCATGTATGTCGGGCCGGGTGACGCGGTGGTGACCTCGCTCGGCGCCTATCCGACCTTCAATTTCCACATCGCCGGCGTCGGCGGCCGGTTGGTGACCGTTCCTTACGCCAACGACAAGGAAGACCTCGACGGGCTCCTTAAGGCCGCCGTCAGCGAAAGGGCGCCGCTCGTCTATCTCTCCAATCCCGACAATCCGATGGGTAGCTGGTGGGAAGCGCCGGACATCATCCGCTTCATCGAGGCGCTGCCGGAAACCACCATGCTGGTACTCGACGAAGCCTATGGCGAGTTGGGGCCGGCCTCGGCGCTGCCGCCGATCGATATTGCGCGGCCGAATGTCGTGCGCATGCGCACCTTCTCCAAGGCTTACGGACTTGCCGGCATTCGCTGCGGGTATGCGGTGGCAGAGGCCGAAGTGATCCGCGACTTCGAGAAGATCCGCAACCACTATGGCGTCAGCCGCATGGCGCAGATCGCCGGCGTCGAGGCACTCGCCGACCAGGACTATCTGGATTCGGTGGTGGCGCGCGTGGCGGCCGGGCGCCRCCGCATCGCGGCCATCGCCGAGGAGAACGGTCTGAAGCCGCTGCCRTCGGCGACCAATTTCGTCACCATAGACTGCGGCCGCGACGGYGCCTTTGCGCTGAAGGTGATGCAGGCGCTGCTGTCGCGCGACGTCTTCATCCGCAAGCCGATGGCACCAAGGCTCGATCGCTGCATCAGGGTCAGCGTCGGCCTCGACCATGAGCTCGACATCTTCGCCGAGGAACTGCCCGGCGCGCTGGCGGAGGCACGCGGGTAGAGGCGCATTGAAGCTGCCGATCCCCCCACGTGGGGGAGATCGGACGTCGCGTGTGCTTTCGCCAATATCCAACGTTGCATTTGCCCGGTCCTGCGCCAGATTCGTCTTGAGGGAGAGAGCGATGGCGGACCGGAAAAGGGCCGTGCGAGCGCGCATAAGCGGCACGGTGCAAGGCGTGAGCTACCGGCTGTGGACGCGCGGCGAAGCCATTCGTCTAGGCGTGACGGGCTGGGTGCGCAACGAGGGCGACGGCTCGGTCACGGCGCTTGTCGCCGGCACCGATGCCGCGGTCGACGCGATGATCGACCGCCTCTGGCAAGGACCGCGAGGCGCGCTGGTCTCGGCGGTCGACGTCGAGGAGGTGGCGCATGACCAGGCGCCTGCCGATTTCAGCATTGTCGCTTAGGGTTAAAGGCAGCTTGCGTACCTCGTCGGCGAGCGTTGGAGATTGGCGAAAGCGACGGCCATAGCCAATCTCCCCCCAAGTGGGGGAGATGGCCGGCAGGCCAAAGGGGGGCGCGAAGGAATGCGGCGTTTCATTCAGCCTGCTGCATGCCAGCTCACCTGCTGGATACCACATTAAGTGTCTGCGATGGCAACAGCCTGAAAAGCCGGCGGGACAGCGCCCCCCTCTGCCCTGCCGGGCATCTCCCTCACGAGGGGGGAGATTGGCAGCTTCAATGCTTGAATTAATTGAACGTTCGTTTTATTAATACATTACGGAGGCAGGCATGGCACGCACCACAGGCTCCGACGGGGAGAAGACCGAGGCAGCGGTCCGCGAAGCGGCGGCCTGATCGCGCGCCTCGGCTACGAGGCGATGTCGATGCGCCAGTTGGCGGCCGAAGTCGGAGTGCAGGCCGCCGCGCTCTATCGCTATTTCCCGACCAAGGAAGACCTGCTGTTCACGCTGATGCGCGAGCATATGGAAGGCCTGCTCGAAGCCTGGAACGCGGCGCGGCCGGCAGCGGTCGATCCGGAAGCGCGGCTTGCCGCCTATGTCGAGAACCACATCGCCTTCCATATCGAGCGACGCCACGCCACCCATGTCTCCAACATGGAACTGCGCAGCCTGTCGCATGAGCGCCTGACGCAGATCCTCAAGATGCGCACGACCTATGAAAAGGAACTGCGCGCGATTCTGCGCGACGGCGCCGAAGAAGGCCGCTTCGAGATCGACGATGTCGGGCTGACCGCCATGGCGCTGATCCAGATGATGACCGGCGTCATCGTCTGGTTCCGGCCGGGCGAGCGGCTGTCGATTGCTGAAGTCACCGCCACATATCTTTCCATGACAATGCGGCTGGTCGGCGCGAAGATCGGCGCCTACGGCGCCGCGCGTCCGCGCGAAAAGGACGCTGTAGCACTTTGATTTCGCGCATGAGCCCTTCCGGCAATCGAAGTCGATTTCGGGCTCATGCACCAGGAGGAACGCGATGTACACGAATACGCTGAACTTCGGGCTCGATGGCGATATCGAGGCGCTGCGTGATACGGTGCGGCGCTTCGCCCAGGACAGAATCGCGCCTATCGCGGCCGAGATCGACCGCTCCAACGAGTTCCCGGCGCATCTGTGGGCAGAGCTCGGCGCGCTCGGCCTGCTCGGCATCACCGCCGATCCGGATTTCGGCGGCAGCGGCATGGGCTATCTCGCGCATGTCGTGGCGATGGAGGAAATTTCGCGTGCATCCGCCTCGGTCGGTCTCTCCTACGGCGCGCATTCCAACCTCTGCGTCAACCAGATCAACCGCTGGGCAACACCGGCGCAGAAGGAAAAGTACCTGCCGCCGCTTTGCAGCGGCGAGAAGGTCGGCGCGCTGGCCATGTCGGAGCCCGGCGCCGGCTCGGATGTGGTGTCGCTCCGGCTCCGGGCGGAAAAGCGCAACGACCGCTATGTGCTCAATGGCTCGAAAATGTGGATCACCAACGGTCCCGATGCCGAGACGTTGGTGGTCTACGCCAAGACCGATCCCGAGCGCCACGCRCGCGGCATCACCGCCTTCATCATCGAGAAGGCCTTTGCTGGCTTCTCGGTGGCCCAAAAGCTCGACAAGCTCGGCATGCGCGGCTCCAACACCGGCGAGCTCGTCTTCGAGAATGTCGAGGTGCCGTTCGAGAATGTGCTGCATGAGGAAGGACGCGGCGTCGAAGTGCTGATGTCGGGCCTCGACTATGAGCGCACAGTGCTTTCGGGCGGCCCGCTCGGGCTGATGGCCGCCTGCCTCGACGTGGCGATCCCTTACGTGCATGAGCGCAGGCAGTTCGGCCAGCCAATCGGCAGCTTCCAGCTGGTGCAAGGCAAGCTCGCCGACATGTACACGACGATGAACGCCGCGCGCGCCTATGTCTATGCGGTGGCCGCCGCCTGCGACCGCGGCGAGACCACGCGCAAGGATGCCGCCGGCTGCGTGCTCTTCGCCGCCGAGAAGGCGACGCAAATGGCGCTCGACGCCATCCAGCTGCTCGGCGGCAACGGCTATATCAACGACTATCCGACAGGCCGGCTGCTGCGCGACGCCAAGCTCTACGAGATCGGCGCCGGCACCAGCGAGATCCGCCGCTGGCTGATCGGTCGCGAGATCATGGCGGAGGGGGTTTAGCTCCTTGGCGCGGAAGTTTGACGGGTCGGATCATACTGTTGTCAGATCGATATCATGGAGATTGGCTGAGGCCTTCCAAATGTCGTCATCCTGGGGCGGAGCAAGGAGCGAAGCGACGCAGCGCAGACCCCAGGATCCATGCCGTGACTTCGAGACTCCGCTACGGAGCAGAATTCAGCTCCCCAGCGCTGTTCGGCCAAGGTCACGGCATGGATCCCAGGGTCTCCGCAACGGAGTTGCGCTCCTGCTTCGCCCTGGGATGACGAAGTTGAAGACGCCTCGGCCAATCCCAGATGCCCATAGCCTGACTACGCCAGTGCTGCGAAGTTTTGATAAAAACTTGAAATCATACTGGATGAGTTGATGCCGATCCTCACCTCCCAAATCTCCCCCTCCTCCGAGACCTTCCGCGCCAATGCCGAGCGCATGCGGGCGCTGGTYGCCGACATTGCCGAGAAGGCCGCCGGCATCGAGCGCGGCGGATCGGACGAGGCGCGCGAGCGCCACCAGGGGCGCGGCAAGCTGCTGCCGCGCGAGCGGCTTGCGCAATTGCTCGATACCGGCTCGCCCTTCCTAGAGGTCGGGCAGTTCGCGGCCTGGTCGATGTATGGCGAGGACATTCCCGCGGCCGGCATCATCACCGGCATCGGCCGCGTCGAGGGCAAGGAGGTGATGGTCGTCGTCAACGACGCCACCGTAAAGGGCGGCACCTACTATCCGCTGACGGTGAAGAAGCATTTGCGCGCGCAGGAAATTGCGCTGCAGAACAATCTGCMCTGCGTCTATCTGGTCGACAGCGGCGGCGCCAACCTGCCCAACCAGGACGAGGTCTTCCCCGACCGCGAGCATTTCGGCCGCATCTTCTACAACCAGGCCAACATGTCGGCAGCCGGCATCCCGCAGATCGCCTGCGTCATGGGCTCCTGCACGGCGGGCGGCGCCTATGTGCCGGCAATGTCGGACGAGACGATCATGGTGCGCAACCAGGCAACCATCTTCCTCGGCGGCCCGCCGCTGGTGAAGGCCGCGACCGGCGAGGATGTCAGCGCCGAGGAGCTCGGCGGCGCCGACGTCCACACCAGGCTTTCCGGCGTCGCCGACCACTATGCTATGGACGATGAGYACGCGCTGGCCATTTGCCGGCGCATCGTCAAGAACCTGAATCGAAACAAGGCTGTAAGCCTCACTCTGCAGAAACCTGTAGCGCCGCTTCATGATCCGGGCGAACTCTACGGCGTCGTGCCGACGGATTTGCGCCAGCCMTATGACGTGCGCGAGGTGATCGCCCGCGTGGTCGACGGTTCCGAATTCGACGAGTTCAAGCAGAATTACGGCACGACGCTGGTCACCGGCTTTGCCCATCTGCACGGCATGCCGGTCGGCATCCTCGRCAACAACGGCGTGCTGTTCTCGGAAAGCGCGCTGAAGGGCACGCATTTCATCGAGCTCTGCTGCCAGCGGGGCATTCCGCTGATCTTCCTGCAAAACATCACCGGCTTCATGGTCGGCCGCAAATACGAGGCCGGTGGCATCGCCAAGGACGGCGCCAAGCTGGTGATGGCGGTTGCCACGGCAAGAGTGCCGAAACTCACCGTCATCATTGGTGRCTCTTTCGGCGCCGGTAATTACGGCATGTGCGGCCGCGCCTATTCGCCCCGCTTCCTGTGGATGTGGCCGAACGCGCGCATCTCGGTGATGGGCGGCGAGCAGGCGGCGACGGTTCTCGCCATGGTCAAGCGCGAGGGCATCGAGCGCAAGGGCGGTGAGTGGAGCGCCGAGGAGGAAGCGAAGTTCCGCAAGCCGATCCTGATGAAATACGAGCATGAGGGCCATCCGCTCTATTCCTCGGCAAGGCTCTGGGACGACGGCATCATCGATCCGGCAAAGACGCGCGAAGTGCTAGCGCTCAGCCTTTCGGCGGCGCTCAATGCGGGGGTCGAAGAAACGAAATTCGGCGTGTTCAGGATGTGACGATGAGTACTCTCGACGACAGGATCCGTATCCACACCGGCGACATCACCAAGCTTGCGGTTGACGCCATCGTCAATGCCGCCAATTCCTCGCTGCTCGGCGGCGGCGGCGTCGACGGCGCCATCCACCGCGCGGCAGGGCCGGAACTGGTTGCCGAATGCCGGACGCTGAACGGCTGCAGAACGGGCGACGCCAAGCTGACCAAGGGCTATCGCCTGCCGGCGCGCTACGTCATCCATACGGTCGGCCCTGTATGGCATGGCGGCGGCAAGGGTGAGGCGGGCCTGCTCGCCTCTTGCTACCGGCGCTCGCTCGAAATCGCCCGCGACCATGACTGCCGCACGATCGCCTTCCCGGCGATCTCGACTGGCATCTACCGCTTTCCGAAGGACGAGGCGACCGAGATCGCCGTCAGCACGGTGAGCGACTTCCTRCAGCAGAATGCAGTGCCGGATACCGTTACTTTCTGCTGCTTCGATGAACCGACGGCGGAACTTTACAGGCGGGGCGTTGCTGCTCTTGGGGGACGCTGACCTTATGGAYGCAAAGATTGCTCAACAGACAACTTCGGTAAAGCACTCCCTTGGTAAGGGAGAGGTCGATGGTGCTCGACGAACGCTTGCCGGGACAGGCTGGCAGGACAGCGCCCCCCTCTGTCCTGCCGGACATCTCCCCCACTTGGGGGGAGATTGGCAGCTTCGGCGCCCCATTCAATCCTACGACGTTGGAAATTGGCGAAATCGACCGCGAGGGCCGCTCTCCCCCCTCGTGGGGGAGATGTCCGGCAGGACAGAGGGGGGCGCGAAGGAACGCCTCCTTAACACGAAGCACACTCTGGTTGCGGAGGCTGCATGTTCGGCAAGATCCTGATCGCCAATCGCGGCGAGATCGCCTGCCGCGTCATCCGCACCGCCCGCAAGCTGGGCGTGCGCACCGTCGCCGTCTATTCGGATGCCGACGCGCGGGCTCTCCATGTCGAGATGGCCGACGAGGCCGTGCATATTGGCCCCTCCCCAGTCGGCGAAAGCTATCTGCGCGGCGACAGGATCATTGCCGCGGCGCTCGCCACAGGCGCCGAGGCGATCCATCCGGGCTATGGCTTCCTGTCGGAAAACCCCGACTTCGTCGACCAAGTGACGGTGGCCGGGCTCGTTTTTATCGGCCCGTCCGCCGCCTCGATCCGCGCCATGGGGCTGAAAGACGCCGCCAAGCGGCTGATGGAAAAGGCCGGCGTGCCGGTGGTGCCCGGCTATCACGGCGAAGCGCAGGAGATCGTGCTGCTCGCCACCAAGGCGCGCGAGATCGGCTATCCGGTGCTGATCAAGGCGCGCGCCGGCGGCGGCGGCAAAGGCATGCGGCGCGTCGACCATCCGGACGATTTCTCCGAAGCGCTGTCGGGCGCGCGGCGCGAGGCCAAGGCCGCCTTCGGCGACGACCGCGTGCTGGTGGAGAAATATGTCGACAAGCCGCGCCATATCGAAGTCCAGGTGTTCGGCGACAATTTCGGCAATGCCGTGCATCTTTTCGAACGCGACTGCTCGGCGCAGCGCCGCCACCAGAAGGTGATCGAGGAAGCGCCCGCCCCCGGCATGACGCCGGCGCTGCGCAAGGCGATGACGGACGCCGCGGTGAAGGCCGCCAAGGCCATCAACTACTCGGGCGCCGGCACGATCGAGTTCATCGTCGACGCCTCGGAGGGCCTCAAGGCCGACCGCTTCTGGTTCATGGAGATGAACACGCGGCTGCAGGTCGAGCATCCCGTCACCGAGATGGTCACCGGTGTCGATCTGGTCGAGTGGCAGCTGCGCGTAGCGAGCGGCGAGAAGCTGCCGAAGACGCAAGCGGAGATCGCGCTTGCCGGCCATGCCCTCGAGGCGCGCATCTATGCAGAGGACCCGGCGAGAGGCTTCCTGCCGGCGACCGGCACGCTGCATCATCTCAAATTCCCTGACGCGGTACCGGAAGATGCGGCGATACGCGTCGAAACCGGCGTGCGGGCCGGCGATGCGATCTCTCCCTTCTACGATCCGATGATCGCCAAGCTGGTGGTGCGGGCCAAGGACAGAGCCGTCGCGCTGGCGGCACTGCGCGATGCCCTCGCACGGACCGAGATTGCCGGCTCGACCGTCAACACCGCCTTCCTCGCGGCACTCGCCGGGGATGCCGATTTCGCGGCGGGCGATGTCGACACCGGCCTGATCGGCCGGCATCAGGAGGAACTGATCGCCCTGCCCGCGCCGAGCGATGAAGCGATCGCCGCGGCGGCGCTGGCGGCGACCGACGCAGGCGCGCCGGGTCCGGCCGCCGATCCATGGTCCTCGCTGGCGGGATATGCCCATTTCCATACGCTCTCGCGCCGCACCCGCCTGCGCTACGGCGAGGAGAACATTCTGGCGCGGGTCTCGGCCCGGCCCGACGGCCGCTTCCAGGTGGCGCTGGAGGCACCGCACGACGCAATCAACTCGCACGACCTCAGGAACATGCCGCGCACCGCCCGCTGGCCCGGCCATGTCACCGTGTTCGAAGGCGCGGTCAGCTACACTTTCGCGGTGCCCGACCCGCTCGCCAAGGCGGATGAGGCCGCGGCCGCCTCGGGCAGCCTGCGCGCGCCGATGCCGGGGCTGGTGAAGCTGGTGCGCGCGGCAGCGGGCGATGCCGTGATCAAGGGCCAGCCGCTCTTGATCCTGGAAGCGATGAAGATGGAGCATACCATCGCCGCGCCGCATGACGGGGTGATTGCGGAGATCGCAGTCGAGGGCGCGCAGGTGAGCGACGGCACGGTGCTGGTGCGCTTCGAGGACGCGCAGGGCTGACCCCCCTCTTGGGTCGTTGACGAGGCAAAAAGCCCAGTCCGGCAGGACAGAGGGGCGGCGCCGTAAAGTGCCGACCTTGCCTCGTTTACATCGATGCCCATCCAAAAAACGAAAATGGCCGGGACAGGCCCGGCCATTTCCGCCTGAACACAGGAACGATTACGGCTTGATCGGCGCGTATTTGCCGTCGTGCCACTGGTTGATGTCGTAGCTGGCGTTCTTCAGGTCGCCCTTCTCGTCGAAGATGACGTCGCCGACGACGGTGCTGATCGGCTTGCCGTTCTTCAGCGCTTCGGCGACCTTGCCCGGATCGTCGGTGCCGGCGCGCTTGACGCCTTCGGCCACCGCCTGGATCACGGCATAGGAGAACAGCGTGAAGCCCTCCGGCGTGAAGCCGCCAGCCTTGATCTTGGCCACGGCGTCCTTGGCTTCAGGCTTCGCCTGCGGATCCGACGGGAAGACGAACATGGTGCCTTCACCGGCCGGGCCGGCGACCTGCCAGAATTCCGGCGAAGCAATCGAGTCCGGCATGATCAGTTGGAACTTGACGTTCTGTTCAGCCGACTGACGCAGGATGAGGCCGGCCTCGGGATGATAGCCGCCGAAATAGACGACATCGGCCTTGAGGTCCTTCAGCTTGGTGACCAAAGCCGAATAGTCCTTCTCGCCGGCGTTGATGCCTTCGTAGTCGACTTCCTTCAGGCCGCCGGCATTCATCGTCGCCTTGACGGCATCGGCAACGCCCTGACCGTAGGCGCTCTTGTCGTGCAGGATGACGACGTTCTTGCCGGCATATTTCTTGGCGATCCACGGGCCGATAAAGGCGCCCTGCGCGTCGTCACGCGTGTAGAGGCGCATGATCGTCGGCCAGCCGGACTTGGCCGCGGCATCGGTCAGCACCGGGTTGGACGAGGCCGGGCTCATCATCAGCGTGCCGRCTTCGRCATAGACGGCCGAGGYCGGAATGCTCGAGCCCGAGCAGGCATGGCCGTCGACGAACTTGACGCCGTTGGCGACGATGCGGTTGGCGACCGAGACCGCCTGCTTCGGATCGCACTGATCGTCCTCGATGTCGAGCTTGATCTGGGAGCCGTTGACGCCGCCCGCCGCGTTGATGGCATTGGCGGCAGCCTGCGCGCCCTGCTTGAACTGGTCGCCGATCGTTGCAAGCTGGCCGGTCATCGGGCCGACCACCGAGATGGTGATGTCGTCGGCGAGGGCAACATGCGCGCTCATCATCAAGCCCAATGCGGCTGCGCTCAAAATACCCAATTTTTTCATGGAATGAGAACTCCTCCACTTGCGCGCGGCCGCCCGGCCGCGCTTGTTCCAGAGAGCCGGGACAATTTCATCGTTCGCCGGCAGTGTCGAGAGGACAATGTATCCGGTTTTGGTTCATTTGGGTGGGGATTTCTTGGGCCAAGCCGCACCGCCTGCCGTCGGGGAAATGCACGAATGCAAAAAGCCGCGCCGGCCTTGTCCCGGCCGGTCGCGGCTTTTGCAATCGAGCTTCCCCAGCGCCCCGCGCGCCTGAACCCGCTCGCTTCCCTGTTGTTTTGCACGACTTGGCTTTGTTGACCTRCCGCGTTCTTGGTCTTGTTAACCGGCCGTCTTTTCGCGGCCTTGTTCCGAAAAACTTGCTTTTCGACGCCTTGCCCGATCAGTGCATCGTCATCCATTCGCGCGCTTCGCGCAGCGCCTTGGCGATTTCGACTTTCGACATCGTGGCCGACAGTTCCGAGCGCAGCTCGGYGGCGCGGAGCGAACCCTTGATGGCGGCGATGTTGAACCATTTGTGGGCGGCAACGACGTCGGTCTCGCAATCGCGGCCCGTCGCATACATCATGCCCAGTTCGAGAAGAATGTCGGCCTGGGCAGTTGCCCCCATGGCGCCGAAGCCGGCTTCAAGCATTTCAAAACGTGCCATTTCAATCCCCTGTCTGGCTCCCGAGAGCTGCCTCCTTCTGTCCCTTGATGTCCCTCGGGGCGGGCCGCTCTTTCGATGCTTTCGAGGATGAAGCCTGGCCTTGAATCCGTCGTTAAATGACTTGCTTAATTTGAAGAAAACAAAGCTAAAACAAGAGGTAAACGCGAAAAACTGTTAATCATAGGAACCGCGCAATTCCGCCTCTTTGGGCAAAATTCTCCGAAAATTTCAGGCACCGGAATCAAGACTTCGCTAACCACGGAAACCGAAGCCGGCTTCGCCTTCCGTTCATTTTCCGGCGGCGCGTGGCGCCAAAATCCTGACTACCTTCCGTCACGGCACCGCTTTCGTTTTGATAGGAGCTGGACTAGCGTCACCTTTGCGTAAGGGACGGAGAGGCGGCCGGAGCCCCGCCGGAAATCCTAGGGAGGACAGACATGTTTCGAAAGATGAGCCTGGTCCTCGCGGCCACTCTGATCATGGCGGGCGCGGCATGGGCTGACCCGATCGAAGGTAACTGGAAGACGCAGGCCGGCGACACCGCGGCGATCGGCGGCAACGGCACATTCTCCATCACGCTCAAGACCGGCAAATATGCCGGCAAGACCATCGGCACGCTGAAGGCGACCGGCGACAACAAATATGCCGGCAGCATCACCGACCCGTCGAACGACAAGACCTATTCCGGCAAGGCAACGCTTTCCGGCACCTCGCTCAAGATGAGCGGCTGCGTGCTGGGCGGACTGATCTGCAAGAGCCAAACCTGGCAGAAGCTCTGATTGCACTCAAATGAAGATGTGCAGCGGGGCCGGGTGGCCCCGTTTTCTTTTTGGGCGCTGTTTCCAAGCGCCGGGCACAGCTGTTTCCAGCGCCAGGGCCAACTGTATCAACCAATTTGAACGGTAGATGAATACCGGTCTCAGAGCCGGTTCAGAGGCATTCAGGCATCCTTCCCGCCATCGAAGGAGAGATCAATGCTTGCCCGCCGCTTCACCATTGTCTGCCTGCTCATGAGCCTGTTCGGCATGCTTTTCGCCATTCTGGTGGCGGAAGCCGGCCGCCCGGCCCGCTCGTGGGATGCGGCCAATAACTGCCGCCTGGGCTGCATGAACCATTTCAAGCGCTGAAGCGACCAATAGTCGAAACCGGAACCACCACCATGAGCCGCATCGCCGCCATCGCCCTCGAGACCCTTCGGCTCCTGCCGCGGGCAGTGCTCATCCTGGTGCTGCTTGCCGCCCCGGTACTGGCAGTGCCGATGATGCGAGCCAATGCGGGCTCGATCATCGAAGCGCCGGCGCCGAAGAAGACGGGCGTCGGCTTCGTGCTGCTGGTCAGCCTGCAGCGCGGCTGACACGGTCGAAGAAAAACGACGCCGAAGGGCGGCCGCGCGCTCGCATCCCCCCTCCCAAGCGCGCCTCCATGTCCCTATATTGAGGCATGGAAAAGCGAATCTATCCCCAAGCTATCGAATCGGTCGTCATGCCGGAGCCGTTCGGCCGGCAAAGTTTCGACGACGCCAGGAAGGCGGTCGCGGCGCTGCAGATGCTCTACGACCGCAACACCAAGTTCTTGCGCGATTCCTTCGCCAAGCTTGCGGCCGGCGGCGACGAGAGCAAGCGCTACCGCGCCTTCTATCCGCAGATCGGCGTCACCACGACCTCCTTCACTCAGATCGACTCGCGCCAGGCCTACGGCCACATGCCGACGCCCGGGCATTTTGCCACCACCATCACCCAGCCGCAGCTGTTCGAAAACTATCTCGTCGAACAGCTTCGACTGATCATGCGCAATCACGGCGTGCAGGTGACGGTGTCGGAATCGACAACGCCCATCCCGCTGCATTTCGCCTTCCTGGAAGGAACCTATGTCGACGGCACCGCTGCCGAGCGCATCAAGCGGCCGATCCGCGACCTGTTCGACGTGCCGGACCTCGACGGCACCGACGACCAGATCGCCAACGGCACCTTCGAGGTGGCGTATGGCGAGCCAAGGCCGCTGGCGCCGTTCACTGCGCAGCGCATCGACTATTCGCTGCACCGCATGACGCATTACACGGCGACCAGCCCGCAGCATTTCCAGAACTTCGTGCTGTTCACCAACTACCAGTTCTACATCGATGAGTTCGTTGCGCGCGCCCGCGGCCTGATGGAGAACGGTGGTGGCGGCTACAGCGAATTCGTCGAGCCGGGCAATGTGGTAACAAAGGCCGGAGCCAACGCGGCAAGCGAAGGYACGCCGCCGCTGCGCCTACCGCAGATGCCGGCCTATCACCTGAAGAAGCCGGGCCATGGCGGCATCTCAATGGTCAATATCGGCGTCGGCCCTTCCAACGCCAAGACCATCACCGACCATATCGCGGTGCTGCGGCCRCATGCCTGGGTGATGCTCGGCCACTGCGCCGGCCTGCGCAACACGCAGGCGCTGGGCGACTATGTCCTGGCGCATGCCTATGTGCGCGAGGACCATGTGCTCGACGACGACCTGCCGGTCTGGGTGCCGATCCCGCCCTTGGCCGAGATCCAGGTGGCGCTGCAGGAAGCGGTCGCCGAAGTGACGGGACTTTCGGGCTACGATCTCAAGCGCATCATGCGCACCGGCACCGTCGCCACCATCGACAACCGCAACTGGGAACTGCGCGACCAGCGCGGACCCGTGCAGCGCCTGTCGCAGTCGCGCGCCATCGCGCTCGACATGGAATCGGCGACGATCGCGGCCAACGGCTTCCGCTTCCGCGTGCCATACGGGACGCTGCTTTGCGTTTCCGACAAGCCGCTGCATGGCGAGCTGAAGCTGCCCGGCATGGCGACCGAGTTCTACAAGCGGCAGGTGGCGCAGCATCTCACCATCGGCATCAGGGCGATGGAGAAGCTGGCCGAAATGCCGATGGAGCGGCTGCATTCGCGCAAGCTGAGAAGCTTCTCCGAGACTGCCTTCCAGTAGCAGCAGCAATTCGCCGTTTGCTCAGGCCGCAATTTGGCCGATAAGCAGGCCGAACAGATTGCCGGCGGCATTCGGCAGACCACGACCGAGATGACAACAGGCGGCGCGCGCTCGAACATGACGGCTGGGGTGGCATTCCTGGCGACGACGGCACTCTCGGCCGCGCTGCTGGCCGGGTTCTTCGGCGCGCTGCATCCGGCTCTCGATTCCTTTTCGCATTTCCGCATTCACCTGAGCGTGCTCACGGCGCTGCTGGCGCTGGCGCTGCTTGCCAGCTCCTACCGGCTGCAGGCGGCAGCAGTGCTGCTCTTCGCCATCGCCAGCTTCGCCACGACGGTGAGCGCGCTGCCCAGGCTCTCGCCGCAACAGGCGGTCGCCAGGCCAGCCGACCGGATCGTCTACAGCCTGCTGCAGATGAACCTGCTCTACGACAATCCGACGCCGAAGAAGGTGCTGTCGCTGATCGGCCGGACCAATCCCGACGTGATCACCCTCGACGAGGTGTCAGGGATGTGGGCGAGAGAGCTTGGCTATATCGCCAGCGCCTATCCTTATCGCATCCTTTGCCCTTATCCGAACAGCGTGTTCGGCGTCGCGCTGCTCTCGCGGCGGCCCTTTGCCGCCGGCACCGCGCCGCACTGCGAGCCGCGCGGCGCGATGGCGACCGCCACCATCGATTTCGGCGGCACCGGCGTCGACGTCGCCGCGATCCATCTGAGCTGGCCCTGGCCGCGCGAGCAGTCCTGGCAGATCGGCGAGCTTGCGGAGCCGCTTGGCGCGCTCGGCGAAACCGCGATCATGGCCGGCGATTGCAACGCCGTGCCCTGGAGCGCGGCGGTGCATCGCGTCGCCTCGCTCGGCGGCCTGACCGTGATGCCGTCGGCCGGGCCGACCTGGATCTACAAGAATTTGCCCGACTTCCTGCGGCGCTTCGCCGGCCTGCCGATCGACCAGGTGTTCAGCAAGGGCGGGGTGACGATCCACTCGGCGACGCGGCTGGAGGACACCGGCTCGGACCATCTGCCGGTTCTGGTCGAGTTTTCGCTGCGGCCCGACAACAACGCGCCCGAGGATGAGMACGAGTCGGCGCTGGCGGCGAATTCCGTGTCCACCGGCCCAAGGGGCTGACGAACAGATCAGGCCTTCAAGGCTTCCCCATCAACGCCGCGACCAGACGCTCGACATGGCCGCCGTCACGGTGCTCGTAGGCGTCGAAGGCGATCTGTTTGGCCTCGTATTCGGCATAGGCGGCCTGGATGCGCTGGCGCGCCTCGCGGCGCGTCTTGTAGCAGTAAGGATCGTCGGCAACCCTGAGACCCGTGATCGACCGCTCGGTGACGCGCATCATCTCCCTGGCGATACGCCCATGGGTTTCTTCATGGGCGCGCACGCCGGCGAAGAACTGGTTCCAGCGCTTCTTCAGCCCCGGTGTCGCTGGTGAGGCCATACGCGGGAAGGTATAAAAGAGATTGAGCGTGCCATTGGCACGCCGCAGCTTGCAGAAACCTTTGTCCTGGCCGGCATCGATATCCCAGTCGACCGTGTAGGCAGTCTGAGCGATGGCATGCGTCATGAAGCCGTGCTTGGGACCTTTGCTGTCCATGGCTTCGATGAGCGCGGCGCCGGAGCTGCCGGTAACGTCGTAGGTGCGCGTTTGGACCAGCACCTTGGTGCCGGCCGAAGCCTGCGGCGCGCACAGCGCGCCGATGGCGACAAGGCATGTCAGAACCGCCGGTCGCATGGCCGTCTCCTCCCTATCCTCAGGAAAGGGAAACACAAGCAGGCGGTGGTTTCAACGGCCTTGCGGTTGCGCTGTCGCAATCTATCCCGCACGCCGGCGCCGGGTCGGCAGTCGCGACCGCCCGGCCGTGCGGTCACATGCCCTGATACACCGGGCCTTCGCCGCCCTGCGGCGGCACCCAGTTGATGTTCTGGTTCGGGTCCTTGATGTCGCAGGTCTTGCAGTGGACGCAGTTCTGCGCGTTAATGACGAAGCGCACGTCCTTGGCGGACGGATCGGCGGCGGCATTGCCGTCCTTGTCCACCCATTCGTAGACGCCGGCCGGGCAGTAACGGGTCGAGGGTCCTGCAAAGACGTCGTGCTCGGAGCGCTGCTGCAGCGCCTCGTCGCCGACGATGAGATGCACCGGCTCGTTTTCCTCATGGTTGGTGTTGGACAGAAACACCGAGGAGAGCCGGTCGAAGGTGAGCACGCCATCCGGCTTCGGATAGGCGATCTTCTGATGCTTGGATGCCGGCTCGAGCGTCGCGTAGTCGGACTTGCCATGCTTCAGCGTGCCGAAGGGCGAGAAGCCGAACAGCGTGTTCAGCCACATGTCGAGGCCGCCGATGCCGACGCCGACAACGGTGCCGAAGCGCGACCACAGCGGCTTGACGTTGCGTACCTTCTTCAGGTCCTTGCCGATGTCGCTGCCGCGCCAGGCTTCTTCATAGGAAGTAAGCTCGTCATTGGCGCGGCCGGCGCCGATGGCGTCCGCGACATGCTCGGCCGCCAGCATGCCGGACAGCACCGCATTGTGCGAGCCCTTGATGCGCGGCACGTTGACGAAGCCAGCAGCACATCCYATCAGCGCGCCGCCCGGGAAGGAGAGCTTCGGCACCGACTGCCAGCCGCCCTCGGTGATGGCGCGCGCGCCATAGCCGATCCGCTTGGCGCCCTCGAAGGTGCCMCTGATCGCCGGATGCGTCTTGAAGCGCTGGAACTCCTCGAAGGGCGAGAGCCAGGGGTTCTTGTAGTTGAGGTGGACGACAAAGCCGACCGCCACCTGGTTGTCCTCCAGATGGTAGAGGAAGGAGCCGCCGCCGGTCTTCATGTCGAGCGGCCAGCCGAAGGAGTGCTGTACCAGCCCCGGCTTGTGGTTCTCCGGCTTGACCTGCCACAGCTCCTTGAGGCCGATGCCGTATTTGCCGGGTTCGCGGCCCTCGGAAAGTTTGTATTTGGCGATCAGCTGCTTGGCGAGTGAGCCGCGTGCGCCCTCGCCGATCAGCACATACTTGCCCATCAGCGCCATGCCCGGCGCGTAGGCCGGGCCATGTGTGCCGTCCTTCTCGACGCCCATGTCGCCGGTGATGACGCCGGTGACGGCGCCCGCATCATTGTAGACGAGGTTCGCCGCGGCAAAGCCCGGATAGATCTCGACGCCGAGCGCCTCGGCCTTGGTCGCCAGCCAACGGCAGACATTGCCGAGCGATACGATGTAGTTGCCGTGATTGTTCATCAGCGGCGGCATCAAGAAGTTGGGCAGGCGGAACGAGCCGGCGGGACCAAGCACCAGGAAATGATCGTCGGTGACCGGCGTCTTGAACGGATGCCCCTCTTCCTCGCGCCAGCCCGGCAGCAGCCGGTCGATGCCGATCGGATCGACGACGGCGCCTGACAGGATGTGGGCGCCGACCTCGCCGCCCTTCTCAAGCACGACGACGGAAAGGTCGGGATTGAGCTGCTTCAGACGGATCGCGGCGGCGAGGCCGGCTGGACCGGCGCCGACGATCACCACGTCGAATTCCATGCTCTCGCGTTCGATTTCGCTCATCGGCCCCTCACTGGCTCGCCATGTTCTCGCATTCTGCTGGCTCACGCGCTGCATAGCGCATCAATTCGCGACGCGAAATGGGTGCTGTCGTGACAAAGCCGATTTCGACAAAAAGTCGCGGTTTTATGCGCTGAAGGCCCATCCGAAACGGCCAGCCAAAGCATCGACCGCGGCAAATTCGGCTGGAAGCAGAGCCGCATGGCGCACGTTTTTTAATTGTTCGACGGCTTGCTTATTGGCAATACTTCACCCCATGCGCACTCCCGAGCCATCCGGCTTTTCATCGAAGCGCTTACTCTTCACGCCCGGCGTRCTCTGCCGGGCGGTTCTTCCGCTCCTCTTTTCGCTTGGGCCCGCCGAGGCCGATCCGCAGAGAGTGTGGGCGACCGGCGCCTATTCCTTTTCCGACGAACTTGGCGGCTTCCGCGTCACCGGCGCTTCAGGCATCGGCACCAAGGAAGACCCGCTCATCGTCACCGAAGAGCTGAATTCGGCGACGCCGGTGACGCTGACCATCCGCGCCACCAGGCCAATCGAGGCCTTCGGCAAGGCGGGCGAAGTGGCCAACGGCATCATGTACATGCGCATCGACGTGCTCAACAACAGCGCGGTGCCCTGGGTGGAGTTCCAGTTCGAGCTTCAGGAAATCCTCGACCAGCCGAGCGTGTTCGGCGACGGCCTGTCCTTCGACCAGCGCAACAAGACGCCCGACAACATCGTTTCCACCAATTTCGCCGATTTCGACCGCCAGTTCGAACCCTACGACCGGCTCTTGTTCAAGAACGGCAAGGTCGACCCGCTGAAGACGGCGACCTTCGAATTCCTGATCACCGACTACACACCGCGCTGGACGTTTTATCTGGTGCAGGATCCGCGCATACCGACAGGGTAATCTCCGGCCTCAAGGGGGACGTCGCCGAAGGCGACACAGGGGGTCGCCGCGCGTGAAGCGCCGGCGCCACTTTGCGTTGAGCCGGTTGAGGCGACCCCCTCCGGCCTGCCGGCCATCTCCCGCCTCGAGGGGCGAGATTGCTGTCGCCATGTTGCAAAATGCCGCCATGCGGACGATGGTGGCGCCATGACTGCCACCTCCCCCAACAACCCGATCGACATCGCCGAACTGCTCGCCTTCTATGCCAGCGCCGGCGTCGACGATGCGCTGGAAGACGCGCCCATCAACCGGTTCGCCGAGGTCAGGCCGAAGCAGGCCGAGCGCGCGCCCGCGCCGGCGGCACCCATGCATGAAAGCGGCTCGGAGGAGCGCCCGGCACCTGAGCCAGGCCGGGAACCAAGCAAGGCGCCGGAGACGTCAACGGCATCGTTCAGTCTGGACGCGAGCAGAATCCCGGACGCGCCCGCCCGGCCCATGCCCGCCACCGCTGCGGTGCCCGACGAGGGGCAGGTCCTGCTCGCGCGGCAGCTGGCGGCGAGCGCCTCGACACTCGTTGAATTGCGCCAGCACATGGCGGCCTTCGATGGCTGCAACCTTAAATTCACCGCCAAGAACCTGGTCTTCGCCGACGGCAATCCCGATGCCGACCTGATGCTTGTCGGCGAGGCGCCGGGCCGCGACGAGGACCTCGAAGGCCTGCCCTTCGTCGGCCGCTCGGGCCGGCTGCTCGACCGCATGCTGGCGGCGATCGGCCGCGACCRCAATTCAGCTTATATCGCCAATGTCATCCCCTGGCGGCCGCCCGGCAATCRCACGCCGACGCCGCACGAGACGGAGATCTGCCGCCCGTTCATCGAAAGGCAGATCGAGCTGGTCAATCCCAAGGTGCTGGTCAATCTCGGCGGTCCTTCCGCCAAGACACTGCTCCACACCACGGACGGCATCCTGCGCCTGCGCGGCAACTGGCGCGTCCACACGACGGCCTCGGGCATTGCCATTCCCGCCATGCCTACGCTGCACCCGGCCTATCTGCTGAGGACGCCGGCGCACAAGAAGCTGGCGTGGCGGGATTTCCTCGAGGTGAAGGCAAAGCTGAGGGGGTTGGCAGCCAGCTGATCTCCCCCCTTGTTGTGGGGGAGATGTCCGGCAGGACAGAGGGGCGCGCGAAGGATCGCCAACTTCTGCAATTCTTCTTACGGCGCTGCAATTCTGAAAGCTGATAGGTCAGCGGGACAGCGCCCCCCTCTGCCTTGCCAGGCAACTCCCCCACATAAGCCCACATGGGGGAGATCGGACGTCGCCATCGCCTTCGCCAATCTCCGACGTCGGCGCCATAACCTCCAAGGTAATTGAATTGCTCCCCCGGTCGCCTTAGTCCTTCCCCATGACCACATCCGAAATCTCCGCCGGCAGTCTCATTCGCGAATGGCGCACGCGTCGGCGCATGAGCCAGCTCGACCTCGCCATGGAAGCCGATATCTCGCAGCGGCATCTCTCCTTCGTCGAGAGCGGGCGCGCCCAGCCGTCGCGGGAGATGGTTCTGCATCTGGCCGAACAGCTTTCGATCCCGTTGCGCCAGCGCAACCAATTGCTGCTCGCGGCGGGCTTCGCGCCAAGCTTCAGCGAGAAGCCGCTGACCGATGCAACGCTGGCGCCGGCGATGGCGGCGGTCGAGACGGTGCTGAAGGGCCACGAGCCCTTCCCTGCCCTTGCCGTGGACCGCCACTGGAACCTCGTCTGCGCCAACGCGGCRATCGGCCCGTTCCTCGCCGATGTCTCCGAGCCGTCGTTGCTCAAGCCGCCGGTCAATGTGCTCAGGCTCAGCCTGCATCCGGGCGGTGTGGCGCCGCRCATCGTCAATCTCGCCGAATGGCGCGCGCATCTGCTCGAACGCCTGAAGCACCAGAACGACGCGACCGGCGACCCGGTGCTGATCGAGCTGGAGCGCGAGTTGCGCACCTATCCATCCGGGCTGAGGAGCAGCCGGCCGGCGCCGGTCGAGCCGAGCGGCATCGTGCATCCGCTGCGGCTCGCGCATGGCGGTGCGGTGCTCTCCTTCATCAGTACGATCACCGTGTTCGGCACGCCGCTCGACGTCACGCTGTCGGAACTGGCGATCGAGTCCTTCTTCCCGGCCGACGAGCAGACGCGGACGGTGCTGGTGCGGCTAGCGAAGGAGCGAAGCTCTCAATAGCTCTCAATTGGAACGGTCGAGGGACAGCAACCCCCTCTGGCCTGCCGCCCATCTCCCCCGCAAGGGCCCGCAAGGGGGAGATTAGCAACTTTGCCGACGGCGCTCGTCCTGCAACGTCGGTGATCGGCGAAAGGCATGGCGACATCCGATCTCTCACCTTGCAGGGGAGATGTCCGGCAGGACAGAGGTGGGTGTGACGGAACTCGGCTTTTGAAGCTATCTCTTTGAAACAGATCAACCTTGCGGTGGTGTCGCCCGTCTTGTGCGCGTGCGCTCCAGGCCAAGCTGCCGCTCGCGCCAGATAATGAAGATGCCGGCGGCGACGACAATGATGCCGCCGACCAGCGTGTTCAGCGTGGTCACGTCGCCGAAGACGAAATAGCCGACGACGACACCGAGGATCATCGAGGTGTATTCGAAGGGCGCAACGACCGACGCCTCGGCATGCCGGTAGGCCGCCGTCATCAGGATCTGGCCGAGCCCGCCGCAAAAGCCGGCTGCAATCAGCAGGGCGGCCTGCGCCGGAGTCAGCATCTGCCAGCCGAAAGGCAACGTCAGCARCGCCAGCAAACTCGCCGTCGACGAGAACCACAGCACGATGGTCGCCGTCTTCTCGGTCTGCACGAGATTGCGCACCAGAAGCATGGCGACGGCCGAGATCGCGGCAGCGATGAGGGCCGCCATTACGCCCACCACTTCCTGGTCGTCGAGCGCCTCGTCGGAATTCAGGAGCGTCAGTTCCGGCCAGGAGATGACCAGCACACCGACAAGGCCGACGGCGACTGCGCTCCAGCGATAGACCCGGATCGACTCGCCGAGGAAGATCGAGGAGAACATCACGACCAGCAGCGGCTGCGCGTAATTGAGCGTGATCGCCTCCGGCAGCGGCAGCCTAGTCAGCGCGAAGAAGCCCAGTCCCATGGCGCCGACGCCCACGACGCCGCGCGCGATGTGGTTGAACGGCCGTTTGGTCGAGAACGCCGTGTCGAGCTGTCCCTTGAACGCAAGGAAGGCGACGATCGGAAAGATGGCGAAGAAGGAACGGAAGAAGACGATCTGGCCAGYGGGCACGGTGCCRGCCGCYTTGATGCAGGTCGACATAGCGACGAAGACCGTCACCGAAACGATCTTCAGCGCGATGCCCCGCAGCGTCCCGTGRCCGTCGGCGTGATCGCCGGCAGCTCCCCTGTTCGACCCCGCCCCGGTGCTCACTTTGTCGCGGCGTCCCGGATCGCCGCCCAGATGCGCTCAGGCGTTGTGGGGATATCGACGTGCACGGTTGCGCCCATGCCGAATTTCGGTGTGACGACGGTCATCCATGCCTCGTGACGATGATCGGAGAACGAAGCCCAGAAATAGGCGCTGACGCAGTTTTGTCGAGTGACCGTTTCGTGTAAAGAGCGCGGGCTTTCAAAAATTCTTGGACCAGCACCGCGCGCTGTCCGCCCGAAATCGACAGGAAAAGCAACGGAATGCGCACCGACACCGGCCATGTCTTCAAACTCGAAGACTATCGCCCCAGCGACTATCTCATTCCGCGGATCAGTCTCGATTTCCATCTGTCGCCGGATGCGACCCGCGTCACTGCCGTGCTCAGCGTCGAGCGGCGAGAAGGGGTTGYCGCTTCCGCGCCGCTTGTGCTCGACGGCGACGGGCTGACGCTGCTTGGCGCTGCCATTGACGGGCAAGCGCTCTCGGCGGCCGACTACCAGGCGACGCCGGACCAGTTGACCATCTTGAAGCCGCCGGCGGCGCAGCGCTTCGAGCTTCGCCTCGAGACCGAGATCGCRCCGTCGCGCAACGAGGCGCTTATGGGGCTCTACCGCTCCAACAATGTCTACTGCACGCAATGCGAGGCCGAGGGCTTTCGCCGGATCACCTATTTCCTCGACCGGCCGGACATCCTGTCCGTCTATACGGTGCGCATCGAGGCGCCGCACAACGAAGCGCCACTACTGCTTTCCAACGGCAATCCCGTCGAACGCGGCGTGYTCGCCGACGGCCGGCACTATGCGGTCTGGCATGATCCCTTCCCGAAGCCCTCCTATCTCTTCGCGCTTGTGGCGGGCGCGCTCGGCAAGGTGGCGGGCAGTTTCACCACCATGTCCGGCCGCAAGGTCGAGCTCGGCATCTACGTCGAGCCCGGCAAGGAACGGCTCGCGGGCTACGCGATGGACGCCCTGAAGCGCTCGATGAAATGGGACGAGGAGGCCTTCGGCCGCGAATATGACCTCGACGTGTTCAACATCGTCGCCGTGTCCGACTTCAACATGGGCGCGATGGAGAACAAGGGCCTCAACATCTTCAACGACAAATATGTGCTGGCCGATGAGGAGACGGCGACCGATGCCGACTTCGCCAATATCGAGGCGATCATCGCGCATGAATATTTCCACAATTGGACAGGCAACAGAATCACTTGCCGCGACTGGTTCCAGCTCTGCCTGAAGGAGGGGCTGACCGTTTACCGCGACCACGAATTCTCCGCCGACCAGCGCTCGCGGRCTGTCAAGCGCATCGCCGAGGTGCGCACGCTGCGCGCRCATCAGTTCCCCGAGGACCAGGGGCCGCTGGCGCATCCGGTCAGGCCGCGGCGCTACCGCGAGATCAACAACTTCTACACGGCGACCGTCTACGAGAAGGGCTCGGAGGTGGTGCGCATGATCCGCACCATTCTGGGGCCGGAGGCATTCCGCGCCGGCATGGACCTCTATTTCGAGCGGCATGACGGCGAGGCGGCGACAATCGAGGACTTCCTCAAGGTGTTTGAGGACGTCTCGGGGCGAGACCTCGCGCAATTCGCGCTCTGGTACCACCAGGCCGGCACGCCGAACCTGACGGTGAGTTCCTCCTACAATGCCGCGGCCAAGGCGTTCACGCTGGAGATCGAGCAGTCAGTGCCGCCGACGCCTTCGGAAAGCCGCAAGCGGCTAATGCACATTCCGCTGGCCTTCGGCCTTGTCGGCGCCAGCGGCAAACCGGTCACCTGGCAAAGCGTCGAGGGCGCCACCGTCGAAGACGGCGTCATCCATGTGCGCAAGCGGCGGCACAGCGTGCGCTTCTCCGGCGTTTCGGAACGGCCTTCGGTGTCGCTCAATCGCGGCTTCTCGGCGCCGATCACGCTCTCGGTGCAACAGAAGGCTGACGACCAGTTCTTCCTCGCCAGCCATGACAGCGACTCTTTTTCGCGCTGGCAGGCGGTCAACACGCTCCTCACCGATGCGCTGATCGCAGCCTTCCGCCACGTCCTCGGCGGCAAGAAGCCGGCCTTTGCGGAAAAGCTCGCCGAGCTTGCCGRCAGGATCGCCGGCGACGAGACGCTGGAGCCGGCCTACCGGGCGCTGGCGCTGGCGCTGCCCGCGGAAGCGGACATCGCCCGCGACATCGGCAAGGGCATCGACCCCGACGCCGTCTTCGCAGCGCGCGAAGCCCTGGCGCTGACGATCGCCAAGGCGAACCGCGAGGCCTTCTCGACCATCTATGACAGCCTTGCCGACAAAGGCCCGTTCACGCCCGACGCAGCGAGCGCCGGGCGGCGCGCGTTGCGCAATATCCTGCTCGACTACCTTTCGCTGCTGCCCGAAGGCGTGGCGCTTGCGGCGGCGCATTTCTGCGCGGCAACCAATATGACGGATCGCGCGGCGGCGCTCACCGTGCTGGCACATCGCCATGCCGGCTCGCCTCAGGCGCTCGAGGCCCTGGCAATCTTCGAGGCCAAATATCGCAAAGATCCCCTGGCGCTCGACAAATGGTTCCAGATCCAGGCCGGCGTGCCAGGGCCCCAGACCGTCGAGACAGTGCGCGCGCTGATGCAGCACCCCGCCTTCTCGATCGCCAACCCGAACCGGGTGCGCTCGCTGATCGGGACTTTCTCCAGCGCCAACCAGACCGGCTTCCATCGCGCCGACGGCCAGGGCTACCGCTTCTTCGCCGACACCGTGCTGGAGGTGGAGAAGCGTAACCCGCAAGTGGCGGCAAGGCTGGCGACGGCGCTGCGGTCATGGCGCTCGCTGGAACCGATCCGGCAGAACAAGGCCCGGCAGGCGCTGCTGCAGATGGCGAACGCCGAGAACCTATCGGCCGACCTCCGCGACATCGTGGAGCGGACGCTGGCGTAGCGCCCTCTCCTTCTTCCCTTGTGGGAGAACGCGTCGCCGAAGGCGACGGATGAGGGGTGCTCCAGATGCCACCAGCGTCTCACTCCGCTGGAACACCCCTCATCCGTCTCGGCGCTATCGCGCCGATCCACCTTCTCCCACAAGGGGAGAAGGGGAAAAGCGCGAATTTCAATCAACTTTTAATCTTTTTTAGCCGCGCCTCTGGACAAGGCGAATCACCTTTGATTCCTTACTGACGATTCGGGCGTGCGGCGTAGCCGGATCGTCAAGTTCGGCAATTCGGGGAGTGCCATTTATGGCCAAGACGGACGCGTGGGGCGCGCCCGGAGGGAAGGCTTTTGCGCGTCGCGAGGCAAGGGGCGACAGGCTTGCCGGCAATGCGCGTCTGATCGCCGAGCCCGCCTATCAGCGGCTGCTGGCGGCAGAGCCGCTGCTGCGCCGCTCGATCCCGGCACTGATCATCATCTTCCTCATCGTCATCGCCGCCCTGCGCTTCCTATCGCTGGTCAACGAACGCGACGAGGTCGAGCGGGACGCCAAGGCGGTGCTGGCCCTCGCCGCCGGCCAGATGGCGCAGGCGATCACCGCCGACCCGAACGCCGCGGGCGCCAATGCCATTGACCTGCTGGAGACCACCGGCCGCCAGGGTGCGATGGGCCGCAGCCATGTGCTGGCCATCACCGACGGCGCCTTCAAGATCATCGCCGTGTCGCCATCGTCGACGGGCTGGCAGGGACGCTCGCTCGATAGCCTCGTGCTCGGCGGACAGCCGCTGTTCATGTTCGGCGACCGCGCCGGCGTGATGGATGTCAGCATCGCCGGCAAGGACTGGTTCGCCGCGGTCAGCCTTACAGGCGACCGCAAGAACGCCGCTGCCGCTCTGGTGCCCAAGGAGGCCGTGTTCGACAGCTGGCGCAAGACGGTGTCGCTCAACGTCACGCTGTTCGTGCTGACGGCAGGCGTGCTGATCGTCATCCTCTATGCCTATTTCGGCCAGGCGGCGCGCGCCCAGGCAGCCGACCGCATCTATCTCGAGGCGCATCAGCGCATCGACATGGCGCTGGTGCGCGGCCGCTGCGGCCTGTGGGACTGGGATATGGTGCGCGGCAAGATGTACTGGTCGCGTTCRATGTACGACATGCTGGGCTACG
This sequence comes from Mesorhizobium sp. ORS 3428, assembly GCF_001854785.1. Classification (GTDB taxonomy): domain Bacteria; phylum Pseudomonadota; class Alphaproteobacteria; order Rhizobiales; family Rhizobiaceae; genus Mesorhizobium. The sequence goes on from NZ_MDFL01000126.1 coordinate 234,512, forward strand.
AGCCCTGCGACACGATGCTGTCTTTCGGCGAGGTCGACGAGATCATCCACCCGGATGACGGTGATCTCTTCGAGCTCGCCAACCGCATCGTCGAGCGCGAGATCGATCATATCGACCAGGTGTTCCGCATGCGCCATGCCGATGGGCAATGGGTGTGGATGCGCGCCCGCGCGCAGGTGATCGACCCGGAGGCGCCGGAGATCCAGCTGATCGGCATCGCCGTCGACGTCACCGAGCAGCGGCACCTGGCGCTGCGTTCGGAAGCGGCGGACATGCGGCTGAGAACCGCGATCGAAAACATCAACGAATCCTTCGTGCTGTGGGATGCCGCCGAGCGGCTGATCATGTGCAACTCCAAATTCCAGAAGGATAACGGGCTCTCTGACCGCGACGTGGTGCCGGGCGCCACCCGCGCCATGCTGGAGGAGCGCATGCTCGCCTTCGCCTCAGAGCGGAGGCTCGCCAATGCCAACGGGCCGCATGGCGGCGTCACCATCGAAAGGCAATTGGCGGACGGCCGCTGGCTGCAGGTCAACGAACTCAGGACAAGGGACGGCGGTATCGTCTCGGTCGGCTCCGACATCACCCAGATCAAGCTGCACCAGGAAAAGCTGGTCGACAGCGAGCGCCGCCTGATGGCTACGATCCACGATCTCAGCCTCGCACGCCGCGCCGAGGAGGAGCGCGCCAAGGAGCTGGTCGAGCTCAACCGCAAATATATGAAGGAGACCGAGCGCGCCGAGGCCGCCAACCGGGCGAAGTCCGAATTCCTCGCCAACATGTCGCATGAATTGCGCACGCCGCTCAACGCCATCATCGGCTTTTCCGAGCTGATGCAGCAGGGCCTGTTCGGACCGCTCGGCTCCGAGCGCTACGAGGAATATGCCAGCGACATCAACGGCAGCGGCAAATACCTGCTCGGCGTCATCAACGACATACTCGACATGTCGAAGATCGAAGCCGGCCAATTCTCGGTCGACCGTGAGGAGATCGACCTTTGCCCGCTGATCAAGGAGACGGTGCGCGTTATCTCGCTGYAGGCGGCGGAAAAGTCGATCACCGTGGACACGCGCATCGCCGACTCGATGAGGCTCTATGYCGACCGCCGCGCGATCAAGCAGATCGCGATCAACCTCCTCTCCAACGCGGTGAAGTTCACCGGACAGGGCGGCAAGATCACGGTCCGTGCGCGCAGCGCATCCGGCGCGCTGGTGCTCACCATCGAGGACAATGGCTGCGGCATCCCCAAGCAGGCGTTGAGCAAGCTCGGGCGGCCGTTCGAGCAGGTGCAGAACCAGTTCTCCAAGAACCATACCGGCTCCGGCCTCGGCCTTGCCATCTCGCGCTCGCTTGCCGAGCYGCAGGGCGGCGCGCTGAAGATCCGCTCGACCGAGGGCGTCGGYACCATCGTCTCGGTGCGCATCCCGCTCAAGAAGTCGCCGCAGACGGTGAAGGCCGCGGCGTGACAGCTTGCACCAAGCGAAAACGCCGCCTTGAAGAAGTTATCTACTTTATCTATTTTGGATAAAGAGGTGACTTATCATGCGCGTGACATCCACTGAGTTCCAACAAAATGTCGGCCGCTTTCAGGACGCCGCTCAACGAGCGCCGGTCGCGATTACGAAGAACGGCCGTACCCACACGGTGCTTCTTTCTGCGGCGATGTTCGCAGTGTTGGTCAAGGGAAGGGTTGCCCGTCCCGTCCAAGAACTGGACGACGAAACCCTCAACGCCATCGCCGAAAGCAGCGTCCCAGCGCAATATGACGAGCTTGACGCAATGCTTAAAGACTGGAACCCGTGAGCTTACCCAGGCCCGTCCCCGGATTGGTGATCTCCTACTCCTACCTCTGGGCCCAAGAATACAAAGACGGTGCGGAAGATGGTCGCAAGGACAGGCCTTGCGCCATTGTAGCTGCGCGCCGGGTCGTTGAGGGGCGCGAGGTCGTGACGGTGGTTCCGATCACGCATACCGCCCCGACTGATCCTGCCGACGCCATAGAACTGCCTGCTCCGCTCAAAGCTCACCTCGGGCTCGACGCGATGCCCTCATGGGTCGTGGTTAGCGAAACCAACGATTTCCTTTGGCCGGGTCCTGATCTCAGGCCCATACCGGGGAGCAGGCCTGCGCGCTTCCAATATGGAATGCTGCCRCCCCGCTTTTATACACATCTTCGCGATCGGATACTGCAGGCGCATGCACGTCGCGCGCTTCGCAAGGTTCAACGTACCGAGTAGCCATGCGGCYTCAGGGCTGGGAAACCTTGATCGTTACGGCGCTCCCGCACGAAGCAGAAGATCGAAATCCTTCCTGACCTTCCCTGACGTCTCCTTGAGGTGTGCTTCAAGCACACCGAAATCCGGCAGGTCGGTGACCGCCAGAAGCAGATCCRAAAGCCCCGGCGGGACATCGTCGCGCTGGAATTCACCGGTCAGGCAGAGCCTGATCATCTGGGTCAACGCCAGATAGAGCTGCCAGGCGCTGCTGAGTTCCTGCCGGACGTCCGAGGTCGCGAAACCGGGCGCCAGTCTCGCCAACACATCGGCGGTCGCCGTTGCCCGCCTTCCCGGTTCGATCGCGCCGATGATGACGGCGACCTGGGCGATGAACTCAAGATCGATGAGGCCGCCCGGGATCAGCTTGATGTCCCAGAGATCGCGCGGCGGCTTTTCCTTGTCGATCAGCGCCCGCATCTCCAAGGCATCCGCCTTAACCTTGGCGCCGTCGCGCGGCTGGGCGAGAACCGCCGCCACTTCGTCCTCGGCTTCGGCGCAAAGTGCTGGATCGCCGCCGATGGCGCGTGCTCTTGCCAGCGCCATGTGCTCCCAAGTCCAGGCATCCTGGCGCTGGTACTTCTTGTAGGCATCCACATGGGTGGCGACCGGCCCCTTGTTGCCGGAAGGGCGCAGGCGAAGGTCGAGCTCGTAAAGCACGCCTTCGGCCGTGGGCGCCGACACGGCCGCGATCAGCCGCTGCGTCATACGGGCATAATAGTGCGAGGTCGCTAGCGGCTTCTCGCCGTCGGACTCTTCCGCCTCCGCATCATGGTCGTAGAGGAGAATGAGGTCGACGTCGGAGCCGGCGGTGAGCTCGCGGCTGCCGAGCTTGCCCATGCCGAGCAGCGCCACCCTGCCGCCGGCGACCCTGCCGTGGCGCTGCGCGAACTCGGCAATGACGGCGTTGAGCGCGGCCTCGATTGTGAGGTCGGCGAGGTCGGAAAAGGCGCGGCCGGCGCGCGCCGGATCGATTGAGCCGGCAAGCAGGCGCACGCCGATCAGGAATTTCTGCTCGGAGGCAAAGATGCGCAGGCGGTCGAGCACATCCTCATAGGCGCGGTCGCCCTCGATGAAGGCGGCAAGCCGGGCCGAGAGATAGGCGCGGTCCGGCAGTTCGGTAAGCAAGGCCGGATCGAGCAGACCGTCGAAGACATGCGGCCGGCGCGTGATGATGGCAGCGAGCCGCGGGGCTGCACCCATGATCGTCGCCATCAGCTTGAGCAGCGCCGGATTGGACTGCAGAAGCGAGAAGAGCTGGATGCCCGCCGGCAGGCCGGCAAGGAACTCGTCGAAGCGCATCAGCGCCTCGTCGGCGCGGCGGGTCTGGCCGAAAGCCCTCAGCAGCGCCGGCGTCAGCTCCGTCAGCCGCTCGCGCGCCTCGGCCGACTGGGTGACGCGATAGCGGCCGAAATGCCAGCCGCGGATGACGCGGCAGATGTCGCTCGGCCGCTGGAAGCCGAGCCGATGCAAGGTCTGCAGCGTGTCGGGGTCGTCGACATCGCCGGTGAAGACCAGGTTGCCGACGCCGGCCGACAGTTCGGGCGCCGTCTCGAACAGCGCCGCATAGTGGCGCTCGACCTGCTGCAGCGAGGCGCGGAAGGCCGTGGCGAACTCGGCCTCACCGGCAAAGCCAAGCATCAGCGCGATGCGTTCCAGCTCCTCGTCTTCCGCGGGCAGGACGTGCGTCTGCTCGTCGGCCACCATCTGGATGGCATGCTCGACGCGTCGCAGGAACCAGTATTGCCGGATCAGGGCATCGCGTGCATCGGCGGTGATCCAGCCGCGCGCCGCAAGTTGGCCAAGCATCGGCACGGTCTCGCGGCCGCGCAATTCCGGAAAGCGGYCGCCGGCGATCAACTGCTGCRTCTGGACGAAGAATTCGATCTCGCGGATGCCTCCGCGGCCGAGCTTGACGTTGTGGCCCTTGACCGCGATCTCGCCATGGCCCTTGTGGGCATGGATCTGGCGCTTGATCGAATGGACGTCGGCGATTGCCGCGTAGTCCATGTATTTGCGCCAGACATAGGGCTGCAATTCCTTGAGGAAGACCGTACCCGCGGCAAGATCGCCCGCCACCGGACGCGCCTTGATCATGGCGGCGCGCTCCCAGTTCTGGCCGCGCGCCTCGTAGTAGCGGAGCGCCGCCTCGACAGGAATGGCGAGCGGCGTCGAGCCGGGATCGGGACGCAGTCTCAGATCGGTGCGGAAGACATAGCCGTGCTCGGTGCGATCCTGCAGGATGCGCACCAGCCGGCGGGTAAGGCGCGAGAAAAGCTCCGTCGCGTCCAGCGGGTCGACGACGGCAGGCGCTTCCGGATCGAAGAAGACGACGAGGTCGATGTCGGAAGAGAAATTCAGCTCATGCGCGCCGAGCTTGCCCATGCCGAGCAGAATCCAGCCCGAGCCGTGCGCCGGGTCATTTGCGTCGGGCAGCTTGAGCTTGCCCCGTCCGTGCGCGTCGAGCAGCAGGAAATCGACCGCGGCGCGGGTGCAGGCATCCGCCAGGTCGCTGAGGCGTCGCACCGTCACCGCGGTTTCGGCTTCGCCGGCAAGATCGGCGAGCGCGATCAGGAAATGGGCCTCGGCCTTCCACTGCCTCAGCGCCATCATCAGGTTCGATTCCGAAACATTCTCGGCCTGCGCCGCGCGATCGATTGCCTCGCCGATGTCGCCGAGCCGTGCCTCGATCGTCTGGTCGAACAGCGTGTCGAGTATCGCCGGCCGGCGGCGGGCTACATCGCGCAGGAAGGGTGACAGGTCGAAGATGGCAGCGAGCAGGTCCTGCAGCGGGCCCTCGCCCGCAAGGAAGGCCGCCAGGCGGGACAGGCCGTCGTCCGCGGCGGCGTCCGCGATCTCGGACAATTCCCGGCGCGCATGGTCCTTATCCCGCGGGTGAAGGGCCAGCGTCGGGCGCAGCTGCCACTCGGTTTCTTGCCGTTTCTTTGCCATCCTCGCCGCCATCAATGCGTCTCCGGTGCCGGGAAACTCATGACCACGGACAATCCGGGATTAGCGGGCAGAAGATCAAGCCTGCCGTTGTGGAAAGTCATGATCGCCTTGGCGAGGCTGAGGCCCAGGCCGGAACCCGGCTGCGAGCGGCTCTTTTCCAGCCGCACGAAGCGCTCGGTGACCCTGGCGCGATYGGCATCGTCGGGGATGCCGTGGCCGTTGTCGGAAACGACGAGCTTGATCTCGTCGCCGACGCGCTCCAGCGTGACGCGCACTCTCGGGTCCTCGGCGGCGCCGGTCGAGTATTTGATTGCATTGTCGACGATGTTGGACAGCGCCTGGCCGATCAGCTCGCGGTTGCCGTTGATGGTGATCGCTTCCGGCACCGTGGCTTCCACGGCAACGCCCGCCTCCTCAGCCACCGGCTCGTAGAGCTCGACCACGTCGCTCACCGTGGCGGCTAGATCGAYGGGGCCGGTCGTCTCGGAGGAATAGCCGGCCTCCAGCCGCGAGATCATCAGGATGGCGTTGAACGTCTTGATGAGCTGGTCGGACTCGGCGATCGTGCCCTCCAGCGCCTGGYGGTAGTCGATCGTCTTTTGCTTGCCGGCAAGCGTCGCCTCGGCGCGGTTGCGCAGCCTGGTCAGCGGTGTCTTCAGGTCATGCGCGATGTTGTCGGAGACCTGCTTCAGCCCCTCGTTCAGCGTGGCGATACGGGCCAGCATCGTGTTGAGGTTTTCCGAGAGGYGGTCGAATTCGTCGCCGGCGCCGCTCACCGGCAGCCGTCCGGAAAGATCGCCACCCATGATGCGGCGGCTTGCGTCGGAGACGCTGTCGATGCGTTTCAGCGCCGCGCGTCCGACGAAGAACCAGATCAAAAGACCGCCGAGGCCCATCATGCCCAGCGCCAGCGTCAGCGCGCGGCGGATAACGGCGCGGAAGCGCTCGGGCTCACCGAGGTCGCGGCCGACCAGCATGATCATCTGGTTGGGGAGTCTCAGCACCAGCGCGATCGCATTATGGCCTTTCTCACCCTCGGATTGCRCACCGCCGGCTCCGGGCGGCGGCGCGGTCTGGTCGGATCCTTCGCCGCGCAGCCGGTCGAGCTCGCCCTCGCCGAAGCGCTGGTAGGAAAAGGGCTTGGTTGTCCAGCCCTCGGTTTCGATGACCCCAGGCTCAAGGCTCTGCACGTTGCCGGTCAGGATCTGGCCGTTGGCGTCGGCGATCAGATAGAGGTTGGCGCCGGGCTGGCGGGAGCGGGACTCGACCACGCGCACCAGCACCGGCAAGCCGCCGCGCTGGTAAGCCTGCGCCAGGCCCAGCACCTCGTCGTTGATGGTCTCCTGGGTCTGCGCGGTCAGCATGTGCGCCGACAGCGATGTCATGTAGAAGACCAGCAGCACGGCGCAAAGCGCGAAAAGCAGAAGATAAAGCGCCGAGAGCCGGGCCGCCGTCGTCTTCATGATGGCGGGAAGGGAAAGAGCCATTTGCTCTTAGATCAGGATGACGATCTGTCGAATCGTCATCCTGATCTAACTCCTTGTTGTAGCATGATCTTTTCCGAAAACCGGTTCCCACTTTTTCGGGATCATGCCCTAGCCGCCTTTCAGCATGTAGCCGGCGCCGCGGATCGTGTGCAGGATTGGCTTGTCGAAGCCCYTTTCGATCTTGCCGCGCAGGCGCGAGACATGAACGTCGATGACGTTGGTCTGCGGATCGAAATGATAGTCCCAGACATTCTCGAGCAGCATGGTGCGCGTCACCACCTGGCCGGCATGGCGCATCAGATATCCAAGCAGCCGGAATTCGCGCGGCTGCAGCGTGATTTCCCGGCCGGCGCGCCTGACCGAATGCGACAGCCGGTCGAGCTCCAGATCGCCGACACGGTAGACGGTCTCCGCCTCGCGGGCGCTGGCGCGCCGGTTCAGCACCTCCACGCGCGCGAGCAGTTCGGAGAAGGCGTAAGGCTTGGTCAGATAGTCGTCGCCGCCGGCGCGCAGGCCGGTGACGCGGTCGTCGACCTCGCCCAACGCCGACAAGATCAGCGCCGGCGTGGTGTTRCCGCGCGAGCGCAGTGCCGCGATCACCGACAGGCCGTCGCGGCGCGGCATCAAGCGGTCCACCACCATCACGTCATAGTCGCCGGCGTCGGCAAGCGCGAAGCCTGTCTCGCCGTCACCCGCGACATGGGCGGTGTGACCCGCCTCGGCGAAGGCCTTCTTCAGGTATTCCGCTGCCTCGCGATCGTCTTCCATGACGAGAATCTTCATGGAGCTGTTATACGCGATTTCGGCGGAAGATTGAGGGGCAGCCATTGCCTTGGCCTTTCAGTTGAAGCGGCAGCGGGTGATGGGAAACCCGCTGCCGCCGGGAGCGAAACACGGTGACTGACTGACGTGCTCGGTCCCATGTTTTCCCCGCGGCGGTTCGGGGATGTTGAAACCGCCGCAAGGAAAAGACGCTGAGCAATTCCAGGAAAGGGTGAAACAGCTCTCCGTCCGGAATTGCGTCAAAACAAAGAGCGGTTGTGCGTTTCCGTGAAACGATCAACCGCCCTATCGGATCAACCCTTGCCGACCGGCAGCGCGACGAAGCGGTTCGTGTCGTCGCGGCTGATCTGCATCAGCACAGCCTTGCGGCCCGACTTGGCGGCATCCGCCATCGCCTTGGAGACGTCGTCGGTGTTGTTCACCTCGGCCGAATTGATCGAGGTGATGATGTCGCCGGGCTGGATGCCGCGGTCGGACGCGTCGCTGTCCGGGTCGACATCGGTCACCACCAGGCCCTTGCCGTTTTCCGACTTGGTGACGGTGAGGCCGAGATCAGCCAGCGTGTCGGCCTTGGGCGGCGCCGACTGCTTGTTGTGGTCCTCGTTCGAGGCCTGCTTGTCGCTCGAAGGTAGGGTGCCGAGATCGACCTTGACCGTCTCGTTCTTGCCGTTGCGCCACACAGTAACGTCAACCGACTTGCCCGGCGCATATGCGCCGATCATGCGGGCGAGTTCCTTCGGCGACTCGACATCCTTGCCGTCGACCTGAGTGATCACGTCGCCGGCGGCGATGCCGGCCTTCTTGCCGGGGCCGGCGTCCTGGGCGCTCGATACCAGCGCGCCCTTCTCCGCCTTCAGCCCGAGCGATTCGGCGATGTCCTTGGTCACAGGCTGGATCTCGACGCCGAGCCAGCCGCGCTGGACCGAGCCGTTCTTCATCAGGTCCTGGACGATCTGCTTGGCGGTCGAGGCCGGAATGTCGAAAGCGATGCCGACGCTGCCGCCCGACGGCGAGAAGATGGCGGTGTTGATGCCGATCACCTGGCCGTTGAGGTTGAAGGTCGGACCACCCGAGTTGCCGCGGTTGACCGAGGCGTCGATCTGGATGAAGTCGTCATAGGGGCCGGCGCCGATATCGCGGCCGCGGGCCGAGACGATGCCGGCGGTGACGGTGCCGCCGAGGCCGAACGGATTGCCGACGGCCACCACCCAGTCGCCGATGCGGATCTTGGAGTCGTCGGCAAAGTCGACATAGGTGAACTTCTTGCCGCCGCCATCAACCTTCAGCACGGCAAGATCGGTGCGCGGATCGGTGCCGATCAGCTTGGCGTCGAGCTCCTTGCCGTCATTGGTGACGACGGAGAAATCGGAGCCTTCCGAAACGACGTGGTTGTTGGTGACGAGATAGCCATCCTCGGAGATGAAGAAGCCCGAGCCTTGCGCCACTGGGCGCGGCTCGCCATTGCCGTGGTTGCGGTGGCCGAAGGGGCGCATGCCGAACTGGCCGCCCTGGTCGCCGAAGCCGCGGAATTCCCTGAAGAAGCGGCGCAGCTGCGGATTGTCAGGCAAGTTGTCAAAGCCGTTCTGATCGTCGGAGCCGTCATCGGCCGTCGGCTGGACCTTTGCCTTCACCTTGACGCTGACGACCRCCGGCGAGACACGCTCRACGAYATCGGCGAAGCTTGGAACCTGCGGGGCCTCGACGCGCACCGCATCGGCCAGCACGGGGGCAGTGCCGGTGGCGAGCGCGCCCGCGCCGACCGCACCCACGACAGCCAGGGAAGCGACGGCCGCCATCAGGCGCTTGCGGGTTCTGGAATATGAATTGGGGGCAATATTCATGGGTTTTGTTTCCTCTTTCGAAGGGATGCGCTCAGGCGAAGCATCCTCGGGCAAGAGGATTAGATGGGCGCACATTACGGCGCCATTTCCGGTGCATGAAAATTTTGTAATGTTGGTGGTTGGCGACGGTGCGTGCGATCACGAGGTTCAAAATGACCACAGGCCATACGAACCGAATTCGAGTCTCAGTCGATTGGGAGACTAAGATGATCGAGCGCATCAAGCGCGGGATAGGGCAGGCAAGGGGTGAGGCATGCAGCACCCGGAGGCTTGGCGGAAGCACCTGCCGCGTCGTCATCCACGGGCGGAGCAGCCGCGAAGCGGCGCCGCAGATGCTTCCGCCAAGCCTCCGAGGTCCGCAATTCGTGCGCTAATTGCGCAGCAGCTTGTCCAGCGCCGCCTTTTCCTCGGCGCTGAGGACGCTGTCCGGCGCCGGGCGGCGCGAGCGGGCGCTCATCACGATGAAGATGCCGCCGGCCAGAAGCAGCAGCGCCGGCGTGCCCCACAGAAGTGCATTGCGCGGGCTGAAGCGCGGCTTCAGTAGCACGAACTCACCATAGCGCGAAACGATATAGTCCATCACCTGCTGGTCGGTGTCGCCGGCGACGAGGCGCTGGCGCACGAGAATGCGCAGGTCGCGCGCAAGGTCGGCGTCGGATTCGTCGATCGACTGGTTCTGGCAGACCATGCAGCGCAGGCCTTCGGAGAGCGCGCGCGCCCTCGCCTCCAGCGTCGGATCGGGCAGCACCTCGTCGGGCTTCACCGCCTGTGCAGTGCCGGCGAAGGCAAGCGCCAGCAGGAGAACCAGCGAGGCGAGGGAAAACTTCGCTTTCATGTCAGGCTCGCCGATACGGCCGCGGCAGCCGGCTTGCGGCGGCGAGACGGCGCGCCGACGCGCAGGCGCCGATCAAGCAGCGACATGGCGGCGCCCGCCATCATCACCAGCCCGCCGCCCCAAATCAGCGTCACCAGCGGCTTCCACCACAGGCGCACGACCACCGAGCCGTCCTTGCCTTCGTCGCCGAGCGACAGATAGAGCTGGCTGAGCCCCAGCGTCCTGATGCCGGACTCGGTCGTCACCGTCTGCCGCACCGGGTAGAAGCGCTTGGCCGAGGTGATCTCGCCGTCAGCATTGCCGTCGGCGCCAATCAGCATGAAGCGGCCGCGATCCTCGGTGAAGTTCGGGCCTTTCTGCGGGAGGAGCCCTTCGAAGCGCAGCGTGTGGCCGGAGAGCTCGACCGTCTCGCCGGGACGCATGGCAAGAATCTTCTCGGTGCCGAAGCAAAGCGTGGCGACGATGCCGAGCAAGGTGAGCCCGAGGCCGAGATGGGCGAGCGCGGTGCCGAAGACCGAGCGCGGCAGGCCGGCGAAGCGCCGAAGCATGATGGCGGGCGCGACCGAGCCGACTCCCGACTTGATGGCAAGATCGGTCAACGCGCCGGCGACCAACCAGACGGCGAGCCCGACCCCAAGCGCGGCGAAAACCGAGGCGCCATCGATGAACAGACCGGTGACCAGCATCGCGGCGAGCGCCACCGCGAAGGCCGCCATCAGGCGCTGGGAAGCAGCAAAGATGTCGCCACGCTTCCAGGCAAGCAGCGGGCCGAACGGCACGATGGCGAGCAGCGGCAGCATCAGCGGGCCGAAGGTCAGGTCGAAGAAGGGCGCGCCCACCGAAATCTTGCCGCCGGTGATGGCTTCCAGCGCGAGCGGATAGAGCGTGCCGACGAGCACCGTCGCCGTGGCCGTGGTGAGGAAGAGATTGTTGAGGACCAGCGCGCCCTCGCGCGAGATCGGATGGAATAGGCCGCCCGCCGTAAGCCGCGAGGCGCGCAGCGCAAACAGCGCCAGCGCGCCGCCGATGAACAGCGTCAGGATGCAGAGGATGAAGACGCCGCGCGCCGGGTCGGTGGCGAAGGCATGGACCGAGGTGAGCACGCCGGAGCGCACAAGGAAGGTGCCCAGCAGCGACAGCGAGAAGGTGAGGATCGCCAGGAGCAGCGTCCAGATCTTCAGCGCCGAGCGCTTCTCCATGACGATTGCCGAATGGAGCAGCGCCGTGCCGGCGAGCCAAGGCATGAAGGAGGCGTTCTCCACCGGATCCCAGAACCAGAACCCGCCCCAGCCGAGTTCGTAATAGGCCCAGTAGGAGCCCATGGCGATGCCGCCGGTGAGGAACATCCAGGCTACCAACGTCCAGGGCCGCACCCAGCGCGCCCAGGAGGCGTCGATGCGGCCTTCGATCAAAGCCGCGACGGAGAAGGAGAAGCAGATCGAGAAGCCGACATAGCCGAGGTAAAGCAGCGGCGGATGGATGGCGAGGCCGAGATCCTGCAGGATCGGGTTGAGGTCGCGCCCTTCGATCGGCGCCGGGTTGAGGCGAATGAAGGGATTGGACGTCGCCAGGATGAACAGGAAGAAGGCGGCGCCGATCATGCCCTGCACGGCAAGCACATTGGCCTTCAGCGTCGCCGGCAGATTGGAGCCGAAGACAGCGACGAGCGCCCCGAAGAAGGTCAGGATCAGCACCCAGAGCAGCATCGAGCCTTCATGGTTTCCCCAGGTGCCRGTGATCTTGTAGATCATCGGCTGCAGCGAATGGGAGTTTTCCCACACGCTCGCCACCGAGAAATCGGAGCCGGCATAGGCGCTGGCAAGAGCCGTGAAGGAGAGCGCGGTGAGCGCTAAGCCGGTAACCGCGACCGGACCGCCGACCGCCATCAGCCGCTGATTGYCGGTGCGCGCGCCGACCAGCGGCACCAGCATCTGCACCAGCGACAGCGCAAAAGCCAGCACGAGCGCGAAATGTCCGGTCTCAACCATTATTGACTCTTGCTCTCCTGCCAGACGCCCTTGGCCTTCAGGCCGTCGGCGACTTCCTTCGGCATATAGCGCTCGTCATGCTTGGCGAGCACGCTGTCGGCGACGAAAACACCGTCCGGGCCGAAGGCGCCTTCGGTGATGACACCCTGCTCCTCGCGAAAGAGATCGGGAAGGATGCCGGTATAGGTGACCTTCACCGACTTCTGATTGTCGGTGACCGAGAAAGCGACGGTGGCGCCCTGCCCGCGCACGATTGTGCCCTTGCCTACGAGGCCGCCGAGACGGATACGCTGTCCAGGCTGAACGGTTGCGGTGGCAAGATCGGCCGGCATGTAGAAATAGGAGGCCTTCTGGCCGAGCGCGTAGAAGGTGAGGCCGGCGGCGGCGCCGAGAAAGGCAAGCCCTGCCAGGATCACCGACAATCGCTTCTGCTTGCGCGTCATCTCTTACTCCGTCGCCGTCACGCCGAGGGAGGCGGCAAAGGCGGTGAATTTCTTGGCTTGCGCGCTGTCGGCGCCGAAGGCGGCAACAGCGCGGCCGAGCGCGTTGCGCGCCTGGTCGGCCTTGCCGAGCACGACATAGGAACGAATGAGCCGCATCCATCCTTCCTCGTCGCGCGGATTTTGCTTCAGCCGGTCGTCGAGGCCCGCGACCATGGTTTCGATCATCGCCTGCCGATCCTGCGGCGACATCTGCTGCGCCGCCTCGACCTGCCCGGCGTCCGGCCCATCGGCAGGTTTGCCAGCCGCGGCTGCGGGTTCGGTCGTTTCGGCGAGCGCCTGCTGGACGGCGCTGCGCCAAGGCGAATCCGGCGCAAGCCCGCCGAGCATCTTCTGCCAGGCGGYCGTGGCTTCGGCTTTCCTGCCCTCCTGCGCTAGGCCCACCGCCAGATAGAAGCTCGCCTTGGCGTTGGCGGGGTCGAGCTTCAGAGCCGCCTCGAAGGCATCTTGGGCCTCGGCCGACACGATACCCCCGGCGGCGTTGGCGATCGCCTCGCCGAGGCCCGCCTGGCGGGTTGCGCTGTCGCCGTCGAGGCGGATGGCATTGCGATAGGCCGTCACCGCGTCTGCATAGCGCTGCTGGCGCAGATAGACCGGCGCCAGCACGTCCCAGCCCTTGCCGTCCGAGGGGTTGGCCGCAAGATGGGCCTCGGCGCGCGCGACCAGCTCGTCGACCGAGGAATCGGCCGGGTTCTTGGCAAGCCGTTCGGCCAGCGGCTGCGAGGGCAGGTCCGGCGAGCCCAGTTCCCCATAAAGTCCCCAGCTCACCAGCGGCACCGCCAGCACGGCGGCGGTGGCAACCAGCCTTACAGCGTGCGAGGGACGGGGCGCCTCCGCGTCCGACTGGCTGCCCGAGCCGAGACGCAGGATGCGGCGGCCGATCTCGGCGCGCGCTTCCTCGGCCTCGGCCGGCTGGATCAGGCCGCGCGCCACGTCGCGGTCAAGCTCGGAAAGCTGGTCGCGATAGACTTCGAGGTCGTGATCGCCAGCGGGCGACGCACCTTTCGTGCCRCCGRCCAGCGGCAAAAGCACCGCCAGGCTGGCGCCCAGCGTAAGGATTGYGGCTATGACCCAGAACAGCAWGGCTATTCCAATAAAGGCAGAGCCCTGCCCTGCCAACACGGCGATCCTGCGACGCTTTGACGGCAGAAGCGCCGCCCGACCTTGATCGATATCAATCGCGCCGACCGATCTCAGTTAGGTCAGCGGCGTCCAGCTGCCGTCGGCATTGCGGCAGGCCGTGCCGCGCGCGGTGACGCCGGATGTGCCGGTGTACACGGTGTGCGTGTACTGGCGGCAGTCCTGCGAACCGACCCGGTAGGGCTGCGCGGCGACCACCTCGCCATAGTGGGAGGAACTGTCGCTCTTCCACGTCACCTTCTGGCCGCTGGTATGGTACTCCAGCGCCTTGTATTCCGCCTCGAGGCCCTTGCGCTTTTCAGCGTCGCTCAAGCCGGCGCCGATCGAGCCGCCGATGAGCCCGCCATTCATCGCCGAGACGATGCTGGTGCCCAGCTTGCCAGCCGACGGATTGGTCGCAGCCGGTGTGACCGGAGAGGCGGGACCACCCCTGCCGAGTGTGGTGCAGCCCGAAGCGGCCACGAGAACGGAAACGAGCGCGACGCGAATCTTCATGCCAGCAACCGGTTCTCTTGAGCGGGATGGACTTCTCGAGCGAGATGTGCCGGGGGCCGCGCCGTCGGGGAGGACGGCAAGCCCATAGTATTGATATTTGTCGGAAATTTGGCCGCGACCGGCCGCACAAAAATCGATAAAAAACATTACTGAAGGCTCCGCAATCTCACCACTGCCCTCAAGCCGCCCATGCCGGACCGTTCCAGCACCAAGGCGCCTCCATACTCGTTGACGAGATCGGCGACAATGGCCAATCCGAGCCCGGTTCCGGGCTTCGTCTCGTCCAGCCGCCGCCCGCGCTTCAGCGCCTCGCGCGCCTTGTCTTCGGGAATGCCGGAGCCGTCATCCTCTATGACGATTTCAAACAGGTTGGCGCTTTCCGGATCGAGCGCGACTGAAACCGCAACGATGCTCTTTGCCCATTTCATGGCGTTGTCGAGCAGATTGCCGAGCAATTCCTCCAGATCCTCGCGCTCGCCGGCAAAGACGATCTCGGCCGGCGGCAGCGTAAGCGTGAGCTTCGTCTGCGGGTTGAGCTTCCGCAACACCCGAACCATGCGCTCGACCAGCGGCGACACAGGCGTGCGGAAGACGACGCTGTCGCGCTGGGCGGCGACCCGGGCGCGCTGCAGATAATGATCGACCTGCTTCTGCATCGAGGCGGCCTGCTCGGCGATGAGCTGGCCCTTGGCGCCGCCGAGCGCGCGGCCTTCATTGATCAGCACCGCCAGCGGCGTCTTCAGCGAATGAGCAAGGTTGCCGACCTGCGTGCGCGAGCGCTCGACGATACGCCTGTTGTTCTCGATCAGCGCATTGGTCTCGTTGGCAAGCGGCTCGATCTCGGCCGGGAAGCGCCCGCCGAGCCGCTGGGCCGTGCCCTCGCGCACCATGGCCAGCGCATTGCRCACGCGGCGCAAGGGCTGCAGCCCAAGCAGGATGGCGATGGCGTTGATGGCGATCATGCCGACGCCGAACAACGAGAGATAGGTGGCCAGACGACGCTGGAAGCTCGCGATCTCCTGTTCCAGTTCGCTGTGGTTGCCCATGACGCGGAAGCGCGCGGCACGGTTCTTGGCATCAAGCACGAACTCGCTTTCGAAGACCTCGAGCTCCTCGCCCTTGATGCCTTCGGTCGCGTAGCTGCGCTGGAAGTTGGCGTTGAACGGCACCTCGGCGACGCTGGGCGAAAGGATCGAGGTCGTCATCGAAGAGGAATGGATTTCGCCGTRCACCCCTTCGGAAGCCGGTTCCACCGACCAGTACCAGCCGGAATTCGGCTCCGAGAAGCGCAGGTCGCCAAGGTCGGGCGAGCCGGTGAGCGCGCCGCTGTCGGAGATGCCGACGGAGCCGATCAGGTTGAACAGATGCGCCGAAAGCAGGCTCTCGAAGCCGCGCTCGCTGGCCTGCCGGTAGAGCGTGGTGATGAGGGTGAAGATGACGACCAGCGTCAGGATCGCCCAGATGGTGGAAAAGGCGATGACACGGAAGGTCAGCGAGCGCGGCCAGAGCCGCAGCCGTGAAAGCCGCGTTCTCATGGTTGGCTTCACCGGTTCCGCGTTACGCCTCCGGCTCTCGCATGCGATAGCCCATGCCACGCACGGTTTCGATCATGTCGATGCCCATCTTCTTGCGAAGCCGCCCGACAAACACCTCGATCGTGTTGGAATCGCGGTCGAAATCCTGGTCGTAGAGATGCTCGACCAGTTCGGTGCGCGACACCACCTCGCCCATATGGTGCATCAGATAGGCAAGTAAACGGAACTCGTGCGAGGTGAGCTTCAGCGGCAGGCCGTTGACATCGGCCTTGGAGGCTTTGGTGTCGAGCCGGAGCGGACCGCAAGTGAGCTCGGACGAGGCATGGCCGGCGGCGCGGCGGATCAGCGCCCTCACCCGCGCCAGCACCTCCTCGATGTGGAAGGGCTTGGTGACATAGTCGTCGGCGCCGGCATCGATGCCGGCCACCTTGTCGCTCCAGCGGTCGCGCGCGGTCAGGATCAGCACCGGCATCTTGCGCCCGCCGCGGCGCCAGCGCTCGACGACGCTGATGCCGTCCATCTGCGGCAGGCCGATGTCGAGGACAACGGCGTCGTAAGGCTCGGTGTCGCCGAGGAAATGCCCTTCCTCGCCGTCATAAGCCCGGTCGACCACATAGCCGGCATCGGCCAGCGCATCGGTCAGCTGCCGGTTGAGATCCTTGTCATCCTCGACGACGAGAACACGCATGGGTTGAAGCCTGTTAACGGGCTAGAGATATAGGCCGATTCCGCCGGCCAGGGAACCGACAGGGTCAGTTCAGCGGGACGACGATCTCCGAGCGGCGCGGGCGCTGGCCCTCCTTGCCGGGCACCAGCACGACGATGACGCAGACCTGCTGCCCGCCCCGCGTCGACTGCGAAGCCTTGGCGAGCGTGCCGCCACTCTGCGCAGCGACCTGCTGGCCGATCGCATAGCAATCGCCGGCGGCAAGCACGACGGGCTTATCGACCGACGGCTCGATGACCGGCATTGCCGTCGCCTGGGACACAATAAGTCCGGCTGCGGCAAGCGCCAGCGTCGCGGTGCGGATATGGGAGCGGAGCGTTTTCATGATCACGCTTCTAACGCATATGTGCTGAACGTGAAATGAACGGTGATCGGTCGAAAACCCATGCCCGCCACGCCCCCTTAATACTTGATTTTACGCACTTCCGGACGGAAACCCGSTACGCACTTTGCTGGAATTGCCCCAGCGCGAGGCGAATGAATGCGATCCTGCAGCCCGAGCCCCCATCAAGCCGGACCTCGAATTCATAGCCGGACAATCACCGGCGCGGCTACGGTTTTCGCAGGCAGGTCATGCGCTAGTTTTGCGCCTTGAGCTGGATGACGATGGGAAAGCGCCATGAGCAGTGAGGATCTTGCCGATCTCTACAAGGGCTACATCGCCTGCCTCAATGAACAGGACTGGGACAATCTCGGCAGCTTCGTCGGTGAGGAGGTGCAGTATAATGGCGAGACGATCGGGCTTTCAGGCTATCGCCGGATGCTGGAAAGCGACTTCCAGGCCATTCCCGACCTGCGTTTCAACATCGAGCTCCTGGTTTCGGAGCCGCCGCGCGTAGCCGCCCGGCTCCATTTCGACTGCCGGCCGAAAGGCGTTCTGTTCGGCCTGCCGGTGAACGGCAAGCGCGTCTCCTTCGCCGAGAACGTCTTCTACGAGTTCCAGGACGGGCGCATTCGCGAGGTCTGGTCGGTCATCGACAAGGCCGAAATCCAGGCTCAGCTTCAGGGCTGAGCCGATCCCTCGGGCACTTCCTGGGTGAGCGCGCGGAAGCGCAGCAGCCCGTGATAGACCGCAAGGTCATCGTCGTAGCGCGCCTCGGCGAATTCCAGCAACAGGCGCGTCTGGCCGCGCGGGCCGATCGAGAGCGCCGCGCCGTCGAGGCGCGCCTTGATGCTGTCCATGATGAGGCGCGTCTCGGCCTCCCCTTGAGCCTTCGACCAGATATGCAGCGTGACGAGCTGATCGTTGTCATTGTCGGCGCCGGTCTCGAGGTCGAAGGCGCTGGTGCGGCCATAGGTGACATGAGGAAAGGCTGCCTTGGCGTCGGCGCGCTCGAGCAGGCCGGCACCGCCCAGCAACGCCGAAAGCGACGCATCGGTCTTCAGCCTCAGGAACAAGGCCTGCATCAAATCGCCAGGCGCCGTCATTTACCGTCCATCGCAAGCAGCCTTCCGTTCGTCACCACCCTGATCGGCAACGTAACCACGCTCGCGATCCAACGCCAGATCACGAATAGTCTTAACCGTAACGTGAACTGCGAAAGCCTCGAAATTATTACGTTTTTAGACTCACGACACCGGCGCCGCGCCGCCCTGCTCGGTACGGCGCGCGATGAACTCATCGAGCACGCCGGCGGTGGCGGCAGCGGATGGCGGCGGCTGGAAATCGGCAAGGATGCGCTTCCAGATGCCGGTGGCGCGCTCGGTGGCGGTCTTGGCGCCGGCCTTGGTCCAATTGCCGAAATTCGACCAGTCGGCCACCAGCGGCTCGTAAAAGGCGGTGCGGTAGCGTGCCATAGTGTGGGCGGCCGAGAAGAAATGGCCACCGGGCTGCACTTCGGCGATGGCCTCGAAGCCGATGGCGTCCGCGTCGCCCGGCGTCGCGGCGCAAAGCTCGGCGACCGTCTGCAGGGCTTCGATGTCGGTGATCAGCTTCTCGAAGGAGACGCTCAAGCCCCCTTCCAGCCAGCCGGCGGCATGGATGCAGACGGTCRAGCCCGCCAGCACCGAGCCCCATAGCGCGAACTGCGTCTCATGCGCTGCCTGCGCGTCGGAAACATTGGCGGCGCTGCCGCCGCCCGAACGCCAAGGCAGGCCGGTGAAGCGGGCGAGCTGGCCGGCGCCGAGCGTCGCCTTGACGTGCTCGGGCGTGCCGAAGGCCGGCGCTCCCGACTTCATGTCGACATTGGAGGAGAAGGAGCCGTAGACCACCGGTGCGCCGTGCCGTACGAGCTGCGCCAGCGTCAGCCCGGCCAGTGCCTCGGCATGCTGGAGCGTCAGTGCGCCGGCAACCGTTATCGGCGCCATGGCGCCCGCCAGGCAGAAGGGCGTAATGATCGAGACCTGGCCGGCCTTGGCGAAGTCGATGATGCCTTGCGCCATCGGGATGTCGATCTGGCGCGGCGAATTGGTGTTGATGACGGTGTAGCAATAGGCGCCCGCGCGAAACTCGTCCTCCGACAGGCCGCGCGCCAGGCGGACCATCTCGAAGCAGTCCTCGACCTGCGGCGTGYCGCGCGCGAAGACGAAGGGGAGCTTGTCGGACAAGGTGAGCTGCGCCCGGCCGGTGGCATAGTGGCGAAAGCGGGTGTCGACGTCCTGCGGCTCGATGCAGGGGCCGAGCATGTGCAACACGTCGAAATGCTGCAGCAGCTTCATGAATTCCTCGAAGGCGGCGAGCGTGCCCGGCCGCCGGCCGCGTTCGAGATCGGTGAYGTTTGGCGCGCCGGAGCCGGCGAGGAAGGTTATCGTGCCGAGTTCCAGCGCAAGATCGCGAGAGCGGTCGCCGCCATGCGCCAAGATCGAGCGCGGCGCCGAGGCAAGGGCTGCCTCGACCATGTCGCGGCCGATCCTCACCATCTGGCTGTCCTCGTCGACCAAGGCGCCTGATTTGGCAAGAATGGCGCGCGCTTCCGGCAGCAGCACCTTGATGCCGAGCTCCTCCAGCACACGCAGCGCCGTGTCGTGGATCGCGGCGACCTGGTCGTCAGAAAAGACCGGCTGCGGCAGGAACGGGTTCTTCAGCGAACGATAGTTCGGGCGGCGGCTCGACGCGCTGCCCGCATCGCCGTTGCGTGCGCGCCGGCGTTCGCGCCTCAGATCGCGTGCGGCCTCGTCAATCATGTCCAATCCTCCCTATTGCCGCATCGCCTCGCCCTTGGGGTCGTAGGGCGAGGCCGCGATGACGCGCGCCGGCCGTTCGACGCCGACAATGTGTACGGAAAGCGCTGTCCCATCCCCGGCGAAATCGTCATCCACCAACGCCAGGGCGACGCTCTTGCAGACGGTGTAGCCATAGCCGCCGGAGGTGACGAAGCCGACACGCCGGCCCTTGTGCCAGACCGGCTCGAAGCCGCTGGCGTCGGCATCGACGGCGTCGACCTCGAGCGTGACGATCCGTTGCGAGACACCAGCTTCGCGCTCCTTCAGCGCCGCCTCGCGGCCGATGAAGTCGCCCTTGTCGAAAGCGATGAAGCGGTCGAGGCCCGTCTGGCCGGGTGTGTAGCCTTGCGTGAACTCGCGCGACCAGATGCCGAAGCTCTTCTCAAGCCTCAGCGAATTGAGCGCGTAGTAGCCGAACTCGGCGAGGCCGAGATCCTCGCCGGCGGCAAGCAGGTGCTCGCGCAGGCTCGCATGCATGGTGGCGGGGCAGTTGATCTCAAAGCCGAGCTCGCCCGCGATCGACAGCCGGGCGACCCGGGCGCGCACCATGCCGATGTCGAACTCGCCGCAGGACATGAACGGCAAGGCTTGCGCCGAGATATCCTGATGCGTGGTGCGTTCAACGATCTTGCGTGCGTTTGGGCCGGTAACGAGGAACCCGGACATCGCGTCGGAGATGTCGGTGACGGAGACAGCTTCGGCCATATGCGCCTCGAACCAGCGCATGTGGAACTCGCGAAGGTAGTAGGAGCCCATGATCCAGTATTCGCCGCCGCCCCAGTTGAGCAGGGTGAGATCGCCCTTCAGCCTGCCGTCGGACCCAAGCATCGGCGCGAGCTTCGCGCGGCCGGGCTTCGGCAGCCTGCAGGCGAGCAGCCGGTCGAGCCAAGCCTCCGCGCCGGGACCGGACACGGCATAGCGCGAGAAGGCCGTTGTATCGACCAGGCCGGCGGCGCGCCGCACCTGCAGCACCTCGTCGCCGACGATGTCGAAGGCGTTGGAGCGCTTCAGCGTCGTCTCCTCGCGGAAGCCCATCGGTGCGAAATAGGCCGGTATTTCCAGCCCCCACGACGCCGTCCATTCACAGCCCGCAGCCGTCATGCCGTCATAGGCGCCGGGGCGCTTCAGCGGCCGGMCCGCCGGCAGTCGCTCGTTGGGGAAGGTCATGACGAAGCGACGGGCATAGAACTGGCGTGTCGTTTGCCTGAGATATTCGCGGTTGGCAGCGAAGACGCCGTAGCGGGCAATGTCCATGCCGAAGATGTCGGCCTGCGGCTCGCCGTAGATCATCCATTCGGCCAGCGACTTGCCGACGCCGCCACCTTGGCTGAAGCCGGCCATGACGCCGCAGGCGACCCAGTAGTTCTTCAGGCTGCGCACCGGGCCAACCAGCGGGTTGCCGTCCGGCGTGAAAGTGAAGGCGCCGTTCACCCATTTGCGGATGCCGGCGGTCGCCAGGCAGGGGAAGCGCTCATAGGCCTCGGAGAGTTCCGGGCTGATGCGGTCGATATCCTCGGGGATCAGCTCGATGCCGTAGTCCCACGGCGCTCCGTCCATGTTCCAATGCTTCGGGTTCTGCTCGTAGACGCCTAGGAGTACGCCTTTGCGCTCCTGCCGCAGGTAGGAAAAGCCGTCCAGATCGRCCGCAAGGCCGAGCTCCTTGTCGAGGGCCGCGACCTCGGGAATGTCCTCGGTGACAAAATAGTGGTGCTCCATCGGCGTTACAGGCAGGTCGACGCCGGCCATCCGCCCGACCTGCTTGGCCCAGAGACCGCCGGCATTGACGACATGCTCGGCGACGATCGTGCCTTTCTCCGTGACGACATCCCAGCCGCCATCGGCGCGCGGCTTCAACTCGACGACACGGTTACGCAGGATGACGTCGGCACCGCGCTTTTTCGCGGCACCCGCGTAGGCATGCGTCGTGCCGTAAGGATCGAGATGACCCTCGTTGGAATCGTAGAGGCCGCCGAGCACACCGCTGACGTCGACGATCGGGCAGATCTCCTTGATCTCCCTGGGTGTCACCAGCCGCGCCGTCTCGATGCCGACCGATTGGAACACCGCCCAGGCCGATTTCAGCCATTCCCAGCGCTCGGGATCGCTCGCCATGTTGACGCCGCCGGTCATGTGCAGTCCGRCATTCTGGCCGGACTCGGCCTCGATCTCGCGATAGAGCTTTATCGTGTAGTCCTGCAGCGCCGCGACGTTTGGATCGGCGTTCAGCGCATGGAAGCCGGYCGCCGCGTGCCAGGTCGAGCCGGCCGTCAGTTCGGCGCGCTCGATCAGCGCCACGTCGCTCCAGCCGAACCGCGCCAGGTGATAGAGCACCGAGGCGCCGACCACGCCTCCCCCGATGACGACCGCGCGATAATGCGACTTCACGAGCCTCTCCCTCTCGTTGGAGGCCTTACGATACACGCCCTGTACATGAGTGTCTAGACACAAGTGTACAGGGCGCTTGCGCGCCACTTGATGCCATGCCTATTGTGCGGCCATGATCATGACCGCTCCTCCGGCCGAACCGGTTCCCGGCAACATCAAGGTGACGCGCTCGGACTGGATCAATCTGGCGCTCGAGACGCTGATTTCAGACGRCATCGAGAGCGTGCGCGTGCTCACGCTCGGCCAGAAGCTCGGCGTGTCGCGCTCGAGCTTCTACTGGTATTTCGAAAGCCGACAGGACCTGCTCGACCAGTTGCTCAGGCATTGGCAGGACACCAACACCAAGGCAATCGTCGAGCGCGCGCGGCGCCCGGCCGAGACCATCATCATGGGCGTGATGAACGTGTTCGAATGCTGGGCCGACGAGCGCCTGTTTGACCCGAGGCTCGATTTCGCCATCCGCGAATGGGCGAGACGCTCCGCCGACGTGCGGCGCATGATCGACCAGGCCGACGACGAACGCCTTCTCGCCATCCGCGACATGTACCGCCGGCACGGCTATGACGACGAGGACGCCTTCATCCGGGCGCGCGTACTCTACTACATGCAGATCGGCTACTACGTGCTCGACCTCAAGGAGCCGGTCGAGGCCCGCGTCAGCCATCTCGCCGCCTATCTGCGCTCCTTCACCGGCCAGGAGCCGACCGACGCCGATGTGGCGCATTTCATGCGCTTCATCGCGGCGCGGTGATGTCCCAATCCTGCGAGCGTCCCAGCGTCCGATCACAAAGGTTGAGGTGTGGCTTTGCCGCTCTTGTGGGCAGGGCGAAAATGGACAAATAGTCTAATGGGCGGYGCTGAATTTGCAGGGTGGCATTCAGGCGCCGTCCGCGGCGGAATCCTGGAATGGCAAGTCCCTCAAAACCACGCAAGAGAAGAGGCCGGATCGCAGCGGCACTGCTCGCCGTCGACGCGTGGCTCGATTCCTCGCTCTACGAGATCGGCTTCAAGGCGGGCCAATTCTGGGAAGCGGCCACCATCTTTTCGCGCCGTTTTCGCCTGCATGGCTGGCGGCGCGCCATCATCGAGGTGCTGAGCGAAGGCTTCACCATGGGTGCCGGCGGCTTTGTTGTGCTCCTGGCGCTGGCCATGCCGGCCTTCGAGATCACCGCCGGCGACTGGCGCAACCAGGGCGACTTCGCCGTCACCTTCCTCGACCGCTACGGCAACGAGATCGGCCAGCGCGGCATCATCCAGCGCGATTCCGTGCCGGTCGACGAGATGCCGGACATCGTCATCAAGGCGGTGCTCGCCACCGAGGACCGGCGCTTCTTCGACCACTACGGCATCGACGTTCTCGGCCTCTCGCGCGCGATCTTCGAGAATGTGCGCGCCAATTCGGTCGTCCAGGGCGGCTCCAGCATCACCCAGCAGCTCGCCAAGAACCTGTTCCTGTCCAACGAGCGCACCCTGGAGCGCAAGATCAAGGAAGCCTTCCTGTCGCTGTGGCTGGAGGCAAACCTCTCCAAGAAGGAGATCCTGCAGCTCTATCTCGACCGCGCCTATATGGGCGGCGGCACGTTCGGCATCGAGGCGGCGGCGGACTTCTATTTCGGCAAGAGCGTCAAGGACCTGAACCTCGCCGAGGCGGCCATGCTCGCCGGCCTGTTCAAGGCGCCGACCAAATACGCCCCGCACATCAACCTGCCGGCTGCCCGCGCGCGCGCCAATGTGGTGCTCTCCAACCTCGTCGACTCCGGCTTCATGACCGAGGRCCAGGTGCTGCAGGCCAGGCTGCACCCCGCCGACGTCGTCGACCGCGGCGAGCAGAAGAGCCCCGACTATTTCCTCGACTGGGCCTTCGACGAGGTCAAGAAAATCGCCAAGACGGGCCAGCATTCCTTGGTCGCCCACACCACTTTCGACGCCAATATCCAGAAGGCGGCGGAAGAGTCAGTTGAGTTCCACCTCAGGCAGTTCGGCAAGGAATACAACGTCACCGAAGGGGCAGTCGTCGTCATCGAGACCAATGGCGCGGTGCGCGCCATCGTCGGCGGCCGCGACTATGGCGCCAGCCAGTTCAACCGCGCGACCAAGGCGCTGCGGCAGGCCGGCTCGTCCTTCAAGCCTTATGTCTATGCCACGGCAATGGAGCACGGCTTCACGCCGGATTCGGTGGTCTCCGGCGGCCCCGTCAGCTGGGGCAACTGGTCGCCGCACAACTACAGCGGCGGATCGGCCGGCAACGTGACGCTGCTTACGGCAATCGCCAAGTCGATCAACACGGTGCCGGTGCGGCTCGCCAAGGATTATCTCGGCATCGCCCCGATCAAGGCGATGGCCGAATCGATGGGCGTGGAATCGCCGCTGGAATCGCACAAGACCATGGTGCTCGGCACGTCCCTGATGACGGTGATGGACCAGGCGACCGGCTACAGCGTCTTTGCCCAGAACGGCTTCGTCGGCTCCAGGCACGGCATCACCCAGCTCGTCACCCGCACCGGCGAGGTGGTCTATGACTGGACCAAGGACGCGCCGCCGCCGCACCGCGTGCTGTCGGAGAAAGCGCTGCATTACATGAACACGATGCTGGCGGCCGTGCCGGCTATCGGCACGGCCCGCCGCGCCCAGCTTCCCAACATCGTCGTCGCCGGCAAGACGGGCACCACGCAATCCTACCGCGACGCCTGGTTCGTCGGCTTCACCGGCAACTACACGGCCGCCGTCTGGCTCGGCAATGACGACTTCACGCCGACCAACAAGATGACCGGCGGCTCGTTGCCGGCGATGGTCTGGCAGCGGCTGATGGTCTACGCGCACCAGAACATCGACCTGAAGCCGATCCCCGGCCTCGATCATCCGTGGGTCGATCCGGAGGTCGCGGCCAAGGCGGAGGAAGCGGCGAAGAAGGAGGCCGCGGATGCGGCGGCTGAGGAGCAGGCCGAGCGCCCGCCGGTGCTGTCCAGCCGCACCACTCAGACGCTAAGGGACATGACAAAGGCGTTCCAGGCAGCGCCCGTGCTCGATGCACCGAAAGCGCCGGAGACGCTGTCGGCACTTTAGATGTGATCACCGCGCATGTCTTTGTCCCGAGATCAGTTCCACATTCGGGAGGCCTGGTTTAGCAAGCCTGCTTGCCACGAGGCCCCGCGCCGCGATATCCCGAGCAACCTCCTCTGTTCCGGCGCTCCATGCTCAAGAACGCATTCCTCACGCTGCTTTCGCTTGCCATAGCCATCGGCCTGGGCGGCAGCAGCGTGTGGTACGCGCTCAACGCGCAGGATGGCGTTGGCGCGATCCGCATTGGGCGATGGACCGCCTTTCCCGAAATCGGCACCCAGGCCGCCGACCCCTATTTGAAGGCGCGCGTAGCGCGCGAGGGTGTGCTGACGCTCGGCCGGGCGGAGGGGCTCTCCTTCGTCGCCGAGCGCGACGAGGCCGGCGAGTCGCTGAAGCGGGAATGCGCCTATACGATCGAGGGCGGCTATCCAACCGCCCGGTTCTGGACGCTTTACGCCGCCGACCAGTCGCTCGGCGTCATCGACACCGGCAAGGCGAGACAGGCGGCGCTGCAATCCTACGAGGTGCTGCGGCGGCCCGACAATACGGTCGTCATCTCCGTCGGCAACCGCCCTGCCCCCGGCAACTGGCTGCTCACCAACGGCTTCGGCACAATGTATTTCGTGCTGACCTTCTACGACACGCCGATCGCGAGCAGCACCGGGCTTTCCGACGTGACGCTGCCGCGCATCCTGAAGGCGGGCTGCAATGCGTAAGTTGTTRCATGCCTTGATCCTCGGCCTGATCGGCGCCGGCATCGTGCACATCGTGGTGCTGTTCCTCGTGCCGGAATTCTCCGAGCGCGATGCCTGGTCGCGGCTGGCAATGGCCTCGGATCTCTACAAGATGACGCGACTGGACGCAGAGGCTGGCGGCGCGCCGGTGGTGAAGTCGGTCGACCCGCTATTCTACGCGGCCGCCTGCCGCTTCAACCTAGCCGACGGGYTGGTGCGGATCAGGGCGCCGGGCGACGTGCCGTTCTGGTCCGCCTCGGTCTATGACCGCAGCGGCCACAACATCTATTCCTTCAACGACCACAACGCCAATGGCGAGAAGCTCGATGCCGTGGTGCTGACACCGGCGCAGATGATCGACGTGCGGCGCGATCTTCCGGAGGAGTTGCAGGGCGCGATCTTCGTCGAGGCGCCGATCGAGGAAGGCATCTTCGTCGTCCGCGCCTTCGTGCCCGACGAGAGCTGGAAGCCGATCGTGTCGCGCTTCCTCGAGCAGAGCGCCTGCGAGCTGCAAGACTACTGAGGCGAAACAATCAGTGGTGCGGCGCGGGAGGCCGGGGCGAACCTGGCTTGTCCGGGCCATCCGGACGCGCCGCGCCGGCTTTCGGCTGCGGCTCATAGCGGACGCCGGGGAAAATGATGACCGCCGCCGTATCGGTGTCGTGACTTGCTCGATTGATCGGTGCCGCTCGCGGCACAAAAGACAGGACCATGCCCATGGTTCGCGCATTCCTCTCGGTTGACCCGGAGCACAACGCAACGCCTCCAAAGTTGATTAAGCCGGGCAGAGGGTTAACGGAGCGCTAACGGATCGCCGCTAATTTGATCTTTGTTCCCTGGGGACGCGAAACTGGCACGGCCGGATTGCGCGGAGCCGGGTCTGTGTAGAGTATCGGGCGTATCCTCCGTGTCATCTTCGGATTTCAGGCAAATTGCTATCCGGACCGAAGCGGGAAAGGCCGAAAGGCTGTTCCGGGCCGCCGTATCGGCCTTCTGCTCGTTGACACGCCCCTCGCGCCGCGAGATTGCCCAGCTCGAGGATCTGACGCTGCCGCTGTTCGACGATGTCTCGGTCGAATCGCGCCGCTATGTCGCGGCCGCCCTTTCGGAATGCGAATACGCGCCCGCCGCGCTGGTGCGGCGACTGGCCGAGGAGCCGGTCGAGATCGCGGCGCCGCTGCTCACGCGCTCGAACGCGCTGAGCGACATCGACCTCATCGCGCTGATCGGCCGCCATGGCCTGCCGCATGCGCGCGCGATCGCCCGCCGCAAGGAGCTCAATCCGACGATCGCCCACCTGATCCGCGCGCTGGAGAGGCCGACGCTGGTCAAGTCGCAGCCATCGGAGACGATCACGAAGCTCGCGCCGGCAAAACCGGTGCCCGCCCCGGAAGACGGCCGTCAGGTTCGCGGCGAAGCCGAGGAGAATGCGCGCCGCCGGCTGCGCTCGATGATGCGACCTGCCGGCGAAGGCGTTGGCGTCAACCTGTTCCTGGGCCAGCCAGCCTATGTGAAGCTGCGCGAGACGGCGCTGACCGGCAACGCCGCCTTCTTCCAGACAGCACTCGCCGATGCGCTCGCGATCGATTTCGCCACGGCCCGTTCGGTGACCGAGCAGTCGAGCTACACCGGGCTGCTGGCGGCGCTCAAGGCGCTCGACCTCAGCGAAGACAGGGCTTTCCTGATCGCGGTCGCGGTCTATCCGGGCGAGTTCCCACATCCGCAGGCGATCCGGCTGTTCCTCGACCGTTACCGGCTGCTGCATCGCGAAACAGCGCTGGACAAGGTGCGGGCCTGGAAGGCCGAAACGCTGTCCCGTGCAATCCGCGGCAACGCCGCCGAGACGACAGGCGCCGAGCCCCAGGTCTCCAAAAGCGGGTCGATCGCCAGCCTCAAGGCGTCCTAACGCGATTGAGCGTCCGGTACGACCAGTTCGCGAAGCGAATATCGGAAGTAAGCCGCGAGCACCCCGCGATGCCTCACTGTTGCCGTCGCATTTTTTGGGAATAGAGCGACATAAGACGGCGTTG
Source organism: Mesorhizobium sp. ORS 3428 (assembly GCF_001854785.1). Lineage (GTDB taxonomy): Bacteria > Pseudomonadota > Alphaproteobacteria > Rhizobiales > Rhizobiaceae > Mesorhizobium. The sequence continues at coordinate 262,439 of NZ_MDFL01000126.1, forward strand.
GGTAAAATGAAGGGGCGACGTCCCCTTCTGTAGCTGGCGCCGCCCCTTGCCCCAGTTCGACCTTGCGAGCAACTCAAGGTCGGGCATCGGACGGACGCTGAACAATCCTACAATGATTGGAGACCATGATGCGAACACCTGTGTTCTTAGCGATGCTTTTGTTGCTTGCTGGCCCCGCGTCGGCATCCGATCACCTGTTCACTGCCGTGGGGGCCGGCGGATTGACGACATCGAGCCAGCCTTTCCAGAATGGCACGAACAACCCTGGCCGACCGGGCACTTCCGTCCCAGGCGACGGTAGTCCGCTGTCGGGAGAGGAGCACACAGTACCCGCGTCGGAAACGCCGACGGGTGTTACATCAAAGACCCCACCGTCGGTCAGTCAGGGCAAGACGGCGCCATCGGCCCACGCGCACTGATCGTCGCCTCGCCTTCCCGAAGGCTCCGGGGCAGCTCAGCGTTCGGCAGAATCGCTGAGCTGCCCTAAATGTTTGTTTTTACGCGTTTTTGGACGGAAGTCCGCTACCGGCTTTCTGCTGTGAGTATCCTGGCAACCGTCGCCTAATCCGCTTTGACTAACAGAATCTCGTCAACGGGAACGGCGCCCGCCTCGATCTCGACCACCCAGATGTCAGGGTCGAATCTTTTCTCCTTCTCCAGCCGCGCATCGAATGCTGCCGCATTGTCGCCGGAGTCGAGTAACGTGAAGAAGCGCTCGTCGGGCTTGGCCGAATCATAGGTCGTCTGCGGCRCCGGCCCGTAGAGAGCAACCTCCCCCAGCCGGCCGCGCGACAGYACGAAAACGGCGCCCGCCTCGGTCGCGCCGCGTTTGACCACCGCGGCAAAACCGCCCGCCGTGAAGACACGGCGCAGCAAGGCCGATACCCAGAGGTCGGTGGTCACGCGCATGGCAAGGTTCCAGATGACATGCGCGGCTCCTTACAGCATTGGCAAAGGAACCGGAACGGTCAACGCCCGCTCAGTTCGTCAGGCCGATCTCGCGCATCTTGACGTAGACTGCCTCATCCGGCTCGCCCGTCTCGGGCAGGCCGAACAGCGCCTGGAATTCCTTGATGGCGGCCTTGGTGCGCGCGCCGACGACGCCGTCGAGCTGCATGTCGTTGTTGCCAAAGGCCTTGAGGCCGGCCTGGATCTTGACGATGCGGGCATCCGGAGCGCCGCCATTGGCCGGCGCCGAGGCCGGGATCGGAGCCGGCGTCGGAACGGCTGCGCCGCCCGCTGGCCGCGGCGCCGGATGCGGGATGGCCGAGGTCGTCTGCCTGGCCCCGAGCTGGTCGAGCAGCGCGCCGTCGACCTCGCCGGATGCCGGCAGGCCGACCTTCAGCTGATAGGCCTGGATGGCCTTGCGCGTGGCGGGCCCCGTGAGGCCGTCGACCGTGCCGTCGTAGAAATTGAGGTCCTTCAATATGCCCTGCACCTGCTGGACGACCGGGTCGGGCTTGGCGGCGGGCTGTGCCGGCGCCTGCCGCACGATGTTGATGGTGGTTTCGGGCTCGTTCGAGACGGTATGCGGAAAGTTCTCGATGCTTCTGGTGGCAAAGAAGGCGCCCGTATGCGGAAAAGGCTGATACCAAAGCGCGTTGGCCGAGACGTAGAACAGCGTCACCAGGAAAGCTGTCGAGCCGCCGACCAGAACGGGGTTGCGCGAGATAACCTGGCCGACGGCCACCGCGCCCTCGGCAAGGACGCCGCGCTCGGGCTCGACCACCTTAGGCCGTCTTGCGGAGCGAGCCATTGCTGTCCCCATTTGCATCCCCCTTCGGCTTTGCAACCGGAATCGGCAGCACGCCAGCCGGCGCGCCCGCGCGCCGCTTCGGCCCGCTCACCGGCAGACTGATCGTCACCGTCGTGCCCTCGCCGGGAGCGCTCTCGATCGACATCGTGCCCTCGTGCAGCGCCACAAGGCCCTTGACCAGCGACAGCCCAAGGCCGGTTCCCTCGAAACGGCGCGTATAGTCGTTCTGGATCTGCATGAACGGCTTGCCGAGGCTGGCGAAATCCTTCTCGTCGATGCCGATGCCGGTGTCGCTCACCCAGAAATGCAGCCGCGAGCCGACGCGCTTGGCGCCGATCATCACGCTGCCGCCGTCCGGCGTGAACTTTACCGCGTTCGAAACGAGATTGATCAGGATCTGCTGAACGGCGCGGCGGTCGGCGTTGATCTCGCCCGCGTCCGGCGCGATCTGTGTGCCGAGCACGATGCTCTTGGCCTCGGCCAGCGGCCGCATCATCGAGCGGCACATCTCGACCGCCTCGACGAAGCGGAACGGTTCCAGCTCGGTCGCATAGGCGCCGGCCTCGATACGCGAGACATCGAGGATCGAGGTGACGACGGACAGAAGATGCTGGCCGGACTCCCTGACCAGGCCGACATATTCCTTCTGGCGCGGATCGCGGAAGGCGCCGAACATCTCATGCAGCAGCATGTCGGAGAAGCCGATGATGGCATTGAGCGGCGTGCGCAGCTCGTGGCTGACCACCGCCAGGAAACGCCCCTTGGCCACTTCGGCGGCCGCGGCAGCCTCCTTGGCCGCGGCAAGCTCCTCGCGCAGCGCCACGACGTCTTCGTTCTCGCACAGCACGAAGGTGAAGACATCCTTTTCGAACTCGCCGCGCAGCAACTCCAGGCGGAACGCGCGGAAGTTGTCGGCCAAGCCGGCGCCTTCCCGCGGCAACCGAATGCGAAGGTCGAGCCGGCGCTTCGACGCGCCCTCGCGCATGTCCGCGAGCGCGGTGAGATAGGCGACGCGATCAGAGAGATGGATGCGGTCGAACAGACCGGTACCGAACAAGAGCTCCGGCGCCAGCTTCAGAATGGTACGCGCCTTCGCCGAGGCGTCGAGCACTTCGCCCTGGCGGCCGACGCGCAGCACAACGGCCTCGATGATATCCTCGAGACGGTCGGCGGCAGGCTCCACCTCGCGCGCCTTGGCCGGATTGGCGAAGGCGGCCGCGCGCGGCAAGAGCGTGAGCACCCAAGCGAGCGGCAGCAGCCAGTGCCAGGTGGCGATCGCGGCCGCTCCGAGGGGCAGAAACCCGCTCGCAAAGGGCTGCAGCAGGATGGCGCCGAGCGCCGCCAGCGCCCCTGAAAGCGCTGCGCGCCGCGAACCGACGACCCACCAGGCCTCGACCGGCAGCGCCACGGCAAGGAGGGCGACCGGCGAGGCAAGCCCGCCTGCCGCGGCAATGRCACCGGCCAGGGCAAGGCCGCCAATCGCGAGCGCAGCCTGGCCGGCGAGTGCCATGCGCCCCGATGCCGCCACCAGGAGTGCCGCGAACCAGCAAAGGCCGAAGGCGGCGAAGATGGTTGCCGTCATGACGGCCACGCCGAGGCCCGCGGTGACCAGCGCCACCGCGGCGCCCGCGGCCAGAAACGGAGCAGCAAGCATGACGCCGATGAAGCGGCGATGTCGCCGCCGCTCAGCCTCGCCCGTAACGGTCGGATGAACCATGCGTTCGCAGCCGGCGGCAACCGCGCCAGGCAGAGGAACGTATCTGGCCGTAATCGAACTCAACGCACTCGTACCCGGTCGTGAACTGCTCTGCTTTGCAGGTGACTCTTGATTGGCTTGAAGGTCGCATCCAGCGTTTAAGGAATGGATAAGGCAGACGAGGCGAGCGCCCTACCCGCGGAAAATATTGGGACGCGGTGACCGCAATGCCGGTCGATCTGCCGCCATGGTAAATGGTGCGTTAGCCGCGGCCGGTGTGCCAAGGATTGGCCAAAACTGAAGCCGGCTACTCGCCTTCATTCGAAAAATCGTGTAATAACAGTAAGATATATGGTTATCGTAAAGTTAATCCAGTCGTTGAGCTTTTCGGCAAATGAACTGCGAAAACCGATCCTTTCGAATTTGCCTAAAATTTGAAGAAAATTCGCCGCTTCCGCGCAAGCCGTCCTTTGTGCGAGCGTGCCACTGTCCTGCCCATAAAAGAGGTCATGCCGATGGATGCACGACCCGGTCACTACGAGAGGCATTGAGATGGGCTTTCTGATCAGGATGGCTTTCTGGTTTTCGCTGGTGCTCCTGGCGCTGCCGCTCAGCGTCGGGCCAGACGAGGACGGCCGCGAAGCGGTCGGGCCGATCCAGGCCCTGTTTGCGGCGCGTGAGGCGGTCGGCGACATTGCCGGCATCTGCGAGCGCAAGCCGGACGTCTGCGAAACCGGCAAGTCAGCGATGCACACCATCACCGTGCGGGCCAAGGAAACCGCCAAGATCGCCGCCGCCATGCTGGACGATCAGCAGTCGTCAAAGGCGCCCACGCCCGAGGCGAAGGTCGCGGAAACTTCCGCCGAGACGACCGGCAGCGTCGCCGAAGACATCGTGCTGCCCGCCAAGGTCAACATCCCGGTGATGCTGACGGCGAAGAACTGAGATTCTTTTTCAGCCGTTTGCTCGGCTTCATCTAGTTTTTGGCGCAGTTCCGGACAGAAAACCGTTTCACACTTTTCCTGGAATTGCTCTAACGCCGCGGGCCGGTCCGACCTCTCGACGCCCGCGGCGTCTTTCTTTTTCCGTGACGTAGCGGCGCCGGGTCACTATATGCAGGCCATGAGCACATCGATCGAAACGATCCGCGATGACTTCTCCCTGCTCGACGAGTGGGAGGACCGCTATCGCTATGTGATCGAGCTCGGCGAGGCGTTGCCGCCGTTTCCCGAAGCCGAGCGCACCGCGGCCAACAAGGTGCCGGGCTGCGTCAGCCAGGTGTGGCTGACGACAGAGCAGGGAGCGGGCTTCGATCCGGTGATCAGCTTCAAGGGCGATTCGGACGCCCACATCGTGCGCGGCCTCGTCGCCATCATGCTGGCGCTGTTCTCGGGTCGGCCGGCCAGTGAGATCCAGAGCACCGACGCGGAAGTGACGCTGAAGGAACTCGGGCTCGACGAGCACCTGTCGCCACAGCGCGCCAACGGCCTGCGCTCGATGGTCAAGCGCATCAAGCGCGACGCCGACGCCGCATTGAAGCAGACGGCCTGACGCGGTTCCAGACAGGCGACGAACCGCCCTGAAAGGCAAACGGCGCCACGCGGGCGCCGTCATCACTTGTCAAAGGTGACAGCCCTTACCGGCGGCCCTTGGGCTTGCGGCCGAGACCCATTTTCTTGGCCAATTGCGAACGGGCCGCGGCGTAGTTGGGCGCGACCATCGGATAGTTGGCGTCAAGACCCCACTTCTCGCGGTATTCTTCCGGGGTGAGGTTGTAGTGTGTCATCAGGTGGCGCTTCAGCGACTTGAACTTCTTGCCGTCTTCAAGACAGACGATGTAGTCGTCATGCACGGAGCGCTTCGGATTGACGGYAGGCTTCTGCTTCTCGCCTGACGGCTGCTCCGTCGCGCCGCCGACGCGTCCGAGGGCGGCGTGCACATCGGCGATCAGGTTCGGCAGTTCGCCGACCGGCACCGGGTTGTTGCTGACATAGGCCGCGACTACATCGGCGGTCARCTCGATCAGCGCGTCACTATTGTTGGAAGGTGTTTCGACGATATCCATTGTGCTCAGGCCCCAACGAGAGTTGTTTCTAGACTGTGCCCTTTTTCTAGGTTCGGGCATCGCGCGAATTTCATGCAGGCAAGCGCCTGCGATTCGCGTCGCGTCATCTTAATGGCGCTGTGCTGCAAGTAAGTCAATTCGCCCATTGAATTATATTCGGCGATATTCATCAAATATTGCCGATTCAGCTTCAAAAAGTCGTGCGCCGTGTAACTTACCGAGATTTTTGTGGTCGGACCAGCGCGACCTGACGTAGCGTCAAGAATGCTTTTATACCTCAGGTGGCGATAAACTAGGCTGTCAATGCTTGACCAATGCTTGCCCGTCCGTGGCGTCAGCACGACAAACCCTGCGGATTTCAGGCGTCGAACACTCGCATGGYGCGCAACCAGTTGGCCGCGAAGAAACTCTCAATATGGCGTGATGTATTTGCCGTAGACCCACCCGGCGACGAAGTGACCATTCCGTGCCGGGTCGTGCCAGATCTCGCACCAGCGATAGCGGATCGCCTGTCGCTGCTGCCGGTGCGGCTGGCCGGCAATGTCGAGCAGATTTATCCCGCCCTTGCAGCGGCCTGTCATCTGCAGGACGGTGCCGTTCGGATAGGCCGCCTGCATTTGCGATGTGTTTGACGGATATTCGCGGGCGTTGAGCGTGTCGCCGAGCGGCACGCCCGCCACTGGCCAGGCTGCGAACACGGTTGCATGAGACTGGCTGGCGAGGCCGAGCACGGCCGCAGCGACAGCGAAAGCCAAGGCCGCGCGCACACAGGATTTCATCTTTCCCCCGTCGACTTATCTTCTGTAGACCAACTTGAACCCTGCCCCTTGAACCGTTGCCGAGCGGCGTGTTCATTTGCCATCCAAGCAAATTCCGCAGCGAGACGTAATGACCAGAGCCTTATCCTTCCCGACCGCCAACCCGCCGCGGCCCGAGAGGCGCCGCGTCTTCGATGAGCATCACGGCATCACCCGCGCCGACGACTATGCCTGGATGCGGGCCGACAATTGGCAGGCGATGTTCAGGGACCCTTCCCTGCTCGACGGCGCGATACGTGCCCATCTCGAGGCCGAGAATGTCTACCAAGCGACGCTGATGGCCGACACGGCCGAAATGCGAGCCAAGCTGTTCGCCGAGATGAGGGGGCGCATCAAGGAGGACGATTCCACCGTGCCGATGAAGGACGGCCCCTATGCCTATGGCTCGTCTTTCCGGCAGGGCGGCGAGCAGCCGCGCTATTTCCGCACGCCGCGCGACGGCGGCGCCGACGAGATCCTGCTCGACGGCGATAAGGAAGCGGAAGGCAAGCCCTATTTCCGTCTCGGCGGCGTCGACCATTCGGCCRACCATCGCAAGCTCCTGTGGGCTTTCGACGACAAGGGCTCGGAATTCTTCGCGTTGCGCGTGCGCGACATCGCCAGCGGCAAGGAACTCTCCGACCAGATCGCGGATACAGGTGGCGGCGGCGTGTGGAATGCCGGCGATGACGGCTTCTTCTATACCCGCCTCGACGACAACCATCGTCCGTCCAAGGTGTTCTTCCACGCGCTCGGCGACAATCCGGAGAATGACCGGCTGGTCTATGAGGAGACCGATCCGGGCTTCTTCATGGATGTCAGCGGCACGCGCTCCAACGAGTGGATCATGATCGGCATCAACGACCATGAAACCTMCGAATACCGGCTGATGCGCGCCGATGAGCCGCTTGCCGAACTGAAACTGGTGGCGGCACGTGAAACCGGCCTGCAATATGATCTGGAAGAAGGCGGCGACGTCTTCTTCATCCTCACCAATGCCGACGGCGCCAAAGACTTCAAGATCATGACCGCGCCGGCGGAGAACCCGGCACGCGCCAACTGGAAAGAGCTGGTGCCRCATGAACCCGGCCGCCTGATCCTGTCCGTGCTGGGCTTCAAGCATCACATGGTCAGGCTGGAGCGCAAGGACGGCCTGCCGCGCATCGTCGTGCGCGACCGCGCGAGCGGCGAGGAGCATTTCATCTCCTTCGACGAGGAAGCCTTCTCGCTCGGCCTCTCCGGTTCCTACGAATACGACACCGAGGTGATGCGCTTCACCTATTCCTCGATGACGACGCCGGCGCAGGTGTTCGACTACAACATGCGCACCCGCGAGCGCGTGCTTTTGAAGACGCAGGAAGTGCCTTCGGGCCATGATCCGGCGCATTATGTGACGCGCCGGCTGATGGCGCCCGCGCCTGACGGCGCGTTGGTGCCGATCTCGCTGATCCACCATCGCGACACGCCCCTCGATGGCTCTGYACCCTGCCTGCTCTATGGCTACGGCTCCTATGGCATCACGGTTCCTGCCGCCTTCAACACCAACTGCCTGTCGCTGGTCGACCGCGGCTTCGTCTACGCCATCGCCCATGTGCGCGGCGGCAAGGACAAGGGCTATGGCTGGTACGAGGACGGCAAGCGGGCGAAGAAGATGAACACCTTCACCGATTTCATCGCCTGCGCGCGCCATCTGGTGGCTGAACGCTACACGCGRCACGACCGCATCGTCGCGCAAGGCGGCTCAGCCGGCGGCATGCTGATGGGGGCGATCGCCAACATGGCGCCCGAAAGTTTCGGCGGCATCGTCGCCGAGGTGCCATTCGTCGACGTGCTCACCACCATGCTCGACGACAGCCTGCCGCTGACGCCGCCTGAGTGGCCGGAATGGGGCAACCCGATCGCGTCTGCCGACGACTACCACACGATCGCGGCCTATTCGCCCTACGACAATGTCGCGGCGCTCGACTATCCGCCGATCCTGGCGCTGGCCGGGCTGACCGACCCGCGCGTCACCTACTGGGAGCCGGCGAAATGGGTGGCGCGGCTTCGCGATCGCAAGGCCGGCGACAATCCGGTGCTGTTCAAGATCAACATGGAGTCCGGCCATGCCGGCGCCTCCGGCCGGTTCTCGCGGCTGGAGGAGATCGCCTACATCTATGCCTTTGCCTTGAAGGTGACCGGCAAAGCTTAGATGATCCGACAATATCAGGAGAATTGCGGCACACTTTTCCTGGAATTGCTTCTTTGTCCGTCGCAATTTCCGAACGGAAAACCGCTTCGCACTTTTCCTGGAATTGCTCTAATTTTCCGCTCRCAATCGGCAAGGCCGCGCGCTACGCAATGCGCCGTCCTTTTGGGCGCGGCCTTTCCAGGTCGCGGGGGCTATCCATTCGCAAGGTTCGTCATGCTGCTCGTCGACGTCTATCTCGACAAATCGCCCATCCAGGGCATCGGTGTCTTCGCCAAGCACCACATTCCGCGCGGCACGCTGATCTGGAAGCTCGATCCAAGGTTCGACCGGCAAATTCCGATCGAGACCTACGAGAATGAATCCGGTCCCGTGAAATCCTATCTCGACCGCTACTCCTATCCGGACCGGCGCGATCCCAACTTCATCGTCTTCGAGGCGGACGACGCGCGCTACATGAACCACGCGGACGATCCGAACTGCGACGTCTCCTCGCCCGAGGAGACCTATGCGCTGCGGGACATCGCGCCCGGCGAGGAACTGACCTGCGACTACAATCACTTTTTCGAGAACGGCTTCGATTTTTTGGGCGACCGTCACCCATAACGAAAGCTGTTTAACGCGACCGCAATGAGGCGCTCAGGCGGAGCGCAATTCCGGCTGGCTGCCGATAACAAATTTGCCGCGCAGAATTCGCATGCCTGCCAGGCCTTTGCCGGCGATGATGCCCATACCGATGCCGCCGGCAATCGCCAACAGCTGGAAGATGGGGCCAGGCAGTGCGCCTGCGACAGGCGCCATCAACAGTTCCGGAACGAAACGATGGAACAGGTAGATCGGAAAGGCGGCGACGGCGACTTGCGCAACCACCCGCCCCGCGGCCAACGGCAAGCGGACACGCGGCAGATAGAGAAGAACCAAGAGCGCCGCGAAGATCATCAGATACTTGACCGTCGTCCCGAACCAGACTGACTCCCAAAAGGCCAGATAACCCAGCACAGCCGCGGCAAATCCAGTCAGAACGAGCCTCTTTGAGGGACTGTCGGCAAGACCGGCACACCAGCCGAAGACGGCCAGGTGGAAAACCCAGTAGATCGCGAAGATCTGGCGGTTGCCTATGTCGACGAATGGCGGGACGGAAAAGCGCGCCGCGGCGGCAAATCCCAGAAGGCCGAGCGAGAAGGCAAAGGGTCGAGCCAGGCAGAGCTTGCGCACAGCCGGAATGGCAAAGATGAGAGCGAAGACCAAAAGCGTCTGCGCATAGGCCTCGATGAACCAGTAAAGATACGGGATCATCTCGTGACGCTCCGGTTCGGCATAGCCGAAGTTGCCGGTAAGCGTCAGCGAGGACCAAGGGATCGCCCGCCAGCCAACCGTGTAGGCGGCAACGATGAGAAAATAAGGGATCAGGACGTCGACCGCAGGCCTCAGCGCGTGCCGGATCCGGCCGGCCATGAAATGGGCGGACTGGAAGCGAGCGAGGCTGAAGCCGACGAGCAGCATCATGACGCCGGAGCCGCCGGGAATGGGCCACAGCGTCTCGTGATGCACCACCACGAGCAGGATCGCGAGGACCCTCAGCACCAAGTCGGCCGGAATCTCGCTTGCCTGGCTGCGCTCGCGAGGCCGCGTCGCCGCATGCCGATTTGTCACTTCCGCGACGCTCAGGCGTTCCCAACCGTCCGGCAGTCCCAAGCCGAGGCGTTCGAGCTCCAGCGCGAGTTGCAGGAAGCGAAGGGAATCTCCGCCCAGCGACACGAAGCTGTCGTTGCGTCCGACAGTGAGCGGGTAGAACACGCGGGCATAGGCGCCAAGCACGCTGCCCGGGTCGGCGGCGGTATCGGCACGCCCTTGCAGCCTCTCCCGCTCAAGGCAGGCGTAATCGATCTTGCCGGAGGCAAGTCTGGGAAAGTCCCGCAGTGCCACAACGCGAACCAGATTGGCCGGCAGGCGGCTGGCCTCGGCAAGAAGGCGCTGTGCCCTTCCGGTCGAACCGGCATCGATCACATAGGCCTGCAGTCCCCGGTCGTCCCCGAGGACCGCGGCGGCGATGCCCGCCCGTTCCAACGATCTCTCCATGACATCGAAGCCGATTCTCAGCCCCGCGATCTTGGCGAAGCGGCTCTTGCGCCCGACAATGCGGAAGAAACCCTTTTCGTCCTTTACGGCAATGTCGCCGGTGTTGAGAACTTCGAGTTCGGCGCCGCGCGCGAGGTCGGCGCGCCGGGCAGCGTAACCCATCATCACGTTCGGGCCGCGATAGACGAGTTCTCCAGGGCTGCCCGGCCGGCTGATCGGCTCCCCTTTGTCGCCGATAATGCCAAGGCTGCCACCTGGAATTGCCACGCCGATCCGCTCCTCCTGGTCGGAAAGGCTCTCCGGCGGCACGAAAGCGATGCGCAGTCGCCTCGGTCTGGCCATACATTACGAAGAAGCGGCCGCCCCTGGCGCGCATGTGGTCCCGGTAGAGGCGGATGAGGTCGGGACCTAGCTTTCCGCCGGCCACCGTCATCATGCGCAGGGTCCCGAGCTCGGCGTCGCGGAAATGCACCCGTTCCAGAAGCTCGTACGAATATGGGACGCCGGACAGATTCGTGCAGCCGCCGTCGGCGATTATCCTGAGGAAACTGCCGTCCATGACCGAGACGCCGGGAAAGAGAATGCTGCCGCCGGCAATCAGATGCGAATTCAGGACGGACAGCCCATAGGAATAGTTGAGCGGCAGCACGAGAGCGGCCCGGTCCGAGGACGAGAGCTCGAGATAGGTCGYGATCGAACGGGCATTGGATTCAAGATTGCCGTAGGAAAGCCTGACCGCCTTGGCGGCGCCCGAGCTGCCGGACGTCATCAGCAGCAGCGCGAGATCGGGATGCAGCGGCTCGACGCTCCTCGCCGGCCAAGCCTCTTCCACGAGACGCCAGCGGCCGCCGACCGGCCGATAGGTGAAATCCGGCTGGAAGTCCGCGAGGAAATCGTCCCACAGCCTGCCATCGCAGGGCGGCAGCATGGCCACTACGTGGCCGGCCTGCAGTGCTCCGAGATAGGCAGCGACCGCATGCTCGGAAGCTTCTGCTGAAACGGCCACGAGCCGCTTTTTTCCTTGTCCCAACTGCGAGGCGAAGCGCAGCGCAAGGCTGCCAAGCTCGCCGTAGGAGAGCGTCCGTCCGTCGGCGAAGACAAGCGCCGCACGCTGCTCGCCATGGGCGAATTGGGACAAAAGGTCGATGGAGGGCATGGCAGGCTTCGGTCTACTTAGAATTAGCCCGAAGCGCTATTATACATGAGTATTCAAGTCAACTAATGCGTGGCTGCGATGCCAATCTGTCTTGCACAGGCGCCATCATTCACTTCCCCGCGAGCGGACGCCGCATGCATCAACCCGCCGGCTTGCGCGCCGGATAGCCGTTGGGATGCGGCGGGACAGCCTTGAGATAGGCGGCGATTGCGGCGCGGTCGTCGGCCGTCAATTGCGCCATGTTGCGCTGCACCTCCACCATGGCGCCGCCGACGGAATCGAAATCCGGCGTGAAGCCGGTTTCGAGGTAGTTGGCAATGTCGGCCTCCGACCAGTCCTTGATGCTGCGTCCGCCGGGCGTGATGTTGGRCACGATGCCCGAGCCTTCGGCGGCCACGGCGCCCGCCAGCCACTCGGCCTTCTTCACGCCGCCTGCGATGTCGCGCGGCGTGTGGCATTCGCCGCAATGGCCTGGCCCCTCGACCAGATAGCGGCCGGCCAGCACCTTGTCCGGTGTGCCGCCAGGCAGCGCGATGACCGGCTCGGGGCTGAGATAGAGCCGCTTCCACAGGCCGATGCCGCGGCGGATGTTGAACGGGAAGGAAAGCCTGTGGCCGGGCGCCTTGCCGGCGACGGCCGGCAGCGTCTTCATGAAGGCATAGAGGTCGGCGATGTCGGCCGGCTTCATGCGCGCGTAGGAGGCATACGGAAAGGCCGGATAGAAGTGCTCGCCGGAGGGCGAGACCCCTTTCAGCATGGCGTTGGCGAAGTCCTCCTCACTCCAGGCGCCGATGCCGTCCTTGGCGTCCTGCGAGATGTTGGGCGGCACGAAGGTGCCGAACGGCGTCTTCAACTCCAGCCCGCCGGCAAGTTCGAGCCGGGCATCGCCCTTGGCGCCTGGCCGGGCATGGCAGGAGGTGCAGCCGCCGGCGTTGAAAATGCGCTTGCCCCTGGCGGCGTCGCCGGGGCCGAATTGCGCGACGGCCGCGGCGTCAAGCCGGACCGGCGCCGAGAGTGCCCAGCCGGCGACCGCGCCGGCGCCGCCCAGCACGATGAGGGCGCCGACGAGCTTCTTCAGCCATGCCATATCGGGCGATCAGCCCTTCTTGATCCTGTAGTTCTGATGGCAGGTGCCGCAGTCGCCGCCGATTGTGTTGAGCTGCGCCTTCAAGGCATCGACATCGCCCGGCGGCGAAGCGACCGCATCCTTGACGTCAGCCAGGAGCTTGTCCTCGGTTTTCTTGAAGCCGGCCATGTCTTCCCAGATCTTCGGCGCGGCCGTGGTGTCGCCGCCCTTGTCGCTGCCGGCCGGGAAAAGCTTCTCGGCATCGAACCTCTCGGCGTTGGCGTGCAGCGCCTTCAGCGCCGTCAGCACGGCGGCGGCGTCAAAATCCTCCTCGCCCTTGACCACTTTCGACAGTTGGCCGGCGAGCTTGCCGCGCTCCTTCATCAAAGCCTGGCGATCCTTGATCGGATCAGCGACGGCCGCCGAACCGGCAACGGCGAGCATAGAGATGGCGAGGACAAGCTTTCTCATTCATTTGGCTCCGTGGTGAGGTGAAGAGACTACGCGACTGGACGTTAACGGACGTCGCGGCGGAAATATTCCCTTCGACGCCACAGTGATTTTCTTTTCGGGATGAGCCTGCCGCGCTGGCCGAAAAAGAAAAGCCCCGGCATGCCGGGGCTTTTCGCAGATTTGATCAGGCTCTCGCCTTTTCGTAGAGTTCGAGGACGTAGTCCCAGTTGATGAGGCTGTCGACGAAGGCTTCGAGATATTTCGGCCGCGCGTTGCGATAGTCGATGTAATAGGAGTGCTCCCACACGTCGACGCCGAGGATCGGCGAAGCGCCATGAACCAACGGGTTCTCGCCGTTGGGAGTCTTCGAGATCGCGAGCTTGCCGTCCTTGACGGAGAGCCAGGCCCAGCCGGAGCCGAACTGGGTGGTGCCGGCGGCGATGAAATCCGCCTTGAACTTGTCGTAGCCACCGAGATCGCTGTCGATGGCCTGCTGCRGCGCGCCCGGCAACTTGTTGCCGCCGCCGCCCTTTTTCATCCATTTCCAGAAGTGAATGTGGTTATAGTGCTGAGCGGCATTGTTGAAGAGCCCGGCATTCTTGCCGAAGGACTGCTTCACCACCTCTTCGACCGACAGGTCGCCCATTCCAGCCTCGGCGGCCAGCTTGTTGCCGTTGTCGACATACGCCTTGTGGTGCTTGTCGTGGTGATACTCCAGCGTCTCCTTCGACATATAGGGCTGCAAGGCCTCATAGTCGTAGGGCAAAGCGGGCAGCTCAAAAGCCATGGATGGTACTCCCTCAGGAAAAAGTCCGGTGAAACTACCGGACTAAGATAGGTCTGGAATGGGCTGGGGCAACTCCGGAATGAAGCGCCGATCGCCTTTTTATCCGCTCAGGCGGCGGAAGTCGAATGGGCCCAATCCCAATAGAGATCGCGCGCCTTCTTGGCCACCGGCCCTGGCTGGAGATCGCGATCCTCGATGCGCGTGATCGGCACCACCTTCGAATGGTTGCCGGTCGAGAAGATCTCGTCCGCTTCGAGGAAATCACGGACCGAGAGCGCCTTTTCGGCGGTCGTGAAGCCATAGTCGCCGAGCAGACTGATCGTGCGCGAACGGGTGATGCCGGAGAGGAAGGTGCCGTTCGCCGCCGGCGTCATCACGCGGCCGTCCTTGACCAGGAAGATGTTGGACGTGCCGGTCTCGGCGACGTTGCCCAGCATATCCAGCACCAGCGCATTGTCGAAGCCGCGCCGCTTGGCCTCGAGAATGGCGCGGCCGTTGTTGGGATAGAGGCAGCCGGCCTTGGCGTTGGTCGGCATCGTCTCGATGGTCGGGCGCCGGAACGGCGAGACGCCGACCGAAAAGCCGGAAGGYGGGATCATCGGCGATTCGTAGAGGCAGAGGCAGAAGCGGGTCGAGGACGGATCGGCAGGAACGGCCATGTAGCCGCCATGCTCGGCCCAGTACATCGGCCTGATGTAGACCGCGGTCTTGCCGTCGAATTTCTTCAGCCCATCCCAGGTCAGCCCGACGATCTCTTCGGCGGTCATGGTGGGCTTCAGGCCGAGCGCGATCGCCGAGTCATTGACGCGCGCGGCATGACGATCGAGGTCGGGCGCCACGCCCTCGAACCAGCGGGCGCCGTCGAACACGCTGGTGCCCAGCCACATGGCATGGCTGCGGGGTCCGAGAATGGCGACATTGCCCTCGTACCAGTCACCGTCCACATAGGTCCATGTCGCGGATTGCGCCGCAGCCGCAAGTGTCATGGTTCGCGTCCACAAGATGATTTTCAGCCCGCCATTGACGATGCTTTGACGGCCTGCGTCAACCGACATCGGGAAAAATCGTTGAGGCCAGAGGCACTTGAGCGCAATCAATGCTTGCGCGGCGCCCCGGCTCGCCGCAAAACTCTCTTCATGCATCATGCGGCCTATGTCTTCGACGCCTACGGCACGTTGTTCGACGTGCATGCGGCCGTGCGCCGCCATGCCGGCGAGATCGGGCCGGACGGCCAGCAGCTTTCCGAAATCTGGCGCGCCAAGCAGCTCGAATATTCCTGGGTCAGGACGCTGATGGGCGCCTATGCCGACTTCTGGCAACTGACCGAGCAGGCGCTCGATTTCGCGCTGCGCAAGGTGCCGTCAGTCGATCCGGCGCTGAGGGACAGGCTGCTCGAGGCCTATTGGCAGCTCGACTGCTATCCGGAAGTGCCGGCGGTGCTGAAGGCGCTCAAGGCATCGGGCGCAAAGCTCGCGATCCTGTCCAACGGCTCGCCGGAGATGCTGCAGGCGGCGGCGAAATCCGCGGCGCTCGACCAGATCCTCGACGACGTCTTCTCGGTCGATGAGATCCGGCGCTTCAAGACCGATCCATCGGTCTACGACATGGTGGTCACCGCCTGGCGGCTCTATCCGGGGGCGGTGTCGTTCCAGTCCTCCAACCGCTGGGACGTCGCGGGCGCCACCAAGTTCGGCTTCCGTACCGTCTGGATCAATCGCACCAACCAGCCGGACGAGTATCAGGACTTGCCGCCGGGGCTGATCCTGCCTTCGCTCGAAGGCCTTCTTGCAGGTGGCTGATCTTGCTGTTGCTGCAACGCAACAGATGTCTTGCAGTCWCAGCTTCGCCTTTGTTTGTCCACCCTCAGGCCAGAATTGGAACCGCCTATCACCGCCGACTGTTATTGGAGCTGCCGGCGGCCAGCCTGCGGAACCATGCATTCTTGCGAACTGCGACCTAGAAAAGGCGACCATGTCAGACGCATCCTTCCGCATCAGCCGTCGTGGCTTCCTCAATTTCACTGCCCTTGGCGCTGCCTCCGTCGCGGTTTCTGCCTGCACCACCACCGGTCCCGGTCCCGAACCCATTCAGCCGCCGCCGCCGGCCTATGTGGAGCCGCCGCTCGGCGACTACGAGACGATGTACGGACCRATGTCCGACAACGGCTTCGACCTGCCGGCCATCCCGGTGAGCAAGATCGATCACAGATACTTGCGCCAGATCGTACCCGACCCGACCGGACAGCGGCCCGGCACCATCGTTGTCGATACCACCAACCATTTCCTCTACCTTGTGCGCGAGGGCGGCCAGGCGATCCGCTACGGCGTCGGCCTCGGCCGCGCCGGCTTCGAATGGTCAGGCGATGCCGTGGTGCAGTGGAAGCAGAAGTGGCCGAAGTGGACGCCGCCAGACGAGATGGTCGCCCGCCAGCCAGAACTGGAGCAGTTCAGCRCCAAGAATGGCGGCATGCCCGGGGGCTTGAAGAACCCGCTCGGTGCCCGCGCGCTCTATCTGTTCCAGGGCAACCAGGACACGCTCTACCGCCTGCATGGCTCGCCGGAATGGTGGTCGATCGGCAAGTCGGTCTCATCGGGCTGCGTGCGCCTGATCAACCAGGACATCATCGACCTCTATGATCGTGTGCCGAACAAGACGCCGGTCATCGTGACGGCTGATCTCGGCCAACCGGTGTCCGAGTTGCCCGAGCGCAGGGCCATCCCGATCGACAACGGCGTGCCGACCGGTTCGACCATGCTCGGTCCGATCAGAGAGCTTACCGACGAGATCTTCTAAAGCGCGTCGCGATCTTTCAGATTCGCTCCATGCGCTTCAGGCTTTGATTTACGCATGTTTTTGTCCCGAAACCGGTGCCCACTTTCGGGAGACATGCGTTAGGCGGACTCAGTAATGCTCGGCGAGAACAGTCGCCAGCACCGCAACGCCGCGTCGCAGCGCCTCCGCGTCGAGCCCGGCATAGCCAAGGATGAAACCGGCTGTTTCAGGTCGGGGCCCGGTTGGGTCGTAGAGCGGGGAGACGGGATAGAGGCCTATCCCGGCGGCGCGTGCCGCCGCGATGATCGCCGGCTCGCGCTCGGCAGCGATGCCGTTCAACCAGGCAACGACATGCAGTCCGGTTTCGGCACCGGCGACCGAGACCCTCTGCCCCAGGTGATCGGCCAGCGCCTGTAGCAGGACTTCCCTGCGCTCGGCGTTCTTTCTGCGGATGCTGCGAACGTGACGCTCGTAGGCGCCGCTCGCCAACAGGTCGGCCAACACGTCCTGCTCCAGCATCGGAGCATGCCGGTCGGTCAGGCGCTTCGCCTCGCCGAACGCCCGACACAGGCTGGCGGGAGCGACGAGATAGCCGAGCCGCAAGGTGGGCGAAAGCGTCTTCGACAGCGTGCCGACATAGATGACCGTGTCCGGGTCGAGCGTCTGCAGGGGCGGGATGGGCGCGATGTCGTGGCGGTATTCGCCATCGTAATCGTCTTCGACAATATAGGCGCCTGTCGCCGTGGCCCAGGCCAGGAGGGCGCGCCGCCGCCTCGCCGAAAGCACGCCGCCGAGCGGAAACTGATGCGAGGGGGTCACGTAAGCGAGACGGGCACGCGGCAGCGAATCCGTCCTCAGCCCGTCCGCGTCGACCGCAGCCGGCACAGCGACGCCGCCCGCCGCCACAAAGGCATGGCGGGCGAGCAGATAGCCGGGGTTCTCGATCACAAATGGATCGCCGGGGTCGAGGAGCAGCCTTGCGCAGAGATCGAGCCCTTGCTGCGAGCCGTTGACCACGACGATCTGGTCCGGCGTGCAACTGACGCCGCGAGCGCGCCATAGATAACCCTGAAGCGCGCTGCGGAGAGCGGAAGACCCTTGAGGGTCGCCATAGCGCATCCGCGTGCTGCGTCTGAGAATCGCCTTGTTCGATGCCCGCCGCCAGGCCAGCACCGGAAAATCCTCCCCGGACAGGTCGCCATAGCGGAAATCGGCCACCCTGGCCGGCTGCTGTTTCGCCGGGGCAGGCAGAGCGAGCAGGCGTCGGGYGAATGCCGACAGGTTGCGGGGTGCGCCGGTCGCGGGAGACGTCTTGGCCGAAGCCGTCTCAAGTCCCGGCGCCACGATCGCGCGAGCCCCGTGCCGGATGATCAGGTAGCCTTCGGCATCGAGCTGGCTGTAGGCTGCCGTCACCGTGGTCCGGGACGCGCCCYATTCGGCCGCGAAGGCCCGCGTCGAGGGCAGGCGGTCGCCGGGCCGGTAGGCGCCRCTGTGTATCTGCTCCTTGATCGCCGCGATGATCCGGCGCGCGACACCGTCCTGCTCCAACTGGACCACCCAAAACCTTCAAAACTGGACGTTTTAGCCAAGCCAGACTTCAGGCATCCTTGCTTGCAACGCAAGGAGTTTCATCATGTACATACCGCCCGCCTTCCGCGACGACGACAAGGAGAGYCTGAGGGCAACGATCCGCGCGGCGCGGCTGGTAACCCTGGTCACCGCTACCGCCGACGGGCCGCTGGCGACGCCACTGCCGCTTTTGCTCGATGAGAGCGAGGGCGAGCATGGCACGATCTACGGCCATGTCGCGAAGGCCAATCCACAGTGGCGCGTTCCACCGCTCGGCAACGGGCTGGCGATATTCATGGGGCCGGACGCCTATGTGACGCCGGCCTGGTATCAGACCAAGCAGGAAACCGGAAAGGTGGTGCCGACCTGGAACTATGTCGCCGTCCACGCCTATGGGCCGGTCGAATTCTTCGAGGATGCCGACCGGGTGCTCGAAATCGTGACGCGTCTCACCAATCTCCATGAAGGCGGGCGCACCGCTCCCTGGGCCGTATCGGATGCGCCGGCGGATTTCATCCAGGCGCAGTTGCGCGGCATTGTCGGCCTGCGCATGCCGATCACGAGGATCGAGGGCAAGCGCAAGATGAGCCAAAACCGCAACGCTGCCGATCGCGCCGGCGTCGTGGCCGGCCTCTCGGCGAGCGAGCGGCCTTCGGACCGCGAGGTCGCCCGACTCATTCCGTTGTGAATACGATCCCGTCCACCAGTGAGCCCGTCATGCCTGACCTGACCCAGTTCGCCTTGTATTTCGCCGCGGCCTTCCTGCTCGCCATCACGCCTGGACCGGGCATTTTCTACGTCGCTGCGCGCACACTGGCCGGAGGGCGCGCCGAGGGCATCGCCTCCAGTGTCGGGACGGGTCTGGGCGGCATGGTGCATGTGCTTGCCGGCAGCCTGGGCGTTTCGGCAATCGTGCTCGCAAGCGCGGAATTGTTCACGGGGCTGAAGCTGGTCGGCGCCGGATATCTCGTGTGGCTCGGCTTCCGCACCTTCCAGTCCGCCCGCCGCGAGGCAAAGACAATGCTGGAGGGCGGCACCCCGGCGCCCGCGGTCGGCGCCAGGCGAGCGTTTCGAGAGGGGGTGCTGGTCGAGGCCTTGAACCCGAAGACGGCGGCCTTCTTTCTGGCCTTCATCCCACAATTCGTGAACCTCGGCGCCGGCCACGTCGCCCTGCAGTTCATGGTCCTCGGCTTCGTGTCGGTGACGCTCAACACCCTTGCCGATGTCGTGGTCGCCTTCGCGGCGAGCCGCATCAGGGAAGGTGCTGCAGGGCGCACCGGCGCGATACGCCGGCTGCGCGAGGCTTCCGGCGGCGCGATGATCGCGCTCGGCATCGGCCTTGCCATCGCCAAGCGCCCTGCCCTCTGATCGAGAGGCCTTGCGTCAGGTGCAGACCCATTCGCGGATCTTGCACTCCTTCTCCTTGCCGCCGCACTGCGCCGTGGCCTTGTCCTCGGCCTCGCGGCGGGTCGTGGCCGACGCGGCGCCCCAGAAGAAGGGCTTGCCGGCATGGGCAGTCTTGCCGACCGAGAGCGCCGCGCAGTGCTCATAAGGGAAGCCTGTGCCGTCGTCATCGTCCCAGTGGCGATGGTTGCGGAACACCTTGACAAGCTGGCAGCCGGCACCGTCCGCATTCTCGCAATGCTTGAGCGCAATGTCCTCGGCCTCGTCGCGCTTGTCGGCGCCCCAGAAGAAGCCGTGCCGGCCGTCGACCGGCGAAAAGGCGATCGCTCCCCAGATGCCTTTTTCCTCGGCTGGCGGCTCCGGCGGCGCCGGCGGCGCCGCCACCAGGTCCGCGGCGTGGCTCGCAACCGTAAGCCCGGCGAGCGCCRCAAGCAGCGGCAATGAGATGCGGCGATCGATCGGCATTTCGTGCTCCAGCAGTTGTGGCTATTCAGCAATCCACCGTCAGGCCGGGCGCTCTAGCCGGCCATGCGCGCGACCGAGACGACGATGCAGGTATTTCCGGTGGGCACGAGCAGCGCCTGGCCGCCATTGTTGGCCAGGTTGAACAGCATCGTGTTCGAAAGATTGTCCGCCAGTTGGCTGCCCTTCGGGAGAGTCGCAGCGACATCCTGGCAAGAGCGCTGGAACGGAGCCACCCGCACGAAGCCGCCTTCGCAAGTCTGGYCGATCGGCGAGGCAAAGACGACGCCGGCCGCCTGCGTTTTGTAGTCGGGCAGGTCGTAGCTCATCCCGGCGACGGCCTGCAAGGCATGCGTATCCGGCGCGGTGCTATCCCATTGTGTCTGCACCGCATAGGTCGATCCCGCAGTGAGAGCCTGACCGAGCGCGGCAAAAACGTTGGAACAGGTGCGGATGCCGGCCTGGGTGGCGTGCGCCTGGAACGGCGTCTTGTTTGCCGAGGCATCTGCCGGCGCGGGTCGGTTCTCCGTGGGCCGGTTCTCGGCAGGTTTGGCCTGCACGGGCGCTTGCGATTGCGCCGAGGCCGTGCCCGCCACGAAAGTCCCCAGCGCGGGGAAGAAACGGAACGACAGGATGACCCCCGCTGCGATCATGACGGCGAAGGCACCAAGCAGCGCCGTGTTTCGCAGCAGCCGCCGGAGCGATGAACGCCTCGGCGGGCCTGCCGGCGGCTCTTGCGGCACCATGGGCTCAGGGCGCATCAGAATTCTTTCCTCGATGGATTGGCGTGTCATTCGTAAGTCTTTCTATTTGATGGCCGACAGCGCGATCTTGAGCCCCTTGAACGGCGCGTCGAGGCTGACGGTCGCCCCCGACGGCAGGGAATAGGAAACCTGGAYGGTGGTCTCCTTGGCGATCTCTCCGCGAAGCACGGGACCGACGGGGAGATAACCGACGCAAACCGACGTGTCGCAGCCCTGCAGTTGAACGTCCACCGGCTGCTTGCGGCCGGCAAATCTCAGCGAAAGCCTGCTTCCGGCGCCAGCTTGGCTTGGCGTTCGCAATATCATGAAGGGCTTGCCCTTCTCGTCAGCGGCAAGCGACCAGCTGAAGACCAGCGCCTGGCCGTGGTCGATGAAGGATTGGCTGATGTTGCACACCTTCTTCCTGGCCTGCAGGTTCTCGTCGCAGATCAGCGTCCAGTTTTCGAATGGGCGTGTGATCCGCTGATATTGGCCAAGCTTCACGTCCGCAGGCACGGCGACTTCCGAAGGTCGTATCCGATAGGCAGCCGGTACCGCCTCCTGCCCGACCGCGCGCGGGCCGGACAGGAGCAGGCAAGCCATGCCCATTGCGGCAGCGGAAACTGCGTGCCTGGCCATGGGCTGACTCAGTTCAGAGTAAAGCTGACGCCTGCRCCGACACCCCAGTGCCCCCCCGCCGTCGTGCCGGACAGGTTTGCCCTGGCTCTCCCGTCTTCGCTGGTGTAGCCGGCGCCGAACGCGACGGCCCCCTCGCCGCGCCAATAGCCGCCGCCGGCCGCCACGCTCAGCTTGCCGGGTCGGTCGTCATAGCGCAGCGACGCCGCCGCCAGACCGATCGCGGCGGCCTGGCGCGCCTCGCCCCGAACCTCGCCCATGTCCATGTTGAGCTGGCTGAGCTTGGAGTCGGCATAGGCGTTGGCTTGCTGGAGCGTGGTGGCAGCCACCTGGTTGGTATAGGTCTTGGAGTCCGCGAGGTTGAGCGCCAGCCCGTCGGTGAGCTGCTTGACGTTGACCGCGTCGGTGTCGGCAGTGCCGGCGCCGACATTGTGGATGACCACAGGGGCATTCACGTCGCCACCGACGAGCGTCAGCGAGTTCGACTTGGTGCCGTCCGGGTTCTTGTCGTACTGGACCGCGAACTCGTTCAGATTGCCGACGCTCCCCTGCACTGCTTCGACGGCCTGGTTGGTCGCGTAGAGCTGGCTGCCGTTGATGGCGTCCGTGGAGGTGGAACTGATCCGGCCCGCCGCCACGTTGGTGACCGTGCGCTCGTTGCCGACGCTGCCGACGCTCACCGTGCTCGTCGGAGTGGTCCCGGCGAAGGTGTAGGCAACGCCGTTGATCGTCGTGCCCGTCGTGGCGACCGCCGCCGCCGTCGTCGAGCCAGCGCCGAGCGCGACGCTGCCCGGTTCGTTGGCCGTGGCGCCGGCGCCGAGCGCCATAGCCTGGGTGCCGTTCGCGGTCGAGTTCGTGCCGAAGGCGATGCTGTCGGCCTGGTTGACGGTCGCGTTCTGGCCGATCGCGATGCCGCCCGGCGCCGTTGACTGCACGATGGCGCCGTTCCCCATGCCGATGCCATTGTTGCCATTGACGGTCGTGCGTGGGCCGATCGCGACCGAATCGACACCGGCCGCCAGCGAGTCCGAGGCCGTCGAGTTGGCGTGGAAATACTGGGTCGGCGTCACCGCGAAGGAACTCAGCGCACCCTTCAACTGGCGAAGCGTGACCGCGTCCTGGTCCTCGGTGCCGTCGGCCACATTGGTGATCTGGCGATAGGAGATGGAGGTACCCACCGAAACGGCGCCGAGCAGGGTCTTGTCCGTTGTGTTGTAGGGAACAAGACCGGTGCCGGAGATGATCGATCCCGACACCGCCGCGATCGCGCGATCGGACACCGAGCCCGCACCGATCGCAACCGAACCGGCGATGGTAGCCTGGGTGCCCCGGCCAAGTGCCAGCGAATCGCCGGCAGATGCCGTCGCCTGGTAACCCAGCGCGGAGGAGCCGACCCCTTGCGCGAAGGCGTCGCTGACAGGCAGCGTGCTGTCGTTGGTGCGCACATAGCGAATGCCGTCGCCATTGGCGTCGGTGTAGGTGGTTGAGGTATCGCCGGCGATGCTGCTGATCGTGTTGCCGAGATTGGTGATGTTGGCGGTATTGGCGGCGATATCGTTTGTGTTCTTCGTCACCTGCTGGTTAGTGGCGAAAAGCTGCGAGCCATTGACGGCATCGGTCGACGAGCCGCTCAACTGCCCGGCCGCAACGTTCTGGATCTGGCGCTCGGCGCCCGCAGAACCGACCGAGAACGCGCCGGCCGGCGTCGCGCCCGCAAAGGTATAGGTCGTGCCGCCGATGACCGTGCCGCCGACCGCGGTTGTCGTGCCGGAAACCGCATTCAGGCCGATCGCCACGTCGCCGGGATTGTTGGCGACCGCATTGGGGCCAATCGCGACAGAATCGGTCCCCAGAGCCTGGGAATCGGCCAGGGTAGAATTGGCGTGGAAATACTTGATGCCGGCGCCATTGTTGATGTTGGTGAGCGACGAGCTGAGATTGGCGATGTCAGTGGAGTTCTGCGTCACCTTCTGGTTGGTCGCGAAGAGCTGCGAGCCGTTGACCGCGTCGGTCGAGCTGCCGCTGAGCCGTCCCGCAGCGAGATTGGTAAGGGTCCGCTCGGAGCCCGGAGCGCCGATGCTCACCGTCGAGGTCGGCGTCGTTCCGGCGAAGGTGTAAGTCGTGCCGCCGATTGTGGCGCTGCCCGTACCGACGGCCACGGCTGTCACCGAGCCCGAGCCTAGCGCGACATCGCCGGAGCTTGCCGTCGCCGTTGCGCCATTGCCCAAGGCGACATTGCCGACGAAGCCGGCCGCACCTGCGGTGGAACCGTTACCCAGCGCCACGGAGCCCTGTCCGATCGCCTTGTTGTTGTTGCCGATCGCGACCGCGCCGGCGGCCTGATTGGAAGCGGTGGCGCTCGCCGTGCCGTCGCTGTTGGCGATGTTGTTGGCGCCACCGGTGAAGGCGCCGGTGCCGCTGGCATAGCTCGGATCGCCGATCGAGACCGCGCCGTCCCCATAAGCGGTGTTGTTCGCGCCGATGGAGACCGCCTGGCCGCCGGTCGCCACCGCGTTGGTTCCCATGGCCACCGCGTTGGCGGCATCGGCCTTGGCGTTGTTACCGACGGCGATGGCGCTCGCCGCCGACGCATTGGCGCCGATGCCGAGCGCGGTACTGGCGATTCCGCTGGCGCTGGCGCTGACGCCGGCAGCGAGAGAATTATCTCCTGTCGCACTCGCTCCAGACCCGAACGATGAGGCGTTTTGGCCGCTTGCAACAGCCGTGTTGCCAATCGCGGTGCTGGCGGAGCCGCTGGCAATTGAGGCAGTTCCCATCGCRATGGCAAACCCACCGGAAGACAGCGAATTCGTGCCGATCGCGATGCTATTTGGCAAAGCCGTATTGGCCTGAACGCCTGCCTGCGCACCCAGGCCGAGGGCGATGGACTGGTTGCCCCAGGCGCTGGCTGTGTTGCCCATCGCCGTAGCGCTCGTTCCCGTTGCTTTGGTCAGGACGCCTATGGCAACGGTTCTTTGCTGAGATGCCATCACATCCGTGCCAAGGGCGATGGCGCCCTGTGCAAGGGCACCCGTTCCCGCGACAGTGCGCCCGCCAATATTAATGGTGTTGATGTCGGACGCGACCGCCTGGAAGCCTATCGCGATGGCATTCTGGTTGCTTGCGCTGGCGTTGTTGCCCTGGGCAAACGAATCCACTCCCGACGCTTTCGCCCCATACCCGAGCGCGGTGGCGCGCAGCCCGCTTGCCGCGGCAGCAAGGCCGAACGCCGCAGCATTCAGCGAAGCACTCGTCCCATTGCCGATCGCGGTCGCACCTGCGCCGTTTGCAGTGGTGTTGACGCCGAAGGCAGATGATCCGTCCCCGTTGGCGTGGGCATTGCCGCCTACCGCAAGGGCGTTGATGCCGGTGGCGTTCGCAAAGACACCCATGCCTATCGCATTGAGGCCGTTGGCCGAATTGGCATAGCCGATGATGATCGAACCATCGCCGGTCGTGCTGTTTGCGTCACCTATCGCCAGGGCGTTCTGGCCATTGGCAACGGTGCCATAGCCAATGGCTGTCGCACTGGGCCCGGCGCTACTGCCGCAGCCGATAGCGGTGCTGCCTGCAGTCGCAGCACTGGGATTGGTGCAGTTTGCGGGATTGCTTACAACCCMATTGCCCATGGCAACCTGYGCGAACGCCGCTTGCGGTGTCATGATCCCGACCACGACGAGCAGCGCGCCGGCCGCCCCGCCGGTGCCGAGCATCCCATGCCCCAACCGCTCACGTTTCATGCCGAGCACGCGATGCGCCTTGCGCAGCGCCGCCATCAAGCGGCGGCGAAACGAGCGGCTGTCGGCAGCGCCGGGAACCCAGTTTCCAGCGAAGCGGGCCGATCCGTGCCGGATGGTTCGTCCTTGCCTGAGATTCATTGCGGGAGTGCCTCATTCAATGGGTCGCGCTCGATCGCGGCAGGTTCCGCCGACCCCGCCGCCGATGCGTGTCTGCTCGGAAATGGGATGACGATGTCGAGGCCGCGCGCCAGCAGCGCATGGCCTTGCTTTTCACCGATCGCCTCGACGCGATCGAGTGTGTTTTCAAGCCAGGAGTCCCCCTCCTCCGGCACGGCCTGGAGCGCTCTCGTGACCCGCTCGTCCGAAAGGAGCCGGCCGAGGTAGGACCGCACCGCCGCCAGATGGACGGCAGGCGCGTCCTTTGCGTGAATCACGGTGGTGAGACCATAGAGATAATGGGCGAGCAGCACATCTTGCTTGGCCTGGGGCACGCCATTTCCATAGCGCTTATCGAGCGTCCTGGATGCCGACTCCAGCCAGTAGCCGATCTCCTCGGAAAGGCCCCGGCCGATAGCCGTATCGTCGCTCATGTCTCCCTCAGCCCGCTCAGAATCCGAAATGCCCAGCCTGCCGGAGAAAGACACGTTTTCAGAAACTCGTATTTCAACAAATTGCTGTTTGTATGAAAATATACAGCCGATATTCTGGAGGTTAACGCAAATTTACTTTAGATATTCCTTTTATAAGCCGACCGATAAATAACCGACCAACAAATTATCGCCACCTTACTTACCGGCCTGCGATCGCCTCTCCCGCACCTGCAAAGGGGTGATATTGCGATACCTCTTCATGGTGGTGGTGAAGTGGCTCTGGCTCGAAAACCCGATCAAATCGGCGATGTCCGTGATCGACATGTCACTTTCAGCAAGCAGCTTTTCGGCGAAATCCAAGCGAAGCATGAGGACATACTGATGCGGCGATATCCCGAAGGTCTTCGAAAAGGCGCGGGCGAAATGGTAGGGAGAGAGGTCGCAGACCGCCGCCATCTCCGCGAGCGAAAGCTTTCGGGAGAAATTCTTGCTCAAGAATTGCTGCACCAGCCGAGTATGACCGACCGACAGCCCGCCTTTGGCGTTCAGCAGCGRCTGTCTCTCAGCAGGAATGTCTGGAAACCAGGCCGACAGATCATCACCGCGCCGCCATTCGGACTCCTGATGCCCCTGCGGCCTTGCCGCAACCTTGGAAGATGCTTTCGGCTTCCCGGGCACAATGGTTCGTGATCGCATGCGGTATCGGCATTATCGAGTCTGCCCCCGGCAAACAACACGTCAAAGGCCATAATTTGAGGCGGCCGGTATTTCAAGAAATTGCGGTTCGATAGGGAAAATCTTTCCTCGCGCGAACCGGTGCGTTTCACTGCCTAAACTGAAAGCACAAAGGGCGAAATTTAGCCAATGAGCCGGTAGCTTGCGGCGATCCAGCTTAACGGCTGCGCCGCCCCTTTTCCAGCGATCTTGGCTCGGCGCCATCGAACTCGGCCGACGGCGTACAAGCCAAAAGTCAAGATTTGGCCAAGCGCCATGATTTGGGTCGCTCGGTAGACCGCCACCAAGCGCGTCAGATTCCACCGCGTTGGCTTCGCTGGATGGATCGCCGCCAGGCAAACGGCGTCTGGAACTTTGCAGAATCTGCGGCGTTCATGACCGAGGCCTGGGTCGGAAGGTCCAGGCCATGGCAGACCGCAAAGACCAACGGTCATCGCCCCTGGCCGGGAGACGGGCCCAAACGCCGGGTGCAGAGTCCGGCCGGATTCCGGAAGTTCGCTTCACGGCCCAGCCGCAAAGATACGCATACCAGACCGCGAGTTCCGGAGCGCGCGTGCACATGCTGAGTAGTGAACAAGGCAGAAACATACTTCGCGCGAGAAGCTTTCTTGTTCCAACAATCGTTATTTTTGTCGCTGCCTATCTGGTGCTTTCCTCGAGCGTCGGCTTTCGCGACGTCATGGCCGCCATGGCAGCAATCGACTTGCGCGTGCTGGCCATCGTTCTCCTGTTGTCCCTGGCGAACTACGCGCTCAGATTCTGGCGCTGGTCGCTGATGCTTTCCCCTTCTTCGACCGCGCTGCCCCCGTCCAGGCATTTCCTGATCTATCTGACCGGATTTGCGTTGACTACGACGCCGGGAAAGGTCGGTGAAGCGCTGCGCACCTTCTATCTCCGCCCGTTTGGCATCAGCCCGAGGCGCTGTCTGGCGGCTCTCTACAACGAGCGCCTGTTCGACGTGGTCGCGGTCGGCATCCTCGCGATGTTCATCGCTGCTTCTTCCGGCGCCGCCATCCGCTGGTTGGGCCTTCTCGGCGCAGGGTTGGTGGCAGCGCTGGTCGCTGCCCAGCATCCCGCTACGATTGCGCGTCTCGAACGGCTTTCCGGGTTTCTGCCGGGACGGCTCGTTCCGTCCCTGGCCAATACTGCAACGGCGTTCCTTCATGACGTCCGGTCAATGATGACGGTCCGGCTTGCCGTCATCGGAACCCTTCTGGGCCTCCTTGCCTGGGGCGCGGAAGGCATCGGCACATACATCGTGGCCAGGGAACTAGGCCTCAATATTGGGCCTCAACTCGCAATCGGAATCTACGCAACCGCCATGCTTGCCGGCGCGTTGTCCTTTCTGCCCGGCGGCCTCGGCAGCACAGAAATCGTGATGATTTCCCTTCTTGCTTACGCCGGCGCAACGGCGCCCGCAGCCGTTGCAACAACCACAATTGTTCGACTCGCCACGCTCTGGTTCGCGGTGGCGCTCGGACTAGGCGCCTGGTCAGCTATCGAAGCCTTTCCCGGTCCGATAGCGGCAGGTTCGGGGCACAGGTCAGAGAGAAAGAGCCCTCATGCAGCATCTCCAAGCGATCCCGAAGGCCGATAAACCGCCGCGCGCCGCAAAATCGTCGGTTCCCCTTGTCGTCGACCTCGACGGAACACTGATCCGCAGCAACCTGCTGGTGGAGTCCGTCATCGTGCTTGTGAAGCGGTCGTTCCTGTCGATCCTGCTGCTGCCGCTCTGGCTCATGCGCGGCAAGGCCGCCTTCAAGGCGCAGGTCACAAAAAGGGTGGCGCTGGACCTCTCGGCCCTGCCTTTCAACAGACCGCTCGTCGAACACCTGAAACAGGAGAAAGCCCGTGGCCGAACGCTCGTTCTGGCGACCGGCGCRCACGAATCCCTTGCTCATCAGATCGCGCATCAGCTCGGTCTGTTCGAGGAGGTTTTTGCCAGCGACGGAAAGCGCAACCTGACGAGCCACGACAAGCTCGCCGCCCTGCGCGATCGCTTCGGCGCCGATGGGTTCGACTATRCCGGAAATGCTGCTGCGGACTTTCCGATCTGGCGCGCCGCGCGATTTGCGACTGTGGTCAATGCGTCGCCGCGCACGCTCAACTGGGCGTTTGCCAACGCGAATGTCGACGAGGTGTTTCCGCGCACCAAGCCGACGCTTTCCGTTTACGTCCATGCCTTGCGCCTGCACCAATGGCTGAAGAACCTGCTTGTCTTCACCCCGTTGATTGCCGCGCTTAGATTTACCGACACCGAGGCGCTGGTGGCGCTTGTGACAGGCTTTTTCGCTTTCAGCCTTTGCGCCTCGAGCGTCTATGTGCTCAACGATATCGTCGACATCGAGGACGACCGGCATCACCCCGACAAGCGCAGCCGGCCCTTTGCCTCAGGCCGTCTTCCGATCGCGCAAGGGTTCATGCTTATTCCGGCGCTGCTGGCGGGATCCGTCGCGCTAAGCTCGTTCCTGCCTTGGCAGYTCGGTGCCGTGCTCGCGCTCTACTATGCCGTCACGCTCGCCTACACGTTTTTCCTCAAGCGCCTGGAGGCGGTCGATGTCGTAACGCTCGCCCTGCTCTACACGACGAGAGTTTTTGCCGGCGGCGCGGCGGCAAACATCCCGCTCTCCCAATGGCTGCTCACCTTCTCCATCTTCATTTTTCTCAGCCTCGCATTCGCCAAGCGGTGCGCGGAACTGCTGCTGATGCAGCGGCACGGCAAGAAGGTGAGTTCGGGCCGAGGGTATCTGCTTGCCGATCTGCAGATGCTCAACAGCATGGGGGTGGGCGCGGGCTATGTCGCAGCCCTCGTCCTTGCCCTTTATCTCAGCACCCCGCAGGTCCTGGTTGCCTATACTCGCCCTGACCTTCTTTGGGTTTTCGTGCCCGTTCTCGTTTTTTGGGTGACGCGGATTTGGATCAAGACCTGCCGCGGCGAGATGCGCAGTGATCCGCTGATCTTCGCCGCACGCGACCGTCTCAGCCTGACATTCGCAGTCCTTGGAGGCGCCGTAATCTGGCTGGCGATGTGATGGGACGCGATGGCCGATACCGGTCGTGGGGGCGACCGTCGGCGCCGGGCACGCAAGGCGCGATCCGTCTGCACTGGCGCGACGAACAGCTTCCCGAGGGCCTCGGTCCCTTCCTGTCCTATGGCAACGGGCGCAGCTACGGCGACAGCTGCCTGAACAGCGGCGGCACTCTCGTCGATCTTCGCGACCTCGACCGGTTCATCTCGTTCGACGCCGAGACGGGTGTGCTCCGATGCGAAGCCGGCGTTCTCCTGTCGGATATCCTTGCCCGTTTCGTTCCAAAGGGCTGGTTTCTCCCAGTAACGCCGGGCACGCAGCAGGTGACGGTCGGCGGAGCCATCGCCAACGACGTCCACGGCAAGAACCATCATTGGGCCGGAAGCTTCGGYCATCATGTGCGGCGCTTCGAGCTGCTGYGCTCCGACGGCAGCCGGCTTCTGTGCTCGCCGCGCGAGAATGCCGACTGGTTCGGAGCAACCATCGGCGGGCTCGGACTCACCGGCGTCATTCTTTGGGCCGAGATTGCGCTCAAGCGGATAGACGGGCCGGCAATCGAGGTTGAGAGCCTGCGCTTCTCGCGCGTCAAGGAGTTCCTGGAACTCAGCCGCGCCTCGCACAATGCCTACGAATACACGGTCGCTTGGATCGATTCCCTCACACCCGGGCCGGGCGGTGCTCGCGGGCTTTTCTTCCGCGGCAACCACGCAGCCGGGAATCATGCCGTCGCGCCTTCCCGCCGCAAGCCGGGATTGCCGTTCACGCCGCCGATCTCGCTGCTGCCGCGGGCCGCGGTCGGCTTGTTCAACGCCGCCGTCTACCGGTGGCCGCGCCCCCGGCGCGCGATCGTCCACTACGAGCCGTTCTTTTATCCGCTCGATGCCGTACCGAACTGGAACAGGCTGTTCGGCCGCAAGGGCTTCTACCAATATCAATGCGTCATCCCGCAGGACCAGGCAGAGGGCGCGATCGGCGAGCTCATCACCCGGGTGGCACGAGCCAGGGAAGGATCTTTTCTCTCCGTGCTGAAGGTTTTCGGCGACCGCAAGCCGCCAGGCTGGCTGTCCTTCTCGAGACCCGGGACGACGCTCGCCCTCGATTTTCCCGATCGTGGCCGGTCGACGCTCGCCCTGCTCGATACGCTGGACGAGATCACCGCCGAGGCGGGCGGCGCCGTCTATCCGGCCAAGGATGCCCGCATGAAGGCAAGGATCTTCGAGCGCGGCTATCCAGCGCTGCATCGTTTCGAGCGCTATCGCGATCCCGCTTTCATGTCCAACTTCTGGCGACGCGTGACTTCCGGCGACACGAGAGAGGGGGCAGCCGATGCATAAGGTGCTGATCATCGGAGCGACCTCGGCAATTGCCGAAGCAACGGCCCGTCTCTTCGCGGAAAACGGCGACAGGCTGTTTCTCGTCGCAAGGCGCAAGGCCAGGCTCAAGGCTGAGGCCGACGACCTTGCCGTGAGAGGCGCCGAGATCGCGGGGTGTGAAGTCCTGGACGTCAACGAGATGGACCGCCACCGCGCGGTTCTGGAGCAAGCCGAGCAGGCTCTCGGCGGCATCGACGTGGCGCTGGTGGCACACGGCACCTTGCCCGACCAACAGCTTTGTCAGGCATCGGCCAAGCTGACAGTGCAGGAGATCCAGACGAACGCCGTCAGCACCGTCGCACTGCTCACGCGCCTGTCGGAGCTGATGGAACGCAAGGGAAGCGGCCGGATCGCGGTCGTCACCTCAGTCGCTGCCGATCGCGGGCGGCAAAGCAATTACGTTTACGGAGCGGCCAAGGCGGCTGTCGACACTTTCCTGGAGGGCTTGCGGCAGCGGCTTTACAAGGCCGGTGTCGGCGTGACCACGATCAGGCCCGGCTTTGTCGACACCCCAATGACTGCGGGATTCGAGAAAGGCCTGCTCTGGGCGCAGCCCGAAACCGTCGCCAGGCGCATCCATCGGGCCATCCTCAAGGGGACGGACGTCGTCTATGTGCCGTCGTTCTGGCGCTGGATCATGTTGGCAATCCGCCTGATGCCTCGCCGCGTCTTCAAGGCGCTGAAGCTGTAACGTGCACAAAGGCGCGTCGCGCTGAAACGTATTCAGACGACGCGCTTTAA
The DNA here is from genome assembly GCF_001854785.1 of Mesorhizobium sp. ORS 3428. Taxonomy (GTDB): domain Bacteria; phylum Pseudomonadota; class Alphaproteobacteria; order Rhizobiales; family Rhizobiaceae; genus Mesorhizobium. The sequence goes on from NZ_MDFL01000126.1 coordinate 294,276, forward strand.
GTCTTTGTTTTGATGCATGTCGTTCCCCAAACCGCTGCGCACGTTTGGGCGACATGCATTAGCGTGAGGCCTGGCGCGGTTCTCCTTCGAGCGTTTTGCGAAACGCGGAATCGAACATCGCGGGATCTATGCGCTCGCCACCGTTCACGATCGGAATAAGCTCGTCGTGGGGGCCGCGACGGATCGGATTGACGAACTCCCACACGATGTCTCCCGGGGGCGTCACTTCGAAAATGCGCCCACCGTCGGATTCGGTGATCAGCGTGTTGCCATTGGCAAGACGCTGGGCATCGGAGCGCAGCGCGCTGGACAACGGGTGCTGGGCATTGCCGGCGTAGCTCCACCTTACGCTCGAGGTGCGCGGGTCGTACTGGATCACCCTGGAATTGTTGCCGTGCYGGATGCCGCCGAGATTGTCGAAAAGCATGATGTCGCCGTTCGGCAGAATTCTCGGGTCGTGCTGTCCGAGCCACGGGCCGCGCGTTGCCCACTTGATCTCAGCGGTCTTCATGGAAAGGACCGCGATGAGCGACATGTCCCGGAAGGAAACCAGCACATCGCCCTCCTCGGCGAATGGAAAGTTCTTCGCCTTGTTCGCGTCGATATATTCGACCGTGTTGGGATGGAGCGGATCGGCAAGAGCGAAGTAGGGCAGGACGRCCAAAAGCGAGAAGTAGGGCGAGCGCAGGAAGGCGTCCGTCAGCGATACTTTCCTGATCTCCTTTCCGTCCGGCGAAAGGACGACCACGAAATCGTCTAGGTGTGGGCGGTCGAGCTGCGGCGCGGCTTCGACTGGGTTGAAGTCGAACTCATTGGAGAGCGTGTAGATGCGATTGTCCGGCGCGACGGTCAGATCGTGATGGACGGGAGCGAGGTAGCTCCAGATCACATTGGAATCCTTGTCGAGCTTGACCATGYCGTAGCCCCACGGGGAATCGGCGGATGAAATGTAGATGACCAGAAGATCGCCGTTCGGAAAGACGACCGCCCTGTCCATGTAGACGAGCGAGTCGGGCTGCGGCTTTCTGCCGAAGGCACCGCTCTTCGCGATATCGCTGAACGGGCGGCGCCACTCGTGCACCACATGGCCGTCCATCGCGACGAGACGCGCCGCATTGTCGTCTCCGGACGTGTAGAGCGTATATCCGGGTTCGGCACGCTGCGGRTCATAGATGGTGACGCCGCGGGCAGGAGTGCGGGCCGGCTGATAGAGATTGGCGAGAACCGGGTTGTCGATGATCTGCCGCTGCAGGACCAGGGCTTCTCCAGCCCGATAGGCGTCGCGAAGAAATTCCGACGGAAATACCCGGCCGAAGACCGTCATCGCTCCCGCGACGAAGGCGACAAAGACGATCATCAACAGGAAGAGCGCAGTTCCGATTTTCTCCATCGCGCGTCCAGGCCCTCGGCCGCGATGGGTTGCCGAACTGCTCGGCTGCTGCTCTGTCTTTTGCGCAAGGCGGGCACGGGAAGCCCGGCGCAAGGGCTGTTTCTGCCCCCGACGCGTCGTTACCGTGAAACGCGGTGGAAAGAACCTGAACATGACCTTGTGCTCACCCATATCCGAACCGGCCAGCAACAGCCGCCGTGCGGTCGTGGATCTCGCTGCGCTCGGCCTGCGTGAAMGATGGCTCGTAATAGGCTGGGAAGCTCATGGTCGCTTGCGCCGTTTGCTTCAGGCCGCGGTCTTCAAGGCGGCAGTGGTCGAGTACCGCCGAGACCATAGCGCCTGGATCGCGGCAAAGGTCCTCGTAGCGGATGACGAATATGCTCCCGGCCATGGCCGGATCATCCAGCACCGTCGCGACATATCCGTAGATCGAGGCCCAATAGGCCGCCCATCCCGCGACCTCCTTGCCGCTTTTCCAGAGCCCGACGATCTCAGCGGYCGTCCGGCCATCGACATTGATCGGCACGCGATTCAATCCGAACTCGTAATGTCCGCTGCGGCGCATGTGGCGCAGGACCCGCCGGTCCTTTTTCTCCGCGTCGGAAAAGAGCCGGTGCTGCTTCATCAGCGATGCGACGTGCCAGGTCGGATCGCGGATGGGCACGATGAAGCGGGCATCGGGAAACAGTTTCCTCAGATAGCGCAGGCGCGTGACGTTGTAGTTGCCCTTGGCGAGATAGCGGCTGGCTTTCCGCAACACGAGCAGCTTGCGGATATGGTCCCGATAGAAGGCTTCGAAGCTGGGGTGGCACGCGCTTTCATTCAGCACCGCGTTCGTCGACGGATCGTGAAGGTTCGGAAAAAAAGCCATCCAGAGGACCTCCTCGAATGCCTCGGGGCTCTCCGGCGTCACCTTGATGCGGTCGCGATGCGCTCGCTCGGCAGCTACTTGCCCTGTGCGCCCGGCGCGGTCGACGAACCAATTCCATGCCACGGGCGCGGGCACCAAAGGAAAGTCGCGATAGCGATGGCTGGCCGTGTCGGGATGGCGTGCAAGCAGTTCGAGCAGGATCGTGCTGCCCGAACGGGCGAGGCCGGCAATGTAGATTGGCTGCTTCACCCCGGTGCCGTCGATCCGCTCGGCAAGCAGTCGCGTTTCCCAGTCCCCGACCTTGATCCAGAAACCCGGGAAACGCTCGAGAAGCCCGCCGACAGCCTCCGTCCAGCCATCGACCTCCAGACTCGCCGCCCGGCTATGATGCCTGCCTGTCATGCGATGCCGCGCAGGCTCTTGAGCATCAGCGCAACAAGGAGCGTCGCCGCGAAGAAGATGCCTTCCCAGCCGCGCAGCCAGGCAGGACCGATCCCCAGAACCTGCTGCCGGGRCAGGCCCAGGTCGATCCTATCGAACGGCAAGTCGTCCGCCAGGTAGCCGGYGGGGTTGCCGATCAGCACGTTCCACCAACGCCATTTCCGGATGACGGAAACCGCCCTTGTCACCGGCACCTCGGCGATTGCCGCTCCCGTCCGGTCGACGATCTGCGCGTGCGGGACGCCATTGCTGCCGCTCACCCAGCGTCCCGTGAAGTCGTTGGATACAACGACCCCAACTTGTGCGTCCGGCGGCGGGTAGACATCCCCGTATTGGCCGTCGAGCCAAACGGCGACCAGGAGCAAAGGCAGGGAAGCGGCGATGGTTGCCGGAAACACCAACGCCACCCGCCGCAGCGCCAGCGTCAGCATGCGGCGAAGAAGGGGCCAGGCTTCCTCGAACTCGCCGTCGAAGTCGGCGACGATCTGCCGTGCCCGCGCATATGCCAGCTTGATTTCTGCAATGCGCTTTTGCGGCGACAGGACCCGGTAGAGCTCCATGCAAAGAAAAGCCCCAAGCGCCGCCCAAAGCACGAGCTTGGCTGCCGACGGCAGGAATGGCGTCAGCCAATTGTCCAGCACCGAGAGAAGCGGCGAAGGCAGATCCAGGAGACCCATCGGATTGCCTCAATGGCCAGGTTCGTCGCTCGAGCCCTGACGTTCAGCCCGGCGGGCCGGGTCGGCGCGCTTTTCGGTCGGGTCCCTTCCACGCGAAGTACGCCGGCGCCTCAGCGCTTTGCGAAACGGCCAGGCTATGATGAACGAAAGAGCCGTTGCCAGCGCGGCAACGAGTGCCCAAAGGGCGCCCAGCAGGCCCAAACCTGCTCCTGGCCCGACATAGGCGAAAGCGGCTGTCGGAACGGTCAATGCCATCACGAAGCAGATCGAGGCGATGAACCTCCTCATATCCTGGCCTCCTCATCTAAAGGATGGCTCTGACCGGGGAGAGCGCAGCGACGGTTCGTCCGTCTACGCAGATGTCTCCTGGATCGTTCACAGCCATTCTCGCTGCCCCCCGATTCCAAGACCTTGACAATCCGATGTGGACAACAGGGACCGGCGTGGACAACAAGGGACTTTAGGGAATGCTGCCCGCCGCGGTCCGGTTCCGGGCTTACATCTAGCGCCTGGCCATCGGCCGGCCACCCAGGTCTGGGCGCGTCCCATGGCTCTGGCCGGAAAAGTTATCGGTTTTAATAAGTTGATACGCTCTGTTACCAGGCAACCACGCGACAGCAGGCCGGTCCTAACACATTCGTGAACCGGACGAACTCTGCTCCTGTGCCGAATAGGTCATCCGGCCAAGCGGCTCTGCCAGTTGCGCCCAAATACGTGTGCAAATCCAAAAAGCGACGAAGCGGCCGATCACTTCGAGGCGACCGGTGTTACCGCGGCGCCAAGCGGCGCGGTCGGAGCGCCGGCGGAGGCGACTGCCGGGGCGGCCGGATCGAGCTTCGTGTGCATGAGGAAGACGTTATAAGGACCCCATTGGGACATCGTGTAGTAAAGATCGGCATCGATCTCGGTTCCCGGGACGATGTAGGGAGCATAGAGACCCGGATATTGATCCGCGGTCACCACCACCTGAGCATCGCTCCAGCGGCCAGTTAGCGCGGGGGCGGTGCGCAGCACCACGGCCCGCCGCTTTTCATCGAGATACATCATCAGCCAACGGTGGTGAGGCTCGCTCCAAGCGACGGAGAGCTCACCTGCCGGTGCGGGCACGACGACGGCCGCGGATTTCGGATCGGCGCCCCACTTCGCGCCGTCCCAGTATTCGTAGGCATCGGGCGTAAGGACATGCTCACGCGCAACCCGGCGCAGCCTCACTCCGCCGAAGCGCCCTTCAGGTATGCCGAAGCTGTARAGAAATCCGTCCGCCGCGACGAAGGCAACCTGCTCGAAACCGCAGGCCTCGCGCCATGTCGCGCCCGCCGGCGCCGTCCATGTCTGTCCGTCGTCATCGGAATWGGCGATGCCTGAATGGCCGACGGTCCAGTTGCCGCCTGTCTCGCCCCAATGCTGCACCGACATGTAGTGGAGATATATGCGCGCCCCAAGGGAGATGCCCTGGGTCGGGATGACGGTCTTCTCGTCGCCATCGATCTTGCGGGAGCGGATCAATTCCTTTGCCGCGCCGTCAGGCCCGGTGATCATGGTCTCGAACGGAAACCCGTGGCGCGGATCCGRATCGGCAATCCGGGCCATGACGTTGCTGCGCCAGTTCTTTCCGCCAAAGCCACCTGGCCCGAAAGTGTCGCCAAAGACCATATAGAGCTGGCCCCGGTGCCAGAACATGTGACCAAGGTCGGTCCCGTGGACATCCCAGCGCGCAGCTGTGTCGTTCCGGGAATTCTTGCCGGTGACCTGACTTATCATCTCGGTRCCGAGCAAGCGCAAAGGCATGACGTCCCCTTTGGCCATACCGACCRCTGCAACAGCTCTCATGGCCTCARCCGGCGACGCAGCCGGCGGCTTAGACGGCGCAGCAGACGCCGTTACGGTGGAGCCACGCAGATCAGCAGGAGGAAGACTTAATAAAACGCCCAGACACGACAGATTCAAGAAGACGAGCAAAAAATATCGCCCCACGCAGCGCCCCTTTTGTAGTCACTACCCCAAGTAGCTTGCCGCGTAGGTTGTAGAAATGGCGGAATTGCGACGGGTGTCGCATGACAACGCCGAGGACGTGACTTTTCAGTGGATAAAGTACTTAAATTATTGATTCTTATAATTCTTTCTGCACCAACAAGGGGCAGGCAGACTGCCGTACGGTCCAGGCTGGCTCGCGCAGGGCGCCTTCGCGAAAAAACAATAGGCAGGCCGTCTCGGGTCCCGCGCTGGAGAGATATGCGAGGAATCCAGCCGCCAATTGGCCGCGGCAGACTTTCCTCCCTCACAGAGTGCGACTCTCGGTCCGGATGAGTGATTGAACCCACCTCCTCGATAGGGGTTAGTCACAATCGGACCGATGTCTGCGGTAGGCCACACGTTTCGATAATCCGGAGGTGCCCGTGGTCCTGGCAGTACCAACAAATGCGCCGATCGGCACCAGTACCCGCGTCATGCGGCTGGCATGGTTCGCCGCGTTACTGTCCTACGCTATCCTGCTGACGGCGTTTCACTATGCCTCGACGAACATCTGGTGGATCGCGAGTCCGGCGCGAATGGCCGACTTCATCGCGGCGGCGCCATTTCAGAGCCGGGTGCTGATGCCGCTTATCGTGCACGCGATCAAGAGCGTCGCCCCCTGGTTCGATGTCGACCTCCTGTTTGCCGCGACCGAAGTCGTCGCATGGATGCTGTTGGTCGTCGTGGCACACAAGAGCCTTCAGGCGTTTCGCATCGCGACATCGGATCTCTTAGGCGGGATTCTGGCCCTGACGATCACGGTTCCGGTGGCACTGCATCTGATCGTACCCAACCTGGAAGTCCACTCGGTATTGGGGGTCGACAGCGGCGTTCTTGCATTGGGCAAATGGCTGGCGGTGCCGTATTTCCGCTATGTGTACGACCTTCCGTCAGCGGTCTTCATGCTGGCCCTCGTGCTTTGTCTTGCACGCTTCGTTCAGACTCTGCGAACAGCCTGGCTGATGGCTTATCTCGGTGTGTTCGCGCTCGCCACCGTGAACCGCGAAACCGCCATGTTCATGGTGCCGGCCTTCGTTGCGGCGTCCTGGGGGGTGGTCGAGCGCCGTACGCTGGCGAAGGCGCTGGCGGCGCAAGTGATCATCTTTATCGCGCTCCAGGCTGCCATCAGATGGTTCATTCCGGGGATGCCCAATCCCTATGCCAGCGTCCCGGGGACCAACTACGAGATCCATCTGACGGACAATCTCTCGCTGTTCACCAACCCCCTCTATCTGTTGACCTATTTCGCCCGCTTCGGGGCCGGTCTCTACCTGCCCATTCTACTCCTGCACCGGTATCTTGACCCTGTGCTGAAACGGACCCTGCTGTGGTTCGGCGTACCGTTCCTCGTATCCACCGTGCTTTTCGGACGCCTGGTGGAACATCGGGTGGTCATCGAAATCGTGCCTTTGCTGTGGCTGGGCGCCGCCCAGGCGATCAGCGCCTGGAGCGCTGATCAAGCGCGGCAGCCGCAGGTGCGGGAGCGGCGGCTTGAACAACCCTTTCAGCGCGAGGGGGTTAGAGCTGTRCAGCCTCCGACAAAGTCGCCGGCCGCTCCTGCCGCCAAGGTCAGGCTGAGATTGCCGTCATGATCCCGGCCGCCCGGTTTGAAGCGGATTCGAAGGCGCTTTGAGCGCATGCATTTCTCATGCATGTCGTTTTCCCAAAACCGCTGCACACTTTTTGGGCGACATGCCCTAACGTCCTCTGGCCAGGCTGCCCAGGATGCCGCGCACGWTGGCGCGGCCGACGGACGAGCCGACCGAGCGCACCACCGACTTGATCGCGGCCTCCGCCACCGTCTGGCGGTTGGAGGACCGCCGGCCGCCCGACCCCAAGATGTCGTCCAGGCCCGGAATGGTCCAGCGCGAGCCGCCGCTGTTTTGCTGCTGCGCCTGCGCTTCGGCGTCCTGCGCCTCCCTGGCCTTCTTCTGCAGTATCTCGAAGGCCGATTCGCGGTCGACCGCCTGGTCGTACTGGCCGGCAACGGGACTCTCGGCGATGATCTTGCGGCGCTCGTCCGGGGTGATCGGCCCGAGTCGCGAGGACGGCGGCCGGATGAGCGTGCGCTGGACCATGGCCGGCACGCCCTTGTCCTCCAGCATCGAAACCAGCGCCTCGCCGGTGGCGAGTTGGCTGATGGCGGTGGCGCAGTCGAAATCGGGATTCGGCCGGAAGGTCTCGGCCGCGGTCCGCACCGCCTGCTGCTCGCGCGGCGTATAGGCGCGCAGCGCATGCTGGACGCGATTGCCGAGTTGGGCCAGCACCTTTTCCGGAATGTCGAGCGGGTTCTGCGTGACAAAATAGACGCCAACGCCCTTGGAGCGGATCAGCCGCACCACCTGCTCGACGCGGTCGATCAGCACTTTCGGCGCGTCCTCGAACAGCARATGCGCCTCATCGAAGAAGAAGACCAGCTTCGGCCGGTCGAGGTCGCCGACCTCGGGCAGTTCCTCGAACAGCTCCGACATCAGCCAAAGCAGGAAAGTGGCGTAGAGCCTGGGATTCATCATCAGCTTGTCGGCGGCGAGCACGCTGATCGCGCCGCGGCCGTCGCGGGTCGTGCGCATGAGATCGGCAATGCGCAGCGCCGGCTCGCCGAAGAAATTCGCGGCGCCTTGGCTCTCCAGCACCAAGAGCGTGCGCTGGATGGCGCCGACGGACGGCTTCGTGACATTGCCGTAACGGGCGCTGAGTTCGTCGGCGCGCTCGGCGATGTTGGCCAGCAGCGCCTGCAGGTCCTTGAGGTCGAGCAGCAGCAGGCCTTCTTCGTCGGCGATGCGGAAGGCGATGTTCATGACACCTTCCTGCGCTTCCGTGAGGTTCATCAGCCGCGAGAGCAGCAGCGGTCCCATTTCCGAGATGGTGGCGCGGATCGGATGGCCCTGCACGCCGAACAGATCCCAGAAGATGACGGGGAATTCCTGGAACTGGTAAGGATCGAGCTTCACCTCTCCGGCGCGCTTGACCAGGAAATCCTTGGCTTCGCCCATCATGGCGATGCCGGAAAGATCGCCCTTGATGTCGGCGCAGAAGACCGGCACGCCGGCGTTGGAAAAGCCCTCGGCCAGCACCTGCAGGCTGACCGTCTTGCCGGTGCCCGTGGCGCCGGTGATCAAGCCGTGGCGGTTGCCGTAGCGCAGCAAAAGCTCCTCGGCGCGCTGGTAGGAATCGTCGGGCTTGCGACTGGCGCCGATGAAGATGCTGGTGTCGTCAGCCATATATCCGGTCTCCGCAATCTGCTTGTCAAAAACGTCCGAGCCTCAATCGAGGTATAGTAACGCTGCCGCTGAGCGACAATGCCCGTCTTCGAAATCGGGGCCGTCGGCGAAAACCAGGCCGCTGCCGAAATCGACCTTTCGAAGCTTGCGGATTTTGAGCATGTTTGGCAATCGCTTGGCGGCCGCCATGGCGACCGCGACGGATGTTGCATTGTGATATCCGACCGAGCACCTTAGACTGGCGGCTGATGCGGCAAGAAGACGAGGAGTGCGATGGGCGCCGGCGCCTTGACCAGGGATGTCGACCTTCCGAACCCGGACGCCAAGCGCTGGTTGGCGCTGGCGGAAAAAGCGCTTGCCGGCGGCTCCTTCGAGGAGAAGCTTGTCTCACACACCGATGACGGCATCCGCATCGAGCCGCTCAGCGAACGCTCGAAGTCGGCCGAGCCGCTGGTGCGCACCAATCCGAAGTCGCCCTGGATCGTCAGCCAGCGCGTCGACGATCCGGACCTCGCCCGCGCCAGCGCCCAGACGCTCGAGGACATCGCGCAGGGCGCGACCGGCCTGTCGCTGGTTTTCGAGGGCGCGCCGAACGCCTTCGGCTACGGCCTGCCGAGGACAGCCGAAGCGCTGGAAGCGGTGCTCGACGGCGTGCCGTTGAACCGCATGCAGGTCCGCATCGATGCACATCCCTGGAGCCGCGCCGTGGCGGACTGGCTGCTCGCCTTTTTGACCAAGCGCCGCTCCGATCCGACGAAGCTCAACCTTTCCTTCGGCATCGACCCGGCGGCGATCTTCGCCGGCACCGGGCGGTTGCGCACCTCCATCGAGGCGCTGCAGGAGTCGATGCCGCAGTCGCTCGCACATTTCTTCTCTATGGGCGTGCCCGGCGTGCTGCTCGAAGCCGACGGCCGCGTGTTCCACAATGCCGGCGCCACCGAAGCGCAGGAGCTCGGCACGATGATGGCCTCGGCCGTCTCCTATCTCAGGATGTTCGAGAAGGCGCGCCAGCCGCTGGTCTATGCGGCGCCGTTTATCGGCTTCGCGCTCAGCGTCGACCAGGACCAGTTCCTGTCGATGGCCAAGGTGCGGGCACTGCGCAAGCTCTGGGCGCGGATTCAGGAAGCTTGCTCGATCCCGGCCTCGACGGCGAGCGTCCACGCCGAGACCTCCTATCGCATGATGACCGTTGCCGATCCGGAGACGAACATCTTGCGCACCGCTATCGCCGGTTTCGCGGCTGCCGCCGGCGGCGCCGATTCGATCTCGATCCTGCCGCACACGATTACGCACGGATTGCCGGGCGGCTTTGCCCGCCGCGTCGCCCGCAATGCGCAGCTCATCCTGGCGCATGAAAGCCATATCCATCATGTCGCCGATCCGGCCAGCGGCTCCGGCGCGGTCGAGGCGTTGACCAACGATCTTTGCGCTGCGGCCTGGGAGGAATTCCAGCGCATCGAAGCCGAAGGCGGCGTGCTCAACAGCCTGCAGCAGGGCTATATCCAGAACCGCGTGCAGACAGCCGCGGCGAAACGCAATGCCGCCTATCGGGCGGGTGAACGCGGCATCGTCGGCACCACGCTTTACCGCGCCGGCAGCGAGCGCCCGGTCGAGACGCTGAAGGCCGAGCGCCGGCCGGCGCTGACGGAAGGCGTGGCCATGTGCGAGCCGCTGTTTCCGGTGCGCATCGACCAATCGATCGGAGCCGGATCATGATCCCCGATTTCAGCCAGATCGGCTGGTCGGCGCCGCGCCGCGCGCCGGTCGAGCTCAAGGGCCAGCGGATGACGCCGGAAGGAATCGCCGTGAAGCATCTCTACGGCCAAGGCGATCTCAAGGGGCTTGCCAATCTCGACACCTATCCGGGCCTGCCGCCCTTCGTGCGCGGCCCCTACCCGACCATGTATGTCCAGCAGCCCTGGACGATCCGGCAATATGCGGGCTTCTCGACGGCGGAGGAATCCAACGCCTTCTACCGGCGAAACCTCGCCGCCGGCCAGAAGGGTCTCTCGGTCGCTTTCGACCTCGCCACCCATCGCGGCTATGACAGCGACCATCCGCGCGTCGCCGGCGATGTCGGCATGGCGGGCGTGGCTATCGATTCCATCCTCGACATGCGCCAGTTGTTCGATGRCATTCCGCTCAATGAAATGACGGTGTCGATGACGATGAACGGCGCCGTGCTGCCGATCATGGCGCTCTATATCGTGGCGGCGGAGGAACAGGGCGTCGCGCAAAAGGATCTCGCAGGGACGATTCAGAACGACATTCTGAAGGAGTTCATGGTCCGCAACACCTATATCTATCCGCCGAAGCCTTCGATGCGGATCGTTTCGGACATCTTCGCCTATACCTCGCGGCATATGCCGAAGTTCAACTCGATCTCGATCTCCGGCTACCACATGCAGGAAGCCGGCGCGACGGCCGATCTCGAGCTTGCCTATACGATTGCCGACGGCATCGAATATGCGCGCGCCGGCGTCGTCGCGGGCCTCGATATCGACCGCTTCGCGCCCCGTCTCTCCTTCTTCTGGGCGATCGGCATGAACTTCTTCATGGAGGTCGCCAAGCTGCGGGCCGCCCGGCTTCTCTGGTCGAGCCTGATGAAGAAGAATTTTGCGCCGAAGGACGAGCGCTCGCTTTCGCTGCGCACCCATTGCCAGACATCCGGCTGGTCGCTAACGGCGCAGGACCCTTACAACAACATCACCCGCACGATGATCGAGGCGATGGCGGCGACCCAAGGGCATACGCAGTCGCTGCACACCAATTCCTTCGATGAGGCGATGGCGCTGCCGACCGACCATTCGGCGCGCATCGCCCGCAACACGCAGCTCATCCTGCAAAAGGAATCCGGCACCACGCGCATGATCGATCCGTGGGGCGGCTCGGCCTATGTCGAGCGGCTGACCCACGATCTGGCGGCCCGTGCGCTTGCCCATATCGAGGAGGTGGAAAACCTCGGCGGCATGGCGGCCGCTATCGAGAAAGGCATTCCGAAGCTGCGCATCGAGGAAGCGGCCGCGCGCACCCAGGCGCGCATCGATTCCGGCGAGCAGGTGCTGGTCGGCGTCAACGCGCATCGTCCGCAAGCGGATATCGAGGTCGATGTGCTCAAGATCGACAATGCCGAAGTGAAGGCGCGGCAACTGGCAAAACTGCAGCGGCTGAAGGGCACCCGCGACGTCGCTGCCTTGGAGGATGCGCTAACCGCCCTCACCCGCGCGGCCGAGAGCGGCGAAAACCTGCTGGAATTCGCGATCCGCGCGGCACGCGCCAATGCCACCGTCGGCGAGATCTCGCTGGCGCTGGAGAAGGTGTTCGGGCGCCATGCGGCCACTGTGCAGACGATCTCCGGTGTCTATCGCGACGCGCTCGGCGACAATCCGGCAGTCGACCGGCTCAAGGAAAAGATCGAGGCATTCGAGAAGAAATCCGGCGCCAAGCCGCGCATCCTGGTCGCCAAGATGGGCCAGGACGGCCACGACCGCGGCCAAAAGGTGATTGCCAGCGCCTTTGCCGATCTCGGCTTCGACGTCACCGTCGGACCGATGTTCCAGACGCCGGAAGAGATCGCAAAGCTGGCGGTGCAGCACAGTGTCGACATCATCGGCGCGTCCTCGCTCGCCGCCGGGCATTTGACGTTGATCCCCGAGCTCAAGGAAACGCTGAGGAAGCTCGGCCATGGCGACATGTTGATCGTCGCCGGCGGCGTCATCCCGCCGCAGGACTATGATGCAGTTCTGAAGGCGGGAGCGGCGGAAATCTTCCCGCCGGGCACCGTGATTCCGCAGGCGGCGGACAGGCTGATGGATCGGCTATTGGCGGCTTAGCGAACGTTGCCGCATCGCTTAAGGTTGTGCCATAATGATTGCTACAACCAAGGGTGAGCCCCATCATGAAAACGATCATTCACAAGCTCGACGATGGATCCGGCGCCGTGATCGTGCCGCGCGAAATGCTCGACAGCTTGAACCTTAAAGTGGGCGATCAGCTTCAGATCATCGAAACTGGCGACGGCATCATTCTAAGGCCAGTGCACGACAATTTCGAACGGCAGATGAGTGCCGCTCGCGATGTCATGGACAAATTCTCAGTCGGATTGCAAAAGCTGGCAAAGTAGACGCTCCGCGCCACACTTCGCTTCCCGCTCCGCCCAAAGATGACAACGGGACGGGCGTTTCGGCCAATCTCCAAGGCATGCGACCTGCAACGCAAGYATAGCCGACCGGTCAAAATCCCTGCGCTAGGGTGCTAATTCTCGACCTTGTCCGAGAGCTTGACGATTTCCCATTCCTTGCCGTTGACGGTGACGACCTCGCCCACCTTCCTGCCGAACAGCGCGACAGCCATCGGCGAGGCATGGGAAATGCTGCCTTTTGAAGGATTGGCCTCGTCCTCGCCGACGATGCGCCAATGCACCTTCTTGCCGCCGTCGTTTTCCAGCGTGACGCCCATGCCGAAGCGCACTACGTCGCTGCCCGGCTCAGGCACGGAAAGCTCGGCGCTCTCGCGCCGGGCGGTCCAGTAGCGCAGGTCGCGCGACACGACCGCAAGGCGCTCGCGATCGCCCTTCCTTTCGGCCTTGGCCATCAGATCGCGCAGTTCGGCGAGATTCTCCTCGATCATCGCAAGGCCCCGCTCGGTCACCAGATTGCGGTGCGGGCTGATCGGCCGTTCGCCAACGCCGGCAATGGCATTTTCGCTGTCTTCTTCGCGTGTGAAAGCTCTGCTCATACCATGAACTTAGGCCCGGCGCGGGCTCTGCACAAGCGATTTGCCGACCACCTAGCTTTGGCACGATTCCTGCGAGGGACCGGGCGAAACGCCGGGACCTGTGCCGATGCTGAACAGACGAACGCTGCTTGCCCAATCCGCGGGCTTTGCCGTCGCGGGGCTCTTTGCCGGCAAGGCATCGGCGAAGATGCTGCCCGGCATCGAGATGGCCGCCATGCGCGGCTCGATCAACGCCATCGAGATCGGCGTGCAGCCTGGCGCGCTGGACGACCAGAGCAAGGTCTTTGCCAAGATGCTCAGTGACGCCAGCGACCGCGACGCGCCGGTGTTCCTGCCGCCGGGCACCTATGTCGTTTCCAACCTGAAGCTGCCCGCACGCGTGCGCCTGTCCGGCGTGGCAGGCGCCACGCGCATCGTCTATGGCGGCAATGGCCACTTGATGATGGCCGAACAGGCTGACCATATCGAGTTCAGCGGACTGGTGCTCGACGGCAGCAACCGCTGGCTGGCCGACTATGCGCAAGGCCTGCTTGATCTGCGCAGAGTCGCCCATCTCGTCATCGACAATTGCCAGGTCACGGGGAGCGGCAAGAACGGGGTGGCGCTGGAACATGTCGCCGGCCGTGTCGGCCGCTCAGACATTTCGGGAGCGGCGGACGCCGGCATCTATTCGGTCGAGGCGGGCGGGCTGGAAATCTCGGGCAACACCGTCTCGGACTGCGGCAATGGCGGCATTCTGGTGCATCGCTGGCAACAGGCGGAGGACGGCACCATCGTCAGYGGCAACCGCGTGCAGCGCATCGGCGCGAGGAGCGGCGGCACCGGCCAGAACGGCAACGGCATCAACGCCTTCCGCGCCGGCAATGTTATCATCTCGGGCAACATCGTTTCCGACTGCGCCTTCTCGGCGATCCGCGCCAACAGTTCCAGCAATTTGCAGATCACCGGCAACACCTGCTCGCGCTCAGGAGAGACCGGGATCTACTCGGAATTCTCCTTCGAAGGCGCGATCCTCAGCAACAATCTGGTCGACGGCGCCGCCAACGGCATCTCGATCGTCAACTTCAACGAAGGCGGCCGCATGGCCGTGTGCTCGAACAACATCGTGCGCAACCTCTCGACAATCGGCCCCTATACCGCCGATCCGCCGGGCTTCGGTGTCGGCATCAGTGCCGAGGCAGATACGACGGTTTCGGGCAATGTCGTCGAGAACGCACCGCTCTACGGCATGCAGCTCGGCTGGGGACCTTATCTGCGCAACGTCGTGGCGACCGGAAACATCATCCGCAAGGCAGGCACCGGAATCGTCGTCAGCGTCGTCGAGGGCTCCGGCACCGCCGTCATCTCGGACAATGTCATCGACGGCGCGCAGAACGGCGCCATCATCGGCCAGCGCTGGGCCGATCCGGTGACGGGCGATCTCACGCAGTCAACCGGTAGCGGTTATGCGCATCTGACCGTCGAGCGGAACAAGGTCAGCTAGAGGCAATTCCAGGAAAAGCGTGAAACGGTTTTCCGTCCGGAACTGCGTCAGAACAAGGAGATAGAGCGGTTGCGCGTTTCCGTGAAACGGTGAACGGCTCTAGTTCAGCGCCGCCGTCGGCCGCAGTTCGCCGACCTTGGCGCCGTTCCGGCTTTCGACCAGCGGACGGGTGAGCTCAGCAAGCTTTTCCGCGAGTGCTTCGTCGCTGCGCAGCAGCTTTGCCAGCACCGCCGCGATCATCACCTCGGAGGCACGGCCGGCGCCGTCATCGCATTTCAACGCAATGCCGAGGCCGAGTTCGGGCAAGGCCGCGCAATAGACGCCCTCGGCGCCGGTCTTGACGAAGATGCGGCCGGGGGCGGCCTGCATCAGCGCGACATCGGCGCGGCCGGTGCCAGCCACAAGGAAAGGCTCGGCCATGCAGGCCGAAAGCAGCCGCTTCGCCGCCCTGGCGCGCTCCGGCGAAAAGCCCCTGCCCGTAGCCATCCGGGCGAAGCCGCGCGCGAAGCTCTTCAGCGGCACGGCATAGGTGGGGATCGAGCAGCCATCCGTGCCGTAGTGGTCGACATCGTGCGCGGCGCCAGTCACGGAATGCATCGCGTCGCGTACCATCTCCTGCAGCGGATGGTCGGCTTTGACGTAGCCGCCATGGGCGACACCGGAATGCACACAGGTGCAGAGGAAGCCGGCGTGCTTGYCGGAGCAATTATTGTGCAGCGCGTTCGGCGCGCCACCGGCACGCGCCAACGCAATTGTCGCGGCCTGGCTCAACGGCCAGTGCGAGCCGCATTCGAGCGCAGTTTTGTCGAGACCGGCCTTGGCGAGCATCGCTTGCGCCAGTTCGACATGCGCCGGCTCGCCCGAATGCGAGGCGCAAGCCAGCGCCAATTCGCGGTCGCCGAAGCCAAAGGCGTCGGCGGCACCGCTCTCGACGAGCGGCAGCGCCTGGATTGCCTTCACCGCCGAGCGTGGAAACACCGGTCGCGCCGTGTCGCCGATCTCCAAGACGGACTTGCCGTCGGCATCGAAAACGCTGACGGCGCCACGATGCGCGCTTTCGACCACCGCGCCACGCAAAACCTCGACGAGAACCGGATTTGCCATGATGTCTCCCGCGCGGGCGCATGGGCGCCGCTTCAATGCGGGCCGCTTCTACCTGATCCGGTCGAGGATGGAAACGTAGTTCGCCACCGCGGCGCCACCCATGTTGAAGATGCCGCCGAGTTTCGCACCCGGCACCTGAATGCCGCCCGCCTCGCCGGTCAGCTGCATGGCTGTCAGCACATGCATCGAAACGCCGGTGGCGCCGATCGGGTGGCCTTTGGCCTTCAAGCCGCCGGAGGGGTTGACCGGCAGGCGGCCGTCCTTCGCCGTCGCGCCTTCCAGCGCCAGCTTCRCACCCTCGCCGGGCTTCGCCAGCCGCATTGCCTCATATTCGATCAGCTCGGCGATGGTGAAGCAGTCATGGGTCTCGACGAAGGAGAGGTCGTCGAGCGTCACGCCGGCCTTCTTCAGTGCCTGGCCCCAGGCCCGCTCGCAGCCTTCGAAGGCGAGGATGTCGCGCTTCGACATGGGCAGGAAATCCTGGACATGCTCATTGGCGCGGAAGGTGACTGCGCGCCGCATTTTCAGCGCCGTCGCGGTATCGGTAAGCACCAGCGCCGCCGCACCGTCCGAGACCAGCGAGCAGTCTGTGCGCTTCAGCGGACCGGCGACAAAGGGGTTCTTCTCGCTCTCCTGGCGGCAGAACTCATAGCCGAAATCCTTGCGCATCTGGGCATAAGGATTATCGACGCCGTTCTTGTGGTTCTTGGCGGCAATCATGGCGAGCGCATCGGACTGGTCGCCATAGCGTTGGAAATAGGCCTGCGCGATCTTGCCGAAGACACCGGCAAAGCCCGCCGGCGTGTCGCCATCCTCCGGCAGATAGGAGGCCTTGAGCAGATTCTTGCCGATCTCGRGACCGGGCGTGGTCGTCATCTGTTCGGCGCCGACCACCAGCACGATGCGGGCGGCGTTGGAATCAATGGCGCGGATGCCCTGCCTGACGGCGGCCGAGCCGGTGGCGCAGGCATTCTCGACGCGCGTCGCCGGTTTGAAGCGCAACCTGTCATCGGCCTGCAGGACCAGGCTGGCGGTGAAATCCTGCGGCGAGAAACCGGCGTTGAAATGGCCGAGCACGATCTCGTCGACATCATCCGGGCCGATGCCGGCATGGTCGAGCGCGTCCACGGCGACCTTGGTGATCAGGCCCTCCAGCGTCTCGCCTTCGAGCTTGCCGAAGCGCGAATGCGCCCAGCCGACGATGCATGCGGTCATGGCAGCCTCCATTTGCCGCGCAGCCTAACACGTTCCTGCCACGGCACGTGATTCAATATTGTTCAATAGTGAACTTTTTTCYAGTCCGACGGATGAGCCAGAGCGGGACGATCGGTTGTTCCCAATCCGATTTTTATTGATTGATCCGTCAATAAAAAATAATCTCGCTGCAAATTGGACCCGCAGATGCCGAAAATCGGAATGGAACCGCTGCGCCGCAAGGCGCTCATCGACGCGACGATCTCGGCGATCGGCGAACGCGGTTCGCTGGACGTGACCATGTCGGAGATCGCCGGCCGCGCCGGCGTGTCGTCGGCGCTGGCGCATCACTATTTCGGCGCCAAGGACGAGCTGCTGTTCGCGACGATGCGGCACATCCTCGCCGAACTCAACACCGACGCAAGGCGTGCGCTTCGCGTGGCAACAACGCCGCGCCAGCGCGTCTCGGCCGTGGTCGCGGTCAGTTTCTCCGACGAGCAGTTCCAGCCCGAAACAATAGCCGCATGGCTCGCCTTCTATGTCGAGGCGCAGAAGTCCTCCGCCTTGCGGCGTCTGCTTCGCGTCTATGCGCGGCGGCTCAATTCCAACCTGATGAGCGGGCTGACCGGCATTCTGCCAAGAACCGAGGCCGACCGAGTGGCCGAGGCAGCCGCGGCACTGATCGACGGTCTCTACATCCGGCGCGCGCTGAAGGACGGGGTGCCCAACGCGCAGAGCGCGATCGCGCTCGTCGAAGACTATCTCGAAACCAAACTCAACGGACGGAGCCTGCCTTGACGACCCGGCGACCCAATTTCCTGATCGTCATGGTCGATCAGCTCAACGGCACGCTCTTCCCGGACGGTCCGGCCGATTTCCTRCATGCGCCCAACCTCAAAGCGYTTGCCGCCCGCTCGGCGCGCTTCGCCAGCAACTACRCTGCCTCGCCGCTCTGCRCGCCAGGYCGCGCCTCCTTCATGAGCGGCCAGCTGCCGTCGCGAACCCAGGTCTATGACAACGCGGCTGAGTTCGCCTCCTCGATCCCGACCTACGCGCATCATTTGCGCAGCGCCGGCTACCACACGGTGCTGTCCGGCAAGATGCACTTTGTCGGGCCGGACCAGTTGCACGGCTTCGAGGAGCGGCTCACCACCGACATCTATCCCGCCGATTTCGGCTGGACGCCGGACTACCGCAAGCCCGGCGAGCGCATCGACTGGTGGTACCACAATCTGGGCTCGGTCGCCGGCGCCGGCGTCGCCGAGATCACCAACCAGATGGAGTATGACGACGAGGTCGCTTTCCACGCCGTGCAGAAGCTCTACGAGTTCGCGCGCGTCTCGGACGATACCGCACGCCGGCCATGGTGCCTGACCGTCTCCTTCACCCATCCGCACGACCCCTATGTCGCGCGACGGAAATACTGGGATCTCTACGCCGACTGCCCGGCCCTGGGGCCGGAGGTCGGCTTCATTCCCTATGACCGGCAGGACCCGCATTCGAAGCGCCTCTACAAGGCTTCCGACTACGACAGCTTCGACATCACACCGGAGCAGGTCCGCCGCTCGCGACGCGGCTACTACGCCAACATCTCCTACCTCGACGACAAGGTAGGGGAGTTGCTTTCGGTACTGGRAAGCACCCGCATGCTCGACGACACCATCGTGCTGTTTTGCTCCGATCATGGCGACATGCTGGGCGAGCGCGGCCTGTGGTTCAAGATGTGCTTCTACGAGGGCTCGGCACGCGTGCCGCTGATGATGGCTGGCAAGGGCATCAATGCCGGATTGGTCAGCGCGCCGGTTTCCAATCTCGACGTGACGCCGACGCTCTGCGAACTCGCCGGCATCGATATCGCGGCAATAGCGCCCTGGACGGACGGCCAGTCGCTGCTGCCGCTGCTGGACGGCAAAGCGCGCTCCGCACCGGTGCTGATGGAATATGCCGCCGAAGGCTCCTACGCGCCGATGGTGGCAATCCGCGAAGGACGCTACAAATTCGTCCATTGCGAGCTCGATCCGCCGCAGCTTTTCGATCTCGAGGCCGATCCGCGCGAGCTCACCAACCTCGCCGCCGATCCGGCGCATGCCGGTCTCGTCTCGACCTTCATGGAGAAGGTCAGGACGCGCTGGGACATGGCCGCCTTCGATGCCGCCGTGCGCGCCAGCCAGGCGCGGCGCTGGGTGGTCTACCCGGCGCTGCGCAACGGCGCCTACTACCCATGGGAGTTCCAGCCGCTGCAGAAGGCCTCGGAGCGCTACATGCGCAATCACATGAACCTCGACAATCTCGAGGAACAGAAGCGCTTTCCGCGAGGCGAATGATGGCAGACGTTCTCGTCCCCGACCTCGACCATCTGAAACAGGCCTATGGCGTGACCTCCGTGGCCACGCAGGTGACGCCGCTGCTCGAATCGGYGGCACTTGCGAGGGAAACGGGCGCCGCGCGCGTCTTCGTCAAGCCGGAATCGCTGCAATGGGCAGGCTCCTTCAAGGTGCGCGGCGCCTATTGGCGGCTGAAGCGGTTGTCGCCCGACGAGGCGAAGAAGGGTGTAGTCGCCTATTCCTCCGGCAATTTTGCGCAAGGGCTGGCGGCGGCCGGCCAGGCGCTCGGCATTCCCGTCACCATTGTCATGCCGATCGACGCTCCAGCGGCCAAGCGGGAGGCGACCGCCGGCTACGGCGCGCGCGTGGTGCTCACAGATCATGGCGATCGCGCCCGCGAGGAGGTAGCCGCCGCCAAGGCGCGCGAGATCGCCGAGACTGAACATCTCACCTTGCTTCATCCCTTCGACGATCCGGAGATCGTCGCCGGCCAGGCCGGCGCGGGGCTGGAGGCGCTCGACCAGTTGGCGGCGACGAAGGCTCACGCCGACCTTGTCTTCTGCTCGGTCGGCGGCGGCGGGCTGATCGGCGGCGTTTCGCTCGCCTTCCACTATCTGTCGCCGAGGACCGAGATCATCGCCGTCGAGCCCGAAGGCTTCAACGGCATGGGCTCGTCGCTGGCGCACGGTGCGATAGAGACGATGCCGATCGGGCCGAAATCGATCTGCGACGGGCTGATGGCCCGCAAGCCCGGCGAAGCGCCCTTCGCGGCAGTGAGTGCTGCCGGCGTCCGCGGCGTCACCGTCGACGACGCCTCGGTGCGGCGTGCAATGAAGATCGCCTTCGAGCGCATGAAGCTGGTGCTGGAGCCTTCGGGCGCGGCATCGCTCGCAGCGCTGCTGGGCGGCAAGGTGGATGTGGCGGGCAAGACCGTCCTCGTAGTGGCTACCGGCGGCAATGTCTCGCTCGCCGACTTTATGGCGCATATGAACAATGCTTGAAGCGGATTTTGTCATCATCGGCTCCGGCTCCGCCGGCTCGGCCATGGCCTACAGGCTGTCGGAGGACGGCAAGCATTCGGTGATCGTCATCGAGTTCGGTGGCACCGATATGGGGCCGCTGATCCAGATGCCGTCGGCCCTGTCGATCCCGCTCAACATGAGCCTCTATGACTGGGGTTTCGCCAGCGAGCCCGAGCCGCATCTCGGCGGCCGCGTGCTTGCCACCCCGCGCGGCAAGGTGATCGGCGGCTCGTCCTCGATCAACGGCATGGTCTATGTGCGCGGCCATGCGCGCGACTTCGACCACTGGGCCGAACAGGGCGCGACCGGCTGGGGCTTCGCCGACGTGCTCCCCTATTTCAAGCGCATGGAGGATTCCGACGGCGGCGAGGCCGGCTGGCGCGGCCACGGCGGCCCGCTGCATGTGCAGCGCGGCACTCGGAAGAATCCGCTCTACGGCGCCTTCATCGAGGCTGGCCGCCAGGCCGGTTTCGAGCTCACCGACGACTACAACGGATCGAAGCAGGAAGGCTTCGGCCCGATGGAACAGACGATTTGGGGTGGGCGCCGCTGGTCGGCCGCCAACGCTTATCTGAAGCCGGCTCTCAAGCGAAAGAATGTTAGCCTGCTCAAGGGTTTCGCCCGCCGTGTGGTGATCRAGAATCAACGCGCCATCGGTGTCGAGATCGAARCTAACAAACAGATTCAGCTCGTTAAGGCGCGACGTGAGGTGATCGTTGCGGCATCGTCGATCAATTCGCCGAAGATCCTGATGCTGTCAGGTATCGGCCCCGGCGCGCATCTGCAGGAGAACGGCATAAAGGTTATCGCCGACCGCCAGGGCGTCGGCCGCAATCTGCAGGACCATCTGGAGCTCTACATCCAGCAGGAATCGACCAGGCCGATCACGCTGAATTCGGTGCTCAATCCGTTCTCCAAGGCAATGATCGGCGCGCAGTGGCTGTTCTTCAAGTCGGGCCTCGGCGCCACCAACCATTTCGAGGCTGCGGCCTTCGTGCGCTCGCAGGCGGGCGTCGACTACCCCGACATCCAATACCATTTCATTCCGGCGGCCGTGCGCTATGACGGCAAGGCGGCGGCGAAGTCGCACGGCTTCCAGGCGCATGTCGGGCCGATGCGATCCAAGTCGCGCGGTTCGGTGACGCTTCGCTCACCAGATCCGAAAGCGAAACCGGTTATCCGCTTCAACTACATGTCGCATCCGGACGACTGGAGCGAGTTCCGCCACTGCATCCGTCTGACGCGCGAGATCTTCGGCCAGAAGGCTTTCGACGGCTTCCGCGGCATGGAGATTTCGCCGGGCAGCCATGTGCAGACCGACGACGAGCTCGACGCCTTCATCCGCGACCATGCCGAGAGCGCCTACCATCCTTGCGGCACCTGCCGGATGGGCCGCGCCAACGACCTTACCAGCGTCGTCGATCCGGAATGCCGGGTGATTGGCGTCGAGGGCCTGCGCGTTGCCGACTCCTCGATCTTCCCGCGGGTGACCAACGGCAACCTCAATGCGCCCTCGATCATGACCGGCGAGAAGGCGTCGGACCACATCCTCGGTCGCACGCCGCTCGCGCCGTCCAACCACGAGCCATGGATCAATCCGCGCTGGCAGGTGGCCGACAGATAGCGCATGATCCGGGCGGATCGCTTCGCCCTCGAAAGAGAACTGGAGAACCGCCCATGCGCGCCCAGCCAACGGCATCGCATTATGTCAACGGCCGCTACATCGAGGACGAAGGCGGCGCGCCGTTGCCGGTTATCTACCCGGCGACAGGCGAGACCATCGCGACGCTGCATTCGGCGACGCCGAATGTGCTGGAACTCGCCATCGAGGCGGCGCGCGCCGCCCAGCCGGCCTGGGCTCGGATGAAGCCGGTCGAGCGCGGGCGGATCCTGCGGCGCGCCGCCGACATTCTGCGGGCGCGCAATGCCGACCTTGCTCGCATCGAGACGCTGGATACCGGCAAGGCGATCCAGGAGACGCTGGTGGCGGATGCGCCTTCGGCCGCCGACTGCCTCGAATATTTCGCCGGCGCAGTCGCCTCCTTCAACGGGGAGATGGTCGATCTCGGCGGACCGTTTGCCTATACGCGGCGCGAGCCGCTCGGCGTGTGYGTCGGCATCGGCGCCTGGAACTATCCGATCCAGATCGCCGGCTGGAAGTCGGCGCCGGCGCTCGCCATGGGCAACGCCATGGTGTTCAAACCGTCCGAGAACACGCCGCTTTCGGCGCTGGCACTGGCCGAGATCTACAGCGAGGCCGGCCTGCCTGACGGGGTGTTCAACGTCGTGCAGGGCTATGGCGATGTCGGCGCCGGCCTTGTCGGCCACGATGTCGTGGCAAAAGTTTCGGTGACCGGCTCGGTGCCGACCGGCCGCAAGGTGCTGTCGCTTGCCGGCTCGAAGATGAAGCACGCGACGATGGAGCTCGGCGGCAAGTCGCCGCTGATCGTCTTCGACGACGCCGATCTCGAAAACGCCATCGGCGGCGCCATGCTCGGCAATTTCTATTCGACCGGCCAGATCTGCTCCAACGGCACGCGCGTCTTCGTGCAGCGGGGCATTCATGACCGCTTCGTCGATCGGTTGATCGAGCGCACCAAGAAGATCCGCATCGGCGATCCGCTCGATCCGGAAACGCAGATGGGACCGCTGGTCAACAAGGCGCAGCAGGACAAGGTCGTCTTCTACATTGCGATCGGCAAGCAGGAAGGAGCCGCCCTCGCCTACGGCGGAAACGTGCCGTCGCTGCAGGGTTTCGAGGGCGGCTTCTTCATCGAGCCGACGGTGTTCACCGACGTCACCGACAACATGCGCATCGCGCGCGAGGAGATTTTCGGGCCGGTGATGAGCGTGCTCAAATTCGACAGCGAGGACGAGGTGATCGAGCGCGCCAACGACAGCGAATTCGGCCTCGCCGCCGGCGTCTTCACCCGCGACCTGCCGCGCGCCCATCGGGTGATCGCCGAGCTGCAGGCCGGCACCTGCTGGATCAACGCCTACAATCTGACGCCGGTGGAAATGCCCTTCGGCGGCGTCAAGCAGTCCGGCATCGGCCGCGAGAACTCGCTCGCGGCGCTGGCRCACTATTCGCAGCTCAAGGCTGTCTATGTCGAGACCGGCGACGTGGCGAGCCCGTATTGACGGGCGAAGGCGAACGGCCAATCTCCGCTCACCCAGTCTCCGCCGTCCCGTCCAGATACTGTGTCAGAGCACAGACTAGATGATAAAAGATGCTTGCCGGCACGTCGGTGGCCAGTGAGCGGCCGCGCTCGTCGATGCGATCGATCCAGAGGCCGAGCGGCGCCGGGTCGATGTGCCAGCGAAACAGCCGGCCGACGCGCGCCTCGATCTCGGGCTTGAGGTCCGGTCCGCCGGAACCGTCGAGCGCGATCGCCGCCTTCACCGCTTCCGCCTGTGGCCAGCTGCGCGACACCCGATCGAGCGGCAGGCCCTGGCGTGTGACGGCGCCATAGGCGAGATCGGTGGCGCGGTTCAGGCCGTTGGCGACGGCCGAGGCGTAGAGCTTGCGGGCGAACGCGCTGAGCTCCGTCTGACCACTGCGGGCGGCGAAGTCGACGAGCAGCGAGGCCCATTCGAAATGATGGCCGGGCTCGGTCCAACCGCCCTTCTCACCCCTCACGGGCTTCCAGGCTTCGTCGAAATATTCGCCGAGCGTCCAGCTTTCAGCGTCGAAGAAATGACTTCGGAAGAGGTCGATGATGCGCGCGGCACGGCGCAGATAGGCGCGCTCACCAGTGGCCTTGTGCCAGGCCAAGAATGCCTCGAGCAAATGCATATGCGGGTTGGAGCGCCGCTCGCCCGCACCGTCCGAGGTTTCGAGAAAGCCGGTCATGCGGCTGTCCTCGAGATGGGCATCGAGGAACGTAAAGGTCTCCTCCCCAAGCCGCAAGGCGTCGGGATGACCGGAGATGTGAGCATGCGCAAGCGCCAGAAGCACGCAGGAATGGTCGTAGGCATCCTCGACCGGGTCGGCGATCGAGCCGTCGATATTGAGCGTTCTGGCCCAGCCGCCCCTGTCGGTGCGGCCCTTCCCGGCCATGAAGTCGATGCCATGCGCGATCAGCCGGTCGGCCGGACCATCCCAACCGCGCTCCTTGGCGACGGCGAAAGCATAGACCTGGCGCGCCTGCGTGCGCATGCGCTTCGGCTTCAAAAGCGGCGCGGCGTCGAAGCCCAGCGCCTCGTGGAAGCCGCCATGGCGTTCGTCGACGCCGAGCGTCGACCACAGCGGCAGCGTCTCCTCGAACAGCCAGTGCCGCACACGCCGCTGCCAGGCGCCGCTCTCGATGACGCGGTCATGCGCCGGCGTGAACCGCGTCTCCAGCCGGCCGGATTTCTCCAGCTGCTCGACGATCTTCTTCACGTGCTGGCTGTGACTGACCGGCGCGACGAAGGTGGCATCTGCCGTCGAGACGATGGCCACATCCTTCATGCCGATCGCCGACAGCAGCCGGCCATCGCCGCGGATGTAGGAATTCTCGCAATCGATGGCGATGACGTCGCCGACAATGACGTTGCCATGCTCGTCGGACGGGCCGACATCTAGCAGCGACTGCCAGGAACCGAGATCGTTCCAGCGGAAGCCGGCCGGCACCATGGCGATGTCACTGGCCCGCTCCATGATGGCGTAGTCGATCGAGGTCGACGGGATGGCCGAATAGAGCTCCAGCGGCATGTAGAGGCCGGAGAGATCGCTGGTCGCCGCCTTGTAGGCGGCTTCGGTCGCCTGCCAGATCTTCGCTCGAAAGCGGCAAAGGCGTCGCGCATGGCGCCGGCGCGAAACAGGAAGATGCCGGTGTTCCAGTAGAAATTGCCAGCATCGAGATAGGCCTGCGCGGTGGCGAGATTAGGCTTCTCGACGAAGCGCGAGACATTGAACACGCCGGCCCTGTCGGACGCGACCTCGATATAACCATAGCCGGTCTCGGGCTGCATCGGCTTGATCCCGAACACCACCAGCCGGCCGGCCAAAGCTGCCTCGGCGCCCGCCTCGATGCTCTGCCAGAACTGGTGCTCGGTGGCGATTTCATGATCAGAAGGCACCACCAGAACCAGTTCGTCGCCATATTCGGAGAGCGTGCGCAGGCTGGCCAGGGCGACTGCGGCAGCGGTGTTGCGTCCCGTGGGCTCGAAGAGCGGGCCGCCCCCGGCGAGGTCAACGCCGGCAAGGTCGGCATGAACGCGCCCGGCGTGGYGCTCGGAGGCGATCAGGAAGATCGGCGTCTCGCCTTCCGGCCGGGACGCCAGCCGGCGCAAGGTCTTGGCCAGCATCGAGCCGTCACCGGAAAAATCATGAAACTGCTTCGGATTGTCCTCGCGCGACAGCGGCCAGAGCCGTGAGCCAACACCGCCGCTCATGACGAAACTGACGATGCGCTGGCTCATTCGGATCTCGCACTCAAAAGTTGGGCCGATAGCAGATGCTTTAAGCGGTGTTTACCCGCTTGGAAATCCGGTCCTTTGCCAGATCGATGAAGATCTTGACCAGAGGCGAAAGATGGCGGCTGCGTGGGAAAATGGCCGGCAAAGCCGACGGGAGCAGAAATGCGAATAGTACCCCACGGTTCCGCCCTGGTCTCGGCAAGGCGCAGATTTGCTTCCTCGATTGTGCGCAGCGCCTCGCTACTCCGCAGGCAATAGAGGCGACCCGCATCCGTCATGCTGAGGCTGCGCGTCGTGCGCTGCAGCAGCCGGACCCCGACCTCGCGCGCGAGCGCAGCGACACGGCGRCTGACCGTCGTTTTCGGCTTGGCAAGCAACTGGGCAGCGGCCGTGAAGCTGCCGCATCCTCGAACGGGTTTCATCAACCAGCTAAAAAGTCTGATTGTAAGCGCCGACCTCTTGGCTGCGCCGCAGCACGGCGTCGACTGCCTCGAACATCTGTCGGCGCCGCTCGGACGATACGGGGCYCTCCACTACGACGACTAGCTCAGGCTTGTTGGAAGAGGCGCGCACCAGCCCCCAAGTGCCGTCCTCGGCGACGACGCGTACGCCGTTGACGGTGATCAGAGCGGCGATCTTCTGGCCGGCGAAGTCGGCACCATCGTGCAGCATCGCCTGGAAATCCGCCACCACGCGGTCGACCACGCCGTATTTCGCCTCGTCCGCGCAACTAGCGGACATGGTGGGCGTTCCGTAGGTCAGCGGCAGCGCGCGGTAGAGATCGGCCATCGAGCTTTGCGGATTGCGGTCAAGCATCTGGCAGACGGCGATCGCGGTGATCAGGCCATCGTCATAGCCGCGGCCGATCGGCTGGTTGAAGAAGAAATGGCCCGATTTTTCGAAGCCGGCCACGGCGCCCAGTTCCGCGACGCGACGCTTGATGTAGGAATGGCCCGTCTTCCAGTAATCGGTGACCGCACTGTTTGCCTTGAGCACGACATCGGTGGCGAAGAGCCCCGTCGATTTGACGTCGACAACGAAGGTCGAGCCGGGATGGAGCGATGAAATGTCCCGGGCGAGCATGACACCGATCTTGTCGGCAAAGATCTCGTTGCCTTCGTTGTCAACGACGCCGCAACGGTCGCCATCGCCGTCGAAACCCAGACCGACGTCGGCGCCAGCCTCCAGCACCTTTTCACTGATCGCATGCAGCATCTGCATGTCCTCAGGATTCGGGTTGTACCGCGGGAAGTCATGGTCGAGCTCGACATCGAGCGGAATCACCTCGCAGCCGATGCGGGAAAGTGCTTGCGGCGCGAAGGCGCCCGCAGTGCCATTGCCGCAGGCGCAGACAACGCGCAATTTGCGCGCTACGCGCTTGCCTTTGGTAAGATCGTCGAGATAGGTCTGGCGGAAGCTGGAAACGAACTCATACGTGCCGCCGCCGGCAAGGTCGAAATCGGCTGCAAGCACAATCCTCTTCAGCGCGCTCATCTCCTCCGGACCGAAGGTGAGCGGCCGCGTCGCACCCATCTTGACGCCAGTCCAGCCGTTCTCGTTGTGCGACGCGGTGACCATGGCGACCGAAGGCGTGTCCAGCGCGAACTGGGCGAAATAGGCCATGGGTGACAAGGCCAACCCGATGTCCTTGACCCGCGCGCCCGCCGCCATCAGGCCGGAGACCAGCGCCAGCTTGATCGACAGCGAATAGGAGCGGAAATCGTGGCCGGCGACGATGTCCGGCCTGACGCCCAGACGGCGGATCAGCGTACCCAGCCCCATGCCGAGTGCCTGGACGCCGATCAGGTTGAGATCTGGCGCCTTCGTCGAACCCGGATGGCCGAACCACCAGCGCGCGTCATATTCGCGAAAACCCGACGCTCTGATCAGCGCCGAGGTCTCGAATTCGAAGCTGTTGGGCCGGGCTTCACCGATGATCATCAAGGGCAAGGGTTGAAACTCCAGCGGCCGAAAGCCGATCCATGGGGGCACGGCTTGTCACAGAAGCCTTTAAGCCGGTCTTTACCCGACGACTAAATCCCATGCCATCCAGGAAGCTTGGCGAAAGCGAAAGAAATGCGACACTCGCGCAA
Source organism: Mesorhizobium sp. ORS 3428 (assembly GCF_001854785.1). GTDB lineage: Bacteria > Pseudomonadota > Alphaproteobacteria > Rhizobiales > Rhizobiaceae > Mesorhizobium. Next base: position 322,249 of record NZ_MDFL01000126.1, read on the forward strand.
CCATTGGCGCTTGCAGGATCGGAAAGTGGCGGTTATAAGCCCGCCGTCTGGTCACGGAGTGTAGCGCAGTCTGGTAGCGCACATCGTTCGGGACGATGGGGTCGCAGGTTCAAATCCTGCCACTCCGACCAGAAAAAACAAGCACTTGGATGCTTGTTGCTCCCGCCTCGGCATTAATCTTTCGGCGTCAAACTGCGAGCCCGAACGGCCACTGGCGCCCATTGTGCTCGACAGCGAACACTTAGCTTGGCCTAATGGCGCCTGCCTTTGTTTTAAGCGGGGCGATTGGGACGGCGAGACCAGGTGAAAGCATGACGTTCACGCCTGTGGCCATTTTGCCGGTGACCGCGATGCTGCTTTTCGCGGCCGGCTGCTCGTCAACCGTCGTATCGATCGATGCGGGGCAATACGACAAGATGRGCTGCGCCGAGCTCAACAGCGCGCTCGGCGACATCGCCACCGACATCTCGCGGACGGCGATCAGCCGAGGCAAGGTCGCGAGCACCAGCGTGCCGAACTGGCTGCTGGGCGGCGAGCGAGTCAAGACGGTGGTCGCCAATCGGGACACCGCGAGGATCCAGCGGTTGCAGCAACAGCAGCAGGCGATCATCGCGGCAAGGAAGCGCCAATGCCCGTCCTCGCATTGAGCTGCGCGCAGCCGAACGGCGGCCGTCCTCAAGCGCTGATGCGGAACCTGGTCGAATCGATCGCCGCGTTCATCAGCGTCTGCGTGTAGGCTTCGCGCGGATTGCCGAAAATCTCCTCGGTCGGACCTTCCTCGACGATCTTTCCCTGCTTCATGACGATGATGTAGTCGGCCATGGCGCGCACCACCGCGAGGTCGTGGCTGATGAAGAGGTAGGACAGCTGGTGGTCGGCCTGGAGCTTGCGCAAGAGCTCGACGATCTGCTTCTGCACGGAGCGGTCGAGCGCCGAGGTCGGCTCGTCCAGCACGACCACTTTCGGCTTCAGGATCATGGCGCGGGCAATCGCGATGCGCTGGCGCTGGCCGCCTGAGAATTCGTGCGGATAGCGGTTGCGCGCGTTGGGATCGAGGCCGACCTCGCGCAACGCCTCGACGGCGCGCTGGTCGCGCTGCCTGCCGGTCAGCGAGGGCTCGTGCACCAAAAGCCCTTCGGTGATGACCTGGCCGACCGTCATGCGCGGCGACAGCGAGCCGAACGGGTCCTGGAAAACGAGCTGCAATTCGCGCCTGAGCGGCCGCATCGCCTGGCGATCGGCTTCGGAAATGTCACGGTCGCCGAAGCGGATCACGCCGTCGCTGGGCAGGAGCCTGAGYAACGCGCGCCCGAGCGTCGACTTGCCGGAACCGGACTCGCCGACGATGCCTATCGTCTGGTTGCGCTTCAGCCTGACCGAGATCTTGTCGACGGCGTGCAGCATCAGCGGCTCGCCGCCGAGGAAGCCGCCGCCGATCTTGAAGACGACTTCGACATTCCTGCCTTCGAGCAGCACCGGCGAACTGGCGGGCGGCGCCGCCTTGGTGCCGGTCGGTTCGGCCGCGAGCAGCATCTTGGTGTAGGCATGCTGCGGGTTGGCGAAGAGCGCCTCCGCCTCGCCTTCCTCCACCACCTCGCCCTGGCGCATGACATAGACGCGATCGGCGAAGCGCCGCACGATACCGAGATCGTGGGTGATGAAGACGATTGCCATGCCGAGCTTGCGCTGCAGTTCGGCCAGTAGCATCAGGATCTGCGCCTGGATGGTGACGTCGAGCGCCGTCGTCGGCTCGTCGGCGATCAGGATGTCGGGATCGTTGGCCAGGGCCATGGCGATCATGACGCGCTGGCGCTGGCCGCCCGACATTTCGTGCGGATAGGATTTCATCCGACGCTCGGGATCGGGGATGTGCACCAGTCGCAAGAGCTTCAATGCCTCTTCGCGCGCCGCCTGGGCGTTCAAGCCGCGATGCCTGCGGATCGGCTCCATCAGCTGGTTGCCGATTGTGTAGAGCGGATCGAGCGAGGTCATCGGCTCCTGGAAGATCATGCTGATCTTGCGGCCGCGGACCTTGTTGAGCTCGCTCTTGGTCATCGACAGAAGATTCTGGCCGCGATAATCGACCTGGCCGGTCGCCTCGCCGTTGGAGGAGAGCAGGCTCATCGCCGCCATCATCGTCTGGCTCTTGCCCGACCCGGATTCGCCGACGACGGCGACGGTCTCGCCGGCATTGACCTTGATGTTGATGCCCTTGACCGCCTCCACGGTGCCGTCGAGGGTCTGGAAGCGGACGCGCAGGTCCTTGACGCTGAGGATCGTTTCGGAGCCCATGTCAGCGATCCCCATCCTTATCGATCTTTCGGGTCGAGCGCGTCGCGCAGGCCGTCGCCGATGAAGTTCAGCGCAAACAGCGTCGAGACGAGGAAGAAGGCCGGGAACAGAAGCAGCCAATTGGCGGTGCCGATGTTCTTGGCGCCGACCGAGATCAGCACGCCCCAGCTGGTCATCGGCTCCTGAACGCCGAGGCCGAGGAAGGAAAGGAAGCTTTCCAGGATGATCACCTGCGGCACGAGCAGCGTCATGTAGATGACCACCGGGCCGAGCAGATTGGGGATGACGTGGCGCACCAGGATGCCGCGCTGGCCGACGCCCATCGCTTCCGCCGCCTGGACATATTCCTGCCTGCGGATCGACAGCGCCTGGCCGCGCACGATGCGCGCCATGTCGAGCCACAGCACCGCGCCAACCGCCAGGAACATCAGCACGAAGTTGCGGCCGAAGAACACCACCAGCATGATGACGAAGAAGATGAAGGGCAGCGAATAAAGCACGTCGACGATGCGCATCATCACCTCGTCGACACGACCGCCGGCAAAGCCGGCCGTCGCGCCGTAGATGACGCCGATGACGCCGGCGACGACGCCGGCAAGCAGGCCGATGGCGAGCGAAATTCGCCCCGCCATCATCGTGCGCGAGAGCAAGTCGCGGCCGGTATTGTCGGTGCCGAAGATGAAATATTGCTGCCTGACGGCCGAGCTCATCGTCGCTTCGCGCCCGTCGGGTGACTTGCTTTCGATCTTCGTGTCGTCGAAAGYGTCGGAGCGGTCGAGATAGCGGACGCTGCGGTCGTCGATCGGCTTGGTCGAGGTGACCGTGACGATGACGCGGCTGCCGTCCTGGTGCCACTCCTTGATGTCGACGCGCATGCGCTTGATGGCGTCGGCCAGCGCGCCCTGGATCATGTCGGGCTTCGGATAGGCCGATAGGCTCGGCGGCGTGCGCACATAGTCGCCATAGATGGTGGTGTATTCATGCGGCGCAAACCAGGGGCCGAACACGCTGATGACGGCGATCAGCGCCAGATAATAGAGGCTGAACATGGCGGCGCGGTTGCGCTTCAGCCGCGCCCAGGCATTGCCCCACAGCGAGCGGCCGACGATCGGCTCCGGAACGGCTACGGCGAGCTCAGTCATAGCGCACCCTCGGATCAACGACCGCGTAGAGGAGATCGACGATCAGGTTGAAGACGATGGTGAAGAGCGCGATCACCACGACCGTGCCCATGACCAGTGTGTAGTCTCGGTTGAGCGCGGCATCGACGAAATAGCGGCCGACGCCCGGGATGGAGAAGATGGTCTCGACGATGATCGAGCCGGTGAGCAATGCCGCCGCTGCGGGACCGGTGAAGGAAACGATCGGCAGCACGGCGCCGCGCAAAGCGTGCTTGACCACCACCGACCAGTCCGACAGGCCAAGCGCGCGGGCGGTGCGGATATGGTGCGAACRCAGGCTCTCGATCATCGAGCCGCGCATCAGGCGGGCGACGATGGCGATCTGCGGCAGGGCGAGCGTCAACACCGGCCCGACCTTGTTGATCAAGGCGCCGTCACCCCAGCCGCCGATCGGCAACAGCTTCCAGGAAAGCCCGAAGACGAGCTGGATCACAGGAGCGGTGACGAAGGTGGGGATGGTGCTGCCGGCGGTGGCTAAAGCGATCACTGAATAGTCGGCTATTTTATTCTGGTTGAGCGCAGCGATCGTGCCGAGGATCGAGCCCAGCAGCAGCGCCAGCACCAGTGCCGACGTGCCGATCTGGACGGAGATCGGCAGGCCCTTGGCGAAGAGCTCGGTGACGGTGAAGTCCGGCAGGTTGTAGCTCGGTCCGAAACTGCCGCGCAAAAGATTGCCGAGATAGTGGACATATTGCAGCCAGAGCGGATCGTTGAGGCCGAACTGGGCTTCGAGATTGGCCCTGATTTCGGGGCTCAAGCCCCGCTCCTGGTTGAACGGGCCGCCTGGCGCGATCCGGATCAGGAAGAACGCCACCGTCACAATGACGAATAGCGTCGGGATGGCGGTCAACAGCCGCCGGAAGACATAACGCAGCATCGGCGCCCCGCTTCAGCCAGGGCGACAGCTCTCCAGACGAGACCGTGGCGCGCTGGCATCTCTGATCTTCGCACCAGCATTGCCGAAAATCCAATCCGACTTTCGGCCMGGCACGACGACAGACCGCAACCGCCGCTCCCAAAAAGAGAGCGACGGCACGGCCAAGGTTTCTTATCAGTCCTTGGAGATGAAGCGGGACGGATGAATGTCCATCACATTGTCGGTGAAGCCATGYAGCTTCGAAGAGACGATGTCGTGGTAGCTGTAGTAGAGCAGCGGGATCTGGGCGACGTCGTCGACGAGGATGCGCTCGGCCGCGGCGAGATCCTTCATACGCTCCTCGGGCTTGCCGCCGGCGGCGGCTGCCTTGTCCATCGCGGCCTCATAGGCCGGGCTGTTATAGTTCGAGTAGTTGTTGCCGCTGGCCTTGCGCGAGATGCCGAGGAAGGTCTCCGGATCCTTGTAGTCGGCGATCCAGGCGGCGCGGGCGACGTCGTAGTTGCCCTTCTGCTCGAGGAAGCCGTAATGGGTCTTGGTGTCCGTGTTGAGCAGCGTCACCTCGATGCCGAGCGGCTTCAGCTGTTCCTGGATGGCGACCGCCGTGTTCTTGTGGTTCTCCGAGGTGTTGTAGCGGATCTCCATCTTCAACGGATGCTCGGGTGTATAGCCTAGCTTTTCCAGGATCTTCTTGGCCGCATCCTCGCGGTCGATCTGCGACATGTCGGCATATTTGGCCAGTGCCGGCGTGTAGCCCTCGATGCCCGGAGGCACCATCGAATAGCCGGGCARCATCGAGTTCTGCCAGACTTTCTCGGCGAGGAAGTCGCGATCGATCGCCATCGAGATGGCGTTGCGCAGCTCGACATTGTTCCAAGGCGCCTTGTCGGTCTTGATCGCATAATAATAGGTGCCGAGATATGGCCCGACACGGACTTGGTCACCGAATTTGGTTTTGAGATCGGCGAGCTGTTCAGTCGGCAGGTCACCATAACTGTCGAGTTCACCGGCCTCGAAGCGCTTCATCGCCGACGAGCGATCCTCGGTCGGGATGTAGTTGACCACGTCGAGCTTGACGCTCCCGGCGTCCCAGAACTTCGGGTTCTTGACCAGTTTCATGTGGTCGTTGGGAACCCACTCCTTCAGCGTATAGGCACCGTTGGAGACCAGCTTGCCCGGCTTGATCCAGTCAGCGCCGAGCTTGTCCATGGAAGCCTTGTTGACCGGATAGGTCGCCTGGTGGGTCAGCATCTCCAGGAAGTAGGGCGTCGGGGCCTTCAGCGTGACTTGCAACGTGTTGGCGTCGATCGCCTTCACGCCCATGTCCTCGGCCTTGCCTTTCTTGGTGTTGAAGTCCTCGGCGCCCTTCACCGGATAGAGCATCGAGGCGTATTCTGCAGCGGTGGCCGGATCTTCCAGCCGACGGAACGAATAGACGAAGTCGTCCGCCGTCACCGGGCTGCCATCCGACCAGAGGCCGTCCTTGCGCAGCTTGAAGGTGTAGACAGTGCCGTCGTCGGACACCGTCCAGCTTTCGGCTGCCCCCGGAATGAGGTTGGTCTTCTGGTCATGCATGACGAGACCCTGGAACAGGTCGCGTATAATATCGGCTTCGTAGACCGTCGACGTCTTGTGCGGATCGACGGTCTCCGCCTCGGCGGCGGCGCCGCGGTTGTAGACGGTCTCGGCGAAGGCCGGCGTGTAGAAGGTGCCGGCGGCCAAGGCCATGGTGGTGGCGAACACGGTCGCCTTCAGCAGATTTTTCAGCATGAAAGTCTCTCCCTTTGGACGCGGCCCCTCAACCACGCCTTTCAAGTTGACGCCCCGGAACCGTTCGACGGGCTCCTTTTGAGCGTGCCGCCGGTCCCTTCCGGCAGCTGGTGGCGGCGAGACTAGACAGAGCGAAATCTTATTTCAACTACCCGCTGCTTGACGTTGAGTGAGCGGCGCCTCGCTAAAACAGCGAAATCTAAAGTTTATGTCGCCGTTCAACTTGGTGCAGCTTTCGGTTGTTCCGGTCGTTTTCTATTTTTGCAGGTGGGCTTTGGCATTGTCCGGACCATGCTGAAGAACCGAAAATTGCTTGCTCCCTGGTCTCGTTTTCCGACTGACGCCGCCGGAACGTCGGCGGTCGAATTCGCCATGCTGGCGCCGATCTTCATCCTGCTTCTGCTCGGTATGGTTGCATACGGAATATATTTCGGTGCCAGCCATTCGGTCCAGCAGATCGCCGCCGACGCGGCGCGCACGGCGATCGCCGGTCTCAACCAAACCGAGCGCCGGGCACTGGTGACCGATTTCATCACCCACGATGTCGCGGGCTATCCCTTTGTCGACCCCAACAAGCTGACGGTCRACGCCAGGGACAGCGCCGTCGACGGCAGCCAGTTCGTCGTCTCGGTCAGCTATGACGCGCGCGACCTGCCGATCTGGAACCTGTTGCACGACCTGCCGCTGCCCGGCGTGACGATCCAGCGTCAATCGACAATCCGGGTCGGGGGCATTTGATGCGCAATTCCGCGGGGGGATTGATGAGCGCCACCCGGCGGCTGATGGCCGACCGGCGCGGCAATTTTGCGGTCATGACCGCGCTCTGCACGCCGGTCGCTTTGGCGCTGACCGCCTTCGCAATCGACGAAGGCTCGCTTTACAATGAGCGCCGCGCCGCGCAGTCGATCGTCGACCTCGCCGCGATCACCGCCGCCGCCAACATCAACAATGCCGAGCAAGCGGTGCTGACGACRCTGAAGGACAATGGAATCACGTCCGTCGCCGTGCAGCACTCGGGGAGCAACATCGCGCCGACCGGCCGCAAGGCAGTCGTGCAGGTCGTGCCTGGACGCTATTCCGGGGTCAGTTCCATAGCGGCCGGCAGCCGCTTCGAGGCAGGCAAACGCCCCTACAACGCCGTCCAGGTGTCGCTGAAGAAACAGGGCACGCTCTATTTCGCCGCCTCGGTGATGGCACCGCCGGTGATCGGCACGAYGGCCACCGCCAGCGCCCAGCCCGAAGCGGCATTCTCGGTCGGCTCGCGGCTTGCCAGCGTCAATGGCGGCATTCTCAACGCGCTGCTCGGCGGGCTTCTCGGCGGCAACATCTCGCTCAGCGTGATGGACTACAATTCGCTGATCTCGGCCGATGTCGACGTGCTCTCATTTACCGATGCATTGGCGACGCAACTGCATATGACCGGCGTGAGCTATTCGGACGTGCTGGCCTCGAAGGCTACGGTCGGCCAGATCGCAACCGCCATGGCCAACGTTCCCGGGTTGGATCGGACGGCCAAGGTCGCGCTGCAGACAATGGCCTCAAGCGCCACCAACGCGGTCAAGATCCCGCTCAGCCATCTCGTCGACCTCGGCTCGGTGGGCAGCCTCGGCCTCGGCCAGAAGCCCGCCGGGCTTTCGGTGGGCGCAAGCGCCCTGAGCATGCTGACCGCGGCCGCGGCGCTCGCCAACGGGACCAACCAGGTTGCCCTCAATCTCGGCGCCACCATACCCGGGCTGACATCGACGACCCTCGACATCGCCGTCGGCGAGCCCATGCAGAACTCGCCCTGGCTGGCGGTCGGAGAAGCGGGTACAGTGGTGCGCACCGCGCAGACGCGCATCAAGCTCAATGCCAGCGTCACCGTCGGCACGCCCAACCTTGGCAGCGGCACCAAGCTGCTCGCCGTCAACCTGCCGCTCAATGTCGAGGTCGCCTATGCCGAGGCAAAGTTGACCGATATCAGTTGCCCCACAGGCCCTTCCAGCATCAAGGTCTCGATTGCCGCGCAGCCCGGCGTTGTCGAGGCGCACCTTGCCGACAGCGATGCCAGCGGCTTCGTCGACTTCACCAGGCCGCAGTCCTTCCACGACGCCGAGATCGCCGATCTAAAGGTGTTGCTCGTGCCGTTGCTGCAGGTGACCGGATCCGCGGCGACCRCGATCACCAACACGGCACCGACGAAGCTGGCCTTCAGTGCCACCGACATTGCCAACAAAACGATCAAGACCGCGTCGACGAAGAACCTGACGCAGTCGCTCACGACCTCGCTCGTCAACAACCTGTCGCTGTCGGTTAAAGCAGTGGGCCTCGRCATCGATGTGAGCGCCCTGCTCGGCACGGTGAAGCCGGCGGTGACGACGCTGCTCGATGGYGTGACCGCGCCGGTCGACAATCTCGTCTACAATGTGCTTGCAGCGCTTGGGGTGCATGTCGGCGAGGCCGACGTTCGGGTGACCGGCGCGACCTGCGGGCGCGCGGTGCTGGTGCAGTAATAGCCCGTCAGCCTGTCCGCCCGACAAAGCAGCCCAAAGCCGGCAGCGCGAGCGCTCTCTCTTCAAGAACTCCGCTGGCATCGACGGCAATGGCGATCGGCTCGATGCCGCCGAGTTCCTCCGGCAACGGCCAGTCGGCCGGCTCGCCGGCGAAATTGAAAACGCAGAGCAGCCTCTCGTCGTCGCGCTCGCGGACGAAGGCCAGCACATCGCCTTCCGCGTCGAGAAATCGGATGGAGCTGTTTACCAGCGCCGGGTGGCGCTTGCGCAGGGACAGCATCGAGCGATAGGCGGCAAGCACCGACTGTTCCTGGCCGTTCTGCACATCGACAGCGCGGGCGCGGTGCGCTTGCGGCACCGGCAGCCAGGGCCTGGCCGTGGAGAAGCCGCCATTCTCGGCGGCCGCCTCCCAGACCATCGGCGTGCGGCAGCCGTCCCTACCCTTCACGCCCGGCCAGAAGCGGATGCCCAGCGGATCGCGCAGGTCCTCATAGGCAAGCTCCGCTTCCTCCAGCCCAAGCTCCTCGCCTTGGTAGAGGCAGATCGAGCCGCGCAGGCACGAAAGCAGGGCGATCGCGAATTTCGCCACCGTATCCGGATTTTCGCCCGGCCGCATCCAGCGGCTGACATGGCGCGTGACGTCGTGGTTGGAAAAGGCCCAGCAAACCCAGCCGTCCACAACCGCATTCTCGAAAGCCTCGACGCAACCGCGCACATGGGCGGCCGAGAATTGCGGGCCGAGCAGGTCGAAGGTGTAGCACATTTGCAGCTTGTCGCCCTCGGAGGTGTAGGCGGCGAGCGTCTGCAGCGAGCGCTCCTCGTCGCCTACTTCGCCGACCGCCGCCCGGTCCGGATACTCGTCGAGCAACGCGCGGAAACGCTTGAGGAAGTCGAGATTTTCCGGCCGCGTCTTGTCGAAGAGATGCTCCTGGAAGGCATAGGTTGTGGTCGCGACATTGGTGCCGGCCACGCTCGAAGCCAGCGGCGGGTTGTCGCGCAGCCAGCGGTCATGGACATAGTAGTTGACCGTATCCAGCCGGAAGCCGTCGACGCCGCGCTCCAGCCAGAAACGCACCGTGTCGAGAAGCGCGTCCTGCACTTCCGGGGTGTGGAAGTTGAGGTCCGGCTGCGCGGCGAGGAAATTGTGCATGTAATACTGCCGGCGGGTGGCATCCCACTCCCAGGCCGGCCCGCCGAACAGCGACAGCCAGTTGTTCGGCGGGTTGCCGTCTGGCTTGGCGTCGGCCCAGACATACCAGTCGGCCTTCGCATTATCGCGGCTGGCGCGGCTCTCGACGAACCATTCGTGCCTGTCGGACGAGTGCGAAATCACCTGGTCGATGATCACTTTCAGGTCGAGCCGGTGCGCCTCAGCGACCAGCGCATCGAAATCCTCCAGCATGCCGAACATCGGATCGACATCGCGATAGTCCGACACGTCATAGCCCATGTCGGCCATCGGCGACTTGAAGAAGGGCGAGAGCCAGACGGCATCGACACCGAGGGAAGCGACATGGGCAAGACGCGACGTGATGCCCTTGAGATCGCCGCTGCCGTTACCGGTCGTGTCCTGGAAGGAGCGCGGATAGATCTGGTAGATCACACAGCCGCGCCACCATTCAGCATTTTCGCCAGCCATTACGGACCCTTCCTGGCGCGGGCTTTTGCGGCCCGGCGCTCGATCATGAAATTCACGCTTCGGCCGGGCAGCGGCCGCGCAAGGTCGATCGCCTGCGTCTCGATAGCGGAATGCCACTCAAAACCTTTCCGCGCGGGCAAGGTGAATACGCATTGGCGGCGGTCGCCATTGACCATGACGGCAAGGCGACCGGCCCCGCTATCGCCGAGCATCATGACGAGGCGATGTCGTCCGGGATCGTTCCAGTCGGCCTCGCCGAGCGGCGCGCCGGTCTCGGTCAACCAGGCGACATCAGGGATTTCTGAACCGTCCGCCGGCTTGCCGGTCAGGAAATGCGTGTCCGACAGCGCCGGGAAGGCCCGGCGCAGCGTCGCGAGCRCAAAGGCATATTGCTCCAGCGCCTGGTCGCGGCCGTCCCAGTCGAGCCACGTGATGGCGTTGTCCTGCGCATAGGCGTTGTTGTTGCCTTTCTGTGTTCTGCCGAACTCGTCGCCAGCGGTCAGCATGATCGTGCCGCGCGAAGCAAAGAGCGTCGCAAGCAGCGCTCGCTGGTCGTCGAAACGCGCCTTGGTAATCGCCGCGTCCGCCGTCTCGCCCTCGACGCCGTTGTTCCAGGAGAGGTTGTCGTCATGGCCGTCGCGATTCTGCTCGCCGTTGGCCGCGTTGTGCTTCTTCTCATAGGCGACGAGATCGGCCAGCGTCATGCCGTCATGCGCGGCGATGAAATTGACGCTGCGGATCGCTGGCTGCCCTGCACCGCCGAAAACGTCGGACGAGCCTGCAAGCCTGGTGGCCAAAGCACCGATCGCGCCGGCGTCGCCGCGCCAGAAGCGCCTGACATCGTCGCGGTAGCGGTCGTTCCATTCCAGATATGGCGGCCGGAAATTGCCGAGCTGATAGCCGTTCGGACCGATGTCCCACGGCTCGGCGATCAGCACGCGGTCGGCGAGCACAGGATCGCCGGCGATGGCTTCGAGCAGGGGCGCGTTTGGTTCGAACGTCCCCTCCACGCGGCCGAGTACCGACGCGAGGTCGAAGCGGAAGCCGTCGACCCCGGCATGGCGGACGAAATGGCGGAGCGTGTCGAGCACCATCTGCTGCACGGCCGGTTGATCGCAGGCCGTCGTGTTGCCGGTGCCGGTGTCGTTGGCCAGCCTGCCGTCCGGCAAATGCCGGTAATAGGCCTGCGCGTCGAGGCCGCGCAGCGACAGCGTCGGCCCCAGCCGGTCGCTCTCGCCGGTATGGTTGAAGACGAGATCGAGGATGGTGCCGACGCCCGCATCGCGAAGCGCCGCGACGGTGTCGCGCAATTCCGTCAGGCCGCCGGGCGCCAGACGCGGATCGAGCGCCATGAAGGTGACGGGGTTGTAGCCCCAGGCGTTCTTCAGCCCCAGCGGCGGGAGGTGCCGCTCGTCGATCGAGGCCGTGATCGGCATGAGCTCGACCGTGGAGACGCCGAGACGCTTCAGATGCTCGAGGACGGCAGGATGGGCGAGCGCTGCGATGGTGCCGCGCTGCGCTTCCGCGACATCCGGATGCAGCTTGGTGAAGGAGCGGACGTTGATCTCGTAGATCAGGCCGCCGGGCTGGAAGAGCGGCGGCTTGGGCGATAGCGGCTGCGGCAGCGTGCGCGCCGCTGCCTTTGGCATCAACGCGGCGGTGTCGGCGCCTTCATTGCGTTTGGCGGCGAGCCGCCAGTGGTAGCGGTAGGGTCGATCGATCTCGACCGCATAGGGATCTGTGAGAAGCTTGTCCGGATCGAACCATAAACCGCGATCCGGCGCATAGTCCCCGTCGGCGCGAAAACCGTAGCGCGTGCCTTCTGAAAGTGCGGAGACGAAGAGGGTATGCACCCCCTCGCCTTCCGGCTTCAGTTCCAGCCGCTCTACTTCGCGGGCTCCCGTATCGTCAAAAATCGAAACCCACAGCCGTCTCGCCGATGACGACCAGACGGCAAAGCGAATGCCGCCGCTGGTGACGGTTGCGCCGAGCTGGGTCATGGGCGCGGCCCGCCCYCCCCTTCTCCCCTTGTGGGAGAAGGTGGATCCGCGCGCAGCGCCGAGACGGATGAGGGGTGTTGGAAGGAATGAGGCATTACCGATTTGAACGCAGGCCTGCGCCAAGCTGGAGCACCCCTCATCCGACCGAACTTCGCTCGGCCACCTTCTCCCACAAGGGGAGAAGGGAAGGCGCTCGATGCCACCCTCAAGTAATCACGCTCGGCTTGTTGCGGCCGGTGTGGCGCTTGATGCCGGCAATGTCGTCGGCGGCTGCGATGAGATCGGCGAGCGCTTCCTGCGTGTCGAGGTCGTGCCGGCTCTTGTCCGGCTCGTAGCGCTCGATATAGACGCGCAGTGTGGCTCCGGAAGTGCCCGTGCCGGAGAGGCGGAAGACGACGCGCGAGCCGCCCTCGAACAGGATCCGGATTCCCTGGTTCTTGCTCACCGAGCCGTCGACCGGATCGTGATAGGCGAAGTCGTCGGCGCTGGCGATCTTCATGCCGCGCACGCTGGTGCCGGGCAGCGAGCCGAGCTTCGCGCGCAATTCATCGACCAACGCGTTCGCCCGCTCGGTCTCGACCTCCTCATAGTCGTGGCGCGAATAGTAGTTGCGGCCGTAGGTTTCCCAGTGCTTGGTGACGATGTCCTTGCAGCTCTCGCCGCGCACCGCGAGGATGTTGAGCCACAAAAGCACGGCCCACAGCCCGTCCTTCTCGCGCACATGGTTGGAGCCGGTGCCGGCGCWCTCCTCGCCGCAGATCGTCGCCATTCCGGCGTCGAGCAGGTTGCCGAAGAACTTCCAGCCGGTCKGGGTCTCGTAGATGCCGATGCCGAGCTTTTCGGCGACGCGGTCGGCGGCACCGCTGGTGGGCATCGAGCGGGCGATGCCTTTCAGGCCTTCCTTGTAGCCGGGCGCCAGATGCGCGTTGGCGGCAAGCATCGCCACCGAGTCCGACGGGGTGACGAAGATGCCCTTGCCGATGATCAGGTTGCGGTCACCGTCGCCATCCGAGGCGGCGCCGAAATCCGGCGCATCCGGTCCCATCATCTCGTCGTAGAGATGCTTGGCGTGCACCAGGTTCGGATCGGGGTGATGGCCGCCGAAATCCGGCAGCGGCTTGAAGTTGCGGCAGGTGCCGTTCGGCGCGCCGAGCCGGCGCTCAAGAATTTCCTTGGCATAGGGACCAGTCACCGCATGCATGGCGTCGAAGCGCATGCGGAAGCCATATTTGAAGTTGGCGCGGATGGCGTCGAAGTCGAACAGGCTTTCCATCAGCTCGGCRTAGTCCTTGACCGGGTCGAAGACCTCGACCGTCATGCCGCCGGCCTGGAAGGTGCCGATCGTGTCGATGTCGACCGTGCCGATGTCGGCGATCTTGAAGCTCGATATCGTCTTGGTCTTTTCGAAGATCGCGTCGGTGATCTTCTCCGGCGCCGGGCCGCCATTGCCGGCATTGTATTTGATGCCGAAATCCTCGTGCGGGCCGCCCGGATTGTGGCTGGCCGACAGGATGATGCCGCCGAAAGTCTTGTATTTGCGGATGATGTTGGAGGCTGCCGGCGTCGAGAGGATGCCGCCCTGCCCGACCATAACCTTGCCGAAGCCGTTGGCGGCGGCCATGGCGATGGCCTTCTGGATGACCTCGCGGTTGTAGAAGCGGCCGTCGCCGCCGATGACCAGCGTCTTGCCTTCAAAGCCTTCCAGCGCGTCGAAGATCGACTGGATGAAGTTCTCGGCATAGTGCTCCTGCTGGAACACGGGCACTTTCTTGCGCAGGCCCGAGGTGCCGGGCTTCTGGTCGGTATAGGGTTTGGTGGGGACGGTCTTGATCATGCCTCAGGCAGCCCTTTTCGAAAGCAGCAAGCGATAGAGTTCGACATATTTCTCGGCGCTCTTGTCCCAGGAGACGTCGGCCTTCATGCCCTGGCGCTGGATCGAGGCCCAGCTCGCGGGCCTGGCATGCGCCTCGACCAGCCGGCGGATGGCATGCAGCAGCGCGCCGCCATTGTTCGGCGCGAACTGGAAGCCGGTGGCGACGCCCGCCGACAACGCCGCCTCGTTGGCGTCGATGATGGTGTCGGCGAGGCCGCCGGTGCGAGCGACGACCGGTACGCAACCATAGCGCAGTCCGTAGAGCTGCGTCAGCCCACAAGGCTCGAAGCGCGACGGGATGACGATGGCGTCGCACCCGCCCTGCATGATGTGGGAGAGCGCTTCGTCGTAGCCGATGACGACGCCGACGCGGCCGCGATGCCGCGCCGCGGMGGCAAGCAGCGAGCCTTCGAGGCCGGCATCGCCGGAGCCCAGGACTGCCAGTCGCGCCCCACGCTGAACGATGCCGTCGACCACCGCGGCCAGAATGTCCATGCCCTTCTGCCAGGTCAGCCGGCTGACCACGCAGACGATCGGGCTGTCGTCGCTCTCGAGATTGAAGCGGTCCTCGACCGCCTTGCGGTTGAGGCCTCGAGCCTCCAGCTTCTCCGCCGAATAATTGGCCACCAGATGCTTGTCGGTCGCCGGGTTCCAGATACCGACATCGATGCCGTTGACGATGCCGTAGAGGTCGACCGCGCGCATGTTGATCAAGCCGTCGAGGCCCATGCCGAATTCCGGCGAGCGGATCTCCTGCGCATAGGTCGGGCTCACCGTAGTGATCGCCCAGGCGGCCTGCAGGCCGGCCTTGAGAAAACCGACGCCGCCATAATATTCGACGCCGTCGAGCTGCATGGCCGCGCCCGGGAGGCCGAGCTCGCCGAAGATGCCGGCCCCGAACTGGCCCTGGAAGGCAAGGTTGTGCACGGTGATCAGCGACGGCACGCCGACCGCTTTGCCGTAGCGCATATAGGCAAGCGTCATCGCCGACTGCCAGTCATGGGCGTGCACGATGTCGGGCTGGTAACCGGAGATCGCGCCGGCGGCGATGTCGCCGCCGGCCTGGCTGAGCGCCGCGAAGCGCCGCCAGTTGTCGGGCCAGTCGGAGCCGGAGGCGGTGCCGTAGGGCCCGCCCTGGCGGTCGAAAAGATGCGGCGCGTCGAGCACGAAGAGGTCGAGTTCACCGATCCTGACGGCATGGACCGAGGCCTTGCCGCCGTGCAGCAGCGGGTAGTGGTAGACGGCCTTCTTTTTCTTGAAGCGCTCCATCACCGCCGGATAGCCGGGAACCAGCGTGCGCATCGCCACGCCCTTGCCGGCGAGGGCGATCGGCAGCGCGCCGGTCACGTCGGCAAGCCCGCCGGTCTTTACCAGCGGGAAGATTTCGGGCGTGACCGACAGAACCTGCATGCGCTTAACGATCCGCTCCTAGTGCTTGTCGCCCAAAAGTGTGCAGCGGCTTTGGGACAATGACATGCACAAAAACAACCTAAAGTGACAGCTTGTTGATCAGACTGACAAGTGGTTGATCAGACTGGCAACTTTGTCGATCAGAGCGACAGCTTGTCGATCATGTCCTGGGTGATCAGGCTGATGCCCTTCTCCGAGACGCGGAAGCGCTTGGCRTCAAGCTCCGGATCCTCGCCGACCACCAGCCCTTCCGGAATGCGGACGCCATGGTCGATGACGACGCGCTTGAGGTGCGCGTTGCGGCCGACCTGGACGTCGGGCAGCATCACCACCTCCTCGAGCTTCGAATAGGAATTGATGCGGGCGCCGGTGAAGATCAGGCTGCGCCGCAGCGAGGCGCCGGAAACGATGCAGTCGCCGGAGACCAGTGAGGAGATCGCCTCGCCGCGGCGGCCGTCCTCGTCATGCACGAACTTTGCCGGCGGCTTCAATTCCGAATAGGTCCAGATCGGCCAGTCGCGGTCGTAGAGGTCGAGTGCGGGGGTGACGTCGGTGAGGTCGATATTGGCCTCCCAATAGGCGTCGACGGTTCCGACATCGCGCCAGTAGGGCTCGGCCTCATGGGAGGAGCGCACGCAGGACTTGGCGAAACGGTGAGCGATCGCCTTCCCGTTCTTGACGACGTAAGGAATGATGTCCTTGCCGAAGTCGCGGCTGGAACCGGGTTCGGCCGCGTCGCGGCGCAGCTGCTCCATCAGGAACTTGGTCTTGAACACATAGATACCCATCGAGGCCAGCGCAAAGTCCGGCTTGTCCGGGATGCCGGGCGGATCGGCGGGCTTCTCGATGAAGGAGATGATGGTGTCCTTCTTGTCGACATRCATGACGCCGAAGCCGGTCGCTTCCATGCGCGGCACTTCCAGGCAGCCGACGGTGACGTCGGCGCCGGCATCGACGTGCTGGCGCAGCATCAGCTCGTAGTCCATCTTGTAGATGTGGTCGCCGGCGAGGATGACCATGTATTCGGGGCCGTAGGCTTCGATGATGTCGATGTTCTGGTAGACGGCGTCGGCCGTGCCTTCATACCATTGCGTTTCGGAGACGCGCTGCGAGGCGGGCAGAATGTCGAAGCTCTCGTTTCGTTCCGGCCGCAGGAAGTTCCAGCCGCGCTGCAGGTGGCGGATCAGCGAATGCGCCTTGTACTGGGTGGCGACGCCGAGGCGGCGGATGCCGGAGTTGAGGGCATTCGACAGTGCGAAATCGATGATGCGCGTCTTGCCGCCGAAATAGACCGCGGGCTTGGCGCGCCGGTCGGTCAGCTCCTTGAGGCGACTGCCGCGGCCGCCGGCCAGCACATAGGCCATGGCATCGCGCGCCAGCGGCTGGGTTCTCTTGATTTCTGCCATTGTCTGCCTCCCTCCTGAGCTGTCCGGAACATTGCTTGAGCACGATGAGACATCATCTGCTTCAGTCCGCGACGAATTCGAGCATCATCGTCGAGAGCGGCGGCAAGAGCATCGTCGCCGACGTGCCGCCCCCTTCCCTGCTCGCCACGACCATGCCGCCATTGCCCTTGCCGGAGCCGCCATAGTCGGTGGCGTCGGTATTCATGATCTCACGCCACTCTCCCGCCTGCGGCAGCGGCACACGATAGTTCTCGCGCGGCACCGGCGTGAAATTGGAGATGACGGCGATCGGATTGCCGCCCGGCGCGCTGCGCAGCCAGGCGAAGACGGAGTTGTCGTGATCGTCGACGATCAGCCAGGAGAAGCCTTCCGGCTCGCAGTCGCGCGCATGCAGCGCCGGGCGCGAGCGGTAGAGGTAGTTCAGGTCGCGCACCACCTGCCAGACGCCGCGGTGCGGAGCGTAATCCATCAGGTTCCAGTCGAGCGCGCGCGCTTCGCTCCACTCGCGGCGCTGGGCGAATTCCTGGCCCATGAACAGAAGCTTCTTGCCGGGATAGCCCCACATGAAGGCGTAGTAGGCGCGCAGCGTCGCGAATTTCTGCCAGTCGTCGCCGGCCATCTTGTGGAGCAGCGAGCCCTTGCCGTGCACGACCTCGTCATGGGAGAGCGGCAGCACGAAATTCTCGGAGAAGGCGTAGATCAGGCCGAAGGTGATCTCGTTGTGATGGTATTTGCGGTAGACCGGCTCCTTGGAGAGATACTCCAGCGTGTCGTGCATGAAGCCCATGTTCCACTTGAAGCCGAAGCCGAGGCCGCCTTCGTGCACCGGGTGCGAGACCTTCGGCCATGAGGTCGATTCCTCGGCGATCGTCATCACGCCGGGATGATGGCCGTAAAGCTCCTTGTTCATCTTCTGCAGGAAACTGACCGCCTGCAGGTTCTCGCGTCCGCCCCTCTCGTTGGGAATCCACTCGCCCGCCTTGCGCGAATAGTCGAGGTAGAGCATCGATGCGACCGCATCGACCCGCAGGCCGTCGACATGATATTTCTCGGCCCAGAACAGCGCGTTGTTGACGAGGAACGAAGAAACCTCACGGCGGCCGAAATTGTAGATCGCGGTGTTCCAGTCGGGATGGAAGCCCTGGCGCGGATCGGCATGCTCATAGAGCGCGGTGCCGTCGAATTTCACCARCCCATGCTCGTCGACCGGAAAATGCGCCGGCACCCAATCGAGGATGACGCCGACGCCGGCGCGATGCGCGCCGTCGACGAAGCGGGCAAAGCCCTCGGGATCGCCGAAGCGGGCGGTCGGCGCATAGAGGCCGGTGGTCTGGTAGCCCCAGGACGGGTCGTAGGGATGCTCGGAGATCGGCAGGAACTCGATATGGCTGAAGCCCGTCTCCACCACGTAAGGGATCAGCCGCGCGGCGAGTTCGTCCCAGGTGAGGAACGTGCCGTCGTCGCGGCGCTGCCACGAACCGGCATGGACCTCGTAGATCGAGATCGCCTCACGCCTGGGATCTGCCTTTTGCCAGAAGCTGCGGTGCRCCTCGTCGCCCCATTGATGCGCCATCGGCGGCGCCGTCACCGAAGCGGTCGCCGGACGCAGCTCGGATTCGAAGGCGAACGGATCGGCCTTGAGCGGCAGCCTGACGCCGTCGGGGCCGATGATCTCGAACTTGTAGGGCCGGCCTGAGCCGAGGTCCGGGATGAACAGCTCCCAGATGCCAGTGTCCTTGCGGCCGCGCATTGTGTGGCGGCGACCGTCCCATTCGTTGAAATTGCCGACCACCGAGACGCGTCTGGCATTCGGCGCCCAGACGGCGAAGTGCACGCCGGTGGCGCCCTCATGTTCGATGATATGCGCGCCGAGCTTGTCGAAGAGCCTTAAGTGCGAGCCCTCGGCCATATAGTAATCGTCCATCGGACCGAGCACCGGGCCGAAGGAATAGGGATCGGTCAGCCACCAGTCGCCGCCGGCATTCCTTGCGTGATAGCGCAGCGGCTGGCGCTTGCGGATCGACAGTCTGCCCTCGAAGAAGCCGGCATCGTCACGGCGGGTCAGTTCGCCGGCTTCCTTGCCGGTCAAAGTATGGGCGGTGACGAATTCGGCATGCGGCACGAAGCAGCGGGCGACGAAACCCTTGCCGGCCTCATGCACGCCCAGAACGGCGAAGGGATCGCCGTGCGTTCCGGCGACAATCGCAGCGACGTCGCCGGCTGCCGCCAGTCCGTCCGGCCCGCTAGTCGCAGTGGTCGCGCGCGGCTTCCTCATCAGGCAGCGTCCCTCCCTGGGAACTGGACCACGTTGTTCGTGGCCTCATGCAATCACATCAGGCAGGCACGTTCCAGATTTCTTTCGCATATTGGCGGATGGTACGGTCCGACGAGAACCAGCCGACGCGGGCGACGTTGCGGATGGCGCGCGCGTACCAGTCCGGACTGTTGCGCCACACATTGTCCACCTCGCGTTGGCAAGCGGCGTAGGAATCAAAGTCGGCCGCCACCATGAACCAGTCGCTCTGGTAGAGGCCGTTCATCAGATCGCGGTAGYGGTTGGGATCATCGGGCGAGAAGACGCCGGACGAGATCGCCGACACCGCCTGCGACAGCTCCGGCGAAGCCTCGATCACGCCGCGCGGCTCATAGCCATTGTTGCGCCGGTCGGCCACCTCGGCGGTGGTGAGGCCGAAGATGAAGATGTTGTCGTCGCCGACGCGCTCCTTGATCTCGACATTGGCGCCGTCGAGCGTGCCGATGGTCAAGGCGCCGTTGAGCGCGAACTTCATGTTGCCGGTGCCGGAGGCTTCCATGCCAGCGGTCGAGATCTGCTCGGAAAGATCGGCGGCCGGCATCATCAGCTCGGCCAGGCTGACATTGTAGTTCGGCACGAATACCATTTTCAGCAGGCCGCGCACCGCCGGATCGCGGTTGATGACCCTGGCGACGTCGTTGGCCAGTTTGATGATCAGCTTGGCGTTGTGGTAGCTGGGCGCCGCCTTGCCGGCGAAGAATTTCACCCGCGGCATCCAGTCCCGCTCGGGATGCGAGCGGATCTGGTCGTAGAGCGCGATCGCCTCCAGGATATTGAGCAGCTGGCGCTTATACTCGTGGATGCGCTTGACCTGGATGTCGAACAGCGCCGAAGGATCGAGCCTGATGCCGAGCCGGTCGGCGACGAGGTTCGCCAGCCTCGCCTTGTTCTGCCGCTTCACGCCGGCGAACTTCTCGCGGAAGGCTGCGTCGTCGGCGAGAGGATCGAGATCCTTGATCGCCTCGATCTCGTCCATAAAGCGGTCGCCGATCGCCTCGCGGGCAAGCCCGGTCAGGCCGGGATTGCACTGGATCAGCCAGCGTCGCGGCGTGATGCCGTTGGTCTTGTTGTTGATGCGGTCCGGATAGAGCTTGTGGAGATCGGCGAACACCGTCTCCTTCATCAGCTCGGTGTGCAGGGCAGAGACGCCGTTGATCGAATGCGAGCCGACGAAGGCGAGATTGCCCATGCGCACACGGCGGTCGCCGTTTTCCTGGATCAGCGAGATGCGGGCGATCTGCTCGCCCGAGAACTGGTCGGTGGCGCGGGCTTCCAACAGCACCTGCGCGTTGATGGCGTAGACGATCTGCATGTGGCGCGGCAGCAAGCGCTCGAAAAGCGGCACCGRCCAGCTTTCCAGAGCTTCGGGAAGCAGGGTGTGGTTGGTGTAGGCGAAGGTGCGCTTGGTGATGTCCCAGGCGAGGTCGAAATCCATGCCGTGGACGTCCATCAACAGCCGCATCAGCTCCGGCACGGCGACCGCTGGATGGGTGTCGTTCAAATGGATCGCCGCTTTCTCGGGCAGCGACTTGAGGTCGCCATATTGGCTGAGATGCCGCTGCACGATGTCCTGCAGCGAGGCGGTCGAGAAGAAATATTCCTGCCTCAGCCTGAGCTCCTGCCCGRCCATATGGGAATCGGCGGGATAGAGCACGCGCGACAGCGCGTCGGCCTTGTTGCTTTCGGCCAGCGCGCCGATGTGGTCGCCGGCGTTGAATTTGTCGAGCAGGATGGGGTCGACCGGCATGCCGGACCAGAGCCGCAGCGTGTTGACGCGCCTGGCGCGCCAGCCAGCGACCGGCGTGTCGTAGGCGACAGCCAGCACATGCTCAGTCGGCTTCCAGACATGGCGTTCCAGCCGGCCGTCCTTGGAGGTGATCGATTCCACCGAGCCGCCGAAGCCGACTTCGAAGGAACGCTCGCGCCGCTCGAACTCCCAGGGATTGCCGTGATCGAGCCAGGTCTCGGGCAGTTCGACCTGCCAGCCGTCATGGATCTCCTGGCGGAACATGCCGTTGGCATAGCGGATGCCGTAGCCGTGCGCCGGGATGTCGACTGTTGCCATGCTTTCCATGAAGCAGGCGGCGAGCCGGCCGAGGCCGCCATTGCCGAGCGCGGCGTCCGGCTCGAGGCCGGCAATGAGGTCGAGATCGACGCCAAGCGAAGCCAGCGCCTTGCGCATGCTCTCCATCAGGCCGAGGTTGGAGAAGGCGTCGCGCATCAGCCGCCCGATGAGGAATTCGAGCGAAAGGTAGTAGACGCGCTTTTCCTGCTGGTCGTAGGCCTCCTTGGTCGCCTGGATCCAGTGATCGACGATGCGGTCGCGCACGACCTTGATCGAGGCGGTCAGCCAGTCATAGGGCGTGGCGACCGTGATGTCCTTGCCGAGCCGGTATTTGAGCGACATCAAGACTTCGTCGGCGAGCGTCTTGGGGTCGGAGTTGTCGAAAGCGGGGGCTTCGATCGTCATGGCGGATGTCATATCGCCTCTCGTGCTGTTGCCGCGATCATACCGGCTTTCACGGTTCCTCCTACCCCYCTCTACCGCATTGCAGCATACATTCAATCGATTTAGGCTGCGATGTCATCTGGTTCCGCGGCGGCAGTTTACCGTGGTGGATGGAGATCAGGCCGCCAGMGCGTCTTCCGGCGGCTTCTTGGCGCCGGTCATGAGCGCGACGGCATCCGACATTGAAATCTGCTTGGGATCGACGACGCAAAGGCGCCGTCCAAGCCGGTGGATGTGGATGCGGTCCGCGACCTCGAAGACATGCGGCATGTTGTGCGAGATGAGCACGATCGGCAGGCCGCGCTTCTTGACGTCGAGGATCAGTTCCAGCACGCGCCGACTTTCCTTGACGCCGAGTGCTGCCGTCGGCTCGTCCATGATCACCACTTTCGAGCCAAAGGCAGCGGCGCGCGCCACCGCGACGCCCTGGCGCTGGCCGCCCGAGAGCGTTTCCACCGCCTGGCTGATGTTCTGGATGGTCATCAGGCCGAGTTCGGTGAGCTTGTCGCGGGCGCGCTTTTCCATCGTGGGCCTGTCGAGCATGCGGAACCAGCTGCCGAGCGGGCCGGACTTCCTGATCTCGCGGCCGAGGAACATGTTATCGGCGATCRACAGCGCCGGCGAAAGCGCGAGGTTCTGGTAGACGGTCTCAATGCCGGCCTCGCGGGCTTCGATTGGCGATTTGAACTGCACCTGCTTGCCATCCAGTTCGATGGTTCCCTCGTCAGGATGCACGGCGCCGGAGATCGCCTTGATCAGCGTCGACTTGCCGGCGCCGTTGTCGCCGATCACCGCCAGGATTTCGCCCGGATAGAGATCGAAGTCGCAGTTGTTGAGCGCGGTCACGCGGCCATAGCGCTTGGTGAGGCCGCGCGCGGTGAGGACAGCCTGCTGGGTCATGGTTACACCGAAACCTTTCTGATCCACTGGTCGATCGCCACGGCGCCGATAATCAGGACGCCGGTGAGCAGCACTTTCCATTGCGGGTCGGCGCCCAGCATGTTGAGGCCCATCGAGACGACGCCGACGATCATGGCGCCGAACAGCGTGCCGAGGATCGAGCCGCGGCCGCCGARGAGCGAGATGCCGCCGATCACCGTCGCGGTGATCGCCTGCAGATTGTAGTCGGTGACGGCGGCGGACGGCGAAATCGAGCCGTTGCGGCCGATCGAGACCCAGGCCGCGAAGGCGGCGATCAGGCCGGCAAGCGTGTAGACGGCCACGAGCACCGACTTGGTCTGGATACCGGAAAGCTTGGCGGCCTCGGGATCGTCGCCGACGGCGTAGACGTGGCGGCCCCAGGCCGTGTGGTTGAGCACGTACCACAGGAACATCACCAGCAGGACCATGGCGATCACGCCGGCCGTGAGGACCGCCGAGCCGACCCTGAAGCTCAGCGCGAAAAGGTGCAGAAGCGGCGCCTGGGYATCGACATCGGCGTCGCGGATCGTCTCATTGGCCGAATAGATGAAATTGGTGGCCATGACGATGTTCCAGGTGCCGAGCGTGACGATGAAGGGCGGCAGCTTCATGTAGGCGACGAGCAGCCCGTTGAGCAGGCCGCATATGGCGCCCGCGGCAAGCCCGATCAGCACCGCCAGAATTGTCGGCATGCCGTAGGTGATGGCGCAGTTGCCCATGACCACAGCCGAGATGACCATCACCACGCCGATCGACAGATCGATGCCGGCGGTCAGGATGACCAGCGTCTGGGCGGCGCCCAGAATGCCGACGATGGCGATCTGCTGCAGGATCAGCGTCAAGGTGTAGGACGAGAAGAAACGACTGCCAATGGCAATGCCGAATATGATGATCGACAGCACCAGCACAATCAGCGGCACCGCCGCCGGCGTGGAATGCAGGAAATGCTGGGCGCGCTTGACGAACGACTTGCCGTGCTCCTCGAAGGCGGCGACGCTGGTATCGCTGCCTGAGAGACCTTTCTCGAATTCCTGAATCTGCGACATATCTCCTCCCGTCTTACGGAGCTTTGTCACGRCTCCGCGCCGCGTTCACGCATTCCGGTCTGCCGCCGGCTTATCAGCGCCTACGAAAATGTATCGTCCACCCGATGCGGCCGGGGATCAAGCCCCCCGGCCGCCAGGTTTACAGGCCTGTCAGGCAGGCATCAGCCCCAGCACTTGGCCAGGCCTTCCTTGGTGTCGATGGACTTCACGCCGTTCGCCGGCTTGTCGGTCACGAGATTGACGCCGGTGTCGAAGAAGTTCTTGCCTTCGGTCGGCTTCGGCTTCGTGCCGTCCTTGGCGTATTTGGCGATCGCCTCGATGCCCAGCGCCGCCATCTGCAGCGGATATTGCTGCGAGGTGGCGCCGATCACGCCCTCGGCAACCGACTTCACACCGGGGCAGCCGCCGTCGACCGAGACGATCAGCACCTGCTTTTCGAGGCCGACGGCCTTGAGCGCCTGGTAGGCGCCGACCGCGGCGGGCTCGTTGATGGTGTGGATGACGTTGATGGAGTTGTCCTTCTGCAGGAGGTTCTCCATCGCCTTGCGGCCGCCTTCCTCGTTGCCGTTGGTGACGTCGTGGCCGACGATGCGGGGATCTGTTTCGTCGCCGATCTTGTTCGGGTCCTTCACGTCGATGCCATAGCCCATCATGAAGCCCTGGTCGCGCAGCACGTCGACGGTCGGCTGCGAGGGGGTGAGGTCGAGGAAGCCGATCTTGGCGTCCTTGGCCTTGTCGCCGAGCGTGGCGGCGGCCCAGGCGCCGATCAGCTTGCCGGCTTCGAGGTTGTCGGTCGCGAAAGTCGCGTCGGCGGCGTCGATCGGATCGAGCGGCGTGTCGRGCGCGATCACCAGCAGGCCGGCATCACGCGCCTTCTTCACCGTCGGCACGATGCCCTTGGTGTCGGAGGCGGTGATCAGGATGCCCTTGGCGCCGTCGGCGATGCAGCTTTCGATCGCGGCCACCTGGCTCTCGCTGTCGCCATCGATCTTGCCGGCATAGGTCTTGAGGTCGACGCCGAGTTCCTTGGCCTTGGCGGTCGCGCCCTCCTTCATCTTGACGAAGAAGGGGTTGGTGTCGGTCTTGGTGATCAGGCAGGCGCCGACGCCGGCGGCCGACGCGGACGAGGCGAACGCCATCAAGCCCAGCCCGGCAGCAGCGAACACGGTGGATTTCAGCAGCGATTTCTTGGTCACGATTTCCTCCCAATTGAACCATTCCGGACGCCGGCCAACCCGGCGTCTCAAGCGCATCCAACCATTCTCCCAGCGTGGACGCCACCTCAAAAGACACCAGTCCGAGACTTCTGTCAATAATTAAATCACTCTTATTTATTATTGACAGGCTTGCGCCGTTCACTCATTCTGAACGAAAACTAGCGAGGGGAAACCGACGGGAGGAACAGGGTGGAGACCGGCATTGCGAGGCACGGTTCGCCCGAGGCTCTGGAAAGCCGCCTGCATCGCGGCACGAACCAGAGCGGCATGCGCGACCACAACGAGCGGCTCGTGCTGTCCCTGGTGCGCCAGCACGGGAGCCTGGCCAAATCCGACATTGCGCGCATGACCGGGCTGTCGGCCCAGACTGTGTCAGTTATCATGCGCGAGCTCGARGAAGACAAGCTGCTTCTTCGCCAGCCGCCGCTGCGCGGCAAGATCGGCCAGCCGTCGATCCCGATGGCGCTCAACCCGGAGGGCGCTTTTTTCATCGGCCTCAAGATCGGCCGCCGCAGCGCCGAGCTGGTGCTGATCGACTTCCTCGGCAATGTGCGATCGATGCTGCAGAATTCCTACCGCTACCCGGCGCCGCGCGAGACGGTCGAGTTCGTCACAGCCGGCATCAAGAAGATGCGCGGCGAACTGACCCCGGCGCAGGACAAGCGCATTGCCGGGCTCGGCATCGCCATGCCGTTCGAGCTCTGGAACTGGGCCGACACCGCCGGCGCGCCGCGCGAGATCATGGACGAATGGCGCCATCGCGACATCCGCGCCGACATCCAGGCCCAGTGCGACTTTCCGGTCTACCTGCAGAACGACGCCACCTCCGCCTGCGGGGCGGAGCTCGTCTTCGGCCAGGGGGGAAGCGCGCGCGACTTCGTCTATTTCTATATCGGCGCCTTTGCCGGCGGCGGCATCGTGCTCAACGGCCGCCTGTTCAGCGGCCCGACCGGAAATGCCGGCGCGCTGGGCTCGATGCCGGTGCCGAGCCCAGGCAGCAAGCCGGCGCAGCTCATCGACGTGGCCTCGATCGCGATGCTGGAAAAGGCGCTCAGCGCGAAAGGCATCGACGGCTCCTATCTTTGGACCTCGCCGCAGGAATGGGGGGAGATCGGCGCGGAGCTCGACGAATGGATTGCCAATGCCGCGCAGGCGCTGGCCTATGCCATCGTCGCCGCGTCCTCGGTCATCGATTTCGAAGCGGCGGTTATCGACGGCTGGATGCCGATCGAGGTGAGACGCCGACTGGTCGATGCGGTGACCGACGCGATCGCCGGCCTCGACGCCGAGGGGCTGAAGCTGCCCGTGGTGCGCGAGGGAACAGTCGGCATCCATGCGCGGGCCCTGGGCGGCGCCAGCCTGCCGCTTTCCGAACGTTTCCTGATCGGGCCGACCTCGATCTCCAGGAGCGCCTGACCATGCTGATCGGCATCCCGTCGCTGCTCGGCCCACAGCTTCTTGCGACACTCAGGGCCATGGGCCACGGCGACGAGATCGCCATCGTCGACGGCAACTATCCCGCCGAGGAGYAGGCGCGGCGGCTGGTCCGCGCCGACGGCCACCATCTCATTCCGGTGCTCGACGCGATCCTCAGCGTGCTGCCGGTGGACGAGGCGGTGCCGGAGGCGCTGTTCCGCGCCTCAGTCGAAGGCGATCCGGCGCTGGCCGATCCGGTGCACCATGAAATGGAAGCGGTCTGCGCAAGTCGCGCGCCAGGCCGCAAGGTGGTTGCGCTGGCCGGCCCCGACTTCTACGCACGCGTCAAGGCCGCGCATGCGATCGTCGCGACCAGCGAACCCAGGCTCTACGCCAACATCATCATCCGCAAGGGCGTGATCCATCCGCCAGAAAGCCAGACGCCATGATCCTCTGCTGTGGGGAAGCCCTGATCGACATGTTGCCGCGCACGACCACCGAAGGCGAAGCGGCCTTCGCGCCATATGTCGGCGGCGCGGTGTTCAACACGGCGATCGCGCTTGGCCGGCTCGGTGCGCCGGCGGCGTTCTTCTGCGGCCTCTCCTCAGACCTGTTCGGCGGCCAGTTCCGCGAGGCGCTGGAGGCGAGCAAGGTGAGCTCCACCTATGCGCACACCTCCCCCCGCCCGACGACGCTCGCCTTCGTGCGGCTCAACAACGGCCAGGCGACCTACACTTTCTATGACGAGAATACCGCCGGGCGCATGCTGACCGTCGAGGACCTGCCGAAGCTCGGGGCCGAGATCGAGGCGATGCTGTTCGGTGCCATCAGCCTGATCTCAGAGCCGGCCGGGTCGGCCTATGAGGAGTTCATGYGGCGCGAGCACAAGAGCCGGGTGATGATGCTCGACCCCAACATCCGGCCGAACTTCATCCCGGACAAGGCCAAGCATCTGAGACGTATCCGCGAGATGATGGCCATGGCCGACATCGTGAAACTGTCCGACGAGGACCTCAACTGGTTCGACGAGGCGGGCTCGCATGAGGACGTTGTCCGCAACTGGCTCGATCGCGGACCAAAGCTGATCGTCGTCACCCATGGCAGCGAAGGGGCCGTCGGCTACAGTCGGGAGCACAAGGTCACGGTCGTGCCGCAGAAGGTGACGGTGGTCGACACGGTCGGTGCCGGCGATACCTTCAATGCCGGCATCCTCGCCTCGCTGCACGAGCAGGGCCTGCTCACCAAGGCGGCGATCGGCGGCCTGTCCGAAGACGCGATCCGCAAGGCGCTGGAGCTTGGCGCCAAGGCAGCCGCGGTGACCGTGTCACGGGCCGGCGCCAACCCGCCCTGGCGGCATGAAATCGCCTGATCGGTCGCGCGGGCCGGCCGACCGCCCCTGCCCGAGCGATCACTTTATGTTTCCAAGATCCGGAACACCGCGATGACAGGCGCTGAAAATGCCCTTCGAAGCCGGATTTTCCGGCTTCCTTCACGCACGGCCCCGGCAAAAGACGGTAACAAGCTGCGACACTTCAGCAATTTGCGCTGCTCTCGGCCGGCTTTCTCAGCCGTGCCAAGTCTGGTACCAGCGGGCCGGTTTATTGGCAGCATTTGAGGCCGACATGCAGTTCATCGATCTTGGCGCGCAGCGCGAACGAATCCGCGACCGGCTGAAGGCCGCCATCGACCGTGTCGTCGAGGACGGCCGCTACATTCTCGGCCCGCAGGTCGCCGAATTCGAGAAGAAGCTCGCGTCTTACGTCGGCGTCAAGAACGTAGTGGCCTGCGCCAACGGCACCGACGCGCTGCTTTTGCCGCTGTTTGCCGCCGGCATCGGGCCCGGCGACGCGGTGTTCGTGCCGAGCTTCACCTTTGCCGCAACGGCCGAAGTGGTGGCGCTCGCTAAGGCCGAGCCCGTCTTTGTCGACGTCGATCCCGACACCTACAACATCGACATCGCCAGCCTCGAGGCGGCGATCGAGATGATCAAGAAGGAAGGCCGGCTGAAGCCGAAGGCGATCATTCCGGTCGACCTGTTCGGGCTTGCCGCCGATTACGACGCAATCATGGCGATCGCCAAGCGCGAAGGGCTGCTGGTGATCGAGGACGCGGCGCAGTCGATGGGCGGCTCCGCCGACGGCACAATGTGCGGCGCCTTCGGCCATGTCGGCTCGACCAGCTTCTATCCGGCCAAGCCCCTCGGCTGCTACGGCGACGGCGGCGCGATGTTCACCAATGACGATGCGCTGGCCGACAAGCTCAGATCCTTCGCCTTCCACGGCAAGGGCGAGACGCAATACGACAATATCCGCGTCGGCATCAACTCGCGCCTCGACACGATGCAGGCCGCGATCCTGATCGAAAAGCTCGCCATCCTGGAAGAAGAGATGGTGGCCCGCCAGGTGGTGGCGCAACGCTACGCCGAAGGCCTTGGCGACATCGTCAAGGCATCGCGCAACCTGGGCCACGGCCGCTCGGCCTGGGCGCAATACGCCATCGAGACGCCGAAGCGCGACGGGCTGAAGGCGCATCTCGGCGAAAAGGGCATCCCGTCGGTCATCTACTATGTGAAGCCGCTGCACGAGCAGGTCGCCTATCGCGACTATCCGCGCACGCCGACCGGCCTCGCCGTCTCGGAAGGCTTACCGAAGCAGATCCTCTGCCTGCCGATGCATCCCTATCTCAGCGAAGCCGACCAGGATCGGATCATCGAGACGATCCGCAACTATATCGGCTCGAACTCGGCGCAGGTTGCGGCGGCTTAAACAGCGCCTTCGTCATCCTCGGGCTTGACCGGCTTGACCCGGGGATCCATGCCGTGACTTTTGTGTAGCGCGCGGCGGGGCAGAATTCTGTAAACGATACAACGCCTTAGCGTCACGGCATGGATTCTAGGGTCTGCGCACGTCGCTTCGCTCCTTGCTCCGCCCTAGAATGACGACGCGAGGTGGGCGGCCATCACCAAAGCCCTAAGCCCCGCTCTTCCCGCTCGCAATGAAATGCGGGTTGGCGAAATCGGTGTCGTTGGCCTGGTTGCGCTTGCCGTAGACGAGCGGCTGGCCATCCAGCGTTCGYGTCATGCCGCCGGCGGCGCGCAGCACCGCGTCTCCCGCCGCGGTATCCCATTCCATGGTGCGGCCGAAGCGCGGATAGACGTCGGCCTCGGCGGCGGCGACGAGGCAGAATTTCAGCGAGGAGCCGATCGAGACGATTTCGGCCGCGCCGAGATCGCGAATGAAGGCGTCCGTCTCCGGCGTGTTATGCGAGCGGCTGGCCACGACGGCGAGGGGTGAGCCCCCTTCGCGCACYGTGATCGGCCTGCGGCCGACGATGCGGTAGTCGCCGTCGACTTCGATGGATTCCGCCTTGCCCGGCCGGCCGGAGAAAAAGCGTCCCGTGCAGGGCGCGAAGACGACGCCGACTTCCGGCACGCCGCGGCGTACCAGCGCGATGTTGACGGTGAAATCGGTGCGGCGGTTAACGAATTCCTTGGTGCCGTCGAGCGGATCGACCAGGAAGAAGGCGCCCTCGAGGTCGGGCGTGGCGATCCCCGCCGCAACCTCCTCTTCGGCCACGCAAGGAATGTCCGGATAAGACGCGCGCAGGCCGGCGAGGATGATCTTCTCGCTTTCCCGGTYGGCTTCCGTCACCGGCGAGCTGTCGGACTTGCTGTCGACCGCGCAGCCTTCATGGAAAACGCGCATCACCTCGCGCCCGGCATCGAGCGCCAGGCGCTCGAACAGGCCGAGCATCGCCTCGTCGTCAGATACCGCCGCCATTGTCATACTGTTCTTCGGCAATGTCGCGTTCGTCCAGCCAGTGTTCCAGGGCTTCCGCCATCTCCTCAGGCGTCTTGCCCAACGTCTTGAGATGGATTTCGGGATTCGCCGGCGTCTCATAGGGGGAATCGACGCCGGTGAAGTTCTTGATCTCACCGCTCAATGCGCGCGCGTAAAGGCCCTTCGGGTCGCGGCGGGCRCATTCCTCGAACGGCGTGTCGACGAACACCTYGACGAACTCGCCCTCCGCCATCAGTTCGCGCGCCATACGCCGCTCGGCGCTGAAAGGCGAGATGAAGGAGACGATGACGATCAGTCCGGCATCCGCCATCAGCTTGGCCACCTCGGCGACGCGGCGGATGTTTTCGACGCGGTCGGCATCGGTGAAGCCGAGGTCGCGGTTGAGGCCGTGGCGGACATTGTCGCCGTCGAGGATATAGGTGTGGCGGCCGGACGCGAACAGCTTCTTCTCGAATAGGTTGGCGATGGTCGACTTGCCCGAGCCGGACAGGCCGGTGAACCAGAACACGGCCGGGCGCTGGTTCTTCAAATCGCTGCGGCCCCGCTTGCCGACGTCGAGCGACTGCCAGTGGATATTTTCGGCGCGGCGCAGCGAATGCAGGATCATGCCGGCGCCGACGGTGGCGTTGCTGATGCGATCGATCAGGATGAAGGCGCCGGTCGTGCGGTTCTCGGCGAACGTGTCGAAGGCGATCGGCGCGCGCGTCGACAGGTTGCAGACGCCGACCTCGTTGAGGTCGAGCGACTTCGCCGCCTCATGCGCGAAATCGTTGACGTTGACCCGGTATTTGAGCTCGGTGACAGTCGCGCTCACCTGGTCGGTCTCGGTCCGCAGTATGTAGGAGCGGCCGGGCAGCAGCGCCTGCTCGTCGAACCAGACGATGTTGGCGGCGAACTGGTCGGCGACCTGCGGACGTGYGGCCGGCGACACCAGCATGTTGCCACGCGATACCTCGACTTCGTCCTCCAGGACGAGCGTGATGGCCTGGCCGGCAACCGCCTGCTCAAGATCGCCGCCATGCGCGACGATGCGCTTGACGCGGGAGACCTTGCCGGACTTGGCGACGACAACCTCGTCGCCTTGCGAGACCGTGCCGGAAGCGACGGTGCCGGCAAAGCCGCGGAAGTCGAGGTTGGGTCGGTTCACATACTGGACGGGGAAGCGAAACGGCAATTCGACAGCCGCCTCGTCGACCGACACGGTTTCGAGATGCTCGATCAGCGACGGTCCGGAATACCAGGGGGTACGTTCCGAGCGGATGGTGACGTTGTCGCCGAAGCGCGCGGACATCGGAATCGGCACGACGCTCGTGAAGCCCAGTCCTTTCGCGAACGCGCTGTAGTCCGCGACGATGCTGTCGAAGACAGTCTTGTCGAAGCCGACGAGGTCGATCTTGTTGACGGCAAGCACGATGTGGCGGATGCCGAGCAGCGAGGCGATGATCGAATGGCGCCTGGTCTGGCGCAGCACGCCTTGGCGCGCGTCGATCAGCACGATGGCGAGATCGGCGGTCGAGGCGCCGGTCGCCATGTTGCGCGTGTACTGTTCGTGGCCGGGCGTGTCGGCGACGATGAACTTGCGCTTCGGCGTGGCGAAGAAACGATAGGCGACGTCGATGGTGATGCCCTGCTCGCGCTCGGCCTCCAGCCCGTCGACCAGAAGCGCGAAGTCGACGTCGTCGCCGGTGGTGCCGTGCTTGCGCGAATCGCGCTCGAGCGCGGCGAGCTGGTCCTCGAAGATCTGCTTGGTGTCGGAGAGCAGCCGGCCGATCAGCGTCGACTTGCCGTCGTCGACCGAGCCGCAGGTGAGAAAGCGCAATAGCGACTTCTTTTCCTGCGCGGCCATGTAGTCGCGGATCGAGTCGGTGGGCGCGAGGCTGTCGGCCGTGATGTGGCGCATGCTCAGAAATACCCCTCGCGCTTCTTCTTTTCCATGGAGCCTGCCTCGTCACGGTCGATGAGGCGGCCCTGGCGCTCGGACGTGCGAGCGGTCARCATCTCGCCGACRATGGCTTCGAGCGTGTCGGCATCAGATTCGATGGCGCCCGTCAGCGGGTAGCAGCCCAGCGTGCGGAAACGTACGAGTCGGTTCTCGACCTTCTCGCCGRGGCGCAGTTGCATGCRGTCGTCGTCTTTCAAGATGAGCATGCCGTCCCGCTCCACGACCGGCCGCTCCTTGGCGAAATAAAGCGGCACGATCGGGATGTTCTCCTGCAGGATGTACTGCCAGATATCGAGCTCGGTCCAGTTCGACAGCGGGAAGACGCGGATCGATTCGCCAGGCGCGATGCGGGTGTTGAAGATCTTCCACATTTCCGGCCGCTGGTTCTTCGGGTCCCAGGCATGCTGGGCGTTGCGGAAGGAAAAGATGCGCTCCTTGGCGCGCGACTTCTCCTCGTCGCGCCGCGCGCCGCCGAAGGCGGCGTCGAAGCCGTATTTGTCGAGCGCCTGGCGCAGCGCCACCGTCTTCATCACATGGGTGTGAGTGTTGGAGCCGTGGTCGAAGGGATTGATGTTGTCGCGAACGCCGTCCTGGTTGACATGGACGAGCAGGTCGAAGCCGAGCTTCTGCGCCATCTGGTCGCGAARGGCGATCATCTCGCGGAACTTCCAGGTGGTGTCGACATGCAGGAAGGGAAAAGGCGGCTTGGCGGGATAGAAGGCCTTGAGCGCGAGATGCATCARCACCGAGGAGTCCTTGCCGACCGAATAGAGCATGACCGGCTTGGAGAAAGAGGCGGCGACCTCGCGGAAGATGTGGATGGACTCGGCCTCGAGCCGCTGCAGATGCGTGAGCGCGATGTTCATGGGCTATTGAGCGTTCTTTCGTGCCGGCCAGACCTTGCAGCAGGCGATTGGCGCGGTTTCCCCTCAAACAGCCCGTCAAGCCCTGGACACTTCTCGCGGGCGTTTTAGCAGATYGTCATTGCCCATAACAATGCAAGACACTTGCCAAGCGTCGCGGTTCGGGAATGAATTTTCCAAGTAGCTCCGAGAAAATGGAAAATCCTCCCAGCTAGTTGGACTAATTGAAAGGCGCCGAAAAACCTATTACCCCGATCGGGTGAATTGACATCCAAGGGCCTTCGTCCACGCCACCGATTTTTGGCTGGACATCCATCAGCCACCCTATCGGAGAGCGGAACCAGCCGCTATACCGGCGCGGGGAACGGGGCGAGTGCAACGGAACGGAGATCGGTCGAGGGCAGCTGTTGGCCGCCTCCGCAGTTCTGCACACAACCTTGAAGATTGCGAAGCAAGGCATTGAACCCGTTTACAACGCTCCGGCGCCACCTCACGCCAACACAGATCAACATCTACTTCTCCATCCTCTGCTTCTTCTCGCCGCCGGTGCTCGGATCGGCGGTGAGCTTCGTCTTCCACGGCGGCGCGGTCTGGTCCGTGCTCCTGCTTGCCGTCGGGCGGCGGCAGTTCAACTTCGACCGGCCGATGCTCACCATGACGGCGGCGATCTATGCCTATTGCGCCGCCATGGTGCTGGCTTCGATCGTCAATGGCGCGCTCGGAGCGGATCTGAGATATTTCCTGCCGCTCATCACCTTGCTGTTCTTCCCGATCTCCTAYTCGACCTGGAGCATCACGGAGAAGGTCACCCTTGTGCGCATCGCCATTCTTGCGAGCGCCGCGGCATGTTACGGYGCGTTGGCGATGGCTGTCTTCCAGTATCACTGGATGGGCATCAGGGCCGAGGGCGGCGCGGGAAATGCGATCGTATTCGCGACCGTGACCTGCCTTGCCGCCATGACGTGCCTTGCGGGCGCGCTCTCGGGGATGGTGAAGGGCTGGAAGCCGCTGGCCGCCGCGGCGCTGGCAGGAGCAGTAGCCGTCGTCTATTCAGGATCGCGCATGATATGGCTGGCCCTGCCGATAGCCGCTATCGCCATCGTGCTGATCAACCGCCGCCGCTTCGCCCATGTCAAGCTGATACGCCTGGCGGCGATAGCGGGCGCGGTATGCCTGGTGATTGCGGCAATCGGCTACCCCGTCATCGTGGACCGCACCGATTTCCTGTTCAGCGACTACGACGCGCTGACCACCAAGGGCGATCACTCGAYGGCGCTCGGCCTGCGCGTGGCGATGTGGGAGATCGGGCTGCGTGGATTTCATGAGATGCCKGTCTTCGGCCACGGCGTCTCGGGCAGCAGGGCAGTGATGCAGCAGGGCTTTCACGACCTGTTCGGCATGACGCAAGGGTTCAGCCACTTCCACAACGGCTTTATCACCGCGCTGGTCGAGGCCGGCTTGCTGGGGGCGCTGGCGCTGGCGGCGATCTTCGTGGTCGCGGCCTGGAATGCGATACGGGTGGTGCGCGTCAGCGCCGACCCGGTCGAGCGGTTCGGCGCAACGATGCTCATCGTCACCGTGATCACCTACCTGACCGGCGGAATGACCGGCATAATCGTCGGACACGATATTTTCGATTCGACACTGATGGTGTTCCTGATCTGCGGAACCTACCTCGCCAGCGGACGAACGGTGCCGCCAATCGGCAAGAGCGCGCCGGCCACCACGCCGGACGCCAGCCGACAACCATGAAGGTCCTGGTCACCGGCGCGACAGGCTTTATCGGGAGCCGGGTCGTCGACCGCTTGCGCGAGGGCGGGTTCGACATACGGATCGCCTCGCGCCGGCCGGAAAGGCTTTCGGCTGTCGGCGACGCCGTTCACTTGCCCGGCGCCGATGCGCCCGAAGAGGCCTTCCTGGCGCTGATGCGCGACGTGGCGCATGTCGTCCACTGCGCTGCGCTCAACAACGATCGCGAAGCCAGCGAAGCGGACTATATGGCCGCCAATGCGACGCTGAGCGGGCGGCTGGCCAAGGCGGCGGCAGCATCTGCCGGCGGTCGCTTCATCTACCTTTCCTCGATCCGCGCAGTGGCCGGTYCCGGCTTCAGCGACACGATCAACGAAGCGTCGCCCCCTGCCCCGCAATGCGCCTATGGCCGCTCCAAGCGCGAAGGCGAGATCGCGGTGCTYGGGGCCTACGCACCGGCCGGACGCGCGGATGCCGCGGCGCTGCGCCTGCCGCCTGTCTATGGCGAGGGCATGAAGGGGAACATGGCGGCGCTGATGCATGTGGCCGACAGCGCCGTGCCGCTGCCCGCCGGCGCTCTGGCCGGCGTGCGTTCGCTGATCTCGGCCGAGAAGGCTGCGGGGGCGGTGCTGCATCTTCTCAGCCGTCCCGGACCGCTCGGACCGGCCTATGTCGCAGGCAGCGCCGCGCCCCTGGCGATATCCGAAATCATCACGGCGTTCCGGCAGGGTTTCGGCCGTCCGACCCGCCTTCTTCCCCTGCCTTCCCTGCCGCTTGGGTTGGCAGCGACGCTGCTCGGCAAGCGGGCGTCATGGCAGGCACTGACCGCGACGCAAATCTGCGATCCGTCGCTGCTGGCATCGGAGGGCTGGACGCCGGAGGCAGACACGTTTCATCGGCTTCGCGACCTGGCGCATCGCTTGAAGCGCGAAGCGCGTTAGGTCCTCATTTTGATGCCCGGAAGAGCGTGYCGAGCAAAATTCTGAGGTCGAAGCCGACCGATGCCGCCTTGAGGTAGGCGGCGTCGGTCTCGGCGCAGAGCCCCGGGTCCGACATGTCGATGCCCTTGATCTGCGCGAGCCCGGTGATGCCGGGAAGCGCCTCCAGCACGCCCAGTCGTCGCCGTTGTTCGATCAGTGCGGTCTGAGTCGGCAGGCACGGACGGGGGCCGACAAGGCTCATCTCGCCCTTGAGCACGTTCCAGAGCTGCGGCAGTTCGTCGATCTTGGTCCGGCGCAGCACCTTGCCGACCGCGGTGACCGAGTTGACCGGCGCCTCGTGGGTGGGCAGGGACGGCGTGTCACGATGCATCGTGCGCAGTTTGCGGCAGGAAAAGGGAGCACCTCCCCGRCCGACGCGGATCTGGGAGAAGATTGCCGGTCCCGGCGACGTCGCCCGGATGGCCAGCATGGCAACCAAAACGACAGGCGACGTCAGCGCCAGCATCACCGCCGCGACAATCAGGTCGAAGGCGCGCTTCGCCGCCACGGATCAGATCCGCCGCCAGAGGAAGGCGAGGTAGAGCCCGAGCGTTCCCATGAGGGTCTGGCGGTAGACGCCGCTCTTGCCGAGCAGGCTGAAGCGCCTGAAAACGCTGCCCTTGCGCGCCCGGATGAACAGGCGAAGGCAGAGTGCTGCATCGCGCGTGATGAGGTCGCGGTTGACGGCGAGAGCCCCGAGATTGCTGTCGGTCCAGATGGCGAACTGGCCCTTGAACAGACGGCCGAGCCTTGAAAGCCTCGCCCTCCACGAGACATTGGCGCCGACAAGGTTTGCCCCGTGCTGTCGGTATCTGACCAGCGGCCGCGGCTCGTAGCGCACCTTGCCGCCTGCGGCGGTGACGACGAGATAGGCCCACCAATCGTGGCTGACGAATTCGGCTCTCGCGGACGCCTTGGCCAGAAGGTCGCGCGCCGCGCGGTTCAGCAGCATGGTGTTGCCGCCGGCGATGCTTTGCACCAGCGCGTTGCGGAAAGAAGTCGGGCGCCGGAACAGCGGCGAATAGCCGGCTGGAACGCCGGTCTGCGAAATGGTCGCCGTGCGCGAACAGAACAGGAGCGGCGTTTTTGCGTCCTCTGACTCCATCCAGCGGATGGCGCTCTCCAGCCGGTCCGCTTCCCAGACATCATCCTGGTCACAAAAGGCGTAGTAGTCGGCATCGATGCGCGCATCGATGATCATCGAGCGGAAATTGGCGGCGAAGCCTTTTCGCGGGCCTTCGACCAGCGTCAGGGAACCCTTGTCCCAGCGCGCGCGCCACGCCTCGATGATTGCGATCGTGGCGTCCGTCGAGCCGTCGTCGGAAACCCAGAGGTCGACGGCAGGCCATGATTGCGCGAGCAAGGATTGCAATTGCTCGTCGATGAATGCCGCGCCATCCTTCGTGCCCATCAAGACGGCGACGCGGTGATCGTGTCTGGTCACGGCTTCAGAACCATTCAATCGCGGGCGTTCGGGCGGGCCTCAACAGCCAATCGCGGGCGCAAAGCACAGGTCTAGCCGATCTGTCCGGCTGTTTTCGGCACCGCCCGCTCGGACGATTCGACTAGCCCCTCCTGCGCCCGGTGCAGCCCCGCCAGGATGGCAAGCGCCGCGGCCTTGTCCTGGTCCCGCATCGCGGTCACCAGCGCCGGCAGCGCGGCCTTTATCCTTCCCCAGTCGACGACGTCGGTCCGCAGACCGAAGACTTTGGCCATATCAAGCTTGACCACCTCTTCGTTCTCGCTATGCAGCCTCTCGTGCAGCTTCTCGCCCGGCCGGATGCCGGTGAAGCGGATCGGAATGTCGGTGTAAGGACTTTTGCCGGCCATGCGGATCATGGTTTCGGCGACTTCGAGGATCGGCACCGGCTGGCCCATGTCGAGCATATAGATGGCGTAGTCGTCCCTGCCCTGGCGCTGGTCGGCGTCGGCGGCCGACATGATGACGAGATCGACAGCCTCGGCCACGGTCATGAAATAGCGCGTCATGCGCCGATCGGTGATGGTGACGGGGCCGCCGGCCTCGATCTGCGCCTGGAAGATGGTCGCCACCGAGCCGTTGGAGCCGAAGACATTGCCGAAGCGCACGGCGATGAATTTGGTGCCTGGACGAGTGACATCTGGACGAGAGACGCCGGCATGATGGCCATTCAGGCCGCCGGCACGCTGTTGCGACGGCGCGGCGTGCGTTTCATGCAGCGAGGCGACGATCTGCTCGGCCGCCCGCTTGGTGGCACCGAGGACCGAAGTCGGGTCGACGGYCTTGTCGCTGGAGATGAGCAGGAATTGCGGCACGCCGCATGCGGCGGCCACCTCGGCGCAGGCAAGCGTGCCGAAGACATTGGTCTCGATCGCCGCTTCCCAGTTTTCTTCCAGCAGCGGCACGTGCTTGAGCGCCGCCGCATGGAAGACGATCGACGGTTTGAACTCGCTGACGAGGCGCGTCATGTGCGGGCGGTCGGTGACGTCGACGATGCGGCTCGTCAGCCGGTCGCGATGCTCATCGTCGATCATCTGATCGAGCTGGAAAATGCCGAACTCTGAATTGTCGGCCACCAGCACCGCCTCGGCGCCGAGCTCCAGCGCGCGCTTGACCAGGATGCGGCCGATGGAGCCGGCGCCACCCGTGACCAGCACGCGCTTGCCGCCGACAAAGGCGCCGATGCGCGTCGTGTCGGTGGCGACCGCCGACCGGCGCATGATGGTTTCCATCTCGACGGTGTCGAGCACCAGCTTGCCGCCCTGCCCCAGTTCCGAGAGCCCGGAGAACTGGACGAYCGCGATGCCGCTGTGGCGGGCAACGCGCACCAGTTCGGCATAGTCCTCGATCTCGCGCTCGACCCCCTTGCCGAAGATCAGGAGATCGAGGTTTTCGGTGCCCTTGRCATATTCCTCCAGCACCTCGACTAGGCGCGGACGGACCGCGACCACCGGAACGCCCTGGATCTTGGTGCCGAGCGGCACGTTGGGCTCGGTCGCCATGATGCCGGCGATGGCATATTCGGCCGGCACGGCCGTGCGGGTAAAGCGGGCGATCACGTCGGCCTCGCCCAGCCGGCCGATGAACAGCGCCTGTTTGACCGGCGCGTCGCCGGAAGCGCGGCGCAGGATGCGCCAGCTCGCGCCGTCGCGAAGGAAGCGGTAGTAGAGCCTGGGCGCCGAAATGATGGTGAAGGAGACCAGGAAGAAGACGATGAACTGGCGTTCGTTGAGACCGGCTACCGGCTGAAAAAAGGTGCGGAATGCGAGCGAAGCCAGATAGAGGACGACCGTAAGGCTTCCGCAGCCTTTGAGGATGTTGAAGAAGTCGGGCGTGGAGGCAAAGCGCCACACGGTGTTGTAGAGGCCGCAAGAGCGAAACAGCAGATGGGCGAAGAGCACGATGACTGTCCAGCAGGCTAGCCCGCCGGCGGAGAACGCGTCGAACGAAAGCCGCGACTGCGAGAGCGTGAGACTGAGCGCCACCGCGATCAGGACCATGATCAGGTCCTGAACCATGATGATGGCGCGCCGCATCCTTGGTCGCAGGCCCGATACGGCTTCTACGTAGGATGTCATTGGGTAGTACTGAACTCCAGGCGTACGGCTATCACTACCAGAACCGCGCCGGGCCGACCATCGTCCCGCCGCTACTCCAGATTGCGAATCCCCAGCCCCGCGACCCGGTTATCGCCTTAGCGCGGAGCGGGAGAGAGGGCTAGGGGGTTTTTGGCGTTCCGGTCCTTTCTGATTGGCCAGGAATTCTGTGCCTATCTGTGGAATCGCTGCGAGAGATGACGCATCCAATCGGGAAGACGTGAAGGCCTTTGCAGCATGTAAGGCTCATGCCCGCGAGAAGGCTCCTGGGCAGGTGTCTTCGTAGCATAGACAAGAGGACGTGTGCCTCGACCRTCCCACGCATCCAACAACCCACCGAGATCAAGTGCTATTCCGCCTTGCCGCTTGATTGTTGCCGCATAGGCTTTTCCYGGTATTCCCGCCCCGATCAGTACAAGCCGGCCATGCTGAGGCACGTCAATTACCTTATGCACCCGATCGAAGCTATCTGGGTAGATTGCCTCTGTGCCATCATCGTCCGGCCACCGATCGCGGTGGACGGCCATGTCGGGGATTCGGATATGCCTGACCTCGACGCCCAGTACTTGCCTTAGCCGATCCGGCAACGTAGGTGAGCAATGAATAAGCGTCACTGACTTGTGGCGAGCAATCAGTCTTTCCCAAAAATGTTGCAGCGCTAAATCGTAGGCTACCCAAGATGAGCAGAGAGGTGTGCCGTGCCGCGTATGGGCGAGGCTCCATCGGTGCAACCCGAATAGTCGCCGCACCGCATGGTCTTCCAGCGACCTTTCAACTTCACGCAATTTGAGGCTTTTACGAAACCGATTTGTGAAATCAGGATCTTCGAGTTTAAGGTGGCGCGCCGACGAGTCTGCATACCAGACGTCGTCTCGGTTGCCAACCAAATCGGCGGTTGATAGCGCTTCCGACAACCGTCGCGCCAATTGCACCAACATGTCTGGATTAACATCTGGGCCAAACATCCAACGAAAATACTTATAATCTTCTTCTGTAGCCGTCTTGGGATCATAAAGAAGTAATGCACCCTCGCTGTCACCCAAGCGCACAAAGGAGAAGCCGGCGTGGCGTTTAGCCGCCCGCAGAATGATTCGGCCAACCTCGTCCTTTCCCAAAAGCGGATCACGCACGATTATCTAGCCCTCAATATTGTGCAGGCTTAACTGCGGTGACAGGTCGAATAAGCCCTTGGCAAGTAGATCGGTTTCGGGAGCCACCCGGATAACTAGCGCGTCAACCATCCGATGCATCAGGTCCGAACTTTTCTCACTGATTCCATAGACGGCCCCACCGAGGAAATATGTGCCTGGAAGCAACAAACAGTTGAATTCAAAGCAAACCTTAAGGCGCGACCCACGGATCACATTGGTTTTCAGTGATGCAATATCGGTACTCATCGCACCGGCCACCGTTAAGCCGCTAACAGTTCTAATTGCAAAACCAAACGATACGTTTTCAGCATCCAAGTGGAAATCGACATTATATTMCAGTACGTATCGCCTACCCATCCGTAATACATTGACGGCATCCCCATAGACCGTGATTAGGCGAATATCGTGTATGCTTGCGCCTCGCTCCTCAAGCCTGACTGCGGACTGTGAAACGAGATTGGGATCGTGGTAATCTGCGAGCCCATCATCCTCGGATACTGGCGTCTTGTTCAAATTGATTACCTGTGCGGAGTCGGCAATAATTGGTTCTTCGAAGCCTCCATCAAAAACTCCATCCGGCACTTGGGTCCTCGGCGATGTAGAATTCAGCGCCAGAATCCCGGCACGGATTTCTGGAGCAGCTTCCGGACTTGCATTGACCAGTCGCTGATAATGGCCGGTCACCGTTTTTGGTCGTCCTTCAAATATCTTCTCACCGCTATCGATTAGTATGGCTCGTGTGCACAATTGAACGATAGTTTGAGCACCGTGACTGACGAACAGAATGGTACCGCCCTTGTCCTTGATCTGCTCGATGCGGGCAAAGCATTTGCGCTGAAAGGCCTCATCTCCTACCGACAAAGCTTCATCCACCACTAAAATATCTGGGTCGACATTGATCGCGGTGGCGAATGCCAGACGCACATACATGCCAGACGAATAGGTTTTTACCGGTTGGTCGATGAAGGGGCCAATATCGGCGAAACGCGCTATGTCATCGAAGCGCCATTCCATCTCGTTGCGCGGAATGCCCAAGATCGAAGCGTTAAGAAAGACGTTTTCGCGACCTGTGAAGTCAGGATTAAAACCAGCTCCAAGTTCAAGCAGCGCGGCGATGCGGCCATTGACCTCGACCGAGCCGCCACTGGGCTGCAACGTGCCGCAAATAATTTGCAGAAGGGTCGATTTGCCCGACCCATTGCGCCCTATGATGCCGACCGTTTCACCGCGGCCTATCTCAAACGAAACGTCGGACAGCGCTGCAAAGTCACGGTAGTAGCGACGGGGCGCCTTGCCAATCAGGCGCTCTAACCGGGGCACGACCATTTGCTTGAAGCGGTCCTCCGGTCGCTCGAACATGGCATAGTGCTTCGATACCTGGCGCACACGAATAGCAACATTTGAGCCACGTCCGCTTGTATCGACACCAAGCACATTAGAGGACATCGGCGAAGCCCCTACGTGTCTTCTGAAAGAACTGGTAGCCGAGAAGCGCGACTGCAATCGCTGCTACCGAATAATAGGCAAGCGACGTCCAATCTGGCTGAACGTCAAACACCACTACGTTGCGGAAACTCTCAACCGGGACGGCGAGCGGATTAAGCGAAAGCCAAGGCTGCAGCCAGCTCGGCAGCGACGTCCTTTGAAAAAACACCGGCGACAGAAATAAGGTCGCCGTAACCAGCGGCGCCACAATCTGGTTTATATCGCGAAAATAGACGCCAATTGAAGCCAGTATCCAGGCAATTCCGAGCACCAAGACAACCAAAGGCACGAAAACCACCGGTGCCAGTCCCACTGTCATCGGAATGCCACCAAACACCACGTAAGTGAAGAACAGCAGAACCGCTAGGTTAACGACCGCGTGAAACAGAGCGGCCCCAGTTGAAACTACTGGGAGTATCTGGATCGGAAAGACGATCTTCTTGACATAGTTGGCGTTTGCAACAACGAGCCCGGGCGCCAGAGACACCACTTCCGCGAAAAACTGGAAGACGATCAGGCCGCAAAAAAGAATGACGGCAAACTCACCGGTGGAATGCACRGCGCTCTGCTGATCAGGGACCGTCCAGCGAGATTTCATGACTACGCCGAAAACGAAAGTGTATATGGCCAGCATGAACAGTGGGTTAAGGAATGACCACAACAGCCCAAGCACCGATCCGCGATAGCGGCCGGCAACTTCGCGGCGAATAAGAGACAGGACGAGGTTAGCGCTCATTTATCCAGGTCTGAGGCCATCGCCTCAGTGTCGTCCGCTTAGCGTATGGGACAAGGCTCGACCGTCGACCGCGCGTAGAAGCTGTATGCCTCCCGAAGTGCGTTCTCATTGCCGGAGCCGACGAACTGTGACTGCAGGTGATCTGCCGGAAATGATGGAAACCTGAGTCCGGAAAGCACGGGGTCTCGAACATTCGTTACGAGCATGTCCCGCCGTTCACTATCCGAGTAATGTCGGAAATTCTCAATGGTAGTCATCGCTCGTCCTTCAATGAGAATCGGTTTCAGCAACCGAGTGGTCGGTGTGCAAAGCCACTGCGGCGGTCAGTCGCTCAACTGCATGTGCAAGCGTTCCATCGATCTGCCCGACCTCGTCTTCGAACTCGTCAGGATTGAGCGCTAAACATGCAAGCGGTCTAAGCGCCTTCGGTCTGAACCAGAACATCGAACCCGCAGGAAAAACTGCGTCGTAACGTCCAACTTGAGCCRGCATTCCCAGTCTTGGCAAAAGCTGATCCAGCCAATTGCGGTTGAGAATGTTCCTATCCAACTCGCCCAAGTCGAGAAGCGATCCGGCTGGCGCCAGCAGCCCCAACTTAGGATCCTCGTCGAAACGCCCGATTATCTGCTCCACGCATTCGCGTGACCCTAGAAGGCTCTTCAGCGCACTGTCCCTGAGAGCATTGCCATCACGTCGATGTAGCGACTTTTTGCTGTGCACCTTGCAGGCTATTTCGTAGCCCTCACTCAGCAGAAGCGGCAACGATTGGAGGAACGGCTGAATGTCGCGCCCGCGATTGCGGAAATATGACAAATGCGCGTTAGGGAAGGCGTCGAGAACGCGCTCAGCCACAATGCCTGGCGCATCTTGTCTCAATGTTACGA
This sequence comes from Mesorhizobium sp. ORS 3428, assembly GCF_001854785.1. GTDB lineage: Bacteria > Pseudomonadota > Alphaproteobacteria > Rhizobiales > Rhizobiaceae > Mesorhizobium. The sequence continues at coordinate 365,775 of NZ_MDFL01000126.1, forward strand.
AAAGGTCAGCGCGACCAGCATTAGAGAGACTTTCACGGATCTCCTCGAACAAATCGTCGTAGTGTAAGTGCAGGACAACAGCTAACCTTGATCCCTTGCGAAACGACTTCCGAGATTTTTCAGCCAACTCAACGAGGTGCCGGTCGGGCACGATGAAGTCACGTAATATGTTGGYGGTCGCATGCAGGTAGCCGTACCCGAATTTTCGATCAGGCTCCAAATGCGCGCCTTCTRCCCACTCATTCCAAGCGTTAACGAATACCATTGGTGGTTGCGTGAGATCATTCGCTAAATTGTCCGTGGTGATATCGCATGCGGTCCTGAGCCACTTGGCATAGGTGGCCGGATTTGCGCCATAGAAACTGTGGCCGCTGCCCGGCTTCCGCGCCTCGTTGTCCCAACTCGGACTCACCGTTTTGATAAGTTGATAAGGCGCACGCCTTTTTTGGCCATAGGACGCCGCAAGCTCTTCGTAATCATAGACCTGACCGCGAAAGTCTGGGTTCACGATTTTCAGTTGACCGTTTAGGCCCGACGCCATTCCCATGTGGGGCGGGAATTCAATGGCAGCATCGAAGCCCAGCGGGCGCGGATCCAATATTCCAAAAGTTTGTGYGGCGACAAGATAGAGATCGCCGACGCCTGCGGCTTGAGYGCGCTCACGCCACCGGGCCGCCGTTGCAGCGGGATCAGGAAGCAGGCTTGCACGATAAACGATAAGAACTGCGCGACCTTGGTGCCGCAGGTAGCGCCGATCTCGCAACGCCGGAAGGATGTCATCGAGAAATGCAACGTCATCGCTGGGCGAGTGYTGCTGTGCCATCAACACATCATGCTCCTGACCGTCCCACCGACGTGTCCAATTCTCGTTTGCCCAGCACAGACAGAACTCGACGTCGATATCCGTATTCTCCAGGAATTGCCGGACTGGCTTTTCAAGTAGCCGTTTGCCGCCAAACCAATAATGGTGGAAGCAGAACCCCGCTACTCCGTAGGCCTTGGCCAAGTCTGCCTGCCGCCGCATGACATCAACGATCCGCAGATCGTAGAATCCCAGTTCCCCGGGCAGATGTGGTTGGTAATGACCAATATATTGAGGAACTGCCTTGGAGACATTCGTCCATTCTGTGAATCCCTTCCCCCACCATTCGTCGTTCTCAGGTATCGGGTGGAATTGCGGCAGATAGAACGCTATTACCTTCAATTGTGAGCGCTCGAAATTTATGACTTCCTCAGAGCGCGGGACATAGGCCAAATCCGTGCCGACAGGACGCTTCGCGATTGCAAGAACTTGGCTGATATATTCAGCCTCTATGTTAAGGCTGCTGCCGAGGGGTAACGGAGTTGCTATGGTCGTGCCGCTACCCCCGGGGCTATCGATTGTATCTTGACGGGATAAACTTCCAGCCYTTCGCACGACATTATAGCGGAGAAGGCGCGTTTTGACGGCATGCTTGATACTGCTTGGAACCGGCAGGCGACGTATCACTCGCCTTCCAAATCCAAGCAGTGCGCCAGCGGAACCACGAGGGTTGGTCAACAAATACTTGGCAGCACGAAATGGACCGGTAATATGCCAACTTGTGCTGCTGCGCAATTGCTCAATCGCCTTTGYGTAAGTTGCAACTTCTGCTTGGCTGCGAGCAAGTGCAATTTCGAGCTGCTGACGTTCACTTTGGACGACGGAAAACGGGCCGTTAGTCGCTGACGCCGTTTCCAAGGTTTGTCGAATGCTTGCCAGTTCGTCGCGCATTGCGGCTAGTTGTCCAACTTGCGCCAGAGCGACTGTTCGCTCATCCTTCAGCATCTCGACTAAGTGCCTCTCCTTCTTGCGCCACTCGTTCGCAGTAGTGCGTGCTTTGACAAGTTGCTCCTGAAGCTTATTCTCACGCAATTGAGACTCAATCTTCTGCTGAGCTAACGCCTGACTGAAGGCATTAAGCTTGGCACTACTTTCCGCTACGATATCCTGAATGCGGCGTTCCVCAGCATCCAACGAGGCATTGAGCGCATAACGATCAGGATAGACCGCATCACCAAACGTAGTGGCGACCCCATCGAATGCTTGTCTCACACGATCAAGCGTTTTACGCGACTGTAGGCCGTGAGGGTCGTTTTCAAGAGTCCGAAGTGCGGCGTAGCTGTCTTTCACCCACCCTGCGACCGTCGTACCAGCGTCAAGTTGATCCAGACTCGCGTGATGATGCTGGCTAGCAGATGAGATGAAGGCGTCGATATCCAATTCCGCCTCATCGAAGGAACGGGGCCAAGTCAGCGAGAGGGTCTTTTCTATCCTTTGCAGACAGGGTCGCCATTCCTGCACGATTGCTTCATACGAGACGAAAGCTCTGAGGTTACCACGACTGGCGTGCTCGGCGTCCAGTACGTGCCGAAGCCACAGCAGTGTCCCAAACTCCTGACTTGAGCCGCCGCGCTTTTCAAGCGAAGCAGCAACCGCCAAAGGATTTCGGGACACAAACACATAGCGGACATCGATTTCCAGCGATTGTAATATGTCGGCGTACATTTCGGCGAAGCGCGCAATGCGCGGTTCCTTGATAACGAATAGAGGCGTGCYGCCGTATTCCTCGCCAATGATCCGGGCGATTTGCTTTCGATAAAACTTTCTTCGCCCTCCCGGTAGCTTTTGCTCCTCGAACGGGCGCCAGTCATCCCAACTGCTGCCAGCTTCCGCGAGCATTTTTTCATTAAGGGTGTTGAGGCTAGTCGGCTCCCAGTAGCCATTGGCATTGTTCTCATCCGGAGCAATAACCCGTTCTGGTAGCCCGGCCCCCAACAGATTCAGTATCCGGGTCAGCGCACTCGTGCCCGAACGATGCATGCCGAGCACCATGATGCAGGTGCGCTTCGAGGCTAGCTTCGCCGCCRCACGCTTTGCTCTCCTGCGAGCTTTTGACGCAGCCGTGCCGGCGCCCGCCAGTCGTGCGRCATTTTCCAGATTTTTAGGGGACGGATTTTCGTTCATGCACTCAATGCCTGTCTCATCTCGCCTTGCACAAGCCGGCGCACAACTCCTTCCGCCGCCTCCCTCCACTCCGGCGCCGTCCACCCAAACGCGCCCTGAAACCCCGCGCTGGACAGCCGCGAGTTAGCCGGCCGTCGCGCCTTGGTCGTATAGTCCTTGATCGCGATGTCGCGCACGCTGGCATGCGGACCACCCAATGCCCGGCTTGTGTCGAGGATGTGACGGGCGAAGCCGCTCCAGTTGGTCTCGCCGCTGCCGGCCAGATGATAGATGCCGTAGGCGACAAAATTGTTGTCGCCGTGCAGCCTCGCAGCCGCGTGCAGGATGGCTGCGGCGATGTCGAGCGCCGAGGTTGGATTGCCCCATTGGTCCGCTACGACCRCAATCTCGTCGCGCTCGGTGGCGAGCCGCAGCATAGCCTTGACGAAGTTCCTGCCGAAGGGGCTGTAGACCCAGGCCGTGCGCAGGATGAGATGGTGCGGGTTGGCGGCCGCCACCCTCTCCTCGCCGGCGAGCTTGGAGGCGCCGTAGACGCCGAGCGGCGCGGTCTGGTCGGTCTCGACATAGGCGCCGTCCTTGGTGCCGTCAAAGACATAGTCGGTCGACAGATGGATGACGGGAACGCCGAGCCGCGCCGCCGCCTCGGCCACCTCGCCGGCGCCGGCAGCGTTCACCGCGAAGGCCAGGTCCTTCTCGACCTCGGCCTGGTCGACATTCGTATAGGCCGCGGCCGAGACAATAATGTCGGGCCTCGCAGCCTCGAGTGCCGGAAACACCGTGTCTGGCCGTGCCAGGTCGAGCGCCGGCCGACCGACTGCGGTGACCTCCACGTCGTTGCGGCTCCGCGCCGCCTCGATCAGGCTCAAGGCAACCTGGCCCTCGCGTCCGGTCACGGCAAGCCTCACGCGGCCCCCTCCCTGCTCTCGACCGGCCGGTTAGCGATCGGGCTGTTTTCGATTTTTCCGTTTTCAATTGGGCCTTGGCCCAGCCGCTCGCCATTGTAGCGCTGCTCGCGGATCGGCTCCCACCACCATTTGTTGTCGAGATACCAGTCGACCGTCCTTGCCAGGCCGCTGTCGAAATTCTCCCGCGGCGCCCAGCCTAGGTCGCGCGCGATCTTGGAGGCGTCGATCGCGTAGCGGCGGTCGTGGCCGGGGCGGTCGGTGACGAAGGTGATCAGGTCGCGGTAGCTGCCGCCGCCGGCGCGCGGGCGCTTGCGATCGAGAAGGTCGCAGATCGCCTCAACGACGCTGAGGTTGCTGCGCTCAGAATTGCCGCCGACATTGTAGCTCTCGCCCGGCCGACCCTTGGTCGCGACCAGTTCCAGGGCGCGCGCGTGATCCTCGACGAACAGCCAATCACGCACATTAGCGCCGACGCCGTAGACCGGCAGCGGCTTCTCGTCGAGCGCGTTGAGGATGACCAGCGGGATGAGCTTCTCGGGGAAATGATAGGGGCCGTAATTGTTCGAGCAGTTGGAAAGCACGACCGGCAGGCCGTAGGTCTCGTGCCAGGCGCGAACCAGATGGTCAGACGCCGCCTTCGAAGCCGAATAGGGCGAAGACGGCGCATAGGGCGTCTCCTCGACRAACATGCCGCCATCGAAGGGAAGGTCGCCAAACACCTCGTCGGTCGAGACATGGTGGAAGCGGAAGCGGCCTTGGCGAGCCTCAGGCAGGCCCCGCCAGTATTCCAGCGCGGCGCTGAGCATGCGGTAGGTGCCGACGATGTTGGTCTCGATGAAGGCGCCCGGTCCGTCGATCGAGCGGTCGACATGGCTTTCAGCGGCGAGGTTCATGACGATGTCGATGTCGTCGCGGCGCAAAATCTCCAGCACCGCGCGCTCGTCGCAGATGTCGGCCTGCTCGAAACGGTAGTTGTGCGCGTTCTCGATCGGCCTGAGCGACGCGAGGTTGCCGGCATAGGTCAGCTTGTCGAGATTGGTGACGCGATAGGCCGGATTGGCGCACAGATGCCGGCAAACGGCCGAGCCGATGAAGCCGGCGCCGCCGGTGACCAGGAAATTCATGCCGCCCGCTCTCCTCACGCAAACACCTCGGCTAGGCCAAGCAATGGCGCGTTGCGGTCCTTGTCCGACAGCTGGAACCCTCCGGCAACCGCCGGCCATTTTATGCTGATTTCGGGATCGTCGAAACGGATCGAGCGGTCATGCTCGGGCGAATAGGTGTCGGTTACCTTGTACAGCACCTCAGTATCCGGCACGAGCGTGACGAAGCCGTGCGCGAACCCCTTCGGCACCAGAATCTGGTTGCCCATCTCAGCCGACACCTCCAGCGCCACCCACTGTCCGAAGGTCGGCGAGGAACGGCGGATGTCGACTGCGACATCGAAGATGCTGCCGCGGACCACGCGCAGCAGCTTGTCCTGGGCGCRTGGCGGCAATTGGTAGTGCAGCCCGCGCAGCACGCCGGCCGCCGCGGAATAGGAATGGTTGTCCTGCACGAAGACGAGATCGATGCCGGCCTCGGCGAATCGCTCGGCATTCCAGGTCTCGCTGAAAAAACCGCGCGCGTCGCCATGCCGTTTCGGCACGATCTCCAGCACGCCCTCGAGGCCGAGCGGCATGACCTCAAGCAACTCGTTCCTCCGTCAGATCGGCGACCCGCTTGCGAAGGTAGGCGGCATATTCATTCTTGCCCAGGCGCGCGGCGCGTTCCAGAACCTTGTCGGCGCCAAGCCAGCCCTGCTCGAAGGCGATCTCCTCGGGGCAAGCGACCTTTATGCCCTRGCGGTGCTCGATGGTGCGCACGAAGGACGACGCCTCATGCAGGCTGTCATGCGTGCCGGTGTCGAGCCAGGCATAGCCGCGGCCGAGTTGATGGACCTGCAACTCTCCGCGTTCGAGATAAGCGTTGTTGACAGCCGTGATCTCGAGCTCGCCGCGCGCCGAGGGGCGGATCGTCGAGGCGATGTCGACGACATTGTTGTCGTAGAAATAAAGGCCAGTGACCGCCCAGTTGGACTTCGGCTTTTGCGGCTTCTCCTCGATGGTCAAAGCCCTGCCGGTGGCCTTGTCGAACGAGACCACGCCGTAACGTTCCGGGTCGTCGACATGGTAGGCGAAGACCGAGGCGCCACTTTCGCGTGCCGCCGCCGTGCGGCAGAGCTTGGACAGCCCGTCGCCGAAATAGATGTTGTCGCCGAGAATCATCGACACGCCGTCCCTGCCGATGAAGTCGCGCCCGATGATGAAAGCCTCGGCCAGACCATTCGGCTGCGGCTGCTCGGCATAGGAAAGCTCCAGCCCGAATTCGGACCCGTCGCCCAGCAATTCACGGAAGACCGGCAAGTCGCGCGGAGTTGAAATGATCAGGATCTGGCGGATTCCCGCGAGCATCAACACGCTCAGCGGGTAATAGATCATCGGCTTGTCGTAGATCGGCAGGATTTGCTTAGATACAGCTAATGTTAGCGGATAGAGACGTGTTCCGCTGCCGCCCGCAAGGATAATTCCTTTCAACAAGCTCTCCTTGAACTACCGCGGCCCCCGCCTCGACGCCAAGTTGCACGTGCTTAGGTTTCGGGCACCGGCTTGTCAATTGTCGGCTTGGAATTCTCCAGAAGCTACTTCGCTTTCCTGTCATCCGGCAGGCGACGGTCTCGGGCAAATCCGGCCGCTGCATGAAAAAGGCCGGCGCTCGGGCGCCGGCCTTTTGTTCGATCTGCTGGAATGGATTGATCAGGACCGCTTCGGCAGCAGCGCCCAGACGGCCGGCACCAGGCTGGCGGCGAGCGCCACTTTGATCAGGTCGCCGACGATGAACGGCGCGACGCCGAACTGCCACGACTTTTCCGGCCCGATAAGCGCCGCCAGCCAGGCGAAGCCCATTGCCATCATGACGATCTCGGCGGCGAGCATCGCGCCGAACAGCTTCACCGGATAGCGGTCCCAGCCGCGGTCGGCGGCCCAGCCGGCAATCGCGGCCATCACCACGAAGCCGGCCAGGTAGCCGCCCGTGGAGCCGAGCATATAGGCGATGCCGAGGCCCTTTTCCGGCGTGCCCTGGAAAACGGGCAAGCCAAACGCGCCCTCGGCGAGGTAGAGGATGAGCGTCGCCACGGCGAGCCGCATGCCGAAGGCCGACGCAATCAGGAGCACGGCGAGCGTCTGCAGCGAGATGTCGACCGGACCGAGAACGACCTTCGTCTTGGCCGAAAGCGTGAGCAGGAGGGTTCCGGCAAGCGCCAGAAAGAGCTGCGTCGCCAGCCTGGCCACGCCCTGGTCGGGCAGAGCGAGCGAAACGAGCGGGCGCATCGTGGTTGCAGTTGCCATGGTCTTCCCCATTGTGGCTGATTTGCTGGCTTAAAGCGCGTCGCGGAGAAACGAGTCCAGCGACGCGCTTTAAAATTTTGTCTTGATGCATGTCGTTCTCCCAAACCGCTGCGCAGTTTTGGGAGACATGCATTGATTTTCCTATATTGGCTTACGCAGGAACCGGCAATGATTTTGCCGCTCAAGCAGCAGGGTTCGCATGACGCTTGAATTCGACACACGCTTCGATCCCGCCTATGGCCAGGCGGTTCCGGTCGCGCCGGATGTGCTGCGCATCACCGCCAGGAATCCAGGCCCGTTCACCTTCCATGGCACCAACAGCTACCTCATCGGCCGCAACACGCTTGCCGTGATCGATCCCGGACCGGATGACGATGAACATCTCGAAACGCTGCTGGCGGCAATCGGCGGCAGGCCGGTCAGCCATATTTTCGTCAGCCACACCCACCGCGATCATTCGCCGCTCGCCGCGCGGCTGAAGCAGCGCACGGGAGCATCCGTGCTTGCCGAAGGTCCGCACCGACCGGCGCGGCCGCTGCGCATCGGCGAGGTGAACCCGCTGGATGCCAGCGCCGACACGGGCTTCATCCCCGATGTCGCGCTGGCGGACGGCATCCTTACCCACGGCGACGGCTGGACGATCGGCACGGTCTTGACGCCGGGCCACGCCGCCAACCATGCGGCCTTTGCGCTCAAAGGGACAGGTATTCTGTTTTCGGCCGACCATGTCATGGCCTGGGCGACCTCCATCGTCGCGCCGCCGGACGGGGCGATGGCCGATTATATGAAATCGCTCGACAAATTGATCGAGCGCGACGACCGCCTGCTTCTGCCCGGCCATGGCGGGCCGGTCACCGCACCCCGCAGCTTCATGCTGGAGCTGAAGGCGCATCGCAAGATGCGCGAGCGCGCGATCCTGGAGCGTATCCGAAGCGGCGACCGGACGATCAAGGACATGGTCGCGGCGATCTATCGTGACACCGACCCGCGGCTCCACGGCGCCGCCGGCTTGTCGGTGCTCGCCCATCTCGAGGACCTGGTGGCGCGCGGCTTCGTCGCCACCGACGGCGACCCCGCGATCGACGGCATCTTCACGCCGGCATGAATTGTTTACTCTTGCGCAATTCCGCACGGAAAACCGCTGCACACTTTTCCTGGAATTGCGCCTCCTTGTTTGCGCAATTCCGGACGGAAAACCGCTGCACACTTTTCCTGGAATTGCTCTATTCGGCCGGCGCCGCGCCGACCTGGCCGGCGACCTCCTGGTCGAGCTCGGCGAGGAAATCGGTGATGCGGGCGGCATTGTCGCCGAGGTCGTAGCGGCCGTAGCGCGAGGCCGAGCGCATGTCGACGATGACCGAATCACCTTCGTCGGTGATGCGGATGGCAACGTCGGCCGGCAGGCCGAGCACGAGGCTTCTGGCAACCGCAGTGATCGTCGCCTCGCTCTGCCCGTGGATGTCGGGATAAGGCGCGGTCAGCTGCCAGTCCCGCCGGTCGAGCACGGTTTCGACGGCGTCGACCACGGTCTCGAAGGGCAGGTTGTAGCTGTGCCCGGTGACCAGCGGATAGGCCTGCGCCTGCAGGGTCTGCTCGCCGGGCGTCGGCGCCGACAGCCCGTTCATGTCGCTTGTCCGGTCGCTGGTGTCGAGCACCGGCGGATCGTCGAGATCGGTCGAGATGTCGCGCAGCGGCGGGTAGATCGTCGCCCAATAGGCGGCGACGCCGAAAGGGGCAAGCACCAGCAGCGCCAGCAGCGCGCCGACGCTGAGATCGCGGCCGCCGCGACCGCCGAAATTCCACAGCCTCGACAGTRCTAGCCCGGCGAGCAGCAGCGCAAGCGCCGCAAGCAGCGCGACGATCGCCAGCACCCACAGGAAGGGCGGCGTGTCGACGAGGTCGAGGCGATAACCGGCAAAGACGGTCAGCAAAAGGACGAGCGAAAATGCTCCGATCCTCCGCGACCAGCCGGCCGCCCTCGACGTCTGCCGTTCAGGAATAGTAGCCATCGTCTGCCGCATCACCCCAGCCCGGCCGAGACTTAGCGCAGTTCAGCGTTTGGCGAAATTGCTGAACTGCGCTAACTGTTTGTTTTTGCGCAATTCCGGACGGAAAACAGCTGCGCAGTTTTCCTGGGATTGCTCCTAGATGTTTTTGGCCCAGGCTTGAAGTCGAAAGATTGAACATTCCTCAATCCGTCGGCAGCCGGTAATCCCTGAACTGCTCGCGCAAAGTGATCTTCTGGATCTTGCCGGTGGCCGTGTGGGGAATTTCGCCGACAAAGGCGACGTCGTCGGGCATCCACCATTTGGCCACCTTGCCGCTCATGAAGGCGAGGATGTCACTCTTGCTCGGCTCCTTGCCCGGCTTGCGCACAACCACCAGCAGCGGCCGCTCGCCCCATTTGGAATGCGGCACGCCGATCGCCGCCGCCTCCGCCACATCGGGATGGCCGACGGCGAGATTCTCGAGATCGATGGTGGAGATCCATTCGCCGCCCGATTTGATGACATCCTTGGCGCGGTCGGTGATCTGCATGTAGCCGCCGGCGTCGATATGCGCGACGTCGCCGGTGTCGAACCAGCCTTCGGCGTCGAACTGCTCGGAGCCGACGCCGCCATAGTAGGCGCGCGCGACCGCCGGGCCGCGGACTTTCAGACGCCCGAAGGTCTTGCCGTCCCAGGGCAGCGTGTTGTTCTCATCGTCCGTCACCTTCATTTCGACGCCGAAGGGCGGATGGCCCTGCTTGYCCTGGACGTCGAGCCGGGCATCGCCGGTCAGCGCCTCATATTGCGGCTTCATGGTGCAGAGCGTGCCGAGCGGCGACATCTCGGTCATGCCCCACGCATGCACCACCTGCACGTCGTAATCGTCCTGGAATTTGGCGGTGATGGCGCGCGGACAGGCCGAGCCGCCGATGACGACCTTGTTGACATAGGGCAGTTTCTTGCCGGTCTCCTCAAGATATTGCAGCAGCATCATCCACACCGTCGGCACGGCGGCGGTGAAAGTGACCTTTTCTGTGTCGAGCAACTCGTAGATCGAAGCGCCGTCCATCTTGCAGCCGGGCATCACCAGCTTGGCGCCGATCATCGGCGCGGCCTGCCCGAGACCCCAGGCATTGGCATGGAACATCGGCACCACGGGCAGTACGACGTCGCGCGTCGAAACACCCATGGCGTCGGGCATGGCGGCCATCATGGCATGYAGCACGTTGGAACGATGGCTGTAGAGGACGCCTTTCGGGTCGCCCGTGGTGCCGGAGGTGTAGCACATGCCGGCGGCGGTATTCTCGTCGAAGGTCTTCCAGGCGAAGTCGCCGTCGGCCTCGGCCAGCCATTCCTCATAGGCAACCGCATTCGGCAGCGATGTTTGCGGCATATGCGTCCGGTCGGTCAGCACGATTACCTGCCCCAGCGACTTGACCTGGCCGGCGATCTTTTCGAGCAGCGGCACGAAGGTCAGGTCAACGAAGATCGCCTTGTCCTCGGCATCGTTCATGATCCAGGCGATCTGTTCGGGAAAGAGGCGCGGATTGAGCGTGTGATAGATCGCGCCAATGCCCATGATGCCATACCAGGCCTCGATGTGGCGGGCGGTGTTCCAGGCAAGCGTGGCGATGCGGTCGCCGAGCGCGAAGCCGTCTCGCTCCAGCCGCTGYGCCACCTTGAGCGCCCGATGACGGATATCGGCGAAGGTCGTGCGCACGATCKGGCCTTCGATCGAACGCGACACGATCTCGCGCCCGCCGTGCTGGCGTTCGGCGTGATCGATCAGCTTGTGGCAGAGCAGCGGCCATTCCTGCATCAGTCCGARCATCTCGGCTCCTCCCCTTTTTGCGCTTTTGCGTCGTTGTTTCATGCATTGTGGAATGATCCGGCGGATTGTCCAGCCGTCATAAGTCCAAGGCGGCGGATGGATCGGACGGCCCCGGAAACCCGCCATAATCCGGCCATCGTCGCCGTTAAGGATCGTTAACGGGCTGGGCGAGATTGGCGAATGGAGAGGTTCGCATGGACGTGCAGCTCGATGAACAAGCCCTCGAAAGCACGCTTGCCGAAAGTCTGGACGATCTGACGCCGGACTCCAAAACCGTTTCCGACGACGAATTTGCCGAAGTCGTCGGCGGCGCACTGGAGGCTGTCGGCGGAACCCTGCTGTTCAAGATGTGCGTCGAGAATGACGGTGAAGGCCAGCACGTCGCAGCCGCATGTGTCGGCGACGGCGGCAACCGCCAGTTCCTGCTGCTTACGCTGCCGACCTCGGGCGGCGCGCTGAAGGTCGAGACAGCGGCGAGAAGCACCAATCCGGTGGCCGGCATCGCCGCCGCCTATGCAGGCCTCATGGACGCGTTCAAGGCCGCCGCCTGATCGTCGGTATCAGTTAGGATTTTTTCGCTGGGACGCGATTCGCGTACRCTCAGCCTTGCGCGAGGTRCCGATCYAACCCACCTCTGACGGACAACCGCCAAGCAAGTTGCTGAGGAGAACCGTCATGGACAAGCGCGCCAACCCCGCCCCCGGCTTTCAGCGCAATCCCGACAAGGTAATAACGGTCGAGCCTTATCACGGCGCCGTCACGGTGCGCGCGGGCGACACTGTCATCGCCAGGTCAACACGAGCCTTGCTCTTGTCGGAACCACCCTATCCGGCCGTTTTCTACATTCCCTTCGACGACATCGATTTCGACAAGCTCGCCAGGACCGAGCATTCGACGCATTGCCCCTATAAGGGCGATGCGAGCTATTGGAGCATGCTGTCAGCCGGCGAAACCGGCAAGAACGCGATGTGGGCCTATGAGCAGCCTTTCGACGAAATGACCGAGATCCGCGATCACGGCGCGTTCTATACGAGCAAGGTGACGGTCGAGGCCACGCCGGGCTGAACGCAATTGACTGGGAACCATCGCAACGTCCCACAGGTCATGAACGCTGGAGATTAGCCGGGACGACTGCCGCGTCGTCATCCTTGGGCGTAGCGATGCGCAGCGGAGCGCAGACCCAAGGATCCATGCCGTGAGCTCGAAGCGCTGCTGTGATGCGGTATTTTGCTCCGTTTGCATTCTTCGGCTGGGGTAACGGCATGGATCCCAGGGCCTTCGCGACGGAGCTTCGCTCCTGCTTCGCCCTGGGATGACGACGCTCGGGCTACAACCCGCCGGACGCTACAATCCCTGGCCCTTCGGCACCGGGAATCAATCCGTGGTGCCGTCGTTGCCGACACCCTCGGCATCGTCCAGCCGCACGAAGGTCATGCCTTTCTGTTTCAGGGCCAGAAGGCCCTGAACGACGCCCTCGCCCGCCGCATGGGTCGGCTGGTTGATGTGGGCGATGATGACGTCGCCGTCCTTGGCGGCGGCGATCCGCCGGGTGGTCTCCTTCGCCCCGAGCAGCGAGCCGCCATCGCCGTTGATCGAGAAGCCGGCGATCTTGAAGCCGAGCTTGCGGATCACCGCGATCGCCGACGGGCTGTATTCGGCGGTGGCGCCGCGGAACCATTTCGGCGCCGGCCCGCCGGCCTTGCCAAGCGCAGCGGCGCCCGACTCGACCTCGGCCTCAACGGCTTCCGCACTGCCGGCGCTGCGGATGCCGTAGATCTTGCGCGGCGTGTCGACCGCCGGGATGTGGCGTCCGCCGTGATTTTCCAGTTCGAACAGGTCCGGATGCGCCCGCATGATCTCGACAGCGGCAGCATTGCGCTTCAGCCAGATGCCGGTAACGAAGATGGTCGCGGGAATCCTGTTATCGACAAGCGCCGAAAGAATGCGCGTGTCGGTCTGTCCGCCGCAGGCGTCGAGCGTAAGCGCGACCCGACCGCCGCCGCCCTGCTGCGGCGTCAGATGCAATGTCGGCTCGACAAGTGTCCCCGCATTGCCGGCCGAGATCGACGCCAGCGACAGCGCGATCGCGCAAAGAGATTTCCGAAGCAGACCCGTCATTCTTCCCAAGCCCGGCACGCCCAGCCGTTCACCGCGAGACAAGGCGGCACCAAGACCTCGATCTAGGCGAAAATCGGGACGGCTCGCATCCGAAAAGATGCAGCGCGACAATTTGCGTGGGGGTTGGTGCGCGTCGCATCGAAACGGATTTCAGGCGACGCGCCTCGAATCCTTACTTGCTAGACCGCCTGGTCCAGTGTCACCTCGGTCCGCGACAGGAGTTCGCGCGCCGCGTCGACCACGGCATCCACTTCGAGGCGCCAGACACAGCACGCCTTGGCCGGATCGGTCCGGCGGCACAGATCGCCGCCGACGCAGTCGCAAGGCATGGACGGCCGCACCGAGATGCTAGGGACGCCGACGGGCCCCCACTCAACCGGGTTGGTCAGGCCGAACAGGCCGACGACCGGAGTGCCGGCCGCCGCCGCCATATGCATCGGGCCGCTCTCGTTGCCGACGAACAGCCGAGCTTCCTTGAAGAGCGCGAGCAGCGTTTCCAGCGAGAGCGCGCCGACCAGGTTGACGACCGGCGTCTTCGCAGCCGCCATGATCTTGTCCGCCGCCTCGCTCTCGTCGGGACCGCCGACCAGAACGACGTCCAGCCCGGTTTCGGTCGATATCCGGTCGATCGCGGCGGCAAAGCGTTCGGGCTGCCAGCGGCGGCCGGGGAAGCTCGCTCCGGCATGCACCGCCACGAAGCGGTTCGGCTTGAGATGATATTTGCCGAGCAAAGCGAGCGCCCGCGTCGTTTCGGGGGGCAACGGGCGGATCGCCGGCGCCCTCACGCGCAGTTCCACGCCAATCGCCTCMAGCGGCGACAGATAGCGGTAGAGATAATGCTGCTCACCAAAGCCGAAGGGCTTCATCCTGACATTTGCCGGCTGGCGCTCGTACCAGCGCATCGGCCGTTCGGTCGGGTAGTGACCGATCCGGACCGGAGCATCGATCAGACCGGAAATGATTCGCGTGGTTTTCGAGTCGGCTATGTCGATAACCATGTCGAAGTGATGCTGGCGCAATTCGCGCACGGTCCGCAGCATCTCGCGCCCGCGCTGCAGCGGCGTGCCGCGCATATGGGCACGGCGGAAGGTAATGACTTCGGACGCGATGCCATGCGCCGTGAGGAAGCCGCCGAAGCGGGCCTCGCAGAAGAAGACGATCCTGACGCCCGGATATTCGAGCTGCAGGTTCTTCGCCAATGTCGAGGCAAGCACGATGTCGCCGACGAACTTGGTCTGCAGGATCAGGATCGACCGGACAGAACTGGGGGAAATCTGCAACATCCGTTTCTCGCGCCGAGGAATTCGGAACAAAGACACTGCTTGGGAAGGATGTCCAGATTCTGAACCAGCACGCGCACGTTCGCGTGAGTTTCCATACAAAATTGTAAGGTGCGCGCCGGTCAGGCGGCGCGCTTTGCCTTGCCTTTCGCGGCCTGCACCGCCGCCTGCGCGGCGGCCAACCGCGCGATCGGCACGCGATAGGGCGAGCACGACACATAATCGAGGCCGACCTCCTCGCAGAAGCGGATCGAGGCCGGGTCGCCGCCATGTTCGCCGCAGATGCCGAGCTTGATGCTGTGGCGTGTCGCCCYGCCCTTTTCAGCCGCGATCCGCACCAACTCGCCGACGCCGTCGACGTCGAGCGAAACGAACGGATCCTGCTCGATTATGCCCTTTTGCCGGTAGGTTTCCAGGAAGGAGGCCGCATCGTCACGCGAGATGCCGAAGGTCGTCTGCGTCAGATCGTTGGTACCGAAGGAGAAGAATTCGGCAGCCTCGGCGATGACATGGGCGCGGATCGCCGCGCGCGGCAATTCGATCATGGTGCCGGTAAGGTAATCGATCTTCGTGCCGGTCTCCTGCATGACGCTTTTCGCCACCGCATCGATGCGCGCCTTGACGTATTCCAGTTCCTTCACCAGGCCGACCAGCGGCACCATGATTTCGGGCACAACCAGCGCGCCGGCCTTGTGGCCGGCCTCGACCGCCGCCTCGAAAATGGCACGCGCCTGCATTTCGGCGATCTCGGGATAGGAGACGGCGAGCCGGCAGCCGCGATGGCCGAGCATCGGGTTGAATTCGTGCAGCGCCTCGGTCCGCTGGCGGAGCTTGTCGGCCGGCACGTTCATGGCAGCCGCGACCTCGGCGAGTTCGGCCTCGGTCTTGGGCAGGAATTCGTGGAGCGGCGGGTCGAGCAGGCGGATCGTCACCGGTAGGCCGGCCATGATCTCGAACAGCTCGAGGAAATCCGAACGCTGCATCGGCAGGAGCTTGTCCAGCGCGGCGCGCCTGTCCTTCTCGGTGTCGGCGAGGATCATCTCGCGCATGGCGACGATGCGGTCGCCGTCGAAGAACATGTGCTCGGTGCGGCAAAGCCCGATGCCCTCGGCACCGAAGGAGCGCRCCATGCGCGCGTCGAGCGGCGTCTCGGCGTTGGTRCGCACCWTCATGCGGCGCGCCGCGTCGGCCCATTCCATGATGGCGGCGAAATCGCCGGACAACTCCGGCTGCAGCATGGCGACCGCGCCCTTCAGCACCTGGCCGTTGCCGCCGTCGATGGTGATGATGTCGCCCTTGTGGAAGGTCTGGCCCATCGAAATCAGCGCGCCGGCCTTGTAGTCGACGCGCAGCGAGCCGGCGCCCGACACGCAGGGCTTGCCCATGCCGCGCGCCACCACGGCCGCATGGCTGGTCATGCCGCCACGCGTGGTGAGGATGCCTTCGGCCGCATGCATGCCGTGGATGTCCTCGGGGCTGGTCTCGATGCGCACCAGGATCGCCTTGCGCCCCTGCGCCTTGGCCTCCTCTGCATCGCTGGACGAGAAGACGATCTCGCCGGTTGCGGCGCCAGGCGAGGCTGGCAGGCCGACGCCGATGACATCGCGCTCGGCCTTCGGATCGATCGTCGGGTGCAGCAGTTGGTCGAGCGAGGCCGGGTCGATGCGGGCTACCGCCTCCTCCTTGGTGATCAGCCCGTCCTTCGCCATCTCGACGGCAATTCTGAGCGCCGCCTTGGCGGTGCGCTTGCCGGAGCGAGTCTGCAGCATCCACAATTTGCCGCGCTCGATGGTGAATTCGAGGTCCTGCATGTCGCGGTAGTGCTTTTCAAGCCGGTCGGAGATGTCGACGAAGGCCTGGAAGGCATCCGGCATCAGCTTCTGCAGCGACGGCTTATCGGAGCCGGCGGCGATGCGCGCCACCTCGGTGATGTTCTGCGGCGTGCGGATGCCGGCCACCACGTCCTCGCCCTGGGCGTTGACCAGGAATTCGCCGTAGAGCTGCTTCTCGCCGGTCGAAGGGTTGCGGGTGAAGGCGACGCCTGTGGCGGACGTGTCGCCCATATTGCCGAACACCATGGCCTGGACGTTCACCGCTGTCCCCCAGCTTTCCGGGATGTCGTGCAGGCGGCGGTAGGTGATGGCGCGGTTGTTCATCCAGCTCGAAAACACAGCGCCAATGGCGCCCCAGAGCTGCTCGCGCGGATCCTGAGGGAAAGGCTTGCCGAGCTCCTCCTCGACCTTGGCCTTGTAGAGCGCGATCACACCCTGCCACTCGACGGCCGTCAGCTCGGTATCGAGCTCATGACCGAGGCTCGCCTTCTGGTCCTCGAGGATTTCCTCGAACACCTCGTGGTCGAGGCCCATGACGACATCGGAATACATTTGGATGAAGCGGCGGTAGCTGTCATAGGCAAAGCGCGCATCGCCGGAATCGGCGGCAAGCGCCTCGACCGTCTCGTCGTTGAGGCCCAGATTGAGAACGGTGTCCATCATGCCGGGCATCGAAGCGCGGGCGCCGGAACGCACGGATACCAGAAGCAGCTTCGACGGGTCGCCGAAACGGCGGCCGGTGATCCTGCCGATATGGTCGAGCGCCGCAAGGACATCGGCCTCAAGCTCGGACGGATAGGTGCGGCCATTGGCATAGTAGGCGTTGCAGACTTCGGTGGTGATGGTGAAGCCCGGCGGCACCGGCAGGCCGAGGCTGCACATCTCGGCCAGGTTGRCACCCTTGCCGCCGAGAAGATTGCGGTCGCCGGCACGCCCTTCGGCGGCGCCGTCGCCGAAGGTGTAAACCCACTTGGTCATGCTCGCCCTCCAAGTCCTTGGAAGATATACAACACCCGGACCCAGGTCCGGTTCCCCGTCCTTCCGGTCCGAGCGATATGATGCTGCAGTGCGAATGGCAAGGCGTCGGCAGGGCAAGCCGGGTGCTACAAATCGATTAATCAAACGCTGCGTCAAAAGGACTTGCCGGCAGATGGCCTTGCCATATAGAACATATCAAGAACAAGGGTGGAGTAGCGCGATGAAACTCAACGGAAAACTCGACTATCTGGAGTTGCCGGCGACCGGCGGAACGCTGGACAGCGTCAAGTCGTTCTACAGCGCGGCGTTTTCCTGGTCGTTCACCGATTACGGCCCGACCTATTCCGCCTTTGCCGAGGGGCTGGATGGCGRCTTCCAGGCCGATGCCGGCGAGGCGTCCGCCAGGCCRCTGCCCGTGCTCTACTCCGAAAACCTGGAAGAGATGCTGGAGGCGGTGGAGAATGCCGGCGGCAGCATCATCAAACCGATCTTCCCCTTCCCGGGTGGCAGGCGGTTCCATTTCACCGATCCGGCCGGCAACGAACTCGCGGTCTGGGGGGAATAGGGGAGTAGGGAGCAAGGCGGTCGGTAAGGAAACTCGTGCCTATTCCCTACTGCCTTACTCGCTATTCCCTTATTCCCCTATTCCCACCATTGAGCTTTCTCCCGCCTCGTCCTATAAGGCCGCGCGCAGCGGGCACGGCCCGGCTGCTGGGGCGTCGCCAAGTGGTAAGGCATCGGTTTTTGGTACCGACATTCCCAGGTTCGAATCCTGGCGCCCCAGCCACTTGTTTTCCCTTATTTTTCAATCTCCTAGAGCAATTCCAGGAAAAGTGCGAAACGGTTTGCTGCTCCGGATTTGCGTCAAAACAAGGAGACGGAACAGTCTGCGTTTCCGTGAATCGGTGAACTGCTCCGGTGAAGTTCCAATCGAGCAGTTGATGCAAAGCATTGGCCACGCAGCCTGATGGATCGCGTCGTTGYGGTTCCAGGTTYGTGTTAACGTTGCATGCAAAATCTGCTAATCTAAGAATCCGCTAATTTGAGGGTCCGATTGCCGGAGCGGCAAGCGACGCGTCGCAGGGGCCTTTGGCAAGCAATTGAAGCGCCCTTGCTGGACCACTGGGAATCCTTGGTCCCTGCCCTCGCTGCTTGAACACGAAACGTCTGCGCCAACCTCAAGATGGGCGGTCTTTCACATGTTCAGCCAGATTCTCAACCCCACCGGAAACCTGTTCATCACCTGGCTCGTGGCCCTGATCCCGGYCGCGGCATTGCTTTTCATGCTCGCTGCGCTTCGCTGGTCGGCCTGGGTTGCGACGCTCGTCGGCTCCGTGATTACGCTTGCGCTCGGACTGTGGGTGTGGCGCATGCCGCTTGGTGATGGCATCCGTGCCTATCTCTACGGCTCCGCGACAGGCGTATGGAGCGTTGACTGGATCACGTTCTGGGGCGTGATGCTGTTCAACACGCTGGTCGTCTCCGGCGCGTTCGACAAATTGCGGCGCTGGCTGGTAGCGCAGGGGACGCAGGATGTCCGGGTGCAGACCATCATGTTTGCCTGGGCGTTCGGCGCCCTCCTGGAAGGTCTTGTCGGCTTCGGCTATCCGTGGGCGTTCGTCGCCCCGATCCTGATCGCCCTCGGGATTCCGGACCTCGACGCCATCCGGGTTGCCGCGATTGCCAACAACGCACCGGTCTCGTACGGAGCGCTCGGTGCGCCGATCATCGCTCTCGCGGCCGTTACCGGCTATCCGTTGCTGGAGCTGTCAAGCTCGATCAGCAAGATCGTTGCGCTCTTGGCGCTGTTGCCGCCTTGGATCCTTCTGTATCTCGTCTCGGGCAGGAAGGGCATGTGGGAGGCATGGCCCCTGGCCGTGGTCGGATCCCTCGCCTACATCGCCGGACAGCTGCCGGTCGGCACCTATCTCGGCCCTTACCTGCCGGATGTTGCCGGCGCAATCGTGTGCTTTGTCTGCCTGCTGCTGTTGCTCAAAGTCTGGCAGCCGAAGCAGATGCGAGCCTATGGCGGCGAGCCGCTCACCGGTTCTGCAACTGCAACATCTCACGGCCTTTCGGCCGGCGACATCTTCCAGGCCTGGCTGCCGATCGCGGTTCTGATCGTCGTCGTGGTGGCCTGGACCGGGCCATGGTCCAAGCTGCCCAGCATCTCGCTTGTAAAAATGCAGGTGGCCGCAGCATCCTCGATAACGCAGGGCGCGACGATCACCGCCGCCTTCAGCTGGACCCCGTTCGTCGGGGGCTCCGCCATCCTTGCGTCATGGATCATTGTCGCGCTGCTGCTTCGCGTGAACGGCCGGCAGCTTGCCGAGATCTGGACGACGACATGGTCGCAGATGTGGGGCGCTTGCCTCGTCGGCGTGTTCATTTTCGGCTTGGCCTATGTATACAACTATTCCGGCATGGCGGCTTCGCTGGCGAAGGCCTTTGCGTCGCTCGGCCCCGCCTTCATCATCGTCGCTCCGCTGCTCGGCTTCATCGGGGTCGCCCTTTCGGGCAGCAACACGTCCACCAACGCGATGTTCGGCAAGTTCCAGGCGCTGGTCGGCCAACTCCTCGCCTTTCCGCCGCTGCTGTTGCCGACCGTAAACTCGGTCGGCGCAGAGATCGGAAAGCCGATCGCGCCGCAGACCGCCAGTGTCGGCGTTTCCACCACGCGCTTCGTGCGCAACGAAGGCGCGGTCATTCGGCACAATTTCTTCTGGTGCCTGGTGGTGCTCTGCTATCTCATCGTCATCAGCRTCGCCTGCTATCTTTTCTTCCCCGGCATCGCCAAGCTCTGAACTGTTTAGCAGCCGCTCGGGCCTCTGGCTYGAAGGGATAGAGYCTTRCACCTTCGGCGTCTTCCACCAGATCCAGTGTGTGAAGAAGGGAATTGCGCGAAATGAAACTGTTTCTGTGCGGCGATGTGATGACCGGTCGTGGCATCGACCAGATCATGCCGCAGCCTTGCGATCCGACCTTGCACGAACCGCATATCCGCTCTGCTCTTGCCTACGTGAAGTTGGCGGAAAGTCGTTCGGGCGAAATCCCGAGGGGGGCGCCCTTCGACTATATCTGGGGCGACGCGCTGGACCAGATCGATCGCCGTGAACCGGATTTGAGGATCATCAACCTGGAAACCAGCGTCACTGCCGACGGAAAACCTGAGCCGAAGGGCATCAATTATCGGATGCATCCTGCGAATTTGGGCTGCATAGCTGCCGCGGATATCGACTGCTGCGTCCTTGCCAACAACCATGCCGCTGACTGGGGATCGGCCGGCCTGAGGRATACGCTGCGCGCGGCACAAGATGCGGGATTCGCGACGGCCGGCGCGGGGCTGGATGCCGATGCGGCTGCCGCTCCCGCCATCCTCGAAACCACACCGGGCAGGCGGCTTCTTGTATTCGCCTTCGCTTGCCCATCCAGCGGGGTTCCCGACGGCTGGGCTTCCGGGAGAGACGGCCCGGAGTGAATGTCCTTGCCAGTCTGGACGAAAATGCGCTGGCAGCCGTCATCCACACCATCGATCGCTGGCGCCGACCCGGCGACGTAGTCCTTGTCTCTGTCCATTGGGGTCCCAACTGGGGCTATGAAGTGCCTGTCGCGCATACACGCTTCGCCCACGGGCTCATCGACAGCGCCCGCGTCGATGTCGTCCACGCGCACTCTTCGCACCACCCCCTGGCGATCGAGGTCCGCTCGGGCAAGCCGATCCTTTACGGATGCGGCGATTTCATCAACGATTATGAAGGGATCGGCGGACACGAAGCGTTCCGCCCTGACCTCTCACTGGCCTATTTCGTCGATTTGGATGACATGAGCCATCATCTTCTGAGTTTCGAGATGGTGCCCTTCCGCATGCAGAAATTCCGGCTCGCTCGCGCATCCGACGAGGAGGCCGCCTGGCTCGGCCAGACGCTGGACCGCGAATGCCGGCGCTTCGGGGGGCACGTTCGCCTGAGCGAGAGCGAGCACAACACTCTGGTGCTGCCGACATAGTCGTGAGGCCCGGTCAAGCGCCCGACCGACAGATCAGCCCTGTCCTGCTTTGAGATTTCGAGCGGCTCGGGCGCAAAAGCCCAGCCAGACATCAGCTGCTTTCGATGGCAATTGCCGTGGTCAGCAGGATCAGGCTCAGCATTGCGAACCCCGCGCGGAGAACGTGCGAGAGCTCCCACCGGTCACGAAGCGCCTTCCACTCTTCCTTCGGCGGGAGCGTGGTGCCGTCGCTGCCCTCGGTCGCGAAGAAGCGCTTCGCCGGCGCAGTCAATTCCACCTCTTGCAGCCAGTGCTTGTTGATCGGCTGGGTCATGAACCAGAAGACGAGCTGCATGCCGAGGAGCGCGGCGAGCGCGCCGGCGATCAGCCGGAATTGGACGGCGCCGCTCGACATCAGCGTCAACGCGAACGTCGCGACGATGCCGCCGACCTCGGCGATGCCGCCTCCGATGGTGAAGCCCGGATAGTAGATCCGTTGGACGACAAAATACTCATGCCTGCCCAGCCGCATTTTGCCTGGCAGCTCCAGAGCATGGGCGAACGCCATGGCCATCGCGCCCGCCACGAGGATGACGGTCAGGACCTTCAGCAAAACATACATCGGATGGGCCTCCTGCTCCGGCCGACTGCTCCAGGGCTTCGGCGATTTCGAGCGATACTCCGGACCGAACGTCACCGTCCCGACCAGAGTTCCATCGACTGTACCGTGACCRTATGACTTTGGTCATTGGCAATCATAACCTTCGCCAGATGCTTCGACCCTTCGGTTTCCGCTACAGCATGAGGAAGTCGGCACCCGCCTATCTGTTTGTTTTAGCTGCATTTCCGCCACGCCAAGCAATTCCACCTGGCTGCAAATGCTCATCAGCCCTGAAAGGTCCACCCCATGAGGAAGTTCGCGATTGCAGCCCTGCTTGTCCCGGTTCTTGCCATGCATGCCTCGCAGGCGGGCGCCGTCGGCTGCATTTCAGGAGCGATCGCCGGCGGCATTGCCGGACATTACGCAGGGCGCCACGGAGTGCTGGGCGCGATGGGCGGTTGTGTCGCCGGCCATGAACTGCACAAGAAGCAGAAGGCAGCACGAAAGCTGAAGCAGCAACTGCAGCAGCAAGCCCAACAGCCGCAGCCGGCCCAGGTGCCCGCGCAATAGACTCGAGCGCCAACGCACTCAGGAAGTGCGGCCATCCTCCCCCAATGCAGCCGTTCCAGGCGGACGCCTGGAACGGCTTTTCAGCGTTGCGGCGTCAGCGCTCAGGTCCGCTGCGTGGCGATCTGCTTCGGGATGAGGAACCGCGCCGCAAGGGCGCACAACAGCACCGTGAACATCAGGATCAGCGCGACCAGCGCGTTGATGTCTGGCGAGAAGCCGAGCCGCATCATCGCCCACAGGCGGACGGGCAGCGTCGTCTGGGTGCCGGTGACGAGGATGGTGATCATGGTCTCGTCGAACGACAGGGCGAAGGCCAGGATGGCGCCGCCGACCATGGCGCTCGACAGGTTGGGCAGGATGATGCGCCAGAAGGTCTGCCATTTCGTGGCACCGAGGTCGTAGGAGGCTTCCACAAGCGTGCGGCTCATCGACTGCAGGCGCGTCAGCACCGTGCGGTAGACGATCGCCAGAACGAAGACGGTGTGGCCGACGATGACCGTCAGCAGCGAGCGCTCGATGCCGACCTCGCGGAAGAAGATCAGCAGCGCGAGGCCGCTGATGATGGGCGGCATTAAGAACGGCAGGAAGATGATGAACTGCAGCAGCGACCGGCCGGCGCGGCGGCCGTGATAATAGAGGGCAAGCAGCGTGCCGCTGACCACCGACAGCACGACCGTGCAGGCGCCGACGACCAGCGTGGTGCGCAGCGCCAGGAGGATCTCGTGGTTTCCGGCCAGCGCGACATAGGTCTCGACCGTCGGCGACGACCAGTCAACCTCGCCGCGCGCTACCGGAAAGAAGGACGACACGATCGGCACGAAAAGCGGGCTGTAGAGCAGCGCCGCGACCAGCGTGGTGACCGCGGCGAGAAGGATCGTGGACAGGCGCGGAGCGGCGATCAATGCGAAGCCCCCCGGTTGCGCCCGAACCGCTCGCCGAGAAGGATCGCGACGATCACCACGATGGCCAAAGCCACCGATAGAGCGGCGCCGAAGGGCCAGTTATAGGCGGTACCGAACTGACTGTAGAGAATGCGGCCGAAGGTGAAGCCGCTGATGCCGCCGACCATCTGCGGCGTCAGAAAATCGCCGATCGCCAGCACGAAGACGAAGCTCGCCGCCGAGGCGACGCCGGGCAAGGACAGCGGCAAGGTGATGCGCAGGAACGTCTGCAGGCCGCTCGCGCCGAGATCGTCGGAGGCGCGCAAGAGCACCTGGGGGATGCGCTCCAGCGCCAKAAAGATCGGCAGGATGGCGAAGGGGATCAGGAGCAGCGTTAGCGTGAGCAGGATGGCATTCATGTTGAAGACGAAGAGCGTCGACGGCTCGGCGATGATGCCGAGCGCCACCAGCGCCTTGTTGAGGAAGCCGTTGAGGCCGAGGATGCTGCGGATCGCGTAGATCTTGATGACGTAGCTCATCAGGAGCGGCACCATGAGCAGCATCAGCAGCGCATAGCGCCACCGGCCTTCAAGCGTCGTCAGGAAATAGGCCGCCGGATAGGCGAGCAGGATCGAGATCACCGCCACCGAAAGGCAGAGCACGATCGTGCGCCAGAACACCGGGAGGAAGACCGGATCGGTGAAGAAACGCGCATAGTTGGCGAGTGTCGGCGCGTAGACGATCTGGCCCTGGTCGACACTGAAGAAGCTGTAGACGAGGAAGATCGCCAGCGGCGCAAGCACAAAGATCGCCGGCAGCGCGAAGGCGAGCGCCGTCACCAGATGCGACCACCGCCCGTCGAGGGGTTGCGGCGAGCCGGTCCCGCTCATGCCAGCACCAGATGGCCTTCATGCGGCGCGAAGCAAAGCGCCACGGTCTCGCCGGCTTTCAACGCGCTGCCGTTGACCTGGCTCGGAAAGCGCAGCCTCAGGCGCTGCGCGGCATCGCCGCCGGCCGTGATGGTGGCGACCGTCGAGGAACCGGCAAAGGCGAGATCGGCGATCGTGCCGGAAAGACGGTTCTCGGCCTCGTCGTCGCCGGCAAGGCGCAGCGCTTCGGGGCGGAAGGCCGCGAAGCCGGCGGCGCCGGCGGCCGCCGTTTTTAGATGCGGCTGGCCGGCGATCGAGCAGACGAGCCGGCCGAGCGCCGTCTCGATCGCACGGAACTCGCCCTGCGTCTCGCCGAGCGTGCCGGCCACCAGATTGTTCTCGCCGAAGAAGCGCGCCACGAACTCGCAATTCGGCTTGTAGTAGAGCTCGTGCGGGGTACCGAGCTGGCGGATATGGCCGGCCTGCATGACGCAGATGCGGTCGGCCATGCCGATCGCCTCCTCCTGGTCGTGGGTGACAAAGAGGAAGGTGGTCTTGACCTCGCGCTGGATGGATTTCAGGAACTCCTGCATCTGCCGGCGCAATTCGAGGTCGAGCGCAGCAAGCGGCTCGTCCAGCAGGACGAGGCGGGGCTGGCAGATCAGGGCGCGGGCGAGCGCCACGCGCTGGCGCTGGCCTCCGGAGAGCTGGGCCGGAAAACGGTCGGCGAAGCGCCCGAGTTGCACCAGCTCCAGCGCTTCCGCGACCCGGCGCGCGATCTCCTTGCGCGGCACATGGCGAACCGACAGCCCGTAACCGACATTGCCGGCGACGGTCAGATGCGGGAACAGAGCATAGTCCTGGAAAACGGTGTTGAACGGTCGCCGGTTGATCGGCATGCCACTGATATCCTGGCCGTCGAGCCGGATTTCGCCCGACGTCAACGGCTCGAGGCCGCCGATCAGCCTGAGCACCGTGGTCTTGCCCGAACCGGACGGCCCCAGCACGGTCAGGAACTCGCCGTCGCGGATCGCAAGGTCGATATCGTGGAGGACGGGGACCGTGCCATAGGATTTCGAGACGGAGCGTAGCGTGAGCAGGTCGCCAGTCTGGTTCATGGCCTACTTTCAAAAAATGCCGTATCGGCGGCCCGGAAGGATCCGGACCGCCAAGTCCTCAAACGCAGCGAGAGTAGCTCAGGGTGTCGCCTTGATCTCGTTCCAAAGGTCGGAACGCTTCAGCGGATCCTCGACATTGTTGAGYCAGACCAGCTTGTCGTTGCCGCCGGCGCTGCTCGACTCGACCACGGTATTGCCGAAGCCTGTCCGCTCGGACAGTGCACCGCTGACCTTCTTGCTCAGCATGAAGTTGATCCACTTCTCGGCCGCGTCCTTGTCACGGACGCCCTTGGAGATGACCCAGTTGTCGAGCCAGGCAAGCGCGCCTTCCGTCGGATTGATGTAGGCGACGTGGGCGCCAATCTTTTGCAGGGCCTTGACCTGCTGCTGGCCGTAATTGGCCCAGATCAGCGCGACGTCGTTGTTTTGGTAGATCTGCTGGGCCTCGTCGGCGGTGGTATAGAAGCTCAGGACATTGCGCTTGAGGTCGATCAGCTTGGCCTTGACCGCCGCCATCTGCTCGGGGCTGAGATTGAAGGGATCCTTGTAGCCCAGCGTCAGCGCGGTGAAGGAGAAATTGTGCTCGCCATTGTCATAGGCCAGCACCTTGCCCTTGTAGGCCGGGTCCCACAGCACCGACATTGAGGTCGGAGCCGGCTTCACCTTGTCGGTGTCGTAGATCAGGCCGATGGAATCGAAGCAGAATGGGATGCCGTAGACCTTGCCGTCCTTGGTATCGCCGCTGACCTTGGTGATGTCGCGGAAGCGCGGCAGCGTGTCCTTCTGATTGGGCAGCTTCGACAGGTCGATCGGCGTGACGAGATTGGCCTTGATATAGCGCTGCAGCTGCGCGGTATTGACGGCGAAGACGTCGAAGTCCTGTCCTTCGCTGCCCTTGATCTTGGCCCAGATCTCGTCGTCGCTGCCGATGAAGACGACATCGACGCCGATGCCGCTCTCGGCGGTGAATTCCTTGACCCAGTCGGCATCGGCATAGCCGTCCCAGGCCAAAACGCGCAGGTTCGCGGCCAGCGCCGACGACGCCATCAGCCCGATGCCCAGGCCGACACTCGCTATCCCTAGAAGCAGTTTTTTCAGCAGCATGATCATTCTCCCATTTGTTGTTGCGGCATTTGTTGTCCGGTGGATCGCAGCCAACGGCGCTTGGACCCTCACAACGCGGTGACGGCGACCAATCCCTCGTCCGGCACAGCCTGCATGCGGTTGCACAGCGGCTTGCCGAATTCCGGCGCCTCGATCTCGTATTCGTCGCCCGGCGCCGTCCTTATGCCCGAGGCGTAGCTCATCACCGCCGCGCCGAAGAAATAGGCGTGCAGGTCGCCCGGCCGGCGATGCATCGGGTAGCGGAAATGGTAGTGCTCGAGATTGGCGATCGAGTGCGACATGTGCGCTTCGCCCGACAGGAATTCCTGCTCCCAGATGACAGCGCCGTCGCGCCGGATGCGGGAATGGCCGCGCACCTCCCGCGGCAGCTCGCCGATCAGCAATTCGGGACCGATCGAGCAGGAGCGCAGCTTGGAGTGCGCGAGATAGAGGTAGTTCTCGGCCTCAGTCACATGGTCGGAATATTCGTTGCCCAGCGCATAGCCGATGCGATAGGGGCGGCCGTCCGGTCCGTTGAGATAGAGGCCGACGATCTCGGCCTCCTCGGCGCCCGCCTTGGCGAAGGCCGGCAGCGGCAGTGGCGCGCCGGGCGGAACGACACAGGTGCCGACGCCCTTGAAGAACCATTCGGGCTGGACGCCGAGCTTGCCCGGCGCCGGCTTGCCGCCTTCCAGCCCCATGCGGAAGATCTTGAGCGAGTCGGATTCGGCGGCGTCCTTGCCATGGGTCAGCACATGCATCTTGTCGCGTGCAGCAGCGCTTCCCGTGTGCGTCAGGCCGGTGCCGGTGACGAGGAAGCGCGCCGGCTCCGGATGATCGACGGGCACAAGCACGCGGCCGTCGCGCAGCAGCCGGTCGTAATCAGCCTTCTCGGCGCCGGTCCGCTCCTCGACCAGCGAGGCGATCGACTTGCCCTCGGCGATCGCCGCCGTGGCAAGGTCGAGGACCGTGCTCGTGCCGGCGAGGAAATGGAGGTGATCGCCATCGGCGCTGACGCGGCCAACGTGGCGGCTGCCATCGGGCGATTGGAACTGAACGAGACGCATGATGCACCCTTTTTGCTGTGGTCCGATGCCGGTCACACCCAGCCGCCATCGACGATGAATTGCTGGCTCGAGCACATGCGGCTGTCGTCGGCGGCGAGAAACAGCGCCATGCGCGCGATGTCGGAAGGCTGCAGCCGGTCGGGCAGGCATTGCCTTTCCTCGATCTGGCGCTCTCCGGCCGGCGTCAGCYAAAGGCGCATCTGGCGCTCCGTCATCACCCAGCCCGGCACCATGCAGTTGACGCGGATGCGCTCGGGGCCGAGCTCGCGGGCGAGCGCCCGCGTCATACCGTAGACGGCCGCCTTCGCCGTGACATAGGCCGGGCAATCCGCGTCACCGACCATCCAGGTGATCGAGCCGAAATTGATGATCGAGCCGCCGCCCTGAGCCTTCATCTGCGGCCGCACGGCCTGTGCCGCAAAGAACTGGTGGCGCAGGTTGACCGCCATGCGGTCGTCCCAGTAGGCGACGCTGACATCCGCGGTCTGATGGCGATCGTCATTGCCGGCGTTGTTGCACAGCGCCTGGATGGAGCCGTTATGCTCCCTCGCCTGCTCGACGGCGGCCTGCAGGTCCTCGATATTGCGCAGGTCGCAAGGAATGAAGAGCGGCGCCGAATGGCCTTCGGCGGCGATCGCCGCGACCAGTTGCCTCGACGACTCTACCGCCAGGTCGACGAAGGCGACACGGCTGCCTTGCGCGCAGAAATGGCGCACAAGGCTTTCGCCGATGCCGCTGCCGCCGCCGGTTATGAAGACGCTGCGGCCCCTGAGGCTGGGATAGATGGCGTAGCCGGTCTCATTGCTCATCGCGGGCACCTAATGCGAATGGCGGGGAATGCCGGCATCGCGGCGGCCAACGAGGAAATCGAAATCGCAGCCCCTGTCGGCCTGCAGCACGCGCTCGACATAGAGGCTCTGGTAGCCGCCCTGAGGCGGAGCCGGCGGCTTCCAGTCGCGGCGGCGGGCGGCAAGTTCCTCTTCGGAAACCAGCAGCTCGAGGCGCCGGCCGGCCACGTCGAGATCGATGAGATCGCCGTCGCGGACCAAAGCGAGCGCCCCGCCGGCTGCGGCCTCCGGCGYGACATGCAGGACCACGGTGCCATAGGCGGTGCCGCTCATGCGCGCATCGGAGATGCGCACCATGTCGGAGACGCCCTGCTTCAGGAGCTTCGCCGGCAGCGGCATGTTGCCGACCTCGGCCATGCCGGGATAGCCGCGCGGCCCGCAATTCTTGAGCACCATCACCGAGTAGGCGTCGATGTCGAGGTCCGGATCGTCGATGCGGGCGTAGTAATGCTCGATGTTCTCGAAGACCACCGCCCTGCCCCGATGCTGCATCAGCGCCGGCGTCGCTGCGGACGGCTTTATGACGGCGCCGTTGGGCGCGAGGTTGCCACGCAGCACCGATATGCCGCCTTCCCTGGTCAGCGGCCGGTCGAGGGGCCTGATGACTTCGGGATTGTAGTTCGGTGCGCCGTCGATCAGCTCGCCGATGGTCTTTCCGCTGACGGTCATGGCGTCGCGATGAAGAAACCCCACTCCATCGAGCGACGCCATGACCGCAGCCAGCCCCCCGGCATAGTAGAAATCTTCCATCAGGAACCGGCCCGACGGCATCAGGTCGACGATGGTCGGCACGTCGCGGCCCAGGCGGTCCCAATCATCGAGACTGAGGTCGACGCCGACGCGGTGCGCGATCGCGATGAGGTGCAGCACCGCATTGGTCGAGCCGCCGATGGCGCCGTTGACGCGAATGGCGTTCTCGAAGGCTTCGCGTGTCAGTATCTGCGAGATCGTCACGTCCTTGTGGACCATCTCGACGATCCGCCGTCCGGCGAGCTGCGCAAGCACGCCGCGGCGTGAATCGACAGCCGGTATCGCCGCGTTGTCCGGCATGCCGATGCCCAGCGCCTCGACCATGCTGGCCATGGTGGAGGCGGTGCCCATCGTCATGCAGCTGCCGGCGGAGCGGCTCTGGCCCTGCTCGGCGGCGAGGAAATCCTCGACCTTCATGCGGCCTGCCTTCACCTCCTCGGCGAATTTCCAGACATGAGTGCCGGAGCCGATGTCCTGGCCGCGGAACTTGCCGTTGAGCATCGGCCCGCCCGACACGGCGATGGTCGGCAGGTTGCACGACGCCGCCCCCATTAGCAGCGCCGGCGTGGTCTTGTCGCATCCGACCATGAGCACGACGCCGTCGATCGGGTTGCCGCGGATGGATTCCTCGACGTCCATGCTCGCCAAGTTACGGAACAGCATGGCGGTCGGGCGCATGTTGCTTTCGCCGAGCGAGGTCACCGGAAACTCGACCGGCAGGCCGCCGGCCTCGTAGACGCCGCGCTTGACGTGATCGGCGAGCGCCCGCAGATGCGCATTGCACGGGGTCAGCTCCGACCAGGTGTTGCAGATGCCGATCACCGGGCGTCCGTCGAAGGCGTCGGCCGGAATGCCCTGGTTTTTCATCCAGCTGCGGTGCATGAAGGCGTTCTTGCCGTCGCCGCCGAACCACGCCGCGGACCGCAGCTTGCGCTTTTCGTCACTCACGTCTCTGTTCCTTGCGGCGCCTGTTGCGGTTCTCGACGCTGCGGCGAACGTCTTCCTCGGCATTGTCGATGAGCACGAGCAGCGCCTGCTGCGCGCCCGGTCCATCGCCGGCGGCGATCTTCTCGGCCACCTCGCGATGCAGCGGCAGCGAGTGACGCTGCCCCTCCGGATTGTCGTTGGAAAGCCGGAAGCTCATCATCAGCGCCGTCTCCACCAGCGCCGCCAGCGAGCCGATCAGCTCGTTGCCCGTCATGCGCAGGATGGTCTGGTGGAAGATGAGGTCGGGCTTGGCGAAGCGATCGCCATCGTCGCCCACGGCTTCCATTTCGGCGAGAGCGGCATTGAGCTCGGCGAGCTGCGCCGGCGTGGCGCGCCTGGCCGCGAGCGCCGCCGACATCGGCTCGATCGCGCGGCGCAACTCGAACAGCGCCGTGACGTCCTCGGCGCTGACGCCGGCCGCGTAACGCCATGAAAGGACATCAGGATCGAGGAAGTTCCAGTCGGAGCGCGGCCGCACCCGCGTTCCGGTCTTCGGCCGCGACTCGACCAGCCCCTTGCCCGCCAGGACCTTGATCGCCTCGCGCAGCACGGTGCGGCTGACACCCAGCATCTCGCTGGAGTCATCGGCATTGGGCAGCGCCTCGCCCGGCAGGAAATCGCCCTGCACGATGCGCAGCCCGATCTGCTCGACCACCGTCGCATGCAGCGCCGTCGAGCCGCTCGCGACCGCCGCGACGACCCGCGATGTGCGCGCGGTGCTGAAGGACTTCGTATTCTTCAWACTATTCATATGATATGTCTTATCCAGGCGACGACGAGAGTCAAGGCATCGGGGGAAGATGGACGGGAATTTTGAAATAAGCGCCGCCGGCGGGCGCGAAAGGCTGGTCATCACGGACGCCTTCAACCGCCTCGAGGAAGGCACCGGCCGCATGGTGCTCGCGCCCGGCGAAAGCCAATCGGCAACGGTCTGCTTGGGGCCGAACATGCCCGCAGGCGGTCTTTGATCGCCTTTCACTCCTTGCGCAGCGTATCGGCTATCACTGCATCCAGGCTGCTGGCCGGGACACCGCATTCCTCGCTGCTCAAACCGTCGGCCTAAACCTTTTCCGCCGACAGACGTTGTTCGTTCCGGAAGCACCGAGCGACCGCCAGCGGAGAGGACCACCCGATGTATTTCATGGCATTGGCCAGCGACTACGATGGCACGCTGGCGCATAACGGCCTGGTTTCGGCAAGCACGCTCTCGGCCCTGGAGAAGCTGAAAAGGTCCGGCCGCAAGCTCATCCTGGTCACCGGCCGTGAATTGCGCGACCTCAAGGAAACGTTTCGGGAGATCGGCATCTTCGACAAGGTCGTCGCTGAAAACGGCGCGCTGATCTACACCCCGGCCAGCGAGGAAGAGCGCGCGATTTCGCCTTGCCCTTCCGCCGATCTCATCGACAGGCTGAAGAAGCGCGGCGTCAAGCCGCTCTCGGTCGGCCGCTCGATCGTCGCCACCTGGGAACCGCACCAGGCCACAGTGCTCGACGTCATCAAGAAGCTCGGGCTGGAGCTGGAGATCAGCTTCAACAAGGGCGCGGTGATGATCCTGCCCAGCGGCACCAATAAGGCGACGGGACTCGCGGCGGCGCTTGCCGATCTCAAGCTGTCGCCGAACAATGTGGCGGCCATCGGCGATGCCGAGAACGATCACGCCTTCCTTCGTGCCGCGGGCTTGAGCGTCGCCGTCGCCAATGCCTTGCCGGCAGTCAAGGAGACCGCCGACCTCGTCACGAAAAGCGCGCGCGGCAAGGGCGTCGAGGAGCTGATCCGAAAGCTCATCAAGCTCGACCATCTGATCGTCCGCAAGCGCTCGCGCGGTGTCCTGCTCGGGACCGCGCGCGAGAGGAACGTCTATCTGTCGCCGGTCGAGACGGTTCTGATCGCCGGAAGTTCCGGCATCGGCAAGTCCACATTGGCCACCGCACTGACCGAGCGGCTCGTCGAAAAGGGATTGCAGTTCTGCATCTTCGATCCGGAAGGCGACTATGATGGCCTGGCGGGCGCGGTGCCTCTCGGCAATGCCGCCAGCGCGCCGAGCAAGGACCAACTGCTGGAGCTGATCGACAAGCCGGGTACCAATGTTGTGGTCAACGGACTGGCGCTGAAGGTGGACGAGCGGCCCGACTTCTTTGCCGAGCTGCTGCCCGGCCTCGGCAGCGTCCGCTACCGCACGGCAAGGCCGCACTGGCTGATCATCGACGAGGC
This sequence comes from Mesorhizobium sp. ORS 3428, assembly GCF_001854785.1. GTDB lineage: Bacteria > Pseudomonadota > Alphaproteobacteria > Rhizobiales > Rhizobiaceae > Mesorhizobium. The sequence goes on from NZ_MDFL01000126.1 coordinate 398,072, forward strand.
GCATCACCTCCTGCCCAAGAAGCGTGAGGACACGCGCGCGGTGCTTTCGCTCGAGCTGCCCGGCACGGTACTGATCACCGTGCATCCTGAAGCGGTCTCGACGGGGGTCTTGCGCCTGGTCACCGCCGTGATCGCGCTCGGCCCGAAGGCGAAGGACGTCATCAAGACCTTCTGCAAGGAGACCGGACTGAAGGCGCCCAAGGACATTCCCACGCCGGAGGGCAACCGCGTGCTGCTGTGGCGACCGCACGACGACAAGATGCCTTTCACCGTGAAGCCGATCGAGCCCGACCAGTCGCTGAAGCGGCACAGCCGCAAATATGCCGAAGGCGAGTTGGACGAGGCAGGCAGCTTCTATTTCACCGGACCGAAGAAGGCGATGAAACTCAGGGCCCACAATCTGATCATTTTCGCCCGGATGGCGGAAGGCGTCGACGACAAGACCTGGATGCATCACCTGCGCGCCGGCGACTATTCCAAATGGTTCCGCCACCAGATCAGGGATAAGGACCTGGCCCGCGAGACGGCCGAGGCCGAGAAGGACAAGCGGCTGTCGCCCGAGCAAAGCCGCAAGCTGGTGCTGGAAGCCGTGCGCCGCCGCTACACCGCGCCGGCCTCGGCATCAGAGAAGTAGACTTGCTGATCCTGGCGCCGAGGCGGCTCAGCTTGCCTCGCGCATCGCCTCGGCCGCCTGCAGGTCGACCGAGACCAGTTGGCTGACGCCCTGCTCGGCCATGGTGACGCCGAACAGGCGGTCCATACGCGCCATGGTGATCGGGTTGTGGGTGATGATGACGAAGCGCGTCTCGGTCGTCTTCGCCATCTCTTCCATCAGGTTGCAGAAGCGCTCGACATTGTGGTCGTCGAGCGGCGCGTCGACCTCGTCGAGCACACAGATCGGCGCCGGATTGGTGAGGAACACGGCAAAGATCAGBGACATTGCCGTCAGCGCCTGCTCTCCGCCGGAAAGCAGCGTCATCGTCTGCGGCTTCTTGCCAGGCGGACGGGCGAGGATTTCCAGCCCCGCCTCCAGCGGATCCTCCGACTCGATCAGCTGCAGTTCGGCCGTCCCGCCGCCGAACAGATGCGAGAACAGCCGCTGGAAATGGCCGTTGACCACCTCGAAGGCCGACAGCAGCCGCTCGCGTCCCTCGCGGTTGAGGTTCTGGATCGCCTGGCGGAGCTTGCGGATCGCCTCGATGATGTCCTCGCGTTCGGAGACGATGGTTTCCAGCCGCTCGGACAGCTCCCTCTGCTCTTCCTCGGCGCGCAAATTGACGGCGCCGAGGCGCTCGCGCTCGATCTTCAGCCGGTCGAGCTGGCGTTCGACCTCGGCCATGTCGGGCATCGGATCGTCGGCTTCGAGCCCGGTATGCTTGATGACGAGATGCGGCGGCGTGTTCAGCGCTTCCTGGATGCGCGCCTCGACCTCGGCGCGCCGCTCGTCGGCCGCCGTCAGCCGCTCTTCGGCGCGGACGCGCGTCTCGCGCGCCTCGGCGAGCGACTGGATGGCCGCAGTCGCCGCCTTGTCGAGCTCGGCCTGGCGGTTCTCCGCCTCCTGCAGGCGATCGCCGGCTGCCTGGCGCAGCGCCTCGGCCTCGGAAAGTTGCGTTAACAGCGCACGACGCTTGGCGTCGATCTCGTCGGGCGCGTCGGCCAGTCTTGCGCGCTCAGCCTCGGCCTCGGCCTTCCGCTCGTCAAGGGCAGCGATCTGCGTCGAGGCGTTCTCGGCACGCTCGAGCCAGTTCTTGCGCTCGACACCGATCGCATCGAGCCTGCGGATCCGCGCCTCGGCCTCGCGGCGCAGTCCCTCATGCACGGCGCGCGCGTCGGCGAGCGTGGCGCGGTCGCGCGCGACATTGGCGGAAGCCTGTTCGAGCTGCAGCTGCAGGTCGCCGAGATCAGGCGCGTCCTTGAGCATCTCCTCGGCTTCGAGGAACGCAGCTTGCGTCTCCTCATGGCTGTCGACGATGCGGGCGCGCGCCTCTTCGAGCGCGGCACGCCGGCTCGCCACCTCGCCGCCGGCCTTCTCGGCCTCGGCCAGCGCGGTGCGAGCGGCATCCAGCCCGTGCTGGGCATCGCGGCCGGCCTGGCGGGCGTTGCGTTCGGCCTCGCTCGCCTGGCGCATCGCCTGCTCGGCACGCGCCAGCGCCTCCTCGGCCTCGCGTACGAGGCAGGTCGCCTGCACGGCTTCGGCATCGAGCTCGGCCAGGCGGTTCTTCTGCGCCAGCCGCTGCGCGGCGGCGGTCGGGGCGTCGGCGCTGGCGGTCAGGCCGTCCCAGCGCCAGAGCGCGCCGTCGCGGCTGACCAGCCGCTGGCCGGGCGCCAACAACGCTTGCAGCCGTCGGCCGTCGGCGGCATCGACGATGCCGATCTGCGCGAGGCGGCGTGCAAGCTGCGCCGGCGCGCGCACCACGCTGGCAAGGCTCTTCACGCCTTCGGGGAGCGCCGCATCGCCGGGCTGGACCGCGCTCTCGCCCCAATGCACCGGCGCGCTGCGATCAAGCGGGACATCGAGATCTTCGCCGAGCGCCGCACCCAATGCGGTCTCGTAGCCGCGCTCGACGCTGATCTGCTCCAGCACCGAGGGGAAGAGGTCGCCGCTTGCGGCGTTGAGGATCTTGGCCAGCGTGCGCGCTTCCGTCTCGATGCGCGCGAGCTCGGCCTTGGCGTCCTGCAGCGGTTGGCGGGCGGCACTTTCGGCGGCACGCGCCTCAGCGACCGCCTGCTCGGCGGCGATGGCGCCGGCCTCGCTCTCTTCCAGGCGGGCCAGAGCATCTTCGACCAAGAGCCGCTTCTCGGCCGGATCGGGCAGGCCGGAAATGCGCGCCACGATGTCTGAGAGCTCGCGGTCGACCTCGGCAAGCTGGCGGGCGAAGCGGTCGCGCCGCTCGGCGGTCTCGCGCAGCGTGCGCTCGATCTGGTGGCGCGACGCGGCGGCCTCGGCGCGTTCGGCAGTCAGCGTGGCAAGCTTCGCTTCGCTTCGCGACAGCGTCGCGCCGGCCTGCTCGAAGGCGGCGCGCGTTGTTGCCTCGCGCTCGGCGGCGCCTGCATTTTCGGAATTTAGTTCAGCTTCCTCGCTGCGCAGACGCTCGAGGATGTCGGCATTGTCGCGCACCATCCGCTCCTCGCGGGCGATGTCGCCGTCGAGCTGCTGCAGCCGGCGCTCCAATTCCGCCTGGCGCGAACGGATGCGGCCGGCCTCTTCCTCGATCTGCGTCTTGGCGATCGATAGGCGCTGGAAGGCGGCCGCCGCGGCGGCTTCGGCGTCGCGCAGGTCAGGCAGCCGGTGCGCGGCGATGCCCTGCTCTCTGGCAGCGGCCATCTGGGCTGCGGCGCGGTCGCCGACCAATGTGGTGGCTACGGCAAGCGCCGAGCGCGCCTCGCCTTCCTGGGTCTTGGCCAGCGTCCAGCGCAGATGCAAGAGCGTCGCCTCGGCCTTGCGGATATCGGCCGACAGGTTCTTGAAGCGCGAGGCCTGGCGCGCCTGGCGTTTCAGGCTGTCGATCTGGCTTTCCAGTTCTCCGACGACGTCGTCCAGGCGTTCCAGATTCTGCTCGGCCGCCTTCAGCCGGAGCTCGGCCTCGTGCCGGCGCGTATGCAGGCCGGAAATGCCGGCAGCCTCTTCCAGAAGCGCACGGCGCGCCTGTGGCTTGGCCTGGATCAGCTCACCGATGCGGCCCTGGCCGACCATCGAAGGCGAACGCGCGCCGGTCGACTGGTCGGCGAAGAGCAACTGCACGTCCTTGGCGCGGGCTTCCTTGCCATTGATGCGATAGAGCGAGCCGGCCTCGCGCTCGATGCGGCGCGACACCTGCAGCTCGTCGGCGTCGTTGAAGGCGGCGGGCGCCGTGYGGTCGCTGTTGTCGAGGAAGAGCGTGACTTCGGCGGTGTTGCGYGCCGGACGCGCACCGGAACCGGAAAAGATCACGTCGTCCATGCCGGACGCGCGCATGTTCTTGTAGGAGCTTTCGCCCATCACCCAGCGCAGCGCTTCGACAAGGTTCGACTTGCCGCAGCCGTTCGGCCCGACAATGCCGGTCAGCCCGCGTTCGATGACGAACTCGCCGGGCTCGACGAAGGACTTGAAACCGAGGAGGCGAAGGCGCGAAAACTTCATTCGCGCCGCCCCATGGAGCCTAGAACGCCGAGGTGCGATCGCCTCGGCGCGGCCTGAACGTCAGAGCAGAGGGTCGATGATGGCCGACATTTCCTCAATCGACATCGCCCCTTTGTAGGTCTTTCCATTGATGAAGAAGGTCGGCGTCGAGTCGACCTTGAACTCGTCCGCTCCGCGTTTCTGGACTGCTCTCACATCGTCCAGAAGTTTCTGGTTGGTCAAGCAGGACTCGAAGGACTCCTGTGTAAAACCGGCGAGCTTGGAGATTTGCAGCAGCGCTTCCTTGGTGTTGTTGACGCCTACCCAGCTGGGCTGCTGCTTGAACAGCACATCGACCATYGCGAAGTAGTTGTCCTTAGCGCAGCGCGCCAGCATGAAGCCGGCCTCGGCGCTCGGGTCGAAGGGGAATTCGCGCAGGATGTAACGGACCTTGCCGGTGTCGATGTATTTCTTCTTCAACTCGGGGAAGGTCGTGTTGTTGAAGTGCGCGCAGTGCGGGCAGGTCATCGAGGCATATTCGACGATGGTGACCTTGGCGTCGTCCTTGCCGAGCTGCTTTTCAGGCAGAGCGCCGGGCTTGAGCAGTTCCGCCATATCGACCGTGCCCTGCGCTTCCGGCGCCTGAACCGCCGCCGGGGTGGCCGGCTTGGCGGGCGTCGACGGATTGGCGGGCTTCACATCGGCCGCCTTCGCCTCCTCGTCCGAGTTGCTGCACGCAGCAAGCAGCGCCACTGCAGGAACGGCGGCCAGCGTGGTCAGAAGGTTTCTGCGGGACAAGCTTTTTGCAAACGGCGGACGGTTCATGCGAATCACCTGATATCGGTTGGATTTTGCAATGCAAAGGCTAGAAAAGGCGAGAGTTGGCGCGAATTAAGGCATCGCCGTCCCCAATCCAATCGCCAAATTTTTCGGACGCGATCACGAATACGCGATATCGACGACATTTTTGCAGCACGCCGCATGTCCTTTCCAGAAACCGCTGCACATTTTCGGGAGACATGCTCATGACCTTTTTTGTCCCAGGATGGTTGCCCCAAGCCGCTCCAGGGACGCGCGCAAGCCGGCATCCTCGATCTTGCCGACCGTGCGCGCCAGCCTCGATTTCTCGGCCTCGCTGAGCGGCCTTGGCACCGGTTTCGGGCGGGCCTTGTCGGTCAGCACCGGTTTCTGAACGATCTTGATGCGGCCGATGGCGTTGAAGCCCAAAAAGGCGTTGACGCGGTTGATCACCTCGCCGGCCTCATGCTGCAGGTGCAGCGCCGCCATGCCTTCGCAGGCAATGACCAGCAGCGCCGGCTCGAACGGGTCGTCCTCATGCAGGCGGCGCGGCCACTGGATCTTCTCCGGGCGCGAATGGCGGGCAAGACGGGGACCGGCGATCTCTTCCCAGGACTGCACCAGCCCGATCGACATGCCGGCACGCTTCCTCAGCACCGGATCGAGGATCTCGGTCGCGAGATCGCTCACCGGAACGGGATTGCCGAACGGCCCTTTCCCTGCCATGTGCGTTCTCCGATCCTCAGTTCGCCCGATCAATGGCACCGCAAGACCAGACCCGCAAGGCCGAGAAGGCCGTATCCGGAAATAGCAGCATCGCCGCTCGCCTGCTTGCCTGGTACGACGCGCATCACCGCGACCTGCCCTGGCGCGTGACGCCGGCCGCGCTGGCGCGTGGCGCGAAACCTGACCCTTATCGCGTATGGCTGTCCGAGGTGATGCTGCAGCAGACCACGGTCGAAGCGGTGAAAGCCTATTTCCGCACCTTCCTGGAGAAATGGTCCACCGTCGAGGCACTGGCGGCGGCGCCCGCCGAAGAGGTGATGAAGGCCTGGGCCGGGCTCGGCTACTATTCCAGGGCGCGCAACCTGAAGGCCTGTGCCGATCTCGTAGCGCGGCTGGGCGGTCGCTTTCCCGACACCGAGGCAGGATTGAAGGAGTTGCCGGGCATCGGCGCCTATACGGCGGCGGYGATCGCGGCAATCGCCTTCGACCGCCCGGCGGCTGTCGTCGACGGGAATGTCGAGCGCGTGGTGTCGCGGCTGTATTCGGTTGAAACGCCGCTCAGCGAGGCCAAGCCCGAGATCCGCGCGCTGGTCGAAAAGCTCGTGCCGCAGAAAAGGCCCGGCGATTTCGCCCAGGCGATGATGGATCTCGGCGCGACGATTTGCACGCCGCGGCGGCCGCGTTGCATGCTGTGCCCGGTGAGGGAGGATTGCAGCGCCATCCTGTCGGGCGATCCGGAGCGTTTTCCGCTCCGCCTGCCCAAGGACGACAAGCCGCTCAGGCGCGGTGCCGCCTTTGTTGCCCAACGCGATGATGGCGCCATTCTTTTGCGCAAGCGACCTGACAAAGGGTTGCTGGGCGGCATGACGGAAGTGCCGACCACGGCCTGGACCGCGCGGATCGATGGGGCGACCACGGAAGACGCAGCGCCCTTCCCGGCCGACTGGCGGCGCGCCGGGCGGATCGGCCACGTCTTCACCCATTTCGCGCTCGAACTCGACGTCTTCCATGCCCACATCAAGGGTGACCCACCCAATGGGCATTTCTGGTCGCTGGCCCATGAAATTTCCGGGGAAGCGCTGCCGACCGTCATGAAAAAGGTGATCGAAGCGGCGATACCGGGCGCGACCAAGAAGCAACGCCCGCAGCACCCGCATCGAAAGGACCGCAATGACCGAAATCCGCCACATCRTGTTCGACATCGGCAAGGTGCTGATCCACTATGATCCGGACCTTCCGTTCAGCCGGCTGATCCCGGACGCCGAGGAGCGGAAATGGTTCTTCGACAATGTCTGCACCAGCGCCTGGAACATCGAGCAGGATCGCGGACGGACTTGGGAAGAGGCCGAGGCGCTGCTGATCGCCGAGCATCCCGGTCATGCCGAGAATATCCGCAATTTCCGCCGCTACTGGCACGAGATGGTGCCACACGCCTATGACGACAGCGTCGCCATCATGGTCGGCCTGATCGAGCGCGGCCGCGATGTGACCATGCTGACCAACTTCGCCGCCGACACTTTCGTGGAAGCCCGCCGGCGCTTCGAATTCCTCGAGCGTCCGCGCGGCGTCACCGTTTCGGGCGAGATCGGCCTGATCAAGCCGGACCGCGCCATCTACGATCACCACGTCACCGCCTTCGGGCTCGAACCGCCGGCGACGCTGTTCATCGACGACAGCCAGAAGAATGTAGACGGCGCCAAGGCCGCGGGCTGGCAGGCAGTGCTGTTCACCGACGCCAAGGCGCTTCAAGCAGACCTTGAGCGGCTGGGGATTGCGGCTTGATCTGAATCGCTTGCGGCGATCCGTTGAAGCGTTGATTCAACTCTTGATTCAGGCGTATCAGCCGCCTGCTCGTTCCATGCCGAGGCGCGCGATGCGGCGCAGCTCATCGATCGGGGTGAGACCGCCGCTGCGTTCATAGTGCCAGAAGGTCCAGCCGTTGCAGGCATCGAGCCCCTGCACCTCGGCGCCGATCTTGTGGATCGAGCCGGCGCTGTCGCCGATGGCCAGCGTGCCGTCGGCGCGTACCTTGGCGGCCCAGCGCTTCTTGGCGTCGTAGAGCGTGGCGCCCGGCGCCACAAGGCCGGTGTCGATCAGGCTGATGAAGGCGACGCGCGGCTCGGCGCGCTTGCCGGAAAGCACGGTCAGGTCGGCGCCTTCCAGCGGGCGAACGGCAGCGATGCGCTCGTTGGCGGCGTCGATATAGGCCTGCTCGCGCTCGATGCCGACGAAGTGGCGGCCGAGCCGCTTTGCGACGGCACCGGTTGTGCCCGAACCGAAGAAGGGATCGAGCACGACGTCGCCCGGCTTGGTCGAAGCCATCATGATGCGGGCAAGCAGCGCTTCCGGCTTCTGCGTCGGATGCAGCTTGTTGCCGTTCTCGTCCTTCAGCCGCTCGGCGCCGGTGCAGATCGGGAACAGCCAATCGGAGCGCATCTGGAGATCATCGTTCGAGGCCTTCAGCGCCTCGTAATTGAAGGTATAGCCCTTGGCCTTCTGGTCGCGCGAGGCCCAGATCATCGTCTCATGCGCGTTCTGGAAACGCCGGCCGCGGAAGTTCGGCATCGGATTGGTCTTGCGCCAGACGACGTCGTTCAGGATCCAGAAGCCCAGATCCTGCATGCGGGCGCCAACGCGGAAGATGTTGTGGTAGGAGCCGATGACCCAGATGGTGYCGTTGGGCTTCAGCACGCGGCGCGCCGCAAGCAGCCAGGCGCGGGTGAAGGCGTCATAGGCCTCGAAGCTCTCGAACTGGTCCCAGTCGTCGTCGACCGCATCGACCTTGGATTGGTCGGGCCGGTGCAGGTCGCCATCGAGCTGCAGATTGTAGGGCGGGTCGGCGAAGATGACGTCGATCGACTTTTCTGGCAGCCTGTCGAGGGCGGCGACGCAGTCGCCTTTCAGGATCTTGTCCAGCCATTCGGACTGCTGGGGAGCGCGGGAAAGCTCGTCGAGAAGACGCACGGCAGACATTGTTACACCCAAGGCACGCGTTACGTTTAACTGGCCGTTATGGTTACCGATCAGCGTAAACATTCGGTGAAAGCTGCAGAGCCTTGCGCGCGCGGTTTGCGAAGACAAGCCCATTGGTGTATGCCGCGCCGCTTGGGCCAGTCAGGCCATGTTTTCTCCCACGTTCCGGATTGCCATGCCCCAGCCAGACCTTGTCATTTTCGATTGCGACGGCGTGCTCGTCGATTCCGAAATCGTCGCCGCGCGCGTCGAAGCCGAACTTTTGACATCGGCCGGGTTCGAGATCTCGGCGGAGGAGATTTTCGAAAGCTATGCCGGGCTGACCTTCAAGGACATCATGCTGCGGCTCGAGGAAAAGTCGCATATCCCGTTCCAGGCCTCGCTAATCGACCGCGCCGAGGAACTTGTAGACCGCAGGTTGCGCAGCGACGTGCGCGTCATCGACGGCGCCCACGAAGCGGTGGCGGCCGTCACCGCGCCGCGCGCCGTCTGCTCCAATTCGCGCACGGAGCGGATCGAGTTCATGCTGGAGAAGGTGCGGCTTTTGCCGTTCTTCGCCGGCCGCATCTTCTCGGGGCTCGACATCCCCAGCAAGAAGACCAAGCCGGCGCCGGACGTGTTCCTGTTCGCCGCCGAGCAGCTCGGYGCGAACCCGAAGAACACTTTCGTCATCGAGGATTCGGTGCACGGCGTTACCGGCGCCAGGACAGCCGGTATGCGCGTCATCGGCTTCACCGGCGCCGGACACAGCTATCCCGGCCACGCCGACGCGCTGACCGAGGCCGGGGCCGAAACGGTYATTCGCCGCTTCGCCGAACTCGGCAGCACGATTGCCGCGCTCTCGGAGTGGTCGGAAGACGCTTGAGGGTTCGCTGGAAGCTCGCTCCTGCGAGTTTCGAACGAACCCTGCCCAAGACTCCCTAATTCGTCGCCGCTGCGACGACGCGCTTCTTTCTCTTCACCTTCGACTTGTCCGTTGCAGCCGGCGCGTTCTCGTCATAGCCGGCATAGGCCTGGTAGTCGGTCGCGCTGGGTTCCGGCACCACGACATTGGCGTCGGTGAAGACGAACTGCGTGGCGGCCGACGGATCGGTGATCTGCACCTGGTATTGATGCAGCTGCGAATAGAGCACGTCGGTGCCGTGCTGGACCGCGATGCGGATCGGCATGGTGACGGTGCCGGGCGCAAACATCGGTCCCGGCACGACCTTGCCGGCCACCGCGATCTTCATCGTCAGCTGGCCGTTGGCATGGGTGCAGTCGCGCGTCACGTCGGTTATCGAAGCCTGGTAGATGATCTTGGACGGATCGTGATTGGGATCGATCGGCTGGCCATTGGGCCCCAGCTGCGCGGCAGCAGCCGCGGCATCGGCATCCGCCGTTGCGTCGCCCTTCTTTTTCTTGGGTTTGGCGGCAGCGCCCTTGGCATAGGTGTTGAAGAAGGCGGTGCCGTCGCGCAGCGTCACCTTCGGGCAGTAGGCGCGCAGCTGGCTGGCGAGCACCTGAGGGTTCTGCGGCGGTGGCGGCGCGGTCGGGTCTTTCTTGCTAAAACCGAAGTTCAGGATGCCATTGTCGCTCGATTGGCAGCCGGCGGCGGCAAGCATAAAGCCGGCAAGCGCCAGACCCGCGACAAAACGACGGTTGACCGAATAAAACCCCATGAAGTGCACTTCCCTCTCACAAAGCCGGTGACGTATATCAACGCCGCGGCAAAAATGCGACTGAGCCGGCTCGGAAAATTAACCAATTGCCGTGGATGACGCGGCCGGCAGCAATAGGCCTTTGACGATGCAATATGTAAGTACCCGCGGGGATGCGCCCGTGCTTGGATTTTCCGACGCGKTTCTGGCCGGGCTGGCGCGCGACGGCGGACTTTACCTGCCGCGCGAATGGCCGCAATTTTCGCCCGCCGACATCCGCGCCATGCGCGGCCTTGCCTATCCGGACCTCGCCATCCGGGTGCTCACGCCTTTCCTCGGCGGCGAGATCGCGGCGCCGGTCTTCGAACGGCTGGTGCGGGAAGCCTATGCAACCTTCCGGCACGAGGCGGTCTGCCCGCTGGTGCAGACGGGCACCAACAGCTTTATCCTGGAGCTCTTCCACGGCCCGACGCTCGCCTTCAAGGACGTGGCGATGCAGTTGCTCGCCCGCCTGATGGACCATGTGCTTGCCGAACGCGGCAAACGCGCCACCATCGTCGGCGCCACCTCGGGCGATACAGGCGGCGCGGCGATAGACGCCTTTGCCGGGCGCGACCGCACCGACATCTTCATCCTCTTCCCCAACGGCAAGGTCTCGCCGGTGCAGCAGCGGCAGATGACGACGTCGAGCGCTGCAAACGTCCACGCGCTGTCGATCGAAGGCAATTTCGACGACTGCCAGGGCCTGGTGAAAGACATGTTCAACGACCACGCTTTTCGCGACGGGGTGTCGCTGTCGGGCGTGAACTCGATCAACTGGGCCCGCATCATGGCCCAGATCGTCTACTACTTCTCCTCGGCGCTGTCGCTCGGCGCGCCCGAGCGACCGGTATCGTTCACCGTGCCAACGGGAAATTTCGGCGATATTTTCGCCGGCTATGCCGCCAAGCGCATGGGGCTGCCGGTCGAGCGGCTGGTCATCGCCACCAACGACAACGACATACTGGCGCGCACGCTGGCGAGCGGCGAATACCGCACCAAGGGCGTGTTCGCCACCACCTCGCCGTCGATGGACATCCAGGTGTCGTCGAACTTCGAGCGCCTGCTGTTCGAGGCGGCAGGCCGCGACACCGCGACGGTCAGGCGCTACATGAACGGGCTCAAGCAGTCCGGGGCCTTCACCATCGAGGCCGGCGAAATGGCGAGGATCCGCGCCGAATTCGACGCCGGCCGCGCCAGCGTCGACGAAGTCGCCGCCACGATCCGCTCGACGCTTGAGGCAAGCAGCTATCTGCTCGATCCGCACACAGCGGCTGCCGTGCATGTGGCCGCCGGCCACGCCTCCGGTGCAGTGCCGATGGTGGTGCTCGGCACCGCGCATCCGGCAAAATTCCCCGCGGCTGTCGAGGCTGCCAGCGGCGTCAAGCCTGCGCTCCCCGCCTGGCTCGGCGGCTTGATGACAGCCGACGAAAAATACACGATACTTCCATCCGACTTGAAAATGGTGGAAGATTACGTGAGCCGCCACACGCGGGCGGCGCGTTAGGGAGTACTTGCCATATGGGTGTTGAGGTAAGCCGTCTGTCGAACGGCCTGACAGTCGCCACCGAAACCCTTCCAAGCTTAGAATCCGTTGCCCTAGGTGCCTGGGTCAAGTCAGGCGCCCGCAATGAACGCGACGAAGAGCATGGCATGGCCCATCTGCTCGAGCACATGGCGTTCAAGGGCACAAGGCGGCGCAGCGCCTTCCAGATCGCCTCGCAAATCGAGAATGTCGGCGGCGAGATCAACGCCGCAACCAGCGTCGAGACGACGTCCTACTATGCCAGGGTGCTTTCCGACGACGTGCCGCTGGCGGTCGATATCCTGGCCGACATCCTGCAGGAGTCCGAATTCGACCCCGAGGAGCTGGAGCGCGAGCAGCATGTAATCCTGCAGGAGATCGGCGCCGCGCACGACACGCCCGACGACATCGTCTTCGACCGCTTCACCGAAACCGCGTTCCGCCACCAGACCATCGGCCGCTCCATCCTCGGCACGCCGGAGACGGTCAAATCCTTCACCTCCAGGCAGTTGCACGATTTCATCGAGCGGCAATATGGCGCCGAGCGCATGGTGATCGTGGCCGCCGGCGACATCAAGCACGACAATTTCGTGCGCGAGGTGGAGAAGAAGCTCGGCGGCTTCCGCGCCAAGGCCACCAGCAACATCCCGCAATACGCGCAATATGTCGGCGGCGACTTCCGCGAGGACCGCGACCTGATGGACGCGCAGATCGTGCTCGGCTTCGAGGGCCGCGCCTACCATGTGCGCGACTTCTACGCCTCGCAGGTGCTGTCGATGATCCTGGGCGGCGGCATGTCGTCGAGGCTCTTCCAGGAAGTGCGCGAGAAGCGCGGCCTCTGCTACTCGGTCTATGCCTTCCACTGGGGCTTTTCCGACACCGGCATTTTCGGCGTGCATGCCGCGACCGGCCAGAGCGACATCGCCGAGCTGGTGCCGGTCATCATCGACGAATTRCAAAAAGCCGGCGAAAGCATCCTGCAGGAGGAGCTCGACCGGGCGCGGGCGCAATACCGCGCCGGGCTCATCATGTCGGCCGAAAGCCCGGCCAGCCGCGCCTCGCAGATCGCCAGGCAGCTGCTGCTGTTCGGCCGGCCGATCGCCAAGGAGGAATTGATGGAGCGGCTGGCGGCGCTGACCGTCGACCGTCTGACCGACCTTTCGTCGCGTCTGTTCTCGACCAAGCCGACGCTGACGGCCGTCGGCCCTGTAGGCACACTGGCGCCCTACGAGGCGATTCTCGAATCGCTTGCGGGCCCGCAGACGACGGCCCGCAGGCTCGCCGTCTAATCTCCGACCAAAAGTCGTGTTCGCGCTTCCTTTCTTTCGCCGCGACCTGCCGGCACTGAAGGGCGAAAAGGTCACGCTGCGCGTGCCGCTGACCAACGATTACCGGGAATGGTCGACGCTGCGCGGCGAGAGCCGAGCCTTCCTGGAACCATGGGAGCCGCGCTGGCAGCCGGACGAGCTCGACCGCACAGCCTGGCGGCTGCGCATCAGCCGCTATCGCGAGGATTATGCGCAAGGCACGGCCATCGCCTTCTTCATTTTCGAGAAGTCGAGCGGCAAGCTCGCCGGCGGCATCACGCTCGGCAACATCCGCCACGGCGTCGCGCAAAGCGGCCATATAGGCTACTGGATCGGCGAGCGCTTCGGCGGCCGCGGCCTGATGACCGAGGCGGTCAAGCTGGTGTCGCGCTTTGCCTTCGATACGCTGAGGTTGCACCGGATCGAGGCTGCCTGTATTCCCAAAAACACTCGGTCGATCCGCGTGCTTGAAAAAGCCGGATTCCGGCGCGAAGGACTTCTGCGATCCTATCTCAGGATCAACGGCATCTGGCAGGATCACTACCTCTACGCCCGGATCGCGGACGATCCGCCGGGCGATGGAACGAAGGGCTGATATGTGACGAATTTTCCGCGAGTAGCGTCGCTGTTCGCCCTCATACTGGCAGTCGTCATCACGCTTTCGGCAGTCGTGCCCGCGCTTGCCGTCGAGCCGATCAAGATCGCGCGCGACGACAAGGCTCTCGACCTTTCGGGCGCCGTCGCGATCTACCGGAACCAGGGTGAGCATTTCCAGGTTTCGACCGCGCCCGGCCCCGACGGCATCGTGCGCCGCATCGAGGTCGAGGCCAATGATGCGCGCTCGACCGGCGACTGGGCGGTGTTCGCGCTCGCCAACAGCACCGACCAGCAGCTCGACCGGCTGATCGTCGCGCCGCATTTCCGGCTGGTGAATTCCGGCATCTTMTGGCCGGATCTGGGCTCGACGCGCATCGCGGCGATCACACCCAGCGAAGGCTTCGCGCTCGACCGCCAGACCAGCCCCGACGCCGACGTGTTCCGGGTGACGCTGAACCCCGGAACGGTGGTGACATTCGTAGCAGAGCTTGCCTCGCCGAAGTTGCCGCAGGTCTATCTGTGGGATCCGGAATCCTACAAGGACTCGGTCAATTCCTACACACTGTTCCGCGGCATCGTCATCGGCATCGCCGGCCTGCTGGCGCTGTTCCTGACCATCCTGTTCGTGGTCAAGGGAACCTCGATGTTCCCGGCGACCGCCGCGCTCGCCTGGGCGGTGCTTGCCTATATCTGCGTCGATTTCGGCTTCCTCAACAAGGTGATCGAGATCTCGCCCGGCAATGAGCAGATGTGGCGGGCCGGCACCGAGGTGGCGCTGGCGGGGACCTTCGTGGTGTTCCTGTTCGCCTATCTCAACCTCAACCGATGGCATGGCCATTTCAGCTATGGCGCGCTGGTCTGGATCCTCGGGCTGCTCTTGATCGCCGGCGTGGCCATCGTCGATCCGGCGGTCGCCGCCGGCATCGCCCGCATTTCCTTTGCCGCCACCGCGCTCACTGGGCTCGGACTCATCATCTTCCTCGGTATTCGTGGCTATGACCGTGCGATCATGCTGGTGCCGAGCTGGGTCATGGTGCTGCTCTGGCTATGCGGCTCGTGGATGGCCATTACCGGCATGCTCGACAACGACATCGCCCAGCCGGCGCTGGGCGGCGGCCTCATCCTGATCATTCTGCTCATCGGCTTCACCGTCATGCAGCATGCCTTTGCCGGCGGCGCGCTGCATCAGGGGCTGTTCTCCGACCTCGAGCGCCAGGCGCTCGCGGTTGCCGGATCGGGCGACATCGTGTGGGACTGGGACGTGCTGCGCGACCGCGTGGTGACCAAGCCCGATATCAGCCTGCAGCTCGGCCTCACCCCCAACAGCCTGTCAGGTGCTGCCCGCAACTGGCTGCCGGTGCTGCATGCCGACGACCGCGATACCTTCCGCACCACGCTCGACGTGGTGCTGGAGCACCGCCGCGGCCGAGTGGCGCAGAATTTCCGCCTGCGCGGCGCCGACGGGCACTATCACTGGTTCTCGCTGCGCGCGCGACCGGTGATCGGGTCGGACGGCGAGGTGATCCGCTGCGTCGGCACCATGGTCGACGTCACCGAGCAGAAGAAGTCCGAGGAAAGGCTGCTGCACGACGCCGTGCACGACAACCTGACCGGCCTGYCGAACCGCGAGCTGTTCATGAACCGGCTGGAGGCGATCATCTCGATCGCTCGCACCGAGGACAAGGTGCGCCCAACCGTCTTCGTCATCGACATCGACCGCTTCAAGCAGGTCAATGACGGCCTCGGCATCTCGGCCGGCGACACCATTCTTCTCACCGTCGCGCGCCGGCTGCACCGGCTGCTGAAGCCGAAGGATTCGCTGTCGCGCTTCGCCGGCGACCAGTTCGCGCTGATGCTGCTCTCCGAGCAGGACCCGGCCCGCATCGCCGCCATGGCCGATGCCGTCAAACATGCGATCAGCAACCCGATCACCTTCGCCAAGCGCGAGATCGTGCTCACCGCATCGATCGGCCTGATCACCTGGACGACGGCGCAAACCTCGTCCGAGGACTTGGTCAAGGACGCCGAGCTTGCCATGCACCAGGCCAAGCGCTTCGGCGGCGACAGGATCGAGCCGTTCCGGCCGGCCTTCCGCACCGTAGGCACCGATCGGCTGCAGTTCGAATCCGACCTTCGCCGCGCCATTGAGCGGCGTGAGTTCACGCTCGCCTACCAGCCGATCGTGCGGCTGGAGGACGGCAGCGTCGCGGGCTTCGAGGCCTTGCTGCGCTGGGATCATCCGCGGCGCGGCATGATCCCGCCGGGGGATTTCATTCCGGTGGCGGAGAATTGCGGGCTGATCGTGCAACTCGGCCTGTTCGCCATGCAGCAGGCGGCGGAGGATCTGGCGGCCTGGCAGAAGCAGATCGGCGACGCGCCGCTGTCGGTCTCGGTCAACCTCTCAAGCCGGCAGCTCATCCGCCGCGACCTGGTCAGCGACGTCCGCTCGGTCATCGCGCGCGCCAACCTCAAGCCGCGCTGCTTCCGGCTGGAGCTCACCGAGTCGCTGGTGATGGACAATCCCGAGCAGACCGCGCATGTGCTGACCAAGCTGAAGCAGCTCGGCATTGGGCTGTCGCTCGACGATTTCGGCACCGGCTATTCGTCGCTCTCCTACCTGACYCGCTTCCCCTTCGACACGATCAAGATCGACAAGAGCTTCGTCGACGATGYCACGCCGAAGCGGGCGGTGCTGCTCAAATCCATGGTCAACATGGCGCATGAGCTCGGCCTGTCCGTCGTTGCCGAAGGCATCTCGGACGACAGCGACGCGCTGGAGCTGCGCCAGATGGGCTGCGAATATGTCCAGAGCTTCATGTTCGGCGCGCCGATGCCCGGGGACCAGGTGCTGAAGACGCTGAGGGAGCAGTATCCGCTTACGCAGGCCTAGACGGTGCAGAATTCTGCACCGCCGCACACTCCATGGTCGATGTAACGGCATGGTTCCTAGGGTCTCCGCGACGGAGCTTCGCTCCGGCTGCGCCCTAGGATGACGAAGTCGGGAGCGTCCTACTAACCGCGAGCGTAGGTAGAGGCCCTCAGGCGTGGCCGGCGGCGGCGCTGAGATGGGCGAGATCGATGCCGATCGAGGCGAGGATGCGGTCGTATTTGCGTTCGAGGTCGGTGTCGAACAACAGCTCGGGCGTTGCCGGGCAGGTCAGCCAGCCGTTCTCGGCAATCTCGCTTTCAAGCTGCCCCGCGCCCCAGCCGGAATAGCCGAGCGCCATCAGCGCATGCCGCGGCCCGCGGCCTGTCGAGATGGCGCGCAAGATGTCGACGGTCGCGGTCAGGCAGATGTCGTCGGAGACGCTGAGCGAGGATTCCACCCGATAGTCGCCGGAATGCAGCACGAAACCGCGGCTGCGGTCGACCGGCCCGCCATTGCGCACGACGAAGTCGCGGGCATGGGCCGGCAAACGGATCGCTTCCTGCTCGTTCATGATGCCGAGCTGGACCAGGAGGTCCGGGAACAACATCTGCTGAGTCTGGTTGATGATGAGGCCCATCGCGCCCTCGTCGCTGTGGGCGCAAATGTAAATGACCGAGCGCGTGAAACGGTCGTCCTTCATGCCCGGCATGGCAATCAGGAACTGATCGTCGAGGAAGCCGCGCCCGGCGGCCATCTTTTTGTGGCGCAACAAGTCCATGGGTTTGAGCGTAACGCGTTTCCGCCGCGCCGAAAAGATGGTCAGGGTGCCGGATGTCACGCAAATATGATACCGGCAGAACCATGAAATCATTGCGCGGCCAAGAACGGGCGATCAAATCACCGCCATGCGATACCTGAATATTCTGGCGCTCGGCGCCGCCATCGGCCTGGGATCGGTTCTGCCGGCCGTGGCCTCGTCCTCGGTCTGGTACAATAGCGAAGGCGGCAAGGTGCGGCTGGTGACAAGCGGCAAGCCGGACGAGGCGGGCAAGATCCACGGCGTCCTCGACATTGCGCTCAAACCCGGCTGGAAGACCTACTGGCGCGACCCCGGCGATTCAGGCGTGCCGCCGCAGCTCGACGTCTCGGCCAGCACCAACATCGCCGACGCGCGGCTTTCGTTTCCGCCGCCGCAGCGCCACGATGACGGCTACGGCAAATGSGCCGGCTACGACCGCCCCGTGTCGCTGCCGGTTACCTTCACGCTGGCGGCGCCGGACCAGCCGGCGACCATCGACGCAAACATTTTCCTCGGCATATGCGAGACGATCTGCATCCCGGTGCAGACGCGGCTCAGCGTCGATCCGGCTTACGATCCGGACAACGCTACCGACGCCGCGCTGGTGAAGACGGCGCTTGCAACGCTCCCCTCCCCTGCGCGGCCCGATTTCGGCATCCGGGTGCTGCCCGGCGATCACGAGACGCTTGTCGTCGAGGCGCATTTGCCGGGCAATCCGGATTCCGTCGACTTCTTCATCGCCGGCGATCATGACTACATGTTCGGCGCGCCGAAACGCAGCGAAAAGGACGGCAAGCTGGTGTTCACAGTGCCGATCCTCGACCGGCCGTCGGCGACRCCCACCGATGGCGGGCTCTACTACACGCTGACGAGCGCCGAGGGTTCGGTCGACGGGTTGCTGCCTTTCCCTTGATCCAGCCTTGGTGAATGGTTGCGGGACGCCGCTCAGTCCGATATCGCAGATGTCGATCCTTCCCAATCTCCCAAGCGAGGAAAGTCATGACCATTTCGGTTGGCGAAAAACTGCCCGATGCAACCTTCAAGGTGATGACCGCCGACGGCGCGAAGCCGATGACCAGCGCCGAAATCTTCGCCGGCAAGAAGGTCGTGCTGTTCGGCGTTCCAGGCGCCTTCACCCCGACCTGCAGCAACAACCACCTGCCGGGCTATCTTGAGAACCACAGCGCCATCCTGGCGCGCGGCGTCGACACCATCGCGGTTGTCTCGGTCAACGACGTCCACGTCATGGGCGCCTGGGCGCGCTTCAGTGGCGGCGAAGGCAAGCTCCTCTACCTCGCCGACGGCAATGGCGATTTCGCCAAGGCGGTCGGCCTCGACAATGATCTTTCCGCAAGCGGCATGGGACTGCGCTCGAAGCGCTTTTCGATGATCGTCGACGACGGCACGGTGAAGGCCCTCAATATCGAGACCAAGCCGGGGGTCGCCGAGAGCGGCGCGGCCAAGATCCTCGAGCAGCTCTGATGTTCGACATCATCTGGCGCRCCGTCGCGATCGGCATCGGCGCCACGGTCTTCATGGACGTCTGGGCGATTTTCCTCAACAAGGTGTTCGGGCTGCCGAGGCCGAATTGGGGACTGGTCGGCCRCTGGGTCCGGCACCTGCCCGAAAAAGTCTTCCACGACGATATCGGCAAGGCCATGCCCTATGCGCATGAGAAGGCGCTGGGCTGGGTGTTCCACTACCTCGTCGGCATCCTCTACGGTGTGATCCTGGTGGCGCTCGCGGGCGCCGGCTGGCTGGCGGCGCCGACCTTCCTGCCGGCCTTCATCCTCGGCATCGTCACCGTCGGCGCCGGCTGGTTCCTGCTGGCGCCGGGCATGGGCGCCGGCTGGRCAGCGTCCAAACTGCCCAATCCGATGCTGGTGCGCGCCCTCAACCTTGTGTCGCACACGGTGTTCGCGCTTGGCCTGTTCTCGACGGCGCTGGCGATCCGATAGAGAACGTCCTGCGACCTCAGTAGCTCTGGGTCGAGCGTCGGGGAACTGGTTTCCTCGCTGGAGCGCCTTCCGGCCTCGGCGCGGTCGCAACCGGTGCCGGCCGCACAGACTTCGACTTGAACGGCGCCATGCCTTGCCTCGCCAGTTCGTCGGCGCGCTCATTCTCCGGGTGGCCGGCATGGCCCTTCACCCAGTGCCAGATGACCTTGTGGCGACTGGCGGCCTGGTCGAGCGCCTGCCAGAGCTCGCCGTTCTTGACCGGCTTCTTGTCGCCGGTCTTCCAGCCGTTCTTCTTCCAGCCATGGATCCATTTGGAGATGCCGTCCATGACATATTTGCTGTCAGTGTAGAGATCGACCGTGCAGGGCTGCTTCAGTGCGTTGAGCGCCGTAATTGCGGCAAGCAGTTCCATGYGGTTGTTGGTGGTTTCCGCCTCGCCGCCCGACAGTTCCTTGGTGACGCCATTGTAGCGCAGCACCGCGCCCCAGCCACCGGGCCCGGGATTTCCCGAGCAGGCGCCGTCGGTGAAGATCTCGACTTCTTTGTTCATGTCAGTCCGTATTCGGAGGGAGACTTGATCGCCCTGTGGAAACGCATGCGGCGAATATATTCGGTCGGGTCCCGTTTTATAACCAGGCCGCCATTCGGAATAGTCAGCCAGTCATAGAGCCTGGTCAGCATGAAGCGCAGCGCCGAGCCCCGCGCCAGCATCGGCAGAGCCACCTCTTCGTCGCCCTCGAGCGGTCGCACCGCCTGATAGCCGGCAAGCAGCGCCGCGCCTTTGGTGAGGTTGAAGGAGAAGTCCTTCTCGAAGCACCAGGCGTTGAGGCAGGTGGCGACATCATAGGCGTAGAGATCGTCGCAGGCGAAATAGAAATCGATCAGGCCCGACAGTTTCTCGCCGAGGAAGAAGACGTTGTCCGGGAAGAGATCGGCATGGATGATGCCTTGCGGCAGGCCGGTCGGCCAGTTGCGCTCGAAATCGGCGAAATCGGCGTCGACCTCGGCTGCCAGCCCCGGCTCGACCTCGTCGGCGCGATCACGCGAGGCGGCCCAGAGCTTGCGCCAGCCGTCGATGGCAAGGGCGTTCGGCCGGCGCATCGGGAAATCGCGGCCGGCGAGATGAAGCTCGGCCAGCGCCTTGCCGACCTCGCCGCAGTGCGTCGCCGTCGGGCGCCTCAGCGAAAGGCCCTCGAGGAAGGTGATGATGACCGCGGGGCGGCCGGCGAGCGTGCCGATGACGGTGCCGTCATGGGCGGTGACCGGAAGCGGACAGGAAATGCCTTTTCGCGCGAGATGACCCATCAGGCCGAGGAAGAAGGGCAGATCGGCCTTGTCGACGCGCTTCTCGTAAAGCGTCAGGATGTAAGAGCCGGTGGAGGCGTGGACGAGGAAATTCGAGTTCTCGGTGCCTTCGGCTATGCCCTTGTAGGACAGGAGTTCGCCTACCGGATAGGCCTTCAGGAAGGTGGTGAGCTCGCTTTCGTTGACATCGGTGTAGACAGCCATTGGCTTCACGCGGCTCCGTTGACGAAGGCCATGTCGGCCGCCGTCAGTTCGACATCGCGCAATACCCGCATCACCGGAAAATCCTCCGTTTCCGTGGCCGTAATGGCCAGATCGATCGTGACGTCGAAACGCTGCCGGAACGCGTCGATGATCTCATCGACAATGATTTCCGGCGCCGAAGCGCCGGCCGACAGGCCGAGCGTCGAAATGTCGGCGATCTCATCCCACGGAATTTCGGCGGCCCGCTGCACGAGAAGCGACATCGCGGCACCGGCGCGCTCCGCCACCTCGACAAGGCGCCGCGAGTTGGACGAGTTGGGCGCGCCGACGACGAGGAAGAGGTCGGCGCCGGCGGCCGTTTCCTTCACCGCTTCCTGGCGGTTTGTGGTGGCGTAGCAGATCGATTCGGCCGCCGGCGCATGCAGTTGCGGGAACCGTTCCTCAAGCGCCCGGATGATGCCGGCGGTGTCCTCGACCGACAGCGTCGTCTGGGTGACGAAGCCAAGCGCTGCGGGGTCGGCCGGCACGAAGCGCGCCGCGTCCGCCTCGGTCTCGATCAGCGTCACCGCGCCGTCCGGCAACTGGCCCATCGTGCCGATCACTTCCGGATGGCCGGCATGACCGATCAGGAGCACGTGGCGGCCGCGCCGCTGGTGACGCATGGCCTGCTTGTGGACTTTCGACACCAGCGGACAGGTGGCGTCGAGATAGAAGAGGTTGCGCGCCTCGGCATCCGCCGGCACCGATTTCGGCACGCCATGCGCGGAAAAGACCACCGGGCATTGCCGATGTTCAGGCGGAATCTCGGACAGTTCCTCGATGAACACCGCGCCCAGGCTTTGCAGCCCCTCGACGACATAGCGGTTGTGCACGATCTCATGCCGGACATAGACCGGAGCGCCGTATTTCTTCAGCGCCAGCACGACGATCTGGATGGCACGGTCGACGCCGGCGCAGAAGCCGCGCGGTTGGCAGAGCCTGATCGTCAGCGGTGGCTTGGTCTTACTCATCAAAACGGGCCGGTTCACTCGAAAAGCTGGACGCGAAATGAGGTGCCTACCCCTGCCCTGTCAAGAGCGGCGGCATTCACCCCTGCTTTGCCGTGCGGCGGAGCCTGAGGATCAGCACGGCGGCAAGGGCGGCCGCCAGGCCATACCAGGTGACGGCATATTGCAGGTGGTTGTTCGGCAGGTCGATGATGGTGACGCCGCCGACCGGCAAGCCACCGGGATTCGGCGTCTTGTCGGCGTCGATGAAGAACGGCACCAGCACGGCGCCTGCCGGCAGGCCCGCGCTCGAGGCCATCGCGCCGCGATCCTTCCAGTAGAAGATGTTCTTGGCGATATCGTTGTCGGGCAACATCATCGACGGCTTCCCCGGCAGCGGATTGCGGGCAAGACCGGTCACCGTCACCTTGCCGGCGACCTCGCCCTGCCGCCGCTTGGCCGGATCCTTGAGGTCGTAAGGAACGAAGCCGCGATTGACGAGCACGAAGCGACCGTCGTCGAGCAACAGTGGCGTGTAGACGTTGAAGCCGGTGTCCCCTTCCCAGGTGGAGAAGAAATGCCGCTCGCCCTGGTGCAGGAAAGTGCCGCTCACCCTCACCGGCGTGTAGTCGACATCATGCGAGGCGGCGAATTCCTTCTCGACGTCCGCCAGCGGCAGGGGGGCCGCATGGGTGCGCCTGTCGATGGTCTCGAGCAGCCCTTCCTTCCAGTGCAGGCGCTGGACCTGCCAGGTGCCGAGTGCGACTAGAATGGCGAACAGGACTAGGCCGAGCCCAAGCAGCAAACCGTTGCGCGGCCGCGAGCGGCCGGTGGTCGAACCGGTCGCGCCGCTCATTGCCCGGCGTCCAGCCTGCCTTCGGAAGCCTTTTTGCTGTACTGCTGGGTGATCAGCACGCCCTTGATCAGGCGCAGTGCCGTCAGGCAGAGAACCAGCGCCAGCGGTATCCACAATATGAAATGCAGCCAGAGCGGCGGGCTGAGCGTCACCTCCATCCACAGCGCCAGGCCGACGACGATGAAGCCGATGATCAGGATGACGAACACCGCCGGACCGTCGCCGGCATCGGCGAAGGAATAGTCGAGGCCGCAATTGTAGCAGCGCTTGCCGACGGTGAGGAAACCCGAGAACAGCTTGCCCTCGCCGCAGCGCGGACAGCGGCCTTGCAGGCCGGCCGAAATCGGGTCGATTGGGGGCCAGATCGCCTTGTCTTCGCTCATATCCGCACCGTAGACCCTTTCGCTCAAAAAGAAAGGCGGCCACGTCGCCGCAGCCGCCTCATTGACTTTCGCAGGCTCGCGTCAGTGCGGTTCGATCATGGCTCCGTTCGAGGCCCAGACATAAATGCAGCTGAACAGGAACAGCCAGACCACGTCGACGAAGTGCCAGTACCAGGCGGCCGCCTCGAAGCCGAAATGCTGCTTCGGAGTGAAGTCGCCCCGCATCGCGCGGACCAGGCAGACGAGCAGGAAGATGGTGCCGATGATGACGTGGAAGCCGTGGAAGCCGGTCGCCATGAAGAAGGTGGCGCCGTAGATCGAATCCTTGAACGCGAAGGGCGCATGCATGTACTCGTAGGCCTGCACCATGGTGAACAGCATGCCGAGGCCRACGGTCAGCACCAAGCCGTTGATCAGGCCCTTGCGGTCGCCATGGAGCAGCGAATGGTGCGCCCAGGTCACCGTMGTGCCCGAAAGCAGCAGGATGATGGTGTTGTAGAGCGGCAGGTGGAAGGGGTCGAGGACTTCCAAGCCCTTCGGCGGCCACATCCCACCGGTGAAGGTGGCGCGGGCATATTGCGCCGCCTCGCCCGGGAACAGGCTGGCGTCGAAGAAGGCCCAGAACCAGGCGACGAAGAACATCACCTCGGAGGCGATGAACATGATCATGCCATAGCGCAGGTGCAGCGACACGACGCGCGTGTGGTGGCCCTCATGCGCTTCCTTGATGGTGTCCGACCACCAAGCGAACATCGTGTAGAGCACGATGACAAGGCCGATGAAGAACAGCCACGGGTTGGCGATGTTGTGGCCGAAGACCGGGAAGCTGTCGGCCCTGAGATAGCGCATCAGGCACACAGCGCCGATTGCGGTCACCAGCGCGCCGATCGAGCCCAGGAAAGGCCAAGGGCTGGGATTGACGAGATGGTAGTCGTGGTTCGGTTTTGCGTGCGCGTCTGCCATATCAACCCCCGAGGCTTGCTTCGGAATCTGGAACTTTTTTGCTGCCGCCGGTGGCGGCTGCGACCGGCTGTTTCTTCTCGACCGGGAACATCGTGTAGGACAGGGTGATGGTCTTCAAGTCCTTCAGTTCCGGCACGTTGACGATGTCTGGATCGACATAGAACACGACCGGCATATCCAGCGTCTGGCCGGGCTGCAGCGTCGTGTCGGTGAAGCAGAAGCACTCCACCTTGTTGAAATAAGCGCCGGCCATTTCCGGCTGCACGTTGAAGGAGGCGCGACCGGTGATGGGGCGGTCGAACTTGTTGGTTGCGCTGTAATGCGCCTGCGTGGTCTCGCCGATCTTGATGGTCACTGAGCGCGCCACGGGCTCGAACTGCCACKGAATGCCGTTGGTGTTGGCGTCGAAGCGGATGGTGATGTCGCGGTCGAGCACGCGGCCGGCATATTGCTTCTCGGCGCGCTGCGTGGTGCCGCCATAGCCGGTGACCTGGCAGAACATCTTGTAGAGCGGCACCGCCGCATAGGCCATGCCAACCATACCGGTGAAGAAGGCAAGGCAGACCGCCACGACGATGCGGTTGCTGTTCTTCCTGACGGGTCTGGTGTTTTCGCCGCTCATCGCCGCCTCACATCAGATTCGTCGGTATCAGRCCCGCGGCATTGTGACCGAAGCGCACGATGGTGGCGATGTAGAAGATGATGACGAGCGCGGCCAGCGCCACGCCGATGGCGACGGAGCGGTTGCGCCGCGCCTTCTGCTGGCGCTCGGTCAAGGTGACCAGTTCGAGGTTCTTGTCGGCCACGATCATGCTCCCCCCGTCATGAGGGCGCGCCCGACCACGCTGTCGACGAGATAGGCGGCAAAGATTGCGAAGAGATAGAGCAGCGAGTAGCCGAACAGCGCCTTGGCCGGCTTCATCGCGCGGTCGTCGTCGGCCATGCCGAGCACCTTCCAGGCGTACCAGACGAAGCCCGCGCCCAGCGCGGCCGAGACGACGCCGTAGCCAGCCGTGGTGTAGCCGAGCACCCAGGGCAGCACGCCGACCGGCGCCAGGACCAGCGCATAGGCAAAGATCTGGCGGCGGGTCGAGGCAGGTCCTGCGACGTTCGGCATCATCGGGATGCCCGCGCGAGCGTAGTCATCCGACTTGAACAGCGCCAGCGCCCAGAAATGCGGCGGCGTCCACAGGAAGATGATCAGGAACAGGATAAGGCTTTCGAGGCTGACCGACCCGGTCACCGCCGCCCAGCCGATCACCGGCGGGATGGCCCCGGCAGCGCCGCCGATGACGATGTTCTGCGGCGTCCAGCGCTTCAGCCACATCGTGTAGATGACGGCGTAGAAGAAGATGGTGAAGGCAAGGAGCGCGGCCGACAGCCAGTTGATGAGCACGCCCAGCGTCATCACCGACAGAACCGAGAGCACCAGGCCGAAGCTCAGCGCCTCGCCGGGCGTGACGCGGCCGGCCGGCACCGGACGGCCGGCCGTCCTGGTCATCACCGCGTCTATGTCGGCGTCGTACCACATGTTGAGCGCACCCGAGGCGCCGGCGCCGATGGCGATCGCCAGGATCGCGATCACGGCCAGCAGCGGGTTGATGGCGACAGGCGCCGCGACAAGGCCGACAAAGGCCGTGAAGACGACCAGCGACATGACGCGCGGCTTCAGGAGGGCGAAGAAATCGCCCGCGGTCGCTTCCGACATGCGAAAGCCCGCTTCCTCCATCAGTCTGTGGTCGGCAATGGCCATGCGTACTTAAAGTCCATCATTCCGTTGGCCAAGACCGCCGGCTCGCCGGCGGCCTCGTAAGCGTCGGGACGCTGCTTACTTGATCTTCGGCAGCTGTTCCCACTGGTGGAACGGCGGCGGCGAAGGCAGCTGCCATTCGAGCGTGGTGGCACCCTCGCCCCACGGATTGGCGCCCGCGACCCGCTTCTTCTGGAAGGCCTCGAACACGCCGTAGAGGAAGATCGCAACGCCGACGGCTGCGATGTAGGAGCCGTAAGACGAGATCATGTTCCAGCCGGTGAACGCGTCAGGATAATCGACGGTGCGGCGCGGCATGYCGGCGAGGCCGAGGAAATGCTGCGGGAAGAAGATCAGGTTGACGCCCACGAAGGTGACCCAGAAGTGGGTGTTGGCGATCACCGGCGAGTACATGTAGCCGGTCATCTTCGGGAACCAGTAGTACCAGCCGGCGAAGATCGCGAACACCGCGCCCAGCGACAGCACGTAGTGGAAGTGGGCGATCACGAAATAGGTGTCGTGCAGCGAGCGGTCGAGGCCGGCATTGGCGAGCTGAACGCCGGTGACGCCACCGATCGTGAACAGGAAGATGAAGCCCAGCGCCCACAGCATCGGCGGCTTGAAGCTGATCGAGCCGCCCCACATCGTGGCGATCCAGGAGAAGATCTTCACACCGGTCGGCACCGCGATGACCATGGTAGCGAACACGAAATAGCGCTGCGTGTCGAGCGACAGGCCGGTCGTGTACATGTGGTGGGCCCAGACGATGAAGCCGACGGCGCCGATCGCGACCATGGCGTAGGCCATGCCGAGATAGCCGAAGACGGGCTTCTTCGAGAAGGTCGAGACGATGTGGCTGATGATGCCGAAGCCCGGCAGGATCAGAATATAGACTTCCGGATGGCCGAAGAACCAGAACAGGTGCTGGAAGAGCAGCGGATCACCGCCATTGTCCGGCACGAAGAAGGAGGTGCCGAAGTTGCGGTCGGTGAGCAGCATGGTGATGGCGCCCGCCAGGACAGGCAGCGACAAGAGCAGCAGGAAGGCTGTGATCAGCACCGCCCAGGCGAACAGCGGCATCTTGTGCAGCGTCATGCCGGGGGCGCGCATGTTGAAGATGGTGGTGATGAAGTTGATCGCGCCGAGGATCGACGAAGCGCCGGCGATGTGGAGCGCAAGGATCGCCAGGTCCATCGCAGGCCCGGGCTGGCCGGATGTCGAGAGCGGCGGATAGATCGTCCAGCCGCCGCCGGGGCCGAAGGCGCCGGGCGCGCTCGGYACGAACATCGAGCCGAGCAGCAGCAGGAAGGCCGGCGGCAGCAGCCAGAAGGAGATGTTGTTCATGCGCGGGAAGGCCATGTCCGGCGCGCCGATCATGATCGGCACCATCCAGTTGGCGAAGCCGCCGATCAGGGCCGGCATGACCATGAAGAAGATCATGATCAGGCCGTGCGCGGCGCCGAAGGCGTTGTACATGCTCTTGCCGCCGTCGATAGCGGCGTCGCCATGCATGCCGTAGACCATCTGCGCCAGACCGCTGAAGATCTGGATGCCCGGCTCCTGCAGTTCCATGCGGATGGCGACCGAAAGCGCGCCGCCGATGATGCCGGCGATGATCGCGAAGATCAGGTAGAGCGTGCCGATGTCCTTATGGTTGGTCGAGTACACCCAGCGGACCCAGCCATGCGGCCTGTGGTCGTGGTGGTCGTGAGCTGTTGCCTCTGCCATGTTCCGCTCCGTTCCCTAATTCCTGCTTGGCCGCGGCATCAATTGCCGGCGGCCGCTACCTTGTTGGCGCCGTCGATCTCGGCCATCAGCGCCTTGTTGGCGCCCGGCACGTCGGTCTTGGCCCTGTCAAGCCAAGTCTTGAACTGCGCGTCGGAGACGACGCGAACCGCGATCGRCATGAAGGCGTGATCCTTGCCGCAGAGCTGCGAGCACTGGCCGTAGTAGAGGCCTTCCTTCTCCGCCTTGAACCAGGTCTCGTTGGTGCGGCCGGGCACGGCGTCCATCTTGATGCCGAAGGACGRCACGGCGAAGGAATGGATGACGTCGGTGGCCGTGATCAGCACGCGGGTCATGGTRTTGACCGGCACCACCAGCTCGTTGTCGACCGCGAGAAGGCGCGGGTAAAGGTTGCGATCTTCCTTGCCGGCCTTGGCGCGGTCAGCATCCTGGAGCACGGCCGAGTTGAAGGAGAAGGTCTTGTCGACCTGGTATTCGTAGTCCCAGTTCCACTGGTTGCCGGTCGCCTTGACGGTCAGCTTGGCCTCTTCCGGCGGCRTGTACTGCGCGGTGAGCAGCTGGAAGGACGGAATGGCGATAAGCAGCAGCACGACCACCGGCCCGACCGTCCAGATCACCTCGATCAGCGTGTTGTGGCTGGTCCTCGAAGGGACCGGATTGGCGCTCGCGCGGAAGCGCAGGATGCAGTAGGCGAGCAGGACCAGCACCAGAAGGGTGATCACGACGATGAAGGCGAAGGTGTAGTTTCCGAACCACTCGATCTGCCGCATCATGTCGGTCGCAGGCGCCTGGAAGCCGGTCTCCCACGGCCGCGGCTGATCCGCATAGGCGGATGCGCTGGAGAGGAGCGCACCTGCGGCTGCAGCACCTGCCAGATATTTGGCGCTTGCCAGGAATTTTCTCATCGCCCTCTCGTCTCCCACTTCCTGCGATCGGATCGCACCAATAACGAACGACGCCGGGATTGGGAATCCCGGTCCGCTCCCAGGGTGGTTCAAACCATACTCTATTCCCCTCCGCAAGGAAGGAGCGGGCGAAACCGTGCGGCATTTTTGCGCGCAACCCGAGGGGCGTTCCCGACCATTGCCGCGCCGCGCGGCGCACGGTCGCAATTCGGGCGAATTTGCTATGGAAAAGCGGGTAATTGCCGGTATTGGGGCGGGCCGGCGACCGTCTCGTCCTTTACTTGGCTTTAGCGCAGCTTWAAGTGCCGTGATTCGCAATGGAGCCGTCATGACTTCCTGGCTTTCGAGACCCTTGGCGAAGGTCGTCTTCCTTGCCGCCCTGCTTGGCGCCAGCCTGACAGGCGTGGCAAGCGCCGCGCCGCCTCAGACCGCCGCGCCGCCCAGCGGCACGGTCAAGTCGACGCATGGGGCGTGGTCGATCATCTGCGACACACCGGCCGGCGCGACCTCCGAACAATGCGTGATGATGCAGAATGTCGTCGCCGAGGACCGGCCGGAAATGGGGCTTTCGGTGGTGGTGCTGCGCACCGCCGACAACAAGGCCGAGATCCTGCGGGTGCTCGCGCCGCTGGGCGTTCTGCTACCCAACGGGCTTGGCCTCAACGTCGACGGCAAGGACATCGGCCGCGCCTATTTCGTGCGCTGCTTCCAGGACGGCTGCTATGCCGAAGTGATCCTCGAGAAGCCGCTCCTCGACACGCTGAAGAACGGCACTTCGGCTACCTTCATCGTCTTCCAGACGCCGGAGGAAGGCATCGGCATTCCCGTCGACCTCAAGGGATTCGCCGAAGGCTTCGCCGCCCTGCCCTGAGCCTTGCGGCAGCAGTGCGGCCGTAGGTCGGCCCGCGGCGATGATTTGCTGATGTAAAGGCCRCCGATTGTCTCGACCCGCCCCGGCCCCTACATCGGGGGAAACCGAAACAGCCAGCGGACAGCCCTGCCATGAACAACCTGATCGGCCAATTCGACATTTCTGACGATCGCGTGAAAGAGATCGTCGCCGACACAATCAAGGGCGCCGACGACGGCGAACTGTTCCTCGAATACAGCGAGAGCGAGTCGCTGATGTTCGACAACGGCCGGCTGAAGACGGCCAATTTCAACACCGACCAGGGTTTCGGGCTGCGCGCCGTCGCCGGCGAGGCGAGCGGCTATGCCCATTCCAGCGACCTGTCCGAAGCCTCGCTGCTGCGTGCGGCCGACGCCGTCTCGGCGGTCAAGGGCGGTTACTCCGGCACGCTCGCCGCCGCGCCGGCCCGCACCAATCGCCACCTCTATGGCGACGAGAACCCCATTCCCTCGCCCAGTTTCGAGGCAAAGGCGAAGCTGTTGCAGGAGATCGACGCCTGGCTGCGCACCGCCGATCCGCGCGTGCGCCAGGTGACGGCCTCGCTCGCCGCTTCCTGGCAGCATGTCGAGATCGTGCGCGCCGACGGTCAGGTTGTGCGCGATATCCGCCCGCTGGTCAGGATCAATGTATCGGTGGTGGTCGGCAATGGCGACCGCCAGGAAAGCGGCTCCTACGGCATGGGCGGCCGCAAGAGCTTTGGCGAGTTCCTGACCGAAGAGAGCTGGAAGCATGCCGCGCGCGAGGCGCTGAGGCAGGCGCTGGTCAATCTGGAAGCCGTCCCGGCGCCGGCGGGCACGTTCGATATCGTGCTTTCCAGCGGCTGGCCGGGCGTGATGCTGCACGAGGCGGTCGGCCACGGACTGGAGGGCGACTTCAACCGCAAGAAGACCTCGGCCTTCGCCGGGTTGATGGGTAGCCAAGTGGCGGCGAAGGGTGTGACCGTCGTCGACGACGGYACGATTGCCGAGCGGCGCGGCTCGCTTACCGTCGACGACGAAGGCACGCCATYGGCGCGCAATGTGCTGATCGAGGACGGCAAGCTCGTCGGCTACATGCAGGACCGCCAGAACGCGCGGCTGATGGGCATGAAGGCGACCGGTAACGGCCGGCGCGAGGGCTATGCGCATCAGCCGATGCCGCGCATGACAAACACCTACATGACCTCGGGCGACATGAACCCGGAGGAGATCATCGCCTCGGTCAAGAACGGCATCTATGCCGTCTCCTTCGGCGGCGGGCAGGTCGACATCACCTCGGGAAAATTCGTGTTCGGCTGCACCGAGGCCTACATGATCGAGGACGGCAAGGTGACGCAGCCGATCAAGGGCGCGATGCTGATYGGCAACGGCCCTGACGCCATGCATCGCGTGACCATGGTCGGCAACGACATGAAGCTCGATAATGGCATCGGCATGTGCGGCAAGGCCGGACAGGGCGTGCCCGTCGGCGTCGGCCAGCCGCATCTGCGAATGAACCAGATGACGGTGGGCGGCACCAGGGTTTGAGCCGCCAGGACCGTTCCGGTAACATCGCCTGCGATAGCGATGTTTCAATGCCGGCGTCCCGGCCATGTCCAGATCCAAGATCGTCATCCTGACTGGTGCCGGCATCTCAGCGGAATCGGGCGTCGCCACGTTCCGCGATCCCGAAGGCGTCTGGGCGAAATTCAAGCTCGAGGACGTCGCGACGCCTGAAGGCTTTGCCCGCGACCCCGCCAAGGTGCAGGATTTCTACAATATGCGGCGGCGGCAGTTGGGCAGCATCGAGCCCAATGCGGCGCACCGGGCTCTCGCCAAGTTGGAACAGGAACTCGCGGGCGACGTCCTGATCGTCACGCAGAACATCGATGACCTGCATGAGCGCGCAGGTTCGCGGAAACTGATACATATGCATGGCGAACTCGGCCGCGCCCTTTGCCAGGACTGCGGCGAAAGCAGCAAATGGCGTGACGATATTGCACTTCAATCTGAATGCCCGGCTTGCGGCGTGAGGGGTCGGCTGCGGCCGGACGCGGTCTGGTTCGGCGAAATGCCCTACCKCATGGAAGAGATCGGCGAGGCGCTGGAAGATTGCGACCTGTTCGCGGCGATTGGAACGAGCGGCAGCGTTTATCCGGCGGCGGGTTTCGTGGAGGGGGCGCGCGCCGCTGGCGCCCATACGGTCGAGCTCAACCYGAAATGCGCAGGCTGGGCCTCACGCTTCGCCGAGCAGGTGGAAGGGCCGGCGACATAAGTGGTGCCGGCTTTCGTCGAGCGCATTCTTTCCGGTGCTGGCTGAGGTTGAATCTGGGTCGACATTGGCAAATCTTACCTCGTCCTATATCGAGGTACGCCAGAATGGCCGGCTCCGAAAAACTCGTAACGACGGAAGAAATGGACGCGGGCGTCCTTGCCGAAGCGCGACAGCGTCATGCTCGCGATTGATGTCACCTAGAGGAAGCTAGCGACCTCGCTGGGGCGCGAACACAATCGCGTTAGGAAATTATTAATTGTTTAGTTGATCGCACCGCGGTTTCCGCATTTACTCATCGCCAGTCTTCTCGTTGCGGTGGTGTTGGCATTGTTGTGTTCCCCTGGCGTCCTGACCTCTTCTGTCTTCCTCGGCCTTGTTTCGTTGATCGGTGCGACGTCCGTATCTGTCGATCCGGCGGCGGCGCAGTCGACATTGTTCACGCGGCCATCGACGCAGCCTTCGGCGGACGGAGTCCGCTCCGCCGCGGTCGGAGGACGCACCAGCATTCCCTATGGGTGGGTCGATTTCTGCCACCGCCGGCCGAAAGAGTGCAATGTGCYGGCCCTGCCGGCCGCGAACGTCAAGCTGACCGCCCAGAACCTGCGCATCCTCAAGCGGATAAACCAAAAAGCGAACAGTTCCATCGAGCCCGTCAGCAACTACGAGCACTGGGGCACGATGATGGACCACTGGGACTATCCCGTGGACGGCAAGGGCGACTGCAAGGTCTACGCGCTCTACAAGCGCAAGCTTCTCATGGAAGCGGGGTTTCCGCGCCAGGCGCTGCTGATGACGGTAGTGCGCGACCTGAACAATGAAGGCCACACCATACTGACGGTGAAGACGGACAAGGGCGACCTCGTCCTCGACAACCTTGTCGACGAGGTCAGGCCCTGGAACGCTACCGGCTATTACTTCCTCAAGCGCCAGTCGCAGCAGAACCCGAACATCTGGGTGTCGATCAACCAGCGCGGCGGCACAACGAAACGCATGTCGCCAAACTCATAGACTCAGCGGCCGGCGCGATCCGCCCTTGACGGGCTGACGCGCGCCTAGAGCGGTTCGCCGTTTCAAAGAAACGCAGAACCGCTCTATCTCATTGTTTTGACGCAATTCCGGACGGAAACCGCTGCGCACTTTTCCTGGAATTGCTCTAGCAAATCATCGACCAGGAAATTCCGGCCCATGAGAAGGCTGCCCGGCCGCGACAGCCTACTGGTTGCAGGCCGGTTCGCCCGGCTGTCCGCAAGACGGCTTCTTCTTGAATTGCTGCGGCGGCGGCTCCTGCGGGAGGCGCCGCTCTTGCATCTGCTGTCTCGGCTGCGCGCGGAATTCCGGCCTCGGCTCCGATCTCTGCGGCCGGAGCACCTGCTCGTTTGGCCTTTCCTGCCTGAACTGGCGCTGCGCATTCTCGTTCGGCCTGTTGACCTTGAAGTTGCGCTGGACGTTGACCTCCGGGCCGGCGGCCCCTTCTTCGCTGTTCTGCAGCCGGCGCAACGTCCTGCCCCTGTCGGTCCTGCTGGCCGAGCCCTGATTCTCGGTGGAGAACTCCTCCGGATTGTTCCTCCTGAACCGCTTCTGCACGGCCGGTCCGTTGTCGGTTGGCTCACCGTTGACAGTCGGCAATCTGCGGAACTTCCTGCCCCTGGCATTCTCGTTGACCGAAGCCTGACCCTGGTTGGAGAACTCTTCCGGATTGTTCTTCCTCAACCGCTCCCGCACGCTAGGCCGGTTTTCGGCCGGCTCACCGTTGACGGTCGGCAGCTTGCGGAGCTTTCGGCCCTTTTCATTTCCGCTGGGCGTGCCCTGTTCGCTCGGTTCGACAGTAGACTGGCCGGCGGAGAGATCCTTGCGCGTCAGCTTTTTCGGTTTGCCGCTGGTCTGGTCGGAGAGTGCATTCGGATTGTTCTTCCTGAATTTCTCCTGTGCGCTCTGCCCGTTGTCGGCCGGCAGGCCGTTGACGGTCGGCAGCTTGCGGAGCTTTTTGCCCTTCTGCTCACCCGTGCCCTGCTCTCCGGTGACGGCGGCGCCGGCATTTCCTGTCGCCTCCTGGTTGCCGCCCACGACGCCTTGCTTGCCGAACTGCTTCCTGGACTTGTTGCCGGGCAAATTCTCGCCGTTGAGCACCGGCTTGCCGTTGACGAGCGGCAACTTCTTGCCGTTCGCTCCGGGCAAGGCGTGCTCGGTTTCAAGCTTACCGGTGGACAGGGTCTTAGACTGGGGAGTCTCGGCACCAGGCTGCTGGCCCTGTGTCACACGCTGGCCAGCTTTCGGCGGCAAGCCGCCCTGTTGCTGATTGGACGGGGCTTGACGGAACGTGTCCGCCTTCTTCTTGAGCAGCRGCGGCAGCGCGACCCTGGCCGCCATCGCGGTGGCGCCGACTCCAATGGCAGCTCCGGCCGTCTTCTGGCCTGTAGTGAGGCCGCCCTGAGCAGTGCCGCTTGGCTGCGCGGCCTGATTGATGGTCTCGTTCCTGATCGTCGTGTTGATGTTGTTGATGACGGTCGTGTTGTGGATGTTGTTGAAGATGATGTCGTTCGGCGGTGGCACGATGTTGCGCGGCGGGTTGATAAACACGGGTATCGGCACGAACACCGGCGTCGGCAGGACGAAGATATCGACCGGTGGCGGCGGCGCCACCAACACGACGAAGTCCGGCGGCGGCGGCGGCAGGAAGATCACTGCAATCGGCGGCGGCGGCTCGAAGTCGAAATCGGCGAAATAGAGCACCGGCCGGTCGACATAGACGATTTCCTCCTCCGGCGGCGGCGGCACATCATAGTCATAGACCGTGAATTCCTCCGGCGGCTCCAAGGCAGCATCGAAATGCTCGAGCCGCCGGCGCGCATCCCACGCATGCGGGCCATGCGGGTAACGCCGCAGATAGGACCAGTAGGCTTCCGGCGTGTCCTCCAGCCAGGTCTCGCGCCAGGTGATAGCCTCTCTCCGCGCCGCGATGATGGCGCGCACGCGCTTAGCCATCGGATCGTGTGGATAAGCGACGAGGAAATCCTGGTAGCCGCGCATCGTGTCGCGGTCGAGAGCCGCGACATAAGCGTCATGGGCGTTGAAATCGCGGATCGCCCTGGTCCGATTGGACCGGGATTCGGCCTCCGAAACCTTGGGCGCGGGCGCGTCCGCAGCACGGTCGAAGAAGACGAAAGGCGTGGTGATCTTCGAGGCATTCCACGGCACTTCCGCACCTTGCGTCGCCTCGTTGACACGCAGCCGCGTGCGGTCGAACACGTCGTCGAGCGACAACCCGCCTTCGCGTATCATCTCGGCGAGCGCCTGAGCATAGGCGCCGTAGGGGCCCTTGCCTTCCGGCGCGACCGTTCCTGGAGCCGCATTGAACGCAATCAGCATATTCGGGTCGGGATCGACTAGCGCGAGGCCGCCGGCCAGAGGCTGGCTCATCTTCGGGAAGGCATTCGGGCGCGCCGCGTCGAGCACGACGATGTTGACCTTCGTCGGCAATCCGGCCAGCGACTTGGTGACATCGGAGAGCCGCATCGCCTGAAGCGGCACGTCGGCTGGATTGGCGATCCGGGCATCGACCGGCAAGAAGTAATTTTCGCCTTCGAACTGCACGCCGTGGCCAGCGAGATAGACGAAGACGACCGCGTCGGGACCGGCAGCGGAGACCTTGCCGAGGAAATCGCGCAACGCGCCGCGCAGCGATTCCTGGTCGACATCGCGCGCGCCGACAACATCGAAACCGGCCGCCTGCAAGGTCTGCGCGATCAGGCCAGCGTCATTGGCGGCAGTCGCGAGCTCGCCGGACTGATAGGCACCATTTCCGATGACGAATGCCAGCCGCTTTTCACCTTGTGCCAGTGCCCCGGTCGTGGTGTTGACCGCGAAAAAGATAAGAACGACGACGAGGCCGAGGAATTTCTGAAGCGTACGCATTGCAGTCTGCCATCCGCTATCCGCCATCCGTCCGCAGCATTAACGCCGGAGAGGCAGGAATGTTTCCCTAACAGTGCGAATTAAGATCCCTGCAAAAAGGCGGCTTTAGGGCACAATTTCGTCGAAAGAAYAGAGACTTCACAAAAATTTCTGGCGAACGGCCTGTTGTGGACWAGCGGCGCCGTCTCGGCTTCTCCAGCAGCGCGACGGCTTCGRCATGCGGCGACCACAGGAATTGGTCGATCGGCGTCACGCTCCTCAGCGTATAGCCGCCGTCGATAAGAATGCGCAGGTCCCGCGCCAGCGTCACCGGATTGCACGAGACAGCCGCGACCAGCGGCACGTCCGAGCGGRCGATCTGCTTCGACTGATCCTCGGCGCCGGCGCGCGGCGGATCGAAGACGAGGCCGTCGAAACCGTTCAATTCCTTGAAGGTCAAAGGCCGCCGGAACAGGTCGCGGCGTTCGCTGGTCACCCGCTTCAAGCCGCCGGCGAAACGGAAGGCGCGATCGAGCGCCGCAAGGGCCGGCGCGTCTCCCTCCACGGCGTGAACCTCCGACTTCGCCGCGAGCCTCAGCGCGAAGCTGCCGCAGCCGGCGWACAGGTCGGTGATTTTTTTGGCGCGCGACAGATGCTGGCCGACAAGGCTCGCCATCGTCTGCTCGGCGGCCGCCGTCGCCTGCAGGAAGGCGCCGGGCGGCACCGCGACGGCGACCGATCCGAACTGCACCACCGGCTTTTTCGGCTCGACGATGACCTCGCCGTCGACCGAAAGCCTCGCCAGGCCCTCGGCCATCACGAAATTGGAGGCGATGCGGCGCTGGTTCTCGCCGAGCTTGCCGGCATCCTGGACGGCGACATCGAGACCGGACGCGGTGACGGTCACCGTCATGTGGAAGGCTTGCGGCGTGGCGCAGACCAGCCCGGCAAGAGTGCGAAGGCGGTCGAGGGCCGAGACGATCGCCGGCAGCGAGATCGGGCATTCCTCGATCGGGATGATCTCGGAGGAGAGCGCACGCACAAAGCCGAGCAGCATGCCGGCCTCGGTGCGCCGCGCGCTGAAGACGACGCGGCGCCGAGTGTGCGGCGCGCAAGGCACCAGCGCCTCGATCTCGCAGGCAATGCCCTTGGCCTTCAGCGCCTGCACGACCCGCTCGCGCTTCCACTGCCAATAGGCTTCGGCCTCGAAATGCTGCAGCGCGCAGCCGCCGCATTCGGTGAAGTGACGGCAGGCCGGAGCGATCCGGAGCGGCGAGGCGTCAAGCACCGACATCAGCGTGGCGCGATCCTTCTGGCGCGCGGCGGTGACCGTCTCGCCCGGCAGCGTGAACGGGATGAAAACCTCGCCGCCTTCGGCGCTGGCGATGCCGTCGCCCTGCGAGCCGAGCCTCACGATGCTGAAGCGCGCGCTCATTTCGGCGCAGCGTCCTTGATCGCGCCGAGCAGAAACTCGTGATTGCCGTCGCCGCCTTCGATCGGCGACGGATGCAGCCCGAGCACGCGCCAGCCGGAACAGCCGGCAAGCCAGTCGCGTAAACCGGTGGCGACGCGTTGGGCCTCACTGGGGTCCCTGAGCAGCCCTCCCTTGCCGATCGCGTCGCGTCCGGCCTCGAATTGCGGCTTGACGAGCAGCAGCGCCCTGGCGCCCTCGCCCGCCAAGGCAAGGGCCGGCGGCAGCGCCAGTTTCAGCGAGATGAAGCTGACATCGCAAACAAGGAAATCCGGGATACGCCCGGCAAGATCGCGGGAGGTCAGGTCGCGGGCGTTCAGCCCTTCGACCAACGTCACGCGCGGGTCGCCAGCGATGTCGGGATGCATCTGGCCATGCCCGACATCGATCGCCGTGACATGGGCAGCACCGCGTTCGAGCAGCACCTGGGTGAAGCCGCCCGTCGAGGCGCCGATATCGAGCGCCTCGCTTGCCGACGGATCGAGCCCAAAGCGATCGAGGCCGGCAATGAGTTTCAGCGCTGCGCGCGACACATAGGCCTGGGCCGGATCGCTGATCGCGACGACGCAGTCGGGCGCGACGGGTTGGCCGGGCTTGCGGGCAACCGCACCGTCAACCGTGACCGTGCCGCGCTCGATCGCGTCGCGGGCGCGCGAACGGCTGGCGAACAGGCCGCGCTCGACAAGCAGTTCGTCGAGACGCCGGCGCGCGCTTGATGGCACAGGAGAGTTCATYGGCCTTCATTGGCGAAAGCCGGACGCGAAGGCAATGGCAGCGTTTTGAATCTGGCGCAAAGGGCGGCAGAATGCGAGGCGTTTCATCAGCCGAGGAGGAGGCGATGCTGAAGGGAACCTGCCACTGTGGCGCTGCCCACTGGACCCTCGAAGGCGATCCGGGGTCGATCACGGCCTGCAACTGCTCGCTTTGCCGTCGCTATGGCACGCTTTGGGCCTATGACTATGTCGACGAACGCATCCGCCTCGAGGGACCGGTGAGTTCCTATACGCGCGCGGACGTCGCCGAGCCGGCCCTTGAAATCCTGTTCTGCCCGAAATGCGCCTGCGTGCTCGCCTGGCGCGGCCTGCGTACGGGCGCCAGCGGCCGGACCCGCATCGCCGTCAATGTCAGGCTGGCGCCGCCGGAGGCCGTCGCCCACCTGCCAATCGACCATTTCGACGGTCTCGACACATTCGACGACCTGCCGCGCGATGGCCRCTGCGTGCGCGACATGTGGTTCTAGAAAACAGTCCGTAAAGCGCGGCGCCCAATCGCCGACATCAAGCCTGTAGGTGGAGGCTCAACCGAAATGGGCGCGGCCGCTGCGGCGTCAGGCAACACCCAAAAGATAGGGCGAGCGAACCGCCAAAGTGGAGCGTTGACAAACAGTTGCAGCCGGAAGCCGGCAAAGCGATTCAGCAGGTTCAGATTTCAGTTCAGGCGCGCTGCGCCTGGATGCCGTGGCCAAGCGCGGCGAAAACCGTGCGAAYGATGCCGGCCGAATCGAGACCCGCGTCGGCATACATCTTCTCGGGCTTGGCGTRGTCGACAAACTCGTCCGGCAGCACCAGCGGCCGCACTTTGAGGCCGCTTTCCAGCAAGCCTTCATGGGCGAGGAAATGCAGCACCTGGCTGGCGAAGCCGCCGATCGCGCCCTCCTCCACCGTCACCAGAACCTCGTGCGAGCGAGCGAGGCGACGGATCAGATCCTCGTCCAGCGGTTTGGCGAAGCGGGCGTCGGCAACAGTGGTGGAAAGGCCTGCGGCGCCGAGTTCCTCTGCCGCCAGCAGGCAGTCCTGCAACCGCGTTCCGAAGGAAAGAAGCGCCACCTTGGTGCCTTCCTTCAAGATGCGGCCCTTGCCGATTTCGAGCACCGAGCCGCGCTCAGGCATCTCGACGCCGATGCCGTTGCCGCGCGGGTAGCGGAAGGAGATCGGGCCGTCATCGTACTGGGCGGCAGTGCGCACCATGTGGCGCAATTCCGCCTCGTCCGCCGCGGCCATGACGACGAAACCGGGCAATGTCGTCAGGAAGGTCGTGTCGAAGGCGCCGCAATGGGTGGCGCCGTCGGCGCCGACGAAGCCGGCGCGGTCGATCGGGAAGCGCACCGGCAGCTTCTGGATCGCGACGTCATGCACGACCTGGTCGTAGGCGCGCTGCAGGAAGGTCGAATAGATGGCGGCGAAGGGCTTGTAGCCTTCGGTGGCGAGGCCGGCGGCGAAGGTCACCGCATGCTGCTCGGCAATGCCGACATCGAAGGTCCTTGCCGGAAACGCCTCGCCGAACAGGTCGAGACCGGTGCCGCTCGGCATGGCGGCGGTGATGGCCACGATGCGGTCGTCCTCCCGCGCCTCCTGAATCAGGCTTTCGGCAAAGACCTTGGTATAGCTCGGCGCGTTCGCCGGCGCCTTGGCCTGCGCGCCGGTGATGACGTCGAACTTGTTGACGCCGTGATATTTGTCGGCGGCGGCTTCGGCCGGCGCGTAGCCCTTGCCCTTCTGGGTCACGACATGGATCAGCACCGGGCCGTCGGCATTGTCGCGCACATTCTTCAGCACCGGGATCAGGTGCTCCAGATTGTGTCCGTCGATCGGACCGATGTGATAGAAGCCCATCTCCTCGAACAGCGTGCCGCCGGTGACGTAGCCGCGCGCGTGCTCCACGGCGCGGGTGATGGCGCGGTCGGCGCGCTTGCCGAGATAGGATGTCAGCTTCTTGCCGAAATCGCGCAGGCCAAGATAGGCCTTGCCGGAAGCGAGCCTCGCCAGATAGGCGCTCATAGCGCCTGTCGGCGGCGCGATCGACATGTCGTTGTCATTGAGGATCACGATCAGGCGGGCATCCAGCGCGCCGGCATTGTTCATCGCCTCATAGGCCATGCCGGCGGACATCGCGCCATCGCCGATGACGGCAATGACGTTGTTGCGGGCGCCAGAAAGGTCCCGGCCCATGGCCATGCCGAGGCCGGCGGAAATCGAGGTCGAGGAGTGCGCGGCGCCGAAGGGGTCGTATTCGCTCTCGCTGCGGCGGGTGAAACCGGACAAACCGCCTTCCTGGCGAAGCGTGCGTATGCGGTCGCGGCGGCCAGTCAGGATCTTGTGCGGATAGGCCTGGTGGCCGACATCCCAGATCAGCCGGTCTTCCGGCGTGTTGAACACATAATGCAGCGCAACCGTCAGCTCGACGACACCGAGACCGGCGCCGAGATGGCCGCCCGTGTAGGAAACGGCATCGATCAGCTCGGCGCGCAGTTCCGTCGCGAGCTGCGGCAGCTCGCTCTCGTCAAGCGCCCGCAAATCCGCGGGGATGCGGACCTTGTCGAGGAGCGGCGTGTCGGGCTTTGGGTTCACTCTTGAGCAGCCTGCTGAAACTTAACCTTGCGCTAACCTTCACGAATACGCGCCATTATATGCGGGAGATAGGCTGCCGGAGTACGAATGTAAATGCGTGTCAGTGACGCGGTTCAACCTTCCGGAAGCGGAATGAATTCTTCCTCATCGCCAGGAACGATGTCGAAGCGGCCTGTCTTCCATTCTTCCTTTGCCTGTTCGATGCGTTCCTTCGACGACGAGACGAAATTCCACCAGATATAGCGCCTGGAGCCGAGCGAGGCGCCGCCGAACAGCATGAAATGCGCTCCCCGCTCGGACGAAACGACTATCTCGTCGCCCGGTTTGAAGACCAGAAGCCGCTCGGCCGGGAAGCGGTCGCCCGCAATCGATACCTCGCCTTCCAGCGTGTAGATGGCTCGTTCCTCGGCGTCGGCGGGGATTTTGACACTGGCGCCCGCGGCCAGCCGCAGGTCGGCATAAAGCGTCTCCGTTGCGGTCGCGACCGGCGAGCGCAGCCCGGAAAATTCGCCGATCACGACGCGGCCGCTAACGCCTTCGGCGTCGATCCTGGGCAGCTGCATCACCGACGTGTTCGCGAAGATCGGCGCAATCTCCTCCTTGCCGTCCGGCAAAGCCAGCCAGGTCTGCAGGCCGGAAATCGACATCGGAGCGCCACGCAGCTCTTGCGGCGTACGCTCGGAGTGGACGATGCCGCGGCCTGCGGTCATCAGGTTTACGTCGCCGGGGGCGATCACCATTTCGGTGCCGAGCGAATCGCGATGCCTGATCTTGCCGTCGAACAGATAGGTGACGGTGGACAGCCCGATATGCGGATGCGGGCGCACATCGATCGCATGGCCGGCGCGCAGGATGGCCGGTCCCATGCGGTCGAAGAAGATGAATGGACCGACCAGCCGGCGCTTCGCCGTCGGCAAGGCGCGGCGAACCTCGAAACCGCCGATATCCTTGGCGTTGGGGATGACCATCAATTCGATCTGGTCGCAGGCGAAGGCGTCGCCGGCCTCAGGATCATTGCCTGGAAAGAAGCTCATGCGACGGCCTCAGGCGAAGCGGAGCGCGGCCCGGGCTTTCGCCTTGGCGGCCTCCTCCTCGCGACTGCGGGGATRCTGGGTGGTTTCAAGCGAATCGATGAGCTCGCGCGCGGCCGCGGCAATCGCCTCGACGGCGTGGTTGAAGGCATGCTCGTTGCGCTTGGAGGGCTTGGTCGAGCCGCTCAGCTTGCGCACGAACTGCAGTGCCGCGTCATGGACCTCGTCGTCGGTCGCCGGCGGATCGAAGTTGAACAGGGTCTTGATGTTTCGGCACATGCTTGAACTCCTTGCCTTTCTCCTCCCCGCCCCTCCCGATCTATTCGCCGTCGAGCGGCTCCRTTCCCACCGGCTTGCCGTCGCGGGACRGCCTTATCTTCTCCACCTTGTCCTCGGCGGCCTTGAGCAGCCGGTCGCAGTGGGCTTTCAGCGCCTCGCCGCGCTCGTAGATCTTGATCGACTGGTCAAGCGGGACGTCGCCGCGCTCCAGATCATCGACGATCTTCTCCAGCGCGTCGAGCGCCTGTTCGAAGCTCATCGCCTTGACGTCCTCATTGCCTTCGCCAGCCATATCCTATCCCTTCATCAGCCGCCCGACATGGGCGGCGACCGAAAATGCCAGTCYCTGCAGATCGTAGCCACCCTCGAGCAGGCTGACGAGCCGGTTGCCGCTGTGGCGCCCGGCGCGCTCCATCAGCTGGCCGGTCGCCCAATCGAAATCATCCTCGGTCAGGTTGATCTCGGCGAGCGGATCGCGATGGTGCGCATCGAAACCGGCGGAAATGATAATCAGGTCGGGCGCGAAAGCGTCGAGCGACGGCAGCACGCGCGACAGGAAGGCGTCGCGAAATGCTTCGCTGCCGGTGCGCGGCGCAAGCGGCGCATTGACGATGTTACCGACGCCGGTTTCGCTCTTGGCTCCAGTGCCCGGATAAAGCGGCATCTGGTGGGTCGAGCAGTAGAGCACCGAGGGATCGTCCCAAAAAATGTCCTGCGTGCCGTTGCCGTGGTGAACGTCCCAGTCAACGATGGCAACGCGCTCGGCCTGATGCCGCTTCTGCGCATGGCGGGCTGCGATCGCCGCGGTGTTGAACAGGCAAAAGCCCATTGCGGTCGTCTTTTCGGCGTGGTGGCCGGGCGGGCGCGCGGCAACAAACGCGTTGGCGGCGCGGCCTTCGAAGACATCGTCGACGGCGGYATTGGCGGCGCCGATCGCCGTTACCGCGGCCTGCCAGCTTTTCGGGCTGGCGCTGGTGTCGGCATCGATCGAGACGATGCCAGTCTCGGGAATCGCGGCGCGAACGCGGGCGATGAAGTCTTCCGGATGCGCATAAAGGATAGCCCTCTCGTCGCCTTCCGGTGCCTGGACGCGGTCGAGGGCCGAAAAGGCCTCGTCATCCAGCACGCGCTCGATGGCGCGCAGACGGTCGGGCCGCTCGGGGTGGCCGGGCGGCGTGAGGTGTTCCAGGAATACCGGATGGGTGTAGAGACGGGTGGTCATGGCGCCTAATCTAGGCGCCCGCAGCCCGGATGACCATGTTTGAGCGCCGAATGGCTGGGGAAATCGCGCCCTGCCATGTCGCTGGCGGCATTGGCGCGGCCTCTGCTCCACGATAAGGTCGTATCGCTGCCTGGTGCCCGCAACACGCGGGAGAATCGGGAACACGGTTGAATTCCGTGGCGTGCCCAACGCTGTGAGGGGGACCGCGCCGGCAAAAGCCACTGTCCAAGACGGGAAGGCGCCGGAGCGGGTTGATCCCGAGCCAGAAGACCGGCCCGGCAGACATGGTCGTCCGCTTGGTCAGGTGGAGGACTATCGCAAGGGGACAAGCGATGCAGGCACGAGCGGCCGCCGCAGGCGGCGATGACTTTGACCAATTGGCACGCGACGCCGTCTACCGGGCGATGTTCACCCGGCGTGATGTGCGCAGCCATTTCGTTTCCGACGATCTCGACGATTGCGTGCTGGCGCGRCTGCTGACGGCCGCCCATCACGCGCCGTCGGTCGGCTATATGCAGCCATGGAACTTCATCGT
Organism: Mesorhizobium sp. ORS 3428; assembly: GCF_001854785.1. GTDB lineage: Bacteria > Pseudomonadota > Alphaproteobacteria > Rhizobiales > Rhizobiaceae > Mesorhizobium. The sequence continues at coordinate 441,418 of NZ_MDFL01000126.1, forward strand.
TATCCGCGATGCCACAAGGCGGCGGCAGGTACGCGACCTGTTTCTGGCCGCGCGCGAGCAGGAACTGCCGGCGATCGAGGCGGAGCGCCAGGCCCTCTACCGCAAGCTGAAGCTCGAAGGCATCTGCGAAAGCGCGCTCAACCTCTGCATCACCTGCGACCGGCAGCGTTCAAAGAACTCGCCGCTCGGGCGCTGGCACAATCCGGAAATGGACCTCTACAGCACCGTCTGCGCGGTGCAGAATTTCTGGCTGGCGGCGCGCGCCGAGGGTGTGGGGGTCGGCTGGGTGAGCATCATCGAGACCGAGGCGCTGAAACGGCTGCTCGCGATCCCCGAGCATGTGACGCCGATCGCCTATCTCTGCGTCGGCCGCGTCTCGCAATTCGCGCCGCGGCCGGACCTCGAAGCGCATGGGTGGGGCAAGCGCCTGCCGCTCTCCGACCTGGTGATGAGCGAGACCTTTTGCGGCGCCGGCGAGGTGCCGCTCAAATCGGCGATCGCCCGCCTTGGTAGTGCGGAACAACCTAAGCCGTGATCAGGCCGCCCTCGGCGCGTCCCAGCGCGAGCCGCCGAAGGAGCCGAGCGCCTTGTCGCGGAGCTCCCTGAACTTCGAAGAGRCCTCGGCCAGCCGCTGGTCCCATTCGGGGTTCGGAACCTGGCCTTCGATGGTGTCGAAATAGACCTGCATCAGCGACGCGATGGCGAAGGGCTCGATGAAGGCCGCCTTGAAGGCCCAGGCAAAGACGATAGCCAGAACGAAGGCCCAGCCGGCAAGCTGCCCCGGCATGACCCAGAGGATCGCGCCGGCGGGCGCGAGCATCAAAAGGAAGATGACGAAGGACACACCCCACATGATCACCGCCAACCAGACGGCATTCTTGACCATGTGCTTGCCGTTCTGCGCGTAGAGCACGACGCCTTGCCTGGCGGTCTCGAAAGGCGAGCTCGAATTGATGCGGATGTTGTAGCCGAGGATGATCTCGTCGACATAGGTCAGCGACAGGCGAATGACCGTGTTGATGAAGCTGACGATGCCGCTCAAGCCAGGTATGGGCAGGAATGCGGCGATGCCGCCGATCAGGCCGGTGATGGCGCGGATGGCGCCCTTGACCAGCTGGTCGACGACGAAAAGGATGTTGGCCTCGGCGAAGCGCCGGGTGACCACTTCCTTCGCATAGGCGATCTGGCCCTGGCCGTCAGGAACATCATGACCATCGATCAGATGGACCATGACCGCGATGTGGCCGGCCTTGAGCACATAGAGGATGTATTCGCGGATCCAGTAGACGGCGATCGAGACGACGCCGAAGCCGACAACCCCGCCCCATAAGGCAAACGACATCGGCCCGTCCGGATCGGTCGAGATGTGACCGACACCGTAGCCGACGCTGGCGCCGGTGCCGGTCGCTATGATGTAGGCCACCGTGATGCCGAAATAGACGATCATGCGAAAGACGATGAACGGCCATGTCCGCATCATGATGGACACCGACCGGCCGATGCTGAAGTCCCACATGGCCCCGACTCCCCGCCCTGCGCATGACCCCGAAAATCGGAGCCGATTTTCGGACAGGATCATGCGCAACATCAAAAGTGTTACAGCGTCCTTTGCGCGTTCGAAGAACGCGCGGCGCTGTAAGAGAATGGCCGGAGAGGATGCGCTCACGCCGGCCAAAGTCAATGTCGAAGCGATTTTGAGCGGGGGACAATTGTTTAAGCCGATGCCGCCCCTCATCCGCCTGCCGGCACCTTCTCCCCGTGAACGAGGGGGGAAGGGAAACGATCCGGCGCTKGCGCCCCCTCTCCCCGTCCTTCATCGGAGAGAGGGTAAGGCTGAGGGGCAGAGCCGACCTAAATAGTTGCCTGGGAACACATGTCGGAGAGCTAGGGCTACCCGTTTTTCAACCCTTCGAGCAGTTGCTTGAATGCCGCCACCACCTTMTTCGACGTCGCTTCGGGATCCCTGGAATTGGCGATGTGCTGAGAGGCCTGGCTGCTGGCGCCGTTGATCAGCCGCGCGGCGGTCTCGGGGTCGAGGTCGGGAACGACGACGCCGTCTTGCTGCAGCCTGGTCAGGTGATCGGTCATCGAAGCGATGCAGGCATTGGCGTTCGGCCATTGCGCCGGATCGCCGAGCACGGCTGGGCCGTCGCGGAACATGATGCGCTGGATCTCCGGCTCCAGCGCCATCTCGATATAGGTGGTGCATTCATCGACGAAATGCTGCCAGCGGGTGGGAGCCCGCGAGGCCACTTCGTTCACCCGGGCAGCCATCTCGCCGTCGATCTCGGCGATCACAGCCTRCAGCAACCCCTTCTTGTCGCCGAAATGGTGGTAGAGCGCGCCGCGCGTCAGACCCGCCGAAGCGGTGAAATCGTCCATCGAAGCTTCCGCATAGCCGATGGTGCCAAAGGCATGGCGCGCAGCCGCGATCAGCTTGGCGCGCGTCTCCGCGATCATCTCCTTGCGGGGTCGATGCATGGCCTCTGGCCCTATTCACATACGCAACGTATGCCAATTGACATACGCGACGTATGAATTATCTGCACACTCATACGCTGCGTATGTAATTGCGGCGCCTTCCCTTGTCGAGGAGTAGGACCATGCGAAACCCCTATTCGGAAATCTTTCGGGCTCCCGGCACGAAGGGCTTTGCCGCAGCTGYCTTCGTCGCGCGGCTGCCGATCGCCATGGCGCCGATCGGCATCGTGGCGATGCTGTCGCAGACGCATGGCGAATACTGGCTGGCCGGTGCTGTCTCAGCGACCTATGCGCTGGTCAACGCCTTCCTGTCGCCGCAGGTCTCGCGACTGGTCGACCGGCTCGGCCAGACCCGGGTTGCCGTACCGGCGACGCTTGTCTCGGTGCTTTCCTTCGCGGCGTTGATCGCGGCGGCCAATCAGCACTGGCCCGTATGGACCTTGTTCCTTTCCGCGCTGTTTGCCGCGGCCATGCCCAGCATTCCGGCCCTGGTGCGGGCGCGCTGGACCGAGATTTTTCGCAATCGCCCCGAGCTCAACACGGCCTTTGCCTTCGAATCGGCGGCGGACGAGCTGGTCTATGTCGCCGGCGCCTCGCTGTCGGTCGGCCTGAGCGCCGCGCTGTTTCCGGAAGCAGGCACGGTGGTGAGCACGTTGCTGCTCGCCTTCGGCTCGGCGGCATTCCTGCTGCAGCGCTCGACGGAACCGCCGGTGCGGCCGGCGGAGCATGGCACGGCCAGCTCGGCGATCCGTCTCAGGCCGGTGCAGATCATCACCTTCGCCCTGGTCTTCGTCGGCGCGACCTTCGCGACCACCGAAGTCACAACCGTCGCGATCACCAAGCAACTCGGCCAGCCCGAGTCGGCGAGCCTCGTCATCGGCGTCTATGCGCTCGGGTCGTTCGTGCTCGGCATTATCGTCGGCGCGCTCAGCCTGAAGGCGCCGCTGCAGCGGCAACTGGCTGTCGCCGTCACCGTCATCGCGCTCACCACGCTGCCGCTGCTCTTTGCCGACACGGTGCTGACGCTGGCAATTGCGGTCTTCATCAGCGGCGTCGCGATCTCGCCGACCTTCATCACCGCCTTCGGCCTGATCGAGCGCCACGTGCCGGCTGCCATGCTGACGGAAGGCGTCACCTGGGTGACGACCGGGATCGGCATCGGCATGGYGCTGGGCTCCTTCGCCGCCGGCGGGATGGTCGACAGCTTCGGCCCGCAAAATGGGTTCTGGGTGTCCGTCGCGGCAGGCGCGATCGCTTTGACCACCGTGCTCGTCGGTCAATGCCGGCTGGCGGYGGAAGGCTGCGATGTGGATAGGGGCGAAGTGATCCCGGCTGAGTGATGGTACGAACGTACAGCCATCCGATGATCATTGCAGAGGTTGGGAGTTAGCCGAGGCCCCCGTGCTCCGCCCGTGGCCTAAAGAATCTCGGTCTTGGCGATATGAATGCCGAAACCTTCGAGGCCGACATAGTGGCGCTCGCGCGAGGCGATCAGGTTGATCGAGGAAATGCCGAGATCCCTGAGGATCTGGGCGCCGAGACCGATCTCGCGCCACTCGCTCTCGCGGCGGCGCGCTTCCTCATGGTCCTCGCGCTCGCCGCTGGCGGGGCGCCTGCGCTCCTGATGGGCGACGCCGACCGAGCCCTCGCGCAGATAGACGATGACGCCGCGCTTGCGCTCGCCCATCGCCTTCATGATGCCCTCCAGGCGGTGGCCGGTGCCGAAGACGTCGCTCACCACATCCTCGGAATGCAAGCGCACCGGCACCTCCTCGCCGTCGCGGATGTCGCCGAAGACGACCGCGACGTGATGCATGGAATCCCAGGGCAGCGTGTAGGTGAAGACCTGTGCTTTGCCGCCGGGCGTCTCGATGTCGGAACAGGCGACGCGCTCGACCAGGGTTTCCTTGCGCTGCCGGTAGGCTATGAGGTCGGCGACCGAGACCTGCTTCAGGCCATGTTCTTCGGCGAAAGCCTGAACCTCCGGCCCGCGCTTGACGGTGCCGTCATCGTTGACCAGCTCGGAAATGACGCCCACCGGCGGCAGGCCGGCGAGCTTGCAGAGATCGACCGCGGCCTCGGTATGGCCTGAGCGCATCAGCACGCCGCCCTCGCGCGCGATCAGCGGAAAGATATGGCCGGGGCGCACGAAATCGGACGGGCCGACATTGCCGTTGGCAAGGTTGCGCACGGTGAGCGTGCGGTCGTCGGCGGAAATGCCGGTCGTAGTGCCGTGCTTGAAGTCGACGCTTACGGTGAAGGCGGTGGTGTGGGCGGAATCATTGTCGGCCACCATCGGCGCAAGGTTCAGCCGCCTCGCATCCTCGCGCAGCATCGGCGTGCAGACGATGCCGGAGGTGTTGCGGACGATGAAGGCCATCTTTTCCGGCGTGCAATGAACGGCGGCGACGATCAGGTCGCCCTCATTCTCGCGCCCGTCATCGTCCATGACGACGACGATCTCGCCGCGCTCAAAAGCGCGGATCGCTTCGACGATCTTCTTCTGGTCGTATGACATGGGCGCTCGCTTTGCTCGCAGGGAATAGGGATTAGGCAGTAGGGAAAGAAAAGGTGGTGCCAGGCTGGGCCGCGTCCGCTACTGCCTATTCCCTACTGCCTACTGCCTTTCCTGTCTGTCCTCTATGCCGCAGATAATGGTCGGCGATCGCGCAGGCAACCATGGCCTCGCCGATCGGCACGGCGCGGATGCCGACGCACGGATCGTGCCGGCCCTTCGTCATGACCTCGACGTCCTTGCCGTCCTTGTCGATGGACTTGCGCGGCGTGAGGATCGAAGAGGTCGGCTTGACGGCGAAGCGGGYGACGATCGCCTGGCCGGTCGAGATGCCGCCCAGGATGCCGCCGGCATGGTTGGACAGGAATACCGGCTTGCCGTCATTACCGATGCGCATCTCGTCGGCGTTCTGCTCGCCGGTGATGCGGGCGGCCTCGAAGCCGTTGCCGATCTCGACGCCCTTGACGGCGTTGATCGACATCAGGCCCGAAGCGATGTCCTGGTCGAGCTTGCCGTAGATCGGCGCGCCGAGGCCCGCCGGCACACCTTCAGCAACGATCTCGATCACCGCGCCGACCGAGGAGCCGGCCTTGCGGATGCCGTCGAGATAGGCGGCAAAGACGGGGACCGAGGCCGGATCGGGGGTGAAGAACGGGTTTTCGGCATCGCCGACGAAATTCCAGTTCCAGTTGGCGCGATCGATGGATTTCTCGCCCATCGAGACCAGCGCGCCGCGCACCACCATGCCCGGCACCACCTTGCGGGCAAGAGCGCCCGCCGCGACCCTTGCCGCCGTCTCGCGCGCCGAGGAGCGGCCGCCGCCGCGATGGTCGCGCAGGCCGTATTTGACGTCGTAAGTGTAGTCGGCGTGCCCCGGCCGGTACTGGCGGGCGATCTCGCCATAGTCTTTCGAGCGCTGGTCGACATTCTCGATCAGCATCGAAACCGGCGTCCCGGTGGTGATCATCGTCTCGCCGTCCTCGTCGAGGATGAAGCCCGAGAGAATCTTCACCTCGTCCGGCTCGCGGCGCTGCGTGACGAAGCGCGACTGGCCGGGGCGACGCCTGTCGAGCTCGGCCTGGATATCCTCGCGCTTGAAGCGGATGCCGGGCGGGCARCCGTCCACCACGCAGCCGAGCGCCGGCCCATGGCTTTCGCCCCAGGTGGTGACGCGGAACAGATGGCCGAATGTGTTGTGAGACATCGAAAACGCCCTGCCCGGCAGCGCAGCCGGCTGACGCATGACCCCGACATCAGAAAGGATCACGCGCAAATCAAAAATCCTACAGCGTCCTTGCGCACCCAAGAGGATGCGCGGCGCTGTAGGCTGCCTTCTATTGGCGTTTTCCACAGCGGTCAAACGGTGTTCGGGTGCATCAAACTGTGATCTGGCGGATTTAGTTTTGACACATTCGGTTGGTTTCTGCTCTCTTCCATCCGCCATTGAGATCCGCTGCTGAGCAGCCGGCGTAATGACCAAAGAGGACGACGATGCGTACCCTGATTGGCGCTGTTGGCGCCATGCTGCTGATTTCCACCGCCGCGTTCGCCGGCCAGACCGAAGGGCTGATCAAGAAGGTCGACAAGGAAACGCTGACGCTGACGCTCGACGACGGAAAGTCCTACAAGCTCAACGCCGAAACCGATCTCGATGCGCTCAAGCCCGGCATGGACATCGTAATCGCCTATGACGTGACCAACGGCGAGAACGTCGTGACTGACATGCAGTTGCCGGACAGCGACCAGAATTAATCTACGCCGCGAGGTCTTTGCCAACGCGGTGCGCCGGTAAGGACCACTTAAGAAATTTGCCGGAACGCCGAAAGCTCAATCATTCTAGGGCGAAGCAAGGAGCGGAGCGACGCGCTCAGACCCTAGGATGACGAGGTTGAGTCGTCTGCTTCACAGCCACTTCAGGCTCCGGCCTTCCAGCCGGAGCAGGCGGTCCTGCGGGATCTCGAGGCTCGCCGCTTCCTTCTTCGACATCCCTTCGACGATGCGGAACAGGCAGCGCATGACGCCGCCATGGGTGACGCAGACCGTCTGCCCACGAAGCGCGTCGAACCATGGCTTTACCCGTTCGAGCAGCATTTCGTAGCTTTCCGCGCCATCGCCGGGCGGCTGGAAATCCCATTTGGCGTGTCGACGTCCGTCGGTCGAGCCGGGAAGCCTGGCCTCGAGCTCGGCAAAGGTGAAACCCTGCCAGTCGCCAAAGCTCATCTCCACCAGGCGCGGATCGGTGCGGTAAGCGAGCGGGTCGAGCCCCATCGCGGTGCGCATCAACTCCATGGTCTCGCGCGCGCCGCATCGGGCTGGCGACGAAGTCGAAATCAGCGGGATTGCCGATGAATTCGGCCAGCCGGCGGCCGTTGCGGCGCGCCTGCTCGCGGCCGGTCGCGTTCATGTCGGTATCGGCCTGGCCTTGCAAGCGATGCTCGGCGTTCCATTCCGTCTGGCCATGACGCGCGATGTAGACGAGCGGATACATCAGGTCTTCCGGAGGTCGGGCCTGGGGCTCGAGCAGTGCAGCGTTCGGTAGGATCGCYCAACTGCTCCAACTGTTTGTTTTTGGCAATTCCGGACGGAAACCGTTACGCGCTTTTCCTGGAATTGCTTTCGACGGAGGGTAGACGGAGAGAGAACTAGTCCTTGACGGTCGAGATGTCCGGCGCGTCGACCGCCTTCATGCCGACGACGTGGTAGCCGGAATCGACGTGGTGGACCTCGCCGGTCACGCCGCGCGACAGGTCCGACAGGAAGTAGACGCCGGAATCGCCAACCTCTTCCTGCGTCACCGTCTGCTTCAGCGGCGCGTTGTATTCATTCCACTTCAGAATATAGCGGAAGTCGCCGATGCCGGAGGCGGCGAGCGTCTTGATCGGGCCGGCCGAAATCGCGTTGACGCGGATCTTCTTGGCGCCGAGGTCGACGGCGAGATAGCGCACGCTGGCTTCGAGGGCCGCCTTGRCAACGCCCATGACGTTGTAGTGCGGCATCACCTTTTCGGCGCCGTAATAGGTCAGCGTCAGCAGCGAGCCRCCTTCGGCCATCAGCGGCTCGGCGCGCTTGGCGATGGTGGTGAAGGAAAACACCGAAATGTCCATGGTGCGCAGGAAATTGTCGCGCGTCGTCTCGACATAGCGGCCGGTCAGCTCGTCCTTGTCGGAGAAGGCGATGGCGTGGACAAGGAAGTCGAGCTTGCCCCAGTGCTTGGCAATGTCGGCAAAAACGGCGTCGAGACTGGCCGGATCGGTGACGTCGCAATGGCCGGCGATGTGCGCACCGAGCTCCGCCGCCAGCGGTTCGACCCGCTTCTTGAAGGCTTCGCCCTGATAGGTCAGCGCGATTTCGGCGCCGTGATCGACGCAGGCCTTGGCGATACCGAAAGCGATCGACCGATTGTTCGCGACGCCGAGAATAAGGCCCCGCTTACCGGCCATCAGGCCCTGTACACCCGCCATGTGCGCGTTCTCCGCAAGAATGTCAGCTTTGTGGAGCCCTATCGCACAGGCACAGAGCCCCTTCAAGCGTTGAAAGCGGACTGTCCGCGGGAGAAAACTCTCTCAATCAGCCCTTCTGGTGCCGCAACAACGCTTCGAGACCGGCGTCTCCGCCTTCAGGCAGCATCAGCCGGACATGGGCATAGAGGTCGCCGTGGCCGCCGGCTTTTTCCGGCAAACCCCTGCCCTTCAGGCGTAGCACCTTGTCCGAGCTCGACCATGCCGGAACGTTGACGGCGAGCTTGCCGGTCGGCGTCTCGACCGCCACCTTGGCGCCGAGCACCGCGTCGGCCAGATCGACCGGCAGGTCGACATGCAGGTCGCGCCCCTCGATGCGGTAGCGGGGATGGCGGCGGATGTGGATCTTGACCAGCGCGTCGCCCGGCTGGCCCGGCCCCTGCTCGCCCTGACCCTTCAGCCGAATGGTCTGGCCGTCCTCGACATAGGCCGGAAGCTTGACCRCCATCTTGCGGCCATCGGGGAACATCGCCGTCACCTTCTCCGCGGTGGCCGCCTCCTCGACTGTGATGTCCAGCGTGACGTTCAGGTCAGGCGCCTGCATCGGCTGGCGGCGATCGCCACCTCTGCCCGCGCCGCGCATACCCGAAAAGGCATCGCCGAAGATCTGGCTGAAGATGTCGCTGTTGCCGTCGAACGGATCGCCGCCCGGACGTCCCGTGCGGAATTCGAAATGCGCCCCGCCGGGGCCTTGCTGGCGGCGGAACCCGGCGAACGGATCGCCGCCGGCCGCGCCCTCAAAGCCCTGGAACCTCGGCTTGCCGTCGGCATCGATCTCRCCGCGATCGTAGGCGGCGCGCGTCTTCTCGTCGCCGACGATCTCGTAAGCCTGGTTGGCGGCGGCAAAACGCTCCTTCGCCTTCGGATCATTCGGATTCTGGTCCGGATGATGCTGCTTGGCGAGCTTGCGGTACGCCGATTTTATTTCCTTGGCCGATGCGTTTCTGGCAACGCCCAGCACCTCATAGGGGTCGCGCATGCTTCCTGCCTGTAAGAGAAGATGGTCGCCCCCTATATGCGCCTGCATAGGAAGAAATTCCAGTAGCGCGAAAGCGATCGGCGACCGAAAAACGGGGCGCCCCGAAACAGATCAGAGCGCCTTGAATTCCTGCATGCGCCAGCCGCCGGCGCCGGCCATGCAGAGCTCGCCCTTGTACAAGGCAACGCCGTCGAAACTCTCGCGCGTGGCGGTGAAGCGACGGCAGTTCAGGCCGCCATCGTTAAGCTCCACCAATTCGGTGATCGAGCCGCGCGAGCCGGTGCCGGCATTGGCCCATGGCACGGCCTGGCCGGCGAGTTCCTGGATGTCGGCGGAAGAGACCGCATTGCCGATGGTGGTCTGGTCGGAGTCCTTGTCGCTGGGCGCAGGCACGGCTGGCGAGGACGGGGTGCTGGAGGTTATGATCGAGCGGTCGACCGCCGCTTTCTCGAGGCTGARGCCGCCGGCGCCGCAGGCGGCAATCGGGAGCACCAATGTCAGCAACGCAGCCTTGGCGCTGGCCGAAGCGATGACGCTCCATTGCCCGCTGTCAAAAGCTTGCGCGATACGCGACAATCGGCGAACTCCTCCCGCAACGTTAAAAATTTGGAAAGCTATGAACGAAACTGAGTTAACAAGCGGTGACTTCACAGAGGCGGCAGAGCCGTTCCGGCTCTTTGCCGCGTGGCTGGAGGACGCCACCAAGAGCGAGATCAACGACCCCAACGGCGTGGCGCTGGCGACGGTCGACGTCGACGGCATGCCGGATGTGCGAATGGTGCTACTCAAGGGGTTCGACGAAAAGGGATTTGTCTTTTACACGAATTTCGAGAGCGCCAAGGGCCGCGAGATTCTTGGCAGCATGAAGGCAGCGATGTGCTTCCACTGGAAATCGCTGCGCCGCCAGGTGCGCGTGCGCGGGCCGGTGGAGATCGTCAGCGACGCCGAGGCCGACGCCTATTACGCGACGCGGCCGCGCGGYAGCCGCATCGGCGCCTGGGCCTCGAAGCAGTCGCGGCCGCTCGAAAGCCGCTTCGCGCTGGAGAAGGCGGTGGCGGAGTACACCGCGCGCTACGCGATCGGCGACATCCCGCGGCCGAAATACTGGTCGGGCTTCCGCATCCTGCCGCAGACGATCGAGTTCTGGCACGACAGGCCGTTCCGGCTGYATGACCGCGTTGTCTTTTCACGCAACGCCGAGGGCGGCTGGGACAAGACGCGGCTCTATCCCTGAGGCAACGCGGCGCTGCCTTACAGCCCTGCCGCCGTCTGCGGCAGGTTGAAAGGGGTGATGACCTGGATGTTGGCCATGCCGGAGACAGGCGATTTCGGCAGCAATCCGTGGGCGCGCATGATGTGCAGGCATGCGTTTCGCATGTCCTGGCCAAGATCGTGATGCAGCACGGCGCTGATGCGGCCGGCGCGCAGGAGTTCGAGATTGTCGGCGTCGGCCGAGCGAGGCGAAAGCATCGACGACCGCCCGGTTGYCGCCTCCGATCGAATAAACRCCGGCAATGTCGGCATGCTCCCGCAAGGCCGCCCGCGCGAGCATACCGGTGTTGCGGTCGAGGCCATGGCCTTCGCTGACCTCGACGATGYCAAGCGCGGGATAGCGTTCGCGAAGCGCTTGCCTGAAGCCCATCTCGCGCTCTTCCTCGCCGCGGAAACGGTTGCTGCTGATGGTCACGAGAATGCGTGCCGGACCGTCGCCGAGCCATTCGCCGAGAAGATAGGCCGCAGTCTCGCCCGCCGCCCGGTTGTCCACTCCGACATAGGCCTGCCGTCCGGTGTCGGGAAGGTCCGTCACCAAAGTGACGACGGGAACCCCGGCGCCGACGAGCCGTGCGGTCGCGCCCCTCACCTCCGCGACATCGGGAGCCTTGAGGAACACGCCGTTGCTGCCGCGGCGCTGCAGCGCTTCGATGATCGCCACCGTATCGCCTACTCCGCGCGTCTCCGCGAAATGATACCGGGCACGAAATATCACCGGCTGCAGCGACGGCATCGCCTGTTCCAAGCCCTGACGAACCGCCTCGCTGAAGCGCGACGGAGCCTCCATGACGACATCAAGGACGAATTTGCGGCCGGAAAGGCCGATCTGGTCGCGCTGCTTTTCGAGTTCGCCGATGGCCTGCCTGACGCGGCGGATGGTGTGCTCGCGAACGCCCGGCCTTTCGTTGATCGACGGTCGCGAGACTGAGCCCAGCCTGGAGGGCGATATCCTTGAGGAGAAAAGGGCGGGACATCTTCTGAGGTGTTTTTGAGGTGTTTCAGAGGCAACGAGCACCCCAGATTGCGGTATACAGCAGCGAGAACCACGACGGCAACAGGAGGATGCGTCATGAAGGCCGACAACCTAGCCAAGATCAGGTCCGAGCGGGTCTGGCTGACGAAAGCTCAGTGCGACATCGAGGGTTTCCGGGCGATCGTCGGGCAAACGACCAATCCTGCCGATTACCCGTTCGCCGCGAGCGTCGAAAAGAACGTGCTGATCTATGACGGCGACGCAGTCCGCGAGGCGGCGACCGATCCTGAAACGCGAAAGGCACTGCTGGCGGAATGGGTCGAGGCGCTGACCGGAGGGCCGGGCGTCGTGGCTTTCAAGAAGGCGTTTGCCGATACGGCGCCGGTCGACATCGCAACAAGGCTGTTCAACGAGATGATCGCCGAGCAGCATGCGACCGGCACCGGTGGCGGCGACCATTTCGCCAAGCCGGGCGCCAATGACCGCATCTGGAATGCGCTCGAAAAATTCTGCCTGCGCGACCCCGAAGCCTTCGCCGCCTATTACGGCAACGACATCATCGCGCTCATCTCGGAAGCCTGGCACGGTCCGGCCTATCAGATGACGTCGCAGATCAACTCCGTGAACCCCGGCGGCGCGGCGCAATCGGCGCATCGCGACTATCATCTGGGCTTTCAAACGCCCGAAATCATCGAGCGCTATCCCGTGCATGTACACAGCATTTCGCCGGTGCTGACGCTGCAGGGAGCCGTCGCCCATTGCGACATGCCGCTGGAGAGCGGCCCCACGCTCTATCTCCCCTATTCGCAAGCCTATCTGCCGGGCTACCTCGCCACAGGCCTGCCGGAGTTCAGGGCATATTTCGCCAAACATCATGTGCAGCTTGCGCTGGAGAAGGGCGACGCGGCCTTCTTCAATCCGGCCCTGTTCCATGCCGCCGGCAACAACCGATCCGCCGACATCCGCCGCATGGCCAATCTGCTGCAGGTCTCGTCAGCCTATGGCCGGGCGATGGAAAGTGTCGACCGCACGAGGATGAGCAGCACGCTCTACCCGGCGATCCAGAGGATGCTGGCCGCRGGCGCGATCTCGAAAGCTTCGGCCGCGAACGCGATCGCCTCGACCGCCGAAGGCTATTCCTTCCCGACCAATCTCGATCGCGATCCACCGATCGGCGGGCTGGCGCCGGAAACGCAGCAGGCGCTGTTCCATCGCGCGCTCGATGCCGGCTGGACACCGGAGGCTTTCGGCAAGGCGCTGGACGAACAGGCCGTTAAGAAGCTGACGTGATTTCGGCCGGCGCCTGCTGCGGCGGGGCACCCTCGCCCGCAGGCTTCTAGTCTATCCCTTCTTACGCGTCATGAAGGCCGTCAGCGCGGCGCGCGCCTCATCAGACTTCAGCCGCTCGCGGAAATGCTCGCTCTCCACCTCGATGCGGGCGATGAGTTCCTCGCGGGAGCCGCGCATCAGGTCGCGGGCGATCTTCAGCGCCTGCGGCGGCTTGGYGGCGATCTCAGCGGCCGCGGCCAGCACCGCGCCTTCGAGCGCATCTTCCGCTACGACGTCGTAGATCAGGCCGGCTGCCTTGGCGCRCTCAGCCGAAAGTCCTTCGCCGAGGCCGAGTAGCGCGAAAGCGCCCTGGCGGCCGAGGATCTGCGGCGCCAGCAGGCTCGAGCCGGCTTCCGGCACGAGGCCAAGGTCGACGAAGGGCGTGCGGAAGAGCGTGCGCGGTGTGGCAAAGGTCAGGTCGCAATGCAGATTGAGCGTGGTGCCGATGCCGACGGCGATGCCGTCGACGCCCGACAGCATCGGCTTCTCCACCTTGGCCAGCGCCATCAGGAAATCCCAGACTTCGTTGCCGCCCTCGCCGCCGGTGGCGACGACGAGGAAGTCGGCGAGGTCGTTGCCGGCAGAAAAGGCGCCGGGCACGCCGAGAAAGACGTGGACGCGAATCGCCGGATCGGCGTCACCCTCTGCCAGAGCGGCCGACATTTTGGCGTACATGGCGCGCGTCAGCGCGTTCTTCTTGTCCGGCCGGTTCATGCGGATGATCTGCACGGCGCCCTGGCGCTCGATCAGGATATGGTCGGTCACGGTCGGTTCCTTCGAATGTCGGGGCGTTCAGGCCGATATCAGCGCCTTGCCGGCGGCGGCGAGGCTGTCGGCGCCATCAATGACGCGTTCCCTCAGGGCGCGCGTTTCGCCTAGCAGGTTTTCGGCAAAGAAGCGGCAAAGGGCGATGCGGCCATGATCGGCAAGCCCCCCTTGCGCCAGATAGGCGCCGCCGGCGGCGAGGGATATCAGGCGCAGATAGGGCGTGGCGCCGCCCATCGCGGCATCGGCCCGGCCGTGGACCATCAGCGTCTGCAGGAAGCGCGTTGCCTCGGTGAGGTCGTCCAGCGCCCGGTCGAGGCCATCGGCGGTGCGGCCGAAATCTTCGACATTGGAGATGCGCACCGCATCGRCCACCGCCTTCAATTCGGCGATGTATCTGTGCACATGGTCGCCACCGCCCAGCGGCAGTTTTCGCGAGACAAGGTCGATCGCCTGGATGCCGTTGGTGCCTTCATAGATCGGCGCGATGCGGGCATCGCGATAAAGCGCTGCCGCGCCCGTCTCCTCGATGAAGCCCATGCCGCCATGCACCTGGATGCCCAGCGACGCGACCTCGACGCCGACATCGGTCGAGAAGGCTTTCGCCAGCGGCGTCAACAGATTGGCGCGGTCGCGCCAATTGGCGGCGGCCTCGCCTTCGGCGACGCGCGCGCGGTCGATGGCGTGCGCGCAGGAATAGCTGATGGCGCGCGCGATCTGGGTCAGCGCCCGCATGGTCAAAAGATTGCGCTGCACGTCCGGGTGATGGACGATCGGCGCCATGCCGGCCCCTGAATAGTCCGACGCCTTGCCCTGGCGACGCTCATTGGCATAGGCGATCGCCTTCTGCGTCGCCGTCTCGGCCACTGCCACGCCCTGCATGCCGACGGCAAGGCGGGCGTTATTCATCATCGTGAACATGCAGGCGAGGCCTTTGTTTTCCTCGCCGACCAGCCAGCCGACGGCGCCGGGGGTCATGCCTTGAAAACCGTCGCCATAGATCATGGTACAGGTCGGCGAGGCATGGATGCCGAGCTTGTGCTCGAGGCCTGAACAGAAGACGTCGTTGCGGGCGCCGAGCGAACCATCGTCATTGACCAGGAATTTCGGCACCAGGAACAGCGAGATGCCGCGCGTGCCGGGCGGCGCGTCGGGCAGCCTTGCCAGCACCATATGCACGATGTTGTCGGTGAAATCGTGCTCGCCATAGGTGATGAAAATCTTCTGGCCGAAGATGCGGTAGGTGCCGTCGCCGGCGGGCTCGGCGCGGGTGCGTAGCGCGTTGAGGTCGGAACCCGCCTGCGGCTCGGTCAGGTTCATCGTGCCCATCCACTCGCCCGACACGAGTTTTGCCAGATATTTGGCCTTGAGCGCCTCGGATGCGTGCTTTTCGAGAGCTTCCACCGCGCCCATGGTGAGGGTCGGGCCGATGCCGAAGGCCATGGCGGCCGAGTTCCACATTTCGAGCGCGGCGACGGAGAGCATCGTGGGCAGGCGCTGGCCGCCGAATTCCTCTGGACCGGACAGCGCGTTCCAGCCGCCGTCGATCCAGCGCCGGTAAAGCTCCTTCCAGCCGGGCGGCGTGGTGACGCAAGCATCCGTCAACACCGCGCCATGCTCGTCGCCGATCTTGTAGAGCGGCGCTACCTCCTCGCCGGCGAAGCGGCCGGCCTCGGCCAGGATCGCGTCGACCAGATCCTCGCCGAGATCGCCGAAGATGCCGGCCTCCAGCGCGGGCTTCAGCCCGGCCACATGCTTCAGCGTGAAGGCAATATCCTCGACCGGTGCGCGATACATGTTTCCTGCTCCTCCATTCCGGCTGTCCGATCGTAGGACCTCAGCCGCGGCGAAACCACCCGGCCTTGGGTCCGTCCTCGTCAGTTTCTTTTTACGTAAACGTCAAACATTGTCACGCGGATTTTGCAGCAACTCACGGACGTCGTCATCCACGGGGCCAACTTTCAAGGCTGCTATTGCCTCTCGAACTTCTGCGACAAGAATTACATTCGGCTCGTTGGATTTGCCGGTGGCAACCGGAGACAAGCTGAGCCGAGATTTTTTCATACTTGCCAGACCTGACGCCTATCGTTGCATCGAATGCGGCCTTCCCTACCGGGCCGCGGGCTTTTGGTACCATCATGGCAAGCTCGAAAGCGGCCCGGCCTACTGGACGGATCGCGGCCTGTTGTGCTCGCCGCAGTGCTCGCTCGCGCACCATCGCAAGCGCTGCCGAGGGCACACTGCCGCAGGAGCCGGCGCCCGACCCGTTCGAGGTGCAGGACGCTGTTCCGGCGCTGAGCGTCCCACGGGCTTGAAAGCACTTCCTTAACCATAGCGGTTCAGGATCGTCCCCTGGTCAGTGGGGACACCCTGATTGAAAAAGCCGGCGCGCCCTCTTCGCCGCCTGGCACTGTTCGCGGCGGCGATGGTGCTGGGCACGGCGGCAAAGGCCTCGGATTTCTCCGAGCCGTGGAAGAATGCCGACCGCGCGCTGGTAATCGACGCCTACGAATACAACTCCATCGACTGGGCGCAGCTTGCCACTGACAAGCGCATCGTCGGCTTCATCAACAAGGCATCCGACGGGCTGCCGCCGCCTTACTTCTGCTTCGGCAGCGAGACCGATGTGAAGCTGTGCAAGGCGCTGTGGAAGCGGCATGCGGTGACGCGCGAGCTTTTCCAGACGCGCAAGGTGGTGGCCAAGGCGCTCGGCCTGAAATGGGGCGCCTATCATCTCGCCCGCCCCGGCAATCCGGTCGAGYAGGCCAACAATTTCATCGATTTCGCCGAGCCCGCGCCGGACGATCTCATTGCCCTCGACCTCGAGGGCAATGACCCGACGCAATGGATGTCGCTGGAAGACGCGGAAGAATTCGTGCGCCAGGTGCATCGACGCGTCGGCCGTTTCCCGGTGCTCTACACCAACGGCRAGACCGCCCAGTACATCGCCGACAACCGCTACACCTACCGGCTGCTGTCCAGGCTGCCGCTCTGGTATGCACGCTACAAGCCGGATATCGACGTGCATTTCCCGATGGGCAACTGGCAGGGCTACGCGCTCTGGCAATTCTCGTCGCAGGCCAATTGCGGCCGCTTCAGCTGCCCCTATCGCGTGCCCGGCACGCCGAACGACATCGATGTCAGCGTCGCGCCGATGAACGCCAGCGAATTGCGCCGGCAATGGGCCTTCGGCGGATTGCTGGACGTCCCGTCCGACTACCTCGCCTCGATCCCGGTGCCGATCCCGCGCCAAGCCGCATTGGCGGGGAAGGTCACCATCACCTATGCCGATGTCGCGACGCCGCCGACCTTCGAGGAACTCGTCGCGGTGCTCGGCGCACGGTGGGACAAATTCCGCAACGGCTTCCGCATGCCCGTGGTGAAGACCGTGCCGCAGCGGCCGAGCTTCGGCATCGTGCAATATGTCGCCTGGAAGCGGTCCGGGAGGCGCACGCCCGAACAGCTCGACRCCGCCTTCGCCGCCGCCGATCCGCTCAGCACCGCATCGACGACGCTCGACCGAAACCGCCGCTGATCATTCCAACAATCCCGTCAACGATGGTTGCCCAGGCTGGCGTACATGCCGGTGGTGCGAAACTGCGTCGGGGTGATGCCGTAGCACCGACGGAAGACCTTTGAGAAGTAGTTCGGATCATCGAAGCCGCACATGACGGCGACCTCCTTGACCGGCAGGAAGTCGGCTTTCGTCAGCAGCTTCGCCGCGCGCTGGAGCCTTTGCTGGAGGACGAACTCGGCGGGCGGCAACCCTTCGCTTTCGGCGAAGCAACGCGAGAAATGCGCGCGGCTAAGACCGCTGATTTCAACCAGCTCCGCCACCGGCAAGGGCTTGTCGAGATTGGCGTTGATGTGATCGATGACCGGCTGCATGGCGCTCTGCTTTTCGGCGAAGGCGTGCGAGCCGAAGATATCGTCGTAAAGCGCCATCGCCGCCTCATAGGCAATCGCCGAGGCAGCGCCTGGCGAAGCCGCCCCCTTGATCAGGCGCAGACTGCAATCGGCGAGATGATCGATGGTCGCCGCCTGCAGCCGGAACACCGGCCCTGAGACGCTCAGGATCGACTTGTGGATGCGCAGCGCCTCCTCGCCATTCATCGATATCCAGAAATATTCCCAGCGGTCTCCCTTGGCGAGCCAATAGCGATGGTTGTGCGGGACCAGCACCAGCAGCGTGTCGTTCGCCTGCAGGCGATAGTTGCGGCTCTCGTAGCGCAACTGGCCGGTACCGCTGATCGTGTGCTGAAGAACGGTAAACGGCGTCTGGCCGCGCTTGCGCCCGTCCCAGTCGTAGACCTCGTCCTCACGCACCTCGTAGCCGGTGCTGGTCGGCATGGCATGCAGACGCTGGCGGCCGCGCGGCAGCGAGATCGTACGCATCAGCCTTCCGTTCGCTATCAGGTCCCGCAGCACAAAATTACCCTCGAAAGCATAATCCTTCTCTGGCCGCGCCCCCGAATAAGCGCATAATCGGGCTCCTCAAGAACGGGAAAGACCCGCGGTCGAGGAGCGGGCGGGAGGAGAAAGAGCCGGATTTCCGGCTCGGATGGCGTGCATGCCGGCTGGCGTGCGGCCATGTCCTCCCTTGCTGCTCCTTTGCCTAACATTCGATTGGATCGAGGTGAAGGTGATGAGCTTCAAAATCGCTATTATAGGTGCCGGCAGCGTCGGATTCACCAAGAAGCTGTTCACCGACATCCTGTGCGTTCCAGAGTTCAAGGACATCGAATTCGCGCTGACTGACATCAGCGAGCATAATCTCGGGATGATTAAGGCGATCCTCGACAGGGTCGTCGAGGCGAACAGGCTGCCGACCAAGGTGACGGCGACGACCGACCGCCGCAAGGCGCTCGAGGGCGCGCGCTATATCATCAGCTGCGTGCGCGTCGGCGGCCTCGAAGCCTATGCSGACGACATCCGCATCCCGCTGAAATATGGCATCGACCAGTGTGTCGGCGACACGATCTGCGCCGGCGGCATCCTCTACGGCCAGCGCAACATCCCGGTGATCCTCGACTTCTGCAAGGATATCCGCGAGGTCGCCGCGACCGGCGCGAAATTCCTGAACTATGCCAACCCGATGGCGATGAACACCTGGGCCGCGATCGAATATGGGAAGGTCGACACGTTCGGTCTCTGCCACGGCGTCCAGCACGGCGCCGAGCAGATCGCCGAGGTGCTCGGCGCGAAATCGCCCAAGGAACTCGACTATGTCTGTTCCGGCATCAACCACCAGACCTGGTTCATCGAGCTGAGGCTGAACGGCCGCCAGATCGGCAAGGACGAACTGGTCGCCGCCTTCGAGGCGCATCCGGTCTATTCGAAGCAGGAAAAGCTGAGAATCGACGTGCTGAAGCGCTTCGGCGTCTATTCGACCGAGAGCAACGGGCATCTCTCCGAATATCTGCCCTGGTACCGCAAGCGCCCGGACGAGATCACGCGCTGGATCGACATGTCGGACTGGATCCATGGCGAGACGGGCGRCTACCTCCGCTACTCGACCGAGACCCGCAACTGGTTCGAGACGGAATATCCGCAGTTCCTCGAAGCGGCGTCGAAGCCGATCGACCCGGTCAGGCGATCCAACGAGCATGCCAGCCACATCCTCGAAGCGCTGGAGACCAACCGTGTCTATCGCGGCCATTTCAACGTCAAGAACAACGGCGTGATCACCAATCTGCCGCAAGATGCCATCATCGAGTCGCCCGGCTTCGTCGACCGCTTCGGCATCAACATGGCGGCCGGCATCACATTGCCGGAGGCATGTGCGGCCACCTGCATGTCCTCGATCAACGTCCAGCGCATGTCTGTGCATGCCGCGATCGCTGGCGACATCGATCTCCTGAAACTCGCCGTGCTGCACGATCCACTGGTCGGCGCGGTTTCGACGCCGGAGGAAGTCTGGCAAATGGTGGACGAGATGGTTGTCGCCCAGGCCGCCTGGCTGCCGCAATATGCGCGTGCCGTTCCGGCGGCAAAAGAGCGGCTTGCGAAATCGAAGGTCAAGACCCGCGAATGGGCGGGGGCGGCACGGCGCAGCGTGCGCTCGATCGAGGAATTGCGCGCCGAGAAGGCGGCGCTGAAGCAGGCCGGCTGAAGCTTGGGCACGAGGTCGCACGCGCGGGAGGCGGGTCAGCCAAAAGTCAGTTGCCCAAAATAAGGGGCGGGCAGCAACAGAGGTCCAAACATCTGGGAGGAGACGATGAGGAACTTATACAGAATCGGAATTGCCGCCGGACTGGCATTGAGCGTTTCAATTCCGGCACTTACCGCCTTCGCTTCCGAACCGACGATCCCGCCGGAACCGGCGACGTTCCCAGCGGAAGGCAAGATCCACTATGTGGCGCGCGACTCCATCCTGGAGTTCAAGGCGCTGCCCGAATATCACGAGCCGGACTGGGTGACGGAGAAATACGTCAAGACCGGCAAGCTGCCGCCGGTCAAGGACCGGCTGCCGAAGGAGCCGCTGGTCTTCAAGACCGGCAACATGCCTGACGGCATCGGCGTCTATGGCGACACGATGCGCCACGTCATCGGCGGCCGGCCGGAAGGCTGGAACTACGGCGCTGGCCAGACGCAAGGCTGGGGTGGCATCGACATCGGGCTATCCGAATGCCTGACGCGCACGGCACCGCTGTTCCAGGTCGAGGCCAAGGACACCGAGCCGCTGCCGAACCTCGCCAAGAGCTGGGAATGGTCGAAAGACGGCCACAAGCTCACCATGCATCTCATCGAAGGCGCCAAATGGTCGGACGGCGCGCCCTTCAATGCCGACGATCTGATGTTCTACTGGGAGGACGAGGTTCTCGATCCCAATGTCTCGCCGCTCAACGGCGCGACGCAGGAAACCTTCGGCGTCGGCACGACGCTGAAGAAGATCGACGACTACACCGTCGAATGGACCTTCAAGGAGGCGTTCCCGAAGCAATATCTCTATGCGATGGCCTATGGCACCTTCTGCCCCGGCCCTTCGCATATCTTGAAGCCGAAGCATCCGAAATATTCGAAGAACACCTACGACCAGTTCAAGAACGCCTTCCCGCCGGAATTCATGAACATGCCGGTGATGGGCGCCTGGGTGCCGGTCGAATACCGGCCGGACGACATCATCGTCCTGCGCCGCAACCCCTATTATTGGAAGGTCGACGAGAAGGGCAACCAGCTGCCTTATCTCAACGAGCTGCAATACAAGCTCTCGACCTGGGCCGATCGTGACGTCCAGGCAGTGGCCGGATCCGGCGACTTCTCCAATCTCGAACAGCCGGAGAACTTCGTCGCCTCGCTGAAGCGCGCGGCCGAGAAGAACGCGCCGGCACGCCTTGCCTTCGGCCCGCGCCTCATCGGCTACAATCTGCGCTTCAACTTCTCCGCCAACGGATGGGGCAACCCGGACGAGCGCGGCCAGGCGCTGCGCGAGCTGAACCGCAACGAGGACTTCCGCAAGGCGGTCACCATGGCGCTCGACCGCAAGGCGCTCGGCGACTCGCTGGTCAAGGGCCCGTTCACCGCCATCTATCCCGGTGGCTTCTCCTCCGGCACCAGCTTCTACGACCGCAAGTCGACCGTCTACTATCCCTTCGACCTCAAAGGCGCCAAGGCCGAGCTCGCCAAGGCCGGCCTCAAGGACACGGATGGCGACGGCTTCGTGAACTTCCCGGCCGGCACCGCCGGCGGCAAGAATGTCGAGATCGTGATGCTGGTCAACAACGACTACACGACCGACAAGAGCCTTGCCGAAGGCGTGGTCGCGCAGATGGAAAAGCTCGGGCTCAGGGTCGTCATCAACGGAGTCAACGGCACGCAGCGCGACGCCGCCGAATATTCCGGCCGCTTCGACTGGCTGATCCGGCGCAACGACACCGAACTGACCTCCGTGGTGCAGAACACCGAGCAGCTCGCTCCCGTCGGTCCGAAGACCAGCTGGAACCATCGCGCGCCGGAAAGCGGCGAGGTCGATCTGATGCCGTTCGAGAAGGACCTTGTCGACATCGTCAACAAGTTCGTATCGAGCCAGGACAATGACGAGCGCGCCAGCCTGATGAAGAAGTTCCAGGAGATTTCGACGGCAAACGTCTACAATGTCGGACTGACGGAATATCCGGGCGCGCTCATCATCAACAAGCGCTTCTCCAACATTCCGCAGGGCACGCCGATCTTCATGTTCAACTGGGCGGAGGATTCGATCATCCGCGAACGTGTCTTCGTCGCCGCCAACAAGCAGGCCAAGTATGAACTCTTTCCCCAGAAACTTCCCGGCAAGCCCGGAGATAAAGGGCCGATGGACTAGGGGGCCAATGGATTAAGCTTTACCTCCCTGACGAAGAGATGTCCGGCCGCGCTGCGGCGCGGCCGGACAAGGCAAATCCTCGAAACGCACCGAACGCGTAAACCGGCGAGAAAGGAAGCAGACCGTCCATGTTGCGATTCCTGCTCATGCGCATAGCGTCGGCGCTTCCCGTCCTCGCCATTTTGAGCCTCGTCACCTTCGCCATCATCCAGGCGCCGCCCGGCGATTATGCCGACTACATCAAATCGCAGCTCATCAACCAGGGCGGCGCCTCCTACGCCGAGGCCGACGCACAGGCCCAGGCCTACCGGAAGGAACATGGCCTCGATAAGCCGCTGTCCRTCCAGTATCTCAACTGGATCGGCGGCATCATCACCCGCGGCGATTTCGGCTACAGCCTCTACTACAACAAGCCGGTGGCCGATGTGGTGGGCGAGCGGCTGCCGCGCACGCTGCTCTTGGCGCTGGTCTGCCATCTGCTCGCCTCGGTGCTCGGCATCACCTTCGGYATTTGGGCGGCAACCCGGCAGTACACCTGGATCGACTCCACACTTTCGGCCATCTCCTTCCTCRGCATGACGGTGCCGCGCTTCCTGATGGCGCTCATCATCGTCTATCTGCTGGTCTTCCAGTTCAACGTGTCGGAAATCGGCTCGTTCTTCTCGCCGCAATATGGCGGCGCGCCATGGTCGTGGGCGAAGTTCGTCGACCTCGTCAAACATGTCTGGCCGGTGGTGGCGATCGCGACCTTTGGCGGCCTCGCCTACAATATGCGGGTGATGCGCGGGAACCTGCTCGACACGCTGAATGCCCAATATGTCGAGACGGCGAAGGCCAAGGGATTGACCGGCGGCGCCGTGGTCATGCGGCATGCCGTGCCCAACGCTTTGCATCCGCTCGTCATGTATCAGGGCGTGGTGCTGCCCTACATGCTGACCGGCGAGATCGAGACGGCGATCATCTTCGCGCTGCCCACCGTCGGCCCGGCGATCGTCGGCTCGATGGCGGTCGGCGACGTCTATGTGACGGCCACCTTCATGATGGTGCTGTCGGCAACGCTGATCGTCGGCAACATCATCGCCGACATGCTGCTCGCGCTGCTCGACCCGCGCGTGCGCCAGTTCGGGGAGCGCTAGATGCTGGCCCGCGATCCATCACCCCCGCCGCTGCCGGCCGAAGGCGTCATCAGCCACCCCGCGCACGGCAATGAGAGCTACATCGCGCTCGTCTGGCGTCGATTGAGGCGCTCCTGGACCGGCATGGCCGGACTATGCCTGGTCCTGCTTCTGCTCGTCATGGCCGTCTTCGCGGAATTCCTGGCGCCTCTGGATCCGAAGGAGACTGACATCGCCTTCGCGCCGCCGCAGGTGCCCAGCTTCCATGACAAGGACGGCAATTTCGTCGTGCGGCCGAGGATCTATGCGCTGGCCGAATCGACCGACCTCGACCCGGTCACCTTCCAGCCGATCGTCGGCCCCGACTACGACCATCCGCGGCTGCTCGGCTTCTTCGTCGAGGGCGCACCCTACAAGCTTCTCGGCCTCATCCCGGCGGACCGGCATTTCTTCGGCTCGATGGACGGCCAGCCTGTGCATTTCCTGGGCACCGACAAGTTTGGCCGAGATGTGCTGTCTCGCGCCATCCACGGCTCGCGCGTCTCGCTGATGATCGCGCTGACAGTCGTCTTCATCGTTACCGTCATCGGCACCACCGTCGGCATGGTTTCCGGCTATTTCGGCGGCAAGTTCGACGTCTGGATGCAGCGCTTCGTCGAACTGGTGCTCGCCTTTCCGCAACTGCCGCTTTATCTGGCGCTGACGACACTGATCCCGGTCACCGCGCCGACCGATGTCTTCCTCGCCTTCGTCATCATCGTCATGTCCGCCCTGGGCTGGGCGCAGATGTCGCGCGAGGTGCGCGGCAAGACGCTGGCGCTGGCGCGGATCGACTATGTGCGCGCCGCCATGGCGGTCGGCGCCACCGACCGGCGCATCATCATGCAGCACATCTTCCCCAATGTGATGAGCCATGTGATCGTCGCCGTGACCCTGGCGATCCCAACGGTTGTGCTTCTGGAATCCTTCCTCGGCTTCCTCGGCTTCGCGGTGAAGCCGCCGCTGATCTYCTGGGGCCTGATGCTGCAGGATACGGCGACCTATTCGGTCATCGGCACCTATCCGTGGATCCTGTCGCCGGTGGGCTTCGTGCTGATCACCGTCTTTGCCTTCAACGCGCTGGGCGACGGCCTGCGCGACGCGGTCGATCCCTATTGAGGTGGCAGAGATGACGACCGTCGTGCTCGCAGAAACCTTCGCACCTGCCATCCGGCACGATCACAACGGACGCCATGATCAGCCGGTCATCGACGCCCRCAACATCGAGGTTGCCTTCAAGGTCGAGCACGGCACTGTCGAGGCGGTCAAGGATGTGTCTTTCCAGCTCTATCGCGGCGAGACGATCGCGATCGTCGGCGAATCCGGTTCCGGCAAGTCGGTTACGGCGCGCACCGTCATGGGGCTGCTGTCGCGGCGGGCGACCGTGTCGCCGAGGTCCACCGTCGAATATTGTGGCCAGAACATCCTGAAATTTCCGGAAGGCGCCCGGCGCAAGCTGCGCGGCAACCGCATCTCGATGATCTTCCAGGAGCCGATGAGCTCGCTCAACCCGATCTACACGGTCGGCAGCCAAATCGTCGAAGCGATCAGGGTGCACCGCAAGGTGAGCCGCAAAGAGGCTTGGGCGCGGGCGCTCGAATTGTTGCGGCATGTCCAGATTCCCGAGCCGGAAGCGCGGCTCAAGCAGTATCCGCACCAGCTCTCTGGCGGCCAGCGCCAGCGCGTCATGATCGCCATGGCTTTGGCCAACGATCCCGACGTGTTGATCGCCGACGAGCCGACCACCGCGCTCGACGTCACGGTCCAGGCGCAGATCCTGAACCTGATCCGCAACCTGCAGAAAGAGCTGCGGATGGCGGTGATCCTGATCACCCACGACCTCACCGTGGTGCGCAAGTTCTCCGACTATGTCTACGTCATGCAGCATGGCGAGATGCGCGAGCACAACGTCACCGAGCGGCTGTTCGCCGACCCGCAGCATCCCTACACAAAGCGGCTGCTCGCCTCCGAGCCRCACGGACGGCCGAAGCCGCTGCCCGACGGGTCAGGCACCATCCTCGAGGCGAACGGCGTGCGGGTCTGCTTCACGCTGCGCCACGGCACGTTCCTGAAACCGGACTGGCGCGAGCTGGTCGCGGTCGACGACCTCGATTTGAAACTTTGCCGCCACGAGACGCTGGGGCTGGTCGGCGAATCCGGTTCCGGCAAGACCACCTTCGGCCAGGCGCTGCTTCGGCTGCAAGAGACCAAGCGCGGCGAGATCCGTTTCGACGGCCGGCCGATCCAGGGCCTGTCGCGGACCGAGATGCGGCCGCTGCGCTCGCGCATGCAGATCGTCTTCCAGGACCCGTTCTCCTCGCTCAATCCGCGCATGACGATCGGCCAGATCATCGAGGAAGGGCTGGTCGTCAACAGGCTGGGCGCGACACGGCGCGAGCGGGTCGAGCGGGTGCGCGAGGCTCTCGTCAGCGCCGGCATGCCGGGCGATATCCTGTCGCGGTTCCCGCACGAATTCTCCGGCGGCCAGCGGYAGCGCATCGCGATTGCGCGCGCCATCGCGCTCGAACCCGAATTCATCCTGCTCGACGAGCCGACATCGGCACTCGACCTTTCCGTCCAGGCACAGATCATCGACCTGCTGCGCAAGCTGCAGGACGAGCGCGGCTTGAGCTACCTCTTCATCTCGCACGACCTCAAGGTGGTGCGGGCGCTCTGCCACCGCGTCATCGTCATGCAGCACGGCAAGATCGTCGAACAGGGACCCGTCGACGAGGTCCTTTCCAATCCCAAGACCGGCTACACCGAACGGCTCGTCAGGGCCGCATTCGACGTGGCGTGACTATATTCCGGAGGTTCGTAGTGACTAGAAATCCAAAGATCACCTTCATCGGCGCCGGCTCGACGGTGTTCATGAAGAACATCGTCGGCGACGTGCTGCAGCGGCCGGCGCTTTCGGGCGCCACGATCGCGCTGATGGACATCAACGCRCAGCGGCTGGAGGAAAGCGCCATCGTCGTCAACAAGCTGATCGCGACGCTCGGCGTCAAGGCGAAGGCCGAGACCTATTCCGACCAGCGTAAGGCGCTTTCCGGCGCCGACTTCGTCGTCGTCGCCTTCCAGATCGGTGGCTATGAGCCCTGCACCGTTACCGACTTCGAAGTGCCGAAGAAATACGGCCTGCGTCAGACGATCGCCGACACGCTCGGCGTCGGCGGCATCATGCGGGGCCTCAGAACCGTGCCGCATCTGTGGAAGATCTGCGAGGACATGCTGGCCGTCTGTCCCGAGGCGATCATGCTGCAATATGTCAACCCGATGGCGATCAACACCTGGGCGATCGCCGAGAAATACCCCCAAATCAAGCAGGTCGGCCTCTGCCATTCGGTCCAGGGCACGGCGATGGAACTAGCGCACGACCTCGACCTTCCCTACGAGGAGATCCGCTACCGCTCGGCCGGCATCAATCACATGGCCTTCTATCTCAAATTCGAGCATCGCCAGCCGGACGGCTCCTACCGCGACCTCTATCCCGACCTCATCCGCGCCTATCGCGAAGGCCGCGCGCCGAAGCCGGGCTGGAACCCGCGCTGCCCGAACAAGGTGCGCTACGAGATGCTGACCAGGCTCGGCTATTTCGTCACCGAAAGCTCGGAGCACTTCGCCGAGTACACACCCTATTTCATCAAGGAGGGCCGCCCCGACCTGATCGAGAAATTCGGCATTCCGCTCGACGAATATCCCAAGCGTTGCATCGAGCAGATCGAGGGCTGGAAGCGACAGGCCGAGGCCTATCGTTCCGCCGACCGTATCGAGGTCGAGCAATCGAAGGAATATGCCTCCTCGATCATGAATTCGGTGTGGACCGGCGAGCCGTCGGTGATCTAYGGCAATGTCCGCAACAATGGCTGCATCAACTCGCTGCCTTTCGACTGCGCTGCGGAAGTGCCGTGCCTGGTCGATGCCTCGGGCATTCAGCCGACCTATATCGGCGAGCTGCCGCCGCAGCTCACGGCGCTGATCCGCACCAACATCAACGTGCAGGAACTGACGGTGCGGGCGTTGATGACGGAAAACCGCGAGCATATCTATCACGCGGCGATGATGGATCCGCACACCGCGGCCGAGCTCGATCTCGATCAGATCTGGTCGCTGGTCGACGACCTGATCGCCGCCCATGGCGACTGGCTGCCGGCCTGGGCACGCAAGGGCAGCAGAAGCAAGGCTGCCTGATCAGGGGCCGGCCTTCTCGCGCTCGACGGCGCGCCAGCCGATGTCGCGGCGGCAGAAGCCTTGCGGCCAGTCGATCTGGTCAAGCGCCGCGTAGGCTCGTCCCTGCGCCTCGCCGACGGTGGCGCCGGTTGCCGTGACGTTGAGCACGCGGCCGCCATTGGCGACCAGCGCGCCGCCGTTGATGGCGGTGCCGGCATGGAAGATTTCGGCGCCTTCGCCCGCGGCCTCGTCGAAGCCGCGGATCACCGAGCCTTTTTCCGGCGTGCCGGGATAGCCCCTCGCCGCCATCACCACGGTCAGCGCGGCTTCGTCGCTCCAGCGCGCCGACATATGCGCCAGTTGGCCGTCGACGGCGGCGTTGAGCAGGACGAGAAGGTCGTCCTTCAGCCGCATCATCAGCACCTGGCATTCGGGATCGCCGAAGCGGACATTGTATTCGATGAGTTTGGGCCCCTGGTCGGTGATCATCAGACCGGCGAAGAGGATGCCGCCGAAAGGCGCGCCGATATTGGCCATGCCGCGCATGGTCGGCTCAATGATCTCGCGCATGGTGCGCTCGGTCATCTCCGGTGTCATCACCGGCGCCGGCGAATAGGCGCCCATGCCGCCGGTGTTCGGCCCGACATCGCCATCGCCGACGCGCTTGTGGTCCTGCGCGGTGCCGAAGGGCAAAGCAGTTGCTCCGTCGCACAGGCAGAAGAAGCTCGCCTCCTCGCCCGTCAGATATTCCTCGACCACGACCTCTGCGCCCGCCGCGCCGAACGAGCCGTCGAAACAGGCGTCGAGGGCGGCCATCGCCTCATCAAGCGTCATGGCGACGGTGACGCCCTTGCCGGCTGCCAGCCCGTCGGCCTTGATGACGATCGGCGCGCCCGTCTTTTCGACATAGGCTTTCGCCGAGGAAAGGTCGCTGAAGCGACCATAAGCGGCGGTGGGGATGTTGAATTTCGCGCAAAGGTCCTTGGTGAAGCCTTTTGAGCCCTCAAGCCGCGCCGCCGCCTTGGATGGGCCGAAGACGCGGACACCCCAGGCGCGCAGGTCGTCGGCAATGCCCACCACCAACGGGGCCTCCGGACCGACCACCACGAGATCGATCTTCTTCTGCTGGCAGAAGGCGGCCACAGCGGAATGGTCGGAGATATCCAGCTTGACCAGTTCGGCGACGCGGCCGATGCCGGGGTTGCCGGGCGAGGCATAGAGCTTGGTGAGCAATGGCGAGGCGGAGATCTTCCAGGCCAGCGCGTGTTCGCGGCCACCCGAACCGAGAAGAAGAACGTTCATGGCCACCTCTTGCTGATCATCTCCCTGAACCCGCTATTGATCCAGGGGCGACGGGTCAAGGCGTGTCGGCAATTTGGTGACAATTGCACACGAGAACAATAGCGCCCCGGCTATCCTACGAGCAGCGATGGCCTTGCTGGATCACGATGTTTTCACCAACCAAGCGACATCGCGGCCGCTTGACGGCGCCCGTCGCTGCTGCCACTCCAGCGCAATGGAAACCATCCAGTCGAAAGCGGCCCAGGGCCGTGTCGCCGACGCGCCGAGCGGCCATTGGGTCTACCGGGTGCTGCCACGCTCGCCCTGGCCCTATGCGCAGCTTGCACGCTGGGACCGGCCGATCGGTTGGCAGCTGCTTTTATGGCCCTGCTGGTGGTCGGCAGCCCTTGCGGCCAGCGCCTATCCGCGCCCGACCGATCCGCTGCTGACGTTGCTGCCGGCGCCCTGGTATCTGCTGCTGTTCTTTATCGGCGCCGTCGCCATGCGCGGCGCCGGCTGCACTTACAACGACATTGTCGACGCGGGCATCGACAGCCAGGTCGAGCGCACGCGCTCGCGGCCGCTGCCGGCGGGCAAGGTGACGCGCCGCCAGGCCTGGGCGTTCCTGATCATCCAGGCGCTCGTCGGGCTCGCGGTGCTGCTGCAGTTCAACAGCTTCGCCATTCCGCTCGGCATCGCCTCGCTGGCAATCGTCGCCGTCTATCCGTTCATGAAGCGCATCACCAACTGGCCGCAATTCGTGCTTGGGCTGGCCTTCTCCTGGGGGGCGCTGATGGGCTGGGCGGTCGAGTTCGGCGACATCGATGGCCCCGCCATCATGCTCTATATCGGCTCGATCCTGTGGGTGATCGGCTACGACACGATCTATGYGCACCAGGACAAGGAAGACGACGCCATTGTCGGCGTGCGCTCGACGGCCCGCCTGTTCGGCGACAACACCAAGACCTGGCTCACCGGGCTCTATGGCGGCACGCTTATCTGCTTCGCCATCGCGTTCGCCTCGGCGCAGGTGCCGATGCCGGCGCTGGCCGGACTGATCGCCGCCGGCGCGCATATGGCGCGCCAGATCATCCGGCTCGACATCAACGATCCCGACCAATGCCTGAAGCTGTTCAAGTCGAACAACCAGGTCGGCTGGCTGATTTTTCTGGGGCTGATCGGCGGCGCGCTGTGGGTGGCGCTGAAGCCGCTGGTGTAGTCTTCCTTCTCCCCGTCACTCTACGGGGAGAAGGTGGCGGCAGCCCGATGAGGGGCAGCGCCGACCTTGGAGGCATGGTGAATGCACAGCGGCAAGGTAGCGCGTGAGAAGAAAGCTTTCATCGGCGGTTTCGCCAATCGCCAGCGTGACAAGCAGCCTACTCCCGCGCGATGATCTCCTCGCCGCCGATGACGAGCCTCAGGCCAAGGTTGCCGGCCTTGCGGCGGGCGAGGAAGCGCGGGCGGCGCATGTTCGATACGCGGCCCTTGCGACGCTCCTGCGGCGGCAGCGCCTTGATGGCGGCGCCGAGCGATTCTTCAAGCGTGCGGGCGATGCCGTCGGCCTCGATCAGGAGCATCGGCAGGCGGTAGGCGTCGGCCCAGGCGCGCCAGTCGGCGGCGACGTCGTCGAGATCGTCAGCGACGAGCAGCGGCACCGAAAGCATCGGATCATTGTGCAGAAGTTCCAGGGTCACCGTAACATTGCCGTCCGGGTCTTCCATGGCGCGGGCGGCGACGCCGCGGAACGCATTGGCGGGCAGCGCGATGATCGCCGGCACCCCGCTCATCTCCAGCATGCGCCGGATGACCGCGCCGCGCTGATCGATCGTGAAGGTGACATCGCCGAAATCGTCGCGCGTGGCATAGCTTACCATTTGCGGCAGGCGAAACGGGTCGAGACGCATGTTGCGCCCCGCCCAGACTGGCTTCAGTCCAGTGTTCATCGAGTGCCTTCCTGTTTCTCCTGAGGGCCGTTTTCCGGTTCTCTCCGGGCCGGTTTTTCCGGCCTCGTTATGGGAGAAAGACTAGCGCTCGCTCCTTACCGGCGCGCTTAAGAAAGTCAGTTAAATTTTGCTGATCGGAGCCGATGGTTATCGGTTTGCGACCAGCCACAAGTCTTTGGAAGAATTAGATAACCTTACCGGGATTCATGATGCCGACCGGATCGAAAGCTGCCTTCACCCGGCGCATCAGGTCGATCGCCATCGGCGGCGCCGTCGCGATCAGTTCGTCGCGCTTCAGCTGGCCGATGCCATGCTCGGCCGAGATCGAGCCGTGGAAGGAGCGGACGACGTCGTGCACCGCCTTGTTCATCGGGCGGTAGAGGCCAAGGAAGGCCTCGTCGTCGCCGCCTTCGGGGCGCGAAATGTTGTAGTGCAGGTTGCCGTCGCCCATATGGCCGAAACAGACGACGCGCGCGCCGGGGCTGACYGAAGCGACGGCGCCGGCTGCCTTGTCGATGAAGTCCGGGATCGAGGCGATCGGCACCGAAATGTCGTGCTTGATGGAGGCACCCTCGGGCTTCTGGCATTCCGGCAGTACCTCGCGGAAGTTCCAGAAGGCGTCGCCCTGGGCAAGGCTTGCCGCGACCACCGCGTCGCCGACGATGCCTTGCTCGAGGCCGGCAGCAAGCACCTCCTCGATCAGCGCCCTGCCGTCGGCTTCCGAGCGGCCGGAGGAGATCTGCATCAGCACATACCATGGCCAGTCGTCGGCCAGCGGCCGCGTCACGCCCTGCGCATGCCGGAGCGTGAAATCGTAAGGCCGCTTGCCGATCAGTTCGAAGGCGGTGAGCGCGGCGCCCGCCTGGTCCAGCGCCAAGCTGAACAGCGAGAGCGCCGCCTTCGGCGAGGACAGGCCAACGAAGGCGACCTCCCTGCCCTTCGGCTTGGGGAAAAGCTTGAGCACCGCGGCGGTGACGACGCCAAGAGTGCCCTCGGCGCCGACGAAGAGGTCTTTCAGATCGTAGCCGGTGTTGTCCTTCTTCAGCTTGCGCAGATCGTCGAATACCTCACCGGTCGGCAGCACCACCTCGACGCCGAGGCAGAGCTCGCGCGCATTGCCGTAGGCGAGCACCCCGGTGCCGCCGGCGTTTGAGGATAGATTGCCGCCGATCTGACAGGAACCCTGCGCGGCAAGCGACAGCGGAAACAGCCGGTCGGCGGCGTCGGCCGCTTCCTGCAACGTCTGCAGGATGACGCCGGCCTCGGCGGTGATCGTGTTCGACAGCACGTCGATCTCGCGGATGCGGTTCAGCCTCGACAGCGACAGCACGATGTCCCGCCCGGACTTGTCCGGCACCTGGGCGCCGACCAGGCCGGTGTTGCCGCTCTGCGGCACGATCGGCGTTCCGGTCTCGGTTGCCAGCCGCATGATGCGGCTCACTTCCTCGACGCTGCCTGGACGCAGCACCAGCGATGTCCGGCCATGCCAGAGGCCGCGCCGCTCGGTGATGTAGGGCGCGATGTCTGCCTGGTCGCGCAGCGCGTATTTGTCGCCGACGATGGCCGCGAAACGGTCGATAAGGGCGGGATCGAGATCGAGGGGCTGGTCGTCGGCTTGATCGTTCATGGGACCAGAACCTATGGCGCTCAAGCCGTCTTGTCACGCGGGGCGGCAGCGCGCGCCAGCCGGTCGTTGATCGCCTCGCCCAGGCCCTCGAGCGGGATGGGCTCGACGGCAATGGTGGCGGCGCCGCTGCGGTCCAGCGCCTGCATATAGGCGAACAGGTTGGTGGCTGCCTCGCGCAGATCGCCCGCCTCGGAAAGATTTCGCACCGCCACCGCATCCCGCCAGCCTTCGGCGCGGTCGCGGCCGAAGGCGAGCAGCGCCTCGCCGCTCGCGATCTTTCCGACATTGAGCCGCATCGACGCGCCTGGCGCATAGTGCGAGGCGAGCATGCCGGGCGCCTGGATGCCGGCTGCGCCGCGCAACAGTTTAACGCCGGCAACGGCTTCAATGTCGCCGGCGGCGATGCCGCCCGGCCTCAGCAGGCTCAGCTTGCCGTCCTCGATCTTGACGATGGTCGATTCCAGGCCGACCGGTGTCGCGCCGCCGTCCACTACCAGCTTGATCTTCTCCCCGAGATCGGCTGCCACGGCTTGCGCCGTCGTGGCGCTGATCCTGCCGGAGGCGTTGGCGCTGGGGGCGGCGAGCGGCCGGCCGAGCCTCGCGATCAGTTCGCCGCCGAAGCCCTTCGGCATGCGCAGCGCTATGGTRTCCAGCCCCGCGGTGACCAGCGGGTGGATGCCGTTTTTCGCGCGCTGCGGCAGCACCAGCGTCAGCGGGCCCGGCCAGAAGGCTTCTGCTAGCCTTGCCGACAGCGGATCGAACGCCCCGATGCGTTCGGCCATCGCGAGGTCGGCGACATGGGCGATCAGCGGATTGAAGCGCGGGCGGCCCTTGGCTTCGAAGATGCGCGCCACGGCAGCACCGTTGGTCGCATCGCCCGCCAGCCCGTAAACCGTCTCGGTCGGGATGGCGACGACATCGCCACCGTCGAGCAGCGCCAGCGCCCGCTCCATTGCCTCGCCGACAGCAAGTATCTCAGCCAACTTCGTCACCATCATCGTTACGCCGGTCCCGTAATACGGCTGGCAGGGCCGGGCAAGGCGGGCATTGGCGATTTATCAATCCCTAAAATGTTAAGTTTCCGCGCAAGCCGGCATCAATTTGCCCGCACTAGGGTGCGGACTTCCGGTGGTTGGGCTCGGGGAGTTATCGCGATGCGCGTGCTGGCGGCAATCAGTATCGGCCTTTTGGCGACGACCGGTTTGGCACAGGCTTCGTCCATTGTCGTGCTTGGCGTCTCGACCTCGACGCCATCCGTGATCAGGCTGGACGCGATCGAGTCTGGCGCGTCGACACCATCGATCGTAGCGCTCGGCGATCCCATACCCGTGGTCACGGATGAGAAGGTCGCGGCGATCCCGGAGAAGTCTGGGCAGAGGTCCGTGCAGGCGCCGATGATCATTCGCGGCGGCATCGTCGGCGGCGCCTTCGCGACGCCTGCGCCGACAGATGCGGCCAAGACCGCGCCGGCGTCCACGACACCGACAAACGGCACCGCGCCAACTACCGCCACGCCACCCAACGGCACCGCCGCGGCAGCTCCCAACCGCGATACCAAGGCTGCCGACAACAGGCCGACCACAACGGCCAACACCTCCGGCGGCCATGCGCAGCCGAAAGTGCAATCGCAGAACGCCAAGAAACTGCCGCGCGTCGGCAAGACGATGTAGGCTAGGCTCGCGGCGGCCCGGTCCACGCGGGTCGACGAAAAAGGGCGACGCTTTGCTGCGCCGCCCTTTTTTCACACCACGAGAAACGGCTCAGGCCGCTTCTTCCGTATCGTCTTCGGACTCGTCTTCGTCGGCGTCCTCGTCGTCGCCGTCCTCGTCGTCCTCCCTGTCCTCATCCTCGTCGTCGCCCGAGGCCGTGGCTTCCTCATCGGCGTCTTCGTCTTCGCCCTCTTCCTCGTCCTCTTCAGACGGGTCGGCGGCTTCCACCGCCGCAGCGGCGGCGTGGTCGAGGATGTTGTGGGGAGCGGATTCGATGGCCTCGGCGGCGGCCGGGGTCTCTTCGGTCAATTCGATGTCGTGTCCGGAATTCATGGYATGCCTCCGTGGTTAGGGAACGTCTTTTGTTTGATGCATGTCGTTGTCCCAGAACCGCTGCACGCTTCCGGGCGACATGCATTGGTTCTCCCATGCGGAGGTCATCGTCATATGACTGTAAGCCGGCTCCGGCACATCAAATTTCGGATGCCGGATTGTTGAAGCATGCCCRCATCCTGGCGAATGCAGGCAGCCTCGGACCGCGCGCTTTCCGAGCCGTCAGCCGACGATTTTTGAAAAATCGGCGACCTGGTCGGTGGCGGCGCGGATGCGGGCAAGCAGCGCCAGGCGGTTGGCGCGCACGGCCTGGTCCTCATCATTCACGAGAACGCCTTCAAAGAATGAATCAACGGGTTCACGCAACACGCTAAGCGCCAGCATGGCTGCGGAAAAATCTTCATTTTGAATCGCTTGGCCGGCTTCCTTCTCGGCTTGATTCACCGGGGCAAACAGCTTCTTTTCCGCCTCCTCGCGGAACAGCGCCGGCTCAACAGTCTCGGCGATGACCGTTTTCTTCTTCTCCTCGGCGGCCAGGATGTTGGCGGCACGCTTGGTGCCGGCAAGCAGGTTCTTGCCGTCCTCGGTGTCGAGGAAAGAGCCCAATGCCTCGACGCGGCGAACGATCTGCAGGAGGTCGTCGTTGGGCGACTTGCCGATCTGCCCTCTTGTGGCGGAGACCGTGCGCGAACCCGCCGACAACACGGCGTCAATCAAGTCGTATCGCGCACCGCTTTCACGCAGATAGACCTTCAGGCGGTCGTGGAAGAAGGCGAGCAAGTCGGAAATCTGCGCAGCACCGCCCGCGAAGTTCRCAAAGGCCTTGGCGAAGATCGAAGTCAACTCCAGGCGAATGCGATTCTCGATCAGGATCCTGACCACGCCAAGCGCTGCACGCCGCAGCGYAAACGGGTCCTTGCTGCCGGTTGGCTTTTCATCGATCGCCCAGAAGCCGGTGAGCGTGTCGAACTTGTCGGCGAGCGCAACAGCAACCGAGACAGGATCGGTCGGCACGCGATCGGACGGGCCCTGGGGCTTGTAGTGCTCCTCGGCGGCCGCGGCCACGGACGGCTGCTCGCCCTGCAGCAGCGCATATTTGCGGCCCATGGCGCCCTGAAGCTCGGGGAATTCRCCGACCACCTCGGTTTGCAGGTCGGCTTTTGCGAGCACGGCGGCGCGAGCGACGAGCGCGGAATCGGCGCCAACGACCGGTGCCAATTCCTCAGCCAGCCGCTTGATGCGCTCCACCCGGGCCCCTTGAGTGCCAAGCTTGGCATGGAAGGTGACATTGAGGTGATCGAGCCGCGCCATGCGCTGGTCGAGCGGCTTCTTCAAATCCAGATCGAATCTTGTCGCGGAGTCTTGCAGCTGGTCGAGATCCGGCAGGTCGCCCTGGTCGGTCTTCCAGAAATAGAACGCGTCGGAGAGGCGCGCCCGAACCACCTTGCCGTTACCGTAAGCGATCTCCTTGCCGCCATCGGCGGCCTCGATGTTGGCGACCAGAATGAAGCGGTCCGAAAGGTCTTCGGCCGCGCCATGCGGCCGGGTGACGAAGCATTTCTGGTTGGCGCGGATGGTGAGGCGGATGACCTCGCCGGGAATGGTGAGAAAGTCCTTTTCGAATTCGCCCATCAACACGACCGGCCATTCGACCAGGCCGGAGACTTCTTCCAGCAGGCCGTCGTCCTCGACGAGATCGAGGCCGTTGGCGAACGCAACATTGCGCGCGTCCGCCAAGATGATTTCCTTGCGGCGGTCGGCATCGAGCACGACCTTGGCCGCCTCGAGCTTGGCCACATAGTCGTCGAAGCGGCGCACGGTGATCGGGCCCGGCGCGTGGAAGCGGTGGCCATAGCTGATGTTGCCGGAACGGATGCCATCGATCTCGAAATCGACCACCACCGGCTCCTCGGTCTCTGGGCCGAAGGTGCAGACGATCGATTGCAGCGGCCGCACCCAGCGCAGCGAGCCGGGCTTGGCCGACGCCGGCCCCCAGCGCATCGATTTCGGCCAGGGGAAGTTTTTGACGACGCCCGGCACCAGCTCGGCGATGATCGCTTCCGCCGCCCTGCCCGGCTTGGAAATGTGGGCGACATAGAAGTCGCCCTTCTTCGGATCGGAATGGACATGCGCCTCTGCGATCGAGGCAAGGCCGGCCTTGCGCAGGAAGCCCTGCACCGCCTGCTCGGGCGCCGCGGTCGAGGGACCCTTGATCTCCTCGCGAATGTCCTTCGAGCGCGGCGTGAGCCCGCGGATATCGAGCGCCAGGCGCCGCGGCGTCCAGTATTCGCGCGCCGCCTCATAGGTCAGACCCGCCTCGACCAGACCGTCGGTCACCATCTTCTTCAGATCGCCGGCAGCCTTGCGCTGCATGCGCGCGGGGATTTCTTCCGAGCGGAGTTCTAGAAGCAAGTCAGGCATCGATGAGGCTCTTGCGGCAAACAGGTCCGGGCGGGGCATAGCAACTCGGCCGGYTGCTGTCACCCCGCTAGCAGGGCCTTGGCTACCGCCGATTTCCGGAAATTTTCGTGACTGCYGTCGGGAGGACGCGGACCCGCCCGTCCTTGGAGCAGAAACTCCCATGAACCGAACGCAGCGCTGAAGCGACCAACGCTCAGGCAGAGAACCATTGGCTGGACGACCATGAAGACGGCATCGAGAACCCTGCAGATCCTGGCACTGAGCGCCTGCTTCGCTTCCCAGGTGCATGGCACGATCGCGATGCCGGGAGTAAGACAGGCGCTGCGCACAATCGATGGCGCGGCAGCCCAGATCGTGCTGCCAATTGCAGTCGCCGAGATCGCCAATGCGACCTTGGGCTAAGCTGCCAGGCCGCCCGCCTGCGTCTTCAGGAACGCCTCGCCGCAAGCCTTCGCCAGGTTGCGGACGCGCAGAATGTAGCTCTGGCGCTCGGTGACGGAGATCACGCCGCGCGCGTCGAGCAGATTGAAGACGTGGCTGGCCTTGATGCACTGGTCGTAGGCCGGGAAGACCATTCGGTGATATCCCTCCCCCTTGAGGGGAGGGTGGCCAGACGCAGTCTGGCCGGGAGGGGTCGCGTGCGACAAGCTCGACGCCTTATTGGCGGTGCCTTCTGCTGCGACCCCCTCTGTCGGCTTCGCCGACATCTCCCCCTCCAGGGGGGAAAGTGGCTCCCCCGCTGCGAGCAGCGCCTTGCACTCGGCCTCGGCGTCCTCGAAATGGCGAAGCAGCATCGCCGTATTGGCGAATTCGAAATTGTGGCGCGAATATTCCTGCTCGGCCTGCAGGAAGACGTCGCCATAAGTGACCTTCTCGGCGCCCTCGCGGCCGTTGAAGTTCAAGTCATAGACATTGTCGACGCCCTGCACATACATGGCGAGCCGCTCCAGCCCATAGGTGAGCTCGCCCGCCACCGGCGCGCATTCGATGCCGCAGACCTGCTGGAAATAGGTGAACTGCGAGACTTCCATGCCGTCGCACCAGCATTCCCAGCCGAGGCCCCAGGCGCCCAGCGTCGGGCTTTCCCAGTCGTCTTCGACGAAGCGGATGTCGTGCAGTAGCGGATCGACGCCGATCGCCTCAAGCGAGCCGAGATAAAGCTCCTGCAGGTTTGGYGGGTTCGGCTTCAGGATCACCTGGTACTGATAGTAATGCTGGAGCCGGTTCGGGTTCTCGCCGTAGCGGCCGTCCTTCGGCCGGCGCGACGGCTGCACATAGGCGGCGTTCCAGCGGCGCGGACCGAGCGCGCGCAAGGTGGTTGCCGGATGGAAGGTGCCGGCGCCGACTTCCATGTCGTAGGGCTGCAGGATGACGCAGCCATAATCGGCCCAGTAGTTGTGCAAGGTCAGGATCAGCCCTTGGAAGGAGCGGCTGGGATGCATGTGGGCAGGTATCTCGATCGTCACGGCGGCCTCGGAAAGCGCGGGATTGGGCTTTCCCTAGTTGCCGGGCCGGCGAGCGTCAAGGCAGCGCCTTGGCGCCGAACTAGGAGAGGTGGAACGCTTTGCCGGCGGCTGGCCCATTGCCGGGCGTTGGCGCCCGCCGTTTGCTGGCCTCACCGCAAAGACAAGGTTCCGCCATGCCCGGTCAACTCATCGTCCGCCTCGTCTCCCGGCAGGATTACGAACAATGGCTGCCGCTCTGGGACGGCTACAATGCATTCTATGGCCGCTCGGGCCAGACGGCGCTCGCCGGCGAGATTACCCAGATGACCTGGTCGCGCTTCTTCGATGCCTATGAGCCGATGCATGCGCTGGTAGCCGAACGCGACGGGTGCCTGCTCGGCCTCGTCCACTATCTCTACCACCGCTCGACCACGGCGATCGCGCCGAGCTGCTACCTTCAGGACCTGTTCACGGCAGAGGCCGCGCGTGGGCAAGGCATCGGCCGGGCGCTGATCGAAGGCGTCTACGAGCGCGCCAAGGCCGCAGGCGCGAACCGCGTCTACTGGTTGACGCACGAAACCAACCACACGGCGATGCAGCTCTACGACACGGCCGGCGAGCGCCCGGGGTTCGTGGTCTACCGCAAGCTTTTCTGAATCTCGACAGACGCCGCGCTGAAACAGAAAGCGGGACCCCGAAGCGTCCCGCCAAACTGTAAAAATCGCAGGCCTCAACCCTTCGGCGGGGGTGGCGTGACCGGCTTGACCTTCTGGGTTTCCTGCGCCGTGTTGGACTCGATCGGCGGCAGGCCCTTGAGCAGCTTCTGCTGCAATGCGGCGAGCACGTCCGGATCCGGCTTCAGGTCGCGTGCCTGGGTCCACTGGAAGGTCGCTTCCAGCTTGCGGCCGACGCGCCAGTAGGCGTCGCCCAGATGATCGTTGAGGACCGGATCCTCCGGCTTCAGCGAGACGGCGCGCTCCATTTCGCGGACGGCGTYGTCGAAGCGGCCGAGGCGATAATAGGCCCAGCCCAGCGAATCGACGATGTAGCCGTCGCTTGGCCTGAGATCCACGGCCTTCTGAATCATCGCCAGGCCTTCCTTGAGGTTCATGTTCATGTCGACCCAGGAATAGCCGAGATAGTTCAGAACCTGAGGCTGGTCGGGCTGCAGCTCCAGTGCCTTGCGGAAATTCGGCTCGGCCTTCGGCCATTCCTTCAGCCGCTCATAGGCGATGCCGCGCTGGTAGAAGATGTTCCAGTTGGCGGCTGTCGGCGTCTTCAGCATATCGACGGCCTTGTCGTAGAGATTGGCGGCCGAGCGGTAATCCTCCTTGGAGGAATAGACGCCGCCGAGCGCGATATAGCCGCGCATGTCGGTCGGGTGTGCGTCGACATAGCCCTTGAGATGCGCGATCGCCTCGTCGTTGCGGTCGATATCGGCGAGGTTGAGGCCGAGCTGCAGCTCCGAAAGCTGCTTCAGGGGCGAGGAGGCCGGAATGCGGCGATAGAGCGCGATGGCGGCTTCGCCGTCCTTCAACTGCTCGGCGACGGCGGCGAGCTGAACGAGGGCCGCGTCGCTGTCCGGCTTCAGCGCCAGCGCATATTGCAGGTAGAGGCGCACGAATGGCTCGCCGCCGCCGCGGTTGAGCGCGGTGGCAAGGTCAAGCAGGATTTCCGAGGCGCCGTCCGCCGGGCTGGCAACCAAGGGCTCGATCTTGTCACCCCTGCTGATCCTGTCGCGCAGCGTGGTGATTTCGAGCTTGCCCGGCGCGAAGGCCTCGGCCTGGTTGAGCACCGTAAGAGCCTTTGCCTTGTCGCCCTTGCGGGCGAGGAAGGAGGCGTAGGCTTGGGCGTTGCGCATCCAGGTCTCGGGCGCGGAGCTGCCTGAGGCGGTGTCGGCCAGGGTAGCGGCATAGATTTCATCGGCCTTGTCGGAAAGACCGGCCGCGTCGGCGATCAGCGCGCGGTGGAAGGACTTGAACAGACCGAACCAGTCGGGCCCCTTGAGCTTGTCGATCGAAGCCATCGCGTCGGTGGCATCGCCAGCACCTTCCTTGGCCCAGCCGTCCAGGACGCCGGAGAGCAGACGGTCGAGGTCGGATTCGAGCGACAGTTTCAGCCAGTACTGGGCCTTGGCGTAATCCTTCTTGTGGAAGGAATCGACCGCAAGCGCCAGGCGCGAGAAGCGCTCGACTTCGGGCACTTGCTTCAGCTTGTCGGCATAGACCAGCGATTCCTCGAAGCGGCCCTTCGCGACAAGCGCCAGCATCAGGCTCTGCTGCAGGTCCGTGTCATCGGGGGCGAAGGCCAGCGCCTGCTTGTAATAGGCGATGGCGTTGTCGAGATCGTTGTCGCTCTCAGCGATGTGGGCAGCCAGATAGGCGCCCGAGAAGGACGTGATCTGGACCGGTTGGCCGTTGTCCTTGGCGTGGGCAGGCAGCACCGAAAGCGCCACACCCGCCAGAAATGCCAGCCTTGTCAGCCAGCGCGTACGTCGTTGCTGCATCTTATCCCTTTCAGCCAGACGGGATCCCGCCCTTGCCGGACCGCCTACAGTCTCGATCTTTTCAGACAAAGCATGGCCTTTTTGGGGACAGGCTTCAATCCGGCGCGAATCACA
The DNA here is from genome assembly GCF_001854785.1 of Mesorhizobium sp. ORS 3428. Taxonomy (GTDB): domain Bacteria; phylum Pseudomonadota; class Alphaproteobacteria; order Rhizobiales; family Rhizobiaceae; genus Mesorhizobium. Next base: position 482,255 of record NZ_MDFL01000126.1, read on the forward strand.
ATGCGATCATCCAGCTTAAAAAACGATCCCGCGCGWCCAAAAAGGTCCGGCGCCGGAACCCGGCGGTATCGGCCGGCTAGAGACGCGTCTCGCGAAATCCGCCGGCGGCGATCGTGCTGCACAGGGGGAACCATTCGCAGCCTGAGCACGCCTGGCGCGTCAGGCCAGAGGAAAACGCCTTGCGCATCCGCGCCAGGCTGGCGGCAGCCGTCTGTCGAGACGGTTGCAGCGAGATTCACAGGTGCCCGTCCCAGCAGATACCGGGCAAACAGCAGGAGCCGACTGGCTGTCAGTTGACGCGGCTGATGCAGAAATCGATGACGTCGATCAGCGCCGATTTCTGAGGCGTCTCCTCGAGCGGCGCCAGTGCGTCGCGGGCGATCTCGCCGAAGTGGCGCGCGCGGCCGATCGTGTCGGCGATGGCGCCGTGGCGGGTCATCAGGCCGATCGCCTTTTCGAGCCCAGCATCGTCTGTGGCATTGTCCTCGATGGCGCGCTTCCAGAAAGTGCGCTCGGCCTTGGTGCCGCGACGGTAGGCGAGGATCACCGGCAGCGTCACCTTGCCCTCGCGGAAATCGTCGCCGACATTCTTGCCGAGGTCCTGGCTGGAGCCGCCATAGTCCAGCGCGTCGTCGATGAGCTGGAAGGCGAGGCCGAGATTCATGCCGTAGGAGCGCAGCGCCGCGCGGTCGTTGCGCGAGGCCAGCGCGATCACCGGACCGACCTCGGCTGCAGCCGAGAACAGGGCCGCGGTCTTGGCCTTGATGACGGCGAAATGCTCGTCCTCTGTAGTCTCCAGGTTCTTGGCGGCGGCAAGCTGCATCACCTCGCCCTCGGCGATGATGGAGGCGGCGGTCGACAGAATGTCCAAGGCCTCCAGCGAGCCGACCTCGACCATCATACGGAAGGCCTGGCCGAGCAGGAAATCGCCGACCAGCACGCTTGCCTGGTTGCCCCAGATCATGCGCGCCGTCTTCTTGCCGCGGCGAAGCGCGCTCTCGTCGACCACGTCATCATGGAGCAGTGTCGCCGTGTGCATGAACTCGACCGAGGTCGCGAGCTTGACGTGACCTTCGCCCGCATAGCCGAACATCTGGGCGGCGGCCAGCGTCAGCATCGGCCGCAGCCGCTTGCCGCCGGACGAGATCAGGTGGTTGGCGATCTCCGGGATCATCTCGACGTCGGAACCGGCCTTCGACAGGATGAGCTCATTGACGCGTCCCATGTCGGCTGCCGTCAGATCGATAAGATCCTTGATGGAAGCGGCTTCCCGCTTGCCTTCGATATTGAGAACGACACCCACCACGATCACTCCCGTCTAGTTGACGCGCACGACAACACCCTGGTCCCATTCGGACTCTAGGTCGGCACAACCGGGCACTGCAAGAGGCGAATTGGCGCGGGCGGCCTGGCGCTGGCCTGCCTCGACGTTTACATGAACGGCGCAACCTGCGATTTTTGTTTCATGATAGAACTCGTCCGCACCAACGACGCCGTCCTCATCTCCTTCATCGAATCGCTGATGCGGGACGCCGGCATCGCCTGTTTCGTCGCCGACCAGAATATGAGCGTGCTCGACGGATCGATCGGCGCCCTGCCCAGGYGCATCATGGTCGATGCCGACAAGGCCGATGYGGCTCGGCGCATCCTGAAGGATGCGGGCATCGAGAACGAAATCCGCCGGAAATAATGGCAACGTCAACCGCCCTCGCCTCGGACACACCGGCCCACACGGTCGATGCCTTTCATCGCGGCCGCTTCTGGCTGGTGCAGCCGAGCCAAGGCCATCGCGCGGGCATGGACGCCATGATGCTGGCAGCAGCCGTGCCGTCGGGCTTTGCCGGCCGGATCGCCGATTTCGGCGCCGGCGCCGGTGCCGCCGCGCTCGCCGTCCTGTCGCGCTGCACGAAGGCGCGCGCGGTGCTGGTCGAGCGCTCCGCCGAGATGGCCGCCTTTGCCGCCGCCACGCTTGCGCATCCCGGCAATGCGCATCTCGGCGACCGCGCCTCGGTGCTGACGGCGGATGTCACGTTAGCCGGCCGGGCGCGCGTCCAAGCAGGGCTCGCCGACAATTCCTTCGACTTCGTCATCATGAACCCGCCATTCAACGCCGTCGAAGATCGCTCGACGCCAAACGCATTGCGCAGGGAGGCGCATGTCTCCGAGGACGGGCTGTTCGAGCGCTGGATCAGGAGCGCCGCCGCCGTCGTCAAACCGCGTGGCGGGCTGGCGGTGATCGCCCGGCCGGAGCAGCTTGTCGCCATTCTCGATGCGATCGAGGGCCGTTTCGGCGACACCGAGATGCTCTGCGTGCACCCGCGTCCCGAGGCCGCGGCGATCCGCATCGTCGTCAGGGCGGTGCTCGGCGCGCGCGGCAAGCTGTCGATCCGGYCACCGCTCACCTTGCACGGACCGTCGGGCAACGAGCCGACCGAGCGGACCTCGATGATCAACAATGGGCTGGCTTCGCTGTTTGGCGATTGATTAGAGGTCGGCGATACGGCATTGCCGTTGGCTAGCGAATTCCTACATGCCGGGAGCAGGGATGAGGTCTCACCTTGCGCCTTGCACTTCTTCCGGAGACAAGCTTTCGTGAAACGCCTCTTCAACCGCCTGCTGCCGAAGTCCTGGCGCTCCACCGTCGTCACCATTCCCGTCATCCGGCTGCATGGCACCATCCTGCCCGGCGGCGGCCAATTCCGGCCGAGCCTGTCGCTCGCCTCGACGGCCGGCGTCATTGAAAAGGCGTTCGCCTTCGACGCGCCGGCGATAGCCATCTCGATCAACTCGCCCGGCGGCTCTCCGGTGCAGTCAAGGCTGATCTTCAAGCGCATCCGCGACCTGGCTGCGGAGAAGAACAAGAAGGTGCTGGTCTTCGTCGAGGACGTGGCGGCTTCCGGCGGCTACATGATCGCGATMGCCGGCGACGAGATCTTCGCCGACCCCTCCTCGATCGTCGGCTCGATCGGCGTCGTCTCCGCCTCCTTCGGTTTCCCGGAACTGTTGAAGAAGATCGGCGTCGAGCGGCGCGTCCACACCGCCGGCCAGAACAAGGCGGTGCTCGACCCCTTCAAGCCGGAGAAGAAGGAAGACGTCGAGCGGCTGAAGGCGCTGCAGCTTGAAGTGCACGAGACCTTCATCGATCTCGTGAAAGAGCGGCGCGGCACGAAGCTCAAGGACGATCCGGATCTCTTCACCGGCCTGTTCTGGACCGCCAAGAAAGGCCTGGAGCTCGGTCTGGTCGATGCGCTGGGCGACATGCGCAGTGTGCTGAAGACCCGCTTCGGCGAAAAGACGCAGCTCAAGCTCATCACCGCGCCGCGCGGGCTTTTCGGCCGTTTCGGCCTGTTCGGCTCGCGCTTTTCGGCGCCGGACATCGCCGCCGCGGCCGCGAATGGCATCATCGATGCGGCGGAAGAGCGCGCATTGTGGGCGCGCTTCGGACTTTGAAAAGGTGGTGATTGCGTTTACCATCAAAGCTTGACCGACCCGTCCGGCCGGCCTTGCCGCGCAAACGCGGAAGGAGTTTCGAGATGCCGCAGATCATTTTCTTTGTCGTCGTCGGCGCCGCCGCCYATTTCGGCTACCGCGCTTTCATCCGCGAGGCCGAGCGCGTGACGGCCAAGATCCGGCGGACCGAGAAACAGGCGGCCAACGGCACGATGGGAACGCTGGTCAAGGATCCGAAGACCGGCGAGTACCGTCTGGCCAAGGACTGAACACCATCTCGCCAGCAGCCGACATTGTGGAGCCAGGGACACAGACCCGGACCTGGCTTGCCCCTGCCAAGATCAATCTGGCGCTGCATGTGACTGGGCGGCGCGCCGACGGCTACCATCTCATCGACAGCCTTGCCGTCTTCACCCGCTTCGGCGACCGGCTGGAGATCGGGCCGGCCGAGTGCGATGAGTTTTTGGTGTCCGGTCCTTTCGCCGCCGGCGTGYCGATCGACAGCGACAATCTGGTGGTGAGGGCGCGCGAGGCTCTCCGCAGGCAAGCCGGCTCGCGACAGACAGCGCCCGTCRCCATTCGGCTGGAGAAGAACCTGCCGATCGCCTCCGGCGTCGGCGGCGGCTCGAGCGATGCGGCGGCCACGCTCAACGGTCTTGCCCGCCTCTGGGAGCTCGATATCGACAGCGCCGAGTTGGCCCGGATCGGGCTGGCGCTCGGCGCCGATCTGCCGATGTGCCTCGAGGCTAAGCCGCTGATTGCACGCGGCGTTGGCGAAGAATTGTCGCCGCTCGCTGAATTTCCAGCGCTGGCAATGGTGCTGGTCAACCCGGGCGTGGCGGTTTCGACACCCGAGGTGTTCAAGGCGCTTTCCAGACGCGACAATGACGCGTTGCCTGCCTTGCCACGACGGCTGGACTTCCACGGCATACTCGACTGGCTGGCAAAGACGCGCAACGATCTGGAAGACGCCGCCCGTTCGATCCAGCCCGGCATCGACGAGGCGCTCACGGCGCTCAAAGAAGCGGGCGCCGCCTTCGCCCGCATGTCCGGTTCTGGCGCCACGTGTTTCGGCCTGTTGGAGACCGGCAATATCGCCAAGCGCGYGGCAATCGAGATCCGCCGCCACCATCCCGACTGGTTCGTCGCCGCGACGCGCAGCATGGAGGCCGACTGATGGCCAGAATCGACGAAAGCCGGCCTTTCATCCCGGTGCGCATCGCGGTGCTGACGGTTTCGGACACGCGCAGCCTTGCCGACGACAAATCGGGCCAGACGCTCGCCGACCGCATTGCGGAGGCAGGCCACATATTGGCCGCCCGCGACATCGTTACCGACGACGAGGAAAAGATCCGCGAAAAAGTGCTCGGCTGGTCGAAGGACGAAGCGGTCGATGTCGTCATCACCACCGGCGGCACCGGCTTCACCGGCCGCGACGTTACGCCGGAAGCGCTGGAGCCGATCTTCGAAAAGCGCATGGACGGGTTTTCGGAAGTCTTCCACCGCATTTCCTACGACAAGATCGGCACCTCGACGATCCAGAGCCGGGCGACCGGCGGCGTCGTCAACGCCACCTTCGTTTTCGTGCTGCCAGGCTCGCCCGGCGCCTGCAAGGACGCCTGGGACGGCATCCTGAAGCCGCAGCTCGACTACCGGCACATGCCCTGCAACTTCGTGGAAATCATGCCGCGCCTCGACGAGCATTTGCGGCGCGGCGGCCAGATCGCCTCGTAAGGCATAGGCAAAGCGCCGATCGGTACCTCGTCTGCCAGCAGAACGGCACCCGCGCCAAGCTTGGCGCAATGACCACCGGCAGAGCGGAGGATGCGCTCTCCTGAGCGATCGCTGGAAACGTCGGCGCCGCCCCCTCATCCGCCTGCCCGTCCTCCGCAGCAGCTGCGGAGGGTGGACCGGCACCTTCTCCCCGTGAAACGGTGAGAAGGAAGGAAAACTCACTTCGGCGGTGCCACCCAGATTTCGGCATTCAATCTTCTCGTCGCCAGACCGCGCGCCAAGGCTTCGGCACTGCGCGCGCTTTTCGCCAGCGCCAAAGCCTGGCGCTTGCTGATGACGAGGCCTTCGGCCAGCGCGCGGTTGCCCGAAAAGACGCGTGCCAGGAACGGCGTGCGATTGCCGCGGGCGCGCGAGAAGCGCGCCGGCATTGTCTGCCTTGCCGTATGGGCCACCACCTCCTCGATCCAGCCTTCGGCCAACCGCGCGCCGGGCTCCAGAAGCAGCAGCCAGTCGCCCTTTGCCTGGCCGATGCCGGCAGCGATGCTGCCGGCTAAATAATGGCAGCCGGCATGCTCGGCGACGCGATGCGTCTGGTCGGTCGAACCGGCGTCGCAGACGATGACGTCGCGCACGACGCCCTCGACCGCGCCGCCAATCAGCGAGGCAAGCGTGCGGGCGAGGCCTTCTTCGTCGTTGCGGGTTTCGATGAGAACGCTGAGCATTCCTAGCCGAATAGCGGAAAGCCGGGCGCCGCGCCAGTTGCACAGCACAGGGCAAAAAGTTCTTGCTTTGTTCTCATCAGCGAAATAGGAATAGTTTCATGAACAGAGCGATTCGACAGCCTGCGGACAGTCCCTGGGAGAGGGCAAAAATGGAACAGATCGTGCGTGCCGACATTGCCGCTTTCGGAGCAGGCAGGGCCGAGATGGCCAATGYGATGATGGAACAGAGCGGCATGCGCGTGCGCCCTKACCGCAATCGCGGACGCTCGGCCGGCATCAATCCGTCCGGCCGCTTCGAGCCGGTCAGCCGGCATGTGTTCGACGACGGCTGGAATTCGCTGGAAGAGCTGCCACCCTTCAAGACCGAGGTTCAGGTCGAGAAGCCGCGCACCATCATCACGCGCAACGAATCGCCGGACATTTCCTTCGACCGTTCGATCAATCCCTATCGCGGCTGCGAGCATGGCTGCGTCTACTGCTTTGCCAGGYCGACGCACGCCTTCATGGGCCTGTCGCCGGGGCTCGATTTTGAATCCAAGCTCTTCGCCAAGCCGGACGCCGCGCGCATGCTCGACAGGGAATTGTCGAAGCCGGGCTATCAGCCGCGCACCATCGCCATCGGCACCAACACCGACCCCTACCAGCCGATCGAGAAACAGTATCGGATCATGCGCGAGATCCTGGAGGTGCTGGAGGCGCGCGGCCATCCGGTAGGCATCGTCACCAAGTCGGCGTTGGTGACGAGAGACATCGACATTTTGTCGCGCATGGCCGAACGCGGCCTTGCCAAGGTGGCGCTGTCGGTGACGACGCTCGATCGCATGCTGGCGCGCACCATGGAACCGCGCGCCTCGACCCCGACCAAGCGGCTGGAGGCGATCCGCCAGCTTTCGGATGCCGGCATCCCGGCCTCCGTCATGGTGGCGCCGATCATTCCCGGTCTCAACGACCCTGAACTGGAGCGCATCCTCGATTCGGCGCGCGCCGCCGGCGCGCGGGAGGCGGGCTATGTCGTGCTGCGCCTGCCGCTTGAAGTGGCGCCAATCTTCAAGGACTGGCTGCTGCGGCATTATCCGGATCGCTACCGGCACGTGATGTCGCTGATCCGCTCGATGCGCGACGGCAAGGATTACGATTCGGAATGGGGCAAGCGCATGAAAGGCGCCGGACCCTATGCCTGGCAGATCGGCCGGCGCTTCGAGATCGCCGCCAAGCGGCTCGGGATCAATGCCGAGCGGCGGTCGCTCAGGACCGACCAATTCGTCGCAGGCTCCAATGCCGGTGAGCAGCTGATGCTGCTCTGAAGACTGTGCCGGTCGATGGAGACCGGCGCTAAGCAATTCCAGGAAAAGCGCTTTTTCGTCCTGGATTGCTATCCGCTTTAGCAGAATCCGTCCGGCCCCTGTCCCCCCGGCTGTGAGACGGTGCCCTCCCGGTCCTATGCCCCACCCGACCCGGAGGGACTTGCGGAGAATCGGAGCCGATGCGAACCTCGCCGCACCATGGCTCGCGCGCGTTCCGATTCTCCGCTTCTGTTTGAAATGGTCGAGAAGCCCGATTTCTCCATCGAGACGAAGGCGATGGCCGACGGGCTCTGGCCTGTCGCGGGCATGGATGAGGCCGGTCGCGGCCCGCTCGCCGGGCCGGTTGTGGCGGCCGCCGTCGTGCTCGACCCGGCCAACATCCCGGAAGGCCTCGACGATTCCAAGCGCCTCACCCATCTGCAGCGCGAGGCGCTGTTCCTCAAGATCCTCGGCTCGGCGCTCAGCGTCTCGATGGCGTCAATCAGCGCCGAAGGCATCGACAACAGCAATATCTTGAAAGCCAGCCTGGAAGCGATGCGCCGCGCCGCCGCCGGCCTGTCCTTGCAGCCGAAACTGGCTTTGGCCGACGGCCGAGACGTGCCGCCCGGCCTCCCCTGCGAGGGCCGAGCGCTGATCAAGGGCGACCAGCGCTCGCAGTCGATCGCCGCCGCCTCGATCGTCGCCAAGGTGATGCGCGACCGCATGATGTGCGGCTGCGGCGRCCATCACGAGCACTACGGCTTCGAAGTGCATATGGGCTACGCGACGGTTCGACACCGGACCGCCATCGAGACGCATGGGCCAGTGGCACGCCTGCACCGGGCGTCATTTGCGCCGTTCCGGTTGGGTGGCGTTGAGATAGTCGAGGTAGAAGAGATTCTCGGTCTGGAGTGAGCGACGGAGACTCGGCAATTCCATATGCGATTGCCCTGCCCTTGTGGGGAAGATGYCCCGAAGGACAGAGGGGGCGCTGTCCCGCTAACATATCAACCCGTAGCGCTCAGGTTCCCTCTGTAATTTGCATTCGGCGCGGTCGAAGAAAATCTGACGCCGGCGATCCTTCGCGCCCCCCTCTGCCCTGCCGAGCCTCTCCCCCACAAGGGGGGAGATTGGCAGCTTCGGCGCCTCGCTTTTCCCGAAACAAAAAAGCCGCCGGGTTGCCCAGGCGGCTTTGATGGTTTCGGAGCCTTGAGGCTCAGTTCAGCTTGGCCTTGACGTCCTGCAGCGCGGACTTGAACAGTTCCGCTCCGGCCTTGGCGTCGACCTTGGCGGCAAGCAGGGCGCGGGCGGCCTCGACGGCGATGTCGACAGCGCTGGCGCGCACCTCGCCGATCGCTTCGCGCTCGGCCTGACTGATCTTCTGCTCGGCAAGCGCCGTGCGCCGGGCGACATAGTCCTCGGTCTTCTTCTGCGCTTCGGCGGCGAGCCGGTCGGCCTCGCGTTTGGCGGCGGCGACGATGTCGGCGGCCTCCTTCTCGGCTTCCTTGCGCTTCTGCTGATACTGGCCAAGCAACTGCTGGGCCTCCTCGCGCAGGCGGCGCGCTTCCTCGAGCTCGCCGCTGATCTTGGCCGCACGGGCGTCGAGCGACTTGGCAAGCATGCTCGGCACCTTCAGATAGATGACGGCGCCGAGGAAGATGATCAGGGCAATGGTTGCCCAGAGTGTCGCGAGTGATGTGGCGTCCATGATGCCCTCCTCACCGGGTCGCGGATTTGACCGCGGCCGAGATTTCGGCCTTGTCGGTCTTGCCGCCGACGAGCGCCTCGACGATGGCCGACGTGGTGTCCTCGGCGATCGTGCCGACTTCCTTCATGGCCTTGGCCTTGATCGAGGCGATGCTCGCCTCGGCCTCGCCGAGCTTCTTCTCGAGTTCCGCCTCGAGCTTCTTCCGCGTGCTTTCGGCCTCTTTCTTGGCCGTGTCGCTCGCCTCCTGGCCGATCGCGTTGGCGCGTGCCTTGGCTTCCGTCAGTTCCTGCTCATAGGCGGCAACGGCGGCATCGGCCTCGCCCTTCAGCCGTGCAGCCTGGTCGAGGTCCTGGGTGATGCGATCGTTGCGGACATCGATGATACCGCCGACGCGCGGCATCACAACCCGCTTCAGGAACAGATAGAACAGCCCGAAGGTGATGACGAGCCACAGGATCTGCGACGGGAAGGTCGCGGGATTGAACGGCGGGAACGTTTCATGCTCCTCGGCGGGCACGGTGGTGCCGGCATGCGTACCGCCTTCGGCCGCAGCCGGCGCGGTCTCTTGCGCAAAGGCAGATGTCACGAACATCTCATTCCCCTGTCCATACTACGGGGCCGCACCGTGCGGCCCCTTTCGTCAGCCCTGGCTCTTACTTGAAGACCAGCAGCAGCGCGATGAGGAGCGAGAAGATGCCCAGAGCTTCGGTCACGGCGAAGCCGAAGATCAGGCGGCCGAACTGGCCGTCAGCTGCCGACGGATTGCGCAGGGCACCCGAGAGGTAGTTGCCGAAGATGTTGCCGAGGCCGATGCCCGCGCCGCCCATGCCGATGCAGGCGATACCAGCGCCGATAGCAGCTGCTGCAGTTGCGTCCATTTCAAACTCCTGTGGTTTCCGTAGTCGTTGCGGTTGGTACGTTGGGTATGCTGGCGCCGGGACGCCGGTGAAAATCGATCAGTGGCTCGGGTGCAGAGCGTCGTTCAGATACATGCAGGTCAGCACCGCGAACACGTAGGCCTGCAGGAAGGCAACCAGCATTTCGAGCGCAGAAAGCGCAACAGCCATGGCAAGCGGCAACACCGAACCGGCGACGCCGAGAGCGCCCAGTGCGCTCAGGCTCACGACGAAGCCCGAGAAAACTTTCAGCGTGATGTGGCCGGCCAGCATGTTGGCGAAAAGACGAACAGAGAGGCTGACGGGACGCGAGACGAAGGAAACGATTTCGATCGCCACCACCAACGGCAAGAGATAGCCGGGCACGCCATGCGGCACGAACAGCTTGAGGAAGCCGAGGCCATGCTTGGCAAAACCGTAGACAATGACGGTGCCGATGACGAGGATCGCCAGTGTGAAGGTGACGATGATGTGGCTGGTGACGGTGAAGAAATACGGGAACAGGCCGAGCAGGTTGGCGACAAGCACGAACATGAACAGCGAGAATACCAGCGGGAAGAACTGCATTCCCTGCTTGCCCGCCGCGTCGCGCAGCATGTTGCCGACGAACTCGTAGGCCATTTCCGAAACCGACTGCAGGCGGCCTGGAACGAGGCTGCGRCTGGCGGTGCTCATGTAGAGGAAGGCGGAAGCGACGACGATCGTCACGACCATGAAAAGAGCGGAATTGGTGAAGGAAACGTCGTAGCCGCCGATGTGAATCGGGACGATCGGATGGATCTGAAACTGGTGAATCGGATCGACCTTGTCAGCAGCCACTTTTAATCCCCGTCAAAGCCGCAACCGGCTTCTTAAGTTCGCTTTCGCGCCTTTCGGCGCCTCACTTCATTCCTTCGGCTCGCGCGGCTTGCCGCCCTGACCGAATTCCGGCGCAAGTCCCGCCGAACGCAGGACATTGAGTATGCCGGCGCCAAAGCCCAGCAGCAGGCCGACGATCAGACCCCATGGCGCGATTCCCGCCAGGCGGTCGATGATCCAGCCCAAGCCGACACCGACCACCACCCCGGCGATGAACTCGCTGGACAGCTTCAGTGCCTGACCGTAACCGGTCGCAGCTTTCGCTTCGTCTTTCCCCTCGAGCCGGTCCGTGCGTCTTGATGCAAGCGATGCTTCAAGCTCGCGCCGGCGGCGCTCAAGTTCGTCGTCGCGGTTGGTGGCTTCAGGCAGTTTGCCGCGGCCGGTTTCTCCGGTTCCGTCTGGCCCATTTTTGTCGGCCATCGCAACCCCCCTGCCCGGGCAGACTATCACCGTCCGTCCGCTTCAAAAGTCGCCGGCAACATAGTTAGAGGGTCCGCGCCCGTCAAGCCACGGGCCGAACTTCAAAGTGATGTATTTTTCTATTTTAAATCAACCGTTTACGCAGGTGCGACATCGTGCCCGCCGCACCCATGCAAGGACTTGGGGCGAATCCGCGCGGCAAGCCGCACCGATCGGCGCGTGCGGCGGGCCGCGGAGAACGCTGCCGGAGCCCTCGCTCGATCGGCTCAGCTCCAGCCGCCGCCATRGGTGCGGTAGAAGATATGCAGGCCGATCCTCGTCATGCRTTGCATGGCGCGCGCCCAGCCCGGATGGACGTAGTTGGCATAGTAATGCGTCGACGAGCCGACCTCGGGGATGAATATCTTGCCCGCGGTCACCGCCATGGCGACATCCTGGGCGGTCTTGTAGGCGACCGGGTCGTCGATGCGCTTTTTCCTGCCGTCGCAGGCAAAGGAGAACTGGCWGCGATTGAACCAGTTGTCGTTCTGGTAGACGACGCCGCAGATCGTCTTCGGATAGGCCGGGTTGCGGACGCGGTTGAGGATCACCTGCGCCACCGCGGCCTGGCCGCGCACAGGCTCGCTGCGCGCCTCGAAATAGATGCCCTTGGCGAGGCATTCCTGCTCCGGCTTGGAGAAGACAGCTGCCGGAAGCGGGTTCTGCATCCACGCGTGGTCACCCTTGCCCATCGGCGGGATGAAGCGGCCATCGTTCGGGTCGGCCTGCAGCAGCGCCTCGAAGGGCGAGGCCTTGGCGTAGTCGGGCGCCGACTGGGCATAGGCGGTGGCGAGAATATCCGGCTTGTCGTTGTTGACGAGGGCGGCGAGCGCGGCCGGCACGCCGGGATCCGGCTTCTTGTCCTCGCGGATATGGAAGACCTGGGCGATCTGGATTTCCTTGCCCTTGATGCCGGGCTTGGCGAAAGTGAGCTTCAGGCCACTGTCCATCGCGGGGCGGAGCAGCAAGGAGGTGCGSTCGAAGATCGAGCCGGCGCTAAAGTTCTTCGGCGGCGCGAYCGGCGAGACCTGGACGAGGCGGCCTTTCTTGTCGGCACGCACGACGCGATCCTCGTCCGGCGTCGTGCCGGCGGCATTGCCCTTGCYGCGAAAAGCCACAGCGCCGATACCGGGCAATTCCACACCGGAGCCGGAGATCGAACCGGTGGCGGCGGAATCGGCGAACGGCATCTCGGCGGCATGTACCGAGCCGGCGACGGATCTCTCGACATAAGCGTTCCAACGGGCGTTGGGCGACTCCAGCCCGGAAACGAGGCTGGCCATGTCCTGGTAGGCGACGACGGAGGGAAACCCGACCCAGATGCCGAGCCCAAGGACCAAAGGAGGAAGTACGGAACGTTTTTTCGCAACGGCGGCGGCGACGAGCCGCGCAAAAGCGCGTCGATGCACGGAACTCTCCAGAACGCTACTGACCCMGGAGAGCCAAAATGAAGCATTAACCTTGATGGGGGGTTAACGACATCGATCTTGTTTTTTTCATGTTGAAGGCAAACCGGCTTCGCACTGCTGTGGAAAACCGGCCAAGAATCAGGCGGGGCGGAGGAAGATCGGCCATGCAATCGCCGCGCAGATCGCGGCCGCCAGCCACACGCCCGGCCATGCAAAGAGCAGCAACAGCCATGGAATCGCGATCGGGACGAGGCAGAAGCCGATAAACACGAAGCTGTTGGCGAGGCTGAGCGCTGTGCCGACATGGCCGGCACCGGCGAGTGTGGCAAGCTCGGTATAGGCGACACCGTGCCAGGCCGAGACGGAGATGCCGGCCACAACCACCAAGACCGGCAGGAGCAACATCAGCGCCGGCTGCCTGGCCACTGAGACCACCAGCAGCCAGAGGACCAGGAACGCCAGCGCGCTGAGCGCGCTGCAGAACCTCAGGAAAGGGCGCCGATTGCGGTGGCGGTCGGTGAGGCGGCCGCTCCAAACGCGCATCACCATGGCACCGATCTGCACGGCGGCAAGGCTTGCGCTGGTCACCCGCGTGCCCATGCCGGCGAAGTCGTGCAAGAAGACGGAAGCGAAGGTGAGCACCGCGACCTGCGGGAAGCAGAGCAGGCCGATGGCTGTCGAGATGCGCCAGACGTCGATGTTGCTTAGCGGCGCCGGGCCGCTCGCCGCAGCGTGAGCCTTGCCTTGCGTCGGCGGCTCGTGCAGCCAGCGCCAGGCAAAGAAGGCCGAGAGCGCGGAGATTGCCGCGAGCAGGCCAAAGACGGCGGCAAAGCCCAAGGCCAAGGCAAGCGAGGGCAAGACGAGCGCGCCCACCCCGCCGCCGAGCGGCACGGCGGTCTGTCTGATGCTCATCGCAAAGCCGCGCTCGCTTTCGCCGAACCAGCCCATGATGGCACGGCCGCTGGAGCCGTTGACGCTGCCGCCAAGCAAGCCGGCAACGAGCAGGCTCGCCGAAAGCAGCGCGACACCGGGAATGGCCCCTTTCGACGGCACGACAAGCAGCGCCATCATGGAAAGCCATGCCGCCGTCGCCGTGAGCCCGGTCAGCAGCACGCGGCGATCCCCCCAACGATCGGTGAGCACGCCCCAAGGCAGCTCGCTGAGCGCCACGCCAAGGCCGAGCAGACCGAGAGCCAGGCCAAGCTCGGCATTGCCGAGATGGTAGCCCTGGCGCATCACCACCGCCGTTGCCGGTATGCCGGAGAAGGTGGCGGAAAAGCCGGCATTGGCGGAGACACCGATGCCTGGCACCTTCCAGCGATGGTTGCGTGCGAAAGTCCGGCCGGCCGAGGCGGCAGTGGTGTCTCGCCCATCCGGCTGGCAATCAGTGCGGGTGACGATGGCTGACATCATTCCATTCCCGTGACGGCCGGCTGACCGGCCTTGACGGGGCGGATGTAGCGCCATAGCTTGATCCAAAAAATCAGGAAGTTTTTGATCATCAATCCCGAAAAGCAGGACGATATCATGCGACGCGTCACCTTCGACCTCGACGTCCTCAGGACCTTCGTCACCGGCATGGAGCTCGGTAGCTTCGCCAAGGCGTCCGGGCGGCTCGGCCGTTCGACCTCCGCCGTCAGCGCGCAGTTGAAGAAGCTGGAAGAGCAGGCGGCGACGCCGATCTTCCGTAAGGCGGGGCGTGGCCTGGCGCTGACCGAAGCCGGCGAGACGATGCTCGGCTACGCGCGGCGCCTGATAGAGCTCAATGATGAGGCGGCCTCCGCCATCCGCGACGTCGAGCTGGAAGGCTGGGTGCGGCTCGGCCTGCAGGAGGATTTCGGCGAGGCCGTGCTGCCGGGCGTGCTCGGCCGCTTCGCCCGTGCCCATCCCAAGGTCCGGATCGAAGCGCGGATCGGACGCAGCCACGAGCTTGCAGAGCGCATTCTCTCAGGCAACCTCGACATTGCGCTTGCCTGGCATGATGGCACGACGTTGCCCTACAGCCGGCATGTCGCCGATGTGCAGGCACGCTGGATCGGCCCGGCGAAACCGATGGAAGTGGGCCCCCACGGCCAGGCGCTGCCACTGGTGGCGTTCGAGGCACCCTGCCTGCTACGCACCGTGGCGACCGAGACGCTCGATCGCGCCGGCCTTCCCTGGCGAATGGCCTTCTCGAGCCCCAGCCTCGGCGGCATCTGGGCGGCGGTGGCGGCCGGGTTGGGCCTGACGATCCGCACCGATATCGGCCTGCCCGCCAATGTCAGAGCGATCGCGCCGGGAGCGCTTGGGCTCCCTGCCCTGCCGAGGATGGCGCTGCATTTGCACCAGAAGGACGCCGAGCTCGATCCGGTGGCGGCGCGGCTGGCGGATATTCTGCTGCAGTCGACGGTGGARGCGCTGCCCGAGGGGGCGCGAACCGGTGAGGGGCTTCGAGAGGTCGCTTAGAGCTCTTCGTCATCCGCGGGTGGAGCGACGCGTAGCGGAGCGCAGACCCGAGGATGACGACTGGAGGGGCTTTCGCGCCTCTGCCCAAGCCTCAGCGCTTCTTCGCGCGACCCGCGAAAGGATTGTCCGAAGTGCGCAGCGCCATGCGGATCGGCACGCCTGGCATGTCGAAGGCCTCGCGCAGGCTGTTCGACAGGTAACGCACGTAGGATTGCGGCATTACGTCCGGACGCGAGCAGGAGACGACGAAACCCGGCGGGCGCGTCTTTGCCTGCGTGACATATTTGATCTTCAACCGGCGGCCGGCGACTGCGGGCGGCGGATGGTGCGCGAGGATGCCTTCCAGCCAGCGGTTGAGCTTGCCGGTCGAGACACGGCTGTTCCAGACCCTGTGCGTTTTGATGACGGCGTCCATCAGCCGGTCGAGGCCGCGCCCGGTCTCGGCGGAGACCGTCACCGCCTGGATGCCGCGCACCTGGGGAAGAAGCCGCTCGGTCTTCTCGCGCAGTTCGGCGAGAAGCTCCTGCGGATTGTCGATCAGGTCCCATTTGTTGAAGGCGATCACCGGTGCGCGGCCTTCGCGAATGATGAGGTCGGCGATCTGCAGGTCCTGCTTCTCGAACGGGATGGTTGCGTCGAGCACGATGATGACGATCTCGGCGAAGCGGATGGCGCGCAGACCGTCCTGCACGGAGAGCTTCTCGAGCTTTTCCTGGACCTTCGACTTGCGCCGCATGCCGGCCGTGTCGAAGAGTTTTATCCGGCGGCCGCGCCAGTCCCAATCGACCGAGATGGAATCGCGGGTGATGCCCGCCTCAGGGCCGGTCAGCAGCCGTTCCTCGCCGATCAGCGCATTGATCAGCGTCGACTTGCCGGCATTGGGGCGGCCGACGACGGCGATGCGCAGCGGCTTGGTGTCGTCATAGGCGGGCTCGGCATCGGGATCGGCGATATCCTCGCCGATCAGCACCTCGCTGACGGCGATCTCGTCACTTGCTTCTTCCTTGTCCTCGCCGAAGGCGCGCTCCTCGCCGAGTGCCGCGATCACCGCATCGCGCAGATCGGGCATGCCCTGACCATGCTCGGCCGAGACAGGGATCGGCTCGCCGAGACCGAGTTCCCAGGCTTCCAGCATGCCGGCCTCGGCACCGCGGGCTTCCGCCTTGTTGGCGACCAGCACGACCGGCTTGCCGGACCTGCGCACCACCTCGGCGAAGGTCCGGTCGTCGGGCATCAGGCCCGACTTGGCGTCGACGGTGAAGAAGATCAGGTCGGCCTCGCGGATCGCGATCTCGGTCTGCAGGCGCATGCGGCCGGGTAGCGTCGAAGCCGCGGCGTCCTCGAATCCGGCGGTGTCGATGACATCGAAGCGGAGATCGTAGAGCTTGGCGGCGTGCACGCGACGGTCGCGCGTCACCCCCGGCGTGTCGTCGACAAGCGCCAGCTTCCTTCCCACCAGCCGATTGAAAAGGGTCGACTTGCCGACGTTAGGCCGGCCGATGATGGCAACTTTGAAGCTCATCAAAGATCACGACGCGTTGCCCGACCCGCGGATCAGCTCGGCCATCAACTGCGCCCGCTGGCGCACATTGCGCGGGGCGCCGTCATCCGAAGCGATCTGGTCGAACAGTTTGAGCGCGTCCGCCGACTTGCCTTCCTTCCAGGCGGCAAGGCCGAGYGCCTCGCGCGCCGAGCTCCGCAGCGGATTGGTGTCGGCGGTCAGGGCCTCGACCCGGCTGGAAACATCGGCGAAGGAGCCGTGATCGACGAGAAGCAATGCCGCCCTCAGCCGCGCCATGTCGCGGATGCCGGCGGGAATGGCGCCGTCGGCGGCAACTTCGTCAAAGTCCTTGATGGCGGCGGCGACGTCGCCCTTGTCGGCCTTGACGGTGGCGGCGCGCATCCGGGCGAGCAGCGGATAGGCGCCGTAGCCGTCCTTTTCCAGCTGATCGAGAGCGGCGATCGCCTCGTCGTTCTTGCCGTCATTGGCGAGCTTGAGCGCCTGTGAGAAGGCATCGCCCGAGCGGTTGGCTCGGCTCTCATCCCAATAGCGATAGCCAACGACGGCGGCCGTCGCCACCACGATCAGGATCGCGAGGCCAAGCAGGGCCGGACCAAAACGATCCCACAGCGCCTGCGCCTGCTCGCGACGAATCTCTTCGTTGACTTCCCGGATAAAACTGTCGTCCGACATCAATCAAAAACCATTGCAGCCACAAGCTATTGCCGTGGCGGGGCGCTTCTTGAGCCCGCGTTTTAGCGAAATTTTGTCGGCATGGAAGAGGGACCGCCGCAAAATCGGCGGGACAGGCCAGGCGGCTTTCAGGTGGGCCGGAACGCACCGATGCCACAATTGGGCAATAGCCGGCTGTCCAACCGTCCGAAGATCGCCCCCCGAAAGGTTCCAGTGCCACATCCGTTCCGCGTCCTGGCGTTCAGCCTCGCCTCGCTTGCCACTTCCGTTGCCGCAGCCTTCGCCGACCCGCCCCAGTCGCCAGAGCCCATGCCGGCAAAGCCAAAGCAGATCGTCCTCATCTCCTTCGACAGCGCGCGCGAGATTTCGCAATGGGAACGCAGCCGAGCGCTGGCAAAACGCACCGGCGCGCATTTCACCTATTTTCTGTCCTGCGTCTTCCTGCTCTCGCCTGAAACACGCCAGCAATACATCGCGCCCGGCAAGGGGGCCGGCAAATCGAATATCGGCTTTGCCGCCTCGAAGCAGGAAGTCGCAGACAGGCTGGAACAGATCCGGCTCGCGGCCGCAGAAGGCCATGACATAGGCAGCCATGCCTGCGGCCACTTCGACGGCAAGAACTGGAGCAAGGCCGACTGGCTTGCCGAGTTCAGTGCGTTCCGGCGCATCCTCGAGAACGCCTATACGATCAACGGCATTTCACCCGAGCCGGCCGATTGGCGGGATTTCGCGCGCCATGCGGTGATCGGGTTTCGCGCACCGTATCTGTCCACGGACAAGGCGCTTTACGAAGCGCTGCCGGAAGCCGGATTTGCGTTCGATGCAAGCGGAGTCTCGCCTGGCCCTGCCCTGCCGCCGACGAAGAACGGCATCACCCGCTTTGCGTTGCCGCAGATCCCGGACGGGACGAAATCGAAGCCGGTGGTCGCCATGGACTACAATCTCTATTTCCGCCATTCGGGCGGCGTCGAGAAGCCGGCCATGGCGGACGAGTTCGCCGATCGCGCCTATCGTACGTTCCGCGCCGCCTTCGATGCGCAGTACGATGGCAAGCGCATTCCACTCGAACTCGGCTTCCATTTCACGCAAATGAACAACGGCGCCTACTGGGACGCGCTGGAGCGTTTTGCCGGCGAGGTCTGCGTCATGAAGCAGGTCGAGTGCATCAGCTTCCGCGACTATCTCGCGCGGCAACACCCGGGCGAAGCGCAGGCCGCGGTGGGCGGCTGAGCCGCCCACCTTTTCGATAGCATCAGGCGGGATCCGGCTCCTCGGCCCGGTGCTCGATGAAGCGACGGTCAATGGCCGGCAGCGGCTCGCCTTTGATCGTGGCTTCAAACGCGCGCAGGCGCTTGTAGATCGACAACAATTCGACGATCGTCGTCCAAGAATTGACCAGATACTGAAATGACGTCCGCACTTGCTCGAACGCGTTAAGAATCTGATTCAAGGCGCCAAGCGAAATTTTTCCAGCAATAATTGTTGGCGTAAGTACTATGTAAGGGAAAATGTTGTCTGTCTGCAGATACAAGATACGGGCAACATTGAAATACATGTAGTTGAAATAGAGCCTGAAATAATTTCTCCGGACATTTTGGAAAAGTTCGGCAACCGTCGGCGGCTGCGCCCGCTCTATATCATCCTCGCCGTAGACCAATTCTTTGCGGTAGGCCGCCTCGACGCGCTGATTTCGAAATTCCAACCCTGGCAGCCTGATRCCCACTATCGCCAGGAAAGTCGTTCCAAACAGCGACCAGATAATAGCGACCACCACAAGGGCGTTCGGCACCTGGCCGACCAACGGAAGGTCGGTGACATTGGCCGAAAGCCGCATCAGCACCGGCAGGAAGGCGATCAGCGTCATGACTGACTCGACCAGACTGACGCCCAGGCCCTCCATCGTCGTTGAAAACCGCATCGTGTCTTCTTGAACGCGCTGAGAGGCCCCCTCGATGTTGCGCAGGTGCTCCCAGTTGGCCATGTAGTATTCATTCATCGCCGTACGCCAACGAAAGATGTAGTGGCTGACGAAGAAGCGGGYCAACACGCCAACGACAACCGCGACAAATGCGATGCCGGCGAAGTCCGCAAGGTCATGATAGAATTCGGCATTCGTAACCGGGCGCGACTTGGACAGAGCCGCCTGGATGAGATCGTAGAATGGGCCATACCAGTTGTTGATTGCTACGCTCACCTGCACTTGAAAGTATGTGGTGAAAAGTATCAGCGAGGAGCCAAGGATCGACCAGCTGCGCCATGGGTGCGGTGAATACCATCTCCAGAGCGCGTAAAAGATCCCGACCGCCAGGGCAAAATACACGTAGAACCAAAGAAAGGGCGGCGACCAAAAGACCGCGACGCCGATAATCGGCGGCGCGTCGGCTGCGGCTTGGGGCAGCCCGACCATGGCGCCGACGTCCGCACCACCGAAGAACCAAACAAGGACCAGAAGAAGGCTCCAGACGGCGGCCGAGATGAAGAAGAGTTTCGGCTGCGGGAAAAAGGATACGAACACTGTGGCGGGTTTCCTCGATTGAATCGCAATCAGCGGCGTTGCTGTTCGGCGAGCATAAATTCACACATTAGTGGGAAAGAAAATGCCCTGCCCGATGCCCGGCACGGAGCAAGACCACAATCATGGCGATTTTGGTGCCGCCGTCCAGGCAATGACGCCAGAAAACAATAGGGCGACGGCTGCCATGATCGAGGCAAGCACGTAATTGCCCGAGGCCTGGGCAAGCAGACCAGCGGCGATCGGGCCCACGATCTGGCCGAGACCGAAGGCGGCGGTCATCACCGCAAAGATGCGGCGCGGCGCCTGCGGCGCAAGCTGCCGTCCCGCTCGCAAGCCGAGCGCGGTGATGGCGATGAAGGTGCCGCCGAGAAGCACGCCGGCGAGYAGCGGCCCGGTGAATCCCTTGACGACGATGCTGGCGGTGACGCCCACCACCTCGACCAGACAGCTCACGCAGTAAGCCTCGGAGAGCCCGACCCTGCCGGCAAGCTTCTGCCAGAACCAGGTCGACGGAAAACCGGCAAGGCCGGTGACCATCCAGACCGCGGCCTCGAAGACGCGCCCGCCGCCGCCCTGCCGAACGATGGCGACCAGGAAAGTCGCAGTCACCACATAGCCGAAACCGAACAGCCCGTAGGCAAGGATCATTCTTGTCAGCGACCTGTCCTTCGGCAAGGCCGGCTCGGGCCCGTCGACGCCGTTGGCAGAGGTGGCGGAGCCGGCAAGCAGYGCAACAAGCAGCAGGCCGACAGCGGAGATCGCACCCGACCACAGCCAGCCCGCAGGCCAGCCCGCATGTTCGGTGACGAGAAAGGCCAGCAGCGCCGATGATGCCGCAATGYCCAAGCCGACGCCGCCAAAATGCAGCGCCTGCAGGTCACCACGGCCGGTCAAGGCAAGATGGCTGAAGACGATCGACGACATGAACACCATGACGAAGGCGCTGGCCAGTCCTGCGAGGAAGCGGATGACGATGAATGYCGCCATCGTCTCGTTCAGTCCCATCAGGCCGGCAAGCACGGCGCTGGCAGCCAGGCTGACGAACATCAGCAGACGCTCGCGGCCATGCGCCCAGCCGCCTGCCGCGGCAAGCGCGCCGATGAGGTAGCCGAGATAGTTGGCGGAAGCGATCCAGCCGGCATCGGCCGGCGTCAGGTGCAGTTCCTCCATCATGCCCGGCAGGATCGGCGTGTAGACGAAGCGTCCGATGCCCATGGCGACGGCGAGCGCGACCATGCCGGCAAGGGCGAGACGCAACGGGGATGGCGAGGCGGTGTTCATTGCAGCGCAACATAGATGTGTGCGCAGGCGAAACAACCGTGCTTGCGTTGGGCCAGAACGGTGGCAAGGCGCCTCGAACGCCTTGGCTCTTGAAGGTGAAACTTCCGACGCCGCCCCTCATCGCCCTGCCGGGCACTTCTCCCCGTATAGTGACGGGGAGAAGAGGCTGGTCGCAATGCTGGCTTCCTTCCTGCGACGCTTGAGATTGGCGAAACCCTCGATGAGAGCACCCCCTCTCCCCGTCACTATATGGAGAGAGGATGCCGGCAGGCCGGTGAGGGGCGGCGCCGACTTCGATGAGGTTTGGCGCCTTTTGTAGAAGCAGAGAGCAATCTTCGGCCCCGCGGAGATTCAGCGGCAGCCCGCTCCAGCCGTCTCGTATGCCGTACGGCCGGCGGTCAGCCGAAACGGCAGGTCGCCCAGTTCGCGCTCCGACATGGTGTCGAGCACCGGATGCGACAGCGGGTCGACTACCCAGCGGGCGACCTCGCCGTCGTCCCGCCGGACCTGTCTTGGCTCCGCACCGGAAAGCCCCTTCAGCAAAGACAAAATCTTCATCGGATGCCTCCAAAGATATGGCCTGCACCCGGTAAAATTCCGCCTTTTTCCGCCAGGATTCAATTGAGATTTCGGTCCCGCCATTTTAGAAAAACTGAATGGCTATGCTGAACCGCGTCCATCTCAACGGCCTGCGCGCCGTGGAAACCGTCGCCCGGCTGGGCTCGCTTGCCGCCGCGGCCGCCGAGCTCAACGTCTCGGTAAGCGCCGTCAGCCAGCAGATCAAGCGCACGGAAAAGCAACTGGGGCAGGCACTGTTCGAACGAACGCCAGGCGGATTGGTGCCGACAGAATTCGGTGCCGTCTTCACGGCCCGGCTGAGCTCCGGCTTCCGCGAGCTGGCACAAGCGGTGGCACTGGCGGACGAGGCGAGCGAGTGCACGCTTGTGGTGTCGGTGGCGCCGGCCTTTGCTTCGAAATGGCTGCTGCCCCGGCTGTCGCGGCATTTCGCCCGCCACCCGAATGTCCTGCTGCGCATCGACGCCTCGGTCAGGATCGCCGATCTCGACCATTCCGACATCGACATCGCCATCCGGCTGGGCGACGGCAATTGGCCGGGCGGCCGGGCCGAACTGCTGCTCGCGCAGGAGGTTTTTCCGGTCTGCGCGCCCTCGATTGCAGCCAGGCTGAAGTCGATCGAGGATCTGGCGCAGACCTGCGCCATCACCGACGAGCGCGCCATGATCAGCTGGGACAGTTGGTTCGAGGCGGCCGGCGTCGAGCCGGTCACTTTCCTGAAGGGCGCGCGCTTCACCGATCCGATGCTTTGCCTGGAATCGGCGATCGCCGGCCATGGCGTGATGCTCGCCTGGCAATTGCTGACCGCCGATGCGCTCGCCGACGGCCGGCTGGTGGCGCCCTTCGGCGTGCGGGCCGAGAGCGGACTGGGCTACTGGCTGGTGACATCGGCGACAAAAAGCGAAAGCCGCAAGGTGCGCGATTTCAAGGCCTGGATCCGCGAAGAGATCGAGGCGACCACGGCGCAATTCAGGGCGTTGGACAGCGCGGCCTAAGCTCGTTTGAGCATGATCTTGTCCGAACCGAAGGTCAGCGCAGCAAAAACCGCTGCGCACTTTTCGGGACCATGCTTTTAACAGGCCCAGTCGATCGCGGTGGAAAGGCCAACGGCAGCGGTCTATGTAAGGGCTAGACCCCAACACAACGGCAGTCACGATCATGACCACACATTCGCGCGGCGTCTCAGCAACGATCGACCCGGTGAAGCTCGACAGGCTGGCTGAGGTCGCCGTCAAGGTCGGCCTGCAGCTGCAGCCGGGACAGGATCTGGTGTTGACATCGTCGATCGCGGCGCTGCCGCTGACGCGGCGTATCGTCGAACACGCCTACAAGGCTGGCGCCGGGCTGGTGACGCCGATCTTCAACGACGACGAGATCACGCTGGCGCGCTTCCGCTATGGCGCCGATGCCGGCTTCGACCGCGCCGCCGGCTGGCTCTATGAAGGCATGGCGAAAGCCTTCTCCAACAACGCGGCGCGGCTTGCGGTGCGCGGCGAGGACCCGTCGCTGCTTTCCGCACAGGACCCGGCCAAGGTTGCGCGCGCCAACAAGGCGAACTCGATGGCCTACCAGCCGGCGCTGGAGAAGATCACCGGCTTCGACATCAACTGGAACATCGTCGCCTATCCGGATCTTGCCTGGGCTCGCCAAGTGTTTCCGGGCGAGCCCGACGATGTTGCGGTGGCCAAGCTCGCCGATGCCATCTTCTCGGCCTCGCGCGTGGACGTCGAGGACCCGATCGGCAACTGGAAGGCGCATAACGCCACTTTGGCCGAGCGTACGAGCTGGCTGAACGACCACAATTTCCATGCGCTGCATTTTACCGGGCCGGGCACCGACCTGACCGTCGGACTGGCGGAAGGCCATGAGTGGATGGGTGGCGCCTCGACGGCGAAGAACGGCATCACCTGCAACCCAAACATCCCGACGGAGGAAGTCTTCACCACGCCGCATGCCTGGCGCGTCGAGGGTCATGTTACATCGACCAAGCCGCTTTCCTACCAGGGCACGCTGATCGACGAGATCTCGGTGCGCTTCGAGGGCGGGCGGATCGTCGAGGCCAAAGCATCGAAGGGCGAGGACGTGTTGAAGAAGGTGCTCGACACCGACGAGGGCGCGCGCCGCCTCGGCGAGGTGGCGCTGGTGCCGCATTCCTCGCCAATCTCGAAGAGCGGATTGCTGTTCTTCAACACGCTGTTCGACGAGAACGCCGCCTGCCACATCGCGCTCGGCCAATGCTATTCGAAGTGCTTCGTCAACGGCGCCTCGCTGAGCCAGGACGAGATCGCGCAGCGCGGCGGCAACAGGAGCTTCATCCATATCGACTGGATGATCGGCTCGGCCAAGGTCGACATCGACGGCGTCGGCAAGGACGGCAGCCGCGTGCCGGTGATGCGCAAGGGCGAGTGGGCCTGAGAGGCGTGATGAGCTTGGACATAGCGGTAAAGCGCGTCTACGAAGCGCCGGAGAACAGCGACGGCCAGCGGGTGCTGGTCGACCGCGTCTGGCCGCGCGGCGTCAGCAAGGCGGACGCGGCGCTTGCGCTCTGGCTGAAGGAGATCGCGCCGAGCGACGAGCTGCGCAAATGGTTCGGGCATGATCCCGAGCGCTGGGCCGAATTCCAGAAGCGGTATCGCGCCGAGCTCGACCGCAACGAGGACGCGGTGGCGCAACTGCGCGGCCTGCTTGGCGAAGGCAAGGTGACGCTGCTCTACGGCGCGCATGACGAGGCGCACAACAATGCGGTGGCGCTGATGGGATATTTGCAAACGCATGCGTAAGCATTGAGACGCCGGCGGGACAGCGCCCCCCCCTGTCCTACCGGACATCTCCCCCACTTGGGGGGAGATCAGCCGTTATGCCGGCTTTCGCCAATCTCCAACGTTGTAGAATGAGCGGGACGCGGAAACTGCCAATCTCACCCCTTGTGGGGGAGATGTCCGGCAGGACAGAGGGGGGCGCGAAGGAATGCGGCGTAGGAAGCTTGCCTCCTACCCACCAACCGCCTCCTCATAAGTCTCCGGCTTGAACCCAACCAGGATGCGGTCGCCGACCTCCAGCACCGGGCGCTTGATCATCGTCGGTTTGGCGAGCATCAGCGCCTTGGCCTTCTTCTCGTCGAGCGCTTGCCTGTCCTTCTCCGGCAGCTCGCGGAAAGTGGTGCTTGCCTTGTTGAGCAGTTTTTCCCAGCCGACCTTGCCGACCCAGCCATTCAGTCTTCCCGCCTCGATCCCTTCGGCCCGGTAGTCGTGGAAGCGGTAGGGAACGTCACGGCTCTCCAGCCAGACGCGCGCCTTCTTGATCGTGTCGCAGGTGGTGATGCCGTACATTGTGATCGTCAAGAGATGCTCCTCGGGCGGGCTTTGGATTCGCCGGCACCCTAGAATCACCGCTTTTCCATTGCCAGCGGATCGACAGAAATTCCGCTTGCCAAGATGGGCTTCTTCGACGGCCGGGGCRCGGCGCTCGACCAGCTCGCCGATGTGACGACGATTTGAGATGGATCACATGGCGGCCGGGTATCG
The DNA here is from genome assembly GCF_001854785.1 of Mesorhizobium sp. ORS 3428. Taxonomy (GTDB): domain Bacteria; phylum Pseudomonadota; class Alphaproteobacteria; order Rhizobiales; family Rhizobiaceae; genus Mesorhizobium. Next base: position 507,309 of record NZ_MDFL01000126.1, read on the forward strand.
TCCCGGCCGACATGCAGAGGGTGGTCTTACTGCGGCTTCAATAATAGAAGCGCTCTTCGCTAATCTTGCCGTTCTTGACCGTATAGAGGCCAACCTCATCCATTTTGACGCGTTCGCCGGTAGATTTGGGCGTCACGTCAAAGGTGAAGCGCAATGCGAATTGGTCGCCATTGACATACGGGCCCTCGACCGAGCCGCCGTGAACCTCATGGTTCGCTTCCCACCATTYGCCCTTCTGCTTGACGGCTTCCTTGCCGTTGCAGACGGCCATCGGYCCTTCCATCGCTTCGTAGCTGACGATGTCGTCGGCATTGTATTTCGCGGCAGCGCTGTGGCTGTCGCCCCGCTTGAGGAGTTCGGTGAAATCCTTGGCAATTTCGGCGATGGTCATGATTTCCTCCCTGTTCAGACGGACACCAAGTAGGGCGCCACATACTCGCCGCCCACCGCCGGCCTGCCGGTAGCTGACAATCCGTGTCAGGAGGGATGGATTGTCTTACCGATAACACCCGCGCTCTGTTGCGAGCCGCCGCACCAGCGCCAGCACGCTGTCGATGGTCGGCGTCGGCTGGCCGGTCAGGCGACCGAGTTCCTGCACGGCCGTGACCAGCGCGTCGATCTCCATCGGGCGGCCACGCTCCAGATCCTGCAGCATCGAGGTCTTGTGCTCGCCGACATCGCCGGCGCCCTTGATGCGCCGGTCGACAGGGATGAGAAAGCGTACGCCGAGGCTCTCGCCGATCGCCTGCGCCTCCAGCATCATGGTGCGGGCGACGGCGCGCGTGCCTTCGTCGGCGACGATTGCCGCAAGCGTGCTGCCGGTCAGCGCCGAGATCGGATTGAAGGAGAGGTTGCCCCAGAGCTTGACCCAGATTTCGCTACGGATGTCCTCGCGGACCGGCGCCTGCAGCCCGGCCTTGACCAGTTCGCGCGCGAGTGCTGCGACACGGTCGCTCTTCTCGCCCGAAGGTTCGCCGAGCGAAAAGCGCGTGCCCTCGACATGACGGATCAGGCCGGGCGCGTCGACCTCGACGGCCGGATAGACGACGGAGCCGATAACGCGTTCCGGCCCCATGCGCTCCCAGATCCTTCCGGCAGGATCGACCGCGGTAAGCCGCGTGCCTTCAAGCGCACCGCCGGCCTTGTAGAAATACCACCAGGGCACGCCGTTCTGCATGGTGACGACGGCCGTCCGCGCGCCCAACAGCGGCGCGATTTCTTGAAGAGCCGGCGCCAGCGAATGCGCCTTCAGCGCCAGCACGACATAGTCCTGCTCGCCAAGCTCCCCGGCCCGTGCCGTCGCCCTCACCGAAGCTACTGTTTCCTTGCCGTCCTCAATCAGGCGAAGTCCGTTTGCCTTGATCGCTTCGAGATGCGCGCCACGCGCCACGATCGACAGGTCGACCGAGCCCGCGATCGCCAGCTTGGCAGCGAGATAGYCGCCGATCGCGCCGGCGCCGAAGACGGTGATGCGCATCAGCCGAGACCGAGCTTGGCGGCGAKGCCGATGCGCTGCAGCTTGCCGGTCGCGCCCTTCGGGATCTCGTCCAGGATCACCACCTTGCGCGGTACCTTGAAGTCGGCGAGCCGCGTCGCGGCGAAGGTGCGAATGTCGGCCTCGCTGGCACTCTGGCCTTCGCGCAGCACGATCGCGGCCGCGACCTCCTCGCCAAGCTTGTCATGCGGCATGGCGAAGGTGACGACCTGCGCCACGGCCGGATGGTCCATCAGCACGCCGTCCACCTCGAGCGGCGAGATTTTTTCGCCGCCGCGATTGATGATCTCCTTCAGCCGGCCGGTGACGCGCAGGTAATTGTCCTCGTCGAGCACGCCCTGGTCGCCGGTGTGGAACCAGCCATGGGCGAAGGCGCTGGCGTTGGCATCGGGGTTCTTCTCATAGCCGGCGGTTACGTTCGGGCCGCGGATGACGATCTCACCGATCTCGCCGGCCTTGAGCAGCCGTCCGTCCGGCGCCATGACGGCGACTTCCGGTCCGGCCGCCGCCCCGACGCTGCCGGGCTTGCGCCGGCCGGGCGGCAGGCGGTTCGACGCCATCTGATGYGCGGCCTCGGTCATACCATAGGCTTCGATCACGGGGCAGCCGAAGGTCGCCTCCAGCTCGGCCATAACCTGCGCCGGCAGGGATGCGGAAGACGAGCGGATGAAGCGCAGATTTGCTTCGGCGACTTGCTCGGGATTGCGCGCGGCGCGCGGCAGGATCGCCTGATGCATGGTGGGCACCGCGGTGTACCAGGTGGGTTTCGCTTCGCCGAGCCAATGGAAGAAGCRCAGCGCGTTGAAGCCAGGCGTGCAGAAGACACTGCCGCCGGCGGCGAGCGAGGAGAGCACCGCCGCGATCAGCCCGTGTATGTGAAACAGCGGCATGATGTTGAGGCAGCGGTCGGCGGAAGTCAGACCGAGCGTCGCGCCGATATGCGCGGCCGAAGCGGCAAGGTTGGCGTGGCTGAGTGGCACCAGCTTTGGGCGCGAGGTGGTGCCTGAGGTGTGCAGGAGAAGTGCGGTGTCGCTGTCCTCCGCCAGGCCCGACGAAGCAGGCGGACCGACCGGATCGCCCTCGATCGTGAACACGCCGGCCGGCGCGCCGGCCGGCACGATCAGACGCAGCACAGGGATGCCGAGACGCTTCGCAACCTCGACCGCCGGGCCGTCCTCGCCCTTGCCGACAAGGATCGCCTTCACGCCGATGTCGCTCAGATAAAAGTCGAGCTCGTCGGCGCGGTAGGCCGGATTGAGCGGCGCGGTGGAAGCGGCTGCCGCCACCGCGATGAAGGCGGTCGCCATTTCCGGACCATTGGGCAGCACGATTGCCACCCGGTCGCCCCGGCCGACACCGAGCGCGTTCAGCCGGGCAGCAGTCCCATGGATCAGCCGGCGCAGCCCGGCATGGGAAAGCACTGTCCGGTCGGGCGCCAGGATTGCCGGCGCGCCTTCATCACCGGGGGCAAGGCGATGGGCAAGATCGATGGAAGTTTCGTTTTTGGTCATGGTTCCCAGACTATGTTTCGAACGATCGGCGGATGTCCAGCAACAGCCTGCTCAATAGCCGAGCGCCAGCCCGTCCTTGCGCGGATCGGAGGCGCCGGTCAGCGTGCCTTTTTCCCAATCGATGAGCACGGTCTGCCCGCCGCCAAGCGGATGATCGGGTTCCACCACCTGATGCCCCCTTCGACGCAGGCCCGCCACTGCGTCGGCATGGACRCTTCGCTCTGCCTCTACGACGTCGTGGTTGTAGAACACGCGCGGCGCGTCCAGCGCCTGCTGCGGGTCCATGCCGAAGTCGATCATATTGGTCAAAAGATGCACATGGCCGAAGGGCTGGTAGCCGCCGCCCATGACGCCGAACGGCATCACCGCGCGGCCGTTCCTGGTCATCATGCCCGGCATGATCGTGTGCAGCGGCCGCTTGCCCGGCGCTATTGCGTTCGGATGTTTCGGGTCGAGCCGAAAGCTGGTGCCGCGGTTCTGCAGCACGACGCCGGTCTTCGGGCCGACGACGCCGCTGCCGAAGGAATAGTAGGTCGAGTTGATGAAGCTCACCGCATTGCGGTCGCGGTCGACGACGGTGATGTAGACCGTGTCGCTGCCCGGCAAATCGACCGGCGGCAAATGCGTCATGGCGCACTCTGGGTCGATCTCGGCGCGCAGCCGGTCGGCATAGGCTTTGGACAGAAGTTCCTTCACCGGCACCGCGACATGGTCCTGGTCGGCAAGCAGGTTGTCGCGATCCCGGTAGGCCAGCCGGCCGGCCTCGATCTCCAGATGCAGGCGCTCTGCGCCATTCGGATCGAGCGCGCCGAGATCGAAGCCGGAGAGCATGTTCAACATCAGGAGCGCAGTCAGGCCCTGGTTGTTGGGCGGCATCTGGTGGATATCGTAGCCGCGATAGGAGGTACTTACCGCCGTCTTGTAGTCGCCCTCCGTTGCAGCGAAATCGTCCAGTGTATGAAGGCCGCCGAGCTGGCGGAGCCGCCCGACGATATCCTCCGCGACTTTGCCTTCATAAAAGCCGGCGCGGCCTTTTTTTGCGATGATGCGCAGCGTCTCGGCGAGTTCCGGCTGGCGATGGATGTCGCCGGCGCTCGGCGGTTTGCCGCCCGGCAGGAAGATTCGCGACGCCACCTCGTCGGCCGACAGATCGGTTTCCGGGTCCGCCCAATCGAAGGCGACGCGGTCGTGCACGACATAGCCTTCTTCGGCATAGCGGATGGCCGGAGCGAGCGCGTCGGCGATCCCCTTGCGACCATGGTCTTGCAGCAGCCGGCACCAGGCATCCACGGCGCCGGGAACGGTGACCGCGTGGGCGCCTTGCTTGGGCAACTCGCTGAAGCCCTTCTCCAGATACCAGTCGACCGTGGCAGCCTTAGGCGCGCGGCCCGAACCGTTGAAGGCGAGCACCTTGCCTTCGCCTTTCGGGCAGTAGAGCACGAAGCAGTCACCGCCGATGCCGGTCGATTGCGGCTCGACCACGGCCTGCACGGCCGCCGCGCAGAYGGCCGCGTCCATGGCATTGCCGCCGGAGCGCARCATGTCGATGGCGGCAAGTGTGGCCAGCGGATGCGAGGTCGCGGCCATGGCTTCCGYGGCGCGGATCGGCGAGCGGCCTGGGAACTGGAAATCACGCATGCTGGTATTGGATATCCCTCTATTCAACGTCCGCGGCCGAAAAGCTGAGCGGCGGACAACAAGACGATCGATAGCACGATCAGACAAGTCGAAATGGCGGCAATCGTCGGGTCGATCTGATCGCGCAGCGCATTGAACATGCGGCGCGTCAGCGTCGTGGTGTCGCCGCCCGAAATGAATAGCGAGACCACCACCTCGTCGAAGGAGGTGATGAAAGCAAATAGCGCGCCGGAGACGATCGAGAAGCGCAGCTGCGGCATGGTCACCTGGAAGAAGGCAGCGAAGCGGCCGGYGCCGAGGCTGCGCGCCACCATCTCCTGGTTCATGTCGTAGGAGCGCAGCCCCGACAGGRCGGTGAGCACGACCAGCGGAAGCGCCTGCACCGTGTGGGCGATCACGAGGCCGGTCAGCGTGTTGTTGAGGCCGATGCGCGCGTAGAGAAAGAAGGTGCCGATGCCGATCAGGATGACGGGGATGATCAGCGACGCCGTAAGCAGCGCGTTGATGGCGCCGGTCAGCCGCAGCGTGCCGGCATTGATGGTGTAAGCGGCGGCGGTGCCGAGCGGCGTTGCCACGATCGCCGTCATCACCGCCACCTTGACCGAGACGATGGTCGCGTCGCGCCATTCGACGGATCCGAAATAGCTTTCGTACCAGCGCAGCGACCATTGCTCGGGCGGGAACTGCAGCAGCGTCGAACCGGAGAAAGACATGATGACGATGATCACCGACGGGGCGATCAGGAACAGCATGACGAGGCCGCCGAGTAGATAGAGCCAGAGGCGTTGCCAATGCGTGATCGGCAGGCTGTTTTCCGCACTCATCGCTGGCTCCAGACGCCGGTGGCGCGCGCGCCGAGCAGCCGCTGGAACAGGCCGAGCAGGGCCAGCGTGACGGCGAGCAGAACGACGCCGAGCGCAGCACCCGCGCCCCAGTTGGAATAGAGGCTGGTAGCCTGCTCCATGCGCATCGCCCACATGATGACCTTGCCGCCGCCCATCAGCGCCGGCGTGACGAAGAAGCCGAGGCAGAGCACGAAGACGATGACGACGCCTGACGCCAGGCCGGGCAGCGACAGCGGGAAGAAGATCTGCCGGAAGGTGGCTGCCGGGCTGGCGCCGAGATTCATGCCTGCGCGCAGGCAGTCGGTGTCGATCGTCTTCATCGAGGCGTAGAGCGGCAGCACCAGAAACGGCAGCATGATGTGGGTCATGCCGATGACGACGCCGGCGAAGTTGTTGGCGAGCGGCAGCGGCTGGCCGATCACGCCCAGATCGATCAACCAGTTGTTGATCAGGCCCTTGCGCTGCAGGATGACCAGCCAGGCATAGGTGCGCACCAGAACCGATGTCCAGAACGGCAGGATGACGAAGATCAGGCAGATCGAGGCGGCGCGGCGCGGCAGTTGCGACAGCATGTAAGCCAGCGGGTAGCCGAACAGCACGCAGGCGCCGGTGACGACGAAGGCCACCTTGAAGGTGGTGGCGAAGGTCTTGATGTAGGACGCCTGCTCGAAGAAGCGCGCATAGTTGGCGAGGCTGAGTTGGCCGGTCTCGTCGAAGAGCGAGAGCCAGAACAGCCAGCCGATCGGCACGATGATGACGGCGAAGACAAGGAACAGCCCGGGCGACAGCAGCGCCAGAAGTCCCAGCGCCTGCCGCCTTGCATCGGCGCGCAGCGCATCGGCGTTCAGCGCGCCGTCCGGCCTGCCGGCATGGTCAAGGCTGGCGGACCCGACACTCATTGATCCGCCACCAGCACGACATCATGCGCGTCGATGCCGAGCGTGATCGGCTCGCCCGGCGCCGGAAGTTTCGCCAGCACGTCGGAGCGGCAATAATCGCGCAGCGTCATCTGCCGACCTCCAAGAAGCGTCGCGTAGCAGATGAAGCTGTCGCCCTGATAGATGACGTCGCCAACGGTTGCCGGCAGTGCGTTGACGTTGCCCGCCTGTTCCGCATCGGTGATAAGCCGCAGCTTCTCCGGCCGCACCACCATCAGATGCCGGCCGGTGGTCGGCGCCGGATCATTCATGCGCAGCCTGCTTCCCTCATACCAGACGCTGCCATCGCGGCATTCGACAGGGATGAAGTTGGATTCGCCGATGAAGCCGGCGACGAACTTGGTCTTCGGCCTGGCGTAGAGCGCCTCGGGCTGATCGATCTGCTCGATGCGGCCGGCATTCATGACCGCGATGCGGTCCGACATGGTGATCGCCTCGCGCTGGTCGTGGGTGACGTAGACCGTCGTCATGCCGAGCCGGCGGTGCAGATTGCGCAACTCGATCTGCATATGCTCGCGCAAGCCCTTGTCCAGCGCCGACAGCGGCTCGTCCATCAGCACGATGCGCGGCTCGAAGACGATGGCGCGAGCCAAGGCCACGCGCTGGCGCTGGCCGCCGGAGAGCTGGTCCACCCGGCGCTCGCCCAGCCCCTGCAGGCGCACGAGGTCGAGCGCATTCTCCACCCGCTGCCTTGTATCGGCCGCCGAAACGCGCCGCTGCTTCAGCGGGAAGGCGACGTTGTGGAAGACGTTCATGTGGGGAAAGAGCGCATAGTTCTGGAACACCATGCCGATGTTGCGCTTGTGCGGCGGCACGGTGATGATCTCTTCGCCGCCGACCTTGATCGAGCCGGAATTGGCCCGCACGAAACCGGCCAGGATCATCAAGAGCGTCGTCTTTCCTGACCCGGACGGGCCGAGCAGCGTCAGGAATTCACCCGCCGCGACATCGAGGCTGAGATCGCTGAGGATGGAGAGCGCGCCGAAGCGCTTCTCGATGCCGTGAATGCCGATTGGAAGCGCGGACGGCGCAAGAGACAAGAGCATCTCCTTTTGTCGGTAGCGGAGCGACGCCTCGGCGCGCCGCTCCGACGCAGCCGTTACTGCTGGATCAGGTTGTTGAATTTTTCGGTCGCCTCGACGAGGTTGTCGCGCCAGAATTCGGGGTCCTGAAGAACCTGCTTCTTGACGTTCTCGGRCGAGGAGTTGATGTCCTTTATGCGCTCCGGCGGGATCTTGCCGGTCTCGAAGGCCTTCTCGTTGGCGGGGCCGTTGTCGACATAGAGCGGCAGGTTGGCCTGGAGGTCCGGGCTGACAAACTTGGYCAGCGCCTTCATGGCGAGGTCCTTGTTCTTCGAKCCCTTCGGGATGACCATGCAGTCAGCGGTGAGAACCCCCTGGTCAAACGAGAAGCTCACGGGCGCCCCTTCTTTCCTCAATGTGCCGGCGCGGCCGTTCCAGATGCTCGCCATATCGACCTCGCCGTCCTTGACGAGTTGCATGGCCTGCGCRCCGGAAGTCCACCAGGCGTCGATATGGCCGCGGATCTTGTCAACGGATTGCAGCGCGCCGTCGATGTCCACCGGATAGACCTTGTCAATCGGTGTGCCCTTGGCGAGCGCGGCGACGCTCAGCGTCTCGGTCGACTGGCTGCCGGAAAGCGCGCGACGRCCCGGGAACTTCTCGACGTTCCAGAAGTCAGCCCAGGTCTTCGGTCCCTTGTCGCCGAAAACATCCGTACGGTAGATCAGCACGACGGAGGTGTAGGAAATGCCCACCCAGTCGTCATGGACGAGCTTCGGGTTGATGCCGCTCTTGTCGATGATGTTGTAGTCGAGCTTCTCGAACAGGCCTTCTTTTGACCCGCGCGCGCATTCGTCGGCGCCAAGCTCGGTGATGTCCCATTTGACCGCATTGCCTATGACCTGCAGGCGCACATCGTCGAGGCCGYTAGTGGTGTCCTGCTTGATGGTGATGCCGAGTTCCTTGGCCGTCGGATCGAAGAAGGCCTTGGTCTGCGCCTCCTGATAGGTGCCGCCCCACGAGGCGACGGTGATGGTGTCGGCGGCCGATGCCGGCACGGCAACCGAGGCCAGCAGGCCGGCGATGGCCAGGCCGTGAATGCAAAGTCTCTTCGTCATTTTTCGCTTCTCCAACCGGTGTTCCCGTTATCGTTGATTTGGTATGCGAATTTGTATACAATTTTGAGTGTAATCAGCTGCTGGCCGATGTCAACATGGGCCGTGATCCGTGCAGGCGTTTTTTCGCGGCGGGAAATCGAGGCGTCGGCTAGACTGCGAATCCATGAYGGTACCGTTGGAGGCGGGACGCTTGAGCAAGGAACGGAAAAACACGCTGCGCGACTCCGTGTTCGAGTCGCTGAAGGCGATGATCATCACCGGCCAGATGCCGCCCGGCGGCCGCGTGACCGAAAACGAGATCGCCGAGCGCCTGAAGGTGAGCCRCACGCCGGTGCGTGAGGCCTTCAACCGGCTCGAGCGCGACGGCCTGGTGATCGGGCGTCCGCGCCAGGRCTATGTGGTTGCCGAATTCAACCTGACCATGTTCCGCGAGGCCTTCGACATCCGCGAACTGCTCGACGGGCGTGCGACCGAACTGGCCGCGGCCAATGCGACCGCGGCCGACAAGGCGAAGCTGCGCGAAATGCTTGCCGAATGCGAGCGGCTGGCGGCGATCCCCGACCGCAGCACGAGGGAAAAATTCGAGGAATTGCAGGTCGGCATCGATCTGCACCGGGTGATCGCCGAAATGAGCGGCAACGAAATGCTATGCGGCATGCTCTGCGGCATACTCGACAAGTGCCAGCAATATGTCTGGGCGGAGCTTCTGTGGCTGGACGAGTGGAAGCTCACCCGCGAGGAGCATACCGGCATCGTCGATGCGATCTGCGCCGGCGACGTCGCGCTTGCCGGCGAGCGCGCCCGCGCGCATGTGCGCGGCTCGCGCGAAAACATCCTGCGCCTGCTGCAGGCGAAATCCGACTACCAGGGATTTTTCGCCAAGGCGTCCTGAGCCCGACTCTCTACCGGATCAGCTGGACAGCATTGGGCAGCTGGCGCCGCGCCGCAGGCTGATATGCGCGACATCGCCGACACTGAACTGGAAACCGTCGGCGCGGCGCGGCGCATCGATGACGATCGAGATCCCCTGCCCGAGCTCGGCGTGGAGCCGAAGCGTGCGGCCGTGAAAGACGATGCCGCTTACGCGTGCCGGCGCTGTGCCGTCGGCGGCTTCTGTGCCTGCGAGCAGATCTTCCGGGCGCACGCCGATCGTGCGCGTATCGCCGGCGGCCGGCGTCTCGCTGCCGTCCGAGACAGCCTCCAGCGGCAGCGCGTCGGCGGCGAAGCGCAGGCGCTCGCCGTCGCGGCCGACATAGCGTGCCTGCAAGAGATTCATCGTCCCGATGAAGGAAGCGACGAAGCGCGTCGCGGGTCGGTCGTAGAGCGTCGCCGGCGGCGCGATCTGCTCGATGCGGCCCTTGTTCATGACGACAATGCGATCGGAGATCGACAGCGCCTCTGTCTGGTCGTGGGTGACCATGACGAAAGTGGTGCCTAGCCGCGACTGCAGGCGCTTCAGCTCCACCTGCATCTGTTCGCGCAGATGCGCATCGAGCGCCGACAGCGGCTCGTCGAGCAAAAGCACGCGCGGCTCGCAGACAATGGCGCGGGCGAGCGCAACGCGCTGGCGCTGGCCGCCGGAAAGCTCGGAGATGCGGGCGTCGAGCTTGTCGGTCAGYCCGACCATCTCGAGCGCTTCGCCGACGCGCTTGGCCTGCTCGGTGCCGGACAGTTTGCGCAGCGATAGGCCGAAGCYGACATTCGCCGCCACATCCATGTGCGGGAACAGCGCGTAATCTTGAAAGACCGTGTTGACCGGCCGGTCGAAGGGCCTCAAGCCGGTGATATCTCGACCCTCGAGCAGAACACCACCGCTGGTCGGGCTCTCGAAGCCGGCTATGACCCGAAGGCTCGTCGTCTTGCCGCAGCCGGAGGGACCGAGCAGGGTCAGGAATTCGCCGGCGGCGATGTCGAGGTCGACGGCATCGAGGCCGACCACGCCGCCCGGAAAAATCTTCGAGACCTTGTCCAGCCGCACCAATGCTTCCCRCAATTCCGGACGGAAAACCGCTTCCCGCTCTTTTTGGGATTGCTTGGCGTCAGGCGCCATCGCGCACCTCGGAGGGCTTGGTGGTGTTGACCCAGAGGATCTGGCAGCGCTCGGCGCCGGGATTGCGGAAGGCGTGCAGCAGCGTGCTCTTGAAGGCGAAGCTGTCGCCGGCCTTGAGCAGGTAAGTCGTGGCGTCCACCACCAGCTCGACCTCGCCTGAGAGCACGAAGCCGAATTCATGACCGGCATGGGCGTAGGCTTCCGCCGTGCCGCCGCCGGCCTCGACGGTCACCAGCATGCCGGTGAGCGTCGCGGCTGGCGGCGACAGCAGCGCCTTGGCGATGCCCTCGGATTTCACCGGGATCGAGCGCCGCTTGTCGGCGCGCACGCAATAGAGGTCGTTGACCGCTTCGTCGCCGTCGGTGATCAGCGCGGATGGTTCGATGTCGAGGGCGGCGGCCAGCGGCCAGATCACCTTGACACGCAGCGAGGACTTGCCGCGCTCGATCTGGCTGAGCGCGCCGATGGAGATGCCGGCCTTGGCCGCAAGCTCGGCCAGCGACAGTTTGCGCTCGAGCCTCAGCGCCCGCACCCGCCGGCCGACGCGTATATCGRCATCGTCCTTCTGCCTTTCGGCCGCTTCGTCAAAGACATCCATGCATTGGTCCTCGTTTGCCTTTTCCCTTCTCCCCCTGTGGGAGAAGGTGGATCGGCGCGCAGCGCCGAGACGGATGAGGGGTGTTCCAGCGGAGTGAGACGCCGGCTTTCCCTGGAACACCCCTCATCCGGCCGCTGCGCGGCCACCTTCTCCCACAAGGGGAGAAGGCGGGTTGCGCCGCTCAGCCGCCGGCCTTCACCTTCTCGAACATCTTGGCGAAGTCGTCATTCTGCTTCATCGGTCCGGTGAAGATGGTGCTCTTCAGCATCACTTCCGGATCCGAGGGCAGCTGCAGCTTGGCCAGTTCCTCCTTCGACACGCCGGCGAAGGCGGTCGAAAGCGAGCTGCCATAGCCGTAGGACTGGATCAGATACTTGCCCGAGTCGGCGTCGAGCCGGCTGTTGATGAAGTCATAGGCAAGATCGACGTTCTTGGCGTCCTTCAGCATAACGAAGCCGCAGGCCCAGGTGAGCATGCCCTCCTTCGGCTTCATGAACTCCACCGGGACACCTTGTTTCTTCAGCGAGGTGGCCGACGCGTTCCAGGTCATGGCCGCGACCAACTGGCCACTGGCCAGCGCTTGTTCGACCGAAGTCATGTCGGTGGTGTAGCTCGAAAGCAGCGGCCGCTGCTCGCGCAGCTTTTCCGCCACCTTGTCCATCTGCTCCGGCGTCATATCGAAGGGGTTTACGCCCGCCAGAAGCGCTGCGACGATCGGCGTGTCATGGACGGCGTCGATGGTCGCCATGCGGCCGGCATATTGCTTGTCCCACAGAAGCTTCCAGCTTGCCTCGGGATTCTTCACCAGGTCGGTGCGGTAAAGGATCGAGGTGTTGCCCCAGTCCCACGGCACCATCCAGACCTTGCCGTCGCCGGCCTGCAGGTCGGGTAGGTTCTTGAACACCGGGAAGATCGAATCCCAGTTCTTGATGCGTTTGGTGTCGATCGGCTGCAGCAGGCCTTCCTTGTTCCAGCGCGCCACCTTGTCGTAGCAGGGATGCGCGATATCGGGCCGGAAACCGGCCTTGACCTTGGTGAAGGCGTCGTCGTCGTCGCCGAAGATCGTCGCCTCGACGCCGTCCGGATGCGCGGCAAGGAAGCTCTTGTTGAAGTCCGGCAGTTCGTAGCCCGACCAGGTGAAGTATTGCAGCTTGTCGGCGGCCAAGGCGACGGTCGACGACAGGGCGAGAGCCAGCGCGGCAAGGCCGGCCCGGGCCCTATGTCCGGTGATCGATTTCAGGTGGAATGTCATTTTTGTTCTCCTCTTCTTTGTTGTGGTTCAGGCTGGCATGGCTGCGCGACGGGCCGTCCCAAGGCCGCGATGGCGCAGAATTTCGGCGAGGCCGGCGATGATGAAGGACACGCTGAGGATCACGGTTCCGAGCGCCATGACGATCGGCAGCGAGCGCGGGAAGCGCAGCTGGCTCCAGATGTAAAGCGGCAGCGTCGGCTCGGTGCCGGCGAGGAAGAAGACGACGATAAATTCGTCGAAGGAGATCAAGAAGGCGAGCATGAAGGCCGAGAGCACGGCCGGCAGGCTGAGCGGCAGCATGACGCGCCGGAAAGTCGTCCAGTCGGAGGCGCCGAGATCGAGCGCCGCCTCGCGGATCGTCTTAGGGATAGCGGCGAAGCGGCTGCGCATAACCACCACCGTCGTCGGCAGCGCGACGAGGATGTGGCCGAGCACGATTGCGACGCGCGACGGGCCGAGGCCGATGAGGTTGACCAGGATCAAGAGCGATATGCCGACGATGACGCCGGGGATCAGGATCGGCAGGCGGGCGACGGCGCATATGGTGGCGGCGAGCGGCGAGCGACCGTAGAGGTCCATATAGGAAACGGTGATGCCGCAGAGCGTCGCACCGGAAGCGGCGATAACGCCGATGACCAGGCTGTTGGCCAAAGCGCCGGACAGCGCCGGGTTGCCGTAGAGCGTCTCATACCAACCGAGCGTAAAACCCTGCAGCGGAAATGCTGCCTGGATGGAATCGTTGAAGGAAAACAGCGGTATCAGCAGGATCGGCAGATAGAGGAAGACGAGATAGGCCAGCACATACAAGCCGAGCCAGCGGCCGCCTGCATTTGCCTCTGTGCGCGCCGCGCTCATGTGCGGCTGCCAAATCTGCGGTCGGCCGCGCGGGCAAGAAGAACCACGCACAGGATGACCAGCATGACGCAGACGGACAGCGCGGCGCCGAACGGCCAGTCATTGGCCTTGCCGAACTGAGACTGGATCAGCGACCCAATCATGGTGCTGGCCGGACCGCCGACCATGGCCGGCGTGACATAATCGCCGACGGTCGGCACGAAGACGACCAGCGCCGCCGCCAGGACGCCCGGCATCGAATTGGGCAGAACGACGCGGCGGAACGATGTGAAGGGCCGCGCACCGAGATCGGAGGCGGCCTCGAGCAGCGATTTCGGGATCGTGTCCAATGCCACGTAGATAGGCAGGATGGCGAAGGGCGCATAGGCGTGGGCAAGCGTGACTACAACGGCCGCCGGGGTGTTCAAGAACGCCAGTGTCGGCTCCGACCAGAGGCCGCTTTCGATGAAGGCCGAGTTCAGCACGCCGTTATAGGCAAGCACGATCTTCCAGGCGAAGACGCGCAAAAGATAGCTGGTCCAGAAGGGCAGCGTGACCAGGAAAAGCAGCAGATTGCGCCGCCGCCCGGCATGGAAGGCGAGGTAGTAGGCGACCGGATAGGCGGTGACGACGGTTGCCWGCGTCACCAGGCCGGCGATGACCAACGAGCGCAGCGTCACCGTCCAGTAGAGCGGGTCGGTGGCCACGGTGACGAAATTTGCGACCGTCAGACCGGCGCCGAGCAGCGATCCGTCATTGCTCCTGAAGGCAAGGAACAGCACCAGTCCAAGCGCGAATAGTATGAGGAAGAAGGTGACCAGCCCGCCCGGCAGCAGCATGGCGAAGCGGAAGACCGGCGAGATGCGGGATTCCGGCGATGGCCGCGCTGCAACGATGGTCGACATCGGACTGCCTATGGGACCGCCCATCGGATTTTTGAAATCAACTAATGATTTTTCATATCTATGAAACTGTCAAGCAGAATCGCTTGTGCGCCGCAACGTCGGCGACGGCCTCAGCGCTCGAACGCGTCGAGCATCCGGTACCAGGTGATCGCGGCGGCGACGCCGACCTGGCGAAAGGCGTGGAAGGGAATCGGCCGCATCGGCGAAAGCGGGAAAGGCAATTGCCTGGCATCGCCGCCTGCGAGGTAACTTGCCATGCGCTTGCCGAGTGCACTCATCAACCCGACGCCCCTGCCCTGGCAGCCGACGACGGCAAGCAGTCCCTTTTCCGGCTCATGCAGATGCGGGAGATGATCCGGTGTCATCGCCACGCGGCCGAACCAGCGTTTCTCGATCGCGACGCCGGCAAGCGCGGGATAGAGACGAATGAGCGCGCGTTCGAGATGCGCCCAGTCCGCGGCGCCTGACGGCAGCGCCATGCGGCCGCGACCGCCGAGCACCAGCCGGCCGTCGGCGCTCTTGCGATAGTAGACGAGGATGCGGCGCGAATCCGACACCGCCTGACCGCCGGGCAGAATGCCGGCGGCTAGCTCGGTCGGCAGCGGGGCGGTGGCGACCTGGAAGGAATGCAGCGGCACGATCGTCCGGGCGAGGCCGGGCAGCAGGCCGTCCGTATAGGCATTGGTGGCGAGCACGACCGACTTTGCGCGCAGTTCGGCGCCGGCTTCGGTCGAAACCCGCCAGAGGCCAGCCTCTTTGGTAAGCTTCACCACCTTCTGCCGCTCCGCGATCTTCGCGCCCGCAGCCGCGGCAACACGCGCCAGTTCCATCGTGTAGGACAGCGGGTCGATGACGCCGGCGCGGCGGTCGAGCCAGCCGCCGAGATAGCCCTTGGCGCCAGTCATCGCCGCGATTTCGGCCCGGTCGAGCAGCTTGACGTCTGCGCCGCGCGCGCRCCATTGGCGATCTCGGTTCGCTGCCGCGGTCAAAGCGGTCTCGGTGTGGACGGCCTGGATCCAGCCATTGCGCGTGAACGGCACGGCCAGCTTTTCGTCGCGGATGAGATCGAACACCGCATCTGCCGTCGAGGCGGCGAAGTCGACCAAGGCCTCGCCGCGCTCCCTGCCGAAATGCTCGATCAGCCATTCCGGATCGTATTTGAGGCCGGGAATGACCTGGCCGCCATTGAGCCCGGACGCGCCCTGCCCGATCGCTCCGGCGTCCAGCACCTGAATTGAAAGACCCGTGCGCGCCGCGTGCAGCGCGGTCGACAGGCCCATGATGCCGCCGCCGACAATGACCGCGTCGAGGATGCCGCCTGCCGATAGCTCGGATCGGAAGGCGGGGGCTGTGTCGGGTTTCCGCCAGATCGGGTCGGAAAAGGCTGCGGGCAAGGGTCACCTGAGGCGCGGGAGCTTCGTGAAAATCCTATCGCTGATTTCATGAACTTGAAAGATCGCTTCGTYGTTGGGACACGGGGACACTCGATCTAGGCCCAGTGATCACCAATCGAGTGCACGCCGGCAGCCAATTTCCYGAGGTCAGCCGCCCCTCATCCGCCTGCCGGCACCTTCTCCCCGTATAGCGAAAGGAAGAAGGAAGGCTGGCGACCCCCTCTCCCCGTTCTTCACAGTAAGGTAAGGGGCAGCGCGGACGTCGGCGATCTGCCTCAACCATCTGCCTCAACCAAAGGCGTCAACCGGGGTGGACCTTTGGGAGGAATTTGTTGAGATTGCGCCCCCACGGAGGATGCCGCCCGATCAATCGACCGGGAGCGGCAGGCCAATCAGCCAATCGAGAGGAAACAAGACCATGACCGACCTAACCCGCCTGCCCGCCGAGGGCCTTTTCATCGGCCGCGCCAGGACCAGCGAAGCATCCCATCCGCTGGTGGTCACGGTGCGGGACGGCCAAGTGATCGACATCACGTCGAGCACAGCACCCACCGTGCGCGACCTCTGCGAGATGAAGGATCCGGCCGGTTATGTGCGCTCGGCCAAGGGCAAGGCGATCGGCTCCCTGGAGGACATCGCAGCCAACAGCTTCGAGGCCGGGCGCGATGCAAAAAAGCCGATCCTGCTTTCACCGATCGACTTGCAGGCGGTGAAGGCCTCAGGCGTCACCTTCGTCGTCAGCCTGCTCGAGCGCGTCATCGAGGAGCAGGCACGCGGCTCTGCCGAAAAGGCCGACGCCATCCGCGCCGACATCGCCGGACTGATCGGCCATGACCTCTCGAAGCTGAAGCCCGGCTCGCCGGAAGCGATGGAGATCAAGGCCAAGCTTATCCAGCGCGGTGTCTGGTCCCAATATCTGGAAGTGGGCATAGGTCCCGACGCCGAGATCTTCACCAAATGCCAGCCGATGGCCTCGGTCGGCTTCGGCGCCGATGTCGGCCTGCACCCCGTCTCCACCTGGAACAATCCGGAGCCGGAGATCGCCATGATTGCCGACAGCAGCGGCCGCATCGTCGGCGCCACGCTCGGCAACGACGTCAATCTGCGCGACGTTGAGGGGCGCTCGGCGCTACTGCTCGGCAAGGCCAAGGACAACAACGCCTCGGCGTCGCTMGGCCCCTTCATCCGGCTGTTCGACGAGACTTTCTCCATCGCCGACGTGAAGCGCGCCACGGTGCGGCTCAGCGTCGAGGGCGAGGACGGTTTCTCGCTGGAGGGGGCGAGCTCGATGGCCGAGATCAGCCGCTCGCCGGAAGAGCTGGTCAAGGCCGCGATGGGGCCGCATCACCAGTATCCGGACGGGGTGGCGCTCTATCTCGGCACCATGTTCGTGCCGTCGAAGGATCGCGGCGAGAAGGGCAAGGGCTTTACCCACAAGGTGGGCGACATCGTCACCATCACGTCGGAGAAGCTTGGCGCGCTCGTCAACCGCGTGCGCCTGTCGCCGGATTGCCCGCACTGGACCTATGGCGCCAGCCATCTCATGCGCGACCTCGCCAAGGCCGGTCTGATCTAGCACCACACCAAGGCGACGTTGTCCAACGCCCATCGACGCAGGTTGACGGGCTGACGACGCCGCGTGCCCGAGAAAATAGCACCCGAACTGATGCAATCTGATGGGATTGCTGATGGCGTGCGCCGCTGCGCCAACGTCCATTGGCGATGGAGGCTTGCCAGCGGCACAAAAAGGGAATGCTCTAAAGCATCCGGTGGGCGCCGGCAGGAGATGCGGTCTTTGGCCGTATCGCGCCTGATGCGGAGGTGGTTTTCAACATGGGAGGAAATCGAATGCTATCGCGGCTGAGACTGGTTGTGYTTGGCTTGATCGCGGCAATCGCCATTCCGGCGATGGCCGAGGCCAAGACGTTCTACTGGATTTCGCATGGCGGACCGGCCGATCCGGTCTGGACCTATTTCCTGGCCGGCGCCAAGCAGTGGGCGAAGGACACCGGCAACACCGTCAACACCTCGTTCCACAATGGCGACGTCGCCTCGCAACAGGAAGCAATCCGCGCCGCGATCTCGGCCAAGGCCGACGGCATCGCCACAACCAGCCCCGACCCAGGCAGCCTGGTCGAACTGGCGAAGGAAGCACGCGCCGCCAACATTCCGATCATCAACTTCAACACGCCCGACCCGAAGGCCAACTTCAACGCCTATGTCGGCGGCGACAATGTCACCTTCGGCAAGCACTGGGCGCAGTATCTGGTCGACAAGGGGCTGGTGAAGAAGGGCGACTTCGTATGGATGCCCGTCGAGGTGCCCGGCGCCACCTATGGCGTGCAGGAAGAGGAAGGCATCAAGAGCGTGTTCGCGCCGCTCGGCATTACCTATGAGGTGACCGAGGCGACGCTCGACCAGGCCGAAGTGATCAACCGCATGGTCGACTACCTCACTGCCCACAAGGGCAAGGTGAAGGCCATGATCGGCCTCGGCGACCTCGTCACCGGCTCGGTCAAGCGCGTGTTCGACCAGGTCGGCGTCAAGCCGGGCGAAATCCCGGTCGTCGGCTGGGGCAACTCGCTCGACACAACCCAGGAAGTGCTGAACGGCTATGTCAACGCCGCGCAATGGCAGGATCCGCAGGCGACCAGCTACATCGCGCTGTCGATGGCGGCGATGGCCTCGGCCGGCATTCCTCCCGGCTTCAACGTCATCACCGGCGCGCTCTATGAGAAGGACACCGCCGGCGTCTATGACAAGATCCTGTCCGGCAAATAATTCCTGACACACGGTCGCGGCTTTCGGGCCGCGACCGCTTCCCTGTGCCGTCGAGCCTGCCTGATGGGAGCGGGCCTCAGCCAATCATTCAAGTCGCGGGCGCAATGGAAAACCGTTCCTTCATCCAAGGTTTCGTCGGGCGGCCGGAATTCGGTCCGCTGGTGCTGCTGATCGTCGAACTCGTCGTCTTCTGGAGCATCAATCCGGATTTCCTGTCGCCGCAGAACATCTCCAACACGCTGGCCTTCACCGTCGAGCTCGGCCTGATCGCGCTGGCGATGACGCTGCTGATGACATCGGGCGAATTCGACCTCTCGGTCGGCTCGCTGTTCGGCTTCTCGCCGGTGCTGATGTGGACACTGTTCAACGGCGGCGCCACCTCGCTGGGGATGGGTTTCGCCATTGCGCTGGTGGTCGCGGCCCTGATCGGACTGGTCAATGGCTGGTTCGTCACGCAGCTCAAGATCCCGTCCTTTCTGGTGACGCTTGGCATGCTGCTGGTCGTGCGCGGCACCGCGCTCTTCGTCACCGACGGCTTTCCGCAGCGCACCTGGAGCGCCGAAGGCAGCTGGCTCGCGGAGATCCTCGTCGGCGACTTCTACATCGGGCCGTTCCGCATCTATGCATCGCTGTTCTGGTTCATCGGTGCAGCGCTGTTGCTCGGCTATGTGCTGACGCAAAGCCGCACCGGCAACTGGATCCAGGCCGCCGGCGGCAATCCCAATGCGGCGCGTGCGCGCGGCGTCAACGTCAACCGGGTCAAGGTCGGCCTGTTCATCCTGTCGGCGGTGATGTCCTCGATCGCCGGCGTGATTTCGTCGCTGCGCACCTCGGCGGCCAATCCGAACAGCGGCACCGGCTACGAGCTCGAGGTCATCGCCATGGTGGTGATCGGCGGCACGGCGCTGACCGGCGGGCGCGGCACCATCATAGGCACGGTGCTCGGCATCCTGATCCTGCGCGTCATGCGCAACGGCATCGTGCTGATCGGCGTGCCCGGGCTCGCCTACAACATCTTCATCGGCGCGATCATCCTCGGCATGATGGCGCTGCACTCATGGCTCGAACGCCGGCACCAGGCAGGGACGTAAGACGATGGCCGAGCCTCTGATCCGCATGACGAACATCCGCAAGTCCTACGGGCGCGTGCAGGCGCTGGTGGATGCCAACTTCCACGTCAACGAAAGGGAGATCGTCGGCCTGCTCGGCGACAACGGCGCCGGCAAGTCGACGCTGATCAAGGTGCTGTCGGGCGCGGTGCCGCTGACCAGCGGCGACATCTTCGTGCGCGGCAAGAAGGTGAACTTCCGCAGCACCAGCGACGCCATCGCTGAGGGCATCGAGACGATCTATCAGGACTCCGCGCTCGTCACGCAGCTGTCAATCGCCCGCAACCTGTTCCTCGGGCGCGAACCGATCAAGCCGCCGCGCTTCCTCAACCGCATGGACCAGGACGCGATGAATTCTGTCGCGCGCGATCTGCTCAAGCAGGTCGGCATCTCCAAGAACATTCCGCCGACGACACCGATCGGCTCGCTGTCGGGCGGCGAGCGGCAGGCTGTGGCGATCGCACGCGCCATGCATTTCGACAGCGACCTGATCATCCTCGACGAGCCGACCAACAATCTCGGCGTCGCCGAGACGCAAGGCGTCTTAAGCTTCGTGCGCAGCGCGCGCGATTCCGGTCACTCCTGCATCTTCATCGCCCACAACATCCATCACGTTTTCCAGGTGGTCGACCGCATCGTGGTGATGCGGCGCGGCAAGGTGGTGGCCGACGACATCGATCCGAAGAAGACCACCGTGGCGGAAGTCGAGCGGGTCATCACCGGCATGTCGGACAAGGAGATCCGCGACGCCCTCGCCGAGGGCGCGCGGCCGCATGACTGATTTGGCCCGACGTTGATTTGGCCTGACTTTGATTTGGCCTGACTTTGATTTGGCCTGACTTTGATTTGGCCTGACAGGGACTCGCATCCCATCCTATGACTGGACCCATGAAAGCCACCGTAGCCGACATTGCCAGAAGCTGCGGCCTGTCGACCGCGACGGTCGACAGGGTGCTCAACAGCCGGCCGGGGGCCAGCGCCGCCAATCGGCAGCGGGTGTTGGAGGCGGCAAAGCAACTCGGCTATCTGCCAACCCTCGACCAGGTCGTGCTGCCGTCGAAGCCGGCGCATCTCGAATTCTTCCTACCGATCGGCAGCAACGCCTTCATGGCGGACCTTGCCCATCACATCGAGGACTATGCCGGGCGCCTGCCGCTGGTAGCCTCCTGCCGCATCCACAATCTCGCCGGCATCTCGCCCGGCGCGCTGCAGGGCGCGGTCGAGAACCTGTCGCTCAAAGCCAACGGCGTCGGCGTCATCGCCGTCGACCATCCGCGCACGCGCAATATCCTGCGCGAGGTGGTCGAGGCGGGCATCCGGCTGGTCACGCTGGTGTCGGATGTGCCGGCGGCACCGCGTTCGGCCTATGTCGGCATCGACAACCGGGTGGCCGGGCGCACGGCGGCGCTGCTGATGGGCCGCTTCCTCGGCGGGCGGACCGGGCACCTGGCGATGGTCGTCGGCTCGCGCTCCTATCGCGGCCATGAGGAGCGCGAGATGGGCTTCCGCTCGGTGCTCGCCGAAGAGTTCCCCAACCTCACCGTCTCCAGCGCCGTCGAGATCAATGACGAGCCGGACGCCAGCTACAGCGCGACCATCAAGGCGCTGCACAATGAGCCGGAGCTGCTCGGCATCTACTGCGTCGGCGCCGGACGCTCGGGCGTGGCGAGGGCATTGCTCGAAGCCAAGCCGCGCAAGAAGCCGGTGTTCATCTGCCATGACCTGACGAAGGAGACACGCCGCTACCTTGTCGACGATCTCGCCGACGTGGTCATCGACCAGAATGCGCGGCTGATCGCCGAGCAGTCGGTGATCCGCCTGCTCGGHTCGATCGCCTCATCAGCGCCGTACCTGACTAAGAAATTCATCGAGCCGAGGCTGATCTTCAAGGAAAACGTACCGGTGCAGTAGGCTTTGCCTCGCCTCGCGGATTTGTCAGACGATTGATCCCGCAAATCTGCACACCAGCTATGCACGCTTCGCAGTTGCCGACTCGTTGGGCACGCTCTAAATATCAAGCCGTCGGATGTCTTCCTCCTCCCAGACACCCGACGGTGAATGCGGTGCTCCTCCTCCCGCGCCGTATTCGAAATCGAAGCCCGCTGCCACCTCCTCCCGGCAGCGGGCTTTTCTTTTGCCTGCAGCTTTTCTTTTGCCTGCATGGGGGCGGCGACCGCAGATTCCCCTTCACCCGGATTGCCGACCGGATTGCGAAGCGCGATTTGGGGCAGTCCGACCTCTCCCCCAGGGAAAGAGGAGCCGGTCAGCGGCCCGGACAAGGGGGACTTCGACGTTCGGAGACGAACTCAGCGCGCCCTGAACGAAGCGATCAGGCTTTCAGCCATGCGCACGAACTGCGCGCTCGGGCCCTCGGCGCCGACGCTCTGCATCGAAACGCGCGCGCCTTCGAGCAGCAGCGACAGCGTGTCGGCGAGCAGCTCCGCCTGGCCGATGCCGGCGTCGCGACAGAGCGCAACGAGCTTCTCCCGCTGGGCTTCCTTCAGTTCCTTGATGACGCGCCTTGCCGGATGATCGGCTTCGCTGAGTTCGACGGCCGCGTTGGCCATGTCGCAGCCACGGCAGTCGGCGTTGAGCATTTCCGAGGCTTTGTGAACCCAGGCATGCAGTTGCGCGAGCTTGTCGCCCGGATGCTGGGCCTCGAACGCATCCCAGATCTTCGAGGCCTTCGCCGCCGTAGCGCGCAGGCATTCGATGATCAGTTCGTCCTTGGATTCGAAGTGACGATAGAGCGTCATCTTGTTGGTGCCGGCAGCCTCGGTGATGGCGTCGACGCCAACGCCCTTGATGCCGTGCCTGTGGAACATGTCCTGCGCCGTTTCCAGGATTCGATCCCGGGGACGGGAGCGCTCCACGACGCCGTCTGTCATCATGCTCTCCTTTCGTTTCCAAAAAACCCTCGGCACACCTCTTGACTAGGGTGTTACCGGTCTGTAACTTCCGCAATGTTACTTACTGGTAACACCTATGTCGCTTGCCGTCAACGACAAGGCCCCACCGATAGGCCCTGCCAGAGCGAGATAGGACAAATCTGCCTGTCATGCGGCTTCGGCCGGTGAAAAAGAGAAAAACGGCCCGTGATCATCCGATGCGGGCCGCAAGCATGGAGCCACTCCTATGCAAAAGCGCAAAGATCTGACGATCGACGAAGCCATCCGGGATCCAATGATCCGGCTGGTGATGAAGGCGGACGGGGTCGATCCCAAAGCCTTCGAGCGGATGCTGCGCTCGCGCGCGGCTGAACGGGCGCCGGATGTCCTGCCACCCTTCCTGGAGGACTCCGGCAGCAGCCGGGCCCGGCGCCTGCGCCATTTCGAAAAACCGTTCGGCGAGGCATCCGCGTCATGGTGAAATTCTTCATCCACCGTCCGATCTTCGCATCGTCGATCGCCATCATCATGGTGCTCGCCGGCGCGATCGCCTATTTCCTGCTGCCGGTCTCGCAGTTCCCCGACATCACGCCCCCGCAAGTGGTGGTCGGCGCCCATTACCCCGGCGCCAGYGCGCAGGTGGTGGCCGACACGGTGACCACGCCGCTCGAGCAGCAGATCAACGGCGTGCAAGGCATGACCTACATGTCGTCGACGAGCTCGAATGACGGCTCCTCGACCATCACCATCACCTTCGATGTCGGCTATCCGCTGAGCACCGCGGCCGTCGACGTGCAGAACCGCGTCTCGCAAGCCGCATCCTCCCTCCCCGCGATCGTCAACCAGGGCGGCGTGACGATCAAGAAGCAGAATCCCAATTTCGTTCTGATCGTCGACCTCACCTCGCCGGACGGCTCCGTAGACCCGGTGGCGCTGAGCAACCTAGCCTATCTGCAGGTGGTCGATCCGCTGAAGCGCCTGCCCGGCGTCGGCGACGTGCAGATCTTCGGCGAGCGCCGCTATTCGATGCGCGTCTGGCTCGACCCGGACAAACTTGCCAATCTCGGCATCACCGCCGTCGACGTGCAGAACGCCATTTCCGAGCAGAACGTGCAGGTGGCGGCCGGCAAGATCGGTCAGTCGCCGGCGCCGGCCGGCACCGCATTTGAGATGCAGGTCAACGCGGTCGGCCGTTTGAGCGACCCGAAGGAATTCGGCGACATCGTCGTGCGCGCCAATTCCCAAAACGGCTCGCTGGTGCGGCTGCGCGACGTCGCCCGCATCGAGCTCGGCGCGCTGCAATATTCGTCGTCCGCCTTCTTCGGCAAGGACCCGACGGTGGTGCTTGCCGTCTACCAGATGCCCGGCTCCAACGCGCTCGACCTGCAGCAGCGGGTCAAGGACAAGATGCAGGAACTGTCGGCGCGCTTTCCGAAGGGCGTCAACTACGCCATGCATTACGACACGACGCGCTTCGTCTCGGCCTCGATGCATGACGTGCTGATCACGCTCGGCGAAGCGCTGGTGCTGGTCGTGGCCGTGGTGTTCATCTTCCTGCAGAGCTGGCGCACCACCATCATCCCGACCATCGCCATCCCCGTGTCGCTGATCGCGACGCTGGCGGTGATGTACATGCTGGGCTTCTCGCTCAACATGCTGTCGCTACTCGGCATGGTGCTGGCGATCGGCCTTGTCGTCGACGACGCGATCGTCGTGGTCGAGAATGTCGAGCGACAGCTGGAAGCCGGTCTTTCGCCGCTTGCCGCAACGCGCGCGGCAATGGCCGAGGTGACGGGGCCGATCATCGCCACCACCGCGGTGCTTGCGGCGGTGTTCATTCCGGTCGCCTTCATCCCCGGCGTCTCGGGCCGGCTCTACAATCAGTTTGCGCTGACCGTGGCGATCTCGGTCGGCATATCCGCCTTCAACTCGCTGACGCTCAGCCCGGCGCTGAGCGCCGCGTTCCTGCGCCATCGCGGCGAGACGCAGTTCGTGCTGTTTCGCTGGTTCAATGCCGGCTTCGACTGGCTGTCGCATGCCTATGCGCGCGGCGTGCGCATCCTGATCAGGCTGCGCTGGGTCATGCTCGGCCTGTTCGCAGCCGGGCTGGTCGCCACCTATTTCGTCTGGCAGAAGCTGCCTTCGACCTTCCTCCCTGTGGAGGATCAGGGCTATTTCTTCGTCGTCATCCAGCTGCCGGACGGYGCTTCGCTGGAGCGCACCGACGCGGTGGCCAAGAAGGCGCGCGACATCCTGCAGAACACGCCCGGCGTCGATATCGTCGGCTCGATCAGCGGCCTCAACTTCCTGACCAGCGCCGCGCAGTCGAATTCGGCAGTCGAGTTCGCCATCCTGAAGCCGTGGGACGAACGCGGGCCCGAGCAGAACGCCTCGAAGCTGGTCGCTGAGGTCCGCAACAAGTTGCTGCAGATACCGGAAGCTTTCGCGCTCTCCTTCGACCCGCCGTCGATCCCAGGCCTCGGCACCACCGGCGGCTTCGAGTTCCAGGTGGAGGACCTTTCGGGCCGCGGCAGCGCCGCGCTCAACGAGGTCACGCAGGCGCTGATCGCCGAGGCGCGCAAGCAGCCCGAGCTCAATCCGCAGCAGCTGTTCTCGTCCTTCTCGACCTCGACGCCGCAGTTCAACTACGACCTCGACCGCAGCAAGGCGAAGCTTCTCGGCCTCAACCTGCCGGACGTGTTCAACACGCTGCAGATCTATCTCGGCTCGCTCTACGTCAACGACTTCAACCTGTTCGGCCGCACCTTCCGGGTGACGATCCAGGCCGACAAGGACGCGCGCCGAAATGCGAACGACATCTCGCGGCTCTATGTGCGCAACAATACAGGCGGCATGGTGCCGCTGAGCACGCTGGGCAAGCTGGTGCCGATCGTCGGTCCGGAGACCGTGYCGCACTACAACAACAATGCGTCCGCCTTGATCAATGGCGGCCCTGCCCCGGGATTCTCGTCCGGACAGGCGGTGGCGGCCATGGAACGGGCTGCGGCGAATGTGCTGCCGCGCGACTTCGGCTATGAGTGGACCGGCATCACCTATCAGGAGCTCAAGGCAGGCTCGATCGCCTCGATCGTGTTCGGCCTGGCGATCGTCTTCGTCTTCCTGATCCTGGCGGCGCAGTATGRAAGCTTCGCGATGCCTTTCATGGTGCTGCTCGCCGTGCCGCTCGCTCTCTTCGGCGCCTTCGTCGTGCTGCTCGCCCGCGGCATGCAGATCGACGTCTACTCGCAGATCGGCTTCGTCATGCTGATCGGCCTGGCGGCGAAGAATGYGATCCTGATCGTCGAGTTCGCCCGGCGGCGGCGCGACGAAGGCCTCACCATCGTCGAAGCGGCGATGGAAGCCGCAAGGCTGAGGCTCAGGCCGATCCTGATGACGGCCTTCGCCTTCATCCTCGGCGTGCTGCCGCTGATGTTCGCAAGGGGTGCGGGTGCGGCCAGCCGACAGTCGATCGGCACCACCGTCTTCGGCGGCATGCTGGCGGCGACGGTGCTGTCGCTGGTTTTCGTGCCGGTCTTCTACGCGGTCATCGAAAGGCTGCGCGAGCGCGGCGGCGAGAACGCACTTGCCGCGGGGCGTCAGTATGCCCCGCACCAACAAGAGATCGAACCGACCGCTGAGCCGGCGCCTCAGCCGCTCGCCCAGGCGGCCGAATAGGATTGGAGAGACTTCATGCGTAGATGGAAAATCGCTTTGGGAACGGCCGTCGCGCTTGGCGCGATCTCGGTGGCGAGCGTGCATTTGCTCGACATGGGCAATCTGAGCCTCAACGCCAGCACGGCGGGGGCGGCTCCGGCGCCCAAGGCCTTCGTCATGCCGGTGCCGGTGGTGAACGTCGTCAAGAAGACGCTGCCGATCTACCTCGACTACGCAGCGCGCGTCGAGCCGATCCGCAGCATCACGCTGCAGGCGCGCGTGCCGGGCTATCTGGAGGAGCAGACGGCGGCGGACGGCAGCGACGTCAAGCAGGGCGACCTGCTCTACAAGATCGCGCCCCAGGATTACCAGGCCGCACTCGACCAGGCCAAGGCGCAGGTCGAGCGCGACACCGCGACGCTCGACTATGCGCGTTCGAACCTTGGCCGGGGCAGCGAGCTCGCCAAGAACGGCTACCTCGCCAAGGACAGCTTCGACCAGCGCACCAGCACCTTGCGTGGTGCGGAGGCGGCGCTGGCGGTCGACAAGGCGGCGCTGCGGACAGCCGAGCTCAATCTCGGCTATGCCGAGATCAAGGCGCCGTTCCCGGGACGCATCGGCCGCAACCAGGCGTCGGTCGGAACCCTGGTGAGCGTCGCCGGCACGGTGCTCAACACGCTGGTGCAGCTCGACCCGATCTACGTCACCTTCAACCCGAGCGAGACCGACCTCGTGCAGATCGAGCAAGCGAAAGCTGCCGGTCCGGTCGCGGTCGACGTGCTGCTGCCCGGCGAGACCGAGCCAAGCCAGAAAGGCCAGCTCACCTTCATCGACAACACGATCGATCATTCCACCGGCACGATCACCGCCCGCGCCACGATCGGCAACGCCAAGTTCACGCTGTTGCCAGGCCAGTATGTGCGCGTGCGGCTGCATGTGAAGGAGCAGCCCAACACGCTGATGGTGCCTCAGGTGGCGCTGGGCTCCAGCCAGCTCGGCAAGTACCTCTATGTCGTCGGCAAGGGCAACACGGTCGACCAGAAGCTGGTCTCGCTCGGGCCGACCGACGGCGACCTGATCTCGGTGACCTCTGGCATCTCCGAAGGCGACCAGGTGATCACGGGCAATCTGCAGAAGATCGGGCCCGGAATGCCGGTTTCTCCCTTGCCGCAACCGAAACCGGCCAGCTGATAACCCCCATCAGTCCCGGTCCGACGGCGCCCTCGACTCCCACGTCGAGGGCGCCGTTTTCTTTACGCGAGGCCACCCCCCGAAAAATCCTCTTGTTGGATTGTCGACAATCTGCTTGTCTAGCAAACGGTTCATCCGGAGCGGAACGCATGGCGAAGCTGGATTTCAGTCCGATCGCGGATACGACGCGCAGGGCCGAGATCGTGGCGCTGCTCAGGCGCGCCATCCTCACCGGCCAGCTCGAGCCCGGGCAGAAACTCAACGAGCTCAGGATTTCCGAGCAGATGCGGGTGAGCCGCGCGCCGCTGCGCGAGGCGATGCGCGAGCTGGTGCAGGAAGGCATCCTAGCCAGCATTCCCTATGCCGGGACCTTCGTCATCGACGTTACCGCCAAGGATATCGTCGACGCCTATTCGCTCAACAAGGTGCTCGACGACTTTGCTATCGAGCTCACCTGGCCGCAGCGCGACCAGCGCTTCTTCGACGAACTGGACCGCCGCCACGARGCTGTGAAGCAGGCGACGCGGTCGCTCGACACCACGCGACAGATCGAGGCGGCGCTGCAACTGCACGGGCTGATCTACGAGTGGGCCGACAATTCGGTGCTGCTGGAAACCTGGCAGCGGCTGACCAGCCGGCTGCAGATGTATTTCGCGCTGCATCAGCGGGCGCGCAACGAGGCAGTGCCGGCCGAGGATTTGCACGAGACCTATGTGGCGCTGCTCAAGGGTACGGACATGCGCGCTGCCCAACGCCATGCGCGCGAGCATATCGACGACGATTTCGAAGCGCTTCTTGCCTATGYGCGCGGGCTTGAGGAGCGCGCCTCGAAGAGCGCTGAACGACGTCGCTGACAACGGGCAACAACATGAAGATCAAAAGCATAAAGGCCTATCATGTCGTGCAGCCCTTCGCGGATGGGCCCTACCGCATGTCCAAGGGGCGGGTCGCCGACTGCTTCGACGCCGTGATCGTCGCCATCACCTCCGATACAGGTGTGACCGGCTGGGGCGAGATGGCGCCGCTCGGCAATTTCTACTCCGCCGCGTTTCCGGCGGGAACACGTGCGGGCGTGCCGGAAATCGCGCCGCATCTCATCGGCCAGGACCCGCGCGGCCCTGCCGGCATCGTCAGGCTGATGGATACGGTGTTCAAGGGCCATCCTTATGTCAAAGCCGCGCTTGATATGGCGTGCTGGGACCTCGCGGCGCGCGCGGCCGACGTGCCGCTGGTGACGATGCTCGGCGGCCGCGAGAGCGAGACGGCGGAACTCTACCGGGTCGTCACCCACGGCACGGTCGATCAGATGGCAGCGCTTGCCAAGCGGATCGTCGCCGAAGGCTACCACCGGCTGCAGGTCAAGGTCGGCGGCAATGTGCGTGACGACATCGAGCGGGTGACGGCGGTCGCCGCAGCGGTGCCGAAGGGTACGGTGATCTTCTGCGACGCCAATGCCGGTTGGACGCCCTACCAGGCGCGGCAGTTTGCCGACGCCACGCGCGGCATCGACTACACATTCGAACAGCCCTGTACGACGATCGAGGAGAACATGTCGGTGCGGCGCATGCTCGACAAGCCGATGGTGCTCGACGAATCCGTCACCTCGCTTGGCGAGATGTTGGAGATTCACCGTCGCGGCGCCGCCGACGGGCTGACGCTGAAGATCTCGCGGCTCGGCGGCGTGACCCAGACACGACTGATCCGCGACGTCGCCGTCGATCTCGGCTTCATGATCACAGTTGAGGACACCGGCGGCGCCGAGATCGACACCGCCGCCATGACGCATCTTTCGCTGTCGACGCCRGAAGAGCGGCGGCTGCACGCCATCGCCTTCCACGATTGGGTGACGGTGCGCACCGCCTCCAACAAGCCGCCGGTGACCGGGAGCCGCATGGGCATTCCCGACGGACCCGGCCTCGGCATCGATGTCGTGCCGGACCTGCTCGGCAAGCCCTTCTTCGAGATCGGCTGAGATGAGGATCGGCCGCGGCGATCATCAACGAAATGCTGGCGTCGGCTGCGGCTGAACCAGGAGAGGCCAAAGGAAAGGAGGCGGCAAACACCGAGTAGAGGCCGCGATTTCGATCGAGGCCGCGAGGCTGGCCAAAGGCATGCATCAAGAGAATCTGATCCTTCCGCCCCATCGAGCGGATGGACCGCAAAGAACCGCATGCTACAGTCCAGTCGACTGAGATGACTGACGACCGGGACCGGAGAACTCCACGGAATTCGTCAAACCGGAATGCACTCGCCAACCACAACAACAGGGGAAAGGGCTTAGACCCATGAGCAAGAATTATCGCATCCTCGATCTCATCCGGCRCAACCGCACGCCGCTCGAAAACCACCTCATCGACGGCCTGATCGACGGCCGCATCARCCGCCGCGAATTCGTGCGCCACGGCAGCCTGCTGGGCCTGTCGCTGCCGCTGCTCGGCCGCATCGGCATGGCCGCGGGCTTCGGCGCCGCGCCCTCGCTCGCCCGCGCCGGGGGCGCACCCGGCGCCACCATCCGCGTCGGCAGCAACGTGCCGTCCGCCGCGATCGACCCGGTCACCATCGCCGACGCCGGTGGTCTGCTGGTGCTGCAGCAGGTCGCTGAATTCCTCTGCATCGACGGTCCGGATCTGGTGCTCAAGCCCGCGCTGGCGGAAAGCTGGAAGCCGAATGCCGACGGCACAGTGTGGACCTTCACGCTGCGCAAGGGCGTCAAATTCCACAGCGGCGGCGAGATGAAGGCCGACGACGTTGTGGCGAGCATCGACCGCCTTGCCGACCCTGCCAACTCGTCCAACGCGCTGTCGGTGTTCAACGGTATCCTGCAGAAGGGCGCGACCAAGAAGGTCAACGACTATACTGTCGAGTTCCACCTCGACGCGCCGAACGGCAACTTCCCCTACATGGTGTCGTCCGACAACTACAACGCTGTCATCATCCCGGCGAGCTACAAGGGCGGCTACGAACAGAGTTTCGACGGCACTGGTCCGTTCAAGCTCGAAAAATACACGGCCAAGGTCGGCGCGTCCTTCGTGCGCAACGAGGACTATTGGGGCGAGAAGGCTTTGCCGGAGCGCACCGAGTTCACCTTCTTCTCCGACATGCAGGCCCAGATCCTCGCATTGCAGGGGGGCCAGATCGACATCATCAACCAGATGCCTGTGCTTGCCGGCGTCGGCCTGCTCAACGATCCGAATGTCGACATCATCAGTCTGAAGTCGGTGGCGCATCAGCAGCTGCACATGCGCTGCGACGATGGGCCGATGAAGGACCCGCGCGTGCGTCGCGCCATCGCGCTCAGCATCGACCGCAAGAAGCTCGTTGCCGGCCTGATGAAGGGCCGCGCCCAGGAAGGCAACGACAGCCCGTTCGCGGGCGTCTACCCGTCGACCGACGCCAGCGTTCCGCAGCGCGAGCAGGACATCGCGCAGGCCAAGCAGCTGATGGAAGCAGCCGGCGCCGGCAAGGGCTTCAAGGTGACGCTGACCACCGAGCGCTATCTGGAAATCCCGGAATACGCGCAGCTGATCCAGAACTGGGTCAAGGAGATCGGCATCGAGCTCGAGCTCAACATCCTCGACCAGGGCGCCTATTACGGCGACGCGGTGTTCGGTAAGTCCAACTGGCTGGATTCGGTGATGGGCATCACCGACTACGGCCACCGGGGCGTGCCGAACGTCTATCTTGCAGCGCCGCTGAAGAGCGACGGCACCTGGAATGCCGCGCACTTCAAGAACAAGGACTACGACCAGCTGGCGACGAGCTATATCGCGGCCCTCGACCTCGAGGCGCAGAAGRCCACCGCCGGCAAGATCCAGAAGCTGCTGCTCGAGGAAACGCCGGTGATCTTCGGCTATTTCTACGACTACCTGACGGCAACGGCGAAARGCGTGACGGGTGTGCAGCCGACCGCGATGTCGCAGCTGTTCCTCGAYAAGGCTTCGAAGGCCTGACAAGAGCGAGCAAGTCCATCCCTGAAGGCCGGCTCTCCACGGAGAGCCGGCTCCAATAGGAGTATTCGCCATCCTCGCCTTCCTCGTCCGGCGCCTCGGTCTGTCGCTCATCACGCTGTTTCTGCTCAGCGTCATGGTGTTCCTGGGCGGCCAAGTGCTGCCCGGCAATGTCGGGCGCGCCATCCTTGGGCCGTTTGCCGATCAGCGCGCCGTCGACGCGCTCAACCATTCGCTCGGTGTCGACCGTCCGCTGCTCGTCCAATATGGAACCTGGATCTGGAATTTCCTCCGCGGCGACATGGGCACGTCCTACATTTTCCGGGCGCCGGTCGCGCCCTTCGTCATCGACGCGCTCGGCAATTCGATGAAGCTGGCATTAATCGCTTTCGTGCTGGTGGTGCCGATCGGCATCCTCGGCGGAGTCATCGCCGCGCTCAACCTCAATCGGCCGCTCGACCGCATCATCAGCCTCGGCGGCCTGTCGGTGACGGTGCTGCCTGAATTCGTCACCGGCATCATTCTGATCCTGATCTTCGGGGTCTGGCTGCGCTGGCTGCCGATCGCGGCCGCCTGGCCGAAAGGCGCCGGCTTCTTCACACAGATCTATTATCTCATCCTGCCGTCGCTGCCGCTGTTTTTGGTGCTGTTCGGCTACATCGCCCGCATGGCGCGATCCGGCATGATCGAGGCGCTCGATTCCGACTACACGCGCACCGCCGTGCTCAAGGGCTTGCCATGGCGCACGGTGATCTGGCGGCACGTGCTGCGCAATGCGCTGCTCCCGACCATCACCGTCATCGCCACGCAGACCGGCTACCTCATCGGCGGACTGGTCGTGATCGAGACGCTGTTCCGCTACCAGGGCATCGGCTCGCTGATCTTCACCGCCGCGCGCGGCAAGGACTTCCCGATGCTCGAGGCCGGCATCCTCACCATCGGCATCGTCTATGCGGTGGCCACATTGATCGCCGACTTCCTCTATTCCGTGCTCAATCCGCGCATCCGGCTAGGGGCAGAGCAATGAGCGCGACTGACACCCCCGCCGCCGTGCCTGCGCAAGACACAGCGCCGCAACGCGGCCCGTGGGGCGAGGTGCTGCATTTGCTGCTGCGGTCCGGCACCTTCCTGACGGGGCTTGCCATCGTTCTGCTCTGGATCGTCTGCGCGCTGTTCGGCGAGCATTTTGTCCCCTACGATCCGCTGGCAAACGACATCATCAACGCGCTTGCGCCGCCATCGGCCGAGCACTGGTTCGGCACAGACCAGCTCGGGCGCGACGTCTTCTCGCGCGTCATCGTCGGCTCGCGCGACATCCTGACGGTGGCGCCGCTGGCAACGGCGCTTGCGACCGTCGCCGGCACCGCGCTCGGCCTCCTCATCGGCTATTTCCGCGGCATCGTCGACGACATCGTCAGCCGCGTTCTTGAAGCCTTCATGGCGATCCCGGTGGTGATCGTCGCGCTGCTCGCCATTGTCGCGCTCGGCACCTCGAAGATCACCKTCATCATCGTCATTGGGCTCAGCTTCGCGCCGATCATAGCGCGTACGGTGCGCTCGGCGGTGCTGGCCGAACGCGAACTCGACTATGTCGCGGCGGCAAAGCTGCGCCACGAGGGGGCGCTGCACACTATGTTCGTCGAGATTCTGCCCAACGTCATCCCGCCGATCCTGGTCGAGACGACGGTGCGTCTCGGCTATGCCATCTTCGCCGTCGCCACGCTCTCCTTCATGGGGTTCGGCATCCAGCCGCCCTCCCCCGACTGGGGGCTCTCGATCTCCAGCAATTACGGCATGATCGGCGGCGGCTTCTGGTGGACGGTGCTGTTCGATGCGCTGGCCATCGCCTCGCTGGTGATCGGCGTCAATTTGGTGGCTGACGGCGTCCACGGAGCGTTCAATGACTGACAGGAACGCGCTTGAACTGAAGGACCTTTCGGTCGCCTATCGCGTCGCCGGCCGCAACCGGGCCGTGCTGCGCAACGTCAGCCTGAACATCGGTAGGGGTGAGGCCTACGGGCTGGTCGGCGAATCCGGCTGCGGCAAATCCACGGTGGCGCTTTCCGTCGTTCGCTACCTGCCGCGCAACGGCTCAATCACCTGCGGCTCGATCGCGCTTGACGGTCAGGACGTGATGAAGCTCGACGCCGAAGCGTTGCGGCGCGCCCGCGCGGAAAGCGTATCGATGGTCTATCAGGACCCCGGCAAGGCGCTGAACCCGTCGCTGCGCATCGGCCGGCAGCTGACCGAGATTTTCGAGCTCGCCGGCATCTCCGGACAGGCCGCCGCCGACAAGGCGATCGCGATGCTGAACCTTGTGCGCATTTCGGATCCGGCCAGCGTCATGCAGCGCTATCCGCACCAGCTTTCCGGCGGCATGCAGCAGCGCGTGGCGATCGCCATGGCATTGGCCAACGACCCGTCGATGCTGATCCTCGACGAGCCGACGACCGGGCTCGACGCGACGGTCGAARCCGAAGTGCTCGACCTGATCGCGCAATTGCGGCGCCAGCTTTCAGCCTCGATCCTGTTCATCAGCCACAATCTCGCCGTCGTCTCCAACATGTGCGACCGGGTCGGCGTGCTCTATGCCGGCATGCTGGTCGAGGAAGGCTCGACGCAGGACGTCTTCAACGATCCGCGCCATCCCTACACGGTGGCGCTGCTACGCTGCCTGCCGCGCGGTGGCCAGCGCAAGGACCAGGGGCGGCTTGACACCATCCCCGGCTTCCTGCCCGGCATCGGCGCCGCCATCACCGGCTGCGCCTTCGCCGATCGCTGTGCGCTCGCGAGCGAGCGCTGCCGTACTGAGCCGCCGCCCCTCTACGATCTGGGTGGCGGCCGACTGTCGCGCTGCCACTATCACGACAAGGCGCAGTCGCTGCCGCGCGCGACGCCCGCCGATGTGGCGCTGGCCGTGCCGAAAGCGGCAGAACCGGTGCTGCGGGTCGAAGGGCTGAACAAGACCTATGCCGGTCACGGCCGTGCGCTCAGGGCTGTGAAGGACGTTTCGCTCGCCCTGAGGCCCGGGGAGACGCTGGGCCTGGTCGGCGAATCCGGCAGCGGCAAGACCACCTTCGCCAGGCTGCTGCTCGGCCTCGTGCCGCCGGACGAGGGCGGCAGCATCGAGCTTGAGGGCAAGGAGCTCTCGCCGCGGCTCGCCAACCGCACCGAGGATCAGGTCAAGGCGGTGCAGATCGTCTTCCAGAATCCGGATTCGGCGCTCAACCGCTCGCATTCGATCCGGCACATCCTGAGCCGCGCATTGAAGCGGCTCGGCGGGCTCGCTGGCAAGAAGCTGGACACGCGGCTGGAAGAGCTCGTCCGCTCGGTGCGGCTCACCGACCGGCATCTCGCGGTCAAGCCGCGTCAGCTTTCCGGCGGACTGAAGCAGCGCGTGGCGATCGCACGCGCCTTTGCGGGCGATCCGCGCATCGTCGTTTGCGACGAGCCGACCTCGGCGCTCGACGTGTCGGTGCAGGCGGCGATCCTCAACCTCTTGGCCGACCTGCAGTCGAAGCAAGATGTCAGCTACATCTTCATCTCGCATGACCTCGGCGTGGTGAGGTACCTCTCCGACAAGATTGCCGTGCTCTATCTCGGCCGCATCATGGAGCTCGGACCGTCCGAGGCGGTGTTTTCGGGGCCGCATCATCCCTACACGGAAGCTCTTCTGTCGGCGGTGCCAAAACTCGACCGGACGGACCACTCGCGCATCCGCCTCGACGGCGAAATCCCAAGCGCCGCCAATCCGCCGAAGGGCTGCGTCTTCCACACGCGCTGCCCGCGCAAGATCGGCGCGATCTGCGAGACGCAGGAGCCCGAGCTCACCGCGGCCGAGCCGGGACACACGATCCGCTGCCATATTCCTTTCGAGGAACTGGCAAGGCTGCAGAAGCCGAAGGCCGTGGAGCCGGCGTAATCGCCGTCAGAGTGCTGCAACAAAGCAAGGAAGCGATGCGCACGCAATAGCAGCCGCAGAGTTCCCTTGCGCCTCCCCTCTGTCCTGCCCGGACACCTCCCGGCTTAGGGGCAGATTGCCTGTTCGGGCGCTCCGCTCACTTCTCCACATTGAAAACTAGCGAAAGCGGCCATACGGCCGGTCTCCCCCCTTGTGGGGAAGACGTCCGGCAGGACGGAGTGGGCGCTGTCCCGCCAGCGTTTAAGATTTCGAGCGGCTGCAAAAAGCCCCAACTTGAATCCTCCTGCATCCGCCGAAATGTCGGTTGAAATATTTTTCAAATAGAAATAGGAATGTTCAAATGATGATCGCGGCGCGATAGCGCGCCAAGGACCGGAGGAAGCGACATGTCCCATCCGCAATTCGCAGCGGAACTCCTGCAGCGTGCCGAGAAGCAAGGGCCGATCACGATCGGCCTCGCCGGCGCCGGGCAAATGRGAACGGACATCGTCRTGYAGGTCGCACTGATGCCGGGTATGCGCATCGGCGCTATTTCCGAAGTCAGGCCGCAGGCGGCGATCGACGCGGCACTTCTTGCCGGCCATGACCGGTCCGACATTGTCCAGGCGAGCAACGCGGCGGCCATCGACCGCGCCATCGAGGCAGGCAAGATCGCCGTCACCGAGGACCTGCATGCGCTCGCCRCAGCCGGCCGCATCGACGTCATCATCGACGCTACCGGCAATCCCAACATCGGCACGCTGTTCGCGCTCGAAGTGATGAAGAACGGCAAGCATATCGTCATGCTCAATGTCGAGGCCGACATCACTATCGGCCGCTTCCTGAAGGAGGAAGCGCGCAAGGCCGGTGTCGTCTATACGGGTGCGGCCGGCGACGAGCCCGCCTGCACGCTGGAGATCATCGGCTTTGCCAGAAGCCTCGGCTTCAACATCGTGGCCGCCGGCAAGGGCAAGAACAATCCGCTGAAAATCGACGCGGTTCCGGCCGACTACGAGAAGGAGGCCGCCGAGCGCAACATGAATGCGCGCATGCTGGTCGAGTTCGTCGACGGCTCGAAGACGGCGATCGAGATGGTGGCGATCGCCAACGCCACCGGCCTGGTGCCCGACGTGCCCGGCATGCACGGCCCGACGGCGACGCTCGAGGAACTCGCCGGCGTGCTGTGCCCGCGCGAGAACGGCGGCGTGCTGCACCGCAAGGGCGTGGTCGACTACTCGATCGGCAAGGGCGTGGCGCCCGGCGTGTTCTGCATCATCGAAACCAGGCATCCGCGCGTGCTGGAGCGCATGATCGACCTCAAGGTCGGCAAGGGCCCCTATTTCACGATCTTCCGGCCCTATCACCTCACCAGCCTGGAAGTGCCGCTGTCGGCGGCACGCGCCGTGGTCTACAAGCGCGCCGACATGGAGCCGCTCGACCACCCGGTGGCCGAGGCGGTGGCGGTGGCCAAGACCAATCTCGGCACGGGCCAGTCGCTCGGCATGATCGGCGAGAACGACTATCGCGGCTTCGCCATGACCTGGGAGGACGCGCGCGCCAAGGGCGCCCTGCCGCTCGGTCTCGCCGAGCGCGCCAAGGTGGTGAAGCCGGTCAAGGCCGGCGACTTCCTGACCTATGAAAATTGTGTACCCGACGATTCGATGGTGATAACCCAGATCCGCCGTCGTCTCGACCAGTCAGACGGGCGGTTCGTAACCAACGCGGCCTAAAGCGCGTCGCGCTGAAACGGATCCAGGCGACGCGCTTTAGGTCTTTGTTTTTATGCATGTCGTTTTTGCAAAACCGCTGCACACTTTTGCGCGACATGCCTCAACCTTCCGGATGTTCGCCTGATGGACGATGTCGTAATCGGGATCGACGCCTCGACGACGGCCGTGAAGGCGATCGCCTTCACGCGGAACGGCGCCGAACTCTTCCAGGCGCGCGAGACCTATCCGCTTTCCAATCCGGCGCCCGGCCATTTCGAGCAGGACGCCGAGCACTGGTGGACGGCGCTGCTGTCGGCGCTGAAACAGGTGGCCGACAAGGTCGGGGCGCCGCGCGTGAAGGCGATTGCAATCGTCCACCAGCGCGAGACCTTCACGCTGATCGACGGCGCCGGCAAACCGCTCATCCCTGCCATATTGTGGCTCGACGAACGCGCCCGCCGCCAGGTCGTGCGGCTTTCGGCCGAACTCGGCCGCGAGGCGATCCGCGACTGGAGCGGCAAGCCGCCGGACCCGACACCGGCGCTCTACGCCTTGGCCTGGCTCATGGAACATAAGCCGGAAGCGCTCGCCGAGGCGGCGGCGCTTGTCGACGTACAGGCTTTCTTCGTCCACCGGCTGACCGGACGGCTCGTCACCAGCACGGCGAGCGCCGACCCGCTCGGCCTGCTCGACATCGCCCATGGCGGCTGGCATCCGCGGCTGGTCGAGGCGGCAGGGCTGCGGCCGGAGCAACTGCCGGAACTCGCAGCCCCCGGCGCGATCTGCGGCACGCTGTCGGCAAGCATCGCCGTGGCAACGGGCCTGACGGCCGGCATACCGGTCGTGGCCGGCGCCGGCGACGGCCAGGCGATGGGCCTCGGCATGGGAGTCTACGGTCCCGGCAAAAGCTATCTGTCGCTAGGCTCGGGCGTCGTCAGCGGAAACTTTTCCGGCACGGTTACGACATCGGATGCGTTCCGCACCCTGATTTCACCGACCGGCTCCGGCTTCATGCTGGAAACGGTGCTGCGTTCGGGCATGCAGCTGGTCGACTGGATCGTGCGCACCACCGGCTCGCCTTCAGCCGCCGTGCTGGAAAAGGCAGCGATGACCGTAGCGCCCGGCAGCGACGGCCTGCTCGTCATGCCCTATTGGGCCGGCGTCATGAGCCCCTATTGGGACGGCGCCGCGCGCGGCGCCATCGTCGGCCTCTCACTCGACCATGAGCCGAGGCATCTTTTCCGCGCCGTGCTGGAAGGCATAGCGCTGGAGCAGGCGATCGCCACCGACGCGATGGAAGAGCAGACGGGCAAAGCCGGCGCGATGATCGCGGCCGGCGGCGGCACCAATTGCAACCTGCTGATGCAGATCATGGCGAGCGTGCTCGAGCGGCCGCTCTTCGTTTCGTCGGTCAACGAGGCGGCAGCACTCGGYGCGGCCATGCTGG
Source organism: Mesorhizobium sp. ORS 3428 (assembly GCF_001854785.1). GTDB lineage: Bacteria > Pseudomonadota > Alphaproteobacteria > Rhizobiales > Rhizobiaceae > Mesorhizobium. The sequence continues at coordinate 545,536 of NZ_MDFL01000126.1, forward strand.
CGGCCTCGGCAATCGGCTGGTTCACCTCGCCGGAAGACGCGGCAAAGGCCATGGCGGCAGAACCGGCGAGGYAGGTCGACCCGATCGACGCGCTGGTGGCTGCCTACCGCGTCCGCAAGGCGATCTACTGCGACCTCTATCACGCGACGCGCGACATTCACACGCTGCTGGGTGCATTGGAGCTCTGAGCGGACGTCCCGTTGTGAGAGCGTCGGCGCTGAGGCGACGCCACGCTCACCAGCAGCATTCAGCGACTAAGCAGGCCCTTGGCCGCGTCCTCGTCGGTGATCAGCACCGAGACCTTCGTGTTGGCGAGTGCGGCGCGCATGACCGCGATCTTTTCCTGCCCGCCGGAAACCAGGATGGTGGTCGGAATATCGGAGAGGTCCTGCAGCGGATAGGCGCAGACGCGGCGGTTGACTTCGTGGTCGACCGGGCGCCCATCGGCGTCAATGAAGTGGCAGAGGATATCGCCGACCGCGCCCGCAGCCTGCAATTCCTCGAGCTCGCTCGGCTTGATGAAGCCGTAATGAGCGATCGGGCTGTCGTTGGAGAAGGAGCCGACGCTGAGAACGGCGATGTTCGCGCGCCGCGCCCTGAAGACCACGTCCTGGACGCTGCGCTGGCTCATGAAGGCATCGCGCTGCTCCGGCCTGTCGGCATAAACCGGCACCGGTAGCAGATAACATTCCGCGCCGATCTTCTCGGCGAATTCCCAGGCGCTCTCGGTCGGGTTGAGCGGCTGCGCATGGGTGAGGCCGCCGAGCATGGAGACCACAGTGGTTCTGGCGATCGGGCGCCGCGGCAGTTCGTTGATGGCGAATTTCAGCGTGYGGCCCCAGCCGAGCGCAATCACGTCGCCGGGATTGACGTTGTCGGCCAGATAGGCGGCGGCGGCATGTCCGATCATCAGCGGCGCATTGCTCCGGTCGGCGGCCGACGGCACAACCACGGCCTGGCTGAGGCCGAAGCGCTGCTTCAAACTTTCCTCCAATTGCACGCATTCGACGACGCTGTCGCGGATGCGGAACTGGACCACGCCCTCCTCGCGCGCGGCCGACAGGATGCGATGCACCTTGATGCGTCCGATGCCGAGGATTTCCGAGATCCGTTCCTGCGTCAGGCCTTCGACATAATAGTGCCAGGCGGCCCGGGCCTTGAGCTCGGCATCAGGGAAACGCGAGACCTTGTCGTTCTCGATCACCGCCATTTTCGTGCCTCCCGCGTCGTCCCTGGCCTTCCCTATGGCAAACCGCCGATTGGTGCAAACCGCCACGGAATGCATCAGCGRCACTTGACAATTTTCTGATGAACGTTTTAGCTGAACAAAATTGCATATCAAAGATAAATTGTTCACAAGGGAGGATGCCTGGTGAACAAGAGCGGAGGGCAAAGCATGCCACCGCCGGCGGAGGAGACGAAGTGGCCGTGACCAAYGATACGACCGAGCTGAAGGCTGGCACCCCTGCCGCACAGGCGGCGTCCGGTGCGAAGCTTTCGGCGCTGTTTGCCGGAACGATGGGACCGCTGATCGGCCTGGTGCTGTTGTGCCTGGCGCTGGCGCTGACCACCGACACATTCCTGACCTTTCGCAACATCCTCAACGTGCTCGACCAGGTGACCGTGCTCGGCATCATGGCGATCGGCATGACGCTGGTCATCCTGATCGGCGGCATCGACCTCTCGGTCGGTTCGGTGCTGGCGCTGGCCTCGATGGTGATGGGCTACGTCGCCTATCCCGACTATCTCAATCTCGGYGTGCCGGCGGGCATCGCCGCGGCGCTCGTGGTCGCCGCCCTTTGCGGCCTGGTTTCCGGCCTGCTGGTGACGGTAACGAAGCTGCCGCCCTTCATCGCAACRCTCGCCATGATGTCGGTGGCGCGCGGCCTCGCCAACATGATCACCGACGGCTCGCAGATCGTCGGCTTTCCCGACTGGTTCACCAACCTGGCGATCGTGCGCCATTTCGACTTCCTGTCGGTTACCGTCGGGCTGATGATCGTGCTGGCGATCGTCTTTGCCATCTTCCTCAACTATCGCGCCACTGGCCGCAACCTCTATGCGATCGGCGGCAGCGCCGAGGTCGCCCGGCTTTCCGGCATTCCGGTGAAGTCATTGACCAACTGGGTTTATGCAATCTGCGCGCTGCTGGCCGGACTCGCCGGCATCGTCCTCGCCGCTCGCCTCGATTCCGTGCAGCCGAGCTCGGGCGTCGGCTACGAACTCGACACCATCGCCGCGGTGGTGATCGGCGGCGCCAGCCTCTCGGGCGGCATCGGCTCGATCGGCGGCACGGCGATCGGCGTTCTGATCATCGGCGTGCTGCGCAACGGCCTCAACCTGCTCGGCGTCTCGCCCTTCATCCAGCAGGTGGTGATCGGCGTGGTGATCGCGCTGGCGGTTGCTACCGACACCTGGCGACGGCGAGCGCAGTGACGCGTGGGGCGCAATGAGAATTCGCCCGGATGTCCGGGCGAAACGGATCGGTCGATCCGAGACTGGGACTGTTCGGCCGCTGCGACGCGCAGGCAGGACAGATTGAACACCAACGGAGGAAACACATGCTGACCAAACGTTCACTGCTGCTTGCGGCCGCGGCCATCGTACCGCTGCTTGCACTGTCCGGCGCCGCCTCGGCCAAGGACGTCAAGAAGCTCGGCCTCGCCGTCGCCAACCTGCAGGCGGATTTCTTCAACCAGATCAAGCAGTCGGTCGAAGCCTATGCCAAGGAAAAGGGCATCCAGGTCATCACCGTCGATGCCAAGGGCGACTCGGCAACCCAGGTCAGCCAGGTGCAGGATCTGGTCACCCAGAACATTGACGCCTTCATCTACATCCCGGCCGGCGCGACGGCCGCCACCGTGCCGACCAAGACCGCGAAGGCTGCCGGCATCCCGATCATCAATGTCGACCGCAATGCTGACGGCGCGCCGGGCGACACTTTCATCGCGACCGATAGCGTCAACTCGGCGAAGGCGGTGTGCGACTACATTGCCAAACAGGCCGGCGGTAAGGGCGAGATGGTGATCATCCATGGCCAGAAGGGCACGACCCCCGAGGTCGATCGCTCCAAGGGTTGCGGCGAAGCGCTGAAGGCCTATCCGGACATCAAGGTCGTCGGTGAGCTCTGGAGCGACCAGTGGCATCAGGACGAGGGCTTCAAGCTGGCGCAGGACTTGTTGCAGGCTCATCCGAATGTCYCGATCATCTTCGGCCAGGCCGATGCGCTGGCGCTGGGCGCCGCGCAGGCGGTCAAGGTCGCCAACCCCGATCACAAGGTCTGGATCGCCGGCTTCGACGGCGACGTGGCAGCGCTGAAGGCGCTGAAGGACGGCGTGYTCGACGTGACCGCGACGCAGCAGACCCAGGGCATGGGCCGGCTCGCCGTCGATTCGGCGCTCAAGCTGGTGGCCGGCGAGAAGCTGCCCGCCGAGCAGCTGCAGGACGCGACGCTGACCACCAAGGACAATGTCGCCCAGTTCATCGAGAAGCACCCCTGAGGGCTGGCTGAGACCTGAAGAGCGCCACGATGTCCCTTGACCCACACATTGGCGAAAGCCCGCATAACGGGCTCTTCGTCAACGGCCTCTGCAAGAGCTACGGACCGGTGCAGGTCCTGACCGATGCGAGCTTCGAGGTGCGGCCGGGCGAGGTCGTGGCGCTGCTTGGCGAGAACGGCGCCGGCAAGTCGACGGTGTCCAACATCATCGCCGGCTCGACCAAGCCCGATGCCGGCACCATCACCTGGCGGGGGAAGCCCTATTCCCCCGCCAACCCCGCCGCGGCAATAGAGGCCGGCGTCGGCATGATCCATCAGGAATTGAAGCTGCTGCCGGACCTGTCGGTGGCGGAGAACGTCTATGTCGGACGCTTGCCGATGCGCGGCGGCCGCATCGACCGCGCGACCATCAACGCGAAGGCCTCGGCGCAGTTGAGGCGCCTCGGCCTCGATGTCTCGCCCGAGCGCAAGGTGCGCACGCTGCGCGTCGCCGCCCAGCAGCAGGTCGAGATCGCCAAGGCGCTGACGCTGAATGCGGAGCTTCTGATCCTCGACGAGCCGACGGCCGCCCTTGGCGGCGAAGAAACGGAGCTGCTCTTCAAGCAGATCCGCAAGCTCAAGGCCGAAGGCATGTCCTTCATCTATATCAGCCACCGCCTCGACGAGATCGCGCAGATCGCCGACCGCGTGGTGGTGATGCGCGATGGCCGCATCGTCGCCCGGCATGAGCGCGCCGACATTCCGGTGCGCACCGTGGTCGAACAGATGGTCGGCCGCAGCGTCGAGCGCATGTTTCCGAAGCTGTCGCCGCCCGGCGACAAGACACTGCTCGAAGTCGAGAACCTGTCCTCGCCGGAGCGCAGCTTCAACAATATTTCCTTCTCGGTGAAATCAGGCGAAATACTCGGCATTGCCGGGCTGATCGGCGCCGGTCGCACGGAGCTGGTGCGGGCGATCGCCGGCGCCGATCCAATCTCTTCCGGTGCGGTGCGCGTCGCGGGCCAGCCGGTGCATCTCAGCGGCCCGGCGGCGGCGATCAAGGCCGGCGTCGTCCTGGTGCCGGAGGACCGCAAGGCTCAGGGCGTCGTGCTGGAACAGACGATCGGCGAGAACCTCGCCATTGGCAATTTCGATCATGTCGCGCCGAAAGGCTGGGTGTTTCCGAAAGCGGTGCAGAGATTCGCCGAAGCCGGCATTTCGCGGCTCGGCGTCAAGGGCAGGCCGAACCAGGCCGTCAGCAAGCTTTCAGGCGGCAACCAGCAAAAGGTGATCATCGCCAAATGGGTGTCGCGGCCACCCAAGGTGTTCATCCTCGACGAGCCGACGCGCGGCATCGACGTCGGCGCCCGCGCGGCGATCTACGACGTCATCGCCGACCTTGCCCGGTCGGGCATGGCGGTGGTGGTGGTGAGCTCTGACCTCGAAGAGGTATTGGGGCTCTCGCATCGCGTACTGGTGCTGAGCCGCGGCCGCCAGCGCGGCATCCTTGATCGCGATGAGGCAAGCAATGTCGCCGTAATGGAGCTTGCCACGAGCTGAAGCCGACGAAACGAAACCCGGGGAATCGGAACAAAGCGCAGCAGGTGATACCCTCCCAAGCACCGGACCGCGCGGGGCGCCAACAGTGAGTTGGCGCCCCTAATTCCGAAAGATCCGGGGAGGAGAGGAACCGATGACGAAACTGTTCGATCTTCATGGCGACGTGGCGCTGGTGACGGGTGCCGGCAGCGGCATCGGCCAGGCGATCGCCATCGGGCTCGCCGAGACCGGCGCCGATGTCGCCTGTTTCGGCCACAGCTCGAAAGGCGGGCTGGAGGAGACGGCCGAAAAGATCAAGGCGCTCGGCCGCAAGGCGCTGGTGCTGACCGGCACGGTGACGTCCGAGAGCGACCTCGCGCAGGCGATCGATCGCACGGAAAACGAACTCGGCGCGCTGACGATTGCCGTCAACAATGCGGGCGTCGCCGCGGCCGAACCGGCGGAGATGCTGTCGCTTGAGAAATGGCAGAAGCTTTACGACGTCAATGTCAGCGGCGTGTTCCTGTCCTGCCAGGCCGAGGCGCGCGTCATGCTGCCCCGCCGCAAGGGCTCGATCATCAACATCGCCTCGATGTCCGGCTCGATCGTCAATCGCGGCCTCACGCAGGCGCATTACAATTCCTCCAAGGCGGCGGTAATCCACATGTCGAAGAGCCTCGCCATGGAGTGGGCCGATCGCGGCCTGCGCGTCAATGTGGTGAGCCCCGGCTACACGCTGACGCCGATGAACAAGCGGCCGGAGGTCGCCGAGCAGATCAAGATCTTBGAGCGCGACACGCCGATGGGCCRCATGGCGACGCCGGAGGAGATGGTCGGGCCGACCGTGTTCCTGGCGAGCCGCGCCGCGAGTTTCGTTACCGGCATCGACCTGATCGTCGATGGCGGATTCGTCTGCTGGTAGGAGAAAGTTGAAGTGCAAAAGCGTTTCGAAGGAAAGACAGCGGTTGTGACGGGCGCCAGCGGAGGCATCGGTGCGGCCATGGCCAAGCGCTTCGCGGCGGAAGGCGCGGCGGTCGTGATCAGCGCCATCGACCCGCGGGTCGACGAGGTCGCGGCGCATCTGAAGGCATCGGGGGCGAAGGTCGCCTCTATGCGCATGGACGTGACGAAGAAGGACGAGGTCGCAGGCCTCTACGATCTAGCCGAAAAGGAATTCGGCCGCGTCGACATCTCCGTGCAGAACGCCGGCGTCATCACCATCGCCAAGATCGAGGCGATGACGGAAGCCGAGTGGGACAAGGTGATGGCGGTGAACACCAAGGGCGTGTTCCTGTGCTGCCAGGAAGCGATCTCCCGCATGCGCAAGCGTGGCGAAGGCGGCCGGCTGATCAACACGGCCTCCGGCCAGGCGCGGCAGGGTTTCATCTACACGCCGCATTATGCGGCCTCGAAGTTCGGCGTCGTCGGCATCACCCAGAGCCTCGCCAAGGAAGTGGCCAAGGAGAAGATCACCGTCAACGCCATCTGCCCCGGCATCATCGACACCGACATGTGGGCCTATAACGACACCGCCTGGGGCAAGCTGCTCGGCGACTACAAGCCGGGCGAGCTGATGGCGGAATGGGTGAAGAACATTCCGATGGGCCGCGCCGGCAGCGGCGAGGACGTCTCCGGCCTGGTCAGCTTCCTCGCCAGCGACGACGCCGCCTACATCACCGGACAGACGATCAACGTCGACGGCGGCCTGATCATGTCGTGAGAAGGCCCGTGATGGGTGAGGCCAAGGCAGCGCCGATCCAGGCTGTCGTCCGGCGCCAAGGCCATGCGGACGATTTCGTTGTCAACGCAACATAAGTTGCCGCCATCATTGCGCTCCTGCATCGCCACCGAATATATTCACCGTGGGTGAAATAAACCGGCGGAAAGTTGAGGCGTGACATGGCCAAGAAGACTTCCAGTACCAAGCCTGCCGGCGTGGCAGCCAAAGGCAAGGCGCTGCCGAAGGGCGTCTCGGCGGACGGGCGTACCATCCGCACGCCGCTCACGCAGGACCCGCATGCGATCCGCGACACCCGCGAGAAAGTGCTGGAGGTGGCGATCGGCCATGAAGTGCGGGCCTTCCGCAAGAAGCTCGGCATTACCGTTGCCGATCTCGCGGCAGCCACCGAAATTTCGCTGGGCATGCTGTCGAAGATCGAGAACGGCATCACCTCGCCTTCGCTGACCACGCTGCAGGCGCTGTCGCGGGCGCTCGGTGTTCCTCTCACCGCCTTCTTCCGCCGCTTCGAAGAGGAACACAGCGCAGTCTTCGTCAAGGCCGGCGAAGGCGTCGATGTCGAGCGGCGCGGCACACGCGCCGGCCACCAATACACCCTGCTCGGCCATATCGGCGCAAACACCAGCGGCGTCGTCGTCGAGCCCTATCTGATCACGCTGACCGAGGAGTCGGACGTATTCCCGACCTTCCAGCACACGGGCATGGAGTTCCTCTACATGCTCGAGGGCGAGGTCCTGTATCGGCATGGCAGCAACCTTTACCCGATGAAGCCGGGCGACAGCCTGTTCTTCGATGCGGACGCGCCGCATGGACCGGAGGAACTGACGCAGCTGCCGATGCGCTATCTCTCCATCATCTGCTACCCACAGAACAGCACGAGCTGATCAGCTCGCAAGCCAGGCGCAGCCGGTTTTCAATCGCRCATTCGCCGAGGTCCGACCTCGCCTCGCGGTGCATTTTTGTCGGCATTTTTCTGCCAGCCTGCAGCGGTGTGACGGTCTGCGGTAATTTCCTGCAGGCAAATAGTTTTATCCACAGACAAGTGCCGGACCGTGAGCCAAACGGTTTACCCAGCGTAAATCCGGCTTGACAATTTCGTCATTCAGGCGGAATTTATGAAAAAAATTTCACTCTGTTGAAAGAGTGGACGCCCGGTCGATTCGGGGCCGGACGTCGAGAAAAGGGGAAAAACCGATGTCCGACCTCAAGCAGCGCATCGAAGCGCTGTACCGTTCCGACGTGCGCGGATCCGTGCTCCTGATYGCCTGCCTATGGGCGACGATCCTTTTCGTCCTCCTGATGACCTGGGCCTACATCCCCGACGGCGGGATCAAGCTCGTGGTGGTGATCGCTGCCGCCGCGGTGCTGATCTTCAACTCCGCCGCCATCCTGGCGATGCTCAACCATTACCGGGACGACAAGGACTTCATCTACGGCCTCGACATMAAGAACGCCGACGCGTTCCGCAACCGCCAGTCCTGAAGGGGGAAACCATGTCCCGCTACATCCCGCCGGAGCAGAACAAGGCCGGTCAGGTCTTCGATATCGCCGTCGTCGTGGTCGCCATTTTCGTGGCGCTGTGGCTGCCGCTGAAACTGGGCCTCGCCGGTGCGGCGAAGTCAATCGATCCGCTCGACGCCAAGACCTGGGACGCACTCGGCCAGAACGCGACCATGGCAGCGATCTGGGAAAAGCTCGGCTACACGCCCGAGACCGCGCACGACATCATCCAGAACCGCTTCCACTACATCATCGACTGGCCGACGCTGATCATCATGGCGATCGTGCTCGTCGCCTATTTCGTCTTCCTGTTCCGCGCCTCCGATCGCGAATATCGCGACGTGATCAACGAAAAATTCGACGACAAATAGCCCGGGGACAAGCTCATGTGGATGGCAGTCTCTTACGCATGCTGGGGCATCTCGATCCTGCTCGCGCTCTGGATGCTCTACGACTGGTTCAAGGTCGATACGACCTATTCCGAGGATGTTCTGACGTCCTCGCGCGAAGGCGAGCTTGAAGCCGTCTCCGAAAAGCACCGGATCTGAGTGGAGCCTCACCAATGACAATCGCGGTTGAAACGAGAGAAACCGTAGTCCACGGCGACCGGGTCTCGCTGCTGCGAGTGCTCGGCCCCGCCCATGTCTGGGCGCTCGGCGTCGGCATCGTGCTGGTCGGCGAATTCACCGGCTGGAACTTCGCGGCCGACAAGGGCGGCGCACTCGCCGCACTGATCGTCTGCTGGATCGTCGGCCTGCTTTACACGTCGGTCGCCATGATCGATTCCGAGGTGACCTCGACCGTCGCCGCCGCCGGCGGGCAATACGCGCAGGCCAAGCATATCGTCGGGCCGCTGATGGCCTTCAACGTCGCGCTGTTCCTGGTCTTCGCCTACACGATGCTCGAAGTGTCGGACGCCATCCTGCTCGGCGACACGATCGTCGCCAAGGCCGGCGTCGAGGGACTGACKCATAATTCCTTCATCGCCGCCACCATCGTCGTGCTGGCCTGGCTTAACTATCGCGGCGTGCTGATGACACTCAACGTCAACTTCATCATCACCGCCATCGCCTACATCTCGATCGTCGTCCTGTTCTTCTCGGTGAGCCCGTGGACGCAAGGGGCGATGCTGAAGCTCAATGAGCTGGTCACCCCCGGCAACGCCCTGCCCTATGGCTGGATCGGCGTGATCGCCGCCTTCCAGTTCGGCATCTGGTACTATCTCGGCATTGAAGGCACCACGCAGGCTGCCGAGGAAGTGCGCTCGCCGGCGCGCTCCCTGCCCTACGGCACGATGGCCGGCATGATCACGCTTTTGATCGCCGCCGCCATGACCTGGTATGTCTGCGCCTCGCTGATGCCCTGGGAATATCTCGGCATCACCTATTATCCGTTGTGGGACGCCGGCAAGCTCAYGGGCAGCCCGCTGCTCGAGAACCTGCTCTTCGTCGCGACGCTGCTCGCCGCGCTGGCCTCCGCCAATGGCTGCATCAACGACGCGGCGCGCGCCTGGTTCTCGCTCGGCCGCGACCGCTACCTGCCGAGTTGGTTCTCAGCGGTGCATCCGAAATACCGCACGCCCTATCGCTCGATCCTGTTCCTGCTGCCGATCGCACTGGCCTTCGCCTTCATCGCCGATCTCAACCAGGCGATCACCTTCTCGATCCTCTCGGGCGTGCTGCAATACACCTTCATGAGCATCAACATCATGATGTTCCGCAAGAAGTGGCCGCTGGGGTCCATCCGCCGYGGCTACACGCATCCCTTCCATCCGCTGCCGGCGATCGTGTTGTTCTGCCTGTGCGTGGTGACGTTCTTCGCCATCTTCCTCGGCTTCGGCTCGCAGCTGATCGCGATGGTCGCCTTCTACTTCCTGATCTCGCTGTGGTTCCACTTCTACCGCTACAAGTTCGTGCGCCGGGGCGATCAGTTCACCATGCCGTGGCCGAAGCCGCAGGGCTATTGAATGGAAGAGAGCCCGCCGTCTGACGGCGGGCTCTGAAGTGTCGAGATGTCTCAGTCGATGTCAGCTTTATTCGCCGGGGCGATCGTGCTTGCAGTCGTCCTGCACCTCACCTGGCTTGCGCGCGCCAGCCGCAACAAGGCCAAGGCGGCGCTCGCCGCCGACGAAGCCAGCATCCGCGCGGCAGTCCCGGATGCCATCGATGTCTCCGACGGCACGGCCGGCGTCGCCGCCTGGGCCGGTTCATGGAACGGCGAGCGCGCGCAGGTGCGCACCATCATCGACACGCTCGCAACCAGAAAGCTGCCGACGCGCTGGCTGAGCGTGTCGATCACCGAGCCGGTCGCGGTGCCGGGCATTTTCGACATGATGATGCGGCCAGGATCGCCGACGACCTTCTCCAACTTCGACCATCTCCAGCACACGCTGCCGAAGGTAACGGCGTTCCCGGCCGAGGCGGTGCTGAGGACCGACCGCCGGGGCGTCGCTTTCCCGCAGGACGTGATTGCCGCCCATGCCGGGATCTTTGCCGAGGGGCGTGCCAAGGAATTGCTGATAACGCCGAAGGGCGTGCGTATCGTGTGGCTGCTGGCCCAGGCCGATAGGGCGCGCTACGGCGTGTTCCGGCAGGCCGCGTTCGGTGATGCAAGGCTCGATTCCGAATTGATCGAAGAACTGCTTGCAGCCGCATCCTCGCTTCGCCATGCCATCAATCAATGCGAAAGGCAGGCCGCATGACCGATTCAACCAGCCCCGTCCCGGCTTCGAATCCCTATCTGGTGCTGGCTTCCGCGATCGTCCTGCCGGGCAGCGGGCATGTCATGCTGGGCGTGCCGGCGCGCGGCCTGCAGTTCCTGTTCTTCATGGTGATCCTCGGTTGGGTAACGACAAAGGTGGCGCTGCCCGACGCCAGCTTCGTCGGCCGCCATGCCGGCGGCTTCCTGATCTATGCGCTGTCGATCCTCGATGCCTACAGATCAGCGCGCATCCGCCACGCAATATGGGCCCACAGGACGCGGCCGCATGGCGATGGCGCCGGAAGCGGCCCAGATGCCGATAGCTAATCAAAGGAAGATTTCTCTCATTCCAATTGAATTCCCGAACTTCATCAGGGGCCATAAACGTCGGAGGTTGGCATGTGTGGGATCGTCGGACTTTTCCTCAAGGACAAGGCGCTGGAGCCRAAGCTCGGCGCGATGCTGTCGGAGATGCTGATCTCGCTCAGCGACCGTGGCCCGGACAGCGCCGGCATTGCCATCTATGGCGCGGCAACCGGCAACGAGGCCAAGATTACCGTCCAGTCGCCGAAGCCCGAGCGCGACTTCCGCGGCCTCGACGCAGAGCTCGCCAAGGCGATCGGCGCGCCGGTGAGCGTCGCGGTCAAGTCGACGCATGCGGTCATCAGGACCACGCCGGACAAGGTCGACGCGGCACGTGAGGCGCTGCAGTCGCTGCGCCCCGACATCCGCATCATGGGTGCCGGCGAGGCGGTCGAGATCTACAAGGAAGTCGGCCTGCCGGAAGCCGTGGTCGACCGCTTCGACGTGCGCTCGATGACCGGCACGCACGRCATCGGCCACACCCGCATGGCGACGGAATCGGCAGTCACGACGATGGGCGCGCATCCCTTCTCGACCGGCGCCGACCAGTGCCTGGTGCACAACGGGTCGCTCTCCAACCACAACAATGTCCGGCGCGAGCTGATCCGCGACGGCATGACCTTCGAAACCGAGAACGATACCGAGGTTGCGGCCGCCTATCTCTCCAACAGGATGGCGCATGGCAAGAATCTCGGGGAGGCGCTGGAAGGTACGCTCTCCGACCTCGATGGCTTCTTCACCTTCGTCGTCGGCACCAAGAACGGCTTTGGCGTGGTGCGCGATCCGATCGCCTGCAAGCCCGCCGTGATGGCGGAGACCGACCAGTATGTCGCCTTCGGCTCGGAGTATCGCGCGCTCACCAAGCTGCCCGGCATAGACAATGCGAGGGTCTGGGAACCGGAGCCCGCAACCGTCTATTTCTGGGAGCACTGAGGCCATGGTTGCAACAACCATGCCGATGGCAAAGCGCGAGCAAGGCCACGCGCGTGTCTTCGACCTCGGCCAGCAGTCGCTGCGCGAGCTGAACCAGGCGCTGCACGGTCTCGCTCCCG
>NZ_MDFL01000127.1 GCF_001854785.1 Mesorhizobium sp. ORS 3428
CTCGCTCTGCATGAGCCCGAAGATCATGCTGTTCGACGAACCGACCTCCGCGCTCGATCCGGAAATGGTCAAGGAAGTGCTCGACACCATGGTTTCGCTTGCGGAGGAGGGCATGACCATGCTCTGCGTCTCGCACGAGATGGGTTTCGCCCGCCAGGTCGCCGACCGGGTCATCTTCATGGACGCCGGCCAGATCGTCGAGATGAACAGCCCGAACGAGTTCTTCGGCAATCCGCGGCACGAGCGTACCAAGCTCTTCCTCAGCCAGATCCTGCACTGACGAGGAAATAGTTCAGCACTCCGGAAACACAGTCGGTTTCGGGGCCATCATTTCCGAAAGGCGCTTGTCCGCTTCCGTGAAGAGTTTCGGGCGCCGGCAGGCGTACGAAAGTCCCCGAGGAAGGAACCCGCGGGCCACAGGCGATGGCTATGGGGATTTCGATTCTCGGCAGATGTCGGCGATGGTGCGACCGGTGTCGGGAGGCTCTGGGGTAGATGCGGACGGACCGCTTCGTTGCGCCTGCGCGCGGTTTTGTCGGGACGGTGGGAGGCTAGCCGCGGCTCTGTCGACGTTGATGATCACCATGGACAGGCGTGGATCCGGTGCCGGAGGCTGTGCGCCTACGACTTGAGACTGGATCATGCCATGCCGGGTCATGGGGCGGTCTCCCGGTTTGTCGTCCGTGCGCCCGGCGGTCCGCGCGGCTGCCTCCATCGTTCGAAGGTCTCGATGATGATCATGCGGCCGCCACAGCAGGGGCATGGCGGGCGGAAGTCGTCCGGTTCCTCCGTGGTGTCGTCATCGGACGGTGTGGCGACGTTCAGGAGTTCGCGAGCAATCGCGAGGCTGGCCTTGCGARCGGAGCCGGCAGCCAGGCCGTAGTGTCGGATGCGATGGAAGCCGCGCGGCAGGACGTGCAGCAGGAAGCGGCGGATGAACTCGGCGGTGGCGATCGTCATGACCTGCTGCCRCTCGGCGAGAGGGCAACGATAATCCTTGTAACGGAAGGTGACGCCGTTTTCGTCGAAACGGATGAGGCGGCTGTTCGAGATCGCGACCCGGTGCGTGTAGCGCGACAGATAGGCGAGGACCGCCTCCGGGCCGGCGAAGGGCGCCTTGGCGTAGACCACCCAGCGCTTCTTCCGGACTGGCGACAGGTGGCGCAGGAATGCCCGCCGTTCCGCGAGATAAGCAATTGCGCCGAAGAAGGCGAGCCGGCCAGCGTCGTGCAGCGCAACCAACCGGGAGAGGAACAGACGGCGGAACAGCTTGCCGAGCACGCGCACCGGCAGCAGGAAGGCCGGGCGCGACGATATCCAGCGGCTTACGCTGAGTGCAATGCCGCCGCCCGGCACGATCATGTGCGCGCTTGCGCGCCAGATCGGGACGGTCGACCGTATGCGTGAAGAAGAAGCGTAGCGCCGACACGATGYTGTTCATCGTCGGCACGGGAACACCGTCGTTCTGCTGCTCGATCTGGAACCGGCGCAGGTCATCGCTTGTCGCTGTATCCGGCGACCGGCCGAGGAACGTCGCCAGGCGTCCGATGTCGCGGAGATAGTTGCGCTGCGTCTCCTGTGAGAAACGCCGCATGTGCATGTCGTCGATCAGCCCTGACGCAGTGGACTGATAGGTGCATCAAGAACAGGATAGGGCATGGTACCAGAGTTAATCTAGTTCATCGTCCTGGGGTTCGCCAGACCATACGAGAGAATACGAAGGAAACGGGTTGGCGAACCAGCCGCTAACATGTGGATTTCCTGTCGAAAACGATGACCCTCGGGGCCTACCCAATGACAGGCTAATGCGGTCACTAGCAGCGTCGCGCTTCATCTCGGTGACAAAGTTCGCGATATGCAGCGCGCCCGAGAGCTGCCCTTCGTTCATCTATTTGCCCTAACGATTTGTCCCGTCTGAAATGGCATCAAACCAATCACAAGCCGACGCGATTTCCGACTCCTAAGTCCGCTTCGCCAGCAGACTGCTTGAAAGCGATCCGAAGCGGCAGCAGGGCGTATTTCTGTGGGGATATCTGTGGGGTAGCTGCAGCGGTGCGGCGCTAACTCATTGTTTTTTCTGGTCCGAGTGGCAGGATTTGAACCTGCGACCCCATCGTCCCGAACGGGCGGGTTGGCCAGCAAAAGCCCGGATTTCCGCCATTTCTCATGACATCTAAAGGCGTTTGTTCACCTTTATTTCCGGCGTTTCTGTGGGGTAACTGTGGGGTACGCGGAAATGTTCTGTTTCTGTGCCGCAGGCATCCTGACCATGTTTTTGGGCAGGCTTCTCGAGCGTGACTTGGAGATGCCGTTTCCCCGATGGTCCGACGCGCCCGTCACAACAGGCAGCTGTTGAGACGGTCGTTTYGTTCAAACGACCAGGATAGACTGAGCGAGGGGCAGCATTCGCTGCTGCGTCCACCGCTGCAGCTCATTGATCGAGCTCATCGAGGGCGCAGCCTGCGGATCGGATGGTGCGGATAACGTTGCGAGGCGAGATCGTTTTCAGCGTCTTTCCGAGGCGGCTGATATGGACGTCGACGGTGCATGCGGCGACATGAACGTTGTCGGGCCATGCCGCATTGATCGGGTCGTCGCGGTTAAAGATCTTGCCGCGGTTCTCGATCGGTTGACGACCGATATTGCTAGCTCGCACTGGGCTGTTCGCCAAAGAAAGCGGGGCCACCAAAATCGCCGCCCCGATCACTCAAGACCGCTACTTGCTCCAACGGCCTTCGTATTTGAACTCTGGAGCCGCCTTCAGCTGATCTTTGGTAGCATCCATGGTGGCAGTCCACTTCTTGTCGTTCTCGGAGTAGTTGATCTTGACGGCGGATGGGGCGACGATCACGTAACGCTCGGCGATGCCGACAAAGCCTCCCACCGAGACAACGTAGCCCGCAAGGGCGCTGTTAGAGATCAGCAAGTCCTTAATCTCGCCGACCGTTTCATTCGAACCGTTGACGATTTTCAGTCCGATCAAGTTATAGGTGATCCAGTCCGTGGGTTTGGCGGTGACATACGTTCCCGTCGGCGGGGTGGCCGCAGCTGTTGCCGGTGTCGCCAGCGCGGAAATGGCAGCTATGGCGATTAGAATCTTACGCATTAACTTTCTCCTGTCGAACGCGCCCAAACCTAGAAGCTGAACTAATTCGCTAGGGAACGGTTCCGCGCAGGAACGGAAAACAGGATCGGCATTGTTCAAGCGACATATTTCCTGGGCGAGGGCCCCAATGCAGGTGACGAATAGGCCGGTCGATCAAGCATGCGCTTGGCAGTACAGGCCACGAACTCCGGGGCCTTCTCTAGCGGAACTGCGTTCCCCTGACCTAAAATGCACTGGCAGAGTTCTGCCCAGCTCCCAAGAGTGTCTCGCATTAGGGTTGGAGAAGCGTTTAGCCGTAACGCAGATACTCACAGTCCCATGTCCTGAAGCTTGGCGTTGCCGGTTTCCCATTGAGGGCCATTGCACCGCGAACGTCTTATCCAAGCACTGACGCATTGGCGACGAACTGGATGGCGCGTCCGAAACGTGATGGCGCCGATCCGGACTTCAATTTTGCTAGTGAGATCGACCACTCCGAAGATTTCCGCGTCGAGCCTCTGCCGGCCAAAAAAGCCGTCGACATCGCATCGTTCAGGGCAAGGAGCGTCGCGCGAATCACCGTAAGTAGCGCTTGCTAACTTCGATCCGCGAAATTGGGACGGCTCCCCGAAAAAAAGTCTGAGATCAACTATCCGGTTCAAGCGGCTCATGATCCGGCTGTCCATGCCAAATGGATAGCAGGAGATCGCGTCGGTCGACCGGCTGGCCGCATTTCCTACAATAGCAGAAGTGATCCTGTTCGCGGGGAGGGTCGCCCCCAATCGGTGCCCGATACTGGGTGGCCCAAATTTCGAAAGCTTTGTCATCCATGCAATTTCCTGGCTTCGYGTGCCAAGGTCTTGCGGTCGTCGCCATGCTCGCGGATCAGGTCGCGCACTTGCTCGGGCGCAATCCGGTGCTGCTTGGCAAAGTATCGGACCTCATAATCGTCGTCCGTTGAGATACGATCGCGGTCCYGGAAATCACGCTTGGTTCTTTCGTCAGCCATGGCTTCTCCTCTGACGGGGGAAACTGCCACCTGCCACGAACGTTCCAATCTCTTTTCAGCAATCGCTAACGGGAACGCTTGCGCCTCTTCGACATTGGATCAAGTTTGGTATCGCGTAGGTTTTCGACGCGTAAGCCCCCGGCGGCGCCCTGCTGTCCCTCATTCTTCCAATGGAACCTGAGCTGGTCGAGCACTCGCCCAAAGTCGACGGGCGGAGCCACGACGTCAATTCGACGTCTGCCGTATCCAAGTCATCAAGGATGCTGACGGCATCCGCCTAATACACCAAATATCGGCTACTGGCCGCGGAGGCGGAGGAGCTCGAGTCGGAACGCTTCATCATTGAAAGCGAGACAATCGCGAGACGAAGCCGGGCTGTCGGATTTTCATGCGCTGCGCTCGGCGATGACCAAGCGGGCCGCAGGATCTGTGTCTGGTCGCATTCGACCTCCTGCTTCTCGACAGTCAYGATCTGCGGGACATGGTGCTGAGAGACCGCCGCGAGATTCTGCAGGCGCTCGTTCCCGCTGGCGGCCACATCCAATTCAGCGAAGCGGGCGTCGTTTCGAAGCGGCTGGATGGCGTCTATCGCGGAGCAACCATGAACTGGCGCAAGGTCAAATGCTTCGTCGAGAAGGAGATGGATATCATCTGCGCAAAGTGCACGACTGGGAAGCCGGCCATGATGCTTCCGGCGGACAACGGCCGATATATGGGCCGAGYGTTGATCACGTTCAAAGCCGACAAGCGCCAGCAGCTATGGGAGCGCGTCCTACGCAAGGCGGGCGCTCCTTCGCCGAAGGAAAAGGCCGAATTGCTCAGACCCGGCTTGGTGGGCCGGGCAAAAACCCTCAGGGGCGAGCAGATGCTACGCCACGTTTCATCAGAGAACTTGCGTGAAAAATGAATAAGCCACCGGAGTCGAGAAACTCGGGCGCGGACGGCGGCCAAACGGCCGCCGTAGGTTTTAGACCATGTCAGACGTACCTTGGTTCACTTTTCCAGAAGCCGAGGCATTGAGGCGCCATCGAGCAGAATGTCTTTCTTACGAGCGAAGGCTACGAAAACGCCTCTTGYAGTTTCAGGATCAACGTCTCCGACCAACGCGGCTTTGCAGGCGCGGATGGCGGCCTTCTGCTCCGGGCCGTTGCCGCACCAATCGACCGCAAACTGATAGGCATCGGCGACCGAGTTGAGCTGGCGTGGAAAGCCCAGCCCGACCCATACCCGAACCGGCTTTTCGAAAGGCTGGGATAGCATCGTGAACTTCTCCTTTCACGATGCGTTTAGGTGACCACTCCGCCGCCATGGCCGCGGTTGCCGACCATCCAAGGCAAGGTTGTGGTCACTTCCTCGTGGATTCTGGCGGACTTTGCGAACCCGCAAAACGCATCCCTGGCGGCTGACAGCGGATAGTTGCTGTCGAATGCTCGCTTGCAGGCACGAAGGGCCGTTTCGTAGACGCTGCCACGTCTGCTCTTGGGCCATTCGTAGAGAAATTCAAGAGCATCTTCGAGGCATGCGATTTCCTGGATGAGGCTGTTCCCGTTCTTCACGAAAACAGGGCTGTCGAACATATGGTCGTTCATAGGATCCTCCAAGTCGAACGAACAATTGAGTTGGGAACGGGCGTGCCGACAGCGGTCCGCCCGCCGAAAATATTGGTTCACACATTTGGAGCGTCAAGATCATGCCCGAACGCAGAAACGCCCTAAGGAATTCCCTGCGCGGACCGTGACTCTTGCGAACATATTCGCCTTCCTTGTGGCTATCCTGGCAGCGGCAACAAGCAGGTAGACCTTGACCAGATAGGAATATGTTCTCACTTCAGCAGACGCCGGAACAACAAACCGGAAAAATGGTCGAAGGTGCCGCCTGGACCCCGACGCATGCCCATGACGACCGGCAAGTGGCAGCCATCCACTGCGCCCGCTGCAACATCACGCGCTGCTACAAGCCAATCGAGTTGAGGGAGGTCATTGGYAACGTCACGATCCATAAGTGCGCAGCTGTTCTACCCAACTGAAGAGCAGGCCCACACGGTCCGCTTCCGGCGCCTGGTGCAGATCCGTTGGGAGAAGCGCGTGTTCTGGCGGATGAGTAATGAATAGCAGGGGCGGCCCGACAAGCTGGCGGGGTAGACCAGAAATGCCGGGCCTAACGGGCGGGGTTCGAAATCGAAGCACGCACCGGCTGACGATAAATATACGCCATTACTAATATGCCGATGCGCATCCATAAGGCGCAACCGGAGTAGCCCCAAAGTGCCGCTGCTTTTTCGGAGGACGCAACACCCTCCCTAGTTCCCACGCGCCCTTAATCTTGATCCCGGGAAGCTTTCACACGGATTAGCGGCCAGTCTGGCAGTTTGAGTATCCCTAAGCCACAGCGATTTCGTTTTTTGTTCCCGTAACTCTTTGCGATCGACGTCAGCGGCTGGTCGACCTTGCATCGCGGCGATCAGATAGTCGGCCCTGTTCGTTCGATAGTCTTCCTCTTTCACAGACATCGTTTTCCTCCCGTTCCGGGGCCCTCCGTCAGCCCGAACGGACACAGTACCTGCCGATGGACGGTAGAAGTCTACTAATCGTGGATTGTACTAAAATGACACACCTCGCTCGCCCCCAACGGCACTTGGTCGGCGATCGGTGTCAAGACCGGGCTCCGTTTGAGATTTCCCCACCGATGCACATTTTTCATACGTGATCGCGTAGTTGATCGCGTTAAGGAACCGCTCGGCTATCGCCTAGGCAAGGTYCCAGGTCATTACACGTCTGTCGACGCGGCATGCCTACTAGAATTGTTGGTTGGCTATATTTCGTCCGTGTCGCTTGTGCCCACCCCGCCAGCACGAGCATCTCGATTATCGAACGCAGAACGCCGCTGAGCGAATCTGCGCACGTGCCGCTATCGCTTTCAGCTTTCCTTGATTTCCGAACTCGGCGCACAAAACCACGCTTAACCCAAGGGTTCCTCCAGTTCGGCTGTGGAGCGAAACCAGCCGCCCTAGATCAAGGYTCGTTCTTAGCAGCCAGTCCAGTATCGGAAAGCTTTCGGCGAACTGATTCATCGGCCGCGTCGGCGGCGGACTTGACCACACCACTCACCTTGTCAGCTAACGTGCCTTCGCTCGATGCTTGTCGCTCGGCTTCATCGCTGCCTGCCTCATATACCTGGGCTGCAATCCGCTTCGCCTCGGAGGCGTTCTTTTCTGCACTGTCCCGAAGCTTGTCACGGTAGCCACCCAACTGCTCGTCCTCCAATTGTGTATCGGGCAGCATTGCGCCGATCGCGGCTCCTACGGCAAGACCAACCGCCGCCACGGYGAGAGGCCGATCCCGCAGCAGTTCCAGCCCTGAGCGGCTGGCTCTTGTCGCCATATCAGCCGTGCCTGTCGCCGTTTTTGTGAGCGTCTCAGTTGCTCCGCGTGCCACATCCGACACAGTATCGGCCGCGCTGCTGGCCATTCCCGATACCTTTTCCGCTGCACCGCCGACCACCTCGGCCGCCGTATCCGAAGTCATGGCGCCCGTTCCAGCACCGGTCGCGTCGTTGTGCTGGCCACGGCCACGGCCTGGTGTATAGCCGGGAGCAGTAATTGCGGCAGAAGCGCCGCGGCCCARCATCAGCCATGCCAGGCTGGCGCCGATCACGGTGAGAGGCAAGGGATTGTCTCGCACTTGGGCTTTCAGGTTGCGGAGCAACTCGGTGCCTCCGCTGTTGGCAAAGAGTCCGGTGAATTCGTCCAATAGCTGCCCCGGCGTCATTTTGTTGCGAATGGAGTCAGCAGTCGCCACTAGCCTAGCACGCGTGGCCTCGGCCTCGCGTGCGAGTTCGGCTGCGGATTTGTCGGTCATCTCGCTTGTTCCTTGATCACGTTCGCGTCACGCTTCAGCTGCTCCCGCGTGCGATCCGGCATCAGCTCAGAGGGTGCCATGCTTGCCTTGCCGGTTCGCAACAGGATGACGCCCAGCACGGCCACAACCACTCCTACGAGCAAGGCCGACCATCCGGCGCCCAGTCCCAAGCGCGCCAGAGCAATGACGAGCGCCTGCAACAGAACCATCAGGGCAGCGAGCAAACATATCGCGCCGCCCAGAACCTCGATGGCACCGGCTTCGGCCTTAGTCACGTTCTCGGATATTTCTGCTCGCAGGAGCCTGGCCTCCGTTTGGATCAGCGTGCTCACCTGCTGCGCGAGATCACCTACCAGAGTGCCGAGGCTTGGATTGTCCTGGGTGCTCATCTTTTCAGCTCCGCTGCCTGCCCGGGAACGCCGTCATCCACGCTCCTGCTGGGCGCCGTGGCGTACCCGGGCTCGGTCCTTTCCGCATCGGCTTGCCGGACATTGGTTGGCTCGGTTGCCGCCCCCGCCTGCGTCTTGGGCGGGGTAGCCTTCATGAACCGTCCGAGCGCCAGTCCGGCCAGCACAGAACCGGCAATTAGCGTGCCCGGATTCCGGCGGCCGAAGGACTGAACGTCTTCAACCACCTGTACGAACGGTCTTTCTCRCAACGAGGACGAAAGTTCTTCCAGTCCGCCCGCCGCATCCCGCGTGAATTTCGAGGCCGCGTTTTGATCCTTGTTGGCGAGATAATCGCTTGCGGCGCGCAAGGCGCCACCCAATGCAGCCAGACTTGATCCGRTATCGCGCTGGGTTTCCTCTGCCTTTTTCGACAGAGCCTGCTGCGCGTCGGTTGCGTACTGCCCGGTCCTGCGAGAGACCTCGTCACGCGTATGGTCGAGCGCCTCTGTGGCGCTTTCGGTTTCTTTCTGGACTCGGTCGGAAACTTCGCTCTTCGCCTTGGTGAATTCAGYGGGCCCGTGGCCCTGATCATTCTCGCGCTGCATGATGCCTCCTAGTGAAAGCCGAGGAAGGAGAGCACCGCGAGCACGACGACGATAAGACCGATAAGATAGATGACACTGTTCATGGCGCAGGCTCCTCGATCAGACCCAACTTCGCGCACGCCTCTATGTTCCCTTCAGGGGCAATTTTTTGTAAGTGGCCGCTTACTTTTGTCGGTGCGCTCGGAGCCGGAAACCTCTTCGGTCGAGCAGAGCAATCTTGGGCGCCGCGGATCGGAAATGTCGAGCTTGCTCCACGGTATGCGATAGAGGCCGTCCTCGCGGCGCAGCGCTAACAGATCGAGCAATGCAGTGCCGAAAGTCGAGGCGGACAGGCGTTCGAACGCAGCGAAGATCCCGACATGGAATTCGGTAACA
Source organism: Mesorhizobium sp. ORS 3428 (assembly GCF_001854785.1). Taxonomy (GTDB): domain Bacteria; phylum Pseudomonadota; class Alphaproteobacteria; order Rhizobiales; family Rhizobiaceae; genus Mesorhizobium. Next base: position 9,321 of record NZ_MDFL01000127.1, read on the forward strand.
ACAAGGTCGTCACCGTCCTGCTCGGCGATGATCTCCTCGACATAACCGATGCTCCTGCCGCCCTCCGAAAACACGCGCCGACCAGCCAGATGCTCGAGATTTACGTTCGCCATCCTCAGGCTYCCGGGATCCGGCCAACGAAATGATCGCGCAGCCAATCCTGCCAGGCGAAGATTTTGGTTCTGCGCACGTCAATGTCGAATTCGATGTCGACCCCGATATCGCGCACCTTGTTCCATGCAATCCGATGCGGCCTTGCCACACACTTGCCGCTCAGCTTTGCCGCGAGTCGCGCGGTCCATTGCCCAGGCCTCGCGCCAAGGCGTCGTGCCAGCGCAATCGAGCCAAGTTCGATGGCAACGACCCTGGGCGGCTCGCCCTGCCTCAGTTCGACTACCAATCCATCGACCTTGCCGATCTTGACCTGTTCGCGATCAACGACTTGCTTGTCCAGAATATCGCGCAGCAGCTGCATCAGGTGCCTCCGAATATCTGCAGGGGAATGGTCACTACAGCCAGCACGAAGCCCAGCGCGACGACGAAAATCACGGCGGAATTTGAAATAACGCCGTTGCGGTGCTCGCCGATATAGCGATCGTCATTCAGCAGAAAGAGGAACGGAACGACCGTAAGCGGCAAGCTGGCTGCAGTCAGCGCCATAGAGAAGATGGTGAGCCTCAGCGGATCGACACCGAGCACTAAGGGGACCGCGGCAAGAAAGAGCGTCAGGGTGTAAACCAGGCTGAAGCCGGGGTCGTCACGCGGCCTAAGATTCTCGCCCCACGGCCARCCGAATCCTTGCGCGATGAGATAGGYCTGCTGCAGCGCCAGTTCGAGCGCAGCCCCGAAACATGCGACCGCGAGYGAAGCAATGAAGAGGAAGAAGCCCCAGAAGCCAAATATCGGGATCAGCATCAGTGAGAGYTGGTTGTAGTCGCCCACCTTCTTCACGCCGTGGGCGCCGAGCACAAGCGCGGCCACGATCAGAACGGCGATGGAGATTGCTCCCCCGAATCCCATGCCGAGGCCGGCGATCACCCGGTTAGCACCGAGATAGCTCTTGTCCCATTTRTCTTCGATCGCGCCGGAGGAATAAAACATGAAAAGGTAGGGAGAGATTGAAGCGCCGAGAATGCTGACGGCCATGAACCAATAGTTTGCCGTGTCGTGGTGCGRCAGGCTCGGCAAGGCGCCAAGGCCAACCTGCTTCCATTCGGGGTGGAGCATCACCGTCGCGACCACAAAGCAGAGCGTGACAAGGCCCAACATCGAGACGCCTTGCTCTATGAGGCCGAACGTTCCTTTCCATAACATCAGCCAGGCGAGGAAAGCCGCCGGCAACGCCCACCACCGAAAACTGATCCCGGTGGCGAGCTCGGCGGCTATAGCAAGCCCTCCTATCTCGGCGGAAAGCACCATGATGTTGACYAGCAGGACTGCGAGCAGCGGCCAGACGAAGGCATTGAAGCCGAACCGTTCGCGGATTCCATCAGCGATCGTGTGATGGCTGACCGCGGCAAAGCGACCGGCCATTTCGACCAGGAAGACGATGCAAATGGTCCCAAGCACGATCGCCCAGATGAGCTGGAAACCGAACAGGGCGCCCGCCTGCGCCGCCGTTGCCATAGAACCGACCTCCAGAAAACCCCCAACGCTAGTTACGACGCCCAGCGAAATTTGGAGCAGCTTCTTCATCGTTGCGGCGTGAAATAGTCGCGATAGGCAGTGGCGAGATCTGCTTGCGCGGCGCGCAGCTCCTGCCGCGCCTGGTTGGCCTGTACCGGCTGTCCAGCTTGGAAAGCGCTCTCAGCCCGGCTCGCCGCGTTAAATAGCCGGCTCACCGCTGTCCCCATTGTGTCCCGCTTCGCAATTTCGGACGAGGAGGACGATTCAACTCGGCGGCGGGCATCGACGAGTGTCCTGCCAAACAATTGCAAGCCAGCCGATGCGTAGTGCGACGGTGCGGCACCGGAAAGCCAGACATCGGTGACCAATTTCGCCGATTCCGCAGTCGAGGCCCCACGCCTCGACTGCTCAACGGTTTCAGACGAAGAGCAGGAGGCAAGTACCAGTGCCAGCACGTGCAGTACAGGCAGACTTCGCCAGACAATGCTGCTCAATGTCTTCCTCCCGCTGCTGCTTCAAGCATGAAGATAAAGGCAGCGCCGACCGGAAAGTTCCGCACCGAAGGCCGGTTGCACAGCGCTGTCGTTGGCTAATTCCGGCAGAATATCGGCCGCTAAGCTCCCCGTCGTCGGCAGCAGCTCACCCCGCGCGCGTCAAGACCAGTCGACCGCCGATAGGTTTAATCGAGCACTGCGACACCCGACGGCTTACGCCCAGGGGGCAGCCTTCGAAGCGGCCTCCGAGCTTGTGGTCCACTCCGGGTCAATGAAAAGGCCGCTTCAGATGAATACAAATGAAACGGCCTTCTCACCAGCGGCGCTTAATAGGCGTTCTTGGGCGCGGCAGTCCTCGCAGCTTGCTTCTTGTGCCTCACCGGGCACTTATGCCTCTTGGTCGGCTTGCAAACCTTCTTGTTTGTTACCTCCTTTTGATGTGGCCTCTTAGCCGTAGTTGCGGCCGGCGTTGTGGTCGTGTCGGTCGAAGCAGCCGGAGCGGTGGTGTTGGTTGCGGCAGCGTCGCCGGGAGCCGGCATCGTGAAAGCCAGAACAACAGCGAGGCTGAGGGCCGAGAGAACGGACTTTGTCATGGTTTTGTCTCCTTGCTGTGCAGGTCGGTTTTGGGTGTCACTGCATCGGGATCGATCGGTGTCACGCCAAGCAGCTTCAAAGCGTTTGCGAACGCCCGGATTCCCTGCGCCTGCTTCTTGTTGGCGCAGAGCCGGTTTCCCTTTCTTTGCAGTGCCTTCGCCGCGGTGACCTGCGTTGACGCGGCATGGGTTTCGAGGGCTTCGTCGACCTGGTGGCTAAGATTGTTGCAGTGCTCCGTCCGGGTCGTCGCAACTTTTGCTTCTCCGGCCCAAAGCGGGCGGGCAACGAGCGAAATGCCGAACAACACACCAATCAGGCTGATCGGGAATCTTTGCATCGCTTGTCGCCAATCCGAACAAGTTGCTGCAATGCTGCAGCCGATGAACGACCCTCTCGAGCCAATTCTACGCTCGTACCATTTCTGGAGTTTGTCTGGAGTGTTTCTGAATTGTATCTGACGCCGCCCGCGTGCTGGGGATTCGCGAGAGGTGCCCCTACCAATTCCGGCTGAGCACAGGAGGGCGTCGGTTGTGGCCGCTTAGCCGAGCGCCAAGTCGATGGTTCAGAAGCTGCTAACGGAACACTTACGACCGCACGATCTTATATAAAAAACTGCCCTTGTCTGGAGCTGCGATGCGCAAGCCCGCCGTCCGGCTGTCTTTCGTCCGTCCAATGGAGCCTGAGCCGACCGCGCGACCGCCCAAGGGGGATGGCTGGAGCCACGAAATCAAGTTCGCCGGTTACCGTACCCAAATTATCAAGGACGCGCACGRCATCCGACTCTTTACTAAAACCGGCATTGACTGGACGTCCAAATATCGGCCGATTGCCGAGGAGGCGGAGAAGCTTGAGGCGGAAACCTTTATCATTGAAGGGGAGGTGATCGTTACGGACTCCGCCGGTCTTTCCCAATTGCAGTCGCTACACTCAGCGATAACCAGACGCCCGCAAGATCTCTACCTAATGGCCTTCGACCTCTTGCACTTCAAAGGGTACGATCTATGCAATATGGCGCTGGTCGACCGCCGCGAGATGCTTCAAGTGCTGATCCCGATCGGTGGCCATATCCAGTTCAGCGAAACGCTCCCAGGGCATGGCGAGGCCGCGCTCCATCTTGCTTGCGAGGCAGGCCTGGGGGGGCATTGTGTCGAAGCGGCTGGACAGTGTCTATCGCAGCGGCCCAACTATGAATTGGCGCAAGATTACGTGCTAGATCAAAAGAATGAATCTCGGCGCGGAAGCGCGTGCGCGGCAAGGCGGCAATGGTGCTGTCAACCTGGGGCCATTGCCATCGTTAAATTAGATCCGAAAATCGGCAGCGGCTATGTCACACCATGCAGGTATAATGCGKGCGTCTGTCACTGGCGGGACTGATGGGTGAATTAGGTYACGGCGAAGACGCCGAGCACCATCAGCAGGAAAATCACAAGCACGATGCCGATCAGGACACGTGCGCCCATTGCTGCAGCTCCGGCGAGCGCCGGCATGCCGAGCAGGCTAGCTGCCGCGGCGACAATCAACAGAATAATAATCCACCTGAGCATAGCAGACTCCGATCGATTTGCGATGTGGAACCAACGCATTTTGCGGGCTCGAGTTCCCGTGACTGGATCGAGCTAGACCTTGGAATAGCAGCTGGATAACGCCCCGATGCCGGTTTCCACCAGAAGCCAGGAGGCGTGGCAGATGGCTCCAACCACGTTGTTCGCCGACCAGAAGGCTCTTATGAAATCGAGCGCTCTCATGGAATCCAACAGCTGATGCGGGTTCGTTCAAGCTTCGCCTATGTTGACCCCAACCTGCTGACAGGCATTTGGGATCGGAACTCTCATACGGCCACAAAAATAACTTTAAAGATGGAAACAGCCTGCCAGCTAGACTAAGGTGTCGAGTATTTTTGATGGCTGCCTGAGACTTCCTTCATTTTTCAAGTATCAGTCATTAAGATGGGTCTATCTTGGTGACCGGCTCGCGACCCTCGACTCTCCACTTCAGCGTGCTAGACAGCAGAAGCTATGTGCTTCAATCTGGAGCCGTAGCCGGCGCCGTGTAGCGCCGSCGTACCGCGTCCAATACGCGCTTCCGGCTTTCCTGTGCCGACAGAGATTTGTCTTTCTCGGCAGTGGCGGTCTCCTGGGCCAAGTCTTTGTCCTTGATCTGGTCGCGAAACCATTTGGAATAGTCGCCAGCGCGCAGGTGGTATTCCCAGGTTAAGTCATCGATGCCTTCTGCCATTTGGGCAAAGATGATCAGATTGTGGGCCCTAAGATTCATAGCGTTATCAGGGCCTCTAAAGTAAAAGCTGCCAGACGCGTCGAGCTCACCCTCCGCGTACTTGCGACTGTGCCGCTTGAGGGACTGGCGCGGCTCGATTGCCTTAACTGTCACCGCTTGCTTGCCCGAGCCCGGCCGCCACACAAGGATCCGTTTTCCCTTCGGAGCAGATATGTGCTTGGGCGCCTTGGCTCCTGTCTCTTGACAGAACGTCTCGATGACTTTCTTTGACTTTGACCCGAGCGCTATCACGAGCGTCACGAGGCGTAAGGCATCTGTCGAGATCGCT
>NZ_MDFL01000128.1 GCF_001854785.1 Mesorhizobium sp. ORS 3428
CTTCCGTCAAAACGTGAAATAGTCTAGCACCGCGCTGCACGAAACCCCTTAAGCCGGCGGGACAGAGGGGGCGCGAAGGATCTCGACGCATTGCGGGTGTCGACGTCCGCCGAAGGTCAATGCGCCTCGTCCCAGTTATCTGCGGCGCGTGCGTCGACATGCAGCGGCACCGACATCGAGACCGCCGGCATGGGCGCGTTCTCCATCACCYGGCGCACGACGGGGATCGTCGCCTCGACCTCCGCTTCCACCGTCTCGAAGATCAGCTCGTCATGCACCTGCAACAGCATGCGGGCCGACAGTTTYGCCTTCTCCAGCGCTTCTTCCATATGCACCATGGCGCGGCGGATGATGTCGGCGGCGGTGCCCTGGAGCCTCGCATTGATCGAGGCGCGCTCGTTGAAGGCGCGGATCGAGGGGTTGGAGGACCTTATCTCCGGATAGTGGATGCGGCGGCCGAAGATGGTCTCGACGAAGYCGTGCTCGCGCGCATAGGCCTTGGTTTCCTCGATGTAGTCGCGGATGCCCGGGAAGCGCTCGAAATAGCGCTTGATATAGGCGCTTGCCTCCTCGCGAGGGATCGACAGCTGGTTGGCGAGGCCGAAGGCCGAGATGCCGTAGATGATGCCGAAATTGATCGCCTTGGCGCGCCGCCGCACCTCCGACGGCATGCCTTCCACCGGCACGTTGAACATCTCCGACGCGGTGATGGCGTGGATGTCGGCACCGTCGGCGAAAGCCTGCTTGAGCTGCGGGATCTCGGCGACATGGGCCAGCACGCGCAGCTCGATCTGGCTGTAGTCGGCCGAGACCAGCTTGTGGCCCTTCTCGGCGATGAAGGCGGTCCTGATCTTGCGGCCTTCGGCGGTGCGCACCGGGATGTTCTGCAGGTTGGGATCGGAAGACGACAGGCGCCCTGTTGTGGTCGAAGCCAGCGCGTATGAGGTATGGACGCGATTGGTGCCCGGGTTGATGAAGCCTGGCAACGCGTCGGTATAGGTCGATTTCAGCTTGGTGAGCTGGCGCCAGTCGACGATCTTGCGCGGGAGCTCGTGGCCTTCGGCGRCAAGGTCCTCCAGCAGCTGCGCCGTGGTCGACCACTGGCCGGTCCTGGTCTTCGACCCACCTGGCAGGCCCATCCTGCCGAACAATATGTCGCCGAGCTGTTTCGGCGAGCCGATGTTGATGCGCTCGCCGACGATCCCGTAGATCTCTTCCTCGACGCGGGCGGCGCCTTGCGCCAGCTCGCCCGACAGCCTGGACAGGATCTGGCGGTCGACGGAGATGCCGCGCTGTTCCATGCGGGCGAGCACGGGCACCAGCGGCCGCTCCAGCCGCTCATAGACGGAAACGAGGCCCTTGGCGGCGAGCCGGGGTTTCAGCAACTGCCAGAGCCGCAGCGCCAGGTCGGCCTGCTCGCCGGCATAGGCGGTCGCCCGCTCGATATCGACCTGATCGAAGCCGACGGCGCTCTTTCCGGAACCCGCAAGCTCCTTCTTCGTAGCCGGGGCATGGCCCAGCCATTTTTCCGAGAGCGAGGCGAGGTCGTGGCCGCCGGAGGTGCCGGCATCGAGCACATAGGAAATCAGCATCGTATCGTCGAAGGGCCCGACCTCGATGCCGTGCCGGCTCATGACGACGATGTCGTACTTCATATCCTRCACGATCTTGAGAACAGACCGGTCCTCCAGCAGTGGCTTGAGCAGCGCCAGCGCTTCGCGGACAGGGACCTGATCCGCCAGCAGGCCGCCGCYAAGCAGGTCGCCGTTGCCGTTTCTGTGGGCGAGCGGCAAATAGACGGCGCGGCCCGGCGCGATCGCCATGGAGAGGCCGATCAGTTCTGCCTGCATCGCGTCGGACGATGTGGTCTCCGCCTCGAGGGCAAGGATGCCGGCTTCGTTCACCTCGGCGATCCACGCTTTCAGCGCGGYCGCATCGCGAATGGCTGCATAGGCCGAGGGATCGATCTTGCGCGCCGCCGCCTGTTCCAGTCGCAGCGCCGAAAGCAGGGAAGGGGTGTCGCCCTGCGGYGGAGCGTCTTCCGCCCTGACGGGCGGCTGAGCAGGCTTTGCGGTGTCGCCGGCAGCGGCTGCGGCGGGCCTCGCGACCGGAGGCGCGCCTGCGCCGACATCGGGGCCGTGCGCGGTATCGGCGCGCTCGATGGTGACCGGCGCGGCCGGGACGTCACCGATCTCGGTCCCGGTCGCCTCCGCGACGCGGCGCGTCAGCGTGGTGAATTCCATCGTCTTCAGGAAGCCGATCAGCTTCGGCCCGTCCGGCGCATGAAGGATGAGATCGTCCAGCCCTTCCTTCAGCGGCACGTCGTTCTTCAACGTCACGAGCTCACGCGAGATGCGCGCCTTGTCGGCATTGGCGATGATGGCTTCGCGCCGCTTCTCCTGTTTGATCTCGGAGGCGCGCGCGAGCAGCCCGTCCAGGTCGCCGAACTGCTCCAGAAGCTGTGCCGCGGTCTTCGGGCCGATGCCGGGCACGCCGGGCACGTTGTCGACCGAATCGCCGGTCAGCGCCTGCAGGTCGATCATCTTTTCCGGCGGCACGCCCCATTTCTCGATCACCTCCGGGATGCTGATCCGGCGATCCTTCATCGGGTCGTACATGCGAACCGTCGCGCCGACCAGCTGCATCAGGTCCTTGTYGGAGGAGACGATGGTGGTGTCGGCGCCTGCCTCGCAGGCCAGCCGGGAATAGCTGGCGATGATGTCGTCGGCCTCGAAACCCTCCATCTCGATGCAGGGCAGGTTGAACGCCACGGTCGCCTGGCGGATCAGGCCGAATTGCGGGATGAGGTCCTCCGGCGGCGCCGATCGGTTGGCCTTGTATTCGGGATAGAGATCGCTGCGGAAGGTTTTCGACGAATAGTCGAAGATGACGGCGAAATGCGTCGGCGCAATGCCCACACTGGTGTTGCGGGCGTCCTGCATCAGCTTCCACACCATGTTGYAGAAACCGAGCACCGCACTGGTCRGCAGGCCGTCGGATTTGCGGTTGAGCGGCGGCAGCGCGTGGTAGGCGCGGAAAATGTAGCCGGAGCCGTCGACAAGAAAGAGATGATCGCCTTTTTTCATGCGGGCAGGGATAGCGCGGCGACGCGCCGCGGTCCATGCCAAAGGCTGTGGTCTTCACTGACTACGGCAAGTCCCTGACATCCGCAGGACTCGCGAGAACCGGGTCGTCCGGCGGCACATGGCGGTGCGCCGGGAACAGTTCGGGCAATCCGCAACGCGTCCGTATCGACCCGCGCCATCCAGCGCGGCCACGAGACGGACCGGACGCTCGCTCCGCAATGGGATCGAGCATTCGCCGCCTACCGTGGGCTGTGGGCATCGCAAAAAATATTGGTCCGCTTGCCGCTTTAACAGCCCAGCGGCACATGGTACATACCACGAGTAGATAAGGTATATACCATCGATGGACCACATCGCCGGCCAGCCACTCTACCAGCGCATCGCCAACGACTTCGCGGTGCGGATCGMCTCCGGCGCACTGAAGGCCGGCGAGCGGCTGCCCTCGGAGCGCCAGATGGCCGAGAAGTTGGGCGCCAGCCGCATGACGGCGCGGCAGGCGCTCAAGCTGTTGGAGCGGCGAGGGCTGGTTGAGACGCGTGTCGGACGCGGCGCATTCGTCGCCCATGTCCAGATCGAACAACAGCTCAGCACGCTGGCCGGATTCACCGAGGAAATGCAGCGCGGCGGCCGCAGCGCTTCGAGCATCGTCCTGGACGCGGGTATCGGCGTGCCCGACCCGGAGACGGCCGCCGCTCTGGGCATGGCGGAAGGCGCGGCCGTGCACCGGCTGGTGCGCGTGCGCATGGCGGATACCGAGCCGGTCGGCATCGAAAAGACCGAGATACCGCTGGAACTGGCGCCGGGCCTGCTCGACCGCGCCGACTTCCGCACGGCATCTCTTTATCGCGTCCTGCGCGACATCTATCACCTCTATCCGACATTCGCGGAACAGTGGCTTCGCTCCGCCCATCCCGACGCTGCGAGCGCCGCCGCGCTCGGCATCTCCCAGCAGAGCCCGGTTCTTATCCTTACCCGTCGCACGCTCGATGCGACGCGACGGCCGCTTGAGTATGTCCGCTCGATCTATCGCGGTGATTGCTTCGTGATGCGGGCCAACCTGACACTTGGAAAGGACGCATGAGCACGACACCCACCGCCGCCGCCTATCTGGCGGAGCTGACGACACGCATCGGCCGGCTGATCGAAGAGAACGGCGGGGCGATCGCGGCCGCCRCCGACGCGGTCGAGCGCACGGCGCGAGCCGATGGCCTTGTCTACATCTTCGGCACTGGCCACAGCCACACTATGGCCGAGGAGGCACACTACCGTGCCGGCGGCCTCGCGTTCACCGTGCCGATCCTGTCCACGCCGCTGATGGTRCACGAAGGCGCGGTGGCCAGCACCGCCTTCGAGCGCATGTCCGGCGTGATCGTGCCRGTCTTCGAGCACTATCCGATGGGTGCCAACGACGTCCTGATCGTCGTCTCGAACAGCGGCGTCAACGCGGCGACCGTGGAGGCGGCGCAGCTTGGCAAGCAGCGCGGCGCCACCGTCATCGCCATCACGTCGCAGGATTATTCGCGCCAGGCCGCGCGGGGCCGCACCCGCCTGGCTGACGTCGCCGATATCGTGCTCGACAACGGCGCGCCTCCCGGCGACGCCATCATGAGCGTGCCCRGCAGCGAGCTGCGCGTCGGACCGATCTCGACCTCCATCGGCGCGGCGCTGATGAACGCCGTCTTCGCCGAGGTCGCCGTGCGCCTGCAGGCCTCGGGCGCCGACGCTCCGGTCTACCTCAGCGCCAACATGCCTGGCGCCAAGGAGGTCAACGAAGGGCTGGTCGCCCGCTACCGCAAGCGCAATCGCCATCTTTGAGGAAGACCGGCCAGAGGCCGGAGGGCGGCCTTATCTGGGCGATGCCCGTAAGCTGTCGAGATTCCCATGGCTTTGCCAGGCTTCCGGCCTGCGCGATCGGGCTGCTCACGGCTATGTTACAAAAGTGTAATTTTCGTGCCCTTGAATCGCCACGTTCACAGACCCAAATAGTTCTCATCGGCAGTTTTCGCCGAAGTCCGGTGTAAGGCCCGTCCCCCGCCTATCCCGGGCAAACTGCGGCAGCCTATCCCCCCTCTCCGGGCTGCCGCAACGTTTCAGTAAGACCGCCGTGGTTCCCCCTCCACCACGGCGGTTCTTTTTTGCCTTTCGATCGGCTTGGTCCAACGATCGCGACTTTCCGTTTTTGGTCTGGGTCTTTAGGGTCGGCGCAAAAATCGAAAGGCCGCAGCATGTCCAGAATCTCCCCCGTCCTCGATCGTCTCGACCAGAATCTCGACCAGAGCCTGGAACGGCTTTTCGGCCTGCTCGGCATCAGGTCGATCTCCACCGACCCGGCCTTTGCCGCCGACTGCCGCAAGGCCGCGGACTGGCTGGTCRCAGAGCTCAGGCAGATCGGCTTCGAYGCCAGCGTGCGCGACACGCCCGGACATCCGATGGTGGTGGCRCATCACGAAGGGCCCGTCGGGGCGCCGCATGTCCTGTTCTACGGCCATTACGACGTGCAGCCGGTCGATCCGATCGAGCTTTGGCAGAGCGATCCGTTCGCGCCGTCAATCAAGGAGATCGAGCCCGGACGCAAGGTGATCACCGGGCGCGGCTCGGCCGACGACAAGGGGCAGCTGATGACATTCGTCGAAGCGTGCCGCGCCTGGAAGCAGGTGCACGGCAATCTGCCCTGCCGCATCACCATCCTGTTCGAAGGCGAGGAGGAATCCGGCTCGCCGTCGCTGAAGCCGTTCCTCGAGGCGAACGCCGCCGAGCTCAAAGCGGATTTCGCGCTGGTCTGCGACACCAGCATGTGGGACCGCGAGACGCCCTCGATCTGTGTGTCGCTGCGCGGCATGGTCGGCGAGGAAGTCACCGTGAAGGCTGCCAACCGCGACCTGCATTCYGGGCTCTATGGCGGTCCGGCCGCCAATCCGATCCGGATCCTGGCCAGGATCCTTGCCGATATCCATGACAAGGACGGCCGGGTCACCATTCCGGGTTTCTACGACGGGGTCGAGGAGACGCCGTCGCAGGTGCTGAAGTCCTGGGAGGGCCTCGGCGAAACCGCCGAGACCTTCCTCGGACCGATCGGGCTTTCCATTCCCGCCGGCGAAAAGGGCCGCTCCGTGCTCGAGCTGACCTGGGCGCGGYCGACGGCCGAATTCAACGGCATCATCGGCGGCTATACCGGCAAGGGTTTCAAGACGGTGATCGCGGCGGAAGCCTCGGCGAAAATGTCGTTCCGCCTCGTCCACAAGCAGGATCCGAAAAAGATCCGCGCCGCCTTCCAGGCTTTCGTGCGCGAGCGCATCCCGGGCGACTGCTCGGTCGAGTTCCATCCGCATGGCGGCTCGCCGGCGATCCAGCTCTCGTACGACTCGCCCTTCCTGGCCAAGGCCAAGGATGCGCTGTCCGACGAATGGGAGACGCAGGCGGTCACGACCGGCGGCGGCGGCTCCATTCCCGTGGTCGGCGACTTCCAGACCTATCTCGGCATGGAATCGCTGCTGGTCGGCTTCGGCCTCGATGACGACCGCATCCATTCGCCTAACGAAAAATACGAGCTCACCTCCTTCCACAAAGGGCAGCGCTCCTGGGCGCGCATTCTCGATGCGCTGACGCGCGGAGCGTGAAAATCAAGTTTCTGTTGATTTTTCTCCGGATCGCGGCGAGGAGACGGGCTATCTAGCGCAAAGTGCTGCCGCGTCCTTTGCGCATCCCCAAGGATGCGCCGCGCTGCAGGCCGCGATCCGGAGAAAAGAATGACCGACATCCGTTTCCACAAGAACGATCTGCCGGACCTGTCCCGCTACAATGTCGGGGCCGTGGCCATCGACACGGAGACGCTGGGCCTCAACCCGCATCGCGACCGGCTTTGCGTGGTGCAGATTTCTCCCGGCGACGGCAGCGCCGACGTCATCCAGATCGCGCCGGGGCAGAAGAAGGCGCCGAACCTCGTCACCCTGCTCAGGAACCGCGCCATCRCCAAGCTGTTCCACTACGGTCGCTTCGACATCGCCGTGCTCTACCACACCTTCGGCGTGATGGCCGATCCGGTGTTCTGCACCAAGATCGCCTCGCGACTGACCCGCACCTACACCGATCGCCACGGTTTGAAGGATATCTGCAGCGAATTGCTCGGCATCGGCCTTTCCAAGGCGCAGCAGTCGTCAGACTGGGCAGCGGAGACACTCTCGCCCGAGCAGCTCGAATATGCCGCCTCCGACGTGCTCTACCTGCACCGGCTGCGCGAGGTGCTGGCCATGCGGCTGGCGCGCGAGGGACGCACCAAGGAAGCCGACGCCTGCTTCCGCTTCCTGCCGACGCGCGCCAAGCTCGACCTGATGGGCTGGGAGGAGGAAGATATCTTCGCGCATAGCTGACGGAACCCGGCGCGTCGCGAGACGTTCCTGCCGGTCCATGGAGGGAGTGAAATGGCAGAGCGCAAACCGATCGGGACGGCGCCGAAGGACGGCTCGAAGGTGACCGTGATATGGAAGGATAGCGACGGCGTGGTCAACGAATCCGTCGGCCAATATCGTGACGGCGGTTGGTGGGTCTATACCGACAGCAACACGCAGAAGAAGGTCGATCCGACGAGCTGGCGGCCGRCATCTCGCGATGACGACGACCAGTGACGGGAGGAAGCAGGTCAGCGTTTGGTAGAGCTGAACTGCTCTTGCCGCTTACTTTAACGCAATTCCGGACGGAAAACCGATACGGACATTTCCTGAAATTGATCTGGTGATCCGTTCTGATGCGGGTTGAAAATCGGCGCAATAATCCGGCGCAACAAGGGGGCACGGTGAGACAGAACACGCTCTATCTCATTATYGGCGCATTGGTCGTCGTGGTCATTGCGCTTGGTGWCTACATCTATCGCGAGCAGACCAGGCCGAAGGGGGTCGAGCTCAAGATCGACGATAAGGGCATCTCGATCCAACAGAACTGATTCAGTGGCGTCTGCGTCGCGGGGCTTGACCGCCTGCTACGGTTAACGCTTATTTCATTCGGCTCCGCCCACCCGGGCGGCAGCGGGGGTTTTTACTTATTTCAGGTCAGGCCAGATGGTTCCCCGGATCGATTTCGAGGCGACCGACGCCGTCACCGATGCGCTCGGCGCGATCGGACGGACGGAAGACCTGCGCTTTTCGCCTGACAACCGGCGGTTGGCCGTAGCCGGATATGGACGCAAGCGATGCCTGATCCTGAAACTCGAAATCGAACCGACGGTCGATATGCCCAGGATCGCCATTCGCGATTTCATGGAGCTCAGATCGAACAGCATGGGTGCGATCCATGGCATCGACTTCATCGACGACCGGACCTTCGTGGTTGCCAATCGCGATGGGCTGGTTGCGATATTCGCCCTGCCGCAAGGCGAGATGGCAGGGCGCGGGCGAGAAATCGCGCCGCGCCGGCTGATCAAGGGCAGCCCGCTTTGCAAGTTGAGAACGCCCGGCTCGGTCGCAGTCAGGCACGAGTCGCAAGACCGGTTCAGCCTGCTGGTCTGCAATAATTACACGCACCGGGTGACCCGCCACGTGGTTCGCCGGCGATGGGGGTACCGCGCCCTGCGGAACCAGGTTCTTCTGCAGCGAGGCCTCAATATCCCGGACGGCCTTGCTGTCAGCCATGATGGGCAATGGGTCGCCGTCAGCAGCCACGRCACCAACGACGTGAAGATTTACGACATGTCGTCGCCGCTCGGCCCCGAGACCCAACCAACCGGTGTCCTGGAGAACGCCAACTACCCGCACGGCCTGCGCTTCACACAGGACGGCCRCCATATCCTCGTCGCCGATGCGGGCAGCCCAATGGTCCACGTCTACGCCAGCGGCGGGGGCTGGAAGGGACGCCGCACGCCGTCGCGTTCGGTTGCCGTGCTGGATGACGAGACTTTCCTGCGAGGCAGGGCCAATGTCGAGGAGGGCGGCCCGAAGGGTCTCGACATCGATAGGTCGAACAGCGTCGTCGCGGTGACCTGCCAGGAGCAGCCGCTTGCTTTCCACTGCCTGTCATCGATCATCGGTCGAAGGGCTGCAGAGCTCGAGCGCAGCGTTTCTTGACCCCAGGACAGCCGTCTGATTTTCGCGGCTGTGTTCTGCGGAACGGAGTGGAGGACTGGCGAGGCCGCCGGGCAGCTCTCATCAATCTTGCGGGAGTGGGGCAGCAAAGAAGCGTGACGTCCGGGCGGTTCGGCGGTATCATGATCGGATAGGGAGTTTGGGGCCAACCAACCTAGCCACTAGGAGGTTGCCATGAGGCACCAAACACTGGACCAGCTGCACGCTGTTGCCGAGGTCAAAACCGCCAAGCCCGTCATGAGCCGAACCCAGCGCCTCGCACGTTGGGCGGAGCTCCTCGAGCGTGAGCCCGGCCGGCTCCTGACCGCGCTCACCGGCACCGAATACCGTGCCCCGGCGGAACGCAATGTCATGCGAGGGGACGGCTCGCCGATATCCGTCGCCCTGGCAGATTCGGTTTTGCGTGACGAAGGTTTGAAGGACGACACCTACGGCGAAGCAAAGCGCTTCTTCGAACTGACCGATCATCAGCTGCACGAGATCGTCTGCTACTGCCACGTCGGCGACGTCATGCAGGCATCGAGAGCGGCGCTGTCGGTCCGTGCAGTGCTCGACTAGTGTGAGGCACAGCTGACTTGCCTGCCGGACGCAGTCCGGCAAGGAGCGCGGTCGGATCCTTATGCCGGCCGCGCTCCTTGAGGGTCAACGAAAAGCGTCATGCCCAAGCTGATCGGCGCGACAGCCGAGTGCTCCGCTCTGTGGAACCTGCCGGATCGGGCGATCGCTGAGCATTTGATATTCAATCGCTTCGATTTTTCCCACCTAACATGCCTTACCGAGCGGGAAGCGTAAACCCGACTTACTCTAGGCGTCGCAACATTCCCCAACTGACCGCAGTTCTGGATCGCGATGCATGAAACCGCCCCGGAACAAGCTCGATCGGGCCACTCACTTGGGTGGCAGTCCTTCTCTTTGATTCAAGCCYGCTATTATCTGCGGCGTCAGGCTTGTTCATGCTCATCTGGGGTTAGTTCGTTGCTACTAGGAATCCTTCATATTGCGATCATCTGCAGTGACTACGAGCTGTCGAAGCAGTTCTACAATAAACTCGACTTCGTCATCGTCGACGAAAATTGGCGCGCCGAAAAGCAATCTTGGAAGTGCGACCTGCGGCATGGTCCTGTCCAGATCGAATTGTTCAGTTTTCCCAAGCCACCCAGCCGGCCGACCAGGCCTGAGGCATGCGGACTACGACACGTAGCATTCTCGGTGGACTCAGTAGAGGCGACAGCCCGGTTGCTTCGGGCACGAGGCGTGGAAGTTGAGCCTATTCGCATAGACCCTCACACAGGACGTTCGTTTACTTTCGTGGCAGACCCCGACGGTCTCCCCATTGAGTTCTACGAGGACCGAGTTTGACAGTCGGAGATTTACAACGAGAAAAGTGTGGAACTGCCGGCATCCGGCCGGCGGCTGGAATACGAAGCCGCGCCAGTTGTGCGCACCTCGTTAGATGGTTTCAAGCTGGCTGAACCGAACCGGGATGATTTTCCGTGTCTCGAGCTGCCCAGCAGCATCCTTGTCGATGATAGTCAGAAACTGTGCTTCTTCAGACGCCAAAGGCAGAACAAGGCGTCCCCCTGGCTTGAGCTGATTCAACAATGCCGGCGGCGTCCGCTCAGCCGCCACGCTAACCAGGATCTTATCGAATGGGGCGTGCTCGGGCCAGCCGCGAGACCCGTCTCCGACCCGAATGGCGACATTCGAGAAGCCAAGGCCCTGCAGCAGAGCCTCGGCATGGGTTGCGAATTCCTCGATGATTTCGACGCTCCAAATTTGTCCAGCGAGTTCCGCGAGGATCGCGGATTGGTAGCCAAGGCCAGTCCCGATCTCGAGCACCGTTTCGTGCGGTTGGGGAGCAAGGAGATCGGTCATCAGAGCGACGATGAAGGGCTGCGACACGGTTTTATCGAAGCCGATCGGCAACGGCATATCCTGGTAGGCATAAGGCGCGACCGCAGCTGGCACGAAAAGATGTCGCGGGACCCGCCRCATCGATGTCATCACCCGCTCATCGAGCGTTGCCTTGCCGAGTTCTTCGCTTGCAAGGTCGGCATGGATCGCAATCATCTCGACCATGTGCCTGCGTAGAATCGCAAGATGCTCTTCGTTCATCGGTTTCATGACGGTGAGGCTTTCCTCGACCATTGCTGCCAAATGGCTTTATATCCTGTTCGTCTCGTCACAGTAACGACAAGGCCGATGCGCTGGGCATTGCCCATTGATGCGTATGCGCTGGTTTCGCGATGCACTAGCTGGTTAAACGCATCGGCCCAATGATCGTTTCGGAAGCCRTCGATCACTTCGCCCAGGATCGGCTCAAGCGCCGTGAGCAGGGCAGTAATGGCTGCGGATAGTGCGGTAACAGATTAAGAAATTCGCAAGGAATTTCAAACGGCTGGCCGGCCATCAATTTAACGCGCCTTTAAACCRCCGCATCTACTCTGCAACCCGAGCGCCATCGGCACCGGGGGCAGACAAGCACAGCGCATGGCGAACCGCAGGGACAGTCGCATCGAACCGAGCTTCGAGGGCTCGCCGCGCGCGAAATCCTCCGACGGCTTTTCGGTCAGCGAGGAGGATCGCGTCGTGCCTGGCAACCGCAAGTCCGCCGCAAAACGAAAATCCGCCAAGGCTAAATCGCGCGGTCGTGGCCGCGACGGCAACCGGCGCGGTCTGTTTTCCATTTTCGGCAGGCTGCTCTACTGGTGCTTCGTGTTCTGCATCTGGGGCGGCATCGCGGTGGCCGGCATCGTCGTCTATTACGGCGCCAAGATGCCGGCGGCCACCACATGGGCGATCCCGGACCGCGCGCCCAACATCAAGATCGTCTCGGTCGACGGCGGCCTGATCGCCAATCGCGGCATGAGCGGCGGCGAGGCCGTCGGCCTGCACGAAATGTCGCCCTACATCCCCGAGGCCGTGGTGGCCATCGAGGACCGCCGCTTCTATTCGCATTTCGGCATTGACCCGATCGGGCTGACGCGCGCCATGGTCACCAACCTGCTCGGCCGCCATTTCTCGCAGGGCGGCTCGACGCTGACGCAGCAGCTGGCCAAGAACCTGTTCCTGACGCCGGACCGGACGCTAGAACGCAAGGTGCAGGAGGTGCTGCTCGCGCTGTGGCTGGAGCACAAGCACAGCAAGGACCAGATCCTCGAAATGTACCTCAACCGGGTCTATTTCGGGTCCGGCGCCTATGGCGTGGAAGCCGCTTCGCGGCGCTATTTCGGCAAGAGCGCGCGCGACGTCACGCTTTCCGAGGCAGCGCTTCTGGCAGGCCTGCTGAAGGCGCCGTCGCGGCTCTCGCCGGCGCGCGATCCGAAGGCCGCGGAAGAGCGCGCGCAGCTCGTGCTCGCCGCCATGCGCGAGGAAGGCAAGATCAGCGACAAGGAATACAAGGTGGCGCTGAGCGCGCCGGCGACGCGCGCGCCGTCCTACTGGACCGGCTCGGAGAACTATGTCGCCGATACGGTGATGGAAGAGCTTCCGGACCTGATCGGCGATGTCCGTGGCGACATCGTCATCGATACCACCGTGGACCTCACGCTGCAGAAGCTTGCCGAACAGTCGATCCGCCGGCTGATCGACGAGAACGGCAAGAAGCTCAACGTCACCCAGGGCGTGCTGGTGTCGATCGACGATTCCGGCGCCGTGCGGGCCATGGTCGGCGGCTATGATTATTCGACCAGCCAGTTCGACCGCGCTTCGGAAGCGCGCCGCCAGCCGGGCTCGGCCTTCAAGCCGTTCGTCTATATGGCGGCGCTCGAGGCCGGCCGCACGCCGGACAGCGTGCGCAACGACGCGCCGATCAGAATAGGCAAGTGGACGCCCGACAATTACGGCGGCAAGTATTATGGCAGGGTGACGCTGGCGACAGCACTGGCCAAGTCGCTGAACTCGGTGGCGGCGCAGCTCACCATGGAGGTCGGGCCCGACGCGGTTGTCGAGGCGGCGCACCGCATGGGCATCCAGTCTGACCTGCAATCGAACACATCGATCGCGCTCGGCACTTCGGAAGTGACACCGCTGGAACTGACCGCCGCCTATGTGCCTTTCGCCAATGGCGGCTACAAGCCGGACATCCATTTCATCCAGCGCATCACCACGGCCGGCGGCAAGGTGCTCTACGAGAACAATGGCGGCGGCGCGCCGCGCGTCATCAAGGCCGACATCGTCGGCATGATGAACTCGATGATGACGGGCACGGTCGAGGTCGGCACCGCCAAGAAGGCGGCCTTTAACTGGCCCTCGGCCGGCAAAACCGGCACTAGCCAGAATTCGCGCGACGCCTGGTTCGTCGGCTACACCGCCAACCTCACCACAGGGGTGTGGTTCGGCAATGACGATGGCAGTCCGATGAAGAAGGTGACGGGCGGCGCCTTGCCGGCGCAGGCCTGGCACGAGTTCATGGTGGCGGCGCATGAGGGTGTGCCGGTCAGGCCGCTGCCCGGCACGTGGAAGTCGACGCCGTCCGATACCGTCGTGCCGGACGAGATCCCGTCAGCGGATGCTTCGCAGCCGCCGACACCGCCCGCGGCAGTCGGCCAGTCGACGCCTGTCGCCCAGGCGCCYGCGCGGTCCGCGCGGCCAGCCGAAACCGTCGATGCCGGCGGCTTCGACATGCCGAGCGATGGTCGTGCGACCGGGTCGATCAAGCATCCAGTGCCGCCCGGCGATGTCGGCGGCCCGACAAAAAAGCGACGGACTTCGATCCTCGACATACTCAGCGGGGGTTAGAGCGGCAACTTCGCCTCTCGCAATGGCTGGCGCCTTCGGCTACATGTCCGGGCGGAGATCAAGCCATGGCCGAAACCGACACCAGAAAAACCATCGTGCTCACCGGCGCCAGCCGCGGCATCGGCCATGCCACCGTCAAACGCTTCTCGCGCGAAGGCTGGCGCGTGATCACCTGCTCGCGACAGGCCTTTGCCGAGGACTGTCCCTGGCCGGCCGGCCCCGAGGACCACATCAAGGTCGATCTCGCCGACCAGGAAGATGTCGGCATCGCCATCTCGGAAATCCGTCATCGGCTGGAGGCGCATGGCGGACAGCTGCATGCGCTGGTCAACAATGCCGGCATCTCKCCGAAGCTCAAGGACGGCGGCCGGATGAACTCGATCGACACACCGATGCATGTCTGGCGCGATGTGTTCCAGGTCAATTTCTTCGCGCCGATCATGCTGGCGAGAGGCCTATTCAAGGAGCTGGCAGCGGCCAAGGGCTCGATCGTCAACGTCACCTCGATCGCCGGCACCAGGGTGCACCCTTTCGCCGGCACGGCCTATGCGACGTCGAAGGCCGCGCTCGGCTCGCTGACGCGCGAGATGGCGCATGATTTCGGGCCGCACGGCATCCGCGTCAATGCGATCGCGCCCGGCGAGATCGACACCTCGATCCTTTCGCCCGGCACCGACAAGATCGTCGAGACGATCCCCATGCGGCGCCTCGGCGCCACGTCGGAAGTGGCCGACATCATCTTCTTCCTGTGCACCTCGCAGGCGTCCTACGTGACCGGCTCCGAAATCCATATCAACGGCGGCCAGCACGTTTGAGCCGGTTCATCCGGTCATTGTGAGAACGGCCTTGCCGCTGATGCGGCGCTGTCGCAACGCGTCCAAGGCTTGGCCGATCTCGGTCCACGGCACGGTCAAGGCCACGCGGGTCTCCAGCCGRCCGGCCGCGACCAGGCCAAGCAGCGAGGCGATGTCGGTGCCAATGGCTGAACCGGACGTGTAATAGGCGAACGTCTGCAGCCTCGCRCCTTCGTGACCTGGAACGAACTGACGGAACCCGACCGGTGTGAGCTCGCCGCTGCTCGAACCGAACATGACGACAGTCCCGCCGGGCGCGACGCGTTCGATCGCGTGCGCCAGGCTTTTGCCGCCGACCGACTCGGTGATCAAGGAAAACTCCCCCTCGGCCATTTCGATGGACTCAGCGGCATGCTGGGCTCCCAGACGGCGCAGATCATCGTGGTGCCTGGCCGAGGCTATCGCAGTGATCAAAGCGCCTTGCTTGCGGGCGATCTGGATCTGGAAACGACCGACCGCACCGCTTGCGCCGGTGATCAGGACCTGCTGGCCGGCCAGGTCGCCGCCATAACGCAAAGTCCTCAGCGCTGTCGTGCCGGCCACCGGAAGCGTGGCTGCCGACTCGAACCCGATGCCGTCCGGCAGGACGGCGAGACGGTCGGTTGAGACGGCGACACGTTCGGCCCAGCCGGACTGGTCGACCAGAGCCGCAACCCTGGTGCCCGCTGCTGGCCCGGAGCCGTCGGCTGCCGCCCGTTCGACAATCCCAACGATGTCCTGCCCGGGTATGAAGCCGTTCGGACGGATGGCGAGCAGGCGCAGCTCGCCGCGGTTCAGCGAGGTTGCGTGGACCGAGACAAGGGCCTCGTTCGCGACGGGTTGAGGGTCCTCGAACTCGGCGAGCCTGAGGCCGGTGGCGCTGTCGGGGGACGTGACGAGGGCGAGCATGGGGGCGTACCTTCTTGCCGGTTTGTGGGGTCAGCTGCCGCCTGGAGAGCATGGCAGGCTGGCCCACTCGAAGCACCCATCAGATCACGGCCGTGCCGACGATGGGGCGCGCGGCGTCAACACGATCAACTGTTCCTGCCACGCGCAAACGGAACCTATTCGACTTCCCCGTTTGAAGAATTTAGCTATTATGGCATATAATCGCTAAARGCCGTCAATTATGAGACAGCCTCTTCGCTGGCCCTGGCCCGATTTCGATGTCGATCAAGTCGATGCGCCGGCAATTGCCGTGCGCGTCGATGTTACCGAGACCCGGGCGGAGGTGCCGGACCATTGGCATCRCAAAGGCCAGCTCGTCTTCGCCCTGGGCGGCGGCGTCACCTGCCGCGTCCCTGGCGGCCTTTGGATGGTGCCGCCGCATTGCGGGGTGTGGATTCCCGGCGATTTGGAACACAGCAACATTGCAACCGCCAATGCCCGCATCTTCTTCGTCTACATCGAGCCCGGCGCTGCCGAGCTGCCGGGTCGGTGCTGCACGCTGTCGATCTCGCCGCTGCTGCGAGAAGTGATCGTGGAATTGGCGGACTACGGGCAGGACGACCCGAGGGGCGCGCTGCTGACCAAGGTCCTGCTCACAGAGTTGCCGCGCATGCCCGTCCAGCAACTGCATCTGCCGATGTCGTCGGAGCCGCGTTTGAGGCGGATTGCCACCGCATTGTCTGAAAACCCTGCCGACCGCCGCACCCTGGCGGAATGGGCAGAGCATGTCGCGCTGAGCGAGAGCAGCCTGGCACGCCTGGTTGTGAAGGAGACAGGCCTGAGCTTCGGGCGCTGGCGCCGGCAACTGCACTTGATCGTCGCATTGCGGGAGTTGTCCTCCGGCGCCAGCGTGCAGCAGGTTTCGGGCGATCTCGGCTATGAATCCGTCACCGCCTTCATCACCATGTTCAAGAAGGCGCTGGGGAAGCCTCCGGCAAGATACCTCAGCGGTATCGCGCAAAGCAGCGGTTCCGCCTTCGTTGCTTGATCAGCTAGAGCGCGTGGGGCTGAAATGCATATCGTCTTTCCAAGATCGCTGCGCCCTTTTGGGCGGCGTGCGTTTGCCCCCGGACCCGCATCAGGCAGGCTGTGGTTTGCCCTCCAAGGCGGGCTCAGCCGGAGTGGTGGTCCTCGCGGTCACGACCTCGACGATGCCGCGCGCGATCTCGCGCTCGCCCATGATCACGGTATCGGCGCCGAGGCCCTTCAGATGCTCGACCTCGGCATCGGAGTGGGCGCGGGCAATGACGCTTATCGTGGGATTGGCTGCGCGGGCCCGAAGCACGATCTGTCCAGCCTCGAAGGCATTGGGGATGGCAAGGATCAGCCGTTTCGCACCCTCCGGATTRGCCGCTGAAAAGACTTCCGCATTGGCGGCGTTGCCGGCGACGGTTTCGATGCCCTCGGCCTTGAGCTTTGCCAGCGTCTTGTCGGCATCCTCGATGACCAGGAAGGGCAGGGCGGCCTCTCTAAGCGCAGCGCCGACGAGGCTGCCGACGCGGCCATAGCCGATCAGGATGGAATGGCCGGTAAGCGCGGTGCGCGGCGGCGGGCCGTCCTCCGTCTCCGAAGCCGCCGCTACAGACGCCACCTGACCCGGTTCCGTCGCGGGGCCGATCGGGCTCGGGTCCTCGGGCGCGGCGGCCTTGCCGGCGCGCTTCTCCAGCCACGGCCTCATCCGGTCGACGACGAGGAACATCAGCGGGTTGAGCAGGATCGACAGGATCGCGCCGGCCAGAATCAGGTCGCGGCCCTGCTCGGGCAGCAGCTTCAGTCCGACACCGAGCTCGGCCAGGATGAAGGAGAATTCGCCGATCTGGGCGAGGCTCGCCGAGATCATCAGCGCCGTGGCGATCGGATAGCGGAAGGCGATGACGATGACAAAGGCGGCAAGCGATTTGCCGACGAGGATGATGGCGAGCGTGGCAAGGATAGGCAGGCCGTTGCTGATGAGGCTCAACGGATCGAACAGCATGCCGACYGAGACGAAGAACAGCACCGAAAAGGCATCGCGCAGCGGCAGCGATTCCTCAGCCGCGCGGTGGCTGAGCTCGGATTCGCTCATGATCATGCCGGCGAAGAAGGCGCCGAGCGCCAGCGAGACACCAAACAGCTTCGCCGCGCCGAAAGCGACGCCGAGCGCGATGGCAAGCACCGAAAGCCGGAACAACTCACGCGAGCCGGTATGCGCGACATAGTGGAGGATCCAGGGGATGACCCTGCGGCCGACGACCAGCATGACGACGACGAAGGCGGCGACCTTGGCGAAGGTTACGCCGACGACGCCCCATATGCCGTAGCCGGCGGGCAGCGAGAAGAGGCTCGAATGGTCATCTGCCTGCGGCTGGCCGCCGAGCACGCCGGCGAGCGCCGGCAGCAGCACCAGCGCCAGCACCATGGCCAGATCCTCGACGATCAACCAGCCGACGGCGATGCGTCCGCGTTCGGTCTCGATCAGCCGCCRCTCCTGCATGGCGCGCAGCAGCACGACGGTCGAGGCGACGGACAGTGCGAGGCCGAAGACCAGGCCGGCGCCGAGGGACCAGCCAAGCAGCCAGGCCAGCCCGACGCCCAGCAGCGTGGCAAAGCCGATCTGCACGACGGCGCCGGGCACGGCAATCGCACGGACAGACAAAAGGTCCTTCAGCGAGAAATGCAGGCCGACACCGAACATCAGGAGAATGACGCCGATCTCGGCGAGTTCATTGGCGAGGCTGGCGTCGGCGACGAAGCCAGGCGTGTTCGGCCCGACCAGCACGCCGGCCACCAAATAGCCGACGAGCGGCGGGATGCGGAAACGGTTGGCCAGCGCTCCGAAGACGAAAGCAAGCCCCAGACCGGCGACGATGGTGGCGATAAGGGGCGTGTCGTGCGGCATTGTCTATGGAGCGCCTTTCGAAATCATGCTGTCGGACAGGCGCCGTAAAAAGCCGTCGCCTTTCGCAATATGGTGGAGAGCGCAACGCTGACGCAACCGTTAGCGCAATTCCGGGGAAAGAGTGTAACGGCTTTYGATCCGGAATTGCGCAAAGACAAATGGTTGGAGGGCGCGGAAAATCGGCCGTCGAGCAAGGCACTGGACGGGYAAAATCGCAGTTGTATGCCGCGTTCGGTCGCGCGGCATCGCCTCGATGACCTTTCGCTGTCCGGCTCAGGCAGCCTGGAGCAGCTTCTCGATTTCGAAGATGGTGTGGTTGGTCAGCGTCTTTGGAATTTCCGCTTTCACCTTGTCGCAGACTTCCTTGTGCAGCTTCTGTCGCATCTCACYGAGCACCCTGGGCGGTGCAATCAGCACGACCTCGTCGAACTGACCCTGGTGGGCAAGCTTGTAGAGCCGCTCCGCGATATTGTCGGCAAAGCRTTCCTTGCCGATACGGTGCCAGTCGGTTTCCTCGATAGCGCTGCGGGGCCCCTCATTATTGTATCGCCCCGGCTTGTCCGTGCCTTGCTCGCGGGTGGCAGGGTTCTCCTGCTCCATCTCCTGGATGACTTGCAGGTCCGGGCGTTTGGTCGTTCCCTGGTTGCGAAGGAAAAGAGCCTTTTCGCCGTCTGCCACGATGACCCAAAGGTCACGTTTCAGGGTGATGATCATGGCGCTTCTCCTTTGGGTTCCGGCCTGTCAATGGGGCTTCGAAGTGCGGTCCGTCGGCAATGCTCGAGTCGCAAGCCAAACGTGCCGCCGAGCCCGATTGTTCCAGCCGACCACGACTGCTCGATCGCCTTCCTGCGCGGCGCATCAAGTAAGCGCTCGGCGCGGTATGGCTTTAATCTACTAACTTGGTAGAAATTAGAAAAAACTGTTTTGCCGCCCTGGCCGGGYGGCGCCAAAAATTACGCCGGATCAATGGGCCGCCGGCGTGGGTTCGGGCGCCCCAAGCTCCGGCATAGAAATTTTTTCTCCTGCCTTTTGCGGTAGCGAAAAAGCGATTGCCTGCCATCAAGGGATGCGCGAGTGCTTGCCTTCTGGTTTTTGGCGCGTCCGCATAAAACTGCCAGACTGTTTTCGTATTGCTTATCGCCATGTCGCAAGCCAACGCCAAGCTCAATGCCTTCCCCGTCTTCATGCGGGTCGACGGCGAAGCTGTGGCCATCGTCGGCAACGGCGAGGCGGCGCTTGCCAAGGCCAGGCTGCTTGCGCAGTCAAGCGCAACGCTGCGCATCATCGCCGCCGATGCCGATCCCGAGCTGCTGAATTTCATAACAGGCGCCGGCGCTACCCATGTCGATGCCGCCTATGATTCCGCACATCTCGAAGGCGCGACCATGGTGTTTGCCGCCAGCGGCGACGAGGCACTCGACCGCCGTGTCGCGGCGGACGCGCGCCGGCTGGGCATCCCGGTCAATGCCGTGGACCGGCCGGAGCTGTGCGACTTCTTCACTCCGGCATTGGTCAACCGCGCGCCCGTCGCTATCGCCATCGGCACCGAGGGCGCCGGACCTGTCCTGGCGCAGATGCTGCGTTCGCGCATCGACCGCATGCTGTCGCCATCGCTCGGCCGGCTGGCCGCCTTGGCGGCTTCGTTCCGTGCTGCCGCCGAGAAGCTGCCGAAAGGCAATCGTCGTCGCCGCTTCTGGAGCGATTTCTTCGCCGGCGCTCCRGCCAAGGCGGTTGAAGCCGGAGAGTTTGCCAGGGCGCATGATGCGGCTCGCCGCCTTCTGGCTGCAAACGCGCCTGTAGYGGGCCACATCGCGCTGGTCGGCGCCGGTCCGGGCGCGGAGGACCTTCTGACGTTGCGCGCGCACCGGCTTCTCATGGAAGCGGATGCGATCGTCTACGACGCTTTGGTGCCGGAAGGGATCGTCGCCATGGGCCGCCGCGATGCCGAGCGCCTGCCTGTCGGCAAGCGCAAGGGCTGCCATTCGAAGAGCCAGGAAGAGATCAACGCGCTGCTCATCGAGCTTGGCCGCGCCGGCAAGCGCGTGGTGCGGCTGAAGTCCGGTGACCCACTGGTGTTCGGCCGGGCGGGCGAGGAAATGGCGGCGCTGCGCGCGGCCGGCGTCGCCTATGAGGTGGTTCCGGGCGTAACCGCGGCCTTCGCCGCCGCTGCCGATTTCGAACTGCCACTGACGCTGCGCGGCGTGAGCTCCTCGATGGTGTTCACCACCGGGCACGACCTCAAGGGCAACTCGCTGCCCGACTGGGCAAAGCTCGCCATCTCCGGCGCGACCGTCGCCGTCTATATGGGCCGGTCCGTGGCGGCCGAGGTCGCCGGCCGGCTGATCGAAGCCGGGCTCGCGCCGGACACGGCGGTCGCCGTCGTCGAGAATGCCAGCCTCGGCAACCGCCGCCGTTTCCACGGCACGCTGGCCGATCTGCCCTCGCTGGAAGCACGCGCCGACCTCACCGGCCCGGTCATGACGATCATCGGCGACGCTGTCGCCGGTGCCAATTTCGAACGGTCCGAGCCGCTTGCGGCGAACAGGCATTTTGAGACGGCCAGCGCGAAGGCCGAAGGAGTTGAACAATGAAAGTTCTGACCGCTAACCGGCTCTCCGACGGCATTGCCGTCTGGTACGCCAATGGCGGCTGGGCGGAGACGGTCGGCAATGCCGAGCTCGCCCACGACAAGGCGGGGGAAGATCGGCTGGAGGCAATCGGCGCCGCAGCTGCCGCCAACAACGAGGTGCTCGACGTCAACCTGATCGACGTCACCGTGGTCAACGGCGTGGTGGAGCCGGTGCGGTTGCGCGAGAAGATCCGTGCCGCGGGGCCCACCATCCGCACCGATGTCGGCAAGCAGGCGGGCCCGCAAGCGGCCCGGGCGGCATAAGTTCCAGGAAGGCAACGGGCGGACGCGCCCGGAAAGACGAAGCATGTACCGTTACGACGAGTTCGACCACGATTTCGTAAAGGCCCGAGTCGCCGAGTTCAGTGACCAGGTCCGGCGCCGGCTTGCCGGCGAGATCACCGAGGAGCAGTTCCGGCCGCTGAGGCTGATGAACGGCGTCTATCTGCAACTGCATGCCTACATGCTGCGCATCGCCGTGCCCTACGGCACGCTGAACAGCCGGCAGTTGCGCATGCTCGGCCACATCGCTCGCAAATACGACAAGGGCTACGGCCATTTCACCACGCGCCAGAACCTCCAGTTCAACTGGCCGGCGCTCGCCGACGTTCCGGCGATCCTTGCCGATCTTGCGAGCGTCGAGATGCATTGCATCCAGACCAGCGGCAACTGCATCCGCAACGTCACCGCCGATCATTTCGCGGGTGCGGYCGCCGACGAGGTCGCCGATCCGCGTCCCTATGCGGAAATCCTGCGCCAATGGTCTTCGGTGCATCCGGAGTTTTCGTACCTGCCGCGCAAGTTCAAGATCGCCGTGACGGGCGCCGAGCGCGACCGCGCCGCCATCCAGGCGCATGACATCGGACTGCACCTGAAGAAGAACGCGGCCGGTGAACTGGGATTTGCCGTCTATGTCGGCGGCGGCCTGGGACGCACGCCGATGGTCGCCAAGAAGATCCGCGACTTCCTGCCGGAAGCGGAGCTGTTGTCCTACTGCACGGCGATCCTGCGCGTTTACAACCTCTATGGCCGCCGCGACAACAAGTTCAAGGCGCGCATCAAGATCCTCGTCCACGAGACAGGCGTGGAGGAAATCACCCGCCAGATCGAAGCCGAATGGCAGCAGCTCAGGGACGCCGAGCTGAAGCTGCCGGAGGCCGATATCCAGGCGATCAATGCCTATTTCGCGCCACCGGCATTGCCCGACCGGCCGGAAGGCGACGCTGTGGTGAAGCAGGCGCGGCTCGATTCAAAGAGCTTCTCGGAATGGCTCGACCAGAATGTCGTGACGCACCGCCACCCCGACTATGCCGCGGTGACGATCTCGCTGAAGGGCATCGGCGAGGTGCCCGGCGACGTGACCGACAGCCAGATGGATGCCGTCGCCGACATCGCCGAAAAATACGCTTTCGACGAGCTGCGCGTCAGCCACGAGCAGAACCTGATCCTGCCGCATGTGGCGCGTGCCGACCTCAAGGCGGTCTACGRCGCGCTGGTCGATATTGGGCTGGCCACGGCCAATTCCAATYTGGTCAGCGACATCATTTCCTGCCCCGGCCTCGACTATTGCTCGCTGGCCACGGCGCGCTCCATCCCGGTGGCGCAGGAAATATCACGCCGCTTCGCCTCGCTGGAGCGGCAGCGCGAGATCGGCGAACTGAAGCTGAAGATCTCCGGATGCATCAATGCTTGCGGCCACCACCATGTCGGCCACATCGGCATCCTGGGTGTGGAGAAGAAGGGCACCGAGCTCTACCAGGTGACGCTCGGAGGCTCGGCCGACGAGAACACCTCGATCGGCGAGATCATCGGCCGCGGCTTCTCTTCCGAAGAGATCACCGACGCCATCGAGCAAATCGTCGAAACCTATCTCGGCCTTCGGCTCGATCCCACTGAACGATTTATCGACGCCTACCGCCGTGTCGGTCCCGCGCCGTTCAAGGAGGCGCTCTATGCTGGCGAAACCAAGGCCGCTTGACCGGATCGGCGACATCGAGGCCGGCCTTGCCGCGGAAGCGGCGGGGCTCGATGCGCTGCTCGGCCATCTGAAACCGATCGAGATCCTCGAGCGTTCGGCGAGCGAATTCTTCCGCGGCGAGGTTGCCGCCGTGTCGTCTTTCGGCGCGGATTCGGCGGTGCTCTTGCACATGATCGCCAAGATCGACCGTTCACTGCCGGTGATCTTCCTCGACACCGGCAAGCATTTCGAGGAAACGCTGGGTTACCGCGACGCCCTCATCGCCGATTTCGGGCTGACCGATGTCAGGGTGATCAAGCCGGACGAGGCTGCGCTCGAACGGGTCGATCCGACCGGCAGGCTCCATGAGACAGACACCGACGCCTGCTGCAACGTGCGCAAGGTCGAGCCGCTGGCGCGCGGCGTCGAGCCGTTCCGCGCCTGGTTCACCGGGCGCAAGCGCTTCCAGGCGTCGACGCGGGCGGCGCTGCCGGTCTTCGAGGCGGTCGGCTCGCGCATCCGCATCAATCCGCTCGCGCATTGGACGACGTCGGATCAGGCCGAATACATGCGCGCGCATGTGCTGCGCGAAAATCCACTGGTCGCCTATGGTTATCTTTCGATCGGTTGCTTCCCCTGCACGCAGCCGGTACAGCCAGGCGAGGATGCGCGCAGCGGTCGCTGGGCAGGGCACGCCAAGACCGAGTGCGGCATTCACCTGTCGGGGCTGGAAAAGTCGCTGACCGACGCATCGCTTTAGGGTATGTCGATATCCAGCTGAGGCCGGCCTGCAATGGCGGCTCCCCGCGCTTCCGGTGCTCACGTATTCAGGTACGTTCCGCTCCGGTTCTCGGAAGCCACTATTTTGGTCGTACTGAGCCCGACTACTGCGGCTCGCATCTGAATAGCGACATACCCTTGGATTCTTTTGGGCTTTGGAACTTTGATGACTGAATCGACGACATCGGCGACCCGCCTCTGGACCCCGAAGGGTTTTCGCGAGGACGACTGGAGCCACGCCGAGAGTGCGGAGGCGCTTGCCGGCAATGGCCGCTTCATCCTGCCGCTGCAGGCCTTTCTCGGGCTCGACGACGACACCCGCAGATCGGCCAAGGAACGCCTCGGCGTGCTGCTGCAGCCGGGCGACGAACTCGACAAGATCRTCGGCCTGCTCGACCAGCTGTCGCTTGTGRCACTGGCCTTCCCGGCGTTCAATGACGGCCRCTCCTTCTCCAAGGGCGAGTTGCTGCGCAGCCGGCATAACTTCAAGGGCGCGGTCCGCGCCACGGGGCAGGTGCTGGTCGACCAGCTGCCGCATATGCTGAGGCTCKGCTTCGACGAGTTCGAGGTCTCCAATCCGGTGCTCTTGAAGCGGCTGGAGGAAGGACGCACCGGCGGCTTGCCGCTCTATTATCAGCCCTCCGTGGAACCGGAGGCCAAGGGGCCGAAATATTCCTGGCGGCGCAAGCGTTCCGGCTGACAGCCACCGCTCCCTATATCAGAGCCGTTTCGAGCAACCTGGTCCGACCAAGGCTGCAGATTTTGCCATTGCGTGGTGTCGCAGCAAACGCCAGTGGTGAGCGCCGTTGATTTGGCGTTGCATATCTGGTCAGACCACATGCGCGATTTGCACTTCCCCTCCCGCCGTCTTGCCCTTAGGATAGGGTTATTATTTCGCGCTCCGAAATAAATAGCCAGCAAAGGGAGGAATCGGCATGACAGGCAAGAAGATTTTGATGCTCGTTGGCGAGTTCAGCGAGGAATACGAGATTTTCGTCTTTGAGCAGGCCATGCACGCGGTCGGCCACAGCGTCCATGTCGTCTGCCCCGACAAGAAAGYCGGCGATGTGCTCAAAACCTCGCTGCACGATTTTGAGGGCCATCAGACCTATACCGAAAAGCTCGGCCACGATTACATCCTCAACAAGACCTTCGCCGAGGTGAATCCGGCTGACTACGATGCTGTCTACGCGGCAGGCGGGCGGGGGCCGGAATATATCCGCATCGACAAGCGCGTGCAGGCGCTGGTCAGGCACTTCCATGAGGCCGGCAAGCCGATCTTCACCATCTGCCACGGAGTTCAAATCCTGATCGCCGTCGAAGGCGTCGTGCGCGGCAGGGAAGTGGYGGCGCTGCAGTATTGCGAGCCTGAAGTGACGCTGGCCGGCGGCACCTATATCGACGTGCCGCCGACGGGCGCGCATGTCGACGGCAATCTGGTGTCAGCCAAGGGCTGGCCAGGACTTGCCGCTTTCATGCGGGAATGCCTGAAAGTGCTCGGCACTGAAATCCGCCACGGCGAAGCGCTGATGCGCGACGCGCGCAAGGCAGCCTAACCTTCCCGCGTCTCGCGCGAGGAGCCTTGCTTGTCAGGGTGGCACGCGGCTAATGACGCCGCTCGCCACCCGACTTGCCTGCCTCGGCCTCTGCCCCTTCCAGGCGCTCGAGCAGGTCCGTCAGCCGCTTGGGCATTTCTTTCTGCAAGCGAAAAGCCGGCAGCGTGCGCAGAAAGCGCTTCGTCGCTTCCGTGCCAAGTTGTCGCCTGATATCGTTGGCGAGTTTGGCGCGCCTCTCGCCACTGGTACGCTTCATCGTCCCAAAATCCTGTGTCGGCTTCGAAACTCCTGCGGTGGGACAATGGTTCCCGCACCGACCCTTGGAGGCAAGCAAAGCCGTTCGGTAGGGTAAAATTTGAATTAATCTGGCACGACCTGGGGATGGCCGCCGCCGGTGCTTACCCCTTGATTTTTGGCCTTCAAACCTCGATATCGGGYGCAAATCCGAACCAATCCGAATAACGGGAAACGGCGATGAGCGACCAGGCAAAAGACGAACGCGCGCCCGAGGAAATCGAAGCCACCAAGGTTTCCGGCGAACGGGCGGAAGGCGGCGTCGACGGCGACTACGAAGCGCTGGTGCGGCTGCTGAAGGAAAACGAGGAGCTGAAGGACCGCGCGCTGCGCATAGCTGCCGAAATGGAGAATCTGCGTCGCCGCACCGCGCGCGACGTTCATGACGCCCGCACCTACGCGGTGGCCAATTTCGCGCGCGACATGCTGTCGGYGTCGGACAATCTGCGCCGGGCGCTGGAGGCCATTCCGGCCGAGGCCAAGGCTTCCGGCGATGCGGGCTTCAAGGCGCTGATCGAGGGCGTCGACCTTACCGAGYGCGCCATGCTGTCGGCGCTGGAGCGCCACGGCGTGAAGAAGCTTGCGCCCGAAGGCGAGAAGTTCGACCCGAACTTCCACCAGGCAATGTTCGAGGTGCCCAATAACGACGTTCCAGCCGGCACCGTCGTCCAGGTGGTGCAGCCCGGCTATTCGATCGGCGAGCGGGTGCTGAGRCCTGCGATGGTCGGCGTCTCGAAGGTTGGCCCGAAGGCGGAGGAGAAGGTCGAGCCGGGTCCGGTGAACGAGCAGGCCGAGAAGGATGCGTGAGGAGAGCGAGTAGCGAATAGGGAATAGCGAGTAGGGAAGACGGTGCTGGCCGCACCGCTTCGTGATATTTACAGCTATTCGCTATTCACTATTCGCTCAGCCATGAATCCCATCGAGCTGCTCGACTATGCCGGCGTCGCCGTCTTCGCGGCGACGGGCGCGCTGGCCGCCTCGCGCAAGCAGCTCGACATCATCGGTTTCCTGTTCCTGGCAAGCGTCACCGGTATCGGCGGCGGAACCTTGCGTGACGTCATCCTCAACGTGCCGGTGTTCTGGGTCGCCAATCGCGACTATGTGCTGATCTGCGCCGTCGTGGCGGTGCTTGTCTTCTTCAGCGCTCATCGCGTCGAATCCCGCTACAGGCTCCTGCTCTGGCTCGATGCCATCGGGCTCGCCGCTTTTGCGGTGATGGGGGCTGCAAAAGGCCTGGCAATCACCGGCTCGCCCGTCGTGTCCGCCATCACCGGCGTGCTCACCGCCACCTTCGGCGGCATATTGCGCGACCTGCTGGCCGGCGAGCCTTCCGTGYTGCTGAGACCCGAAATCTATGTCACGGCGGCGCTTGCAGGTGCGGCGCTCTTCACCTTCTGCGACATTGTCGGCATGCCGGCGCTTGCCTCCAGCCTGCTCGGCTTCGCCGCCGCCTTCGTGGTGCGCGGCGGAGCGCTCAAATTCGGCTGGTCGTTTCCGGCCTATAAGAGCCGGCCCGGCCGGCGGCCGGAGGATATTCCGTGAGGGAGCGAATAGCGAATAGCGAATAGGGAGTAGCGAATAGGGCTGGTGTGAACCAGCCAACATCATTTAGTTCATTCGCTATTCGCTATTCGCTATTCGCTAGACTCACGCCGCGAAGCGCTGGCCTTCACCGCCATAATAGTTGACGTAGCGGGCGCCGATTTCCTTGACCGGCATGACGACGAAAACGTCGACCGTCGAAAATTCATGGTCGATGACGCAGCCGTCGCCGATGCGGGCGCCGACGCGCAGATAGCCTTTGACCAGAGGCGGCATGGCGGCGATCGCCGCCTTGGCGTTGACCGCCTCGATCGGCATCAGGTCCATCGAGCAATAGCGGCTGGCCACCGCCCGCACATCCCAGGCCTGGTCGGTGCGGCAGTGATGGGCGAGATAGGTGAGCGCCTCGGCATGCGCCGCCGGCACGGTGCCATGGAAGGAGGCGCAACCGGTCATCACGCCGATGCCGTAGTGGTTGATATAGGCCCAGATGCCTTGCCAGAGCGCCTCGATGGTGCGCTTGGAGCGGTATTCCGGCAGCACGCAGGAACGGCCGAGCTCAAGGAAACGCTGGCCTGGATGGCGCGCAACCAGCTTGGTCAGCTCGAACTCGCCCTCGGAATAGAAGCCCCCGGCGGCCGTGGCGATCTCCTGCCGCAGCAGGCGGTAGGTGCCGACGATGCGCCGGTGCTCGGGACCGGGAAGCGACGTGTCAAGAACCAGGAGATGGTCRCAAAGCGGATCGAAGCGGTCGGAATCGCGCCGGTCCTGCGCCTGGAACAAATCCTTCCTCGCGCCAAGCTCGTCGTAGAAAACCCGGTAGCGCACTTCCTGGGCGGCGGCGATCTCGGCCTCGTTGCGGGCGAGCCGCACTTCAAGGTTGCCGATACGGCCCAACGGTGCGCCGCTTGCGACAGCGTCGGCGGGACGCGCGGCGAGCAGAGCGCTGGCGTTCGGCCGAGTATCGCGTTCCGGCATGACTGTATGCACGAGTGATTCTCCTTCGAGCCATCCCTCTTGGCACGGGGATACGGTGTAGGTGCAACAGGATTGTGACAGTACCGTGATACGAGGAGGCCGGCAATACTTCGTCGGCTGGGCAATACCGTCAACCGGCTATCTTGTGGCCACGAAAGCCAAGCAATCCAAGGCGTTCGGGAAGCCTAAAAAATTCGTTACGCCGCAACCTGGGCCTCGACGGCCTGGACGAGCGCGTCGGGGTCGAGAGGCTTGGTGACGAAGCCGCTGGCGCCGTGGGCAAGCACGGTGTGGCGCGTCTTTTCCTGGCTGTCGGCCGAAAGGACCATGATCGGGATCGGCGGCACGGCAAGCGCTTCCTCATGGCGGCGGATGGCCGCGATCGCGTCCAGCCCGTCCATCACCGGCATATGCAGGTCCATCAGCACCACGTCGAAGCGGTGCTTGCGGCCGACTTCGGTGACGGCTTCGACCGCGGCCTTGCCGTTGCCGACGATCTTGACGCGATGCCCGGCCTTGATAAGCGTGGCGCGGGCGAGCATCGCATTGATGTCATTGTCCTCGGCGATCAGCACGGACAGGCCCTGGTCGCGGCGGCGAGCCGGAACGGCGCCGCGGGGTTCGGGCTGCGGCTGGGCAGGCGCAGGCACATGGCTCGTCAACAGCACGCGCAGCAGCGTTTCGCCGCGCACCGGCCGGGCCAGGAATGTCGCGTAGCCGCTGGCGCGGAATTCGCCAAGCATGCCGCGGTCGGTGGGCGCGATCAGGGTAATGGCCTGGCAGTCGGCAAAGCCGCCCTGGCGCAGGCGCTTGAGCAGGCGGCCGTCGCTGTTTTCGAGCGCGGCATCGACCAGAACCACATTGCAGCCGGCGGCAAAGGAACCGGCCTGGCTGGGCGTCTCGGCGATCTCGACGGCRCCGCCATGGGCGCGGATGGTGCGGGCGATGGCATCTGCCTCGACCGCGTTCTTGGACACGATCACCGCATGCCGGTCCGCTAGAATGTTCTGGCGATGGTGCGGCGGCTCGGTGGCGGCGGTCGCGGGAATGTCGAAGACGAATTCGGATCCTTCGCCGAGCCGGCTTGAAACCGAGATCGTGCCGCCCATGGCAATCACCAGCCGCTTGGAGATGGCCAGGCCGAGACCCGCGCCGCCATGCTCCCTGGTCGAAGTGCCGTCGGACTGCTCGAACTCCTCGAAGATGCGCTCCATGTCGTCCTCGCGCAGGCCAGGACCGGTGTCGGCGACGGTGAAGCAGATGCGGTCGGTATTTTCGTTGCGGACGCGCGTCACGGTGAGCAACACGCCTCCCGCATCGGTGAACTTGACGGCGTTGCCGATGAGGTTGAGCAGCACCTGGCGCACGCGGCCGGGGTCGGTAGTGATCATCTGCGGCACATCGGGCTCGACATGACAGCCGAGGCCGATGTTCTTTGAGAAGGCCTTCGCCGCCAAAAGCTCGATGACGTTGTCGGCGATCTCGCGCAGTGATGTCGGCTGCGGCTCGGGGTCGAAGCGGCCGGCTTCGATCTTGGAATAGTCGAGCAGGTCCTCGATCAGCGCCAGCAGCGCGCTCGCCGATGTTGAGACGGCCCCGACATAGGTGCGCTGCTCCGGCGAAAGGTCGGTATCGGCAAGCAGCTTCGCCATGCCCATAATGCCGTTCATCGGCGTGCGGATCTCGTGGCTGACGGTGGCGAGGAAACGCGACTTGGCCTGGCTTGCATATTCGGCCCGCTCGCGGGCGGTGATCAGCGATGTTTCAGCGCGCTTGCGGGCGGTGATGTCGCGGGCGATCGCCCGGTGCGAAACAGCGCCCGTATCCTTGTCGCGTACCGAGAGCTCGATCCAGGAGAACCAGCGCGGCCCGTTCGGCGTGCGAATGGCGACATCGGTGGAGCTCAGGCATTCGTGGTCGGAAAAGGCGGCGTCGGRCACGATGCCCACTTCTATGCCGAGCTCGGAAAGCGTCTTGCCTGCGAGGTCGCGCAGGTCGGTGTCGACGAGCGAGGCGAACACCTTGTTGGCGTAGACGATGTAGCCGTCGCGGTCGCGATGGACGACGAGATCGCCGAGCGCGTCGATCAGGCCGCGAAAACGCTCCTCGCTCTCCTGCATTTCCCACATGCGGTCGGYGAGCGTCTCAATCTCGGCGCGGCTGCGGGCGGCGGTCTCGTCGATGAGTGCCGCTGTGCGGCGCTCGGCACGTCGGTTGCGCAGATGCATGGCAAGGCCGCCGAGACCGGTCGCCAGCAGGCCGACGGTGATGAAGCTCGGCGCCCCAGTGAGGTGCGCCAGCCCGGCCAGCACGGCAATTGCGACGACTATCAGGAACGGCAGGCCCTCATGGCTGTCCGCCTCCAACGCCGGAACCAGCGGCGGCGTAACAAGCACCTGCCGCTTCGGCGCGCGCGGGTCCAACCCGTCGCCGCCTGCAGCTTTGCTGTGCTGTCTGAAGCCGGAGTCCGCGAACATTCGGGAAACCTGCCAGACAGATGTTATGGAAGATTGCGGCGGATCGTTCGAATTTTAGTCTTGCACGCGGATTCGGGTGGTTTTGGCCTACATATCGACGACGACACGGCCCCTGATCTTGCCGTCGATGATGTCGCGTGCGGCGCCGATGATGCCGTCGAAGCCGATCGACCGCGACRGGGTCGACAGTTTCTTGTGATCGAGGTCACTGCCGATGCGGCGCCATGCCTCGAGGCGAACCGATTTCGGCGCCAGGACGGAATCTATGCCGAGCAGCGAGACGCCGCGCAGGATGAATGGGGCGACGCTGCTGGGCAGGTCCATGCCTCCGGCCAGCCCGCAGGCTGCGAWCGCGCCGCCATAGGAGGTCATCGAAAGCACATTGGCGAGCGTGTGCGTGCCGACCGAGTCGATGCCGCCGGCCCAGCGCTCCTTGGCGATCGGCTTCGCCGGCTGGCTGAGCTCGTCGCGTGAGATCACCTCGGCCGCCCCGAGGTCGATCAGATAGGGGCTTTCGGCATTGCGCCCGGTGGAAGCGATGACATGGTAGCCGAGGGTGGAGAGGATCGATATCGCGATCGAGCCGACACCGCCGGCGGCGCCCGTCACCACCACCGGTCCGCGATCCGGCACGATGCCGTGCCGCTCCAGCGCCATGACGGCGAGCATCGCCGTATAGCCGGCGGTACCGACGGCCATCGCATCATGGGCGCTCATGCCCTCTGGCAGCGGCACCAGCCAGTCGCCGTTGACGCGGGCGCGCCCGGCATAGGCGCCGTAATGCGTCTCGCCGACACCCCAGCCGTTGAGGATCACACGATCACCCTCGCGCCAGTCGGCATGGGAGGAGGAGACGACGGTGCCGGCGAAATCGATGCCCGGCACCAGCGGCCAGCGACGCACGACCGGGGCCTTGCCGGTGATGGCCAGCCCGTCCTTGTAGTTCACCGTCGTCGCCTCGACGGCGACGGTGACATCGCCCTCCATCAGGTCGGCTTCAGTGAGGTCGACGACCTCGACAGATTGCTTCTTCTCGGCGTCGCGCGAAACGAGGATGGCTTTGAAGGTATCGGACACGTCTTTCTCCTCGGTTCTGGCTATCTGCTTTTACGCAATTCCGGACGGAAAACCGTTCACACTTTTCGTGGAATTTGCTTCGAAACGACTTTGCGGCTGCGGCCGTGCGAGGTCAATTGCCTGGGTCCTGAGGCCTGCTTTCGCGCCGCCAGCYGATCAGTTCGTCGAAGACGACCAATGCAGCGCCCACGGAAATGAAGGCGTCGGCAAGGTTGAATACAGCGAAGGACCAGACCGGCGTGTGGAACAGGATGTAGTCGATGACATGGCCGTATATGGCGCGGTCGATCAGATTGCCAAGAGCGCCGCCGATGATCAGGGCAAAGCCGATACGGGCGACGGCGTAGCCGGGTGGCGTGCGCGCKGCGAGGTAAAGCACGAAGGCGACGACAAGCGCGGCGATGACCACGAGGCCGGTGTCGCCGAAGGAAGAGAACATCGAGAAGGCGATGCCGGTGTTGTAGGTGCGAAACAGCGCYAGGAAAGGCAGGAGATCGACCTTCTCCTGGAAAGCGAGTCCGCTATCGACCAGCTGCTTGATCCACTGGTCAAGCGCAATGGCGACAACGACCAGGACAGCGTAAGGGGACCAGGATTTCACGATTTCGCAGTCCTCATCGCGTGTCGTTGGCGGGCTCGAGCTTCAACGCGCCGCGCCGGATCTCGAAGAGCATGACGCCGGTGGCGACGGCGAGGTTCAAGGAATCGGCGCGGCCGGCCTGCGGGATCCTGAGCAGCCTGTCGCAGCTTTCGGCAAGGATGTCCGGCAAGCCCTGCTGCTCATTGCCCATCAGGAGCAACACCGGGCTCCTGGAGAAGTCGACTGAGCGATAGTCGACCGCGCCCTTCAGGTGCGTGCCGGCGACCAGGYCCGGAAAGTCGCGCCGCCAGGCAAGGAAAGCGTCCTGGCTGGCCTTGGCGACCGGCACGGCAAAGATCGAGCCCATGGTGGCGCGCACCGTCTCCAGTGAAAACGGGTCGGTGGTGTCGCCGACCAGGATGACCCCCCTGGCGCCGACCGCATCGACGGTGCGGATGACGGTGCCGAGATTGCCGGGGTCGCKAACGCGGTCGAGCGCAACCCAGACATCGCCGT
This sequence comes from Mesorhizobium sp. ORS 3428, assembly GCF_001854785.1. Classification (GTDB taxonomy): domain Bacteria; phylum Pseudomonadota; class Alphaproteobacteria; order Rhizobiales; family Rhizobiaceae; genus Mesorhizobium. The sequence continues at coordinate 32,943 of NZ_MDFL01000128.1, forward strand.
CTTTTGCACGGATGTCCCTCAGCGGGACGGTTTGCTGCGCGAAGACGCCGACGACCATTTGCGGGTTTTCGCGGCGCGTGATTGCCGCCAGAACCTTTTCCGAAACTTCGAGCACGGTGCCGCCGGCGGCGACCGTGCGCGCCGCGACCTTTTCGACCGGCGCATTGCCGCGCCCTGCCTTGGCGAAGACCAGCGTCCTGATCGACCAGCCGAGATCGAGCGCGTCGATGACCAGCTTCAGGCCTTCGGCCATGAAGGCGTTCTGCTGGTCGCGAAATTTCTTCAGCGCCAGCGCCCTGATGTCCTTGACCAGCGGATTGGCGAGGCTGGTGACCTCCTTGACCTGGCCGACCGGCCGGTGTCCGTCATGCGCGACCATTCAGGCCACCCAGCGCGAGAACAGCGAGGTCGACAGCGCGCGGCCGGCGGATTTCTCGCGGATGATCAGTTCGCCTGACTCTACCGTGCCGCCCATGCCGGCGAAGGTGTCGCGCATCAAGGCGTGGATGGCGAAGAAGGAGGCGCGGATCGAGTAGGCGGTGAGCACCACGGCAAGCGGTTTCGGCGTCAGGATCGAGCGGCAAAGTTCGGTCAGCCCCGGCAGGTCCTCGAACAATTGCCAGACTTCGCCTTTCGGGCCGCGGCCATAGGCCGGCGGGTCGAATAGGACGATGTCGTAGCGGCTGCCGCGGCGCTCCTCGCGCTCGGCGAATTTCACCGCGTCCTCGACGATCCAGCGGATCGGCTTGTCGGACAGGCCGGCCATTTCCTGGTTCTCGCGCGCCCAGCCGATCGCCTTCTTCGAGGCGTCGACATGCGTGACCTCAGCGCCCGYGCGCGCCGCGACCAGCGAGGCAAGGCCGGTATAGCCGAAGAGGTTCAGCACCTTGACCGGGCGCCTGGCCGCGGCGATCAGCCCGGCCATGTGGTCCCAGTGCGAGGCCTGCTCGGGAAAGACACCGACATGGCGGAACGAGGTGAAGCGGCCGAGATAGTCGATGCCGTTATGCTTCATCGGCCAGGTCTCGCCGAGCGGCGCCTTGGGAAAGCGCCAGCGGCCCATGCCTTCCTCGTCGGTGTCGCCGGTGAAGATGGCGTCGGCGCGCTCCCATTCCTTGGCGGCAAGCGCCCGCTGCCAGATCGCCTGGCCTTCGGGGCGCACGATGCAGTAGGGGCCGTACTGCTCCAGCTTCTCGCCGGCGCCGCTGTCCAGCAGCGCATAGTCGGCATTGGGCGCGACTTCGAGGATCAGYGGCAGGCGCTCGGCGGGCAGTGTTCCCTCGCGGCGGACAAGAGGACGCGGCGCCGATTTCTGCTCCTGGCGGTTGCCGGGCGCGGCGCCAGTTCCGCGCGGCGGCTGGCCGCGGTCGGGTTTCGCCGGCTGGCGCGGGCGGTTGTCGCGGTTTCGGTCGCGAAAGGACTTCAAGAACAATCTCCTGAACGGCAGGCCGCTTTTGGCATAGGCCCTCCGGCTTCGCAACAAGATGGTCCGGCGCCGTTCTGTCGCGATACGATGGACCTCCCTTGAAGAAACAGGCAAATCTCCGGTCATGTCCCGCTCCGAACGCCTGTTGGACCTGATCCAGATTCTGCGCCGCCACCACCGGCCGGTGAGCGGCCGCACGCTTGCTGGCGAGATGGGCGTTTCGATCCGCACGCTCTATCGCGACATCGCCACGCTGCAGGGGCAGGGCGCGCCGATCGAAGGTGAGGCGGGCCTGGGCTATTTGCTGAAGCCCGGCTTCATGCTGCCGCCGCTGATGTTCACCGATGAGGAGATCGAGGCAATCGTGCTCGGCTCGCGCTGGGTGGCAAAACAGCCGGACAAGCGGTTGGCCGCCGCCGCGACGGACGCACTGTCCAAGATCGCGGCGGTGCTACCGGATGATCTGCGCGAGGATCTCGACGCCACGACGCTGCTTGTCGGGCCGCGCTCGGAAGGCGTCGAGGCGATCGATCTCGGCGTGGTGCGGCAAGCGATCCGCAATGAGCGCAAGCTCGGCTTCCTCTATCGCGATGCCGGCGGCGCCGCCTCGGAGCGCATGGTGTGGCCGTTCGCGCTCGGCTTCTTCGATAAGGTGCGGGTGATGGTGGCATGGTGCGAGACGCGCCAGGATTTCCGGCATTTCCGCGCCGATCGCATGTCTCATCTCACCGCCACCGATATACGCTATCCACGGCGCCGCCAGGCAATGCTCAAGGAATGGAAGGCGAGGCTGGACAAGCCGGACCCAAACGCTCCGAAGGAGCCCGCCGGCTGACGGCTGCTGCCAGAATCTGACAGTGGTGTCGCGTACTGTCATCGAGGTTCAAACACCTTGGAGATCGGACATGACCACCCCCAATTTCGTCATCCTCTATGTCGACAGCCCTGAGCGGAGCACCGCCTTTTACGTCGCGCTGCTCGGACGCGGGCCTGCCGAGGCCTCGCCGACCTTCGCCATGTTCGTGCTCGATAACGGCTTCAAGCTGGGCCTCTGGTCGCGGCACACCGTAGAACCGGCGGCCGCAGCGGCGGGCGGAGGCGGCGAGCTCGTGCTTGCGGTTGAGAACGCGGCCGCGGTCGACGCCGCGCATGCGGACTGGGAGGGACGCGGCCTGAAAATCCTGCAGGCGCCGACCGACATGGATTTCGGCCGCACCTTCGTCGCGCTCGACCCGGACAATCATCGCCTTCGGGTCTACTGGCCGAATGAGTAGAGGATCAGGCAGTAGGCAGTAGGCAGTAGGCAGTAGGCAGTAGGCAGTAGGCAGTAGGCAGTAGGCAGTAGGGTGTGAGTTTCCCTACTCCCCTACGCCTTGAGCGCCTTGTAGACGGCGATGCCGGCGGCGAGGTCTTCGAGCGCGGCGCCGACCGACTTGAACAGCGTGATCTCGCTATCGGCCTGCCGGCCCTGTTTTTCGCCGCGTGCCAGCTCATGCAGGTCGGCGACGATCGCTTCGGGCTTCAGGACGCCGGAAGCCAGTGGCTGGACAATGTCGCCGGCCTCCTTGGTCGCGCCGGCGCGGGTATCGACATAGACGCGGGCGCGCGAAATCGCGTCGTCGTCGCTTTCGCGCATGGCCGGCGTGAAGCCGCCGACCAGGTCGACATGGGTGCCCGGCCTCAGCAGCGCGCCCTTGATCAGCGACGTGGCCGAGATCGTTGCCGAGGAGATGATGTCGGCCGCGCCAAGCTCAGCTTCAAGATCGTCGGCGGCCTCGGCCGGGAGACCTTCGGCGCTGAGTGCCGCCGCGACCTCTTCCGCGTTGGCCGGCGTGCGGTTCCAGATGCGGATCGACTTGATCGGCCGAACCGCCGAATGCGCCTTGGCCAGGAAGGGAGACAACGCGCCGGCGCCGATCACCAGCAGCCGGGAGGCGTCCTTGCGGGCCAGGTAGGTTGCGGCGAGCGCCGAGGCGCAAGCGGTACGCCATTGCGTCAGCCGCTGGCCGTCGATCAGCGCCTCGGGCTCGCCGGTCACGCCGTCGAGCAGCAGATAGAGGCCCATCACCGCCGGCTTGCCGATGGCGTTGTTGTCCGGCGAGACGGTGACGATCTTGACGCCGATATGGCCGCCCGCCGAGCTGCCGGCGGCGTTGAAGTCGGTCCAGGCCGGCATCAGCAGCAGCGTCGAGGCGGCGCCATCCGGCCGCTCGACTGCATGATGGTGGCGTACCGGCTGCACGGCGCCGTCGCGGAAGGCGGTGCGCAGAGTCTCGACCAGTCCGGGAAAGGTCAGCGCATGATCGACCTCGGCGGCCGAAATGGTCAGCATGGAAAACTCCGTGTTGCGAGGCGCCGCTCAGTTCGAGGGCTTGGGCAGCGGCGGTCCTTTTGGCGCCGCGGGCGCGCAGTTCACCGCCTGGCGCAGGCTCTCGGCCTCAAGGCCGCGCTGGCGCGCGAGCTTGCGGTAGCGGCCCTGCTTCACCCAGGTCGCCATGCTGCCGACGACCATGCCGATGGCAAGCGCCAGGAACAGGAAGATGAAGAGCGGCCAGGTCAGCGTCAGCGCCGGGTTGCCTGGATGGAACGGATCGAGCGTGAACGCGACCGGTCCCCGGTTGGCGACCGCAAGCGCGATCAGAATGACGGCCAGCGGCACGAAGACCACGACGAGCATGAAGCGATTGAACATCAGATCTCCGTGAGAGGCGGCTCAAGCGCCGAGACGTCGTTTCGACGCGCCGGCGCAGCGCCTATTTGCTGCCGTTCAGCCTTTCGCGCAACTCCTTGCCGGTCTTGAAGAACGGCACCCATTTCTCCTCGACCTCGACGGACTCGCCGGTGCGCGGGTTGCGGCCGGTGCGGGCAGGGCGGTTTTTCACCGAAAAGRCACCGAAACCRCGCAGCTYGACCCTGTTGCCTTCGGCAAGGGCGTCGGTGATCTCGTCGAAGATCGCGCCAACGATGTTTTCGACGTCGCGCAGGAAAAGATGCGGGTTGCGCGCGGCAATGATTTGCACAAGTTCAGATTTGATCATGAGAACGTTCCCCGTAAAACCACTGCAGTCAATTATCAGGATGATTTTATTGCTTTATTTGGCTCGTCCCGACAGCGTGTCAAGGGTGCCAGACCGAAACGAGACCGTCAAGAAACAAGCGGTCCGCGCCAAGCTCGTGGATGACATCGCTGCCGGCATCGGGCAGACCGAGGGCGTTGGCGATGGCTTTGGTCATGCTCCGCGAAAACAGGAAGCCGCGTCGGCCCTTGTCCTCCCATTCGATGACCCTGAGCTTGCTGTCTACGCCCTTGCTCGCCAGCCAGTCGATCGCCTCGGTCTCGCCGCCGACGGCGTCGACCAGAYGATTGCCGAGCGCCTGGCGGCCGGTGAAGATCGAACCGTCGGCCAGAGCCTGCGCCTGCTCATGCGTCATTTTGCGCCGCTCGGCGACAATGCCCACAAACCAGTCATAACTGTCGAGGATGAGCTTGCGCACCATGGCGCGTTCGTCGTCATTGGTAGGCTTGAAGGGCGAGGGCGCGGCCTTGAGCGGCGAGGATTTCACTTCCTCGAGCTTGATGCCGAGTTTCTCCATCAGGCCGCTGACGTCGGGATACTGGATCAGCACGCCGATCGAACCGACGATCGAGGTCTTGCGGGCAACGATATGATCGGCGGCGCTGGCGATCATGTAGCCGGCGGACGCCGCCAACGTGCCGATTTCGGCCACCACCGGCTTGTCGCCGGCCAGCTTGCGCACTTCCTCATAGATCGACTCGCCGCCGACCGTGGTGCCTCCGGGCGAATCGATCGACAGGATGACRCCCTTTACGGTCGGCGATTTGCGGATCGTCTCGAGCCGTTTGATCAGGTCCTCGTCTTCGGTGATGGTGCCTTCGATCTTGACCTTGGCGATGTGGTCGACCGCCTGGCCGGTGAATTCGCCACCATAGAGCCATGCCGAAAAGGCGATCAGCGCTGCCGCCAGAACCACAAACGCAGCCACGCGCCAGAACGTGAGCTTGCGGCGCAAGCGGCGGCGGTCGATCATGTCGTCGGCTCTCGTTGCCATTGTCAGCCTCATAGTCGCTGGGAAAGGACGGTTTTAAAGCAAGCATATGCGCGCGGCTACCGTTTCCTGACAACTCCGGCGCGAACAAGGGCGGCTCAACACGGCCTCACGAAAAATTAACGCAGCCTGTCCCTATCTGCTATGAAGGGGTGGCAGTTCGGCCGGATTCGTCCTAGTCGTGCGGTGGCAGCCGTCACATTTTTGCAGTTTTCCTCCGCTTGTGCTTGCGTGCGGGGGYCGGCATACCACCTATAGTCGGTGTTTGGCGGGGCAAGGGCCCATTAGAAACAGTCATGTTGGCGCGATCTGAGGAAACAAGCGATGCCGTGACGGCGTCGGTTGCCGCTGAGCAAGGTGGCACGCGAGGCGACGCGTTCAACCGCGCGCAGCGGCATTCGCGCCGGGTGCGTGTGCTGAAATTCGCCGTGCCGCTGCTCGCGGYGGCAATCGCGATCGCCTTTCCGGTCTATTCCTATCTGGCCGCGCCGGTGTCGATCTCGGTGCAGGCCGACGGCAGCGCCTTTTCGAACGGCAAGCTGGTGATGGCCAATCCCAAGCTCAACGGCTTCACCAAGCAGAAGCTGCCCTATTCGCTGACGGCGACCAGAGCGACGCAGGATGTCGGCAAGCAGGGCATCATCGACCTTGAAGGCATCAATGCCAAATTGCCGGTAGCGACCGATAATGTGGTGGCCGTCAACGCCCCGCACGGCATCTACAACCGCGACGCCAACACAATGGACCTCACCARCGACGTCGACGTGACGACCACCGACGGCCTGGTTGCCAAGTTCAAATCTGTCTTCCTAGACATGGGCAAAGGTTCTATGAAGACGAACAATCCGGTCGATGTCAGCCGCGGCGGTTCGCGCATCACCGCCGACTCGATGTCGGTCGAGGAAAACGGCAAGGTCGTGGTCTTCGAGAACCGGGTGCGCGTCAACATCGATCCGGCCAGCCTGAAGGCGGCAGAGGCTAAGAGTGGAGAGCAGAATGCGTCGCAGTAATTCCGCATGGCTTCTGGGCGCGRCCTCCGCGTTGCTGCTCCTGGGAACCGCGCATTCATTCGCGCAATCGAGCACGACCAGCCAGTCTGGCCTGAAACTGTCCGGCGACCAGCCGATCCAGATCGAAAGCGACAAGCTCGAGGTTCGTCAGGCCGACAGCGCGGCGATCTTCAGCGGCAACGTCACCGTCAACCAGGGGCCGACGCTGCTCAAGGCCGGCAAGATGACGGTCTTCTATGTCAAGGATGCCAACGCTCCCAAGGGTGCGGCGGCCGGCGCATCGGCGATGACGGGCGCCGCCAACATCGACCACCTCGTGGTCGAGAACAAGGTCTACATCAAATCGAACGACCAGATCGCCACCGGCGACACCGGCACTTTCGACATGAAGACGCAGGTGCTCACGCTGCAGGGCAAGGAGGTCGTGCTGTCCCAGGGCGACAACGTGCTCAAGGGCTGCAAGCTCACCGTGCAGATGAAGAGCGGCCTTGCCAATGTCGACGGCTGCGGCAGCAACGGTCGCGTCATCATGTCGATCACTCCCCAGAAGCAGGGGACGTCCCAGAAAGGAACGGCCCAGCAGGGAGCGTCGAACAACTAATGGCCGGCGTATCGTCGCTGCTGGCCCGTCTGCCCGGACGGGCCGCCAGCAAACCGGCCGCGCCGGCAATGGTCAGTATCGACCAGGCGAAATTCAAGGGTACCCTGATCGCGAAGGGCCTGACCAAGAGCTACAAGGGCCGCAAAGTCGTGAGCGGCGTGACGCTCGGCGTGCGCGCCGGAGAGGCCGTCGGCCTGCTCGGCCCGAACGGCGCCGGCAAGACCACCTGTTTCTACATGGTCACCGGCCTCGTGCCGGTGGATGAAGGCACGATCGAGATCGACGGCTTCGACGTCACCTCGATGCCGATGTACCGCCGCGCCCGCCTCGGTATCGGCTATCTGCCVCAGGAAGCGTCGATCTTCCGCGGCCTCAGCGTCGAGCAGAATATCCGCGCCGTGCTGGAGGTCGTTGAAAAGAGCCGCAAGGAGCGCGAGCGCACGCTCGACGAACTGCTCGAGGAATTCCACATCAGCCATCTTCGCAAGGCGCCGTCGCTGTCGCTCTCGGGCGGTGAGAGACGCCGCCTCGAGATCGCGCGGGCGCTTGCGACGCGGCCGGCCTATATGCTGCTCGACGAGCCTTTCGCCGGTATCGATCCGATCGCGGTCGCCGACATCCAGCAGCTCGTTCGCCATCTAACAGCGCGCGGCATCGGCGTGCTGATCACCGATCACAATGTGCGCGAGACGCTTGGCCTGATCGACCGCGCCTATATCATCCACGCTGGCCAGGTGCTGACGCATGGCCGGGCCGACGAGATTGTTGCCAACGCCGATGTCCGGCGCCTCTATCTCGGCGAGGGCTTTACCCTCTGAGGGTGGAAATTCCGGTTTTTTGCCCGGGTTCTGGCCGGTTTGACGAGATTATCGGCAAAGCCTTCCGCGAATAACGCTCCGGTAAGCCCCTGCTGCTAGCGTTTGCCTTGACAAGCAAAAGCCGGGCCAGTTTCTATGCCCGACCGAAAAGTAAGTCCGATGCGTGGACGGAGCGTTTGAGACCAACCATGGCGCTGGCGGCCAAACTGCAGCTCAGACAGTCCCAGTCGCTGGTGATGACGCCGCAACTGATGCAGTCGATCCGGCTGCTGCAGCTCACCCATGTCGAGCTCGAACGCTTCATCGACGAGGAGATCGAGCGCAATCCACTGTTGGAGCGGGCCGAGCCGCAGGATGAGATGGGAGGGGACCAGCCGCAAAAGGGGGAGACGGTCTCGGGACCCGCTGCCGGAGAAGATTGGTTCGAAGGCGAGACCGAATGGAGCGCCGAGGCGATCTCGCAAAAGCTCGACTCTTCGCTGGAGAACCTGTTTCCCGACGATCCCGGGACGAGCGAAAGGCTGGGGCCGGACCTCACGGCACAATGGAAGTCGGCTTCCGGGGGCAGCGGAGGCGGCGCTTCATCGGAAGGCTTCGATGTCGGGGAGATGGCCGCGAGCACGGTGACGCTGCGCGAGCATGTCGGCGAGCAGATCGCGCTTGCCTTCTTCGACCCGGCCGAACGGCTGATTGCCGGCGAGCTTGCAGACAGCCTCGACGAGGCCGGCTACCTGCGCGCCGAGCTGGGTGAGGTCGCCGCGCGGCTCGGYACGGACGAGGCGGCGGTGGCGCGCGCGCTGGCGGTTTGCCAGAGCTTCGAGCCGGCCGGCCTGTTTGCCCGCGACCTCGCGGAATGCCTGTCGCTGCAGCTTGCGGTGCGCGACCGGCTCGACCCGGCAATGAAGGCGCTGGTGGCCAATCTCGAACTTCTGGCGCGCCGCGACTTCCAGACGCTGAAGCGCATCTGCGGCGTCGACGAGGAGGACCTTCTCGACATGCTGGCCGAGATCCGGGCGCTCGATCCGCGGCCCGGCACGGCGTTTTCCGGCGGGGCGAGCGACGCGATCGTTGCCGATGTCGAGGTGCGGCCTGCCGCCGACGGYAGCTGGGCGGTGGAGCTCAATCCCGACACGCTGCCGCGCGTTCTGGTCGACAATGTCTATTTTGCCCGGGTTTCCGGCCATGCCAAGGACCAGGCGGAGAAGGATTTTTTGGCCGAATGCCTGCAAAACGCCAATTGGCTGACCCGCAGCCTCGACCAGAGGGCCAAGACCATCCTCAAGGTGGCGTCGGAGATCGTGCGCCAGCAGGACGCTTTCCTCGTCCATGGCGTGCGCCATCTGAAGCCGCTCAACCTGCGCACGGTGGCCGACGCGATCGRCATGCATGAATCGACGGTGAGCCGCGTCACCGCCAACAAATACATGCTGACRCCGCGCGGCGTGTTCGAACTGCGCTATTTCTTCAGCGCCTCGATCGCATCCGCCGAGGGCGGCGAAGCCCATTCCTCGGAAGCTGTGCGCGACCGCATCAAGCAGCTGATCGACGAGGAAAAGCCTGCCGACGTGCTTTCCGACGATGCCATCGTCGACATGCTGAGGGAAAGCGGCGTCGATATCGCCCGCCGCACCGTCGCCAAGTATCGCGAAGGGATGAACATACCGTCATCGGTGCAGCGGCGGCGCGAGAAGCGGGCGCTGGCCAATGCCGGGCGGTAAGCCTGCGACAATCAGGTGCCGGCCTGTGAATGGGCTTTCTGCGTTTCCGATACTTGCGTACCTTAACGCAGGCTCCATCGGYGTTCTCGAATGCTCGGCCTGACCTCTATCTCAACAGACCGTGCCGCTTTGGGGAACGGGCGTATTTCCGCAGTTTTCGAGCTTCATTGACAAGCTGCAATGAAGTGTCTAGAAGCCCGCCCGCATGAGCCGGGCCGTGATGCCCGCTCGCGAATGGGTTCGTCGATGCGAAGGCCTCGGACGGCCAAGAAGGCGACTTGTGATCAACCGCAAAGTTCGGGTCTAAAATCTGCGCGCGTGCCGCTGCAAAGCTTGTGCGCGCGCACCACGGGTATAAACTCGGCACAGTTTGAAGCCTGAGCAAGGAAGGTCAGTTTTCAGATGAATCTGCGCATTTCGGGAAAACACATGGACATCGGCGATGCGTTCCGTGCGCGCATCAACGATCGTGTCAACGAAGCGATCGAAAAGTATTTCGATCGAGGTTTTTCAGGACATGTCACGGTCATCAAAGCGGGGTCGCGCTTCTCGGCCGATTGCATGATCCGGCTCGATTCCGGCGCCTCGCTGCAGGCGACCGGTGACGCCCAGGATCCCACGCTTGCTTTCGACGCAGCCGCTGATCGCCTCGAAACGAGGCTGCGGCGCTACAAACGCCGGCTCAAGTCGCACAATTCCGGCAATGGCAATGGCGAGCCCACCGACATCGCCTATACGGTGATGGCGCCGCTCGCCGACGACGAAGAAGACATTCCTGAGGACTTCGCCCCGGTCGTCGTCGCCGAATCGACCATGACGCTTCGCACCATGTCGGTGGCCTCGGCCGTCATCGAACTCGATACCAAGGACAGCCCCGTCTTCGTCTTCCGCAACGCCGGAAACGACCAACTCAACATCGTCYACCGCCGGCCGGATGGAAACATCGGTTGGATCGATCCGTCGACGACCAAAGTCGCACAGGGATAAGAAAGCCAGCCGCGCGAGGGGGACAAGGACTGGCGCGGCAGGCGAGCAAGGGATTTTTCAGGCATGGATCTTAGCGATCTCATCAGCGTCTCGGCTATCATGCCGGCGTTGAAGGCGAATTCCAAAAAACAGCTTCTGCAGTTGCTGTCGGAGAGGGCGGCGGCGATTTCAGGAATTCCGGAGCGGGAGGTGTTCGACACTATCCTGCAGCGCGAGCGGCTGGGCTCCACCGGTGTCGGCAACGGCATCGCCATTCCGCACGGCAAGCTCGCGGGCGTCAAGCGGATCGCCGGCGTGTTCGCCCGGCTGGAAATGCCGGTGGATTTCGAGGCGCTCGACGACCAGCCGGTCGATCTGGTGTTTCTGCTGCTTGCGCCGGAAGGCGCCGGCGCCGACCATCTCAAGGCGCTGTCGCGCATCGCGCGGGTGCTGCGCGATGCCGACACCGTGGCCAAGATCAGAGGCACGCGCGATGCCGTGGCAATCCACGCTCTGCTGTCGGATACGCAGGCCTCGCACGCGGCCTGAACCTGCATCGAAGCCTAACGCGCGTCGCCGAACGGATTCAGGCGACGCGCTTTAGGTCTTTGTCGTTTCTCAAAGCCGCTGCGACCCCTCTATCTCTTTGTTCTAGCCGCATTTCTGCGATGCCAAGCGGTTCCGCTCGGCGGYAAATGCTCTGGCTTTTTGGGGTAAAACCTTTAGGGGCCGCCGGGAGCGGCCCTTTCCAATTCAGGCAGCGACCAGGGTCAGTGAATGGCGACCGTGGTCAGATCGTTCTCCAACGCGCCCGCCAGCGCCCGGTCACGGGCATCGGAAAGCAGGATCGGCTGGCCGTTGGCGGCAAACAGCGCCCACAGTTCCAGGCCGGGCGCGATCTCGGCGAGGCCGGGGAAGCGGCCGCGCAGGTCGTCRCTCGATACTTTCCTCAGGTAAGCGACCGAACCTTCGCCGAGATGGGCGAATTCRCCGCTGGTCATGGTCAGAGTTTCGTCAGTTCTGGTCATTTCAAGCCTCCTTGCCGCGAGAACGCCATGTCAGRCCGTCCCCGCATAGAGCCATCGGCGAAGATCAGTCTTTCACCGATATGTTTATTTTCCGTACCAGCCGCTCGGCCTCGGGCCGGTCGAGATCGATCGACAAAAGGCCGTTCTTCAGCTCCGCGCCGATCACCCGCATGCCGTCGRCCAGCACGAAGCAGCRCTGGAACTGGYGCGCGGCGATGCCGCGGTGGAGGTATTCGCGCTCGGTGTCGTCGGTCTGACGGCCRCGCACGATCAGTTGGTTTTCCTCCGTGGTCACATCGAGGTCGCTCTCTGCGAAGCCTGCAACGGCAAGCGTGATACGCAGCCTTTCGGCCTTGCCATCGGCAGCGCTCAGGCGTTCGATGTTGTAGGGAGGATAGCTGTCACCCGACTTCGCCAGACRCTCAAGGGTCTTCTCCATCGCGTCGAAGCCCAGCAGCAGCGGGCTGGAGAAGGGGGTCATTCGGCTCATGTTACACTGTCCTCTCAAGAGCGACATAAACTGGAAAAACCCGGATGGCATTTTTCCCGATGGTCTTGATATGGTCCGCGGTGCGGACAAGTTCAAGYCATCAAAATCCCGCCCAAAAAGACTCCCCAAAGGAATTGAAATGCCCCAATCACGAAAGATCATCATCGACACAGACCCCGGTCAGGATGATGCCGTCGCCATATTGCTGGCGCTCGGCAGCTCCGAACTGGAGGTCGTCGGCATCACCGCCGTTGCCGGCAACGTGCCGCTGAAGCTTACCGAGAAAAATGCCCGCAAGATCTGCGAACTGGCCGGCCGGCCCGACATCAAGGTCTATGCCGGCGCCATCCGGCCGCTGGCGCGTGAACTCGTCACCGCCGAGGAGGTGCATGGCAAGACAGGCCTCAACGGGCCGCAGCTGCCGGAACCCACGATGCCGCTGCAGGAAAAGCATGCGGTCGATTTCATCGTCGAGACGCTGATGTGCGAGGAAAGCGGCACGATCACGCTCTGCCCGCTCGGGCCGCTCACCAACATTGCGCTGGCGCTGATCCGCGAGCCGCGGATCGCGCCGCGCATCAGGGAAATCGTGCTGATGGGCGGCGGCTTCTTCGAAGGCGGCAACGTCACGCCGGCCGCCGAATTCAACATCTATGTCGACCCGCAGGCGGCCGACGTGGTGTTCAAGTCGGGCATTCCGATCGTGATGATGCCGCTCGACGTCACGCACAAGGCGCTGACCAGCGCCAAGCGCACCAAGGCTTTTCGCGCTTTGGGCACAAGGGTCGGCACGGCCACGGCCGAGATGCTGGAGTTCTTCGAGCGCTTCGACGAGGAGAAATACGGCACCGACGGCGGGCCGCTGCACGATCCGTGTGTGATCGCCTATCTTCTCAAGCCCGAGCTGTTCAAGGGCCGCCACTGCAACGTCAGCATCGAGACCTCCTCCGAGCTCACCATGGGCATGACGGTGATCGACTGGTGGGGCGTCACCAAGCGGGAAAAGAACGCCATGGTGATGCGCGACATCGACCATGACGCCTTCTTCGCGCTGCTGGTGGAAAGGTTGGGGCGGCTGTAGGGCCCCTTCCTTCCCCCTGGTGGGGGAACGTGAATCGGCGCGAAGCCGCCGAGACGGATGGGGGGTGTTCCAGGAAACACCCCTCATCCGTCGCCTTCGGCGACACCTTCTCCCGCAAGGGGAGAACAGGAGGCGCTCACTTCGCTTTCGAAAACGCCAGCCACAACCCGCCGCCGACCAGTAAGCTGCCGCTTACTCGGGAGAGAAGCTTGACGCGGCTGGCCGAGAGCATGCGCCCGGCCCGGCCGGCGGCGATCGCGTAGGTCGAATCCGATATGGCGGCAAAGACCATGGCGGTCAGGCCCATGACCACGATCTGCAGCGTGTAGTTGCCCTGTGGCGCGATGAATTGCGGGAAGAAGGCGCCGAAGAAGACAAGCGTCTTGGGGTTGGAGATGGCCACCAGGAATCCCTGCAGGAAGAAGCCGCCACGCGGCTTTTTGGCTGATCCGTCGGGATTCAAGGCTCCCTTGGCGCGGAGCATCTGCACGCCCATCCAGATGAGGTAAGCGGCGCCGATCAGCCGCACCCACTCGAACCAATGGCCCATGCCGGCGATCAGCGTGTTGAGGCCGATGCCGACGATGGCGATCATGATGGCAAGCCCAGCCTGGGTGCCGGCGACATTGGCAAGCCCGGCGCGCGAACCATGGCGCATGCTGTTGGCGATGATCAGTGTAACCGTAGGCCCAGGCACCAGGACGATGACGATGCAGGCGACAACATAGGTGGCGTAGAGTTCCAGCGACATGGTCTTCCCTCGACAGGATGCGCCGACGCGACGGAGCGCGATCAATGCACGGAGCCGGCGCCGGCGCAAGCGCCGGCCGGCGACCTCAGTCCGCGCCCGCGCCCGCCTGCCAGGGCAGCGTTGCCTCGTAGGCGGCGCCGGCCTTGAGCACGGCGAGGTCGTCGCGCGGACGGCCGAGCAACTGCATGCCCATCGGCCGGCCCCTTTCGTCAAAGCCGACCGGGACGTTGAGCGCCGGGCAGCCGCCCAACGTGGCAAAGGCCGAAACCTGCATCCAGCGATGATAGCTGTCCATCTCGCGCCCGGCGACCTCGCGCGGCCAATGGATGGTGACGTCGAAGGGGAAGACCTGCGCGGTTGGCAAGGCGACGAGGTCGAAGCGCTCGAACAGCGACAGCAGCGTCCGGTGCCATGAGGAACGCTGGACAGTAGCGGCATGGACCTGCGGCGCGGTGAGGCGCATCGCCTGCTCGATTTCCCAGACCGCTTCCGGCTTGAGCAGATTGCGTTTTGCCGGATCGTCGTAGTGCGCCTTCAGGGCGCAGCCGCTGCTCGCCTGGCGCAGTGTCACGAAGGCCTGCCAGAGTGCCTCGAAGTCGACGGCCGGTACCAGCGTTTCGCTCACGAAGGATRCATCGGCGAAGCGGGCGAGGGCGTCCTGGCAAAGCTCGAGGATTCCAGCTTMCATCGGGAGGTGGCCGTCGAGGTCGCCGAGCCAGGCGATGCGGCCGCCAGCCGCCTTCATGCGCAGGCCCTCAAGGAACGAGCCCTGCTTGTCATGCGACAGTGGCGCCCGCGGATGATAGCCGGCCTGCTCGTCGAGCAGCAGCRCGATGTCGCGCACGTTCCGGCCCATCGGTCCTTCGACTCCCATCTGGGCATGGAAGACATCGTAGGCCGGGCCGGCCGGCACAAGCCCCTGCGACGGGCGGAAGCCATAGACATTGTTGTAGGCGGCCGGGTTGCGCAGCGAGCCGCCGAAGTCGCTGCCGTCGGCCACGGGCACCATGTCGAGCGCCAGCGCCACCGCCGCGCCGCCGCTCGACCCGCCGGCGGCAAGCGCCGGATCGAAGGCGTTGAGCGTCGGGCCGAAGACCGGATTGTAGGTGTTGGAGCCCAGCCCGAACTCCGAAACGTTGGTCTTGCCAATGATGATGGCGCCGGCCTTGCGGATGCGCTCGACGAAGAATTCGTCCTCGTCGGGAACGAAATCCGCGAAGATCGGCGAGCCGGAGGTCGTTCTCAGCCCCTTGGTCAGAGCCAGGTCCTTGATCGCGATCGGCAGGCCGAACAGCGATCCGGCCTCGTCGCCCCGCGCCAGACGGGCATCGGCCATGTCGGCCTCGGCCAGAATGTCGGCCGCGTCGCGCAGCGAAACGATGGCGTTGACCAGCGGGTTCACCGTCTCGATGCGGTCGAGAAAGGCGCTGACGACTTCGCGCGCCGACAAGTGTCGCTGCCTGATCTTGCCGGCGAGATCCACGGCGGACAGGCGGCAGATGTCGCTGGCCGGCGGCACAGCATGTTTCGTTACGGGGCGCATCGCTGTCACCGCGCAGCCAAGGCCGTGTCGACGTCCTTCGCCAGCGGGATCGCCGGCTGGGCGCCCGGCTTCAGGCAGGCAAGCGAGCCAGCCGCCGCGGCGCGGACAAGCGCCTGCTCGAGCGACAGGCCGGACGACAGGCCGGCGCCGAAATAGCCGCAAAAAGTGTCGCCGGCGCCGACCGTGTCGACCGGGATGATCTTCAGCGCCGGAACCGTGAGGAAATGGTCAGGAGCGGCGGCCAGCACGCCGTCGCCGCCGAGCGTGACGACGATAGTCCTGCCGGTCTTTTGCGCATAGTCGCGCATCCGCGCCTGCCGGTCTGGCCCGGAGAGCGAAAGCGCGGCGGCATAGAGGTCGAACTCTGTCTCGTTGGCGACGGCAAAGTCGGACTTGGCGAAAAAGCCGGCGGCCTCGGCGCGGAAGGGCGCGGTGTTGAGCACGCTGACGGCGCCCGCCGCGCGCGCGGCGTCGAGCGCGGCCTCGACCGTCTGCAGCGGGATCTCGTGCTGCAAAAGCACCACGTCGCCTTTCTTCAGGAACGCCTTGGCGATATCACCGGGCAGCACCGAGTCGTTGGCGCCCGGAACGACGGCAATCACGTTCTCGCCGTCGGCGCCGACCAGGATCAGCGCGGTGCCGGTCGAGGCGGCGCTCTCGCCGACTCCGGAAAGATCGACATTGCCGGACTTGAGCAACGCCAGTGCCTCGGCGGCAAAGCTATCCTTGCCGACGGCGCCCACCATGCGCACAGGAGCGCCGGCGAGGGCCGCGGCCAGCGCCTGGTTGGCGCCTTTGCCGCCAGGGGCGGTGGCGAAGCCGGAGCCGCGCACCGTCTCGCCAGGTTCCGGCAAGCGGTCGACACTGGCGATCAGGTCAAGGTTGATCGAGCCGACAATGATGATCAAGAAGCGCCTCCTCTGATGCGCGGCAGGCTACCCCGGAAGACGCGCGGTTGCCAGTGTTCCGATGACGGACCAATTCGCCGCCTGATCTTTTAGCTTCGGCTAATATAGTCAGCGGTTACGGATAAGTAATACTCAGGTATATAGATGTTCCGGTTGGGTTCCTGGCAACAACGCGAGGCATGAATGCCGAGCTCAGAGTCTCCGGTCGACCAGCTCGCAAAGTCATTTTCCACTGACGACGCCGACGCCGTCCGGCTGGTGCTCGATGCGGTCCCGCATCCCATATTCGTGAAGGACAGCCAATCTCGCTTCCTCGTGGCGAACCGAAGCATGTGCGACTTCATGGGCCGATCCTTCGAGGAGCTGGCCGGYCGCACCGACTACGATTTCGTCCCCCGGGAACATGCGGATGTGTTCAACCGGATCGACCGGCTGGTGCTGGACACCGGCGAAGTCAACGAGAATGAGGAGATCATCCAAGGGCCCGACGGTCAGATTCGCACGTTGATAACACGCAAGGCCCGAGCACTTCTATCGAACGGCGCTCGCTTCGTGGTCGGCTGTATTTCGGACATCACCGCCCTCAAGCAGCAGGAGGCCTCGTTGCGGCTGCTGTTCGAGGAGAACCCGGTTCCGATGTGGGTGTTCGACCGCGGCAGCCTGCGCTTTCTGGCCGTGAACCATGCCGCTGTCGAGCATTATGGCTACTCGCGCGAGCAGTTCCTTTCAAARTCGATCCTCGACATCCGGCCCCGGGAAGAAGTCGCGGCGATGCGCAAGGTTGTAGAGGCCGGCCTAGGCTCAGACATAACCGGGCGCAGTTGGCRTCACATCAAGGCGGACGGCAGCCTGATTGACGTCGTCGCCTACTCCAAGGCGATCGACTACAATGGCCGCTCGRCATTCATGGTCGCCATCATAGACGTGACGGAACGGAAGCTGGCGGAAGACGGCTTGCGCCGTACGAGGGAATTCCTGGACACGGTAATCGAGAACATACCGGTCATGCTCTTCGCCAAAGAGGCCGGCCAGCACCGCTACGTTCTGATGAACCGGGCGGGCGAGGAACTGCTCGGCATCCCTCGGGAGGAACTGATCGGAAAGACCGACTCCGAGCTGTTTCCACGGGAAGAAGCCGAGTCCTTTCTGATCTGATGCGTGATCGGGAGGCCTTGCGTTCCGATACCCTGCAGATCGCGGCGGAAGAAAAGATCCCCACGCGGCACAAGGGCATACGCGATCTGGTAACGCGACGCCTGGCCGTGGAGAGCCATGACGGCAAGTCGAAATACGTGCTTGCCGTTGCCGAGGACATAACAGAGCGAAAGCGAGACGCAGCGCGCATCGCCCACATGGCCACCCATGACGGGTTGACCGATCTTCCTAACCGAACGGTGCTTGTCGAGCGCCTCGAATTCACGCTTGAGCGGGCGACCTCCGGGCGCGAGTCTTTCGCCGTCATGTGCGTCGACATCGACGGATTCAAGGAAGTCAACGACGTCTACGGGCCGGCGGTTGCGGACGCTCTGCTCGGCAGGGCGGCGAAGCGCCTTGYCGGAGCCGCGGGCAAGCACTTCCTTGCGCGGACAGGCGGCAGCGACTTCACCATAATCGTCAGCGAGGGCCCGCATCCGGCGACAGCCATCGAATTGGCTGACCGTCTGCTGGCGACGATCGCCGATGTTTTCGATGTCGAAGGCCGTGCACTGCGGGTTGGGCTCAGCATCGGCATCACCTTCTTCCCAGATGACGCGACCGACGTTGCGAGGCTTTTGAGCAATGCTCGTGCAGCGCTTGATCGCGCAAGAGCCGACGGCCGCGGCGTTTTCCGGATGTTCGAAGCCGACATGGATCGCAAGCTGCGCGAGCGCCGCGCCCTTGAGCAGGACTTGCGCTCGGCGTTGGCAAACGGCGAGCTGCTCCTGCATTACCAGCCCCAGGCGAACTTATCCGGCGAGATTGTCGGTTTCGAAGCATTGATCCGCTGGTCTCACAAGGAACGAGGAACAATTCCACCTGCCGAGTTCATTCCTGTGGCCGAAGAAAGCGGTCTGATCGTGTCCTTGGGGGAATGGGTGCTGCGGCAGGCATGCCGGGAAGCGGCTTCGTGGGCCWAGCCCGTGCAGATCGGCGTCAATCTGTCTCCCGTGCAGTTTCGCCAGGGCGATCTTCCAGGCCTGCTGCAGCAAATCCTGCTTGATTCGCGGCTCGATCCGAAACGGCTCGAGCTTGAAATAACGGAGAGCGTGCTGCTCGACGACCTTGCGCGGGCAAGTTCGATCCTTAGGCGACTAAAATCTCTCGGGGTGAAGATCGCCCTGGACGATTTCGGGACTGGCTATTCGTCGCTTTCCTATCTGCAGTCTTTCCCCTTCGACAAGATCAAGATCGACAAGTCCTTTGTCGGGATGATCCAGAAGAATTCGCAAACGGCCGCCATAATCCGCGCCATCGTCGGACTGGGCCGGGGCTTGTCGATGGATATTATCGCGGAAGGCGTCGAGACGCTTGAGCAACTGAGCTTTCTTAGCGAAGAGGGGTGCCATGCGCTGCAGGGATATCTGATCGGACGCCCCCACCCGATCGAGGCATATGCCGATGAGGTCGGCAGATTTGCGGCCATGGCAGGAACCGCGCGCCGCCATCGCAGGCGATAGCGGCACACGCCTTCAGGAAGCCACCTGTCCCGCTTCCCAGCCGAGGATAGCGCGCTTGCGCGTCAGGCCCCAGTGATAGCCGGTCAGCGCCCCGGACTTGCCCAGCGCAYGGTGGCAAGGAACGACGAAGGACATCGGATTGGCGCCGACCRCTGCCCCCACGGCCCGGCTTGCGCTGGGCGCGCCGATGCTCGCCGCGATCGAGGAATAGGTGCAGGCCTTGCCCATCGGGATGCGCAGCAGCGCCTCCCAGACACGCACCTGGAAATCGGTGCCGATCATGACCACGCGCAGCGGCTGGTCGGCCCGCCAGAGGGTCGGATCGAAGACCCGCGCGGCATAGGGCTGGGTGGCCGACATGTCCTCGACATAGGAAGCGTTCGGCCAGCGGCCGGACATGTCGGCAAACGCTGTCCGCTCGCCGCCCGGATCGCAGAAGGCAAGGCCGGCCAGGCCGCGGTCGGTGACCATGATCAAAGCGATGCCGAAGGGCGAGATGTGGTAGCCGTAGCGGATGGTGAGGCCGGCGCCGCGGGTCTTGTAGTCGCCGGGCGACATCGCCTCATGGGTGACGAAAAGGTCATGCAGCCGGCCAGGGCCCGACATGCCAAGCTCAAACGACGTCTCCAGCAGCGGCATGCCGGAATCGAGCAGCCTGCGCGCATGATCAAGCGTCACCGCCTGCAGGAAGGCCTTGGGCGAAAGGCCGGCCCAGCGGGTGAACAGTTTCTGCAGGCCGGTCGGGGTCTCGCCGACCGCCTCGGCCAGAACCTCCAGCGAGGGCTGGTCGCGATAGTCCAGACTGATCTTCTCGATGGCGCGGCGCACGATTTCGTAGTCGCTGCCTTCGGGAGTGATGTCGTTCTGCAGGATCGCCGACGGTTTCATCTGCGTATTCGCGGTCATCTGAGCGTTCATGGCAATATCTCCTTGACCGCGAATATCGTTCTTCCCGCGCTTTGCCACCACCCGAAACTTGCCTTGCTTTTATGGCCGTCGACATAGGATGGCTTTGGCCGGCCATAGGCAAGGGCGACCTCCTCTCCACACCCTGGCAGAGATGCGCCGTTCATCGCGCGAGAGATCGGCTGCTGCAGCCGCTATGCCGGTTGCGAGAAGGGGCTCAGCGCGCCTTGGCGGTCGCCAGCGCGCGCGAAAAGGCGGTGGCGAAGCTTTCGCGGTCGTCCGGGTTGAGGAAACTGCCGATCGAGACGCTCTCGCCCTGCGCCTCGACCGCCATGTTAGTGATGCCGATCTCGGCATGGCGAGCGATCGAGAACCGCGTCCAGAACGGGTTGAAGCGGTGGTCCTTGAAGCGGCCGGAAGGCGCCGTCTTGCGGATGTCGAGGCGCGTGCGCGAAACCGATATTTCCTCGCGGGCGCGGGCGGCGCGATAGTTGACGCGAAAGGCGATGTAGACGGCGAGCACATCCAGCCCGCAGAAGCCGAAGACAGGCCAGGCRCCGTGCGCCAGGAAGATCGCCCCGGTGACGACCCAGCCGAACAGCAGCGCGCCCATCAGGATGAAGAAGCCGGTGCGGCCGAGCGAACGATGGGGCGTCAGCAGGGCCTGGAAAAAAGGCTTGTCAGCTTCGAACGAGGCGTTTGTGTCGCTCATGGGGCCATATTATAGGGGAGGAATGGCGCCCCCCAAGTCCAAAAATTCCCCATCGGTCGAAAAGCAACCGGCATCCGCCGGCTCCGGCGCTGCGAAACCGAGGGCGCGAACGCGCAAGGGCGGACCGCGCTCGCTCTACAGTCCGGCCGAGGTGCATGAGATATTCCGGCGTTTTTCGGTCCAGCGGCCGGAGCCGAACGGCGAGCTCGAATACATCAATGCCTTCACATTGCTGATCGCGGTGGTGCTGTCGGCGCAGGCGACCGATGCCGGCGTCAACAAGGCGACCAAGGCGCTGTTCCCGGTGGCAGACACGCCGCAGAAGATGCTGGCGCTCGGCGAGGCCAAGGTCGGCGACTACATCCGCACCATCGGGCTCTGGCGAAACAAGGCCAAGAATGTCATCGCGCTCTCGAAGGCGCTTATCGACGAACATGGCGGCAAGGTGCCGGAGGATCGGGACGAACTGGTCAAGCTGCCGRGTGTCGGGCGCAAGACCGCCAATGTCGTGCTCAACGTCGCTTTCGGCCAGCACACAATGGCGGTCGACACGCATATTTTCCGCATCGGCAACCGGATCGGCCTTGCACCGGGCAAGACGCCGGAACAGGTCGAGCAGGGGCTCTTAAAGGTCATTCCGGCCGACTATATGCGGCATGCGCATCATTGGCTGATCCTGCATGGCCGCTATGTCTGCAAGGCGCGCAAGCCCGATTGTCCGGCCTGCGTGATTGCCGACATCTGCAAGTTCAAGGAAAAGACCTCCGACGTGCCGGCACCCCTGGTGCCGATCGCGCCGCTGCAGGAGACGCTCGCGGAGGTTCAGTAGCCGTAGCCGCGCGCCATCGCCGCGGCAAAGACGGGGATCAGCAGGAAAATGACGCCCTCGGCGCGGACGTAGTTCTTCACGGCGGCAAGTTCAGCCGCCGGCACCGAGAAGGAGGGATTGCCGGCCGCCTGYCTGCTCCAGGAGATGAAGCGCATGGTCGGGACGATAGACAGCAGGCCGACAATGATGAAGGCCACCATCTTGGCCCAGAACACCCAGTTGTAGACGTAGAATTCCCAGCCCTTCAGGCCGAAGAAGACCCGGCAGACGCCGACTATGACGATCAGCGCGGCGATGATGCCGTAATGGCGGTCTATGCCGGCAAGACGCTTGAGCGTCACCGCCGGCAGGTCGCCGCGCACCAGCACGAACTCGGCGCCGATGATGCCGGCCAGCGAGAACACCAGAAGATGATGGAGGATGGCCAATAAAAGATCAGTGATGTCCATGTTCTTACCTGCTTTCAATCGCTGCCGCGGCACGGCTCAATCGCGTTCGCTGGAAGAGTAGCATCGAAGATCAAAATTCCCAGACGCCGAATGGCCGCCTCATTGATGGCGTTCGTTTCTGGCTGTCCTTCTCTAACTGGCGGATGACCGCCGGAGATCCTGGCCCTTGTCCTGTCGGGTCAGCTTGCTAAGCGCGGGTTTCTGAACAGAGGGGAATGCCATGAGCATTGAAAGGCAAACCGGCGTGCCGATCCTGGAGACGGMGCGGACCATCCTGCGATCGCATCGGCTCGACGATTTCGAGACCTATGTCGCCATGTGGGCCGATCCCGGGGTCACCCGCTTCATCGGCGGCAAGCCGCGCACCCGCGAGGAAAGCTGGTTGCGCTTCCTGCGTCACGCCGGGCTCTGGTCGCTGCTTGGCTACGGCTTCTGGGCGATCGAGGACAAGGCGACAGGCCGCTTCATCGGAGAGGCCGKATTCCATGATCTGAAGCGCGYCATCGAGCCGTCGATCGAGGGCGTGCCGGAAGCAGGCTGGGCGCTGGCGCCGGTCGCGCATGGGCAGGGGCTTGCCAGCGAAGTCGTCGGGCGGATCGTCGCCTGGGGCGACGCGGTATTCGGGCGGAGCAGGACCRTCTGCATCATCGATCCCGAAAACGGCGCTTCACTGAAAGTCGCCGAAAGGAACGGCTATCGCGAAATCCTGCGGACCACCTATCACGACAAGCCGACGATCCTGTTGGAGCGACCTGCCGGAGGGGCGATAGCCTAAGGCGTGCCGATATTCACCGCTTGGCGCCCGACTTCGACTCCGGCTTGGCCTGCCCTGAATCTCAACGCGCCTTGGAGCGCGGTTCAGACGCGGCGTCGCGGGGTAACCGGCCCCGCCGCAGTCCCGGCGATCAGCGCCTGGCTTTGGACCTGTTGAGAGCCACGGCGGCACGGACGAGCGCCTTGAACGCTTCCCCGTCGATCTCCTCGCCCTGGCGAAGGTCGATGGCGCGCCGTGTGTTGCCCTCGAGGCTGGAGTTGAAGAGGCTTGAAGGATCCGGCAGCGCCGCGCCCTTGGCGAAGGTCAGCTTGACGACAGCCTTGTAGGTCTCGCCGGTGCAGATGATTCCGGCGTCCTCCCAGACCGGCACGCCGCGCCACTTCCACTCTTCGGCCACCTCCGGATCAGCCTCCTTGATCAGCGCACGGAGCCGGCCAAGCATCTCGCCTCGCCAGTCGCCCAATTCCTCGATGCGTCCATCGATCAGCTCGGATGGAGACTTGGCCGTCTGCGATCCGCTTTTCTCCATGTCTGTTCTCCTTGAAGGCTGGATGGAAGTCGCCACCGCAATCCTTCCAGCTGGCACTGCGCGTAGCCGCAGCGCAGTTACATGCGTTCGCCGGGCAACCGGCTCGCCTGCTTTACCCAGGACTGGAATTGCGCTTCGTCCAGCCGGTCGCCTTCGCGAATGTTGAGGTAACGCGTGTCCTTGCTCTTGGATTCGCCGGGCGGCACGGGCTTGAGCGACATGCCGCGAAAGAAGGCCACCTTGATATATTTGGTGAAACAGTGGATGCCGAGAAACCAGCTTTCGCCGTCGAGGCCGTAAAGCGGCGAGTTCCATTTCACCGCCTTCTGCGCGTCCGGAAYGGCCTGCATGATGAGCTGGTCGAGCCGGCGCCCGACCTCGCTCTTCCAGCCCGGCATCGCCTCGATGTAGGCCTGCACCGGGGCGTCGCCATGGCCTTTTGCGATCTGCGGGTTGCCGCCTGAAAGCAGAACGGGATTTGCTCCCGAGGGCCTAGCGGCAATGCTAGCTGGTTTCGCCTTTGCCATCAGGTCGATTTTACCAGTTCACGCGCGCTACGCCACCTTGCGGCATAGGGCAGCACGAACATGTAGAGGCCGCTGAACAGCAGCAGGAAAAGCGGCGGGAGCGGCGAATAGACCACCCAGGCGGGAGGCTCGCCCAAGGCCATGGCACCGAAGTTGGYTATCACGGTCGCGGTGAAGATGATCGACAGCCAGCGATGCAACTGCCTGATCCACTTGTTCCAGTCCAATGCTACCTCCTCTGAAGAGTGAACAAGACGCCAGCCTTACCAGCGCGCCAGCTGGGTGATCTGGATGAGATTGCCGCAGGTGTCGTCGAGCTGCGCGATGGTCGAGCCGGTCACTTCCRTCGGCGCCATGGCGAAGCTGCCGCCATTTGYCGTGATGCGCTCGTGGTCGCCCTTGATATCGTCGGTGAACAGCATCAGCGCCGGCTGACCCTGCTTGAAGATGGCCTGCTGGTAGGTCTTTGCCGCCGGATTGTCGTTCGGTGCCAGCTGCAACTCGGTCCCGTCCGGGTCGTCGGGCGAGGCGACTGTTAGCCAGCGAAACGCGCCGTTGGTGAAATCGGCCTTCTTGGTGAAGCCCAGCACGCCGGTGTAAAACCCGAGAGYCTTGTCCTGGTCGTCGACATAGATGCTGGTCAGCTTGATCTTCATTCGCATGTCTCCATTGCTCACGCCTGCCGGTTGCCACCCGCCGAACAGTGCTGCCTTTTTTGCCCTTCCGTCGGGATTTCAGTCGATCCGCGCCAGGACCTCTTCGAGGGCGGTAAGGAACCTCTGCCAGCCGACGGTGGCGCCACGGTAATAGGATTGCTGATCCGCCCGGAAGCCCGTCTGCTCCATGCGCAGATGTGTGCCTTTGCTCGTCGGGGTGAGCGTCCAGGTGACGATGCTCTCCAGATCCTTGGTGTCCCAGGTGTAAGACAGCGTCTTGTTGGGTTCGACGGTTTGCACCTGGCAGTCGACGCCGCCCCAGTCCGCGCTCAGATTGAAGCGGTGGTCCACGACCGGCTTGAAGTCGTTCTTCATCAGCCACTCCTCGATGAGATGCGGTTGCGTCAGCGCGCGCCAGATCTTTTCCGGCGGGTAAGGAATCTCGCGCTCGACGACCACGAAGCGCGTTCCGGTCGGCATATCATTCATTGATCCATCCTTTTGAGCAGGTCTTCGAGTTCGTCGAACCGGGTCTCCCAGAATCCTGCCATCTCGCGCGTCCAGTCCATCAGAGGCGCCAGCGCGCCAAGCTGCGCGCTGTAGTGGGTCTGCCGACCCTCATGGCGATCGCRCACCAGCCCGGCTTCCTTGAGAACGCCGAGATGCTTCGACACCGCCGGCTGYGAGACGCCGGCCTCAGCCGTGAGCGCCCCCACAGTCTGCTCTCCCTGACGGCACAGACGTTCGAAGATGGCGCGCCTTGTTGGGTCGGCAAGCGTGCGGAAGAGCATATCATGCGCGTTCGACATCTGGATCAATAACCCAATGGCTATTGATTGACGTATAACCGTGGAGATATATGTGAGTCAAGCAGAGAAAGCGGACAGTATGAGCCGACGCGCGTGAGCCCAGCCCCACCAGCAAGGGCTGCACGTCGCCGTCCCTATCGTGTCGCAGGATCGGTGCTTGGACTCGACCCGGTAGAGAGGCTGGGTGTGCATATCGCCCGCTTTGGCCATRGGCCTGTGCCGACACGGCCTTCTCCAGGCGGCGTTGACCGGGATGTGCTCAGGCCTGAACCGCCGCCGGGATCGTCAGGTCCCGCAGCAGCGTCGAAAGCTCAGGCTCGTCGATGAGCAAGGCTGCGTCGGCCGACGGCAGCCAGGCCCGTTGCCGGTTCGCTGCCTCCTGCCAGTCGGCCATCTCCTCGGTGACCTCGAGYAGGTAGACGACCACGTCGACACGGACGAAACCCGTGGCCATTCTTTTCCAGTAGGAATAAGTGCCGGCGGGCTGCTTCAACGCCTTGCCGAGCACGCCTGCCTCTTCCTGGGCCTCGACCATRGCCGCCTTGCGCCCGCTCTTGCCCTTCACCGGCCAGCCCTTCGGCACAATGAACCGCTTTGTCGTGCGCGAGGTGACCAACAGGACCTCGAGACCGCCGTCTTCGCTCAAACGAAAGGGGATTGCCGCCACCTGGCGGATCCGCTCGCCCTTCTTTGCCCTGCGTACTGCTTTCTTCTTGGCTGTCGCCATCCCAAAATCCAATGAGAGCAGCTTTCATACCGCGCTCATCCGGGCACGGCAAAAAATCCTGCCACTGCAAACCCCAAAATCGCCGCCCTTGCAATCCGGCTTTTGCCGGTCAAGTAAGTCGGCTAATTAAACCGAAACAGAGGGAATGTCAGCGGCAAACGCGCGAAATCGTGGTGCCGATCACCTGAGACTGGCAGCTCTGCTTGACGATCGGCACCTCAGGGCGAGGTTGCGGCACGTTCTGCCGGTCCTGCTCACGATACAACTGCTGCAGTTGCTGGTACTGCTGCCGTTGCAGCTGGTTCTGGAGCGTCTGCAACTGGTTCTGCTCGACCAGCAAGTTGCGGTCCGTCGGGATAACGACTTGGGCGGCGGCGTATGAAGCCGCGCCCGACAGCGCAGCACTTGCCAAAGCCGCCGAGGACAGAATCGCCAAAAAGCGAGGATGCAACATCGCTTCCTTCCCGCATGAAAACAGAACCTTCCTCTATATATAGGGTGTTTGTCCTGATGCGCCATGATCCAGCGCTTGCGGCCAGTCGACCGGGTGTCATGCCAAAGAAATTCAGGCCGAGCCTAGCACTGCGGTTAACGGGAGCAGCGGTTTCGCCCCTCGATCGCGCGGCCCCGTGGCTGGATTAAACAAGGTGTGCTGCGCCTAGACTGGCAGGGGCGGCGCAGCGTTTCCGCTCCTACCCCAAAGCACCCAGAGTTACATTGCCGGCCGCCGGTCCTTCCACGGCATCTCCTRCTCCAACTGCGTGGAAAGCGCCAGCACCGTCGCTTCGTCGCCGTAGCGGCCGACGAGTTGCACGCCGATCGGCACGCCGCCGGCCGACTGCCCCAGCGGCAGCGAGATCGCCGGCAGGCCGGAGATGTTGAAGGGGAAGTTGAAGACCGCGTCRCCCCATTTGGCGTTGTAGCGGTCGAGGTCGGACTCCGACATGTCGTAATAGCCGAAGGGGCGCGGCAGCTGCGTCAGCGTCGGCGTGATGAAGATGTCATAGGGGCTGAGATCGCCGACGATGTCGCGGCCGATGAGTCTCAGCTGCTCGACGTCGGAAATGTGCTTGATGCCGCTGGTCGCGCGCCCGCGCTGGATGATGGCCCAGGTCACCGGTTCGACATCGTCTGGCGTGACGGGACGGCCGACCAAAGTTTCGAGGAAGCCGAAAGTGGCGGCCGTCTGCACATTGGWCATATCGGTGTAGGTCTTCCAGGCGGCATCGGCATCGAGCGGTATGTCGTGCTCCTCGACCTCATGGCCGAGGCGCTGAAGCGCGGCGACCGTCGAGAGGACCGTCGCCTCGACCTCGGGGTCAATCGCGGCGCCGTTGGGCGGCGTCACGGTAAAGCCGATGCGCAGCTTCTTCGGCGCCCGCACGGAGAGGTCGAGCCAGGTGCCCKCCGGCACCGGCGGCGTGTAGGCATCGCCCGGCAGCGCGCCTGCCACGGCGTCGAGATAGGCGGCGGTGTCGCGCACGGTGCGCGAGCAGCAGAGGAAGTAGGCACCGCCATACCAATAGTCGCCGAAGGGCGCGAGGCTGACGCGGCCGCGCGACGGCTTCAGCCCGACAATGCCGCAGCARGAAGCGGGCACGCGAATCGAGCCGGCGCCGTCGCTGGCCTCCGCGATCGGCACCATGCGCGCGGCGATCGCCGCCGCAGCACCCCCGCTCGAGCCGCCGGGCGTGATGYCTTCCTTCCATGGATTCTTTGTCGTGCCGTAGAGTTTTGGCTCGGTGGTGATCGACCAGCCATTCTCGGGCGCGTTGGATTTGCCGACCAGCACAAGGCCGGCCGCCTTGATGCGCAGCACCACCTCGCTGTCGGAATCGGCAACCAAGTCTTTCAGATAGGAGGAGGAATTGGTGAGAGGCGCGCCGGTCCAGGACGAGGCAAGCTCCTTGAGCAGATAGGGTACCCCTGCGAAGGGCGCGTTTTTGGCCACCGTTTTGGCCTGGGCGCGCGCCATGTCGTAGAGGCGGTGGATCACGGCATTGAGTGCCGGATTCAGCCGCTCGATCATGGTGATCGCGGCCTCGACCAGCTCGGCCGGGGAAACCTCGCCGCGCTTCACCAGTCCGGCGAGCGCCAGCGCATCGGAACCGGCGTAGGTTTCGAGCAGGCTGTCGGTGATCATGTTCCCCCGATTATTCGTGCGTTCCGAGCCTATAGGGCAACCGAGCTATCGCTTCGGCCAATCGCACTGGCTGGCGCTGCCCCTCACCCTTACCTATCCCCGTGAGGAACGGGGAAAGGGGATCGCCAGCGTTGCGGCCAGCCTCCTTCTCCCCGTCACTTTACGGGGAGAAGGTGCCGGTAGGCGGATGAGGGGCAGCGCCGACTTTTGCCATTGGCCAAGGCAACAGACTGCACACCTCCTCATCCCAGCTCCACGGTTCGCTTTTGCGCGATGCTTTGCTCGGCGGCTAAAACGATGCGCAGGCTGTTGACGGCCGCATCCATCTGCTCGGTCAGGTCGACGTCCTCGCGGATGGCGCGCAGGAAGAAGGCCTGCTCGCGGTCGCAGAGCTCCTGGTGGCCGGGCTCGTCCTCCATGCTGACGATCTCGTCGGGCTTGGAAAAGTTCTTGTCGCCGTCGACCTCAGCATAATGGATTTTCAGCGCGTCCGTCTTGGTGTGGCGATCGATGTCCGCAGAATCCGATACCTCTTCGGCCTCCTTGGCGCTGCTTGCCGTCTGGCCGGCGACGATCGAGACCRCGCCCTTGGGACCGACCACGTCCTTCACGAAATAGGCGGTCTCGCTCATCATCGGGCCCCAGCCCGCCTCGTACCAGCCGACCGAGCCGTCATCGAAGGTGACATGCAGGTGGCCGTAATTCTGCTTGTCGGCCTCGGCCCAAAGTTTTGCGCCGATGCCGTGCACGCGTACCGGCTTGGCGCCGGTCAGCTGGCACATGACGTCGACATAGTGCACGCCGCAGTCGACGATCGGGATGAGCGAGTCGATCAGGTTTTTGTGCCAGTGCCACGCGCTGCCRCTGCTTTGCTGGTTGAGGTTCAAACGCATCACCAGCGGCTTGCCGAGTGTCTTGCCGACCTCGATGAATTTGATCCAGGACGGATGGACGCGCAGGATGTAGCCCAGCACCAGCTTGCGGTTCTTGGCGCGCGCGGCCGCCACCACCTTCTCGGCGTCCGCGATGTTGGTGGCGAGAGGCTTTTCCATGAAGACATGGCAATTGGCGGCGATCGCCTTCAGCGCGTATTCGGCGTGTGTGTTCGGCCAGCTGTTGATGGAGACGGCGTCCGGCCTGGTCTCCTTCAGCGCCAAGTCGAAATCCTCGTAGAGCGGATAGCCGGCGAGTTCGGCCGGGATCTTCTTGCTTTTGATGGTGCGGCTCATGATGCCGACGATCTCGAAGCCGTCCGAGCGATGATAGGCGCTGGCATGCGAGGCGCCCATATTGCCGAGACCAACCACCAGGATTCTCACTTTGTCGGCCATGTCAGCCTCCCTGATTCTTTGATGGAACTTGTGGGCGGCGATGTGCTGCCGTCCGTATTTTTATCAGGCAATCGCCTCAACTTGGCGCTGCCCCTCATTGCTGTGCCRGGCATTGCTCCCCGTATAGCGACGGGGAGAAAGAACCCTTCGCCGAGGGTTTCGCCAATCGCCAGCGCTGCAGAAAGAGCGCCAGCGTTGCGGTCATTCCCTTCTCCCCGTCTCTATACGGGGAGAATGTACCGGCAGGCGGATGAGGGGCGGCGCTGCCCTCAACAGGACGTGCGAATTTGCCCTCGGTCGCAGCCCTACTTCACCGCCGAATCGAACAGGTGCGCCTTGATCTTCTCGACGTCCAGCGCGGCGAAGCCTTCCGACAGCTTCACGCCGTTCGCGTCGGCCTTGACCTTGGCCTTATCGAAGTCGTTGGCCGCGGGGATCAGGTCGTTGGTGCAGACATCTTCGGCCTTCACCGGTGCCGTGATCTGGCCGATCTTCAGGATCTCGTCGAAAAAGCCCTGCCAGCTCGCCATGTCGTGCGAGCCCCAGCCGCCACGCTTGTCCATGTCGCCGCGGAAGACGTTGATCTGCTGCAGGATCGAGGTGGTGCCGAGCTCGGGGCCGAGGTTCTTGGCTAAAGTCGGGAACTGCGCGAACACGGCCTCGACAGCGGCGCGCGGGTTCTGGTAGCCGAATTCCAGGCCCATCGCCCAGCCGCGCAGGTACTTCTCCAGGAAGGCCTTCTTGTCGGGGTCCTGAAGGTCGGCGGTGCGCACGACGAAGGTGTTGGCCGGCAGCTTGGAATTCTGCACGCCGAGCCAGTATTCGAAGTCGAGACCCTTGGCGATCCATTCGGCRCGCAGACCTTCCCAGGACAGCGCTGCGTCGCCTTGGCCGCCGGCGAGCGCGGTGCCCCAGGTCGGCCAGCCGGCCTCGACWTATTTCACCTTCTTGATGTCAACGCCTTGCGAGGCGAGCAGCGGATCGACGATCGACTGCCAGGCCGCGGAGCCGAGCAGGATGGTCTTGCCTTCGAGGTCCTTGAGGTTCTTGGTGCCCTGGCCCTTGCGGAAGGCGATGCTGAAAGTGTCGCGCGCGCCCATGTGGAACACGGACTTCAGCTTCATGCCGTTCTGGATGGCGAAGGAGAAGACGCCGGGCGAGGGGAAGCCCATGTCGGCCTGGCCGACATCGACGAACTTCACGGTCGCGGTGCCGTCCGACGGGCCGGGCTGCATGTCGGTGTTGAGGTCGCCGAAATAGCCCGCCTTCTTGGCCGACCAGTAGGGATAGTCGTCCAGCACTTCGAGGGTACCGCGCGGCGAAATCCAGGTGAATTTTTCATAGGCCGCCGCCCTGGCTTTCAGGCCTGACGCRCCAAGCGCGGTCGCGGTCACGACGCCGGCCGCCGTCACCTGCAGGAAGTAGCGGCGGCTGATGCCCGCTCTTGTCGCTGGGTTGAATGAGCTTTCGTTGGTCATGGCATTCCCCTTTTGTTGATTTCTGCCTGGCGCCCGCCTCCCGGGCGCTGCCTTATCCCGCGCGTTATGCCTCCCAGCTCGCCCATTTCTTGCCGATCAGGAAGAACAGCACGTAGATCAGGATGCCGAGCGTCGACAGGATCAGCACGACCGCGAAGAACTGCGGCATCTGGATCATCGACGAATAGGAGGTGAGCCGGTTGCCGAGGCCGAAGCCGCCGCCGACCATCTCGGCGCCGACCGCCGTGAGCAGTCCGAAGATCGCGCCGATCATCAGGCCGACCAGGATCATCGGCAGCGCCATCGGTGCGCGGATCTTCCAGAAGATCTGCAGTGTGCTGGCGCCGTAGGAGCGGGCGAGCGCGATCTTGGCGCTGTCGACGCGGCRGAAACCGGTCGCGGCGTTGATCATCACCATGGGGCCGGCGGCGAGCGCCACGGCGATGATGCGCGGCGTGTAGCCGAAGCCGAAGCGCAGGATGAGCAGCGGCACCAGCGCCAGCATCGGCGTGGTGACGAGGATCAAAATGTAAGGCGCGACGATCTTCTCGGCGAAGGGGAACTGCGTGATTACCGCGGCCATCACCAGGCCGACGATGGCGCCGATGGCGAAGCCGGAGACCAACTCGACCAGCGTGTAGCCGAGATGCGGGGCGATCAGCGGGAACTCGTCGAACAGCGCGTAAACGATCGCGCTTGGCGGCGGCATGATGTATTGCGGCACGTGGAAGATGCGCAGCGCCAATTCGATGGCRCCAATGATGACCACGGCGACGGCGAGGATGGCAACGACCTCGGCGCCGGACTTGATGCCGGGGCCGCTGGCGAAGGCGGAGAGGTTGGTGAGGCTGACGTCTTGGCCGTCRCCAGACTTGGCCTTCGAGAATTCCGGAATGGCGTCGCCTCCGCTCACGGCCTGATCCTCACGATTTCAGCAGTCTTTTGTTCGTGCTGTTCCTTTGCCTTCGGCCGCCGTTCGCCGACGATGTCCATCTTGATGCGGTTGGTGAGGTCGAAGACCTCCTTGGTCGCCATGATCTCCAGCGAGCGTGGCCGCGGGAACGGCACATTGTATTCCTTGGCAACGCGGCCCGGCCTGGTGGTCAGCACCACGACCCTGTCGGAAAGGAAGATCGCTTCCTCGATGCTGTGGGTGATGAAGACGATCGTCGTCTTGGTGTCGAGCCAGATCTCCTCGACGAGGCGGTTCATCTCCTCGCGGGTAAAGCTGTCGAGCGCGCCGAAAGGCTCATCCATCAGCAGCACGGAAGGCTTGAGCGCCAGGGCGCGAACGATCGCGGCGCGCTGCTGCATGCCGCCGGAAAGTTCGCGCGGGAACTTGCCGCCGAAGCCGTCGAGCCCGACGCGGTTGAGCAGATGCGCGATCCAGCCGCGGTCCGGCTTCTCGCCCTTGATCTCGAAGGGGAAGTTGATGTTGGCGTCGAGGTTGCGCCAGGGCAGCAGGTTCGCTTCCTGGAAGACGATGCCGATCTCGGGACGGGGGCCGGTGATCTCCTTGCCGTCAAGCAGGATCGAGCCGCTGGTCAGCCGGTGCAGTCCGGACATCGACCACAAAAGCGTGGTCTTGCCGCAGCCGGAAGGGCCGACGATCGAGACGATCTCATTGGCGTGGACATCGAGGCTGCAGCGATCGAGCGCCAGAAGATCGCCCGAGGCCGTTCGATAGACCTTGGTCGCTGCCTGCACGCCGAGCTTCGGCGTTCTTGCACTGGCCGTATTCATGCTCCCCCTCGGAGACTACGCGATGAGTTGCCGGAGGCCCCACCTGTCCGCAAAATCAGTCTGTAACTATCCTACTTTACTGTCAAGCGGCGGCAAATGACGGGAACAATCAGGTTCCATCAGCTCTTAACTAAGTGTCTGATGTTGCGTTATTTTCTATGCGCTTGCAGTGTGTGTTACTTTCCTACATACTCCCTTCGGTTGGTTGCCTATGGCCAGCGGGCGGATAATCGCAAATATGGTGGGTCCAGAAACGGGCAGGGAAGGACTGGCCAATGACCGAAGCTGACAGCCAGGCGCTGCGGATTTCGAACGGGGAGGCTGACGGGCACGATCACGTCAGGCGCTTTCCGGACATCATTTCGCAGGTGAAGGACAGCTACGCGGATCTGCGTCCGGCCGAGCGCCGCGTCGCCGATGTCGTGCTCGACGATGTCAAATATGCCGTCGATGCGTCCAATGYCGCGCTTGCGCAACGCGCCCAGGTCAGCGAGCCGACGGTCACACGTTTCTGCCGCGCCATCGGCTGCGACGGCGTGCGCGATTTCAAGCTAAAGCTGGCGCAGAGYCTCGTCGTCGGCGCGCTCTATCTCAGCAAGCCGCCGCCTTCCAACAGCGACGGCGGCTTGCCGTTCTGGAACGCCGTGTTCGGCGAGGCGCGGCGCGCGCTGCAGGAGGCCGAAAGGCAGATCGATCCGGGTGAGTTGCAGAAGGCGGCGCAACTGATTGCGAAGGCAAGGCAGGTGACGGTGTTCGGCCTCGGCGGCAGCTCATCGGCGCTGGCGCAGGAGACCCAGAACCGCTTGTTCCGTTACGGCATCTCGATCAGCGCGCAATGCGATCCCTATCTGATGCGCATGACCGCATCGACGCTGAAGCCCGGCGATGTGGTGATAGCGATCTCGGCAACCGGCCGTACCCGGGAAGTGATCGAGGCGGTGGAACTCGCCAAGCATTATCGCGCCAACGCGATCTGTGTGACGGTGCCCGACACCGAGCTGACGCGCGCCTGCGATGTCCGGATCACMATGGCGGTTCCCGAATATCCCGATACGCTGAAGCCGACCGCCTCGCGCTACGCCTTCCTCGTGGCCATCGACCTTCTGGCGGTGGCGACCGCCTACAAGATCGACGGCCCGGCGCGCGAGACGGTGYGCCGCATCAAATACAACGCCCAGATCCATCGGACGGGGAAGGAGATGGAGCCACTGGGGGATTGAGGCAGCTTTCCCTTCTCCCGTTGGGGAGAAGGTGTCGCCGAAGGCGACGGATGAGGGGTGTTCCAGGGAACGCCAGCATCTCACTCCGCTGGAACACCCCTCATCCGTCTCGGCGCTACGCGCCGATCCACCTTCTCCCACAGGGGGAGAAGGGAAAGGGCGGCGGCGCCGGCTTCGACAAGAGCTCGAACCAAAAGAAGGGAACAAAAGGAAATGCTCGACATCGCACCATCGCAGCAGGCGGCCACATGGCTCGGCTCCTTCGGCCGGGCGCTCGAGGCCGGCGACATCGAGGCGGCGACCAACCTTTTCGCGGAAGATTGCTACTGGCGCGATCTGCTGACCTTCACATGGAACATCAAGACCATGGAGGGCCAGGCGGCGATCCGCGACTTGCTGAAGGCGACGCTATCGACCGCGCAGCCCTCGCATTGGCGCCTGGCCGGCGAAGCAAGCGTCGACGAGGGGATCCTCGAGGCGTGGTTCACCTTCGAGACGGCCGTGGCGCGCGGCGAAGGCATTCTGCGCCTCAAGGACGGCCGCTGCCGGACGCTGTTCACGGCGATGAGCGAACTCAAGGGATTCGAGGAGCAGAAGGGCCCGGCGCGGCCGCTCGGCATTCGCCACAAGGCCGACCCTGAGCGCGAAACCTGGCTTGAGGCGAGGGCGCGCGAAACGCGCGACCTCGGCGTGAACCAGCAGCCCTATTGCCTGGTGATCGGCGGCGGCCAGGGCGGCATCATGCTGGGCGCCCGGCTGCGGCAGGTCGGCGTTCCCTCAATCATTGTCGAAAAGAATGCGCGCGCCGGCGATTCATGGCGCAACCGCTACCGCTCGCTCGTGCTGCACGATCCGGTCTGGTATGACCATCTGCCCTACATCCCGTTCCCGGAGAACTGGCCGGTCTTCACGCCCAAGGACAAGATGGGCGACTGGCTGGAAATGTATGCCCGGGTCATGGAGCTGAACTACTGGGCCGCCACCAAATGCATCAGCGCCGCCTATGACGAGGGCGAGAAGGTCTGGACGGTGGTGGTGGACCGCGCCGGCCAGCGCATCACGCTGAAGCCGAGGCATATCGTCTTCGCCACCGGCGCCTACGGGCCGCCGCGGCAGATCGAACTGCCCGGCGCCGAGAGCTTCAAGGGCGAGCTTTTGCACTCCAGCGAATATTCGACCGGCGAGAAATTCGGCGGCAAACGCGTCGCGGTGATCGGCGCGGCAAGCTCAGGCCACGACGTCAGCGTCGATCTTTGGGAGGCGGGTGCCAAGGTCACCATGGTCCAGCGCTCGCCGACGACGGTGGTCAAGTCCGACACGCTGATGGAAGTCGGTTTCGAGATCTTCTCGGAGAAGGCGCTGGCGCGCGGCATCACCACCGACAAGGCGGACATGATCGTCGCCTCGACGCCTTTCGCGCTGGTGCCGAAGGGCCAGCGGGCCCTCTACGACGTCATCCGCGAGCGCGATGCGGATTTCTACAAGCGCCTCAGCGACAGCGGCTTCGCCATCGACTTCGGCGAGGACGAGACCGGGCTGTTGATGAAGGCTTATCGTACCGGTTCGGGCTATTACATCGACGTCGGCGCCTGCGAGCTTATCCTGAACGGCGAGATCGCGGTGAAGAGCTGCGTCGGCATCAAGTCGCTGACACCGAGCGGCATCCTGTTCGAGGACGGCAGCGAGCTTGCCGTCGACGCGATCGTCTGCTGCACCGGCTACCAGTCGATGAACGAGACGGTGGCGGGAATCGTCTCGCGCGAGGTAGCCGACAAGGTCGGTCCGTGCTGGGGGCTGGGGTCCGGCGTGAAGGGCGACCCGGGCCCATGGCAGGGCGAATTGCGCAACATGTGGAAGCCGACGGCGCAGGAAGCGCTGTGGTTCCACGGCGGCAATCTGGCGCTGTCGCRCTTCTATTCGAAATTCGTTGCGCTGCAGCTCAAGGCGCGCATGGAGGGGATTGAGACGCCGGTCTATGGCAAGCCGAGCAACGCTCAGCGCTGAAGTGGGTAATCTCCCCCACGAGGGGGGAGATTGGCCAATCACCTTCCGAAATGCTTCGCCGCAACCTCGACATGGGTGTGGTGCGTGTGCGCCTCGAAGCGCTCGGTCTCATTATGGTCGGGCGCCTCGTTCGGCCACCATTTGCCGCCGATGACGATGCCTTCGGAGACAAGCCGCTGATCCGCGACCAGCGAGGCGCCGACGGCGTCGACGAAGGTGAAGCGGCCGGGCTGCAGCCTGAGCACTGCGATATCGCCGATGCCGCCGACTTTCAGCGCGCCGAGCTCCGGCTTGGCGATCGCCTCGGCCGGGCGCTGCGTCGCCGCGCGCAGCACCTCGACAAGCGGCATGCCGAGCGCCATAAGCTTCGACATGCAGACCAGAATGTCGAAGGCCGGGCCGTCGACGCAGTAGAGATGCACGTCGCTCGAGATGACGTCGGGGGCGAGGCCCTCGGCGAGCATGGCCTTCGCCACCTCGAAGTCGAAGGAACCCATGCCGTGGCCGATGTCGAAGATGACGCCGCGCTCGCGGGCCAGCCGCATGTCCGGCCGCACGGCGCCGGAGGCAAAGACCGGCGCGTTGGGATACGGCCGGAAGCAATGGGTGAGGATGTCGCCGCGGCGCAGCCTCGGCAGCACTTCCGAGCGGCCAGGCGGCGGCTCGTCGATATGCGTCATCAGCGGCAGGCCCACCTTGTCGGCGGCCTCGAGCGCGAGGTCGACAGGCGCGATGCCGCTGGTGCCGCTGGCGTGGCGGCCGCAGCGGACCTTGACGCCGACGACGACGTCGGCGTGCTCGCGCACCGCCGCTACGGTCTCGCGCGGCTCGCAGAGCCTGAGGTCGCTGCACTCGCCGACGGATACGGTCTTGGCGAAGCCGAATATGCCGGCAAAGGAGATGTTGACGTAGGCGAGGATGCGGACTTTCGAGCGCTCGATGACGTGGCGGCGAAAGCCCAGGAAATTGCCGGCGCCGGCACTGCCGGCGTCGATGAAGGTGGTGGTGCCGCTCTTTGCGGCGAGCCTGTCGGCGTCGACGCCGAGCGACGTGCCGCCCCAATAGACATGGCTGTGCAGGTCGATGAGGCCGGGCGTGACGATGCAGTCCCTTGCGTCGACGACCTCACCGGCGGCCTCGGCATCGATTGCCACGTCGATCGCGGCGACTCGGCCATCGGTGATCGCAACATCGCGCGGCGCATCCAGCCTGGATGCCGGGTCGATCACACGTCCGCCCTTGATCAGAAGATCGAACTTCATCCGCGCCCTCCGTTGCTGTTTGGCCGCGATCAGACCGGCCGGTAGGCGACAGCCTCGATCTCGATCTTGATGTCGATCATCAGGCGGGATTCGACCGTCGTGCGCGCCGGCGGATCAACCGGGAAATACCTGGCGTAGACGATGTTGAAGGCGCCGAAATCGCGAGCGTCCTCAAGCCAGACGGTGGTCTTCACTACGTCGTCCATGGTGCAGCCGGCGAGCGCCAGCGCTGTCTTGATGTTCTCAAGCACCTGCTCGGCCTGCTCGGCGATGCCGCCCTTGACCACCAGGCCGTCGCTGCCCACCGGCACCTGGCCGGAGATGTAGACGAAATCGCCGGCGCGGACGGCGGGCGAGAGCGGGACATGCGATTTTCCAAAGCACTGCTTGGGCAAGTGAGCCTCCTGTTGTCGACTGGATGGGACCGTTCTTATGGCCGTCTACGCTTGTCGGCGTGATCCTCATAGAGGTCCTGTTGGAAAGCAACATTTTTTCGAAAATCATGTTGCTTTATTACAAGGACCTGAGCATCTTGCGGCTCCATGGCGTTGCCAGATTGGCGACTGCCAGCGGACGACGCGCACTGAAAGAGGGGAGTTCGAGCATGACCTTCGACAAGAATCCGTTTCCGGAAGGCGATGCTGACCGCCACGCGCTCTGGGAAATGCTGGTCCGGCGCGACATCGATGCCTTCCTCGGCCAGGACTGGGCGATGGTCGAGGACGATTTCATCGCCGAGAGTTTTTTCGGCATGCACGCGCATTTCCTCAACAACGCGGATGCCTGGCGCCTGCAGTTCCCGAGGCTGGAAGTCTATCGCGACGAATGGCTGCGCCAGGCCAAGGA
This sequence comes from Mesorhizobium sp. ORS 3428, assembly GCF_001854785.1. Lineage (GTDB taxonomy): Bacteria > Pseudomonadota > Alphaproteobacteria > Rhizobiales > Rhizobiaceae > Mesorhizobium. Next base: position 70,954 of record NZ_MDFL01000128.1, read on the forward strand.
AACCGCGGCGACGAAATTCGCGGAACCCCTGCGCGATGCGCTGTTCCGCGTAACCAACATGCGCGACATCGACGTCGACGGCGACCGCGCGGTGCTGCACAAGAAGTTCGATGGTTCGGTCGCCAGGGCGGACGGCGGCGTCGACCGCCTCAAATGGCAGACGCTCTATTTCTGCCRCAAGGTCGGCGGCCGCTGGAAGATCGCTGGCTTCGTGGGCTACATGCCGCATCCGCTGGGAGGCTGAACACTTCCCGTAAGTGACCTGTTCAGGCCGGGCCTTCTACGAATGACGCAGCAACCGCTCGTCAGGCGAACGGTGGTCGAACACGACGCCCATGGTCTTACCAACGGCGGCCATGACGATCAGTTCGACGAGATGGTCGTCACTGTCCTCGCAGGCCGGACTGGAACGGTGAATGGCGTCGAGCATCGCACGCGTCGAGACGGTATCGCCGGCGCGGAATTTCGAAAGAGCAAATGTAACAAGGTCTTGAGCCGTCGGCTCGATAATTGGCCCTTCGGCAGCAACGTTCATTGGCTTCCTCCTGCCATGAACTCTCCCGGCGGCAATGATACGCCAATGGTTGGCCGGCGCCAGCGAAATGGTGGTCCGACCAGTGCGAATGGCGACAGCCTGCCGCCAATCGCCMCTTAAGTGTGGAACACGTGCTTGACGGACATCGGGCGTGCTCGACGCATCGCGCTTCGGTTGCTAAGCCCCTCCCGCGCAGGGAGGCCGAACGAGTCGAGACATGACGGTTGGAATCGAGATGGGGCAGACGACGGCGGGCGCGCCGGCGACGCTCGACCTTGAGGAACTGCTGGCGACCCGCCTGCTGGTGCAGGGCAATTCGGGCTCCGGCAAGTCGCATCTGCTGCGTCGTCTTCTGGAGCAGAGCGCGCCGTGGGTGCAGCAGACCATCATCGACCCGGAAGGCGATTTCGTCTCGCTTGGCGAGCGCTACGGACATCTGGTCATCGATGCCGAGGACCATACCGAGCGCGGCCTGCAGGCAGCCGGCGAGCGGGCGCGCATCCACCGCGTCTCGACTGTGCTCAACCTCGAAGGGCTTGATGCCGAGAACCAGATGCGGCGCGCCGCCGCCTTCCTCGGCGGGCTGTTCGAAGTCGCGCGCGACCATTGGTATCCGATGCTGGTGGTGGTGGACGAGGCGCAGCTCTTTGCGCCCGCCGCCGCCGGCGAGGTGTCGGACGAGGCGCGCAAGCTTTCGCTGGGCGCCATGACCAATCTGATGTGCCGCGGCCGCAAGCGCGGGCTTGCCGGCATCATCGCCACGCAGCGACTGGCGAAGCTCGCCAAGAACGTCGCCGCCGAGGCCTCCAATTTCCTGATGGGCAGGACCTTTCTCGACATCGACATGGCGCGCGCCGCCGACCTGCTCGGCATGGAGCGGCGACAGGCGGAAGCTTTTCGCGACCTCGAGCGCGGGCATTTCATGGCGCTCGGTCCGGCGCTGTCACGCCGCCCGCTGAGCGTTCGGATCGGATCGACCGAGACGAGCCCGCGCAACGGCACGCCGCGGCTGATGCCGCTGCCGGAGGCGACGCTGGAGGATGCGCGTTCGATCATCCTGGCGGCGCCGCCGCCGGAGACTGTCCGCCCGCAGCGCCGGCCTTCGCCGGACCTACTCGATCAGCTGATGGCGGCGAAGTCGGCGCCGCTGGAAATCCGTCCCGAGCCCGCGGAGCCGCAGCCCAGCGCCGAGGATCTGGCCGAGCGACGCGAGCGGATGGATCGGATCCTGCGCGCCATCCTTGCCGAACCCGACGCGGGGTTCCGCGTCATCGGCGTGCTCTACCAGGAGTTCGTGGTCCGCTGCCGCATCGAGGGGCTCGCTTCGGTGGTGCCCGACCTTTCGGAATTCCGCCGCATGCTGACGCGCGCCCGCGCCGGCGTCGGCTCCGACATGGCCGAGGACGATGCGTGGCGGGACGTTTCGGTGCGCGCCTCGCTGCTGCCGGAGGACATGCAGGGCGTGTTCATGATGATCGCGAGGGCCGCAAAGGAAGGCTGGCCCTGCCCGAGCGATGCGGCAATCGCCCGCGCCTATGGCTCACATTCGCTGCGCCGCGCGCGGCGGCTGCTCGACTATATCGAGGAGCAGGGCCTGATCGTCTGCCAGATCGACGGCGTCGGCCGGCGAACGGTGACGCTGGTCGAACTTGCCTGGGCGACGGCGCCGGGCGATCCCAATGCCGCGGAGCAGGACAGCTCAGCGGCCTGAGAGCCGGGCCGAAGCACGAACGCCGCGGATGCGGGTTCAACGTCCTGGGCGTTTGGAGCCCACTTCGACCATAAGCAGCCAAGCGGAGACGCCGCTCAGCAATATGACGCGGGCCGGTGCGGCAAGCCAAAGCCCGCCCTCAGTCGCCACGTCGTCCGGCTCGCGGAGGGGCGATAGCGTTGCAGCCTGCACGAAGGAGCTTCTTCCCGACTCTCTTCCACGATCCTGGGACAGGCCGCGGCCACGAACAGCACGATCAGGTTGAAGAGATGCGGGCGGGCGGCTGCCTCGGCCCTGCTTTTTTCCTCCACGCCACGGAACCGGATGCGCGACCGTGCGTTGTAGGCCTCGGCTTAATGTGGCTGTCGGGCGGAGYGGGGAGAGGCAATGGGCGTATCCAGGTCGTTGCGGGAACAGCTCGACTCCCGACAGATACTCAGCGCACTCAAGGCTTTCCGAAACGGCGATTTTTCTGTTCGCATCGAGAACGTCTATGACGGGTTGAACGGCGAGATTGCCGACACGTTCAACCAGATCGTCGAGCTCAACGACCAGGTGACGCGCGAATTCGCCCGGCTAAGCCGTGTGGTCGGCAAGGACGGCCGCATCGGCGAGCGCGGTCATGTCAGGAACGCCAAAGGCAGTTGGGAGTCGAGCGTCCGCTCGGTCAACGATCTGATCGAGGACATGGTGCAGCCCACCGCGGAGGTGGCGCGTGTCATCGGCGCGGTTRCCAAGGGCGATCTGTCTCAGACCATGATGGAGGAGATCGACGGAAGACCGCTGCGCGGCGAATTCCTCCGCATCGGCAGGATCGTCAACACAATGGTCGGCCAACTCGCCTCCTTCACCTCGGAAGTGACGCGCGTGGCGCGTGAAGTCGGCACCGAAGGCAAGCTCGGCGGTCAGGCGCGGGTCAGGGGCGCGGCCGGCACCTGGAAGGACCTGACCGACAACGTCAATGCGATGGCCATCAACCTGACCAGCCAGGTGCGCAACATCGCAGAGGTGACCACGGC
>NZ_MDFL01000129.1 GCF_001854785.1 Mesorhizobium sp. ORS 3428
CCAAACCCAGGACGCTTCCCGTATCGTTCCGTATGCTTCCGCGAGCAACCGCTGACTTACCTACCCGAAGTCTCGATCGCTGCGGTCTCAAGCGTCGGTCATAGGTTCAAATCCTGGACCGGCTTTGATCAGAACTTGCGGAATTCGCAAGTTGCAGGAGGGCGCAACCATCAGAACCTGCGGACGCAAAAAAGCCGGGGCGGTTGATCTGCGCGATTTAGCATGGCAATTTGAAATGGTTGCGGGGGCACGCAACCGTCTCAAATTGCTCTTTCGCGCGGCCGCTTAAGCTTGCAGAACCTAACGTTTCTCGACCGACACAGTAAGGGCACCGAACTTCGCATCAACCATGGGAAGGGGGACATGCAACTCGCCGATTTCGATTCCCAGGAGCTCAACGATTGCGTGGGCCGTACGGCAAGGAGATCTTTGCCCAAGGCGATGCTCGGGCAGGCCGTGCACCCCGTTGCCACTCCAGGAGTGACAGAYGCGCCATCGTCTTTGACTGGCTCATTGTGATCTGCCGACTAGATGGCGTCAATCGGCGACCTGCTGCAACGAGGGTACTCCCGTCTGCAGCCTTAGCGGGCCGCTGAATAGAGCGGAAATCTTGCTCGTCAACGCAAAATGCCGATGACACCACATAGCCTAACAGCTATATAATTCGTTATGATCGGCGTTTTTGCCTAGACCAACGAACGGTCGAGTTAAGGAGGCGCGAGCGCATCGTCGACCTTGTGAAGGAGCCACGGCGTCGAGCCAATGGGAAGCATGATGGGGCGACGCCTCGAGGCCGTTTCGGATCTGACTGTAATGCGGCATTCCGCTAGCGATCCACACCTGGCTGCAAGCCGGGAAGAGATAGAGGGTCTGCGCGAGCTTCGGCAGATTGCCGGTAAGGGGCAGGCCGACATCGCCTCCGCGCTCAACATCAAGCAGCCGTCGGTCTCGAAGATAGAGAACCAGGCGGACATGTATCTGTCGACGCTCAGGAGCTATGTCGAGGCAGTTGGGGGGCAACTCGAACTGGTCGTAAGGCTCCCCAAGCRCCCTGCCCTCCGCATTCATCATCTCGGAGAAGCAATTTCACAGCCCGGGTCCGGTCGCAGCCGGCGGAGCATGACACGCGAGGCCAAGTCCCGTCATGATGGATGACTTGCAGCGCGCCTTCTACGTCCTTCACTTCCGGCTGGCCTTCCACACTAAACAAGGCATCGCGTTTCAGGATTGGTTCGTCCAGCTTGCGGGGCATGCCTTTGGCGCGGATTTCGAAGAGGTGCGCCCTTATGGCGCCCAGGGCGATCTCAAATGCGATGGGCGCCGGGTCAGCACGYGCGCGGTCTTCCAGTGTTATGCGCCCAAGYAGATGACCGACACCAAGTTGATCGCCAAGATCAATGAGGATTTCCACGGTGCCCGCGCCCATTGGGGCGACCAGATAAGCGAATGGATCTTCGTCCACAATGACGGCGAGGGTCTGCCGCCAAAGGTCGTGCAGCACATCGACGCGCTTCGCGCCGCGCATCCCGACATCAAGATCGAGACGTGGTCCGAACCGGAGCTGCATGCACTTGCCTTCACCTTGGCTCTTCCGGCCATGCAGGCCTTGTTCGGGCATGCCCCTTCGATCACCGTACTTGACCATCTGGCTCTGGCCGACATCGTCCCCATCATCGAGAAGCTCGCCCGTGAGGAGCCAAACCCCAATCCGCCTCTGACGCCACCGTCGCTCGAGAAACTCAAAAAGAACGCGCTCTCGGAAGACAGTGCGCTGCTCCTTCAAATGGGGCGCCGAAAAAGCGCTCTCGTCGGCACGTTCTTTCGCAAGAGCCCCCGCCCGGACCTCGGCGAGCGAATCGCCRAAGCCTTCCGCACGCGATACGCCGAGCTCAAGAGCCTCGACCTGCCCGCCGATTCGATTTTCGGCTATCTGCAGGACTATGCGGGCATGAACGGCGATCCTAAGCGGCAAGGAGCTGCGCTTGCTGTCCTCGCGTATTTCTTCGACAGCTGCGACATCTTCGAGGATCCGACGATCATGTTGGAGGCTTCATGATCCTCCCAACGAAGCATGTCCGCGCTGAGCGCGCCCTCATCGGTGTCGGCGCCGAAGTGCTCGAGATTCTGAAGCGGCCGATGACGATGTCCCGCCTGTGGGATGAGTTGCGCGGCCGTCGCTCTCTTCAAACGCCCAACGCGCCCATAGACTATCAGTGGTTCATCCTGTCGCTGGACCTGCTCTACACGATTGGCGCCGTTGACTATGACCGAGGCGTCGTGCGGAGGGCCRCATCATGATCCGGCGGTTCAGCAGTGACCTGGCGTCCTTCAAGACGCTGACTTTCAAGCCGGGCCTCAACATCCTGTTGGCCGACAAGAGCGCCGGCGCCAGCGATCGCCAATCGCGCAACGGCGCCGGCAAGACGAGCTTTGTCGAGCTGGTGCATTTCCTGTTCGGGGCAGAGGCTCGGAAAGAGAGCATTTTCCGCTCGCCCGAGCTGATCGAGTGGACCTTCGACGTCGCGGTCGATATCGCTGAGCAAACGATCTCCGCAGCCCGCAGCGGCGCGAAGCCGAGCCGGATCACCGTCAATGGCGATGTTGAAAGCTGGCCCGTCCCGCCGCAATTCAGTCGCGAGGCTGGCCTCTACGAGCTTTCCAACGAGAACTGGAAAGCCAATCTCGGCGCCCTGTGGTTCGGTCTACCTGTCAGCGCCGGGGACGAAGATCGCTTCCAGCCTTCGTTCCGGTCGCTCTTCTCCTACTTCGCGCGCCGTCAGCTCGATGGCGGTTTCCAGCGGCCGATGCAGCATGCGACCGTTCAGCCGCCATGGAACCAGCAAGTCGCGATCTGCTACCTTCTTGGCCTCGACTGGACCATTCCGGGTAAATTCCAGGAACTACGCGGGCAGGAGAAGGTCGCCCAAGAGCTGAGAAAGGCCGCCAAGGGGGGCGATCTCGGCCGCTTTTTCGGCCGTGCCGCAGACCTGCGCACGAGGCTGACCATTGCCGAAGCCCGCACGACCCGGCTGCGCCAGCAGCTCRCCAATTTCGAGGTCGTGCCCGAGTACAAGGAGCTCGAACGCGAGGCCAATAAGATCACGCGCGAAATCGATGGCCTGAATGTCGAAAATATTGTGGACGGCGAGCTACTCCAGCAGCTGCGTGCATCGCTCGACGAAGAGGCCGCGCCGGATCTCGGCGATGTCACGAAGCTGTATGCAGAGGCAGGCGTGGTCCTTCCGGACATGGTTCGTCGCCGCTTCGACGAGGTGGAGCGGTTCCACCGGACGATCATCGAAAACCGCCGCGCTCATCTCAACGCGGAGATTTCGTCCGCCGAGGCTCGCATCGCCGATCGCGACCAGCGCAAGGTCGAGCGCGATCGACGCCGGCGCCAGATCATGGGTGTTCTCAGGTCCGGTGGCGCGCTTGAGCATTACACAAACCTGCGCGAAGAAGCTGGCCGCGCAGAAGCCGAGGTCGAGGGACTCAGACAGCGCCTCGAGACCGCCGAGCGCATTGAGAGCACCAAGGCTGAGCTCGACATCGAACGGGCCAATCTTACCAAGGCGTTGCGCGATGACATCCATGAGCGCAGCGATATCATCCGCGAGGCGATCCTCGCCTTCGAGGCACTGTCCGAGTCTCTCTATGAGAAGGCRGGCAGCCTGACTATCTCCGAAACCAGCAGCGGCCCGCAGTTCGATGTCCACATCGATGGTCAGCGAAGCAAGGGCATCACGAACATGCAGATCTTCTGCTTCGACCTGATGTTGACCGAGATCAGTTTGCGCCAGGGACGCGGCCCGGGTTTCCTCGTTCACGACAGCCATCTCTTCGATGGCGTCGATGAACGCCAGGTTGCCAAAGCCCTTCAACTAGGCGCCGAGCGTGCCGAAGCGGCGGGCTTCCAGTATATCGTCACCATGAATTCCGACGCCCTCCCCAAGGAAGGATTCCAGCGCGGCTTCGCCGTCCAGGACTACGTCATGGACACCAAGCTCACGGATGCGACCGACACCGGCGGACTGTTCGGGCTACGCTTCAACTAGACCGCCGCTCGAGAGGCCGGTCTCCGAACACGAATGCCGTTACGATGAACGAAATCGAAGACGAGGAACCCTGGGCCGACCCTGCCATCCGGACCGACTACGAAGCTGCTCTCGGCCGCTTCATCCTCGCCTTCAACGAGGTCGACTATTATCTGAGCCAGATCATCGCCTGGGAGCTTGGCGAGAGAAACGCCGTACATCTGCGCGCCACGCCCACGACTGGGCCCTTCGCGGCGCGCCTCGACACACTTGAAGCTCTATCGACCACTTCGCGCGTGGGAGATATCGCGGCACTGCCCATGGCCCGCCTGCGGTCCTTGAATGCCGACCGGTATCGCCTCGCCCACGGCCATTTCGAACAGAACCCGTTCGACGGCTCCTACGGCCTCCTACTGGCTGCGAAGGCACACGAATATCCAATCGCCCGCGTGTCTGCCTTGGCAGACGAGCTTGCCTTGATCGCCGAGAAATTCCGCCACGCCTATCTGGCGCACCATTTCGAGGACCTGGGTGAAGAGGAATAGGAATGACCGCTCGCCACGCCCAGCCCGCACAGTCTTCAACGAGGTCTACGACGCCCCATGTTCATTGAACGCCTCGCGCTCTCAAATTTCCGGTGCTTCGGACCTGCCCCGCTCACCATCGATCTGACGCCGGGGCTAACGGCATTCGTTGGCGTGAACGGCGCCGGAAAGACCGCCGTAATGCAGGCACTGCAGCGCCTTTTCGGCGTGACCGGCGATCAAAGACGGCTTCGACGCCAGGATTTTCATATCCCCTCTGCCGAGGTAGTCGCACCGCAGCAACGAAGCTTCGTGCTGGAGGCCATCGTTTCCTTCCCCGAACTCGGCGCGGACGGCGCTGGCGGTGCAGCCATTCCAGAGTTCTTCCATCAGATGGCCGCGGACGAGGCCGGCAAGCTGAAATGTCGCCTGCGCCTTGAGGCGACATGGACCGACGACGGATCGCTCGACGGGACGATCGAACAGAAATACTGGGCAATTCGGACATTCGGTGCGTTCACGGATGCGGATTGCACCGARCTCAAGGCGACCGACCGCGCCCGCATCCAGATGATCTATGTCCCCGCAACACGCGACGGCGCCTCCCAAGTCACCACCTTCCTCCGTGGCAGGCTGTGGCGCGCGATCAACTGGTCGCAAGGGGTCCGGGACATGTTCACTGATGCCGGCACGACCCTGAACGGCGCTTTCGCTGGTGAGCCTGCGGTCGACGTGATTGCCGCGGCCGTAACGCGTCGGTGGCAGGAGGTTCACACAGCCGGCACCGACACGACACCGCTCTTCCGACCGATCGACCTGCGGTTCCAGGAATTCATCCGGAAGGTGGAAGTCGTCTTCCGTCCCGACGAGGCCGGCCGCGAGCGCGCCCTCGATGACCTGAGTGATGGGCAGCGTTCGCTCTTTCATCTAGCCATGACGGCTGCGACGCTCGACGTGGAAGGCGGGATCGCAGCTAATCCTGCGGCCGCGGGCTTCCAGGCCGGCGGCGTGCCGCTTCCGGCACTGACGCTTATCGCCGTCGAAGAGCCGGAGAACAATCTCGCCCCCTTCTATCTCTCCCGCATCATCAAGCAGATCAAAGACCTTACGAGCGGGCAACGCGCGCAGGCCGTGGTCTCCAGTCACTCCCCGAGCATCCTCAGCAGGGTCGATCCACCCGAGGTCAGGCACTTCCGGCTCGATCCTCATGATCGCACTTGCCGCATCCGCCCGATCAACCTGCCGGCCGGTGATGAAGAAGCCTCGAAGTTCGTCCGCGAGGCCGTGCGAACCTATCCCGAGCTTTATTTTGCGCGCTTTGTCGTGCTYGGCGAAGGTGCCTCCGAAGAGGTCGTTCTGCCGCGGCTTGCCGAAACGATGGGCCTCGACGTCGACCGCTCCTTCGTCGCGGTCGTTCCGCTGGGCGGCCGGCACGTGAACCACCTTTGGCGCCTGCTGACGGACCTCAACATCCCATATGCGACACTGCTCGATCTCGACTGGGGCCGCGCCGGCGGCGGATGGGGCCGCATCAAGACGACTTGCGCGCAGCTGCTCGCCATTGGTGTTCAGCCCGCGCAGCTGTTCAATCCCAATCTCAACGCCGCGGGGCCCGTTGCCAGTCTCGCGGGCTTCGACGCGCTAGCGCCGGACAACATAGCCGGCCTTAACCAGTGGATCGGTTGGCTGAACCATTTCCACGTCTATTTCTGCACACCGCTCGATCTCGATTATTCCATGCTCCAGGCTTTCCCTGCCGCCTATCAGGTCGTCGAGCCGGGTCGTCAGGGCCCCTCGCCGTTGGGCGACCCGCGCACAGCGGTCCTCGGCGAGGATGGCCTGCCCAATCTCTATGGGCAGCCGCATGACGCTTTGCTTCGCTGGTATCGCTACTTGTTTCTCGGACGCGGCAAACCCAGCACGCATGTGCGCGTTCTGAGCAACGAGAATCCGGCTGTGCTCGCCGCTGGCGCACCGCCGGAACTCCGAGCGCTCCTATCGTCGATCGTTGCCCGCCTCGCGCCTGCACCTGCAGCGGGTGCCTGATCATGCGTCTCGTTCCGCCAGACGACTGGCGCCCGCGTGGCATCGACGATCTCGAGCCAGCTGCCTGGAATGCACTCCGGCACGAGGGATCGGCATGTGTGGTCGCCGGCCCCGGCGCCGGCAAGACCGAGTTTCTGGCGCAGCGTGCCGTCTACCTGCTCGAGACGGGCATTTGTCCCTCCCCACATCGCGTGTTGGCGATTTCCTTCAAGACCGACGCAGCCAGCAATCTTGCCAAGCGCGTCTGGCAGCGCTGCCCTCCGGATCTCGCCGAGCGCTTTGTGTCGCTCACCTTCGACTCCTTTACCAAGAGTCTGGTCGATCGGTTTCTCAATGCCATTCCGACCGATTGGCGCCCCACTCGGCCATACGACATTGCCTTGCCGAAAACTTGGCAGGTGGACGAATTCCTGACGCTTTCTCGCCTCAGCGCGCCACTGCAATGGCAGGCCGATATCGCGGGCTTCAGCGCGACGGTTTTCGAACCGCGCGTGTTCGGCAGCTATCGCCTGCCTATCGTGCCTCAGCAACCGCAAAATGCCGCCCAGTTCACGATCGCCCGCTGGTGGGCGAGGCAATTGCCGCCGGGCCACCCTTCCGCCCTYACCTTTGTCGGAATCAACCGATTGGCCGAGCTGCTGCTCCGTGCCAATCCGCATATCCGCCGCGCGCTTGTCGCCACCTATCCCTTCGTGTTCGTCGACGAATTCCAGGACACGACTTATTCGCAGTACGACTTCCTCCTCTCAGCCTTCTCGGGCGGGCAGACCATCGTCACTGGCGTTGGCGACGACAAGCAACGGATCATGGTGTTTGCAGGGGCTCGCGGAGATGCGTTCCAACGATTGCAGGTCGATTTCGGCGCGGAGCGTTTTCCTCTCCTCTTCAACTTCCGTTCGTCGCCCGATCTGGTCGCAATCCAGCATGTCGTTGCTCGTGCGCTCGATCCGGGTGCGGCGCCCACGCTCGCTCAGGCAGTGCGCGAAGTCGATGGCGACGTGGCGCAGGTCTGGCGCAGCCAGACCAAAGCAGCAGAAGCCGCCCATCTCGCCCAATGGCTCGCCAATGATATGGCGGCCCGCGAGCGCTCGCCGCGCGATTACGCGCTTCTCGTCAAGCAAAAATCCGACGATTACGAGCGTGAGCTCGCGGGAGCGTTCGCGGCTCACGGCCTACGCATTCGGAACGAGAGCCATGCTCTCGGAAAAACGTCGCTTCAGGATCTCCTTTCCGATGACCTGTGCCGCCTGGCGATCGCGATGTTTCGGCTTGGCGCGACCCGCCGCGCGCCGGCAGCCTGGCAATTGGCCTCGTCTTCGCTCCTGGCGCTCCGCGCCACGATCCCAGACGACGATGGCGGCGCAGCGAAGGTCGAGGCGGACCTGACCGCCTTCCTTGCCTCGCTTCGAGCCGACATGGCAGCGACTGCGCCTTCCCGAAACAGCGCCGCTGATTTCGTCAAGCGGGTTTTTGAATATCTCGATCTCGCAGCCATCGCACGAACCTACCCCGAATATGGCGTAGGCGATCTCCTTGCGATCATCCTCAAGGCCTTCTGCATTCATTTCTTCGCATCAGCCGACGGTGCCGCTGACTGGACTGCCTGCCTCGATGCATTCGAAGGCGTCAATCAAATCCCGATGATGACGGTCCACAAGAGCAAGGGGCTGGAATATGACACCATCGTTTTCGTCGGCCTCGACGACAAAGCATGGTGGTCGCATGCCCCGGGCGATCCTGAGGGCGTGGCGGCCTTCTTCGTGGCCCTCTCGCGGGCCAAACAGCGCGCCATCTTCGCCTTCTGTCAGGAGCGTGGACAGCGAAACAACGTCGCCGAGCTCTACCAGCTCCTCACCGACGCTGGTGTGCCGGAGATCGCTATATGAGTGCGGCGCCCGAACTTGGCGAGCTGATCGCCAACGTTCTGACCAACCACTGCACCCACGCGACGATGACCGCGGTCGCTAGCCACAGAATTTGAGCGGCTGCCGCTCGGACCCAGTAGCCATTCGCCGGCTTGGCGCTTGGTTGCGCATCCGGGAATTGGGCGATATGAGCGTATTGATTTTCAATTGGGAGCGTGACGATGTCCGAAGACGCCAACAATTTCATCGAGCTTACTGCGGATATCGTTTCCGCTTATGTCCAGAAGAACGCCGTTCCAGTGTCTGGACTGCCCGATTTGATCGCCAGCGTGAATTCGGCATTGTCCCATATTGGCCAGACAGCTCCGGTAGAAGCACCCGTTCAGAAGCCGGCGGTCAATCCCAAGAGGTCCGTGTTCCCGGACTACATCATCAGCCTCGAAGACGGTCAGAAATACAAGTCACTGAAGCGCCACCTTGCGACCAGGCACGGCATGACGCCTGATGAATACCGAGCGAAGTGGGGATTGGCGAAGGATTATCCCATGGTCGCTCCGAACTATTCGGCCACCCGATCGGCGCTGGCCAAATCACTGGGTTTGGGAAGGAAGGCTACTCCGGCCAAGAAATCTACGCCGAGGGGTAAGGCGAAAACATAATCCCTAAGACCCGGCGGTGAGGTCGCAGCGTCCGAGGCGGCGCGGCTAGTTTCAAGAGACCGGCCTCCTCGGAACATCCCGCACTACGCGTTGTCTGTTGTCGACGCTGATTGCCGGCGCGGTTTCTCAGACGCGCCGGCTGCAGGTACACCCTCCTTTCTGGCCTTGGCAAACGCTCGATCGCCTTCCAGAAATCCATGCAACATGTACGGGATGAGCTCGGCCACCGTTTCAGACTCGCCGTAGGCTTGACGGTAAAGCACGGCATAATCATTGAGTGCTTGGCTCAGTTCGGCGCTCACAGTGATTGTGATCTTCGAAGGCGTCCGGTCTGGAAGCTTCCCCAATTTCAGGTTTGTCATGAGCCTTCCTTTTCAACCCGTGTACGGCCGAAGCACAATATCCTTGTGCACGATGACGCGCAGCGGCCAACCTGGGCGGACGGTGATGGTGGGCTGAATATTCAGGTTCTTTTCGGTGATGCGCTGACCGGCCTGATTGACGTTCTGCTGAGTGGATTGCCGGATCGCCTTGACCAGATCGCTTTCGTTTTCCCCAAAGCTCAACTCGGTGCCGACACCTAGCAAGGTGGCCAGGGCAACGCCCTTGATCAGCTGCCAGGTGTGGAAATCCACCTTGTCCTCCAGCCCTRCATAGCCGGCAGTGTCTGTTGCCGGCAGATTTTCGATTTCGATCGATGAGCCGTCGGGCAGGATTATTCGCTGCCAGACCAGCAAAGCACGCTTCTGGCCAAAAGCGACGACGCTGTCATAGGTGCCGATCAGGCGTGAACCTTGAGGAACGAGCAGGGTGCTGCCCCTGACTGTGTCGTACACGTTCTCGGTGACCTGCGCGACGACCAGCCCGGGCAAGTCGGAATTGATGCCGGTGATGAGGCTTGCCGCGATCACGCTCCCRGCCATCAGCTGATAGGGCGAAGCTGGCGTCTGCAGTGCATGCGGATTGTAGATCCCGCTTGTATCCCGCTGGCTAATAAAATCCAGCTTGCGTTGCTGGTTGTTCTGGTCGCCCTCGGCAGGCGCAATGGAAGCTGACGTGCGGGAGGAACCGGGTTCCGGAAGTRCCTCAAATGGTTGCTGGGCACCCAGCCCGTTGCTCGCGGCATCMGTCTGCTTCGGTCGATTGTCGATCCGGAACATGACTTGCGACTCGCGTGCCTCGATAGCTTGCTGGGCGAGGCGCTGCTCCTCGGCGGACGTCTCCTGCCCTGGCGCGATGCCGAGCTGGCGTTGCCGCTCAAGAATAGGCCGACCGAGATCTCCGGGTAGTGGCGGTCCAAGCACGGGCGCCTTTGGCTTGATCGCGGAATAGTCTTTAGGCAGGCTATCGAGTCCTTCAGCTGTCGGCTTGCGCTCGGTGTTGTAGCGATCTTCCGTCAAGTCTTGGATGCGCAGAACTGGGCCCCTAAGCGCGACCATGGTGACGCCGAATATTGCGCCGGATCCGAGCGCCGCGATCGCGACGATCACGCCGCGCCTGAAACGCACAGCGCGACGAGGCGAAGCGCGCAATTGCAGCTRCTCTGGATCGAGCTTCGGCGGGGCGGTGGAATGGGACGTGTCAGTCATGGGCCCTCCCCTCACCTGCCGAAACGGGAAAAAGGCGAGATCCGCCGCGCCGGCTGCCGCCCGTCAGTCCGGGTGATGCGCACCACCTGCTGCTGCTTGGAGCCGAGCCGCAGTTCGGCGGCGGCAAAGAGCCGATCGACGATGTAATAGTTGCCGCGCATGCGGTAGTTGACGAGCTGGTTGCTGCCGTCGGCTCCGACGATGAAGAGCGGCGGCGCCTCGCCCTGATCGATGCGGCGAGGGAATTCGATATACACCTTGCTGCCGTCGTCGAAGGCACGCGTCGGTCTCCAGGGCGGCGTGTCGCCACTAATCGCATAGCGGAAGCGGATGTTCTCGAGCGCCACATTCGACGCCACGGGCGTGGYCGCTTCGGCCTGAGCGTTACGCTGGCGCAGCGCGACGATCTGGTCCTCGCTATAGGTCCAGGAGATTGCCGCCATTGCGGTCTTGTCAGTGCTTTGAAGCTGCAGGTGATACGTCCGCCGTTCCGTGGTGATCACCAGGTTGGTGCTAAGCCCCGGCGCGAAAGGCTTTACCAGCACATGAGTGCGCTGATTGTCTCCAGTGCCGCTCACTGTATCGCCAATGACCCAACGGACCGTATCGCCCGCGGACACTGACGTCAGCTTCTCACCCGGTTGCAGAGCGATATCGGTGACGCGCTCGGGTGCTGCGTAGAGCTGATAGAGCGCGCCATCGGCAAAGGGATAGACCTGAACCGCATTGACATAGCCGTATTTGGTGGGCTGCTGTGTCGCCGCCTTGTTGGCGTCCGCGACACGTTGTTCAGGGGAGCGCTTGTCTTCGCCGACCTTGCCTGGATCAGGCAGCAGCTGACCCGGCAAAGGGAGCGGCTTTGGCACCTCGACGATCTTGACCGGCTTCTCCGGCGGCTTCTCGATTGCCGCTGCTTTGAAGTCGGCCGTGTCATAGGAAATCTCAGGTGGTGGCACCTTCGATGCGCAAGCCGAGAGGACGGCTGCCGACGCTGACAGGATCAGCGCGGCGCGGAGCGATGGGGCTCTATTTGTCATTGGCGGGCTCCTTCGGGGAAACGGATGCAGGTGCTGCGCTGTCGAGTTCACGCGACCAATCGATGGCGTTGATGAAGACGCCGAGCGGATTGCTACGCAGCTGCTCGGTATTGCTTGGCGGGCGGATCACGATGGTTAGGATCGCCGTCCAGCGCGTCGTGCTGGCCAGGYTGCCGCGCTCAAAGATCTGCTCGGTCCATTTGACCTGGAACGAGCTGTCGGAAGCCCTGACCACGCTGGTTACCTGCACCGACACGCTGCGCGTGCCGATCTGCCCGAATGGGTCGTTCACCTTGGCATACTCGTTGAGGAAAAGCGCTGCACGGTCGGTGGCAAAGTCGTAGGCTGCCAACCAGTTCTGCCGCACCAGCACTGGGTCAGTGGAGACGGATCGGACATTTTGGATGAAACGGCCGAGATGCCAGGCGATCTGGGCATCGGAAGGTTGGTAGTCCTGGATCGCCGGTGCAACGGCACGCGCCTCGCCAAAACGGTCAACCTCGACGACGTAAGGCACAACGCGGCTTTGCATCGACTGCCAAACAAGGCCGCCGGAGAGCCCAGTTGTCAAAGCCAGGCAGCCAAGGGCCATGAGCCGCCAATTGCGGGCCTGCACCCGCGATGAGCCAATGCGCTCATCCCAGAGCTGGCCAGCCTTCTGATACGGCGTGACCGGCTCGGGCGTCTTGCCGTAACGTTGAACGGGTCGCTTGAAGAACATTTAGTCGTCCTTGTCGTTGAGAGAGGGATTGGCGCTGCCGCCCGGCCTGTCACCGTCGCGGACAGCCTGCATGGCGGCGTGGCGATGAGCACGAGAGGTCTGCTCGGAACGCATGCGTCTCGCCCAATTGGGCGCGGTATTAGGGGCAGAACCGGCCTGACCTCCGGGCATTGACGCGGTCGGCGCACCGCCGGTCGCGGTCCATGCAGCTTCGCGTCCGGCGCTGGCGCTAGGCCTGAAGCTTCCCGCAGCAGATCCTGCTGCTCGCATCACGGCGCCGCCGGCGGCACCCRCCACGCCCTGCATTCCAGCAGCCACACCGGACAGGCCGGAGTCGGCCGAGGTTGCACGTCCCAACTGCCACGCCGAGGAAGCTGCCGAACCCATCGTCGTGCCGGCTCTGACGGCAGCAAGCCCGCCGCCGGTTGCCATGCGCGCACCGGCAAAGGCAGCTCCTCCGGCACCAAGCGCTGATCCGGCAGCGGCCGCCGTGGTCCCCAGCGCGGCGCCGGCACCAAGTTGTGGCGCGCCCGAGACAAGACCCGAGGCGATCCCAGGGCCAAAAATGCCGAGCCCGAGAAGCGCCAGCGCGCCTAGCACCTGTGACATGGCCGCCGCCAGGTCCGGCTCCTTGCCCTGAAGCGCCGAAGCAAACTCGCCAAAGAGCGTGGAGCCGATGCCGACAATGACGGCGAGCACCATCACCTTGATGCCCGACGAGATCACATTGCCGAGCACGCGCTCGGCCAGAAACGCCGACCGGTTCCACAGCGCGAAGGGCACCAGAACGAATCCGGCCAGCGTGGTGAGCTTGAACTCCAGGATGGTGATGAAGAGCTGGATCGAGAGAATGAAGAAGGCGATGATGACCAGAAACCAGGCCACGAGCAGAACGAAGATGGTCAGCGCGTTGCCGAAGATTTCCGGGAAGCCAAGAAGCTGGCTTGCCTGATCGAGAAGCGGCCAGGCGCCTTGGAAACCGGTGGCGGCGATGMGGCCCGGGTGCAGCAGATTGTCGGCGGAGAGATTGCCGGAGGATGCGTGGATACCGAGGCCGGCAAAGGAGCGGTAGATGATGTCGGCGAGGTTCTTGAAATTGTTCAGGATGAAGGCGAAGACGCCGACATAGAGCACCTTGCGGATGAGGCGGCCGAGAATGTTGGGTTCGCCGCCGAGAGCCCAGGCGAGGCCCGCAAGCGTGATGTCGATGCCAATTAAGATCGTGGTGAGGAAGGCGACGTCGCCCGAAAGCAGACCGAACCCGCTATCGATATAGCGGATAAAAGTCTCCATGAAGCGATCGATGACGCTAAGGTCGTTCATGCCGCCGCCTTCCTCGTCTGATGAACTGTTGATCAGTTGCCGGGATAGGCTGTGCCGGTGCCCAGGAAGCGCTTCGTCGTTTCGCGAGCGGCTTCTTCGGACTGGGCCTTCCGGGYGGCATCCTCAGCCTCAGCCCRAAACTGAGTCGCGAGCAGCGTCTGGATCTGCATCTGCTGCTTGGTCGAAAGCGCGATCAGCTGATTGGTGGCCTGGCTTGCCTCAAGCGCACCGGCAGCCCCTTGGCTGCGGTTGACGAGATCGGCAAGYAAGTCCCCATCGCCCCGGACATTTTCCACGATCTGCGACTGGACAGACATGGTCTGGCGGAACGCCTGCATGGCGCTCTGCCAACGCTCGCGTGCAGCGGTGGCCACATCGCTCGCTTTGATCGTGGCATCGTAGCTTTCCGGATATTGYTGTCGCCACTGGTCCTGAAGCTTACCCAGGTCAAAGCTCAGGCCGCTCGCCTGGTCCATCAAACCGTCGATCCGTTGCAGCGAACCGGTAAGCTGGCCGACGGAAGAGAAATCCAGGCTCTGAAGATTGCGCGCCATGTTCTGCAGCATGGTCGCCTGGTTCTGCAGCGACTGGATCTGATTGTTGATCTGCTCCAATGCGCGTGCCGCCGATAGCACATTCTGCGTATAGTTCGAGGGATCGAAGACGATCAGGGCATAGGCTGGCTGCACATAGTCGGCCAGCGGTTTGGCGATCAGCGAAAGGGTGATCAGGCCGGAGAGAAAGCGGCGCCGCATCATGACGATTGCTCCTTGTCTGGTTGGCGGAATTGCTGGAGAAGCTCGGCAGCCCAGTCGAGGCCGCGAGCACTGAGAAATCGGGAGGCAAAACTCTCCCGCCCGACTTCGGACAGGACGCTGTCGATGAGAGCCTGCGTGGCCGGATCTGAGGCGCCGCAAAGCGCAAGCGCGATCGGGCCAAGGCCGAGCTCGAAGAGACGGTTGCCGCGCCGCGACTGCAGATAATACTGCCGCTTTGGCGTGGCGCGGGCGACCAGCTCGATCTGGCGTTCGTTGAGACCGAACTGCTCGTAAGCGGCTCGTGCCTGAGGTTCCACGGCACGATCATTGGGGAGAAAAATGCGCTGCGGGCAGCTCTCGATAATTGCCGGCGCGATCGCCGAGCTCGCGATGTCGGCAAGCGACTGCGTGGCGAAGATGACCGACACATTCTTCTTGCGCAGCACCTTCAGCCATTCGCGAATGCGTGCGGCGAAGAGCGGATTGTCGAGATAGACCCACGCCTCATCGAGTATGAGCAGCGTTGGCCGTCYGTCGAAGCGCTCTTCAAGACGATGGAAGAGATAGGTGAGCAACGGCAGCACGGCGCCTCGGCTGTGCATCAGCTCCTCGGTCTCGAAACAGTGCACATCAGACAGGGCCAGTCGATCGTCATCAGCGTCGAGCAGCCGGYCGAAGGGGCCGTCGAGCGTGTAGGGCATCAAGGCGGACTTTAGCGCATTGGACTGAAGCAGGACCGAAAGACCCGTGAGCGTGCGCTCCTGCGCCGGCGCGGTGGCAAGGCTGCTAAGTGCAGACCAGATTGCTTCCTTCACCTCCGGCGTGACGGTGACATTCTCATGAGCGATGAGGCTGGCTATCCATTCCGCCGCCCAGCTGCGCGTGGCCGGATCGTCGATGTTGCGCAGCGGCTGGAAGGCGAGCGATCCGTCAGCCGCTAAGGCGTGGTGTTCTCCACCCATGGCGAGCGTTGCGGCACGAGCGGAATTGCCTTTGTCGAAGACATAGACCTGGGCGCCGCCATAGCGTCGGAACTGCAGAGCGATCAGTGCGAGCAGCACCGACTTGCCGGCGCCTGTCGGACCGACGATCAGCATGTGGCCGACATCGTCGACATGGGTGGAAAGCCGGAACGGAGTTGACCCGCTGGCCTCGGCGAAGAGAAGCGGTGGTGCCTCCGTCTGGGTAACCTTGGCGAGATGCTCGTTTGCTGCCGGGCCAGCCCACACCGACGATAGCGGCATGAGGTGGGCAAGGTTCAGCGTGTGAACGAGCGGCTGGCGAACATTGGCGTAGACGTGGCCGGGCAACGAGCCGAGCCAGGCCTCGACCGCATTGACGCTTTCGCGGATCGAGGTGAAGCCGAGCCCATTGACGATGCGCTCGGCCGCGCGAAATTTTTCGGCGGCGGCTTGGCGGTCCTCGTCCCATACCGTCACCGTCGTGGTGAGATAGCCGAAGCCGACGTGATCGCCACCCAACGCCTGAAGGGCTTCGTCGGCATCGAGCGCCTTGTTGTCGGCATCGCTGTCGACCAGCGGCACCGGCTCATTGGTCACAACCTCGCGCAGGATAGCGACGATCGACTTGCGCTTGGCAAACCACTGCCGCCGCAGTCGTGTCAGCGTCTTGGTCGCTTCCGATTTGTCGAGCGGAATGAAGCGCGTCATCCAGCGATAGGCGAAATCCTGATAGTTGAGCGCGTCGAGAATTCCGGGACGGGTGAGGTTCGGGAATCCGAGGATGGTGAGGGTTCGCAGATGCTGGTCGGCCAGCATCGGCTCCAGCCCGCCCGTGAGCGGCGCATCGACCAGAATGCCGTCGAGATAGATCGGCRTCTCCGGCACGGCGAGTGGATGGCGACGGGTCGAGATTGTCCCGTGCAGATAGGCCAGCGTTTCGCCATCGTCTAGCCAACGCACTTCCGGCATGAAGCCGGCCAGGAGATCCAGGACGCGGTCGGTCTCATCACGGAATCGGGCCAGCTCCTGGCGCCAGTCTCTTTGGCCTTCTCGATGATCAGAGTCGACGAGCGCGCTTTCCGCACGAGCCTGGCTGTCCACTGGCGGCATGAACAGCAATGTCAGATGATAGYGGCTTTCAAAATGTGCGACCTTGCCCTCGAAGCCTGCACGGCGTTCTTCGTCGACAAGCCATGAGGCCKCGTCGGGAAAACGCGAGGCTGGATAGCCCAGCGCTTCGGCCCGTTCAGYCTCGAAGAACAAAGCCCAGCCGGAGCCAAGGCGTCTCAGCGCATTGTTCGCCCGGGCGCAAATGCCGACGAGTTCGGCTTCCGTCGCGCTCTCGAGGTCGGGCCCGCGGAACCGCATCGTTCGCTGAAAGCTGCCGTCCTTGTTGAGCACGATGCCCGATGCGACGAGTGCGGCCCATGGCAGATGGTCGGGAAGCCGGTCGGCTTTGCTGCGATATTCTGAAAGGTTCAGCATGCCAGCCACCCTCTCAGCCGAAGGTGGCGGACAAGCACGCTGGCGAAATCCGGATCACGTCTTGCGGCAAAAACCGCGAGCGTGTGGCCAACAAGCCAGAGCACCAATCCGGCAATCCACTGCTGCAAGCCAAGGCCTATTGCCGCGGCGATCGTGCCGTTGAGGATCACCACCGCGCGCGGCGCACCGCCGAGCAGAATTGGCTCCGTCAGCGCCCGATGAACCGGCACCTCGAAGCCTTCGATATGCTGTTCTCCGGTGGCCATCAGATGAGCGCCCCGCCACCGAAGGAGAAGAAGGAGAGGAAGAAGCTCGATGCGGCAAAGGCGATCGAGAGGCCAAAGACGATCTGGATCAGCCGGCGGAAACCGCCTGCCGTGTCGCCAAAGGCAAGTGTCAGGCCGGTGGTGATGATGATGATCACCGCGACGATCTTGGCGACCGGTCCCTGAACTGACTCCAGGATCTGCTGCAGCGGCTGTTCCCAAGGCATGCCGGAACCCGCGGCGTAAGCCTGGGCCGTGATAAGAAACGCGAGCGCGGTGGACGAAAGAAAGCGAAGCTTCTTGCGCATGAGACGACCTTTCAAAATTGCTGGAGTTGCGGAGGCATGAGTGGGGCAACGGTGTAATCGCCGGTGCCGTCGAGACCGGTGACCTCGGCGATCGCGTCGATGCGGCGCGAAGCTGCCCGCCCCGCGATGAAGACGACCAGGTCTATCGCCTCGGCGATGAGACGGCGGGGAACGGTGGCGACAGCTTCCTGGGCGAGCTGCTCGATGCGATAGAGGGCAGAGCGTGCCGAATTGGCGTGAACGGTGGCGATGCCGCCAGGATRCCCGGTGTTCCATGCCTTGAGCATGTCGAGGGCTTCGGCGCCTCTCACCTCGCCGACGATGATCCGGTCGGGCCGGAGCCGCAGCGTGGAGCGCACGAGATCGGCAAGCGACACCGAGCCCCGCCTCGTCCTCAAGGCTACGCAGTCCTTTGCCGCGCATTGCAGTTCGCGCGTGTCTTCGATCAGGATCACCCGCTCGTCGCATTCGGCGACTTCGGCCAGCAGCGCATTGGCAAGCGTGGTCTTGCCCGATGACGTCCCGCCTGCGACCAGGATGTTGCGCCGCTCGCGCACCGCCTTCTTCAGCGCATCGGCCTGCAGCGGAAGCATGATGCGGTCAGCGACATAGTTGGCCAGCGTGTAGAGCTTTGCCGCGGGCTTGCGGATCGCAAAGCACGGCGCCAGCACGACAGGCGGCAGCAAACCCTCGAAGCGCTCCCCCGATGGCAGTTCGRCACTGACGATCGGATTGTCGGCATGCGCCTCGGCTCGCACATGGGAGGCGACCAGGCGGATGATGCGCTCCGCCTCGGAGGGGTGCATGAGGACGCCTGTATCGATCCGACCTTCTCCGAGGCGGTCGAGCCGCAACGCGCCGTCGGGATTGACCATCACCTCGATGACCAATGGATCGGCGAGAGCTYCGGTGATCGCCGGTCCCATCGCGGTGCGCAGCATCGCGCGCCGGCGGTGGTCGGCTTCGGGATGAGAGCTCATCCTTCCCCTCCGACGCCACTCTCCTTGCCAAGCGAGCGTTTGCCGGACGCGATCTGACGGCCGACCTGCTCGACGAATTTGTCGAAACGCTCGTGCGCGATCGCCTGCGTTGCCTTGTCCGGAACCGGCGTGTGGGCRTGAAGCGTGATCGAAAAGCGGATAAAGAGCGCCAAGCTCTCCAGGATCATCTCGGCATCGTGCCTGATCCGAGCGACGTCGCGGGAAAGACGATCGAGCCTTACACCGTAGCGACGGTCGAGCTCGTTCTCGCCACGCCGCTCGATGAAGGCTTCCACCGCCTTCGCCACCACCGCGGATTTGGTGGTCGATGGATCGCGGCTGAGATCGTCCAGCTTCTCGCTGAGCTCGGGGTCGAGCAGAAACTGGTGACGAATGCGGTGGGGCTTCATACGGCTTGTTCTCGACAGGCCGGCATTGCGCCGGCGACGACAACAAGCATGAGGCAGCTGCCCGAAATCGCCTACGGTCGTTATCTACGCCGAGATACGCTCTGGATTTTGGGGAGCCTTCAGAAGYCGGGCACGATATCCTTGTCGTCGCCCCTGCCCTCGTTGATGCCGTAGGCACGCGCCGCCGTGGAAATCCGGTCCATCACGCGCTGGTCGGCGAGCGCTTCGCTATCATCGTCGGTGGCCTTGAACAGATCGTCCTGATCCGGCTCCTGAGAGACGGCATAGTGTTCTTCAGGCAAACCGGGATGGCGCTGCTGCTGGACGCCACCCTCGTCTTCAGCGACCCCACTGGCGCTTTCTTCGTCAGTGGCCAGACGACAATCGACGCTGCGCACCTGTCCACTCCAGTCCTCCGGGCGTGGCGCAGGGCAGTCGGCGTAAGGACCGTCACGCAACCCCGGCGCAGGCAGTACCCGCTCGGTGAAATTCTGATCCTCGTAGTAGCGTAGCTTCTTCGCTCGGATCGGTGGCAGTCCCGACACCAAGACCAGTTCGTCCGAGGGCGGCAATTGCATCACCTCGCCAGGCGTCAGCAGCGGTCGCGCGGTCTCCTGTCGACTGACCATCACGTGCGACAGCCAAGGCGCCAGCCGATGGCCGGCATAGTTGCGCATGGATCTGAGTTCCGTCGCCGTGCCGAGCRCATCCGAGATGCGTTTGGCCGTCCGTTCATCATTAGAGGAAAAGGCAATTCGGACATGGCAATTGTCGAGAATGGCGTTGTTCTCGCCATACGCCTTGGAGATCTGGTTCAAGGATTGTGCGATCAGATAGGCACGAATGCCGTATCCCGCCATGAAGGCAAGCGCGGTCTCGAAGAAGTCGAGGCGGCCGAGCGCCGGGAATTCGTCGAGCATCATGAGAAGTTGGTGCTTCTTGCTTTTCTTCGGATCTCCCTCCAGCCGCTCGGTCAGCCGCCGGCCGATCTGATTGAGCACCAGCCGCACCAATGGCTTGGTGCGCGAGATGTCCGATGGCGGTACGACCAAATAAAGCGACATCGGGCGCTCGGCATCCATGAGATCGGCAATGCGCCAGTCGCAAGCAGATGTTGCCGCGGCCACGGTCGGATCGCGATAGAGCCCCAGAAACGACATGGCGGTCGAAAGCACGCCCGAACGCTCGTTCTCGGACTTGTTCAGCACCTCGCGCGCCGCCGAGGCCACAACGGGATGGACATGAGGTTTGTTCGCCGCGCCGAGGTGGTTCGTCGTCATCATCCGTTGCAATGTCGCGGCAAAGGAACGTTGCGGGTCCGACAGGAAGGTGGCGACGCGGGCGAGCGTCTTTTCCTCCTCGGCGTAGAGCACATGCAGGATGGCGCCGACCAGCAGGGAATGGCTGGTCTTTTCCCAGTGATTACGCCGCTCCAGCGCACCTTCCGGATCGACCAAGATGTCGGCAATGTTCTGGACATCGCGGACCTCGTCCGGGCCCTTGCGTACCTCCAGCAGAGGGTTGTAGCGTGCCGACCTCGAATCTGTTGGATTGAACAGCAGGCAGTGTGAGAATTTCGACCGCCAACCGGAGGTCAGCTGCCAATTTTCGCCTTTGATGTCGTGAATAACGGCCGAGCCAGTCCAGGAGAGAAGAGTTGGAACAACCAAACCGACGCCCTTGCCCGAGCGTGTCGGCGCAAAGGCCATCACATGCTCCGGTCCATCGTGGCGAAGATAGCGATCCTTCACCTTGCCGAGGAAGACACCAGCAGGGTGAAACAGCCGGGCCTTCTCGATCTCCCGAGTATCGGCCCATCRTGAGGACCCATAGGTGGAAACCAGCCCACGCTGCCGCGCGCGCCAGAGAGAGCCGGCGACCGCGGCGGCACAGCCTATGAACCCGCTCGTGCCGGCCAGCGCACCAGCCTTATCGAATACCTCAGGCGCATACGCGTCGAAATGGAACCACCATTCGAACAGTTTCCAGGGCTTGTAGATCGGCCATCCGGCCGCGACGAACCATGGCGTGCCCAGTGCCGGTTGATGGGCCAGCATGTGGGCGCACCACTGCGTTGCCGCCCATACGCCAAGAATGACGATGGCGAACACAATGGCTATCTGCCCAATCAGTAGCTTCGTCGGTGTCATTGGCTTGGTCCGCAGGTCTTGAGAGGCGGACCAAACATGGCGCGTCGCACTACAAAGTGTAACGTGCCCCACCTACGACTTGGTGCGAGCGATTCGCACCCAGGAAGGCGCGAAGGGATTATTCGCACCTTACGATCGAATGCATAGCTGGTCGAGCGGGCGCCTGTGGCAGCCAGACTACCGTGGACATGTTGTGACACCGACCTCTGATACGGTGCTACAAGCGCGTCAGTCCTGCGGTACCGACTGGCGCAGGCGGTTTATCCTTGTGCGTCCCGATCGATTGAGAACCCGCAGCGGTGGAGAAGCCAACGATTACCTCCCCGCGCGAGCAGARCGGCTGCTAAATAGGAAACGGTTCCAACAGCACAACCTCTACTCTGCTGCCATCTCGACGTCGGAATCGTCAGTCAGCCGCCGACTCCAGCTGCCGGTGGATGGATCGTAGACGGCGTCAATGGCCTGAAGGCTTCCAGAGATCGCCGCGACGTCGCAGGGCCTGYCCAATCGGGCCTTCACCAGATCAACTACTTCGCTCAATGCAAGTGGCCGCTCTGCCGAGTTCATCACCGCACTCACGGCCTCCGCCAAGCTTTCCCGCCGAGGCCCAGCCCATCCCTGCAGGTACAAATACCGACTAGTACTGACCCGAAGCCGGGGGTCGGTTGTGGCCAAGCTGCACAAAGCTGTCGCATTGAGACCACGTGACCTGAGGAAAAGCGACTGGTCGATTTCAGAGTAGTGCAAACCGGTGCCCCGCTTGCGCAGTATATCGACCAAAGCGTCAAGCATCCGGGGCTGTTCCGGGCGTTTGATCGGGAGATCCCGGTCGTTCAATCCCCACAATCCCGGCGCAACTCGCATGAYGGGATCGGCGGAAGCGATCTGAAAATGATCGCCAACACCTCTCAACGATACAATCCGTTCTCGAATTTCTTCGGTGCGTAACGGATGCCCCGCCTCCTGCAGAATGGCTACAATCGCCTG
Source organism: Mesorhizobium sp. ORS 3428 (assembly GCF_001854785.1). Taxonomy (GTDB): domain Bacteria; phylum Pseudomonadota; class Alphaproteobacteria; order Rhizobiales; family Rhizobiaceae; genus Mesorhizobium. The sequence goes on from NZ_MDFL01000129.1 coordinate 22,105, forward strand.
ACGGAGATCAATGCGGTTGGCGGATTGGTCCGGACCTAAACCAGACCAGACGAGCCTGCCTAGGTTCTCGAGATTGCCCGACCGCTTTAGCGCAATATCTACAAGATATTTGTCAAGGTGAGATGCCTGCTGGAACCCGCGCTCTATAAGTTCAGTTGTGATTTCAGCAGTATGCCACTGTCTGCCCGGTGTACCTTCCGCGACGATCTGCTCAGCTTCGTCGGCGACCAATTCCATGATCTCGCTTGGGAGGGAGACGTGACGATCAAGTCCGTAGGTTCCCCTGGCAAAGAGATAACCCACATTGGCAGCGGCGTTATGCACTCTCCTGATATCAATCTCTCGGCCTGCACGCTCTGCTGCGAGCGTTGCAATCTCCGAGTAATGTAGCGGGCGCTCGGAAGCCTCCAGGACCGCCTGAACCAGGTTTTCGACCCCTCGACCGAACGCGACAAGAACGGCGACCCCGTCTCGTTCGACAAACTGGGCATGACGAGTAGCCTGATCCCACAACAGTTCGCCGAACTCTTTGCCTTTCTCTGGCAGCATCCCCTGAGCGACCGAGCGGCAATGATCGAGCGTCCAGGCACCATCGGCTCCGGTTTCAAGCAGGTGGCGCGCTGCCGATACAGCCTCGTTCCATTCCTCTTCGGTCAACAAGCCGATGTAGTCTGTTCCGTCGATCTGCAGCACTTTGGCTGGGCCGGCCGAGACGGTTGACAGAAGGTAGCYAAGTGCCTCCCCCTCCTGCCCCATCCCAGCAAACCAGCTATCTACCGCTTCGATGCCTTTCAGAGGCAAGGGCACTCGGCGGTCTTCCATCAAGCTGGCTAGCTTTTCGGTGAGCAGGTCATCCCAGATTTCCTCACGGATAAGACGTTTGACAACTGCAGCCTCGATCTGGCGAATGCGCTCGCGCGTTACGCCATATTGTCCARCAATTTCTTGCAGAGTCTGCGGCCTTTGACCAAGACCCATTCTCTTGAACATGATGTTCCGCTCCCTCTCTGGGTACTTCGAAAGGGATGCTTTGATGCATTCTATAAGCGTGGCATAGACAGCCTCGCTTTCGAGCGATTTTCTTTCGACAGGTCCTTCATCGAGAGCCGCCTGCAGGCAGTACAGCAAGTCGGCCGCTGATCTTCTGCCGAAATTTTGCGCCTCCAGGAGTTCACTAAGGGACCTCTTGGCAAGATCAGATACCGTTCGAATGCCGAGACTATTGAACAAATTGGTGACGCGAACGGGCAAGGCTATCGTCTGGAAGTCCTGCTCCCGCAGCCATGGCGGGGCAGCCCGTGCGAATTCGCAAGGATCATTCCGATCCCCAGTAATCATCTGATCGAGGCGATATCCGCCTGCGGCCTTCCTTAAGGCCACTGGAAGTTCCGACTCTGCCGCTATGTAGCTGGACTCGTCGAAAATTCCGCACTTTTCAAATTCAGGTGCGGCCTCAGGATGCTGATCCAGCAGCCGTCGGACCCATCCTACCGGCGTTCGACCTGAAAAGGCGGCCTCTGCCTTTTTTGCCTGCGGGACCAGYGCCTCATCAACGGTGTAGCCCCAGCCGCGGATGCCAAGATAGACGGGCAGCTCGCCGATCTTTCCGAGCTCGTGCTCCGAGGTGATAAATCCCGCCGGGAGGCTGAACTTCGCRGAACCTGTGACAAGCAAATGGCCCTGCCATTGCTTTGCGATCGGGTCAAACTCCCGCGCGGGCGGCCGATCGAAGCCGACATGAAGTACGCCCACGACTTGTTCAGGCGAAAGTCTGTTCTTCCAGGCACCAAGCATTTCTTCAAGATCGCGGTGCACGCTGATCGACCATTCAGACTCGCGCCTGATCATCAGGAATGCACGCAAGCCAGTTGCCATCAGACAGCCTTCTCGGCTACCTGATCGAAAAGTCGGACAAAATCGATCCCGCCGCTCTTTGCCTGTGCGTGAAGATCGTTCACGCCCCAATCTGCCAATCGTTCGATCAGCCGGTAAGGAGTGGTCTCAGTAAGTTGCTCGGGCATTAGTGTTTCGACCGCGCGCCGCAAAGTCTGGTCTGGATCGAGAGAACCCACATTCAGGAATGTCGATCTCTTGCCAATCTCCGGCGCGATGGCGCCCTGCGCCAATGCTAGGGCAACCGCGAAGCGGTAGCCGTCCATCTTTTCCGCAAAGATGCCATTCTCCTTCAGGTCGTCGAGTTTGTCGTTTCCCGCCTCAGACAAACCAATATTGACAATCTCCTGCTGACTCACAGCGCCGTCCTTTCAATCGTCGAGTGCGTGGGTGAAATTTCGACAATCTTGTAAGCGGCACCAATCCGCGATTYGATGCTCGACAGATCCGTATCTGGACGGATCTCTCCGCTATGAACAAGCAGCACAAACTGACTCGTTACCTCTGGCAGGTACGAGAGGATGTTGTCCCGGTGTTTCAGATCGAGGCGGCCAAAGGGGGTGTCCATTATTACCGGGCCAACTGCACGTCCGGTGCGATTCAAACCGTCGATCAGCGAGAGGGCGACCACCTGCTCGGCTCCTGCGCTTCTGAGAGGCACCTTGTGGCCGCGGGCATCGAGAATGCTAAGTCCGTAATTGGCGTTAATCTCGAGGCCGCGATAACCTTTTTGAGTAGTCATTTTCAGGAACGCATCGTTGGCAAGGCTGCCGACGCGCGTGCGCAAGCGGTCGCGCAGCCGCTCGATACTGGCCGCGAAGGTGCGCTCCAGTTCGCTAGCCACATTGACCTTGATCGTGCTTTTTCGTGAGCGGGCGGGTGCAAGTCCCTCAATTGCTTTCTGACTGACAGCCAAGTCCTGCCGGATCTGATCGATGCTCTTGCGGACGGCAATGATGTCTCCTTGAAGCCGGCCTTCTTCCCGCACCGCTTCGTCCTTCAGCACCCGTTTCCTTGCAAGCTCTGCCGTGTCCTGCCCCGCTATCTCATCGGAGATGGTCTCGATTTCATTCTCTACTCGCTGGAGATTTACGGACGCCATTCGCAAGTCCCGATCGAGCTCYAGCAATCGGTCGCGAGCGCGGACGCCCCRTATCTTATTGAGCGAGGCAAGTTGGGCTGCGATTGCCTGCAATTCATTGCTGGTATCGACGGCGCGGCTCATTTCCACTTGCAGACCGCCGAGGGAGGAACCGAGATCGTGGCGATGCCCTTCTGCAATTTCCTGTCCGCAAAGAGAGCACACTCCGCTGGCCAGTAGTTTCTGCAGCCTCTCGATCTGATCCTCCAATTTGCCCTGCTGCTTTAGAGCACGCGTCAATTCACCCTGACRCAGAGTGAGGAAGCGCCTTTTGACCTCCAACTTTGCATCAAGAAGGTCCTGCCAGGCATCTCCTAGGAGGGAGCGGCGATCATCCTCCTTTTTCTTTATCTGAACCTCCAAGCTGACCTTCTGGGTCTTGAGGCCATCCAGCTTCGATTTCTGCGCGAGAAGCACGGCTGCGGCATCAAGTTCGTCTTCGAGCTTGAGACGCTCCTTACGCGTGTCGTCGAGTTTCTGCTGCAAGGCGACCAGGTCGCGGTCATATGAGTCCTGCTTTGCGGTAAGTTCTTTTTGGCGGTTGGCCTGCTTTTCCAACCCTTGGATGTGCTGAAGTTCAGCGGTTTGCTTCTTGGTCGCGCTTTTCAGGATGGCTCCGAGTTCATCGCGCCCCCTAATTAGCGCAGGGACGCCGAGCACCTCCTCAATAGCTTCCTTGATTTRCCGCCCCTGTTCGCTTCCCTCGATGAGGAGGCTCTCGTATTCCTGCAGCAGTTCGCCATCGAACAGAAAGAACCGGGAAATCTGCTCTKGCGCAATCTGATCGATTTCAGACTCGATTTGATCGCCGCTTACCACCACATTGTCGCGTGTGAGGTAGACAGAAACCTGGAAATCCTCTGACCGGCTGGGGACCGCGACATGAACGCGGCGGTCCGCAGTCCGCCTCAAATTGTACCTGTATCCRTTCGCCTCGTACTCGACAAAAAGCTGAACCTTCCAATCGCCCTCCAGGGCGGCTTCTCTGTTGACGATATCATGGAGACCGATTGGCCGAGAGTGCCGCCCCAACGCTTTCCCGTAGAATCCCCAGCGAAGGGCGTTCAGCAGACTCGTTTTGCCGCGCATGTTGTCGCCAAAGACAATCATAACATTGCGCTGGTCGTCGGTCGGAAAGTCGACGGTTATCGAGCCCTTGTAGGGCATAAAGTTATGAATGGTAATCCGGTGCAGTTTCATTAGTCCTGCGCCTCGCCGCTCAGACCTTTGACATGCTCGTCAATCAGCTTCTCCATGTTAGCCGCGGATACTGTCCGGTCGGCGCTGAATTGGAACCGCTTCTGAACAAAATAACATTGCCTCAAAAGCGATTCGTCGAGACCTGGAGATACTTCTGTGCGAACCGCAAGTAGCGTTTCCAGCGWCATATCTTCTTCGGCCATCAGTTGTCGCTTTCCATTCCGTCATCGATCAAAGTGTCGGGGTTAATGCCCATTTCAATGGCTATTGCGCGCAGATCGGCTCCAGCCGCTCGGTTGACGGCATGTTTCGAGAACTCTATCGATCGTACCAGTTCAGCGCGCAGCAGACTCATCTGCTCCGGCTCATCCTCTGGGTCGACCGGCACAACGATGGCATCATGGATGAAGGCGATCTCTTTTCCAGGCGACCGCCGCAAAACGCGTCCGCGCCTCTGGATAAATTGCCGCGGATTCTGCGAGGAAGCGAGTATCAACGCGTGGGAGACAGCCGGAATGTCCACTCCTTCGTCGAGGCATCTGATTGACACAAGTATCCCCCCGTATACCCGGAACCACGACATTGTGGCATCACGGTCTCCCGCCATCGATGAATGATACTCGATGGCGTCCATGCCAGCACTTTTTAAATCAGCAAGAACTTCAGCCAGCTGATCCGCATCCTCGCAATATACGAGCCAACTTTGCCCATTTTCAAAGTTCGATTTGAGAATTTCGGTCGCGAGCCTGACTTTTGCAGCAGCCTTCTTTGCGATGCGTGCACGGCGGATCAGTAGCAACTTTGCCCGCTCGCTGATTGCCTTCTTACCGCCTTCGTCCGGCCGTTGACGGGCTATCTCAAGCTTGATCGAGCGCGTCAGATCCCTCCACTCATCAGCCTCTTCCGCGGTCAGGTTAAGGGCATGTGGAAAATACTCGTAAGGAACAAGCCGTCCGGCATCGATCGCGTCATTGAGCGTGATAGGCGGAGGCACGACAGGCCCGAAGTAGTGGAACATTTTTGCAGTACCGTCGGGATCGCCATACCGCTTGGGAGTTGCGCTGAGTCCCAGGCGAGACCCCGCGTGGATTCCGAAGAGCTCGGAATTCTGAGGACTGCCGGTCTGATGAACTTCGTCGGCAACGACGAGAAGATGATCGCCGGCAACGAGCTTCTCCCTGAATTCCGGCATGGAGGCCGTCTGCATTRTTGCAAGGATGATGCGGCCTCCAAGWGTGGGATCGGGATCGGTCATGCTTTGCAGCCTGCGTGGTAACCGCCATTTGTCGTTGCCGGCACCGGCAAGGAGAAGGGCAGCGGTGGGAATCTCCTCACGAAGTTCTGCGGCYCATTGTTCGAGCAGCAAACGGCTTGGGACGAGGACGAGCGAGGGAAGTCCCTTCTCCGCCTGCCGTGATATCGCGATGATAGCAGTAAACGTTTTTCCGCTGCCGGTAGCATGTTCGAAAATGCCTCGCTCGCCTTGCGCGACCCAGCCTGCAATTGCGTTGTTCTGGTGCGCTAGCGGTGAACGTTTCGAATTCGGCTGCTGAAAAGCGATTTCCGTCACGTCATCCAGCCTTGCTAATGCCGACTTCTTCAGGCGGTCGATGGCAATCGATGGGAAGGGAAAAACTTCGATGTCGATGTCATTTTCCGACCAAAGAGAGTCAAAATGCGCTTCATGTCTGCAGACCCTTTCTTCTTCAAGTCCCCCACGCCAACTGCAGAAAACCTCAATCGATTCAAAGTTGCCTGACGGGTCCCATGCGCTCCAGGTTTCGTTAGCGGAACCCTTGAATGAAACGCGATTACCGATACCGTCGGCAAAGATCCCGATTTTCTCGTGATATAGACCTTTTCGATCTGCTCTGACGGCTAGCTTAATCTCCAGGGCGCCTACCGCGACAAGAGTTGCAAGTATGCGTGTGCGGTAAGACGTTTCATGCTCAGACAGCATACTGTCGATTTGCGCAACTAACCTCTCGGTGATGATCTGGTTTCGCTTGGCGTATCCGAGGGCAATCGAATCGATATCATCGGCGTCCAGCTCGGGCGAGCAAATCAAGTTTATTGTTCCGCCGCGCCGCACGAACTCGATCACGCTATGTCCCGTGACGAGGAATACGGAAGACCGAAAATAACCCGTTGYACGCTTATAGCTGATCGCATGCTGGAAACACGGGCGGTAGAACGCCTGTGCAGGCGCCTCTTTGATGGATCGATATTCCGTCTTCAGTCTCAGGACGGACAGATCGCCCAAGAATGCGCCCCGCGCCTCGGGCGGTTCGCTTGGATCGCCCAATAGTTGCACTCCCCCAGCTCAATTACCCTGACATGACTCCGTCCGCGAATTCCTCGAAGCGCCCGCGCGATCCCTCGACATATTCCGCGGAGGCTTCAACTCCGATCCAGCGACGTCCCAGCTGCTGGGAGATGGCCCCYGTCGTGTTCGATCCGGCGAACGGATCAAGGACGAGGTCACCAGGTGAGCTGAGAAATTTCACGAAAAAGGCAGACAACATGGCCTGCATTCGCGCCGGGTGAGCAGGGAGGGACAAACGTTTGCAGTAGTCACGATAATTGGCGTCCCATTTCGTACCCGAGAATTTCAGCAGCGACTCTGGAATGGCATTTTCCTCGTCGAATTCCAGTACGTTAGCGGAAATCGCCCCTCCATGATTCTTGAGGAAGCCCGTCTCCGAAATGACATGACCCGAAGGCCGCACTCCAGCGTTGTACTTCTGTGTCCTCAGCAGTTTTTTCATGTCGTGGCCGTAGGGGGTCAGGACTTCGCGATTGTCAGCTTTTGGAGTCTTTGATTTCGACATCCACCAGACGTGGGTAAACGAATCCTTCAAGCGGATACGCTTCACGTTGACCCATGCCGCTGGGCTCGGAAGGCGAGCCGGATTGTGACAGATGACGTGCTGGCATAGATGCAAACTTGCAGCACGCTTGAATTCAAGCAACGCTTCGAGTGGAAGCGTTGACATCACAGGAGCACCCTCTTCCCACGCGTTTCCGATCTCGATGACAATCGAACCGTCGTCGGTAAGCAAGTCGGTCAAGGGGACCGCCAATGATTTAAGCCAGTTTAGATAGGCTTCGCCGGTCTCGTTGCCGTATCGTTTCTTGCGTACAAGGGGAAACGGCGGGGATGTAACGATGAGATTGATCTTGCCCTTGAGACTTGTCAGGGCCTCGCTGGTCAGCGCGTCTTCAATGCGGCCGTGCAGCATGCTACCGAGAGCAGTGTGGTAAGCTTCCACAATGGACACACTGTCAGTCGCCTTAGGTGAGCTTGCTGCCGCAGTCTGGTCTGCCTCAGCCGTTGTTCCGTTTACGCTGGTAGCCGATTCCGYGGACGGAGCTCCTCCTTGGCGAGACTTAGGTGCATCGTCAGGGTTAGGGCTGCCGGCATWGGCGTTGGAACGCGCCGCGCGCCTCTCAGCGCGCGCGCGTATTCTCGCGGAGGGCTGGATGTTTCCGCGCCCGAACCGAGAATATCTCACCCGTTCCCCCCTCGTCTTTGCGATTGCCACTTAGAAAAGGTGCTTCGCTCTGATCGTCAAGCTTTGATTTGCTCTCGCGCGGTTTATTATCAGCTCGATGTATCGCCAAGTGCAATTGGCGTGCCTGCAGTCGTCGAGATGGACGAACTCGAAGCTTGGCCGTTGATCCTTGAGAATTCAGTCACTTCAGAGGCAGGGTGCCGCCTTATTCCACCTGCCCCAGCCTGATCGCCAATGCGGCGCTACGAAACGCTTGGCCCGCTCCTTTGCCGGCCGATGGCCCAAGAAATCCCCTCCCCGCTCACGACCCCGGAGACCTCCTTCCCAACGTGTCGATCAAGCACTGCCCGCCATGGCACCAGCGTGAACTCACGCGATTTCTCGATGACGGCATATTTTCCGCTCGCGAGATCGACGGATCGGAGCATTTTGCCTTCCAATCGATCTCCAGGCTTCACTTCGAAATAGGAGAGCCCGAGCTCACTCGAAAGCTGACCGGCGATTCGGTTCATCTCGCGCTGTTGCAGGATTGAAATCATGTTGGCGCGGTAGACGATCCGATCCTTCTCCTCATGCGCCAGGCCTTGTGCAACCAGCCACTGCCGTCGCTGGGTCTGCGCCTCACGTATCTCAGAGCCGAAGCTGGAATTGCGCAAACCTTCCGGTCGATCGGAAACCAGTTCCCGGTCGAGCCAGGTGGCGCCATCGAAGCCGACCTGCTTTTCCAGCGGCATCGGCGAGAGCTTATCGACCAGGACAGGCTCAGCCCTGGCCCGCCGGCGCTCGTAATCGGAGACGCGGTCGAGATGATCCGGTGCGATGATCCAAGTACCGTCCRGCCTTCGCTCCACCCCGCCGGTGACTCGCCGCATCACCTCCAGCCTTCGGACATGCGTTTCGGCGAAGCGTTCGGTCGCGGACGGATCGTGCCGCAGATGAATATCGGTGTTATAGTGCCCGCCATTCGCCGCTGCGATGTYTGCGATCGTACGGTCGACCTGTCTGGGCTCAGTGTTCCGCGGCGTGACACGGACGATGCAGCCGTCAGGCGTCGGTTCGGTAGCCTCGCCTCTGCCGATATCGATGTAGTGGCTTTTGCCGTCCACGCTGTCGACGATGAGATAGTGCCTGTCGTTGATTTCGTCGCTCAGTCCTCGCGCGACCACGCGGCCGACCACAGGCTCAGCATTTTGTCCCGCATCGTAGACCACACAATCGGCTGCACTGCGCGCGAGTCCCTTGCCGGTTAGTTCGCGATGCATGGTTTTGATGATATCGCCGCGTTCGCCCAACCGACGGAGCGTTGCTTCGAGCTCGTCGTCCAGGCGCCAGCGGCCGGAACCGATCTCCGCTGCAAGATCCATCCGCTCGAGCTTGCGCAGGCGACCCTGATGCAATGTCTGGCGAAACGCGTCGCGGCCGACCGGAGAAACAACTCCGTCCTCGTCGCGCATTCGCAGCAGCTGGCGATCGATGCTGGTGAAGCACTCCTGCTCCATCTCCTGCCGTAGGCGTTGCTCGATCTGGTGGTCGGTRCGCGGGCCGAGGTCGAGGCTCACCAGTTCCGCCGCCCGCTTGCGCAGGCCAGCCGAGATGTAGTCGCGCGCGATGACGAGATTCTCACCGCGATCATCCTTGCCGCGGACGATGATATGCGTATGCGGATGGCCGGTGTTAAAATGGTCGACGGCAACCCAGTCGAGTCTGGTGCCGAGGTCTTCTTCCATTTGAGCCATGAGGCGCCGCGTCAGCGGCTTGAGATCCTCATACTCGATGCCATCTTCGGCTGCGACGATGAAGCGGAATTGATGCCGGTCGCCATTGGCGCGATCGAGGAAAGCTCTGCCGTCGACGCGATCGCTATCGGCATCATAGATCTCACCGGGCTCGCCTTCGCTGGTGACGCCGTCGCGCTGGAGATAGCGCAGATGCGCACGCGCTCCGTCCGCACTCTTGCCGGCTAGCCTCACTACGCGTGCCTTGACGATCGCACGACGCTGCCGGAACGCTGCATATCGGTCGCGTGACTTGAGCAGCGCGGCGGCCGCCCCTCCGCGCCCAACCCGACTCCCAATGAAATGGTTGCCGCGCCGGGACTTGCCACCGGCTCGGTTGATCGCGGCCCTAAGCTGACCGGCAAACCGCTTCCCTGCCTTCGAGCCCAGCGACCCGATTTTGCCAAGCTTTGGCCTGAACTCGTCGTCTTTCACCCCAGCCTCCCGTATAATTGCAGCAAAATCAGCCGCTTGCGCGCCCCAGCCTCCTGATACTGTTGGCAGCCTCCTGGAAAAACGATGTGCAGACAAAGACTTGACCGCCTCATGGAGGCGGTACCTTTATCTTGCCTTACGCGAACCTGCCCTCGCCCGCCTGCACCRGGTCCGCCGCACCCTCGCTGTCACTTGTGATCCGGCAGCTCCGATGCCGATCCCTGCGATCCAAGCGGCACCAGAATTTGGCCCTTCGGAGTGCCCGCTGGCACGCCGTCGCGCAGAAAAAAGAGCGAGCGCCCGGGGGAGGCTTTCGAGGTCGGTGAGGGAGGAGATTTGCCCTTGAACTCGTTGATGTCCGCAGCCGAAACCCCGGCTGCGTTGAGCTTTCTTAGATAATCGACTGTCTCGGACGGCAGCGGTAGTCCGCGCTGCAAATGGTCGTCGTAGCGCTCTGGTCCGGCATTGTAGGCCGCGAACAGGCCGGGAAAACCGAAGCGATCATACATGGCGCGCAGGTACGCGGCTCCCGCCAGAATGTTATCGCGCGGATCATACGGATCACTGCCAAGATCATGCTCGACGCGCATCTCATCATAGGTGCCAGGCATCACCTGCATGAGGCCCATGGCACCGGCGCGCGAGGTGATTGGGTGGCCGTGGACCATGGTCCTGCCGCCGCTCTCGGCATCGATAACGGCGTTGATCCAGCCTTCAGGAACACGAAAACGTTGGCTTGCTTCCGATACGAACTGCTGCCAGTTTCGCAACTGCGGACTATAGGAGATGGCGATCGGCTCAGCTCCGATCGAGGCGGAACAGGCGCATGGCGCGACCGCGATCATGCCCAGCATGAGGAGGGTTACTCGGTCCATAGCGGCTCGAGCCTCCCGATGATGTTTTTGACCGGAACCGGCCCGAAATACCGGCTGTCGAAGGAGCGCGGGGCCTCGCCATTGAGCAGGAAGATCTCGTCGGCCGAGAGTGCCCGGCACTGGTTCCACCAGGGCATGCCACGACCTTTGGTGTCGGTCGCGAGCCGGTGCGCGACGATCTCGCCGCCGATGATGATCGCATCATTGAAGGCGCAGACGTGCTCGCGCGGGAGTGCTGCGAGGTGCTTCACCAACGGCACAGTRCGAGGCAGATAGCCGCGCTCAGCGGCGATATCGGCAATGAATGCCGGTGCGCGGGCAAGCACGAGATCGCCCCTTGCAGGGGTGCCGGCGACAACGTGGTAAAGGCCGATTGGCGCACTTGCCGAGGCGTTCCAGACGAGCCAGGGCGTCGGTTTGGCGATGGCCGTGAAGGCAARCAAACCCAAGCCAATCGCAGTCGCGGCGATCACCTTGCGGGCGCGAATTCGYCGCAGCCTGCTGCCGATGAGATGGATGGAGGGTCCCCGGCTCACGAGCGACCTCCATCATCTGCAACGATCTTGTCCTGGTGGCCCTTCGACCACTCGTCGAGCTCGTCGATGTGGTAGCGGACATAGCGGCCGTGCTTGCGGAATTTCGGGCCGGCGCTCTTGATCCGCATCTTTTCCAAGGTTCGTTGCGACAGCCCGATGTAAAAGGCGGCTTGCGCCGTGTTGAGGAACGGGCTGCCCTTCTTGGCGCGGGCCGCGCGTTCGTTTTCGTCGTCCATGATGATCCTCGTTTTGCCGATGGAAGGCGGCGGAGAGGATCGGCGAGCGAGGGCGTCTGCGGGACGGGCGAAGAGTCGGTTGGGAGTTTTCGCCGCCCCTTCAGGCGCGTGTCGTTGGATGACGAAGGAAAGCCCCCGCACCGGTAGCGCGAGGGCTATTAGTTCTGCCGATCAGTCGGCGGGGTTCCAGATGATGGCGTAGGTGTCGTCGTCCTCCTGGCCGGCGGCGCGGCCGAGGTTGGMGTAAAGCTTGCGCGGGCCGAACTCGGGGGCTGCGATCGACAGGCTCACATAGTCCTTGCCGGAAGCCTCGCCGGTCCGGACCCAGCCGGCGCCGACTTCGACCCCTTGGGTCAGCACCCGGAAGTCCGGATGGTTGTCGGCGCTCTTGGCCTGATTGGGCACGATGTCGATGTCGGCGCGGACGCTGAGGGTCTTGAGCTGGCCCTTGTAGGCGCCGTTTTCCTGCTTGGTGACGTAACCGATCGCGGTCATCTGAAAGTCTCCTTTTTGCTTTCGCCGGGGACCATTCCCCTGCGATGGCGGACCGTGATGGGCGCGTCCGGGCCGCCCGAACCCGACAGGGCCGCAGCGGTAGCGGAGGACCCGAGCGGGCGGCTTTTTTGAAGAGAAGCGGCGCGAGGAAGCCGCCGCAGGCGGCGGGGAAAAAAGTTGCCGGGGAGGGTTTCGGGCGGGCCGGAACCGCCCATAGGTCGAACAGCCAAGCGCAGTGGAATGGTGCCAGGCGACAGCAAAAAAGAGACGCCTGTGAGACGCGGTCGCTGGTGCCAAGTAGAGGTCAGGCAGCGGTGGGGCGGGGTTGCTTGGCTGCCGTGCCAACGCAATTGCCCAGGCGGCAAGCGCCAAATCAGACCAGCAGCCGGGTGCCGTTGCAGGTCAACAGGTGTTGGGCTCGCGCAGCAGATCAAGAAGGCATCGTCAGGCTGCCAATAGCTGCGCGTGTCGAGGCCTGACTGCCATGCCCCTCGACAATGGCGCTATGCGAAGAGGTCGCCAGCAGATGTCAAGGCCCCGTCTCCACATCAACGCTCACGCGTTGATCGGGCAAGCCGGCGCTTGGCCGACGCGGCGGAGGCGGCGGCCAGCAGGTCCGCCCAGCTGTCGGGTGGGTTGCCGCGTTTCCGCATTTTGYGGAACACGGCGTCAGCGTCTTTGGCGCGGTCATAGGCTCGCAGCGTTGTCTCGTCATTGACCCAGGCGAGGCCAGGCTCATCTAAGTTGCACAGCATCCCCGTTGCTCAGAAAAACCGTAATTGATATCTCCCGGGAACCGTCTCGGCCTCCCACAATGAGCAAAATAGGTTCGGGGCAACAATAGGCGCCGTCTGCGGCGATCGCTCTCATGGTCGACCGATCCTGCCCGCCGGGCACCGGTGGCATGCCAGGGTGCGAGTGCCATTCCCCGAGGTAATATTGGTTTTCTCGCCATCTTCTCTTCAGAAGCGCACCCAACCCGGCCGTCTTGCGCACGAATGTGTACCAGCCGAAAATTGAACCGCGTGGTTTGCCGGTGGCCTCCCGGATCACCGCGCGGCCTTCGTTGTCGATATGTCCGATGAGGATTCCACCGGTCTCGCGATCCTTGGCGGCTCGGGTGTTTGATAACATAAGGTCTAATGCGCCGGTCTCCACAATAACGCGAAACCTGGCGTCGGCAGACTGAGCCTGGATAGCAGCGTCAGCCATCGATGACCGTCACAGTCGTATCGTCCATAAGGCGATAGACTTTGCATTGCCGTCCTCGCGAGACGACAGCGTTTCTCACATATTTCGAGCCAATTGCCGCCCATAGCTGGATATCGTCCGCGCTCGCTGGAAACACCGGATGCCAACAACCGATACCCTCACGATTGGCTCCCTCCATTTCAGGTTTGAACATCAAATTCCGATCAAAGCGTTCCAACGCATCGTGTGCGGGGAACGCCACCTCTGAGGCAGAAAAGCAGAAGAACTGCTTGGCGCCCCACCCGATGGAAAGGCTGACAAACAGCTTTTCGCTCTGCSAATCGAATGCGGCCATGCTATGCAGGACCGCGTCGGAAGCTGTGCAATCGATCACGACATCATATTTGCAAAGCTCTTCCACGACACGGGCATCCGCCGGCGGGAAGGTGCTTTTGTACGCGGTCGCGACGATATCTGGCGCACAGTTTTTCAACCGAGCCGCGACTGCGTTCGCTTTGGCGTGACCACAGTCAGACAAACCAAGTGTGTGCCGACTGAGGTTGCCGACCTCCAGAAAGTCGCCGTCCAGTATGCCGAAATCGCGCACACCCATTCTTGCCAAGTTCTCGGCGACCGCACTGYCGATCGCCCCCGCGCCGATGACCAGGATACGTTGCGACCTGACCGCGTCCTCCGCCTCCCCGCGCGTGCGCAGTTGATCGCTGGCCCAGTTGGCGGTCCTCATCCATCGGATGCGATCATTGGAGGTAGCCCTGGTTGCGTCCCATATGGCCCGATTCTTCTCGACCGGACGGAAACCGTTCCTTTWCGCGGTGGCATCGGACAGTCCAATATCTTCAGCGGCGATCCAATGAACGCGCTGCGGTACCTGGCCAAGCCTCTCCGCAAACGGAAAGCCCAGAAGCAAACGGCTCGGGCTGTCGCGCTCCAGCACGCGTGATCGGGAACCCGCTCGCTGGAATATTTCGGCGAGCCCGATACCGTCGCTGTCCAACAACATCGACAATTCTTGCCAGGTAATCGGCGCTTGCCAGGGTTCAGCGACAGGCATTCTCGGCAACATCACCCAAACGGCGTCGACGGGCAGGTCAGATCCTTCCTGCTTGACGGCATCCTTTTTGAAAACCTGCCCATCGGCCGACAGATAGCTGATGACCTGCCGATATTTGATCGCGCCGCTGATAGCCTCGGTGACCGCGTAACCCCAGCTTCCGACCCGCGACAACCAGCCCGACAGGTCGCCAGTCGTTTCGTTAAAACCAAGTGTCGTTCCCGCCRCAGCGCCGAACGCGGGCAGCTCGACGGGGTCGCCAATTTCCATGAGCTTTCCCGATGCTGCGGCATCGATCCAGCTCAGGAGGCGCCCTACCCTCCATATGAGCCGTTCTGCCAATTCAGCGGGTTCGCCCGTTACAGCGTCCCTTTTGAACRCTGCCTCAGGTCGCTCGATACAAGGATTGCCCATTCTCCAAAGGCAGTCGGGTGGCCCGCGCAAATTGGCGGCTTGATGCGGAAAAGTGCAAGTGATCCCACCCTCGAGCGCCGGGAAGATCGTGATAGTCGGGCGAGGCGGCAGATCCTCTATCACCACATACCAGGAGCTCTCAGCCGGCATGAGGGAAGACGAATCTACCGAAAGGGCAGCGTTGAAGCCAAGCACCCAGCGGCGCTTGTTGTCCCGGAACCATCCCTTGGAGAGAGTGGTTCGGGGACAATTGTTGATTTCGTCGGAAAGTGACTGAAGCGGACGCGGAATGCTTTCAATCACGCGAAGCGGGCATCCTTTGGTTRCGCCGGGCGCGAAGGTTGGCTGAAGCCGACACGGTCACCGCCGTTGGGTCCTGGAAGCGGGAAGCGGCTTCCAAACAAACGTTGCCAAAGCTTTCCACTCTCTTGAGCGTCATCGCTGTCAAGAGCATCCCGTGCGATGGCGGCCGCGTTTCCGGCAGCCTTGTGGAAGGCCTGGAAATCCTCAACCGACAACCGCTTCAAAACGTTGTGCTCAGGCACGCCATGGTCGCTCAGGTTCGGCACTGTTGCGAGTTCGGCAGCCAAAGCCCATTGCGCGGTCATCTGTTCAAGAACCTGAACGACACCGGCGCCGACAGACGCGATGTTGTCCTGCAGGCTGTATCCGATCATATGCTCCAAAGGGTAGCCTTTGGGGTATTTGGGCAAGCTATCGCTGTTTGTCTGCCGCCACCATTTCAATGATCGCACGATATCGACATAGTGCCCGTTGCAGGCCCGGTTCTTCGATGCGGTCCACTGGATTTGAGCGAGCGGATGGGTTCTGCCCCACGATCCGACATCACGATCTGGCAGGAGCAGAGGATTGGGCTTCCATTCGGATGCAGGCGCGTCCTCCACCAGCGGCTGCGCTTTCTGGATACTTAGCGGATTGGGATTGCTGGGAACCCAATTCCGGTTCAGCCGCCAATCGGGCTGCTCCTCCAGAGTGGCCAACGAATTGACGGATTGCGATCGGTAAAGAYCCTCCATGACCTTGCGGGACTGCTGGTCCGGCGGCAGCGCGGTGACCACAAGGTCGATATCGACATATGACAGCTCGATGCCGAACGAACGTCCCTGCGGCCGCCACTTGTCGTTATAGAACTTGTCCAGGAACGGAATGAACCTGTTCATCGCCTTCGCCGGCGTTGTGCTGGTTGGGTCGATGGTGGTGACCACGACGACATCGACATCGGGCCGTTTATCTCCATGCGGCCTGATGGCGGTTGAGCGCCTTACGCTGCCCTGCAGGAACGTTGCGACGATCTGAGGCCCCAACTCATCGTCCTCCGCCAGGCGATTGCGCAAGGTGCTGGAGCCGACACGCCAGTCCTCCTTCTGCTTGTCGGTCGGCCGGATGGAAGTCAGGAATTCTCGAAATTGCGGTTTCAGTTCCATTATCATTTGATCCAAAAAGAGGGGTGATAGCTGCCGTCGACACGCTTGCCGAAGTCGAACTCATAAAGGACGCAGTGTCCGATTGCCTGGCGATGTTGGCCGAGGAAGAACGTGAAGGCGTTAGGCCCTGAGACAAAGATGTGGGTCTTGGCATCGACTGGCAGACRCAGTTTTCGCACCGCGTTTTCAGCGGCGTCAGCCAAGCTCGCGGCATGTTCCCCACCAATGATCGAACGCTGGCCGGGACCATCCTTCGGCACCAGATGGATTAGCCTGCCCACGTCTGGCAGGTTCTTTGCAACGTAATCACGAACATCGTGGAAGGCGTCCCGGGACAAGCTGACGATCAGGGCGRCATCCTTTCCCCGGCCAACGACCACGGTCTCGACAATGGGATCGGGGCCGTCTTTTCCATCGTCGGCCAGCCAAACGGAATGGTCGCTGCGGCCCTTTTGGACCAGTTCAACGGCTATCCCCGATTTGAGACCCAGGTGCGATCCCGCGAGAAATGCGATGGAGGCATGCGCATCGAGATGGAGCCGCACCGCCGTGTAACGCTTGGCCACTTCTTTCAGAAACTGCTCGACAGCGGGCTGCACGCCGCTCTGCCAATCGCCCCCGGCCTGCAAGTGGCGCTCATCAAAAAGATGCAGCAGCGACAAGGTGTCTTGGGGAGCCGCCTCCAATTCGTGGACCGRCATCACCGGGAACGACCGGATGGACACCGAGCGATACTTTTTGACTGATCCCTGGTCGAGCCATTGTTGCTCACGGCAAAGTGCTTCGAAGGATACCCGGTCAAACCGGTTTCTGTTTTGAACCTTGAGCGCCCGCGCGGCGGCGTCGTACTTGAAGCCGGCACTCTCACGGCAAGGCAGCAGCCCGACCACGCTGAAGCGAAGGTTAACCTCGTCGCGCAATTTCTCCAATGTGGTGAAGCCTGCGTCGATACGCAGGCCTGTCAAGACAGCCTTCAACTCATCATCAGTGGCGAGGTTCAGGTGGTCGCGCCAACATTTCCGAACCTTCCCGAACTTGCTGCGATCGCCCTTGCCATCGAACAAGCGGTTAAGCAGAAGCGAGCCGTCGATGGAACTCACGATCTTGTCGAGGGGATCGCCATCCCCGATCTTATCGATCGTGACCAGAGTGAATGCCGAATTGGCTGGGGCGACMTTCTTTGCATCTTGCAGGCGCTGGAGGAGCGAAAACGCCGTTGCGCCCAGGAATTCCGGCTTGGTGAGGTCCTCGTAGCCAAACCGGCCTGCTCCATCCATATGGAACTTTATCTGATGGTAATCGGCCGAAATGGGCGAGCCGGTGGGAGACTGGCGGCCTGGGTCGTATTTCACCACGACATCATCGAATGCCTTCGGGCCGTCTGCTTCATAGGTTACCTCGATCACGTAATGCTGGTCGGGATCCATGAGAGCCGAGGCCTTGATCCAAAAAAAGCGAGCCTGAAAATCATGCCCGCTCCAATTCGCCACGACTGCGTCCGCCAATTGCGATCCCTCCCAAGGYCCGCGCCACACGTATGTATTGGCAAGCGCGGCTTCAAGACGGATTTGTAGTGTCCAGCAGCAGTCCACAGACCTTTATTACAGAAAGACACTTTCGCTTATGAAGAACGCTCGACTAAACCCGGTTGCTTCTGGAAGTCGAGCAGGCGCTCCGGGGAGATTTCCACCTGAAAGGRCCAAAGCTGGAGACCGGCGCGGCGCGGCGCCATCGCAGGCACGTGCCGAGCGGTCCACGCGGCCGGGCTTGCGGACAAGCGGCGACGTCCGAAACGTCGCCGCTCGTCATGCAGGATCGTCATTCGGACACGAACAGCGGCCGGACCTTCGACCACTGATCGGCGGTGCGGAAACCACCGCGGTCGGTGTAGGATTCGACCGGGAATTTCAGCCAGCGCGGCAGCCAGCCGTCGATTTTCTGCCTGCCGTTTTCGCCGGCAAGCAAGTCGCGGATGATTGTCTTTTGCGTCTTCACCTTCTCCGAGGAATTGCCTTCGGCGACGTCACTGCCGCCGATATCCGCGAGCATTGCGTTGGCGACTTCCTTGTCGCGCAGCAGGTCGAAAAAGGCATCATCCGGCTGCCAGTAAATGCCCATGTTGACGTTGAGATAATTGCCGAGCTCCTCAACAACGGCGCTGCCCACGCTAAGTGTCTCAGCCATGACGAGGGCCAGAACACGCAGGACATCGTCATCGCAAAGCGTAAGCAGCCGGGCGAAGACGTTGGCCGTGGCGAAGTCGTCGCCATTGCCGCCGGCGACCGGACCATCCTCATCGATCGCGCCGATCAGGGCCAAGACCTCGCGTCGCTTGTCGGCGAAAACGGCTTCGGCCTTGCAGCTCGCGATGCTTGCGGCCACGGCCTCGTTGGCTGCGCGCTGCGGGTCAGGACGCACCTGCCAAAGGTTCGAACCCGTGATCGCGTGCGCCACTGTCAGTCGCAGCACAATGCTCGGATGATCGAGCAGCGCCGCGCGCACGGCGGCATGGCGATGCAGATCGACATAGTTCTGCATCGGTCCRCTGAGTTCGGGCCGCGACGGCTTGGCCGGTGGCCCGGCCTCCTCGCCAGYCTCGGCATTCGAACGGGCGCGGYGGGCGTCTTTGCGCGACAGGTAGCCCTCGTGAGCCTCGACCTCGCCGCGATGCGAGAGGGTGATGACGACCTTGCCGCCCTTTTTCTTCGGCGTTTTTTCGTAGTCCCATGAATGGAAATACTGGCCGGGTTCAAGCACGACCACCTCGGGCCAACCGGCCTCAAGATAGGCATTGCGCTTCGCCGTGATTGCCTCGTTCTGCTTCTGCCAAAACAAGTCGGCATCGGCAAAATAGCTCTCCTCGCCGAACAGGTCGCAGACGATCAGGCCGCCATAGTCCTCGATGGCGAAGATAGCCACTTTGGTGGAGATCGATTGGCCGCCGAACAGCCATTGCTTCAACTGGAAGCCGCGCGGCGCGCGCTGATCGGGATCGGAAAAGAGCGCCAGCCAGTCCTTCTGCTGCGCCTTGGAGGCCATGGTGAGATGGCGGACCGTCTCGGTGTCGATCTCCTCGCTGCGATAAGCTTCGCGGATTTTCGGCAACAGATCGCCGAGCGCCAGARTGCGCTTCACCTGATGCTCGGTGAGCCCGAAAGTGGCGGCAATGTCGGCAACGGTGCGCCCCCTCCTTGATGAGGCGCGTTAATGTTTCCCATTGCGAGACCTCATCGGAATCCAGGCGGGCGATGTTCTCGATCAGCGAGGCCTCTAACGCATTGGCGTCGTCACCATCCTCCATGATGGCGCATGGCAGCGGTTCGGCCTCGCCGCGCTCGTCGGCCACCGCTCTTGCCGCGAAATAACGCCGCCGCCCGGCGACGATTTCAAAGCTGTCCGGCGCGCCGTTGGGCCGCACAAGCAGCGGCACAAGCACGCCGCGCGCCCGCACGGATGGCAGGATATCGGAGATGTCGGGCGCGCGTTTGGAATGCCGCATGTTGATGGCTGAGACACTCAAATGGTCAATGGAAACGTGAGCGAGTTGCATTGGTCTTCTCTCCTTTGGCTGGTTGGGATTTGTCCCGCGAGGGCCGGAGGCCCGAGCGGCGGACACGGCTTTTGCGCCTTGTGGCGCACTTATTCCGCCCGGTCGGGCGGAAGCTTAGGAAGGGAAATCGAAAGAGCGGCAGCGGCTTGCCGCAAAAGCTGTTCGGCCTCGGTGATATGGCCGGCAGTGCGACTCGCTTCGGCATAGACCGACAGCGGAAACCGCGGCTTGAAGTACAGGTCCCGCTCGATGCCAAGGCCAAGCGGCCCCTTCACGGCTTGGAGTTCGGCAAGGCTCACGCTACCAAGCTCAGGGAAGCCGAAGCCGAGATCGCAAAGGCCGAACAGCGTGTCGCCGTCAGCGTCGAGTTCGGTCAGAAGCCAGGTCGCCGCGCCCACCGGATTGAACAGTTTGACGACCGGTACATGGTCGGTTTCGATCTCGGCGCCGTTGGCGAGCAGGCAGGCGCGCAATTCGTCGGTGATCAGGATCATGACAAAAACTCCTCGTCAAAACAGGTCGAGTTGGTTGCGCGCGGCCGCATCGGCGCTGCCATCAGCAGCGCCAGCCGATCACGCGCAGTGATCGGCTGGCCCCCCGGAACGAGCATCTGCTCGCCTTCCRGCGTCGGCTCGGTCTGCGCCGGAACGAAGTCGCGCGCGCTCATGCCGCGATGCCTTCCGGCCCCTCACCTCGCGCGTCAGCCCGAAAGCCAAGAAGGAAATCGGCGGCTTTCGAGGCAAGGCTGGCGGCGCGGAAAATGGCGCGGTTGTCCTCGCGCAACACCTCGAGCCAAGAGGCGATATAGTCGGCATGGCGCACGGTCGGCTCGATCCCGAGGCTCGAGCAGGTGAACGCAGCCGTCAGCTCGGCGATCAGTTCTTCGCGGGCGTAAGTCTTGCTACCGAATGAGCCGGAGAAGTCGCGCGCAAGTCGGGCCGGATGGCCAGTCCAGTGGCCTAGCTCGTGCAGAGCCGTGCGGTAATAGTTGATCTGCTCGAAGAAGGCCGGCTGCGGCGGCAGCTGGATGAAATCCGCGCTTGGCATATAGAAAGCGCGATCCCCACCGATGCGGATATCCGCGCCACTTGCACGCATGAGCGCTTCGGCTTGCGGGATGATATCGCGTTCGGGCAGCGGCTCAGGTTGACCGTAAAGGTGCTCCGGCAAGCCTTCGCACTGCGCGACATTGAAGACGTTGAAGCGCTTGAGGAAGGGTACCGCCTGCGGCTCAGCGTCTTCTTGCTTCGCGCGCTCCTTCTCGTCCTTCGGGACGAAACGGTCGGCATGGACAATCGTCGTGCCGTGCTCGCCCCTCCGGACATTGCCGCCAAGCGAAAGCGCCTGCCGGAAGGTCAGCCAGTTCTGGCCCGGGTAGCCGCGCTCGATCACCGCGCCCCACAGGATCAGGATGTTGATGCCGGAATAGCTGCGTCCGGTAGCGGCGTTCTTCGGCAGCCCAAGGCTCGCCCTCGCCCTGCCCCAAGGCTTGACCCAAGGCACCGAGCCCCGCTCCAGATCGGCAATGATGCGGTCGGTGATTTCGGAATAGAGGCTACGCTTAAGCGGCTCGCCCCTCTTCTCACCAACGTCTCCACGGACACTGCGTTTGCCGGTCTTGCGCATGATTAAATCTCCGCTCGCCAATCTCGCTGCGCCCTCCCCGGAAGCGGGGTGGGCGGCGAAAACGACCGGAAAGGCCCGCCGTCAGAGGTGGCCGGCATCCGCAGGACCGCAACGCCAGTGGAGGACCCGGAGCGGAACGCGAAGGGTTGCGGGCCGCCGCGGCAGGCCTAGAAGGGAGAGTTGCCCACACCGCGCCGCCGGGAAGGCCAACCCAAAAAGACAGCGCCGCACGAAAGGGCGGCGGCCGTCGCAGCCCGCAAGGGCTGCACGCGCCAGGGGGCGAAGCCTCAATGGCCGAGACCGCCTGAGCCCGGCGAAGAAAAGCGGGCTCGGTTCACGAGCACCCGGTGCACGCCGTCAGGCGTGCAGGCGCCCAGCCAGTCCAAATCGCACGTATGCCAAACAAGAGGCGGTCCAGGGGCCGGCTGCCCGAGCCTATTTTGGCGGCCTGATCAGTTCGCAAGGGTCAACGTTAAGTGCTTTTGCCAGCCTACCAAGCACCGATACGCTTGCGGAGACACGACCCCGCTCGATCGAGCCCACGTAGCGCATGCTGAGCTCTGCGCGGGCTGCCAATTCTTCCTGCGTCAGGTCCTGATCATGGCGCACACGACGCATATTGATGGCCATAACCTCCTTGAGGTCCATGGCCAGATACGGACCAGAACTGGAACTATCGTTCTAGGAATGATCGTTCCTATTCGATATAGTGAGGCAATCATCCGGAGTCGGAACGCTGAACCTTGCAGCCAGAACGAAATTGAAAAAATCAGATCACACAAAACGCCCAAAAGCCGCAGCTCTTGCGAGAGAGCCAGGCTGGCCGCATGACGACGCACTCCTCAGGCCTCTGGATTCAGCAAATCGGCTGGCTCAACCTCAAGGACCTTCGCCAGTTTTGCGACGGTGTCGATGCTCGCGGCGTAGACGCAGCGCTCAAGGGCACTCACATAGGTGCGGTCTACGCCAGCGTCGTGCGCGAGCGCTTCTTGCGACAGCTTCTTTCGCTGTCGGAACCTACGGAGGTTGCGGGCGAAGACCTCTCGAATTTCCATGCAAGGGAAGCCACCCGCTTGCAGAGGATTTCACCACGGAGTATACTCTACAAACTAAACCAAGCTTTCTTCCGTTCTGTCGTCGCCAACCATGAAGAAAAGCATTTGCCGCAATTTTATCGAGACCTAATTAACGATCATGACTTGCGACATAAAGATGAACGAAGAAGTAGCCGACGAAGTCCCTTGCTCAGAACGGTTGACCGCTTACGACCATGAGCACTTCRCAATCTATTTGAGGCTGATTGATGCGTGCGCCGATAGCGCTAGCGAAAATGAGATGGCCTCTACTATCTTGGGGATCGACCCTGCGCAGGAGCCGGAGCGCGCAGAGAAAGCGGTTCGCAGTCATCTCGCGCGTGCGCACTGGCTCATATCAAGCGGATACAAGGAGCTGTTTTGAGGCCAAGCCTGAAGCCRGTTCTCCTACAGCAGAGATTGCTTATACCCGCCATTCATGAGCAATCGGCCGCGTTTTATGGCTCGACGCACCATATCCCGAAGATGGTCCCGGGGATCACCCCAATCCCGCTCTACGCGTGAGGTCCCATAGACGGCGGCCGCGATCTCGCGATGCGGTGCGCCGGCGATTGACGCGTCAAGCGCATGGAGCACGTCCCGAAGCCGGGAGCGCCGTGGCTCAGCCGGATAGAACCTTGCTGGCAGTCTTCCGCCGGACCGCAGACCGTTCAAACACTCCAAACCGTATAGGCGCGTCTTCACTTCCTCAGAAGGCCAGAGGACGGTCGAGCTCAATCGCACAGGTTTGCGCAGGCTCGCGCCCAAGACTGTAAGCTGCAAAGTCCTGCCACGTTCCTCGAAGAGCACGTGCTGACGCCCATCCGCTGTAACCAGAATGGAAACGCGGCAAGATATCGTCGCAAGATCTAGAACAATGTCGCCCGTGCCCGCGGCGCGTTGCGCCATGACGGGCAAAACGTGTTGGCATTGGCGAGGGCACCAGAACACGGCTGCGTCACTTCCAATCGAACTTGCAAAACAAAAGCCCCCAGCGCGAAAGATCGACAGACTTGGGCAGCCTGATGGTAGAATCTCCGGAGTCTGTCTGCGTACATCTGGCGCGATGCACGATGGGTGCCAAATCATTCTGGAAGTCAGGATTGCGCCGCAGAAACTCCCAAGCCCATCCGCGGGCAGTTAGCTGCGCCGTGTAGTCGTAAGTGCTAGTATCCTGCCAGTCAGGCCAGGCAACCCCATGTGCTGGCTCGTCCGTCGTACCATTTCCGTGTGCCATGGGATCGCCGCCCGGTCATGCGTTCTTCATGACCGGCGCCCACAGCACCGGGCCTTTGATGCCGCCGTTGCGGCGGACGGCTTCCAGGCTGGCGCTCGAAACCTCGAGATAGCCGGCGATAGCGCGCGTGTTGCCGATTGTCTGCGGATCCGACAGGCGTTCCAGCGGCCAGCCGGCGCGACGCAGGATCCGCTCGATGCGCAAATCGGTCACAGTTACGATGCTCTTCAGGTTGAGAGAGAGGCCAAACTCGATCATGCCGGCGAAAAGCTCGTATGTACCGACGGCGATTCCGCCTTGTTTCGGAGCGGAGGACGGGGGATCGAGCGCGAAGCGGCTGCTTTCCCAAATTCGAACATCTTCTGGTGTCGGCTGGTCGCCGAGGAGGATGGAAAAGCTGTCGCGCAACATTGTCGGTCCAGTCGTGGGCAGCAGGCGCACACAGCCGTCAACTCGTTCGGCCGTCGACCRCAGAAGCAAGTAGTGGGGATAAAGGGAATCGTAGGAATCGACCTCCAGCCCCTCGCTGACGGCGACCTCCCATCCGAGCCGGTCGCGGAAGACACGATGCCGCAAGCKGTGCATCTGCTCCAGCTCTTCTGTAAACTCGGCGTACGAATGGGGCGTTATCAACTGCATCATGGCGGCCTACTCCCTCGCATGGAAAACAGTTGCGATTGGAGATGAAGGCGGGCCCGCTTTCAGCCTGTGCGTGTATACAGGTTGAGCTGGTTGTCAGTTGAAGTCCCAAGGCCGGGAAAGARCCAAAAGAACGGCTGCCTGAGTGACGGTGCGGACGCCAAGTTTCTTCCGGGCGTTGTCACGATGGAAAGCGGCTGTGCGTTCTGTGATGCCAAGGATACGACCGATCTCCCAGGCCGACTTGCCTTCGGCCGCCCACCTGAGACATTCGATCTCGCGTCGGGACAGGGAAACGCCATCGACCATCCGACCGCCGGCGAGCCTAAGCCGGGCATGCAGATGGAAGAAGATGGCGATGAGCTGCAGCGCGCTTTGATAACGTTCGATGGCACGGAAGAACAAAGACGGTCGTTCATCCGATGCGAAGGTAAGTGCCGCAAACCGGCCGYGATTGTCGTGGATCGGGACGGTGAAGCCGCTGCGAATGCCGAATTGCGTTGCCTCCTGCATCAGCTGTTGTTGCGGAAGCGAAAGGTCAAGACCGCAATCCTTTGYATGCCAACTGAATGTTTCGACACTTGAGCGTGCCCGCAAGATCACCGGGTCGACCTTCTCGTACTCACTGTCGAAATAGTGGGCTGTCCAAGGATTCGGGTAAGTGGAAATCAGGTTGGTGCGACCGCCCGAGATCAGCGACGGGGACAGATAGGCAAAGAACGGTAAATCGAGCGAGGACGCCGTTTCAGCCAATGTACTGTGCAGGTCAGTCAGATCGGCGCTTCTCGCAAGTCTCTCCGCAAAAGTTTGGAAGACGTCTTGCATTGTCAAACTACCYGCCACTGTTTACTGGGGCACACGCTGGGCGAGCACCCGAGCAGGTATCAATGACAAGGCACTTGGCCACAGTATGCTGCAACGACCCCGCCCTCTGCTTAAGGTCGGGTTCGCCGAGAAACGATGCACRGATGAACCAGCCGGATCACAAAGACTTCCTTGGAGACTTGTGACCCTGCTCATCCTAATTTTTGCTCGATAGCATCCAGAGCCGCTGAGGTGAGGCCGCTTGATGGAAGGAGTCAGCCAATCAAGCGCCCGGCAGGAGGTAAAGCTCACTGCCGGGCTGATGCGCCTTGGGAGGAGGCGTAAGTCGCACATCGCGAACGCAAACCGTCGGCGTCATGGCTTAAGGCTCAAAGATGTCGATGCTTAGCTAGTGTTCCGGAGAAACCAGCAAAGGAATAATAGCTGTTTCCCTGCGCTGAATTCCGTCAATGCGGACAGCAGTGGTTGAGAATTCTGCGCGCAAGTCCTYACAAACGCAGTGAATTGGCCTGAGCGGGAAATTAGAAGGATCGGTCAAGCGCAGCGAATCTGACGCAGCTGCACACTTTCCCGCGGCTGACTGCTTTGATCTCTCATACCAAACTGTCCCCTGGGCGAGCTTGCCGCGGCCCTCCCATCCCATTTTGTTAAGAAGCAGACTGAGCTAGGCCGTCGCGAGGAATCTGAGCCGAAGGCGCTCCCGCGACGCTCCCGGACGGATCTCTGGGTTAAATGCCCCCGAGCAGCGCCAGGCAAAACCTGCACTCTTGCCTTTCAAGAATGTCAGATCCGCTGTCCGTCTCGAACGAGTTCGTCCATCACGCTTCGAACGGCGTTCTCAGAGATTGCAACTATCTCTTCCGCCTCGGCTTTGGTGATGACAAGAGGCGGGGAAAACCCCAGAATGTCTCCATGTGGCATGGCGCGGGCGATGAGGCCATGAGCACGGGCTGCCTTGGCTATTCTTGCCCCGACTTTGAGAGCCGGATCGAAACGCTTCTTGCCGTCGCGGTCGGCAACGAACTCGATTGCCCCCATGAGTCCAACACCGCGCACTTCACCTACGATGGGCAGTTGCGCGAATTTCTCCTTGAGTTGCTCCTRAAAAAAAGCGCCAACGTCGCGAGCGTTGCCAGGGAGGTCTTCCTTCTCGACGATATCCAGGACCGCGTTCRCCGCTGCCGCCCCGATCGGGTGACCGGAATAGGTATAGCCGTGAGAGAACGCGCCGACTCTGTCGGCCCCATCCTCCAAAACCTCATAGACTTTCTGCCCAACGATGGCAGCAGACAGGGGGAAGTATGCCGAGGTGAGACCTTTTGCGATCGTAATCAGGTCAGGCTCGATGTGATAGTGCTGCGAGCCGAACATCGAGCCCGTACGGCCGAAGCCTGTGATCACTTCGTCTGCAATCAGAAGTACATCGTGTTTTTTTAGAACTGCCTGAACAGCTTCCCAATAGCCTTCAGGCGGTGGCGTGATGCCGCCTGTGCCGAGTACCGGCTCGCCAATGAATGCGCCAACATTGTCAGCGCCGAGACGTTCGATCAGTTGGTCAAGTTCCCTGGCACGCCGGGTGGAGAATTCGCGCTCGGTTTCGCCGGGATTCGCGCCCCAGTAGTGGTGCGGCGCCCCTGTATGCTCAACCTGCGGCAACGGTAGATCCATGTGGTCGTGGTAGAAGCTCATGCCCGTCATYGAGCCTGATACGACGCTGCACCCGTGATAGCCTCTTTCCCGTGAAATGATCTTCTTTTTATTCGGCTTACCCCTGAGATTGTTGTAGTACCAGACGAGCTTCGCCTGGGTCTCATTGGCGTCAGATCCGGACATCCCGTAGAAGACCTTGCTCATCTTGCCCGGGGCCATCTTGACGAGCCGGTCGGAAAGAATGGCGAGCTCGTCCGTAGTGTGAGCGGCGTACGAGTGATAGTAGGCCAAGCGAAAAGCTTRCCGCGAGATCGCCTCGGCCACCTCGGTGCGGCCGTAGCCGACATTCACGCAATAAAGTCCGGCGAAACCGTCGATTAGCTGATTGCCATACGCGTCCTGAATGCGAATGCCTTTGCCCGTTTCGATGATGGAGGGCTCGCCGAGCTTGCCGGTTGCAAAATCCTTCAACTGGGTGAAAGGATGCAAGACAGAGGCTCTGTCCTTTTCGATAATCTCTTTGATATTGATACTCATCACTACCTCTCAAGCGGCAATATTCCCGATGCAGACGTATTTCGGTTCCATATATTCGGACAGGCCATGCTTTGACCCTTCTCGCCCAAGACCGGACTGTTTCCATCCCCCGAAGGGGATCGGCGCCCCAGTGAATTTGGGAGTGTTCACAGCGACCATGCCGTACTCGAGCCGGTCGGTAAGTCTCATCGCCCGGTTGATGTCCCGGGTATAGACATAGGCCGCAAGGCCCATTTCAGAATTGTTGGCACGAGCGAGAACCTCGTCTTCGTGTTCGAAGGGTAGGATCGCAGCAACGGGGCCGAAGGTTTCTTCCCTGGCGATCAACATATCGTCAGACACATCGGYCAGCACGGTCGGCGTCACGAAGTTGCCACCCAGCGGATTATCCTGACTACCCGCAGCTATGCGAGCGCCGGCCGAAATTGCCTGCGCGATCTGTTGACGGCATTTCTCGGCGACAGACGGCCGCGTCATCGGGCCTATGTCCGTACCCTCTTCGAGACCATGCCCGACCTTGAGCTCGGCGGTCGCCTCTGCGAAACCCTGTACGAACTGGTCATAGATGCCGCGCTGGACGTAAATGCGGTTAGCGGCCAGGCAATCTTGGCCCGATGTGGCAAATTTCGCACCAAGGCAGCCAGCGATAGCCGCGTCTATTGGAGCGTCGTCAAAGAGCAGGAATGGGGCGTGGCCCCCAAGCTCCATTGAAGCCTTTTTGACCGTCTTTGCAGACAGCCCCAACAGAAGCCGGCCCACCTCAGTCGAACCAGTGAACGAAAAGGCACGAACTTCAGTCCGCTCAAGCAGCCGCCTGGCAAGGGGCGGAGCCTCGCCGGTTATCACTTGGAACACTCCGGCCGGAATGCCTGCTTCCTCGGCAAGACGCGCCAGTGCGAGCGCCGACAGTGGCGTCTCGGGGGCTGGCTTGACAATGATTGTGCACCCGGCCGCAAGAGCCGCTCCGGCCTTGCGAGTGATCATTGCAGACGGAAAATTCCACGGGGTGATGGCAGCGGTCACGCCGACAGGCTGCATGCGCACCGACAAACGACTTCCCGTCAGATGACTTGGAATCGTCTCGCCGTAGGCTCTTTCGCCCTCCGAAGCAAACCAGTCGAAGAAATTGGCGCCATAGAAAATCTCACCCTTGGCCTCCGCAAGCGGCTTGCCCTGCTCGGCCGTCATGATGACGGCCAGGTCATCGGCGTTGGCGCGCATGGCGGCCGCCCATGACCGCAATATGGCAGCACGCTCTGCAGGCAGCCTGTCGCGCCAGATGAAGAAGGCATCTTGCGCAGCCTTTACGGCAAAGTCGACGTCGGCATCACTGCAAGCGGCTACGTCGATCAGTCGCTCACCAGTGGCTGGGTCAACGACTTCGAGCGCTCGGCTTTTTTCACGCCACTGACCGCCGACGAATGCGCGATATTCAAGCAGATCGGCGCGCTTGAGTTTCCCGAGTGCGGATAGGGCAATGCCCTTCATATTCGATCTCTCTATCGTAATTAAGCACTAGACTAAGGCGGAGGAGCGAGCGGTTCGACCAGAATACGCCTCAGTTAAGCTTATATCCTTCGATCATTCCGGATTTACGCAGGAGTTCACACGAGGTGACGGTCTTTTGGGTTTTTGCAGTCCTTCCGCAAACAGCGATTTCTGATGYGCAGATCGTGCGGATGGAGGCTCGCCACGGGAGCAGTGAATCACGCTCCAAAACAACGGCGCCGGCGCTTCAACTGCCTGCTAACGCCAGAAGCGAAACGCCGGCCTCCTCCCAAGTGGTTGTCTRCAATGGCCAAGGGTGCTGTGGCTAAGCTGGTCATATCCGACATATCGCGCCTAGCTGGTTTCCGTCCACAAACGCACCAGTTTGTCGCCTCGAGAACAATGGGCTTCGGCTGTACTGCGCTGCACGCGCTCCGGGAAAACAGGGCTGCGCAACGGCAGTCCTGTTTGGCAGTGGGCGTTTGCCTGTCACGGCTCCCCCGGCCAGCGTCGGCTTGAGATCAAATAATCTGGCTTAATCCTCAACAAATTTCGTCGGACGCCACAGGTGCGGACCGCGACGATATCGATCGGGGATCGCAGTGACTGAGGTTAGATTTCAAAAATCTTGCGAGGCGCTTTCGTGAGCACCTCAACACCTGAGTCGGTCACCCGAAAAGTCTCACTCAGCACGTAACCGAAATCCTCGTCGATCCAGTTTCCCAACATCAGATGGAAAGTCATGTTGGGCTTTAGCACCGTCATGTCTCCTTCCTTGAGGCTAGTGACGGCTTCGTTCCAGTCGATGCCGATGCCGTAGCCACAGCGAGAGTCCTTCTGGAAGCCATGCCGCGCAATGGTGCGATTAAACGCCTCAGCAACGTCGCTACAAGTTGCTCCGGGTCGAACCTTTTCCAATGCGGACTCAAGACCGGCCACTTCGGCTTCGTGTAGTCGAGTCAGCCGGTCAGAGGACTTCCCTATTGTGAAGGTGCGCATGAGTCCCGCGGTGTAGGTATGACGCACCCCGCCAAGCTCCAAGTTGACCTGAGAACCTTGCCTGAAGGTGTYATCGCTCCAATTGATGTGGCATGTCCCCGTGCGCGGTGACGAGCACATGTATATGTTCGCGATCCCGGTTCCGTRCTTGCCATTCGCCCCATGCGCAAGGGTCGCTATGATTTCAGCGATCGCGTCGGATTCGTGAACTCCCGGACGTATMACTTCCGAGGCACGCATGATCCCCGCGTCGGCAATAGCGGCCGCCTCCCGCATCAGTGCGATCTCATAATCGGACTTAACGGTGCGAATCCAGGTCACAACATGGGTGCAATCAACGATTCTTGCCTTGGGTATCCGTGCTCGGAACTTCTCGGCCGATCGAGCTGGCAATTGACCCAGCTCCAGTCCTATACCGTCATTGACTAGGTCAGCTTCAAGCAGATAGTCGATGATCGCGTCGTATCCATCCTTCTCTGCGCTGCCGATCAGCGCTTCTGGATATCCGATGATGCTACTCCGATTCAGAAAGGTCAGGTGAATACCTGCCGGCTCATCCTGGCGACGCAGAATAAGTGTCGGTTCCTCTTTCGTTGTCGTAACCACCATCCCCTGCGGGACATAAGCCGAGCGAGCTGTATACCCGGCAAGGTAATTGATGTTGCGATCGAACGTGACTACGAGTGATTGCACGTTTCGTTGCAGCATTTCGGATTTTACAGCGTCAAGTCTGCGCAAATATTCGGCTCTAGGAAATACTTGAGGTCCCTTCGGGATCGTCATATTCTCCACTCCATAGCTATGTTACTGTTTGACCGTACAATCCATCTGGGATTACTAGCTGAGCATGCTCCTCCAGCCTGCTGCTTTTAGAGCAACCTGTGCTGCAAGGCCGAACTAGCTGCTAACCTTAAATCCATGCACCGAGGCACATCGGCTAGCTTTCGCCCGGTATAGCGCTGCTGCCCGGGAGTTCGAAATGAGCACCGCAAGCTGTAGGCCGCTCCCCGCCGGTGCCACCGGGCCAGTGACAAGGCTCCACCCTAGACGCCTCTACGGGCCGCACTCCTTGTGACGGTCGCGCAGCAGGCCGAAGCATAACGATCTGTTCAGGGCAGTGTATGTGATTAGCGGGCCCTTTAAGCCGCATTCCTGCGCTAGCTAGGCGTTTTGGGCACATTTCCCGCGCAGCATGCAGCGAGGTCGAGATAGGCGCGGGTAAAGCAACAGAGCCGCCAACAAGAGGACGGTGGAAAGCCCCCACAGGCAATACGAGTAAAGAAAATCATTAGCCTCACCTCGACGGACCCGTCTTGCTTTACAACCACGTGCGAGGCGGCCACAGAGCGATCCTGCATCAGAATCGAGCGACAAATGGCGAAACGTGATCCGCTTTCCGGGGATGACCGGCCGGGCGCTCTATTGAAAGTCTTGTTGTCGGTGGCAGCGTTCCCACATGTAAGCCTCGAAGACGGTCGTCCAGCTCCTTATCCGTAGCCGAAAGCCGATGATTTAATCTAAGGTAATCCGTCCAGGTAGGTGTGCGGAATGTCTCTGTCCATTGACGGGGCTCTTGGAGGTCCCGCTCGATGGTCCAATGCCRTGCCCCAACACTGGTCTGCGCYCGTCGGCGTTTGTGCAGGAGCGAGATGAACATTTCTGTCTTTTCGTCCGGTATATGATACTCGATTTTCACTACGATGGGGCCGCTTCTCGGTTTAAGGTCGAGCGCGACCGAGGGGGCCTCGAATCCTTCCAATGGATCGTCGTCAATTCCTCGATTCTCGATCAGTGGCAAGAATAGGCCAGTCGCGGAAACCAATGCCAGTGCGCCAGCTGATCCCTCGAGAGCCCATGTTAGAGAAGACCTCTCCGCCACGGCACCCCAAAACCAACTCCCAGCAGCCATGCCGCCGTAGGTCAAGGCGTAATAGATCGAGATTGTGCGTCCGACGATCCATCGGGGGCTCGCCATCTGCACGCTCACRCCTAGCCCAGACCAGGCAATGACCCAACCCGCGCCACCCGGAATGAGAGCTGTCGCTGCCACCGGCGTGGATGGAGCAAGCGCGATAGCAAGCGAGCAGCCACCGCAGGCGAGGCATGCAAGCCGAATCTGCCATTCCTGCGACATGAGATGCCTTAGATGACTGGCAGCGGCGCCTCCGATAAGCGCGCCGATACCGAAGCCGGCCATCATGACTCCGTAGACAAGCGCATCACCATGGAGGTGATCACGAACGATGAGTGGCAACAGCGCGAGCGTGGCGATGCCTGCCGCCCCGAGAAGGGTCGCACGCGCTATCGCTGCTTTGATTTCAGATGACATTGCGGTGAAGCGCGCGCCATCATAGATCGCGGTCCTTATCGGTTCGCGCGGGAGGGGTGAGGATCGAACCGACCACTTTGAGCGCAGCACAGCAGTCAAAGGTACCAAATAGCTAATCGTACTTAGGGCCAGAGTTGTCAAAGGTCCGAATGAGGCAATGACGATCCCGCCGAGCGCCGGGCCCACACTTCGGGTCGTATCGAAACCAACATTGACGAGAGTCACAGCGGCAGGAAGATCGCGTTTTTCGACGATATCTCCGACTGCTGCCTGCCATGCAGGTTCGTTGAGAGCGACACCGCATCCGAGCACGAAACTAGCACCCAGGATGACCCATGGATCCACGATTCYGAAAGCGACGAAGCCAGTCAGTATCGCCGATCCTGCCGAAATCAGCAGGCGGCCGGTCAGCATGACTCCACGGCGGCTGAGGTTATCCGCAATAGCTCCCGCGAGAATAGAAAGGATAAAGGCTGGAAGGGTGGTCGCAGTCTGAACCAAGGCCACGATGAGGTCGGAAGAAGAGATCGTTGCCATGATCCAGCCAATAGCGACAGTTTGCATCATCCAACCGATGGACGACACTTGGGAGGCCCACCAAATAGATCTAAATGTCCGGTTGGCTAGGGGAGAAAACATGGAGGGCCGCAATGTGCTGGGAATTGCGAGCGCTATTTTTTCTCTATTGTCGGGCCTGACACGCATTTCAAAGCCGCCTGCTCAGTATTGATCAGCGCGCCGCTAGGATGCACTCACCAAATCGCTCGATATGGTAACTGAGCATGGAAGCCGAAATTCCGCGTTTGCGGGCGGATATCAGTGGTTTGCAGCTTGCCAACGCGAGATGCCCTTTTTGYAGCGGCGCGCATTCCACCAGCGTGACCTTAGGATTTGGACAGCAACAGAAATGGCCTGAACTTCTGTTTGCTGGGAGCCATCCAGTGTTCAGCGCGTGCAACTTTGGCGGCTGTGATTAGCACAGCAATTTCGACGCATCATTAACCTCGTCAATCGCCGAGCGGCCGTACCGAAATGGAAATCGATACTACCTYGCGATTCTACGCAGCATGGCCGCGCAACCATCCTGCTTTTCGCAGACCAGCGGCATCAAAGGGTCAATAACCTACCGCGAGCGTTTTGCAAGGCGCGCCCCTTGGCCATACCGGGCCGTTTGGCGGGTATAAGCAATCGGGAAATGGCCGCAATTGAACGCTTCGGCTTTGAGGAATGTCTAGAAACATCGCCGGCGACCTCGGCTAAACACAAGTGGCCGAGCATGGGTCAGGAAGTCGTTGGGCCCAACGTTCTGTGCGGGGAGAGATCAATGCCCATCGATTATGGTCGGCTGATGGCTTTGAAGAATTTAGGCCAGAGACATAGCTACTGCGATCGGGACGTGATTCTTTACGCTCTTGCCATCGGCATGGGCGCCGATCCAACAAACGAAAACGAACTCGCCTTCGTCAACGAGGAGGCAGCTCGGCCACGGGCTCTAAAGGTTGTGCCGACATTTGCCTCCGTGGCTGCCGGCTTTGCTGAACCCGGAAAGCTGAATCTCGACTCAATTGCCTTTGACGGTGAACGCGATATCACATTTCACAACACGTTCACGGCCACGGCAGATATCACCGCTGACTCTTCCGTAATTGGGGTCCATGACAAAGGCCGAGACAAGGGTGCAGTCAWTTGAGAGCGTGCTGAGAAGCAGTGGCGGCGTGCCGCTGGCGACATTAGTGACCTCGTACTTTGCAGCAGGCGACGGTGGCTTTGGCGGACAAGATGGTCAACCAAAGCCACGTCAGATGCCCACTCGCAGGCCCGATCGGATTGTTGAAATCAGCACGCGCCCCGACCAAGCCCTTATTTATCGTCTCTGCGGTGACCGACATCCGCTGCATTCAGATCCAGAATACGCAAAGCGCCTAGGATTTCCCAAACCAATCCTGCACGGCATGTGCACCTTTGGAATTACCTGTCGTGCGATTTTGCAGACGTATGCCGATTACGATCCGAGCGCTTTCCGGCGGCATGCAGCGCGGTTCTCCTCACCGGTCTATCCTGGTGATACTGTAACTCTGGCGATATGGAAGGACGACAACGTAATCTCCTTCGAAGCCAAGGTAAGGGCGCGCGACGTCACTGTGGTCAAAAACGGCATGACCGTGCTCGGCTAATTATTCGCGGCACCAGCTGCCAAAACCATCAATGGGCGAATCGTTACATGCCGATCCGACAATGCCGCGCGCATTCCATCGCGGTAGCGGAGAAGTTGGCATGCAAGTGTTATCCCGCGTCGCTAAAAAACACGCCGAACCCCACCATTTCCTCATGGCAGACTGCGGTCGCAAAGTGCAATGTCGGCACAGACAAAAAACAGATCCATTGCCCTCGATAGCTTCATCGAACCGCAGCGCCGCGCCAAACTCTGATCCAGAGCCGGGTCTGCTGGCCCGGCMATTCGACCGAATTGTCTGCTTGAAGGCCAGGTTCGCAACCCTCAACCGTCAACGCGCGCGAATCCGGATCCACGCCAGAGCTTCCTACTGTCAGACAGCAAGGAAGCCGCCATCCACGGTCAGCGTCGTACCCGTTATATAGCTGGCATCGTCGGAGCATAGAAACGAAACGGCATTCGCTATCTCCTCGGGGCGCCCATGACGCTTCATAGGGCAATGGAATCCGAGCCAGTTTTCAACGTCCACGTTTCCCTTTCCTCCCATTGAAGTATCCACATATCCCGGCGCAACTGCGTTCAYCCGTATGTCGAATGGAGCGAGCTCACGACACATCGCTTGGGTAAGTGATCTGACGCCCCCTTTTGATGCTGTGTAGCCCAAGTGGTCAATACCGCCGACAAAGCTCAGGATAGATGCCATATTGACAATCGTACCTTTAGTTAATTTCAGATCTTCCAAAAAAGATCTAGTAACATTCACGATTCCGGTCAAATTGGTACTAATACATCGGTCCCAATCTCGCTCGAAAGCACCTGAACCGAGATGTGAGTTCCCATTGATACCGGCGTTGTTCACTAGAATAGAAATCGGGCCGTGTTCTTCGCGTACTTTTAGAGCTGCTTGCTGGCATGCACGGCGGTCTGTGACATCTAGAGACAGGGAACAAGCCTGAAGTCCCTGCTGCGTCAATTCGTAGGCCCGCTCTGACGCTCTTTCCGCGTTAATATCGGCAAATATCACTTTGGCACCGCGACGCCCTAGCACAGCACCACTGGCGGCTCCAATCCCCGCCGCCGCCCCTGTTACGAGCGCTAGCTTACCTTTCACTGCATTCTTCCTTATTCATTTGAACGCTCGCGTATGAGACTCAGGCCAAACGCAACGGGTTTGCATTCCCTTCGTCGGCGGCCGCCGGGCCACCGGCGATTTCTGGCGCTGTGCTATTAACGACACCAGGTTTGGCCCCCCGCACAGAATTCGTGACAGTCCTGACGAAACCGCTCTCATGCACACAATTCCTGGCCGTCCCGCGCGAGGCAATTGGCCATACTGCCCCACCGTGCATCAAATCGCGCCAGACCGATCGATCTCGACGACATCGCTCCTCGCGCCGCACAGGGCCGGCGCAGGACGGGCACCGAAAGCGGGCCCTCCCACTCGTCACTCCAGCCTGGATACAATTACAAGATCACTTCCACCAAATATGGCCCCGGCGTARTAAGTCCTCGTGCCACCTCAACATTGAATTGGTCCATAGTAGTCACCCGTGCGCCCGGAACACCCATAGACCTTGCCAATCCAACGAAGTCTAGGTCAGGACGACTGAGGTCGAGCATGTCCAAGGCCTTGCGCCCGACGTTTTGGGCCCCGACGTTGGCCAGTTCGTGTCGAAGGCAAGCGTAAGCTTTGTTGTTGAACAGTACTGTGGTGACGTTGAGTCCTTCGCGCGCCTGTGTCCATAGTGATTGAATTGAATACATCGCGCTGCCATCGGCCTGAAGATTGAGCACAGGWCGGCTGGGGCACGCGACGGCTGCTCCCGTCGCCATTGGCATTCCAAGCCCGATTGACCCRCCCATGTTCTGGAGCCAAGTGTGAGGCTGAGAGTTCCAAGTGGCGGAAAAAAAGCCGCTCCCGGTGGAAAGAGCTTCCTCAACAACGATAGCGTTCTCTGGTATCAAGGCGCCCAGTGACTGAGATAGGGTGGCGTCAGAAATAGCGCCACTAGCCAAGCGGGGCGGCGCTAGTTTCGCGGCCTGGGTCGGTTCAGATTGCGCGCCCAGTTCCTCGGCAAGCCTTTCGAGCGCTTCCAAAATGTCTTCATCCGCGCCCGCAAGAGTCAGCAGTTCGGTGCTTTCTGAAGTGAGTAAGCTGGGCTTCTTTGGGTAGGCGAAGAAGGCCACCGGCGCCCGAGCACCGACTAGGATGATATGCTCAAGCCTCGCTAGCTTCGCTCGGGCTTCGTCGATTGCGTAAGGAAGGCGCTCAATAGGAACCCTGCCGGCGCCGCGATCAACGCGACCAACAAAGGTTTGTGACATGATCTGGGCGCCAGTTTTCGCGCCAATGCGGCCAGCCTGATCGAGACCGCGCTCTCGCAGCGCCAGGCCCCCGAGCAGCAGCATGGTCGGTTTCCCAGACCGGAGTGCCTTTGCGGCTTTGCTGACGCACTCCTGCGAGACCTGGCGCCGTTTTGGAGCCTCTGGAACATCAGCGAACCCTTCAGCTTCGTTCCAGGCGGTGTCAGCAGGAAGGATAAGGGTTGTCACTTGCCCTGGCGGAGTCCGTGCTGCCGCGATTGCCGCTGCACCATCGGCCGCAACGCTTCTAGCGTTCCCCGAAGTGCGGACCCAGGAAGAGAACGGCTTCGCAGCACCCTCAATGTCCGAGGTCAGCGGTGCGTCAAATTTGCGATGGTAGGTTGCGTGGTCCCCGACGATGTTTATCATCGGCGTAGCCGCTTTGCTCGCATTATGCATGTTGGACAAACCGTTGGCCAAGCCCGGCCCAAGATGCAACAGGGTGGCTGCTGGCTTATCCGCCATGCGCGCGTAACCATCGGCGGCGCCAGTAGCTATTCCTTCGAAAAGCACGAGCACGCAGCGCATCCCCTCCGTACGGTCCAGGGCCGCGACGAAGTGCATCTCGGACGTGCCCGGATTCGCGAAGCAGGTGTCAACTCCCCCACCTACTAATGTCCGTACCAGACTTTCAGCGCCGTTCATTTAACGATTCCTTGCTTTGTTCACTCGCGCAACGCCGTCGAAAGCACAGAATGCAAGCCGCCGGACTTAAATGCCAATGTCATGTGCAGTTCGGGTGCTGCTAGCTGGCCCCACCCGGATGCCACGCTAATGCTACCAAGGCACTGAGGCCGTGTTTCCGCAACGTAGCGGGAGCCAGTGCCGCGAGTCTGYGGCCTATTGAGGACATCCGTAGTTTTCCTGCGTCACCAACCACGCGCGTGAAGCGGGTCTGCGCCAGAGCGGCCTGACTTATTAGGCCATTGCTGCGCAGGTGGGCCTGACCCGGACCGGCGTCTTCAATATCTTCCGTCGCTTCGGCGARCAGGGCCTGGCCGGATTGGCCAGTGGGCCTCAGGGCCCGGCAAGACCCGGCACGCGTCGGTTTCTCGATGCCGAGCAGGAAAGCATTTCCATTCGCTACGACAAGACCGATCAGAACTTCTCAGCCGTGATCCATCCCGCCGCCAAGCCGTAGCTTCCAAATGAGTGTTACAAGCCTGAGATTCTGGCACGGTCAGGGCTGGCCGCGAAGAGCGCATCTTTCCTTGTAATTTTGGCCTGATCGCTTTGCGACGGTGTTGGAAAGGGATGCATTTGATGCAAGCCGCTAAGGGCAACTTCCCTTACGCGATATCATATAATTCCGATGAATTCCTTGCGCCCGACACCACCAATAAACAACTCCACTAATGATGTGAAATCGAAGACCGGCAAACCGGTCGCCCTCTGTATTGCGGCCGCATAGGGGGGAAGTTCCGAGCATTCCAAAAGAAACACGCCTATGTCGGGACGATTATCAATCAAAGTAACTCCCAAGTCGACGACTTCCGCCTCAACCGCCGCGACATCGAGATCGCCACCGCCTCGGAGAAATGYGGTGGCGAAAGCCGGGTACGCTTCCAATCCACCAATCACCACCCTTTCAAAAGGCGGCCGAACGCCCGCGACCTCCAATAGATCCTGAGTAAGCAAACCGCCATTTGCAGTGATAATCCCGATCGATCGATCGCGCGACAATGTCTGCAACAAAATGGGTGCCAGTAACACACTTGAGAGTAGGACAGGGACGTTGACGGCAGCCTGGACATCCTCCTGGTGACGGATCATGAAGCCGCAGTTGGATGTAATCAGTCGCGCACCTTCTTCTTCAAGTTGAACCGCGGCGCCAACCACGGCCGACTTTGCTCCTTCATCTGAGCCGTCAATAAGGCCTTCATAGCCATGACCCACAATGGTCTTGTACCGAGGGGGAACGCTCCATGTGCTTGCGTTGCCGACACTTCCCGGAATGTAAGGCCGGTAGCCCTGGGAGGCGCCYCTTTCAAGAGTCAAGATACCCACTGGCGCACCGTAGAAGTCTTGATTGCGCCTTGGACTTGGAATTAGCCGCTTCCCATGGACCCTCGGCACGTAGCCCACCTTAAGTTCATCCATGTTCGCCGATCACCTTTTCACTGATAGAGCCCCGCCACTGTAGCGATCTGGAATGATTGTTTCGAAAACCATATGCGTATGCCACGCATGAATCCTGCAAAGGTGAGCACATAAGCGCAAAAATCCCGCCACTGAGCATGCAGCCGCGTTTCACGGCTTTCTTCGATGGTGATAGATGGCAACGCGGATCAGTATAGCGACGCGGTCGGAACTGGTTGAGGCGATGATCGAGCGATATCGATCGAGCTGCCGGGCCGACAAGCAGCGGGTCCTGGACGAGTTCGTCGCGGTTACCCGGCTATCACCTATCACCCAAAGCCGCCGCCCGATAGGCGACATGCCGTTTGCTGTGGCGCCGAGGTTCGAGAGACGCTGGTGGTGTTACGGGAGGCTTCCGGCCGTCTCTGCTCTAAACAACTGAAGCCACTGATCCTGGTCCTGTTGCCGGTTCTTGAGCGGCATGGCCGACTTGATCTGATTGYGACCTTAGCGACAAACTGGTGATGTCGAGYCAGCGACGATGGATCGGCTCCTGTCCCAGGCGCGTGTTGTGGCTCGCGGCAGGAAGCGCCGTCATGCCGGAATGAGTTCGGCACGGCGGGTCCGCATGTCGCACTTCAGCTTGAACCCGCAATGTCCTTATGATCGACGGTAGCTCTGCCCGGAAGGCGCCACTCTGGCGGAACCCTCAGTTACATTGCGTTAATGTCCAGCGAAGCTTGGCTTTCGCTTCTCGGAGAACGCCCGTACGCCCTCCTGGTGGTCAAGACTCAGTTCCGTTCGCACTAAATTCTCAGCCTCATAGTCCATCGACTCCAGAAAGCCAGAGGTCACAGCGTGGTCGAGATTATCCTTCATGCAGCCAAACGCGAGTGTGGGTCCCGCGGCGAGTGAGGACRCAAGCGCAAAGGCAGTCTCGTGCAAATCGGCGTCCGGCACCACGCGATTGACAAGACCGACCGCCTCCGCACGCGGCGCATCAAGGCGCTCGGACAGGAACATCAACTCCCTGGCGCGCGAAAATCCGACCAATCGCGTCAGCAGCCAAGCTATACCGCAATCCCCCGACAAGGCGACGCGCGCATATGCCGTTGTCAGAATAGCTGATTGCGCCGCAATACGAATGTCGCATGCAAGCGCAAGTGCCAGGCCTGCGCCCGCTGCCGGGCCTGGAATGGCTGCAACAGTTGGCTTTCTTATCCGGACCAGCGCACCCCAGACTGTCCGCTGTTTGACGCGAAGATCTGCCACACGCTGTTCGAATGTTATTTCAGCCGTCGGTTGATCCATGCCCTTTACGTYGCCGCCGGCACAAAAAGCGGTTCCCGCACCGGTGAGCATAATGGACCGTATGTGGGGATCTTCATTCAGGCGGTTGATTAACTCGCCCAATGCCTCGCTCATTGGACTAGAAAGTGCATTCCGAGCCTGGGGACGATTAAGCGTTATCACTGCAACGCCATTGCAGCTTTCGGCCAACAACTCATCTGTACCCGTATCAATCGTCACTTTTTGTCTCATGGTATCGCTTTGCCCTAGTACTTTGTGCCCTGCWCCTCTTGGGAGCGCAATTCAGAACGTCGCAACGTAAATGCATTGTCGAGTCAACGCAGGCGACCCAGCGTGCCTGTTATATGTTGGCAGTCCTGAGCTGACAGTCACATCAGCTATCTGACTGATGCAGGCCATGGCTTCGGGCGTACCGGCTGGCCACGAAGGCGCCAATCGACTGGGTATGGAACAAAGAACATTATTCCGCTGTCGCCCTCATACTTCAGGGGTGTCCCTTTCGGAAGCCAGACCACGTCGCCGAGCTTCGCCTCGATGGCATAGTCATAGGCTTCGCCGGTTCGGATTCGCATGACTCCGCCCAAGGCGACCGATATCTGATCGTATTCAGTCGTCCAATCGACAGAGCTCCCGTTAAATGTCGCGATTGTGGCGCCGAGCGTCTTGCTGATTTCTGGAGTCACCAAACTGCAGGTAGATGCGTAACCTCCTGAATAGATCTGCATCTGCGAATAAATCATGTCCGTGCTTCTAAAATGATACACGTCGTTCATTGGCGTGAAGTCTTCGCTGGACTCAGCGCGCATCTGCCAATCGACAGGATTCCGCGCGTAGAACACCTTGGCTTTCTCCCCTTCGTACTTTAGTCGGGTGCCCTTGGTAAGCCAGATCACATCGCCGAACTTTGCTTCAATCACCCGGCTGTAAGAAGATCCCGTCAGGATGCGCAAAGTTCCATCAAGTACGACTGCGGCCTCGTCATAATTCGTTTTGCGCTCGATGGAACAGCCGTCATATGTCGCCACCCCCGCATTGATGGTCGTGCTGAGCTCTGGGCCCACCACTTGACAGTTTGACGCGTGGCCACCGGCGTCGGAATGCACTTGCCGAAAAACCATGTCCTCAGCTTTGACGAAGAGCGCCTTTGTCACCCGTTTCTCCTATGTTGGTGTAAACGACCGCGGAGGTGATACTCGCCGTCGGCCGAAGTAGTCTTAGGCCAGCTGAACCAGGGCAACCCCTGTCGAGATCAAACTCGTTTGGGAGTGATTTTCCTGATGAGACAATCGACTGCCGTCAGGCCGTTACCGGAAGCGGAGAGAATGACCGGGTTGATGTCAATCTCAGCAATCTCCTCAGCAAGGTCGGAGCATAGCCGGCCAAACTTGACGATACAATCAGCGAGGCTCTCAAGGTCAAGCTTCGGCCCGCCACGCGCCCCGCGCAGAACACTTGCTGCCCGCAACTGCCCAATCTCTTGATGAACATCGGTTGTATCGTAGGGCGGCAGGAGGATGCGTACATCCCTAAGCGCTTCAACCCAGATTCCTCCAAGGCCAAAAGCAATGACTGGGCCGAATTGTGGATCGAAATTGGCGCCGATGATTACTTCGACACCTGGATCGGCCATCTTCTGCACCAGGACCCCGCCAATCTCTGCTTGGGGATGATGCGATCGCACAGACGCTACGATCTGGCCGAATGCCCCCGCTGCGTTGTCGGGCGTGGATATGTTGAGCACGACGCCGCCCACGTCGGACTTATGCACGATCTCGGCGGATTCGATCTTCATCGCCACCGGAAAGGTGAGATCCTGCGCAACCCGTCCCGCCTCATCGGCGCTCGTGGCCAAAGCTTCGCGGGTGACGGGGATATCATAGAGGGCCAGYAGACGCTTGCCCTCGCGCTCAGTCAGGATTTCGCCTTCGGCCGCGTTAATGATGCTCATTGCCTCCGAAAAACGGGCGCTTCGATGAGCGTATTGTTCAGATAACTTATGGTCCGGCTGCCGGCTCCGCAAAAATTCAGAATAGTTGATCAGCGAAGAGAGTGCTTTGAAGCCGGTGTCCATCCCTTGCAAGAACGGCAGACCGTCAATATCGGCCCTCGGCTCGATCATCACGCTCTTTGGATCAATGGCCGTGTGAAAGTGACCGCCGGCAAGACTTAGAACGGCAAAAACAACGTCCGGGGCGGCAGCGGCCGCGCTCGTTAGTGCCTTGCCAACGGCCGACTGCATGTCGAGGCAAGAGGGGAATCCGCGCGCCCACACAACAACATCATAGGCGCCGCRTGTCGCAAGCGTGTTGAGCGACTCATCGATTATACGTGTGTCATAATCGGCTTGAGCCGTCAGATCGAGTGGGTTGCTCAGGCTGCCAAACTCGGGGAAGACTGTTTTCAGCGTTGCCTTCACTTCTACAGGCAATGGTGGGAACTCGATGCCGTTGGAGGCAGCATAGTCGGACAGCAGACTGRCCGCGCTGCCCGAGAAGGATGCGACGGCTATTCGTCGGCCTTTCGGCCGCTTGATGGAGGACAGAGCAGCCGTGGTCTCGATGAGGTCGTCGACCGTATCAACCCGGATAACCCCCAGCTTCTTGAAAACGGCATCGATGGCCACATCGGAGCCCACCATCGCTCCGGTGTGGGCCAGCGCCGCACTGCGCGCGGCCTCCGAGCGACCAACTTTGATCATCACAATGGGCTTGCCTTTGTCGGCCGCTCGCTCRCATGCCCTGACAAAGGCCAGTGGCCGCTTGATCTGCTCGCAGTAGCAAGAGATCACGCGCGTCTCCTCGTCGTCGACGAAGTAGTCGATTAAATCCGCGAGATCGACACAGGCTTCGTTGCCGATCGTTGCCACGCGACCGATACCGATGCCGCGGGATAGCAGGGGCACGATCAAGCTATAGACGAGCGTCCCACTTTGCAGGATCGCGCTGACGCCCCCGGTCTTCATACTGTGAAAGTCCAGGGGTACTGCCATGAGTCGATTGRCAGCGTTCATCAGACCAAAACAGTTCGGGCCAACGACAGGGATACCCGTCCGCTCGGCCCATTCGGCGAGCCAACGCTGCTTCTGTTCGCCTTCGCCCGCCTGCTCTGCGAAACCGCTTGAGATAATCTGGATCGCTCGCACTCCGACCTTTTCGCAATCCTCGAGAACTTGCGGTATAGCCTTGCTAGGAATGGCGATTATTGCCAGGTCGATAGGATGCGGGATGCTCGACAGACTGGGAAAGCATGGCACTCCCACAATCTCTTCGTAACGCGGATTCACCGCGACGACCTTCCCTTTGAAATCCCATTTGACGATATTGGATAGAAGGTCCGTCGCAAAACCGCCTTTTTGGGAGGCTCCCACAATCGCTATCGATTCAGGACGGAATAGCCGGTCCAGCCTTTCAAACCCCTCAGGCGCAACGATCTTTCCGCTGGGGGCATTGTGTGTTCCCCGCAGCAAATCCCCAGATAGCATTCCTGTCGACCTTTCGCTCTGCCCAAACTAGCACGATCTTAGACATCAGCCGCTCGTGGTCGCTCGTCCCACCGGCGGCGCACTCCTAGCTTGATCGTCCGATTGC
Source organism: Mesorhizobium sp. ORS 3428 (assembly GCF_001854785.1). Lineage (GTDB taxonomy): Bacteria > Pseudomonadota > Alphaproteobacteria > Rhizobiales > Rhizobiaceae > Mesorhizobium. Next base: position 65,795 of record NZ_MDFL01000129.1, read on the forward strand.
TTCCTCACCAAACAAACCACCGAGCGCGGCCAGCCGGGAGAGATGGTAATCAACGTCGCCGAACAGCGTTTCGATCATGGTAATGTGCTTGAAATAATGGCCGATGGCATACTCCATCGTCATGCCGATTCCACCATGTAGCTGGATGGCCTGCCGTCCCAGCACCTTAACTGATTGACCGATCTGCGCTTTGGCTGCCGAGACGGCCCGCTCGCGCTTGCTGACGTCGTCGTCGCTAGCCAGCATGGTGGCGTACAAGGTTATAGAACGGGACTGTTCGAGTTCGATGAACATGTCGGCCGCGCGGTGCTGGAGCACTTGAAACGTGCCAATGGTCGTGYCGAACTGCTTCCTCGTCTTCAGATAATCCAAAGTGATAGCTTGCATCTTAGCGAAGCAGCCGACAGCCTCTGCGCACAAGGCTGCGATGGCTTCATCCGCGACGCGCGAGATGATTGGGAAAGCACCTCCTGGATCGCCGATGACGTCGGCTGCGCCGATGCGGACATCCTCCAGAGTCATTTCGGCAGCTCGCAAGCCGTCCTGTGTCGGGTAGCTGCGGCGCTTCAGGCCCGGCGCAGTGCCGTCAACCAAGAAAAGGCCAATCCCATTCTTGTCTCGGTTGTGTCCTGACGTTCGTGCCGAAACTATGATCTTGTCAGCCGCCCCGCCATGCAGGACCAGGCTTTTGGTGCCATTCAGYACCCACCCGTTAGCTTCTCTCTTCGCCCGCGTCTCAACGTCAAAGAGGTCGTAGCGCGACTGCGGCTCGGCATAGGCAAACGCGAGCTTGGYTCGTCCCCSCGTGATGGCCGGAATGAGTTCGCTTTTCTGCGCTTGGCTTGCGCCATGACGCAGTATACCGCCTGCCAACACGACGGTGGTGAAATATGGCTCAAGGATCAGAGCCTTACCGAACGATTCCATGACAATCATTGTCTCGACGGGACCGCCGCCGAAACCACCGCTACCCTCGGAGAACGGTAAACCGAGAATCCCAAACTCGGCATAGCGCGCCCACATCGCTTCGCTAAACCCCCGCTTCTCCCCAAGGTACTTACGACGGTCAGCGAAGCTGTAGTTATCGCCTAGCAGGCGATCAATGCCGTCTTTGAAGAGACGCTGCTCCTCCGAAAGATCAAGATCCATGGTAGAAATCTCCTAAAAAGGCGGCGCCGGTGGCATTCTGACCCATTGCCCCGTAAATCCAGCGAACCTTCGGCATCAAGCGCTCTTGGACGAAAGTCCCAAGACCGCCTTGGCAATGATGTTTTTCTGGATTTCGTCGGAACCGCTATAGATCGGTACCTTACGCCCGTTGAAATAGGCAGGCGCGATGGGGCCGGCCCACTCGGGACCGATCGGAGGCTCTTTTCGGCGGAAATCGTCCTCCGATTGGTAAGGGAGCGCATAGGGACCAATCACGTCCATCAAAAGCTCCGCTGTCGCCTGCTGAATCTCCGAGCCCTTGATCTTAAGGATTGAGCTCGCTGGGTCTTGTGCGCCCTTTTGAAGCTTCGTGGAGTTGGCGACTACGCGAAGCTGCGTCATCTCGAGCGCCTTCAACTGAACCTCGACCGCAGCGACTTTCTTCCGGAAATCTGCGCAGTCGATCAGCCGCTCACCACCTATCCGGGTACGCGCTGCAAGTTCCTTGATCCGCCGGATCCGCTCCTTGGAGAGACCTACGCAGGCAATTGTAACTCGCCCGTTTCCCAAGACGAACTTAGCGTATTCCCAACCGCGGTTCTCCTCGCCTACTCTATTTTCGATAGGAACGCGCACGTTATCGAAGAAAACTTCACAGACCTCGTGATAGCCGTCGAACAACTGGATCGGACGTACCGTCACTCCTGGGGTCTTAAGGTCGATGAGCAGAAAAGATATACCAAGCTGTTTCTTTGCATCTGGGTCGGTCCTGACCAGGCAGAATATCCAATCTGAGTATTGAGCCAATGACGTCCAGATCTTCTGACCATTGACAACATAGTGATCACCGTCCCGCACGGCCCGCGTCTTGAGTGAAGCGAGATCTGAGCCGGCGTCCGGCTCGGAGAAGCCCTCGCACCACCAGTCGTCAACATTAACAATGCGGGGCAGGAAATATTCTTTCTGCTTCTCGGTGCCAAAC
>NZ_MDFL01000130.1 GCF_001854785.1 Mesorhizobium sp. ORS 3428
ATTTGTGCCCCGCCGCACACGCTAAGACCCTGTCCCGTGATGTTGCGCGCGCGAGCGCTGGCTAAAAACGCGACGGCTTCGCCGATATCCTCGGGTTCCTGCGCCCTCTTTAAAGGCACGGCGGCTACGCGGCTTTGCCAAACTTCTTCCGCCGTCTTGCCGGTGATAGCCGCCATCTCAACGCACGACTGCTGCGTCAATTCCGACCAGACAAATCCCGRCAAAACCGCATTCACGTTGATATTGTAGCCAGCGAGATCTTTGGCGAGGGACTTGGTGAGCCCAAGCACCGCGGATTTGGAGGAGCCGTAGCTGGGGCTCAAAGCGAGCGGATCACGGCCAGCGACCGACGAGATGTTCACGATCTTGCCCTCACGCCGCCGTTTCATGCCGGGAATGACGGCGCGGCACATGCCGAAGACGCCACCCACATTGACGGCATACAATCGCTCGTGAGCTTCCTGTGACAAGTTCTCAAGGCTGGCGGCGTGATAGACGCCAGCGTTGTTCACCAGGATGCCGATGGGCCCGATGCTTTCCTCAACTTCGTTGRCCAGTACCTTCGCCCCCTCCCAGTCGCGAACGTCGTGCTGACGAGAAAACGCCCGCGCACCAGATGCTTCGATCTGCTTTGCCGCCTCTTCAGCGGCAGCCGCTTTGATATCGAGACAAACCACAACCGAGCCGTGGCGGGCGAGCACGCCCGCAATCCCCAGACCGATTCCACTGCCTGCCCCTGTTACCAGGGAGATCTGACCCGCTAGTTCTCCGCCTTGATCAGCCATTGTGGCACCTCTTCACTTCTAAGGTTCTCGAAAGTAAACGCCAACGTTCCCGGGCAGCGCTCTCGGCTTTGTGTTCTGCTCCGGCGCTTTGCCACGCCGGTCTCCGGACAGAGATGAGACGCTTGCGAGCAGAGGTCGCCGGCACCCGGGGCTGAGCGTCGGTCCAAGGCCTCGTCGCGTCCCGCGCGCCGGTCCACTGGCGCTGCTTTCCTATGCGTTTGCTCCGGGAGCATTGAAAAATTCCGACACAATGCCGTTGAAACGTTCGGCCTTGTCGCGATGGCTCCAGTGTCCGCAGTTGCTGAAGACATGCAGTTCCGAGCGCGGGATGAGCGATGACAGGCGCACGCTGGTCTCTACCGGGATAACTCGGTCCTCGCGACCGTGAAGAACCAGCACATCATTACGAATGCGGGCTATGTCGTTCTCGGAGCTCAGGAGAGCGTTCATCTTTTGCTCACGTGGCCCCGGAAATAGCTTCTTGAACACTTCATCATATCCCGGGCGGATGGAAGTATTGTATCGTAGGTCGATCATCTCCTCGGTGATCGAGCCAGGCTCCACCGTAAAATTCTCGAGCAGGCTTCGCATTTGGTCGCRCTTRCCGTCAAAGCCGACGCCGGCATTGAAACTCTTCGGCATCTCGAAACGCAGGCCAACCGAGCCCATCAATGCAGCGCGGCGGACACGATCGGGGTGCCTTATCGTCACTGCCAGTGCGAGCGCCCCGCCGAATGAATTCCCGAGCAGATGTACCTTGTCAAAGCCCATCACGTCCAAGAAGTCCACGACGTGACGCACCCAAAGGTCGAGGCCGTATGTCGCGTCCTCGGCGGCATCGCTGTATCCGAAACCAGCCACATCCATGGCGACAGCTCGGAAGGAGCGCGCAAAATACGGCAAAGTATCGTTCCAATTGGCGTAAGCAGATACGCCCACGCCGGATCCATGCAGCATCAGGACAGGCACGCCCTCACCCATGTCATGGTAGTTGGTCGTGACGCTCCCAGCTCTGATCGTGCGTCCTATCGCCGGATTTTGCATTGGTGTCATGTGTTCACTCCGATCCACTGGCTCGATATGAGGTGCGAGATGTTTCGTCGGCGCGCTCRCAGCACGCCATCAATGGTTGCCGCCGCCGTCCGCCGGCAGGAATGCTTGTGTGCCTCTCCATCTCATCGAGAATGGTCAGGCGGGACTTGTCCGGAGGCGTGGCGGAAACGCGCCACRGCCTTCCGTTCAGCGCACCGTGATCATGACGCGATTATGGATGGCGTCTTGAGCTCCGGCGCACTTTGTATTGCAGATTCGAATTCCGTGGCCTCCTCGTAAAAGGAGGGCGGCGAGGGCGTACCCCAGAGCGTCTTGCGCTGAGGATCGTCGAGCRACCAGCGAATGGGCTCCAGATCCGGGTCTACCGTCTGGTAGTCGGAACAATAGAGCTCGATTCGGTGACCGTCCGGATCACGCACGTAAAGGAAGAACGCGTTGGAAATGCCGTGGCGTCCCGGGCCGCGCTCGATGTTGGACACGTAACCTGTGGTCGCCATTTGGTCCAGGAGGTCGATAATGYTGAGGGGACCCGGCACCCAGAACGCGAGGTGATGGAGCTTCGGGCCGACGCCATTCATGAATGCGATGTCGTGCGAGGTGCCCTTGCGATGCATCCAAGCCGCTACCACCCGTTTCGTCGCATCATCCTCGGTATATTCCGTGACCCGGAAGCCGATCTCGCCGAAGAAGGCGACCGCCTCGTCCACGTCGGGTGAGAGGCAGTTGAAGTGATCGATCCTCAGCGGGCGTACACCGCGGTAGAGACCGTATTGCTGGTGGATGGGCGGCAGCCGGTCCATGCGGGCATGGAATTCCAGCGGTATTCCTTGGGGTGAAGATGTGCGAAGCGTGGGAGATTGGTGAGCTCGGTCGATCCACTCGACGGGCCGTCCGCGACCGCTGAAGAAAGCCGCCGCCTTCTCGAGATCCTRCTCGTCGAAGAGCTTGAAACCGAGCGCGCCTACGGCAGGCGAAGCGCCCTGCCGCAACACCAAGGAGTGATGGCCACGCTCCTCCATCGCGCGCAGATAAACCACGTCACCTGCTTCATCGGTAACCTGCATGCCAAGCACGTCGGCATAGAAGGCGCGCGAACGCTGCAAATCGCCGACGACCAACGTGGCGTGGCTGACCCTCAGGATATTAAAGGGCGGGTAGAGATTCGGCGCGGGTATCGGCACAGTTCCTCCAATCTGTCCAATGAACCTGACGCGGATAGCGTGCCACTCCGCCGGCTCTTGCAGCTTCGCGAAGCTCCTCCACTCCGCCGCATCTCGATAAATGTTTAACTCGTTAGATATTTTGYTGTCAAGCGGGATTCGTCCGGGGAACAACTCGAGAAGCCGATGACTTTTCGGGCGGATCCGTCATGAACTCCGGTCGATGGCGGCCGGCTATGACGAAGATGCCRCCTCGCCTGCGGGCRCAATCCCGAGAGGGAAATGTCTCTCGGCACAATCGCTGAAGTGAAATCTGAGCCRGCCGTCAACTCCGAAGGCGTCGAGGACACGGTTCTTTTAATGCCTGAGAGTGTCGTGCTGACTGAGTCTGCCATGCAGGCACAATGTTCCGGATGGAACGTCCCGAAATCAACGATTGGAGAGGGAGCTCTTCGTCCAACTGCCTGAATTCGTCAGAGTCGAGCTGCAATGYCGCGGCGACCACGTCTTCTTCCAGTCGCTCGACTTTGTTCGTGCCCGGGATTGGCGGCATCACTGGGGTGYGTCGGAGCAGCCACGCGAGTGCCACTTGCGGCACCATCAATTTGTTCAGCCACAATTCAGGTGCCAAGAGAAGAGCGCACTCGGGACAGAAGCAGCTACTCAGCCCAATATTCTGGAATGACTGAAACGGCGCCGGAGAACGACATGACGTAATCGCGGGAGCGGTGGCTACTGAGATGTGGCGGCGATGTTCGAGCACTAGCCGGCTGGCTGTCCCCCGATAGGACGAAGAACGGGCTCACGATTGGCACCGGGCCCAGGCATCGAACGGCGGACAGCCATGGCGCAGTATATCKGTCTCTACGTATCCATGAAAGAGACGGCAATTTCGATCCGGCAGGACGGCAAGAGGATCTGGCGGGGCAAGTTCGCGTCCGACCCGCAACTGCTCGCGGCGGTGATCCGCAAGCGCGCACCACATGCCCGACGGGTCGTGTTCGAGACGGGGCCGCTATCGGTCTGGTTCTACCATGCGCTGACAGCAGAGGGCCTGCCAGTGATCTGCATCGATGCGCGGCATGCCAAGGYAGCCCCGACATGGCCGCGAACAAGACCGATGCGAACGATGCTGATGGCCTGGCACATCTGGCCGAGGTCGGCTTCTACCGAGAGGTTCGGGTCAAAGGCTTCGATAGCATGCTGATCCGCACGCTGATCACCGCGCGGCGCCAGCTTCTCAAAATGCGTTTGCAGATATCCAACCAGATTCGTGGGCTGATGAAGACGTTTGGCCTCGTCGTGCCCAAGGGCGCCGGCAGCGTGTTCGAGCGCAACGTTCGCAACCTTTTGCTGGGAGAAGAAAAGCTGGCACGGATCGTCGTCCCGATGCTTCGGGCCTGGAGTGATATCCGGCACCAGACAGCAGAGCTGAGCAAGCAGCTGGCTGCGATGGCCCGTAAAGACCAGCACTGCCGTCTGCTCATGTCAGTGCCCGGCGTAGGCACTGTCACAGCCACCGCCTTTGTCGCAGCCGTGGATCCGGCGAACTTCAGGAACTCTCGCATAGTGGGCGCATGGGTAGGCCTGCCCCAAGGCTCTATCAGTCCGGCGAGGTCGATTATGACGGCCATATCTCGCGCCGTGGCGACAATCAGCTGCGCGGACTTCTATACGAGGCGGCCGCAGTCATCCTGAACCGCTCGTCGGACACTAGTGCCCTGCGCACCTGGGCGTTGGAGCTGAAAGAACGCCTTGGCTTCAAGCGAGCGGCCGTGGCCCTGGCGCGCAAGCTGGCGGTGATCATGCTTGCGATGCTTCGGACGGCGAGCTGTTCAATCCGCACGGAGGAACGCGAGCCGCCGCCTGATACGCCAGCCACTCACCTGCAGCGATTCCGTCATACCATTCCACCAGTTCTTACGAGCTGTCCCTGCCGGGACGTGGCTGAGATCATTCCGCGAAGCGGGAAGCAACTGCCTCGTTAGGCAGATTGCGCAACGAACATAGGAAGATCTCACCTGCGAAACTCATCCTGCGGCGATTATTGCATCGACCGCGTAGACGACCCTGTACCCGGCATACGGAYGAACGAACGAGCATCAGCAGAAAGGTCGGCTACCTTGCACTCACCCCCTTGACGGCAAAGCGATTAGACGACCCGCTGCTGATGCTCCATCATCCAGCCGTTTATGATATTGGCCCCCTGACATCGAACGACCGCGCTGCATTTCCAACAGCTGTGGGCCTCCGATTCTTCTGAAACAGAAGCCGTCGCACCCGCCTTCGAAATGCGAACTGAGCCCCTTTTCGGCACTTAACCCGCCTCGTAATATTTGGCCTAGCCAACGGCGAAATACATCCTGGCCGCCAACCCTTGCTGAAYTCCCCGCACAGAGGGTCACTTGAACAAATCACCAGTCTACCTCAATGCTTTGCGCGCCTTCGAGGCCAGCGCACGCCATGGCAGTTTTTCGGGTGCGGGCAAAGAACTCAATGTTACTGCGGCCGCGGTTGGCCAAATGGTGCGAGGGCTCGAGGATTGGCTGGCTATGCCGCTGTTCCATCGCAGCGTTACCGGAAAGACGAGGCTCGCATTGACCGAAAGTGCCGAGCGCGCCCTCCCCGACATCCGAGCTGGACTGGATCGTCTCGGGATGGCCCTTGAACGGCTTCAGGAGTCAACAACCAGCGGCATCCTTAACGTCACGGCTAGTCCCGCCTTCGCCGCCAAATGGCTACTTCCGCGCATCGATCGCTTCCAGGCCAAATGCCCTGACACAGACATTCGGCTCGAGACGAGCCTGAAGCTTCTCGACTACAAGGCGCATGGCATCGACATAGGGGTCCGATACGGAGACGGAAACTGGCCTGGCCTCGTCGCAGACAAGCTTATGGAGGAGGAGGTCTTTCCGGTCTGCTCGCCCAGTTTCCCGGACATGGGAAATTTAGCCGAACCCGCTGATCTAGCTCGAACGACACTCGTCCACGACCTCTCCGTCGATCCAGCAATTGGTTTCATTACCTGGGACATCTGGCTGCGGGGAGCAGGTGTCCCTGAGAGTCAACCGACGAGGGGCATGAGGATCGACAATTCGGCTGCCGTGCTCCAGGCGGYGATCGAAGGACAGGGCGTGGCCTTGGCGCGCAGCATCCTGGCGCGCGACGATCTGGCGGCCGGACGGCTACAGCGGCTGTTCCCCGCAATCAAAGTGCCGTCAACTCTAGCCTATTATGTGGTCTATCGCGCGGAATATGCTTCATTGCCAAAGCTGCAGGCGTTCYGCAGTTGGCTAGTCGAGGAGGCGGCAGGTCGCCCCAGCTAAGCCCATCATTTCCTCGGGCCAGCTTCAGGCACCGGCAAAGCTTTTCTTTGTCGGCCGCAAGAAACTCTCATTTGTAAGGACGGCCCTTCAGCGGCAATCAGATGCCGGAGATTAGAAGACGCTGGAAAAGATAATCATGGCTTACCTTGAGATCACGCTGCAGATCGCTCCCGAGAACCGAGGTGCCGCCGCCGACGTCTATCAGAAGTACAAGCAGCCGTTCCTTGCCCAGATTGCCGGCACAACTTCGAAGGAGCTTCTTATTGGCGACGATGACGTTCAGCTCCTCCACGGCTTCAAGAGCATTGAGGGCGCAAAAGCCTATCCCGACAGCGCAATGTTCAACGACGATGCCGTCACCGGACTGATGCCACTTCTGTCGGCTCGGCCGGAATTTCGCATTTACGCCACGGCTTGAGCCACGACGACGACGAGCGCGGATCTGGACTCTGGTTCCAATGGCTTGCTCAATTTCTCAAAGCATTCTGGTCGTCGGCGGTGGACTCGCCGGGTTGGCGGCTGCCTATCGCCTCCATCGTGCTGGCCTCGAGTTCACTATGATCGAGGCGCGGGAACGGCTGGGCGGACGCATCTTCACGGCTGGTCCCGCGGGCGAAGTTTCAAACGATGGATTTGACCTTGGTCCGTCCTGGTTGTGGCCTGACATGCACCCCGCGGTGCGCCGATTTGCAGATGAACTGGGGCTTGCGTTTTTCCCCCAGCATGCAGATGGCGCAATGCTGTTCCAGCGGTCACAAGAAGTCGAGCCGGAGCGCTATCGCGTGCTCCGGCAGGAACCGCCGTCCATGCGCCTCGTTGGCGGCAGCGGCTCAATCATTTCTGCGCTTGCGGCACGTTTGCCGCAGGGCCGCATACGCCTCGGTRCAAGAGCAATCTCAACTGTACGAACCATCAAAGGCGTGATGGTCCGGTTCCAGGTTGCCGATGGTTCGTTTGAGGACCTCGAGACTGGCCATGTGATCTTCGCGATGCCGCCGMGCCTACTGGCGGAGACGATGGAATTCGATCCCGCTCCGGACGGATCGTGTCAGAGACTGTGGCGCGACACACCGACCTGGATGGCTCCACATGCCAAATTCTTTGCCCTTTATGACACGCCATTCTGGCGCCCAGCGGGACTTTCAGGCGCCGCGCAGAGCATGACAGGTCCGCTCGTTGAAATCCATGATGCCACCACGGCATCGGGGAAGGCTGCCATATTCGGCTTTGTCGGCRTCCCGGCGCAATACCGAAGACAAGGTGGCGGAAAGGCCATCATCAATGCTGCAGTCGCGCAGCTTGGGCAATTGTTCGGACCTGAGGCGCTGACGCCGGTGACAACGCTTTACAAGGATTGGGCTGCCGATTCATCGACGGCGACATCTTTGGACCAGATAGGTACCGGTCATCCGGCTGGCGGTAAGCGTGAGTGGGTTGATCGCAATTGGAGGGACTGGATAACGCTAGCAGGCAGCGAAACCGCYGCCCACGACCCGGGCTACCTGGCTGGGGCCATTGAGGCGGGAGAACGGGCCGCCGTTAGGCTGATCGACAGACAGATCGACAAAAGTGTCTTGCCCACCGCATTCGGCCAGTGAAGGAGCGCAAATTATGAAAGGGACTTACAAGGCGATGCAGATCGGCATGTCTGGCAGTCTTGAACTGGTGGAGCGGCAAACGCCGACGCCGAGGGCTAGTGAAGTTCTCATTGCCGTGGAAGCCTGCGGTATCTGCGGAGCTGACGCCACCGACATCGACCGGGCTGATCGAACGCTGAGGCCGCCCCGCGTTCCCGGTCACGAGGTCGTCGGCCGCATCATCGCCCTGGGCGAGAACACGCCTTCGATCTGGAAGGTCGGTCAGCGCGTCGGCGTCGGCCGCCTCGGCGGTCATTGCAACGAGTGCGGCGAATGCCGCCGGGGCCGTTTCAACCTTTGCCGTGACCAGCCCACCGTCGGCTTCGCTTGCGACGGAGGTTATGCAGAAATGATGATCGCGCGAGCGACGGGCCTCATTTCCATTCCGGTCGAGTTGTCGTCGGAAGAAGCAGCACCGATTCTGTGCGCCGGCATTGCCACGTTCAACGCGCTCAAAAAGTCAGGCGCCGAGGCGGGCGATACCGTCGCCATCTTAGGAATCGGCGGCCTCGGGCACATGGCTCTGCAATATGCTCGTAAAATGGGATTCCGTGTAGTGGCGGTCGGGCGCGGCGAAGATATCGCCGCGGATGCGGGACGGCTCGGCGCTCATCGTTACATCGACGCCAACAAGGAAAACGCGGCAGATGCGCTGAACGGCATGGGCGGCGCGAAGGCCATCCTTACGACGACCGGTAATTCAGCGGYCATCGCCGCGCTGATGCCTGCACTTGCGCCGGAGGGTCGCCTGGTGGTGCTCGGCGTCGGCAAAGATCCACTCCAGGTCTCGACGGGATATCTGGTGGGGGCTGAACGTGGCATTATCGGCTCGATTACGGGTTCACCATTCGAAAACGAGAAGACGTTGGATTTCAGCGTCATGACGGGAGTGCGACCGATGATCGAAACCATGCCGCTGGAGCGAGCCGCGGAAGCGGTGCAAAAAATGAGGTCCGGCGACGTGAAGTTTCGGATAGTCTTGACGATGGGAGACCGATCCAATGCGCATCAATGATGACTTGACGAAGCCGGTCATCGTTCACGCTGCCAGGCTCGACTGGATACAAAGTCCAGCCGCGGGCGTCGAGCGCCGCATGCTCTATCGCGTTGGCGGCGAAGTCGCTCGGGCGACTTCGATCGTCCGCTACGCTCCCGGRAGTGCCTTTCCGCGCCATGTGCATGCCGGCGGCGAAGAAATTCTCGTCCTCGAGGGAACCTTCCAGGACGAGCATGGTGACTATCCAGCGGGAAGCTATTTCCGTAACCCGCCCGGAACCTCGCATGTGCCGGCGGCGGAAGGCGGTTGCACGATCTTCGTCCGTCTTTGGCAGTTCCGGAAGGGCGACGACGTGCAGATCGTCCGCCGGCCCGGCGAGGGTGAAGCAGCACAGCTGCATAACGGAGCCGAAGAGGYACGCGTCCTGTTCTACGACGCCAAGGAGCGTGTCTCGATCGAGCACTGGCGGCCTCATTCCTCTATAGCGGTCGATAATCACCGGGGCCTCGAGTTCCTTGTGCTGTCCGGTGACCTCACCGTCGGCGGCGAGAAGCTGGAACAGCAAAGCTGGGCTCGCTTGCCCGCGGGCAAGCGACTTGAGGCGACGACAGGTCCAAACGGCGTCCAGATCTGGATTAAGGACGCCCCTCTTCAGCACGCTGACGTGTTGCCGATGCCAGGATGATGCCTAAGGCGGGGGTTGTTCATGCGCCGGAAGGTCAACGCTATGGCTGCGTTTCGAAACTGAATTTGAGCAATCACCGGTATGGATTATCGTCCCATTTCCCGGGCAAGCTTCAAGAATCCGTCGATGTAGGAGGTCCTCTCCTCGCGGCGCCTCACACCAAGGTTGATGCTCTTCCGGATGCCGGAATCTCCCAGGCGCAGTGCGGTATCGGCAGGCCGGATGCATCCTCGTGCAGGAGCCAATCGGGAAGAACCGTTACGCCCCGGCCCGCGCATACCAGTTGCAGCATCAGGTCAATGGTTTCCGCAGTGCGATGTTGACGCGGCCTGCAATGCGCCGGAACAAGGAAGCGGGTGTAGATGTCCAGGCGCTCCAACGTGACGGGTACTGTAATCAACTCTTCGTCCAGGAGATCTTGCGGTTCAACGCAGGCTCGGCTGGCAAGGGGGTGAGCCTCATGCACCATCAGAACGAGCTCGTAATCGAATACGGGAGTGAACAGTAGTTCCGGCGTCTCCACCGGATCCGGCGTTATCAACAGGTCAATCTTATAACCCAGCAGCGCTTCGACCCCGTCGAAGCGGAAGGCGGTGCGCACGTCGAAGTCCACGTCGGGCCATTGTGTCAGATAGGGAGTTGCAATTCTCGTCAGCCATCGCTGGCAGGGATGACACTCCATGCCGACGCGAAGCACTCCCCTCCTCCCCAGCGCGAAGTCCGTCAGGATACGCTGCGCGTGCTCCAATCTCGCATTCACCAATGAAGTCGCAGTGCAGGAAAGAGTCGGTGTGATCCAGTTCGAAATCGACGATCAGACCGGGGAGGAATTGGCCGCAGCCCTTAATCAAATTCGTTCTGCCGACGGCGTCATCGATGTGACCCAGTCCCCAGCCTTCGGCAAGAAGGGCCGGATGATGGCCTCCGTGCAAGTTCTCACCCGCCCCGACGCGATAGAGGCAATCGGCACGCTCTGCTTCCGACAGACCACGACGCTTAGCCTGCGCAGCCGGACCGAGGCACGCACCATCCTGCCCCGGCAGGCGTTCACGACCAGCAATGGAAAGAGGGGTGAAGCTAGCCGATCGCCCCGGCGGGCTGACGCCAAGGCAGAGATGACGATTTGCRATCCCTTCGACACAGTCACAAGGCCCGGTCTGAGTTGCGCCGTAGCACGGAGGCAGAGGCGCTGGAGAAAAGCCATGACCACCACTGAAACGTTTCTGGCCCGTCTCGACGCGGTATTCGAAGCGCTCGTCCGGCTACCGTCGCGCTCTCCGGTGGGGTGACGAAAGTCTCGCGAGATTCGGCCTCGCCATGGTGTTCCTTTTCGTCGCAAGCTGGATCATTTCGACCGCGATCTATCGGGCGAAAGTCTGCGATCAGGCCCAGGTGAATGCGCCCTAGCAGCGGCGCGCCGAGCCGACCGCATATGAGCCTCGACGGGCTCACCCCAAACGAGTTTGGAACCCGGTCCGCTAAGGACCACAATGTGCAGGTCAACCGTCCCCTTGGTGTCGGTGATGATATGGCTTGTTGGCGTATACTGGCTCCGCTGCATAGCGAGATCACAACGTCTTCAGCAGTTCCGGCAGAATGACGAAGAGATCGCCGACGAGGCCGTAGTCGGCGACCTGAAAGATGGGTGCCTCCTCGTCCTTGTTGATGGCGACGATGATCTTCGATTCCTTCATGCCGGCCAGATGCTGAATGGCGCCGGAAACACCGACGGCGATGTAAAGGTCGGGAGCGACCACCTTGCCGGTTTGGCCGACCTGCCAGTCGTTGGGGGCGTAGCCAGCGTCGACGGCGGCACGGCTGGCGCCGACAGCGGCGCCGAGCTTGTCGGCAACCGGTAGGATGACTTCCTGGAATTTCTCCGAGGAGCCCAGCGCGCGGCCGCCCGAGATGATGATCTTGGCCGAGGTCAGCTCCGGACGGTCGTTTTTCGATACTTGGTTTTCCACAAAGGCCGAAACGCCCGGATCGGCTGCCGCCGCGATAGGTTCGACGGCAGCCGAATCGCCCTGGGAGGCTGCGGCAAAGGAAGCGGTGCGRACCGTGATCACCTTCTTTGCGTCGGTGGGCTGCACGGTCTGGATGGCGTTGCCGGCATAGATCGGCCGCTTGAACGTGTCTGGCGAGACCACCTCGATGATATCGGAAATCTGCGCGACGTCGAGCAGGGCCGCGACGCGCGGCGCGACGTTCTTGCCCGACGAGGTGGCAGGGGCGACGATCGTGTCGTAGGAGCCGGCGAGCGAGATCACGAGCGCTGCGGTCGGCTCCGCCAGGCGCTCGGCGAGCTCGTCGGCTTCGGCGAGCAGCACCTTACGAACACCTTTCAGCTTGGCGGCGGCGTCGGCCGCGCCCTTGGCGCCTTTGCCGGCCACAAGCACATCGACATCGGAACCGATCTGGAGCGCCGCCGACAGCGCCTTGGCAGTGTGGTCGGAAAGCGTTGCGTTGTCATGCTCGGCTATCACAAGGATGGTCATTTCGTATTGGTCCCGTTTGAATGCAATTGCCGAGTCCCCAGCGACATGGCCAATCTCTTTGCACTGCTGGTGGTCCTCTCCGCTTCATCCAACCGGCTTTTGGTGACCGCGGCTCGGAGTGCCTTCTCCGTCTCGGCTGACAGTCTCGAATGGCGAATCAGGGAGGATGTTGTTTCGCTCATTGCCCTGCCTCAGAGCACGCCGGCTTCGTTCTTGAGCTTTTCGACCAATTCGGCCACGCTCTCGACCTTGACGCCCGCCTTGCGGCCGCCCGGCTCTTCGGTCTTGATCACCTTCAGCCGCGGCTTGACGTCGGCGCCGTAGTCGGCCGGGGTCTTCTCGTCGAGCGGCTTCTTCTTGGCCTTCATGATGTTGGGCAGCGAGGCATAACGCGGCTGGTTGAGGCGAAGGTCGGCGGTGACGATCGCCGGCATCTTCAGCTCGACCGTCTGCAGACCGCCGTCGACCTCGCGCGTCACCTTGGCCTTGTCGCCGGCGAGCTCCACCTTGGAGGCGAAGGTGCCTTGAGCCCAGCCAAGCAGCGCGGCCAGCATCTGGCCGGTCTGATTGCTATCGTCGTCGATCGCCTGCTTGCCGAGGATCACGAGGCCGGGCTGCTCGGCCTCGACGACGCCCTTCAGCACCTTGGCGACGCCCAGCGGCTCGGTCTGCTCGTCGGTCTTGACGAGGATGGCGCGGTCGGCGCCCATGGCGAGCGCGGTGCGCAGCGTCTCCTGCGCCTGCTGCGGACCCACCGAGACGACGATGATCTCTTCCGCCTTGCCGGCTTCCTTGATCCGGATCGCTTCCTCGACCGCGATCTCGTCGAACGGGTTCATCGCCATCTTGACGTTGGCAAGCTCGACGCCCAGTCCGTCGGCCTTCACCCGGACCTTGACGTTCGCATCCACAACCCGCTTCACGGGAACGRGCAGCTTCATTTGATTATCCTGTTGTGAGCGCTTAGCGACTTCAGATCACGGCTTCTTCGAGGAAGGGTTCGTTTCGTGGGATGCGCTCGTAGCAGAACGGCGACAGGTCGAGCGTCTGGAAGGCTCCATGGATGATGAGTTCGGATACYGCCCGACCGACCGCCGGCGACTGCTGCAGGCCGTGGCCGGAGAAGCCGTTGGCGAACATGAAGTTCTTCACCTCAGGGTGGAAGCCGACGATGCCGTTGTGGTCGAGCATGTTGTACTYGTAGTGGCCGGTCCAGCTGGTCTGGACCTTCAGCGCGTCGAAGGCCGGGATGCGATGCCAGAGCGACGGCCAGATATAGTCGTCGAACTCCTCGAAATGCATATCGAAGTCGTCGTAGTCGGCCGGCCCATCGCCCTGCGGCGTGTTGCCGGTGAGGAAGAGCTCGCCTTCGGGGCGTACGAATGTGCCGGAAAGATCGATGACATTGGGCATGCGGCCGGGGATCGGATTGGCGCTGGCAAAGACGAAGCTGTAGCGCTTGTAGGGCGCGACCGGAATGGACAGCCCGRCCATTGCCGCGACCTGCTGCGCGCGCGGGCCTGCCGCGTTGACCAAGGTGCCGCAAGCGACCGTCTCGCCGGTCGCGAGCCGTGCCGAGATCACCCGCCCGTCGACGACATCCAATCCTGTCACGGCGTTATCGATATATTCGACGCCACTGGCGCGTGCGGCGCGGCGGAAGCCGTTGAGCAGGCCCATCGAATCGAACCAGCCCTCTTCGCGAGCGCCCCACGAGCCGCCGCCGAGGTCGTCGACATTGAGCCAGGGGAAGCGCTCCTTCAGCGCGCCCGGATCGAGGAAGACCGTATGAGCGCCGAGGCTGCGCTGCAACTCGACCCGTTCCTTGGCCGCTTCCACGCCTTCCRGTGAGCAGCAATAGAGATATCCATGTTCCTTGAAGCCGAGATCGGGGGYCGTCTCATTCGGGTAGAATGGCGCCATCCGCTCCTGGAAGGTTCGGATGATCTCGATGCCGAACTGGCTGATCTTCACATTGATCGGATTGGAATATTGCTGGCGGATGGCGCTGGTCGAAAGCGCGGTCGAGGAGAATTCGTAGCTTGAGTCGCGCTCGACTACCAGGATCGAGGCGCCGCTGCCCAGCGCCTGGCTCAGCCAATAGGCCGTCGACGAGCCGATGACGGCGCCGCCGACAATCACGATGTCATAGGCGCTGCGCGAAGGGGCCTTGTAAGGGGGGATCRCCAYGRCTGTCTCTCCGCTCTGCTGGTTGCCGCTCTTATTGACTGAACGACGCGATCAGGGCGTCCGAGCCCCGCGCCAGCAGGCCGAGGTCGGAGCCCACCGCAACCATCGTGAAGCCGTCGGCGAGATAGCGGTCGGCATCGGCCTTCACCGGAGCCAGGATGCCGCTGGCCTTGCCTGCCGACGCAGCGGCTTTGCGAACGGACGATATCGCCTGCTGCACGTGCGCGGCGCCGGGATTGCCCATCGCGCCCATATTGGTGGAAAGGTCGCCCGGCCCGACGAAGAGAACATCTACCCCGTCGACCGCCGCGATCTCGGCGGCGTTGGCGACACCAGTCTCATCCTCGATCTGCACGGCGAGCAGCTGCTGCTCGCGCGCTTTTGCATGATAGCCGGCAATGCGGCCGAAGGCGTTGGCGCGGTGACCGACCGAGAAGCCGCGGAAGCCGCCGGGAGCATAGGTCATGGCGGCAATGATCGCGCGCGCCTGCTCGGCCGTGCGCACATTGGGGATCATCAGGCTGCGGGCCCCGACATCGAGCGCCTGCTTCATCAGATTCGCATCGTCCGACGGCAAGCGCACCACGGCTTCGCAAGGAAACGCCGCAGCGACCTGAAGCTGCGCCATGAYGCTGCGCAGATCGTTCGGGCTGTGCTCGCCGTCGATCAGCAGCCAGCCCGCCCCGGAGCCTGCTACGACCTCGGTGGTGAGCGCGGAGGCCAGCGAGCACCAGATGCCGATATGAGCCCGGCCGGCCTGAACGGCCGTCTTCAGCGAATTGATGCGCTCTTGCATTTTGCGATCGGCCTCCATAGAAACGGCGGGATTGAAATTTGTATGATGTCCTATATCATATGATTTTATGGAGCCGCAAGACCGATCTGCGGCCAAAGTCGCTCAAAGGAGTTGCGCATGAGAATTGGCTTCATCGGGCTTGGTGTCATGGGCGCGCCGATGGCTCGGCATCTCGCCGATGCCGGGCATGAGATCGTCACAGTTCTGAACCGTTCCCCTCTTCCAACGGATCTGAAAGCAACGGTCGTCGCCTCCCCCGCCGAGCTGGCGCGGATGTCCGAGATCGTCATCACTATGCTGCCCGACACGCCCGACGTGGAACGCGTCCTGCTCGGGCAGAACGGCGTTCTGGAAGGGCTGTCAGCCGGCAAGCTGGTGATCGACATGAGCTCGATTAGCCCGATCGCCACGGCCGAGCTCGCTGCAAAGATCAGGGAAGCAGGCGCCGGCTATCTCGATGCGCCGGTCTCCGGCGGCGAGGTCGGCGCCAAGGCGGCGAGCCTGACCATCATGGTCGGCGGGCCGGCAGCCGAGTTCGAGCGGGCGCTGCCTATCTTCGAAAAGCTCGGCAGAAACATCACGCTGATCGGTGAGCAGAACGGCGCCGGCCAGACCTGCAAGATAGCCAACCAGATCATCGTCGCTCTCAACATCGAGGCCGTCGCCGAGGCGCTGGTCTTTGCCGGCAAGGCCGGTTGCGACCCGGCCAGGGTGCGCAGCGCCCTGATGGGGGGCTTTGCTTCCTCGCGTGTGCTGGAGGTCCATGGCGAGCGCATGATCGCCCGCAGCTTCGCGCCCGGGTTCCGTATCCGGCTGCACCAGAAGGATCTCAATCTCGCGCTCGAAAGCGCCCGCGCGCTCGGCGTGGCACTGCCGAGCACAGCGATGGCGCAGCAATTGATGAACGCCTGTTCGGGGCGACCGGACGGCGCGGAAGCCGACCACTCGTCCCTCGTTCGAGCTCTCGAAGTCCTGAGCGACCATGAATTGTCAAAGGAAAGGAATTGAACCGATGCGCGGAACCGGCAAAGCCGATGTCTTCGTGATGCTTGCCCATCCTGTGGGCCATGCGAAGAGCCCTGGCATCTTCAACGAGATCTTCGAGCAGAAAGGGCTCGACAGCCTGATGGTGCCGTTGAGCTGCCGCCCGGAGGACTTCGA
>NZ_MDFL01000131.1 GCF_001854785.1 Mesorhizobium sp. ORS 3428
GTCCGACGGCAAGCGCACCACGGCTTCGCAAGGAAACGCCGCAGCGACCTGAAGCTGCGCCATGATGCTGCGCAGATCGTTCGGGCTGTGCTCGCCGTCGATCAGCAGCCAGCCCGCCCCGGAGCCTGCTACGACCTCGGTGGTGAGCGCGGAGGCCAGCGAGCACCAGATGCCGATATGAGCCCGGCCGGCCTGAACGGCCGTCTTCAGCGAATTGATGCGCTCTTGCATTTTGCGATCGGCCTCCATAGAAACGGCGGGATTGAAATTTGTATGATGTCCTATATCATATGATTTTATGGAGCCGCAAGACCGATCTGCGGCCAAAGTCGCTCAAAGGAGTTGCGCATGAGAATTGGCTTCATCGGGCTTGGTGTCATGGGCGCGCCGATGGCTCGGCATCTCGCCGATGCCGGGCATGAGATCGTCACAGTTCTGAACCGTTCCCCTCTTCCAACGGATCTGAAAGCAACGGTCGTCGCCTCCCCCGCCGAGCTGGCGCGGATGTCCGAGATCGTCATCACTATGCTGCCCGACACGCCCGACGTGGAACGCGTCCTGCTCGGGCAGAACGGCGTTCTGGAAGGGCTGTCAGCCGGCAAGCTGGTGATCGACATGAGCTCGATTAGCCCGATCGCCACGGCCGAGCTCGCTGCAAAGATCAGGGAAGCAGGCGCCGGCTATCTCGATGCGCCGGTCTCCGGCGGCGAGGTCGGCGCCAAGGCGGCGAGCCTGACCATCATGGTCGGCGGGCCGGCAGCCGAGTTCGAGCGGGCGCTGCCTATCTTCGAAAAGCTCGGCAGAAACATCACGCTGATCGGTGAGCAGAACGGCGCCGGCCAGACCTGCAAGATAGCCAACCAGATCATCGTCGCTCTCAACATCGAGGCCGTCGCCGAGGCGCTGGTCTTTGCCGGCAAGGCCGGTTGCGACCCGGCCAGGGTGCGCAGCGCCCTGATGGGGGGCTTTGCTTCCTCGCGTGTGCTGGAGGTCCATGGCGAGCGCATGATCGCCCGCAGCTTCGCGCCCGGGTTCCGTATCCGGCTGCACCAGAAGGATCTCAATCTCGCGCTCGAAAGCGCCCGCGCGCTCGGCGTGGCACTGCCGAGCACAGCGATGGCGCAGCAATTGATGAACGCCTGTTCGGGGCGACCGGACGGCGCGGAAGCCGACCACTCGTCCCTCGTTCGAGCTCTCGAAGTCCTGAGCGACCATGAATTGTCAAAGGAAAGGAATTGAACCGATGCGCGGAACCGGCAAAGYCGATGTCTTCGTGATGCTTGCCCATCCTGTGGGYCATGCGAAGAGCCCTGGCATCTTCAACGAGATCTTCGAGCAGAAAGGGCTCGACAGCCTGATGGTGCCGTTGAGCTGCCGCCCGGAGGACTTCGACACCTTCTGGGCCGGCATCACCGCGGCGGAGAACATCCGGGGCGTCATCATCTCGGTGCCGTACAAAGTGCCGGTCTACCACAAATGCGCGGCCGCTCATGACCGCGCGGCACGCGTGCAGAGCGCGAATTCCGTGCGCCGGCAGGCTGACGGCAGCTGGTATGCCGACAATTTCGACGGCGTCGGCTTCATCGACGGATTGAAGGCGGGCGGGCACCAGATCGCCGGCAAGCGTATCCTCCAGGTCGGCGCCGGCGGCGCGGGCGCCTCGCTGACCTACTGCCTCGCCGAAGAAGGCGCGGCGGAAATCCGTTTGACCGATATCGACAGGGAACGCGCGCAAAAMCTCGCTGCGCTGGTCAATGAGGCTTTTCCAAACTGCCGCATCGAGGTGGGAGAGCCCGATCCATCCGGCATGGACATGGCGATCAACGCCACGCCGTCCGGGCTGAAGGCCGGCGATCCATTGCCGATGGACGTGAGCAAGCTGACGCCGCAGATGACGATCGTCGACATCATCATGGAGCCGGCCGAGACGCCGCTGCTCAAGGCGGCGAAGGCGATCGGCTGCCGCATCCAGYCGGGCCGGCCGATGATGGATTTCCAGGTCGAGGCCATGGCCGCATTCTTCGACATCGAACGGAAGGACCGCCGCAATGGCTGACGTATCGACCGCCGTCGTCATCGGCGGCACGTCCGGCATCGGCCGCGCGATCGCCGAGCGCTTCGCCGAGGATGGATATCACGTGGTCGTCGCCGGCCGAGACGCCGTTCGCGGCAAGCAAGCGGCGAGCGCGTGCGAGAGCATAGGCGCGCCACGCGCGCTCTTCGTCCAGACGGATATCGGCGATCCCGCCTCGGTAGAAGCGCTGGCGCAGGCCGTCGGCGATGCCTTCGGCACGCCGCATGTCGTGGTCAATTGCGCCGGCATCCTGCAGAGCGGCAAGCATGTGCTCGACCAGGACCTCTCCGAAGACGAGCAGATGTGGCGCATCAACTATCGCGGCACGCTGCTTGGCTGTCAGGTATTTGGGCGGCTGATGTCGGCTGCCGGACGCGGCGCGATCCTCAATGTCGGGTCGCTCGCCTCTTTCGCGCCGCTGTCGCTTCCTGCCTACACGCCCGGCAAGCATGCGGTGCTGGCCCTCACCCAGATCCTGGCCGCGGAGCTCGGCCCGCATGGGGTTCGCGTCAACGCCGTGGCGCCCGGCTACACGCTGTCGGACGGACTGAAGGCGAAGATCGCCAAGGGCGAACGCAACCCGGAAGCGATCCAGGCGACCACCGCGCTGCGCCGCTTCGTCGAGCCACGCGATGTCGCCGAGGCCGCCCTGTTCCTCTGCTCGGACCGCGCGGCCTCGATCACCGGCGTCACGCTTCCCGTCGATGCCGGCTGGCTCGTCCAGGCGCCTTACGCGCAATATTTGCAAGGCAACCCCATCCAGCAGACGCCGGCAATCTGACAAGGAAGAATCCAATGGGCGATATCCAGCGCTTCGACTTCGACACCCGCATCCATCACGGCGTCATCCACAACGGCACGCTCTACCTCACCGGCCAGGTCGCGAGGCCAGGCCAGTCCGCAGCTGACCAGATGCGCGAGGTGCTCGGCAAGATCGATGCGCTGCTCGCCAAGGCCGGCACCGACAGGACCCGCATCCTCCACGTCCAGATGTGGCTGGACGACGTGCGGGACTTCGACGAGGTCAACACCGTCTGGGACGCCTGGATGCCGAAGGAGCACGCGCCGGCGCGCTCCTCCGGCGAAGGCCGGATGGCCAAGCCCGGCATGCTGGTCGAACTCATCGTCACCGCTGCGGTTTGAATGGTCTTGCCGGTTCGGGCATCATCCCGAATCTGAACTTGAACGAAAGGACGCAAATGACGAAGCGCAAGCCGCTTTCCACCGTGGTGGCGGAGAGCCTGGCCGAAAAGATCCGCTCCGGTGAATTGCAGCCCGGGGCGCAATTGCCGACCGAGGCGGAGCTTTGCGCTGAATACGACGTCAGCCGCACCGTCGTGCGCGAGGCGGTGGCGCGGCTGCGCTCGGAGGGTATGGTGGTGCCGCAGCAGGGACGCGGCATGTTCGTCAGCGAAACGCCGACCCTACGCAATTTTTCGATCCCCGACGAGGCGCTGCGCACCCTGCCGGAGACCATCGCTTTGCTCGAACTGAGGTTGAGCGTCGAGGTGGAATCCGCCGGGCTCTGCGCCGAGCGCCGCACCGACAAGGAAGCGCGCGACATCCGGTCCATGATGAATGAGATCGACGCGCAGCARGCGGACCCAGCCGCCGTCCAGATCCACTACGACTATGACTTCCACCTCGCGATCGCCAAGRCGGCGCGCAACGAGTTCATCCACGGCTTCCTCGCCTATCTCGGGCCGATGATYGTGCCGCGTTTCCAGCTCGGCTATGTGGTCGAGCCGGCGCTCAAGGACAGTTACTACGCGCGCATCCACAGCGAGCACAAAGCCATCGTCGACGCCATCGAAAGGCAGGACGGCGGCAAGGCCCGGCAGGCCATGCGCAAGCATCTGCAAAATAGCCTGGGTCGCGTGCGCGCGCTGGCGAGAGCCTCCGGCGTCGAGGCGACGGACGCGAAGCAGAAGGCCGCCCGCTCTCTGTTCAAAGACATGAAGACGCCTGCCTCTCCGGGAGCATGACTCTCTAATGGCAACGATTGCGGGTGATGGACCGCCTGAATTGCGAAAGCAATTTTTGAYTGCCCCGCCCCGACAGCTGAGAGGGGGCACCTTCGCCCGGTTCTCACCGATTGCTGCTCCTCCTAGCAGCGCGTGCGATGAACGATTTCAAGCCACCGAGTAGTTTGTGAAAGTTGATCTTTCCTGTTTGCTGTTTTTTCTTGGTTTTGCCGGATTGGCAAAAGTCACACACTAGGTCAGGTAATTGGGGAAGCCCTACGTGACGACAGCCTTCATCACAGGTGCGACGAGCGGCATAGGGCGCGCCATGACGGTCGCCTTGAGCGATGCCGGTTACGAAGTCTATGCGGTCGGTCGCAGCAAGGCGGCGCTTAAAGAATTGCAGGCCGAACGCCCCGGCATCGTGCCGATCGCCGTCGATATCACTGACCGCGAGGCGCTGGAATCRGTCCTGGCCGATCTCACCATCGACGTCTTGATCAACAATGCCGGTATCATGCCGCCGCTCGGCAATTTCGCCGACATGAAGATCGCCGACATCGACACCACGCTGGAGGTGAACCTCAGCGCCGCGATCCTGCTCACCCGTCTCGTCGCGCCGCAGATGCGCGAGCGGCAGTCGGGGCACATATTGTTCACCGGCTCCGTCGCCGGCCACGCGGCCTTCTCCAACATCGCCGTCTACGCGGCCACCAAGGCTGCGATCTCCGGCTTTGCCGGCGCGCTGCGCGCCGACCTCTCCCCGTCCGGCATACGCGTCACCGAGATCGTCGCCGGCCGTGTCGAGACGCAGCTCTACAAGGACATTCTCGACACCAAGGCGCGCGAAGCCATGTACGCCAGCAAGGTGGTTCAGCCGGACGACGTGGCCAAAATGGTCGTCGGCGTGCTCGCGCTCCCGGCATGGGCCGACGTCACCCGTTTCGACATCATGCCGACCTGGCCGACTTCGCCGAGCGGCACCAAGTAAGGAAAACAGGATGAAAGACCTTTCCGTTCTGATCGTTGGCGGCGGCGCCGGCCTCGGCGCGCTTCTGGCCCGCATGGCCGTGGAGGCCGGAGCGGCAAAGATCGGCATCATCGACATCAACCAGGAGGCCGCGGAGGCCGCGCTCGATCCGGCAAAGGCGAAAGGCCTGCCGACGGCGGCGGCGACTTGCGACATCCAGGTCGGCCCGCAATGCCACGCCGCCTTCGACGCCATCGTCGCCAGGCTCGGGCGCGTCGATACGCTGATCAACTGCGCCGCGATCTATCCGCGCCGTCCGCTGCTCGAAATCACCGACGCCGAGTGGGACGCCTCCAACGGCATCAACATCAAGGGCACCTACCACATGATGGTGGCGGCGGTTCGCCACATGCAACGCCAAGAGCCGAAAGCCCAAGTGCGCGGCCGCATCGTCAACCTGACCTCCGTCGACGCCTTCAAGGCGCATCCGCAGAACGCGCATTACGCGGCGACCAAGGCCGCCGTCGTCAGCCTGACGCGTTCCTTTGCCCATTACGTCGCCAAGGACGGCATCCTGGTGAACTCGGTGGCGCCCGCCGGCATGGCCACCGAGAAGGCCAAGGCGCTCGGCTTCCTCGAGGAACTGGCCAAGGCAAGCCCRCTCGGCCGTGGCGCCGAGCCGACGGAAATCGCCGAATGGGTGCTCATGACCGGTGGGCCGAAGAACACCTACATGACCGGCGAAAACGTCATCGTTTCAGGCGGTTACATCTACGCCTGAACCAATTTTGTCAGCCGGACGCAGCTGACATCCAGCAGTGCATGACCGACGGAGTCTCGAACCAAAGGAGGCGGAATTCACCATGACCGGCAAGCTTCGCCTTCCTTCGCTCAATGCGCTTCGCGTCTTCCACGCCGTCGCGCAGCACAAGAGCTTCCGACAGGCGGCGGATGAGCTCTTAGTGACGCCGCAGGCGGTCGGCCAGCAGATCAAGCTCCTGGAAGACACGCTCCAGGTGACGCTGTTCGAACGCAAGGGCCGCTCGATCGAGCTGACCGAGTCGGCAATCGTGCTTTCGCATTACGTCAAGGCCGGCTTCGACGAGTTTTCCGAAGGCGTTCGCCGCGTCACCAAGTCGAACTACAGGGATCGCATCAATCTCAATGCGAGCCCATACTTTGCCACGCATTATCTGCTGCCGAGGCTTTCGCTGTTCCGCGAGATCCTGCCGGGCGCCGACCTGCGTCTGACGACGATGGTCGACCTGCCCGACTTCGGCCCCGACGACATCGATATGACGGTGCAGTGGGGCTACGGCAGCTGGCCGGACTACGAGACCACTCTGCTGGTGCCRGATCCGAAGATCATCTGCTGYACCCCGGCGATCGGCGAGAAGATCAAGTCGGCGCAGGACCTGACGCGGTTCACCTTACTGGACACGGTCAAGTCCAAGCGGCTGTGGCCGGACATATTGCGCCACCTTGCCGTCGAGAAGGCCGAGGGCGACCGCAGCATCGGCTTCGACGACGCGGCGACCATGCGCCGTGCAACGCTCCAGGGCATCGGCGTGGGCTTGGTCTCCGTCATCGACGCCGAGGAGGACTTCAGGTCGGGCGCGCTGGTCGCGCCGCTCGGCCGCGACGCTCTTTCGGACATGAAGCCGGAAGAAGTCCCCGGCTTCTACCTCGTCATGCCGCGCGGGCATCTGCGCGTGAAGGCGGTGGCGGCCCTGCATCGCTGGCTCGTCCAGCAGGATTGGGGAAGCGACCTCAAGCTCTTGCCGAAACCGATCCCGCTTACCGACTAGGAGCGGCTTCGCGACCGGGGTTCAAGACGCGCGTCTCGGACCTCCAAAAACAAGAACAATGCTAAACCTCAACAGTGGAGACGACCGACATGAAAATGATCAAATGGGGGGCCGCTGCCATGGCCCTGGGCCTCGTTCATCTGGCAGCACCTGCTGAAGCCGCCGGCGGCAAGACGCTGGAGACCGTGAAGGCGCGCGGCGTGCTTAACTGCACCGGCCATGACGGCTCCTATCTCGGCTTCGCCGAGGTGGACAACAAAGGCAACTGGAAGGGGATGGACATCGACCTCTGCAAGGCGGTGGCGACCGCCGTGTTCGGCGACCCGGCGAAGCTGAAGATCGTACCGATCAGCTGGGCGCAGCGCTGGCCGTCGCTCCAGTCGGGCGACGTCGACATCATCATCAAGGCGTCCGGCGGCACGCTCAGCCGCGACACCGAGCTCRGCCTGCAATTCTCGATGTCCTATTATCTCGGCACGACCAAGGTGATGGCGCATAAGGAGCTCAACCTGAAGTCGCTCAAGGACGCCAATGGCGGCACTATCTGCATTCCCGCCGGCACCTCGCAGGAGCAGCAGGTCGCCGCCTACGCCCAGAAGCTCGGCATCAAGCTCGAGCCGGTGCTGATCGAGAAGACGGAAGAGCTCGAGCAGGCCTACTTCTCCGGCCGCTGCGATCTCTACGCGCAGTGGGGACCGGTGCTTGCCATCGCTCGCGCGGCAAAGGGCAAGGTCGAGGACCATGTGATCCTGCCCGACGTTTTGGCGGTCGAGCCCGAAGTCATGATCATGCGCCAGGGCGACGACAATTGGGTCGACATCGCCAACTGGACGCTCAGCACCCTGATCTTCGCCGAGCAGGAAGRCATCACCTCCAAGAACGTCGATGAGATCAAGGCCAAGCCGACCTCGCCGCAGGTGGCGAAATTCCTCGGYGTGACGCCCGGCATGGGCAAGGGTCTCGGGCTCCCTGACGACTGGGCCTACAACGTGATCAAGAAGGTCGGCAATTACGGCGAGATCTTCGAGCGCGATCTCGGCAAGGACTCGCCCTACAAGATGGATCGCGAGCTCACCAACCTCTGGAACAATGGCGGCGTCCTGTTCCCGCTGGTGATCGACTGATCCGCTTCTAAAATATCCGCTGTAAGTTCCGCCTGGGTATCGCCGGGCGGAACCGGCGGAAATTGGGGAGACTGGCGTATGGTCAGCCTGCTGAGAAATCAGAAGGTCCGCAACACGCTGTTGCAGGTCCTTTTCGTTGGCTCACTTGCCGCGATGATCCTTGCCTGCGTGATGATCGCCAGGCGCAACCTCGCCGAGCAAGGCATCACCTCCGGCTTCGACTTCCTGTTCAAGTCGACGGGCTGGGACGTGAACTTCTCGCTGCTGCCGGCCAACGCCAACGATCCCTACTGGTGGTTCTTCCTGATCGGCATCATCAACACGCTGTTCCTCGGAACCACCGGCCTTGTCCTGGCRACGATCGTCGGCACAATCGTCGGCCTGGCGCGAACCTCGTCCAACGAGCTCGCGCGGCTCCTCGGCCGCACCTWTGTCGACATCTTCCGCAACATCCCGCTGATCCTGCAGGTCTTCTTCTGGTATGCGGTCATCACGCATCTGCCGACGCCGCGCGCCGCGCATGAGGCTTTCGGCATGCTGCTGACCAGCCGTGGTCTCTACGTGCCGGTCCCCAATGTCGGCGGAGCGGCGCTGGCCGCAGCGATGCTTGCCGTTATCGCGGCCGTCGCCCTGCCGGTCTGGTTGGGCCGGACCTCGCGTCTAAGCCAACCACTCGGGGAGCGGCTCGGCATTCAGCTCACCGCGGCGGCGACCGCACTGGCCAGCGGCGCCGTCATCCTGGCGCTCGGTCGCTCACCGGGYGTGCCGATACTCGATTTCCCCTCCTTGCAGGGTCTCAATCTCAAGGGAGGACTGCGTATCCCGCCCGAATTCTCCGCGCTGGCGGTCGCCATAGCCATCTATGGCGGCTCCTACATCGCCGAGATCGTACGCGGCGGCTTCAAGGCGGTCGGCAAAGGCCAGATGGAAGCGGCCCAGTCGCTGGGCTTGAGTCCCTGGCGCGTCTTCACCCTGGTCAGGCTGCCCCTGGCGCTACGCGCCATGCTGCCGATCCTCGCCAACCAATATGTCTGGCTGATGAAGGCAACCACAATGGGCATTGCAGTGGGCTTCACCGATTTCTTCATGATCGTCGCGCTGACCATCAACCACTCGGGCCAGACGCTCGAGGTGATCGGCATCCTGATGGCCGGCTTCCTCGCCATCAATCTCAGCCTGGCAGCCGTCTTCAACCGCATCAACAGAGCCATTGCGCTCAAGGGCAATCAACTGAGGGGGTAAGACATGGAGATGGTCGTTGTCGCTCCCCCTGCCCCGGGCAGGGTCGAAGACCTGAAGCGCCGCTTCTTCGCGACGCCGCTTCAGGCGCTGCTGTCGCTGATCTCCCTGGCGATCATGGTTTTTGTCGTCTGGAAGCTGCTCAACTGGGCGATATTCTCGGCCGTCTTCACCACGACCGGCGGACCTGAGGCCTGCCAGGCGGCGGCCGGCGCCTGCTGGTCGGTCATCGCGGCCAGGTGGCGCATCATCCTGTTCGGCCTCTATCCCTTCGAGGAGCAGTGGCGCTCGGCGCTCGCCTGCGTGGCCGTTGTGGTCATGACGGTGCTGAGCTGCATTCCAGCCTTCTGGACTGGCCGTCGCATCGCGCTCGTCTGGGGAACCGGGGCCGCCCTCTATTACGTGCTGATGAAGGGCGGCGTRCTCGGTCTTCCCTTTGTCGGTGAGGAAGCCTGGGGCGGGCTGGYGCTCACCCTCTTCATCTTCGTCACCACCTGCCTGATCGGCTTCCCGCWGGCGATCTGCCTGGCGCTGTTGCGTCGGTCCGAGCTGCCCTGGATATCCAGGACCACCGGCCTCATCATCGACGGGGTTCGCTCCCTGCCGCTGATCTCGATCCTCTTCACATTTGCCGTCGTGCTGCCCTTCGCGCTGCCGCAATGGCTGCAGGGCGACAAACTCTACAGGGTCATCCTCGGCTCGGCCCTGTTCTTCTCGGCCTATCAGGCCGAGATCGTCAGGGGCGGCATGCAGGGCGTTCCGAAGGGACAGGAAGAAGCCGCCATGGCTCTCGGCATGAGCTACTGGCAGCGCATTGGCCGCATCCTCCTGCCGCAGGCCATGCGCAACGCTCTGCCGGCGACGATCAACCAGTTCGTCATCTCGTTCAAGGAAACCTCGCTGGTGGTCATCGTCGGCTTCTTCGAAATCCTAGCTTCCGGCAACGCCGCCTACGGCACCGGTGAATGGCGCTTCGCCTATGTCGAGGTCTATGCCTTCATCGCGCTGATCTATTTCGTTTTCGTCTTCAGCCTGTCCCGCTACGGCGCCTTCCTCGAGCGCCGCATGTCGGTCGGCGAGCGATAAGTGAGGTCGCAAGTGAATTCGACGCAATCATCCGGACCAGCKGTTCGCATCGAAAACCTCGACAAATACTACGGCTCGTTCCACGCGCTGCGGAAGATAAACCTTTCCGTGAAGCGGGGCGAAAGGATCGTCGTCTGCGGTCCCTCCGGTTCGGGCAAGTCGACCATGATCCGCTGCATCAACCGGCTCGAGCAGCACAATGGCGGCCGCATTACCGTGCTCGGCACCGAACTCAACGACGACGTCGGCAACATCGACGAGATCAGGCGCGAAGTCGRCATGGTGTTCCAGCACTTCAATCTGTTTCCGCACATGACGGTGCTGGAGAACTGCATGATCGCACCGATGATCGTGCGCAAGCGGCCGCGCGCGGAAGCCGAAACGACCGCCCGGCGCTATCTGGAGAAGGTCCGCATTCCCGAACAGGCGATGAAGTTTCCCGGCCAGCTCTCCGGCGGCCAGCAGCAGCGGGTCGCGATTGCTCGCGCCCTTTGCATGCAGCCGCAGATCATGCTGTTCGACGAGCCGACCTCGGCGCTCGATCCGGAGATGATAGCGGAGGTGCTGGACGTCATGGTGAGACTCGCTTCCGAAGGCATGACGATGATCTGCGTGACCCACGAAATGGGCTTCGCCCGCCGCGTCGCCGACCGGGTCATCTTCATGGATGCCGGCGAGATCGTCGAGGAGGCGCCGCCGGAGGAGTTCTTCACCTCTTGCCGCAATGAGCGCACGCGGCAGTTCCTGTCGCAGGTCCTTGGTCATTGAGCCGGACGGCACGCCTGTCCATGCGCGGCGCTTCGAGYCCCGCAGGTATCCCGATGGCTGAGCCCATTAGCGCATTGCCGGCAATTCTCGGACCGAAAGGCTGGCTTTCGGGCACCGATGCCGAGCCTTACCAACGCGACTGGCTGAACCGCTATGGCGTCGCGCCTTTGGGCGTTGCCCGACCGGCGAACACGGCTGAGGTGGCGGCGGTCGTCAAGGCATGCCGGCAGGCAGGATTGGCAGTCGTGCCGCAAGGCGGCAACACCGGCTTGTGCGGCGGGGCCGTCGCCGAGCAGTCCGACGCGGTGATCGTCTCGCTGTCGCGCATGACGGCGATCGGCGAGCCGTATCCGGAGAGCGGCTCGATCGCCGTTGAGGCAGGCGTCGTGCTCGCCGCGCTRCACGAGGCGCTGGAGCCGCATGGGCTTATGTTTCCGATGCATCTGGGGGCCGAAGGCAGCGCCAGGATCGGCGGCCTGATCGGCACCAACGCCGGCGGCAGCCATGCGTTCCGGTACGRCATGATGCAGGACCTGGTCCTCGGCCTCGAGGTCGTCATGGCGGACGGCACGGTGTGGGACGGAATGCGCTCGGTGCAGAAGGACAATGCCGGCTATCAGCTGCGCAAGCTGTTCTGCGGTGCCGAAGGCACGCTCGGCATCGTGACGCGGGCAATCCTCAGGCTCCATCCCACGCCAAAGCAGCAGGCGAGCGCGCTGCTGGTGATGTCCGACTTCGCCGCCGCCGTGTCGTTCGGCACCTATCTGCGCGCGGAGGCCGGGGAGTTCCTTGCCGGGCTCGAATTCTTCTCCGATGTCGGGCTGACGCTGGCGCTCAAGCATCTACCTGATCTCGCCTACCAGCTGGAGACACGAGGCGACGTCTACCTGCTCGTCGAACTGGCATCGGGCTCGTCCCGGGTTCCTTTGGACGAAATCCTGAATTCGGCGCTGGAATGGGGCATGGAACAGGGTCTGGTCGTCGACGGCACGCTGGCCAATTCGGGCGCGCAGCGGGCGCA
The DNA here is from genome assembly GCF_001854785.1 of Mesorhizobium sp. ORS 3428. Lineage (GTDB taxonomy): Bacteria > Pseudomonadota > Alphaproteobacteria > Rhizobiales > Rhizobiaceae > Mesorhizobium. The sequence continues at coordinate 12,055 of NZ_MDFL01000131.1, forward strand.
GTTCTGGCGCCTGCGCGAGGAACAGCCGGAGGGACAGCGCCTCGAAGGCGAGCAGCTCAAGCACGACATCTCCGTGCCCCCGGGCGCGATCGCGCGCTTCATCGAAGCCGGCGCGAAACTATGCCACGACATCCTGCCCGGGGTGCGAATCAACCCGTTCGGGCATCTCGGCGACGGCAACATTCACTACAATCTGTCGCCGCCCGAAGGCACCGCCGATTTTTATGGCAAGGCCGGGGCGTTCGCCGAGGCGCTGGCAACGCTAGCGACCGAAATGGGCGGCAGCTTTGCGGCCGAGCACGGGCTTGGCCGAGCCAAGATCACCATGGCCGACCGCAATCGCGGCACGGTAGAGCGAGAACTTATGGCGCAACTGAAGTGCGCGTTCGATCCGCTGGGCACGATGAATCCCGGCGTTCTGGTGCGAGAGACACGTTCGGTCGATCCGCGATGAATTGAAGAGGGAGCAAAAAGGCCAAACCGGATGAATCTCGAACGCTTGCTCAGGTTCGTGAGGGCCTGCCATCGGCAGTCGCACTCAGTCAATTGGGAATCCAAGACGCATTGATCCGCAAAGGAGAACTTTCGAATGTACCCGCATTTCTTGATTTTGCACTGAGCCGCCTGGGTGCAGGTTAAGTCCGAAGGCGGGGACGAGAGTTCTGCCTTGCTTAAGAGGATGTCGAAGTATGGTCCGCAATGGCGGTCGCCTTCTTGTCGAGTGCCTGATCGCCTTGGGCGCGACCAAGAGCTTCGGCGTACCCGGCGAAAGTTATCTGGCGGTTCTCGACGCGCTGCACGACACCCACGGCAGACTGGACTATGTGCTCTGCCGCAATGAAGGCGGCGCGGCGTTCATGGCTTCCGCCTACGGCAAGCTGACGGGCACGCCCGGCATCTGCTTCGTCACCCGCGGCCCGGGCGTGACCAATGCCAGCATCGGCGTCCATACCGCCATGCAGGACTCCTCTCCGATGATCCTGTTCGTCGGCCAGGTCGGGACCGACATGAAGGGGCGCGAGGCATTCCAGGAGATCGACTACCGGGCAGTGTACGGAACCGTCGCAAAATGGGCGGTCGAGATCGACGACGTTGAGCGGCTTCCCGAGATCGTGGCGCGGGCCTGGACCACCGCCTTGACCGGCCGGCCGGGCCCAGTCGTCGTCGCGCTGCCGGAAGACATGTTGACCGCGGCGACGGAAGCCGTGCCGCTGAGCGGTCCCGCAGCGATTTTCGAAGCCGCGCCGGCGCAGGAGGCGACTGCTGCTGCGCTCAAGATGTTGGCCGCGGCCGAGAGGCCGGTCCTGCTCATGGGCGGCGCCAACTGGACGGCGGACGGACGCGCCGCGCTCAAGGCCTTCGCCGAAGCCTCCGACATCCCGGTCGTCGCCGCCTTCCGTTATCAGGACCAGTTCGACAACCATTCGCCGGTCTTCGTCGGTGAGGCCGGCGTCGGCATGGTGCCGCATGTGAAGAACCTGATCCGCGACGCGGACGTGATCCTTGCCGTCAATGTCCG
>NZ_MDFL01000132.1 GCF_001854785.1 Mesorhizobium sp. ORS 3428
CAGCCATGCGTTCCGGTACGGCATGATGCAGGACCTGGTCCTCGGCCTCGAGGTCGTCATGGCGGACGGCACGGTGTGGGACGGAATGCGCTCGGTGCAGAAGGACAATGCCGGCTATCAGCTGCGCAAGCTGTTCTGCGGTGCCGAAGGCACGCTCGGCATCGTGACGCGGGCAATCCTCAGGCTCCATCCCACGCCAAAGCAGCAGGCGAGCGCGCTGCTGGTGATGTCCGACTTCGCCGCCGCCGTGTCGTTCGGCACCTATCTGCGCGCGGAGGCCGGGGAGTTCCTTGCCGGGCTCGAATTCTTCTCCGATGTCGGGCTGACGCTGGCGCTCAAGCATCTACCTGATCTCGCCTACCAGCTGGAGACACGAGGCGACGTCTACCTGCTCGTCGAACTGGCATCGGGCTCGTCCCGGGTTCCTTTGGACGAAATCCTGAATTCGGCGCTGGAATGGGGCATGGAACAGGGTCTGGTCGTCGACGGCACGCTGGCCAATTCGGGCGCGCAGCGGGCGCAGTTCTGGCGCCTGCGCGAGGAACAGCCGGAGGGACAGCGCCTCGAAGGCGAGCAGCTCAAGCACGACATCTCCGTGCCCCCGGGCGCGATCGCGCGCTTCATCGAAGCCGGCGCGAAACTATGCCACGACATCCTGCCCGGGGTGCGAATCAACCCGTTCGGGCATCTCGGCGACGGCAACATTCACTACAATCTGTCGCCGCCCGAAGGCACCGCCGATTTTTATGGCAAGGCCGGGGCGTTCGCCGAGGCGCTGGCAACGCTAGCGACCGAAATGGGCGGCAGCTTTGCGGCCGAGCACGGGCTTGGCCGAGCCAAGATCGCCATGGCCGACCGCAATCGCGGCACGGTAGAGCGAGAACTTATGGCGCAACTGAAGTGCGCGTTCGATCCGCTGGGCACGATGAATCCCGGCGTTCTGGTGCGAGAGACACGTTCGGTCGATCCGCGATGAATTGAAGAGGGAGCAAAAAGGCCAAACCGGATGAATCTCGAACGCTTGCTCAGGTTCGTGAGGGCCTGCCATCGGCAGTCGCACTCAGTCAATTGGGAATCCAAGACGCATTGATCCGCAAAGGAGAACTTTCGAATGTACCCGCATTTCTTGATTTTGCACTGAGCCGCCTGGGTGCAGGTTAAGTCCGAAGGCGGGGACGAGAGTTCTGCCTTGCTTAAGAGGATGTCGAAGTATGGTCCGCAATGGCGGTCGCCTTCTTGTCGAGTGCCTGATCGCCTTGGGCGCGACCAAGAGCTTCGGCGTACCCGGCGAAAGTTATCTGGCGGTTCTCGACGCGCTGCACGACACCCACGGCAGACTGGACTATGTGYTCTGCCGCAATGAAGGCGGCGCGGCGTTCATGGCTTCCGCCTACGGCAAGCTGACGGGCACGCCCGGCATCTGCTTCGTCACCCGCGGCCCGGGCGTGACCAATGCCAGCATCGGCGTCCATACCGCCATGCAGGACTCCTCTCCGATGATCCTGTTCGTCGGCCAGGTCGGGACCGACATGAAGGGGCGCGAGGCATTCCAGGAGATCGACTACCGGGCAGTGTACGGAACCGTCGCAAAATGGGCGGTCGAGATCGACGACGTTGAGCGGCTTCCCGAGATCGTGGCGCGGGCCTGGACCACCGCCTTGACCGGCCGGCCGGGCCCAGTCGTCGTCGCGCTGCCGGAAGACATGTTGACCGCGGCGACGGAAGCCGTGCCGCTGAGCGGTCCCGCAGCGATTTTCGAAGCCGCGCCGGCGCAGGAGGCGACTGCTGCTGCGCTCAAGATGTTGGCCGCGGCCGAGAGGCCGGTCCTGCTCATGGGCGGCGCCAACTGGACGGCGGACGGACGCGCCGCGCTCAAGGCCTTCGCCGAAGCCTCCGACATCCCGGTCGTCGCCGCCTTCCGTTATCAGGACCAGTTCGACAACCATTCGCCGGTCTTCGTCGGTGAGGCCGGCGTCGGCATGGTGCCGCATGTGAAGAACCTGATCCGCGACGCGGACGTGATCCTTGCCGTCAATGTCCGCTTCGGCGAGATGACGACGGACGGTTACACGCTGCTCTCCGTGCCCGTGCCGCGGCAGAAGCTGATTCATGTGCACGGCTCCGACCGCGAGATCGGCAAGATCTATGTGCCGRCGATCGGCATCCATGCCGGCCCGAACGCTTTCGCCAAAGCACTCACCCCGATAAGGGGCACCTGGGCCGACTGGCGCGCTGCGGCACGCAAGGCCTATGAGGGCGCATTCGCGGCACCTGTCCAGCCCGGCCCGGTCGACATGGTCGCGGTCAGCGCCTGGCTGCGCGAGACTTTGCCTGCTGACGTCATCCTCACCAATGGCGCCGGCAATTTTACCGTGTGGCCGAACAAGTTCTTCAAGTTCGGGCCGAAGGCGCGTCTGGTTGCCCCGCAATCCGGCGCCATGGGCTATGGCCTGCCGGCCGCAATTGCCGCCAAGGTCGCGTATCCGAAGCGCACCGTCGTCTGCTTCGCCGGCGACGGCGACTTCCAGATGAACTGCCAGGAACTGGGCACGGCAATGCAGGCGGGCGCGCAGCCGATCGTGCTGATCATCAACAACGGCATCTATGGCACCATCCGTGCGCATCAGGAACGCAACTATCCGGCTCGCGTCTCCGGCACCTCGCTCGAGAACCCCGACTTCGTGACGCTGGCGAAGGCTTACGGCTTCCACGCGGAGCGCGTCGAGGCCACCGGCGATTTCGCGGCGGCATTCGAGCGCGCGCTGCAATCCGCGACCGGCGCCGTCCTCGACATCGCCATCTCACCCGAAGCGCTGACGCCTCGCCAAACCCTCTCCCAGATGCGCGACGCCGCGCTCGCTTCCCAGAAAGCCAAGGCATGACCTCCAGATCAGACGACATCCGCCTTGGCGCCGACATCGGCGGCACCTTCACCGACATCRCCCTCGATGTCAGGGGAACGATATTCTCGACCAAGGTTCTGACGAACTATACGGCGCCCGAGCAGGCGATCCTGGATGGCATCGACGTCGTCATCCGCGATGCCGGGATTTCGGCGGCCGAGATAGGCATCATCATCCACGGCACGACGCTGGCGACCAACGCGCTGATCGAGCGGCGCGGGGCCAGGACGGCCCTGGTCACGACCGAAGGTTTTCGCGACGTGATCGAGATGCGGACGGAAAACCGCTTCGAGCAATATGACCTTAACTTGCAGCTGCCAACGCCGCTGATCCCGCGCGAGGACCGCTTCACCGTCAAGGGCCGCATCGGCGCGGAAGGCCAGGAACTGCAGCCGCTTGACGAAGTCGSCCTGGAGGAGATCGCCGACCGCATCGCGGCCGGCAATTTCGGCTCGGTGGCGATCGGCTTCATCCACGCTTACGCCAACCCGGACCATGAGCGCCGCGCGCGCGAAATCCTTGCTCGCAAGCTTAGAATCCCGATCTCGATCAGCGCCGAGGTCTCGCCGCAGATGCGCGAGTTCGAGCGCTTCAACACGGTCTGCGCCAACGCCTATGTGCGGCCGCAGATGGCCGACTACCTCGCCCGTCTGCAGACGCGGCTGAAGGACATGGGCGCCGAATRCCCCGTCTTCATGATCCACTCCGGCGGCGGATTGATCTCGGTGGAAACCGCTTCGGAATTTCCGGTACGGCTGGTTGAATCCGGCCCGGCCGGCGGCGCCATTTTCGCAGCCRACATCGCCAAGCGCTTCGGACTGGAAAAGGTCGTCTCCTACGACATGGGCGGAACCACTGCCAAGATCTGCCTGATCGAGGACTATGCGCCGCGCACCGCGCGGACCTTCGAAGTGGCGCGCACCTACCGCTTCTCGAAAGGCTCGGGCATGCCGATCTCGATCCCCGTCATCGAGATGATCGAGATCGGCGCCGGCGGCGGCTCCATCGCCTGGGTCGACGCCATGGGCCGCATCCAGACCGGGCCCGAGAGCGCGGGATCGGAGCCGGGCCCGGCCTGCTACGGCCGCGGTGGCAGCCGCCCGGCAATCACCGACGCGGACCTCGTGCTCGGCAAGCTCGATCCACACAATTTCGCCGGCGGCGCGATCAGGCTCGATACGGCTGCATCCGAACAGGCCATCCTGCGCGAGGTCGGCGAGCGCCTGTCGCTCAACGCCATGGCGACCGCCTTCGGCATCTGCGAGGTGGTAGACGAGAACATGGCCAACGCCGCGCGCGTCCACGCCGTCGAGAACGGCAAGAACATCTCTGAGAATCTGATGATCGCCTTTGGCGGCGCCGCGCCGCTTCACGCGGCAAGGCTGTGCGAAAAGCTCGGCATCGACCGGTGCATCGTGCCGCGCGGCGCCGGCGTCGGGTCGGCGATCGGTTTCCTCAAGGCCCCGTTCGGCTACGAAGCGCTGACCTCGAAGCTGGCGCGCCTGTCGCAATTTAAGCCGGCCGAGGTCAACGCCCTGCTCGCCGATCTCAAAGCCTCCGCTGAAGGTTTTGTGCGCACCGGCGCCAGCGGCCAAATCGTCTGCGAGATCACCGCCTTCATGCGCTATGCCGGCCAGGGCTGGGAAATCCCCGYGCCGGTGGCCGATGCGCCATTCGGCGACGATGCCGTCGCCAAGCTCAAGGAGCTGTTCGAGGAGAGCTACCGGCGCTTCTTCGGCCGTGCCATCGACGGGCTCGACGGGCTGGAGATCGAGATCGTTACCTGGTCGGTGAAGGCAACGGATGTTCGGCCTGCGGTTGCGCGGCACGAACTCACCATGGGCAAGAAGACCAGCCAACCGACAACGACCCGGGAGGTGTTCGATCCGGTCAGCGGCGCGCCGCGCAGCTATGGCATCGTCGAGCGCGAGACGCTTTACACGGGCGATCGTGTGGCGGGCCCGGCCGTCATCGTCGAGCGCGAGACATCGACCGTCGTCACCACCAGCTTCGATGCCGTCATCCAGAGCGACGGCGCGATCCTCCTGATCCGCAAAGGCAGCTAGGCATGAGCGACATTGGCGAAATCCGCATGCAGGTCATGTGGAACCGGTTGATCTCGGTGGTCGAGGAGCAGGCGCTGACCTTGCTGCGCACCGCCTTCTCGACCTCGGTGCGCGAGTCCGGCGACCTGTCGGCGGGCGTGTTCGATCCGCGCGGCCAGATGCTGGCGCAGGCCGTCACCGGCACGCCCGGTCACGTCAACACCATGGCCGAGGCCGTGCTGCATTTCATGAACGCGATCCCGCGCGAGGAGATGTTCGAGGGCGACACCTATGTCACCAACGATCCTTGGCTGGGCACCGGCCATCTGCACGACATCACAATGGTATCGCCGTCCTTCCTCAACGGCGAGCTCGTCGCCTTCTTCGCCTGCACGGCGCATGTCGTCGATGTCGGCGGCCGCGGCTTCGGCGCCGACGGCAAGTCGGTCTATGAGGAAGGCATCCAGATCCCGATCATGAAGTTCGCGGAGAAGGGCAAGGTCAATCTCGACCTGGTCAGGATCCTGCGCGCCAATGTCCGCGAGCCCAATCAGGTGGTCGGCGATTTCTATTCGCTCGCGGCCTGCAACGAGGTCGGCCACCGGCGTCTCGTCGACATGATGAAGGAGATCGGCCTCACCTCGCTCGACGGTCTCGGCGACTTCATCTTCTCGCGCACCCGCGACGCCATGCTCGAACGCATCGGGGCGCTGCCCAAGGGAAGCTGGTCGAACGAGCTCGTGACCGACGGCTACGACGAGCCCGTTAAGCTCGCGGCTACGGTTTCGGTGCGCGACGACCATGTCGAGGTCGACTTCACCGGCACCGATCCGATGAGCCGCTGGGGCATCAACTGCCCGATCATCTACAGCAAGGCCTATGCCTGCTACGCGYTGAAATGCATGGTGGCGCCCGACATTCCGAACAATRCAGCCTCGCTCGCTTTCTTCACCGTGTCGTCGCCGGTCAACATCCTCAATGCCGTGCGGCCGGCGCCGGTGGCGCTCAGGCACATCTTCGGCCACATGGTTCCCGATCTGGTGCTGGGCGCATTCTCCAAGGCTCTGCCGGGAAAAATCCTCGCCGAAGGAGCCGGCGCGCTGTGGAACATCCACATTTCGGCACGCCCGGTCGCCGGTGGCACCGGCCGCCGCGCCGAAGTGCTGATGTTCAACTCCGGCGGCATGGGTGCGCGCCCCGAGCTCGACGGCTTGTCGGCTACGGCCTTCCCATCGGGCGTGCACACGATGCCGATCGAGGCGACGGAGCACACCGGCCCGATCGTCATCTGGCGCAAGGAGCTGCGGCCCAATTCCGGCGGCGACGGCGAATTCCGCGGGGGCCTTGGCCAAGTCATCGAGATCGCCGCGACCGATGGCCACGAATTCGACTTCTCGGCCATGTTCGACCGGGTCAACCATCCGCCGCGCGGACGCAATGGCGGCAAGCCCGGCGTCGCCGGCGTGGTCAAGTTGGATGACGGCACGAAGATGCGCCCCAAGGGCTGGCAGCATGTGCCCGCCGGCCGGCGGCTGATATTGGAGCTGCCGGGCGGGGGCGGCTATGGCGATCCGGCCAAGCGCAGCGCCGCCGCGCGGGCTAACGACCGATCCAAGGGCTATATTTCGGAGAACGATTGATGAGCTATGTTGCCTCGCGCCTCTCGGTGGTGAAACCCTCCGCATCGATGGCCGCTTCGCAGGCCGCCAAGGCGCTGCGCGCCAAGGGCGTGGATGTGATCGATCTCGGGCTGGGCGAGCCCGATTTYCCGACTCCGCTCCACATCATCGACGCCGCCCATTTCGCTGCGAAGGCCGGCCAGACGCTCTACACCGCTGYCGCCGGCACGCCCGAAGTGCGTGAAGCGATAGCGGGAAAATTCCGCCGCGAGAACGGGCTGGACTACACGGCCGACGATATCGTCGTGGCCAACGGCGCCAAGCAGATCATCTTCAACGCRCTGATGGCGACGCTGGAGACCGGCGACGAGGCGATCCTGCCGGCGCCCTATTTCGTCTCCTATCCCGAGATGGTGAAGCTGCTCGGCGGCACGCCTGTCGCCGTCGAATGTCCAGAAACCACGGGCTTTCGGCTGACGCCCGCGTTGCTTGAACAGGCCATCACGCCGAGGACAAAGTGGCTCTTCCTCAACATGCCGGGCAATCCATCCGGCGCGGTGTATTCAGAATCCGATCTCAAAGCGCTGGGCGCGGTGCTGGCCAAGCACCCGCATGTGCTTGTCCTCTCCGACGAGATCTACGAGCACATCCTCTTCGACGGGCGCGAGTTCGTTTCCTTCGGCAAGGCATGTCCCGAACTCAAGCACCGCACGTTGATCGTCAATGGCGTCTCGAAATCCTATGCGATGACCGGCTGGCGCGTCGGCTACGCGGCAGGACCCGCACCGCTCCTCAAGGCGATGTCGACGATCCAGAGCCAGTCGTGCACTTCGGTGTGCTCGATCGCCCAGGCTGCGACGGTCGCCGCGCTGAACGGCCCCCAGGACGAGGTCGCGCGCTTCCGCCAGGCCTTCGAGGCGCGCCGCGATCTGGTCGTGAACGGCATCCGCAAGATCAACGGCCTGACGCTGTCGCCGCCGGAGGGCGCCTTCTATGCCTATATCGGCTGCGCCAGCCTGATCGGCCGCAGGACCCCCAAGGGTGCCGTGCTTGAAGACGATGCGGCCGTGTCGAATTATCTTCTCAACGAAGGTAGGGTGGCGTCGGTGCCGGGCGTCGCCTATGGACTGTCACCCTATTTCCGCATCTCGACCGCGACCAGCGAAGAGGTGCTGACCGAGGCGATCGCGCGCATCAACGCCGCGGTCGCGCAAGTGGAGTAAACGAATGCCGCATTACGAACGTATCCTGATCACCGGCGCCGCTGGCCGGCTCGGCTCGCAGTTGAGGAAGGGGCTGGCGCCGCTTGCGGCCAAGATCCGGCTGGCCGGCCGCCAGCCCTTCGGCGATCTTGCGCCGCATGAAGAAGAAGCGGCCTTCGATCTCGCCGACATGGAGGCGACAATCGCGGCGACGAAGGACTGCGATGCGATCGTGCATTTCGGCGGCGCGCCGCTCGAATGCGAGTGGCAGACCATCCTCGATTCCAGCATCCGCGGCTCCTACCACATCTATGAAGGCGCCCGGAAGCACGGCGTGAAGCGCGTCATCTACGCTTCGTCCGTGCATGCCATCGGCTATCACGAGATCGAGGCCCATATCGGCGTCGACGCACCGGTGCGCCCGGACAGCCTCTATGGCGTGTCAAAGAATTTCGTCGAAAGCCTCAGCCGGCTCTATTGGGACAAGTTTGGCATCGAGACCGTGTGCCTGCGCATCTTCTCGTCTTTCCCCGAGCCGGCCGATCRGCGCATGCTGTGGTCGTATCTTTCCTTCGCCGACTGCGTGCGCCTGGTCGAGGCATCGCTGACGGCGCCGCGTGTCGGCCACACCATCTCGTTCGGCCTATCCAACAACAAGCTGAAGATGGTCGACAACAGCGGCGCCGACCATCTCGGCTTCATCCCGCAGGACAGCGCCGAGCCTTTCCGCGCCGCCGTCGAAGCGAAGACCCCTGTTCCCGATCCGACGAGGCCCTCGGTGAAATATCTCGGCGGCTGGTTCTGCGAGCTCGGCCACCCGGACGACAAGCCGGTGTGAAGACATGGGCAGCGGCCAAGTGGTGTGGTTGTCAAAGCTCGGCACATCGCCACGRCCATAACTACAATCATCCGCCGCATAGAGCGCCATTCGTGTAGAAGCTCCTTTCTAAACGGGCGGCCGGCCATCGCCGCCATGTTTGCGGCGCATCCCTGTTCGCGCTGCCCTRCTCGAAATCGCAACGAAGCTGCGTGCCGGGTCGGCGCAATCGTTTTCTGAAGTTGCTGCGACATTCGGTTGGTCGCGGCGATCCTCGCYGCCCTGCTCTTTGAGCAACGTGCCGTGCCATGGCTGGTCCGGCACCACATCACACCTCCGCCTCCACTCTTTCTCCAATCCGGCGGTCGGGTTGGCGCGTTCGCTTTGGCGTCGTATTGGGACCAACGAGCCCGGCCGCGAGAAGTGCTTGAGAAATATCGCCGGCGCGGTCCCGCCCCCGCAGGATGCACTGCTCAAGTAGCCAGTCTGCTRCCGGCTGCCAAGCGGACCAGAAACGTTCGTTTGGAGCTTCCCCCTCTCGCCCAGACGCAGCCRCCATGTCGTCCAGACAGTCGCCGAGCAGGTCTCTTCCACGGTCGCGGTACGAAAAATCGAGCAGAGCCCGCCACTCCTCGTTGCCGCCGTGCGCAAAAAGCCAATTTGGCGAGCCAGCACGTGCGCCGCTCGTGAGGGACTGTCGTTCGTCTCGATCCGCGGAATACGCACGCGCACACTCGACCAGACCGGTCAAATAGGTTGAAAACGACTTTTGATGCTCCTCGGTAGAACTCAGGCGATACAGTCAGTCAAGCCTCATCAAGACATTGTCCCACCAGTCGTCCGAAATGTGAGGCAACTCAACCGGGGGTTCTTTGCCCAAGAGAAGCCCAAGCACGCGCGGTGGGGTCCGCGGCATCTGCTGGATCCGGCGTCCAGTCGCATGGCTACGGCGCAAGCGATAGCGCCGGCGGGTCCATGATGGGAACTTCGCCCGCGCCCTCCGCGCCTAAGGGGCCGATCGAAGGAGCGCCCTCGTAAAGATCAATCTCGACAGCCAATGCGAGCGCACGCCGGGCGCGCAACGAACGCTGCGCGTCCCTTGTCGTAGCGTGCTCCGGTTTCGTAGCCGGCCATGTCAGCAGCTTCGGCCAAAACCGCAGGGTCACCGATAAGCTCGCGCAGAGCAGCGATGTGATTCGTGTGAGGCATGCCGCCCGTTACTCGGCCGCCGCAGCGAGGCCTCCGCGGAGACAGCGCTCAAACGAGGCACGCATAATACCGGCGTAATGCGCGAACTCGTCCAGCACGGTTGCACCGAGATCGCCTTCGAACATCTTCTGGTTGGGACTCGCGACGAACTCCTGCGTGGCGTCGTCTCCGAGATTCGACTGAAAAATGCCCGCCGCGCTGACCGGGAGGAAATCCTCGTATACGATCGGGTCGAACCGTACGAGACCCGCGTCGACGGCGGCTTCGAGGTCCATGTCGATCCCCGCGCGGCGCTGGYCCTCTGCCGTCAAAGAATAGCTGAAATAACCCAGGCCGTGCCTGCGGATCGCGTTCCAATCATCCGGGAATCCCCTGAAGGCCTCGGCCAAAGCCGCTTCATATTCAGAGGCGTTCGAGCCGTCTGCCGCGGGCCTGCAGCGCTCACGTGCTTCGTTGAGCAGACGGTCGTAGAGCGCGCGGCCCTTGGGCGTCAGAGCGATGCCGCGTTGTTCGATCTCTCCGAACCGGGCTGTGTGGGAACCGGASCGCGAACTGCCGTCCACCTCAGGGAACGAAACCGCTTCCTCGAGGGCCTTGAACGAGGTCTGGCGCAGCAGGATCGGGCATCGGCGGGTCGGCGGCCCTTCCACGATGGCTTTCGGCACGATCCCTTCCTCAGGCATGCGCTCCTGAACCCGGTCGATGTCCAGCGTGCGCGGAGTCAGATGATTGATATGGGGGCCTTTGAAAGAGACGATATCGGCGATCAGCCGATGGGCACTGTGGAGCCGCTCGTACATRCCGGCGCTGACGGTCGCCTTGTCGTGYCACCTGAAGGTCTCGAGCACCTCCCTGACAAAACGCTCTGCGTCCTGCCCGTCCAGCCCTCCCTGTCGCTCCGCCTTCTCCACAAGTTCCAGCGCGCCATCCGTAAATATCTTGCGCTTCGACAGGAYGGCGGCGGCCTCGTTCCGCAGGGCCTCGTCTTTGATGAGGTCGAGGCGGAGCAGCGAGGTGAACACGCGGAAGGGGTTGATCTTCAGGCTGGYGCCGCCAACCGGCCGGAACGCTGTCGAATGCACGGGGACACCGGCGGTTGAGAGATCGTAATAGCCCACCGGCTGCATACCCATCACGGCGAAGACGCGGCGCATCGTCGAAAGTTCCTGAGCAGTACCCAGCCGGATTGCGCCGTGCCGTTCTTCGGAAATGYGGTCGAGCGAGTCCGTGACGGCGAGCCGCTYCCTCATCTCCGAATCGGCGGCCAATGCCTCCTCGTTCACCCGAGCGACCAGGCGCATGAGCGTGCCGTATGCAGGGACCTCATCACGATACATGGCCGACATGGCCGCAGAGAACTCCGACCGGATGGAGTCGGAAGTAACGAAGCCGGATTTCGTCATCGCCTTTGCCTCTCGCCGTCTGAAATTGCGGATGGTTCATTCGCCACTTTCATCGTAACTTTGAGGCTTCGGTGCTGTAACGCGACCTTTCGTGATAACTTGATGCGAGTCTGGAATGAAGCTTAATCGGAAAATGATCCCCGACCTGTCGGTGCTGCAGGCTTTCGAATGCGCCGCCCGGCACGGGAACTTCACTCTGGCGGCAGCCGAACTGAACCTCACGCAAAGCGCAGTGAGCAGGCAAATCCGTGCATTGGAAGACCAGCTTGGCGTACCCCTCTTTGAGAGGATACGCCAAAGGGTGGTTTTGTCCGAGGTGGGTCAATCCCTGCTCCCGGAAGTCATCCGCCTGCTGGGACAGACCGAGGAAATGGTTCTGCGCGCGATGGCTGCCGCCGACGGCAAGAAGATACTCTCTGTCGCCACGCTCCCGACCTTCGGCGCACGATGGYTGACGCGCAGGCTGCCAAATTTCCTTGAGAGACACCCAGGAACCGTCGTCAACGTGGCGTCTCGGTCCCAACCATTCGATTTCTCGGTCGACCTTTTCGACATAGCCATCCACTACGGGCAGCCCATCTGGGCACACGGAATCTGCACCTATCTGTGCAGCGACGTGATCCTGCCTGTGGGAAGCCCTGATCTCATGTCGCGGTGGCCAATACTGGAAAGTTCCGATCTAGTGGCCGCACCACTTCTTCATCTGGCGACACGGCCGAAGCAGTGGAGCGAATGGTTCGAATTGGACGGTCTTGAAGGGGCAAACGCTTTCCACGGAAGCCGTTTCGATCAATTCAACATGATCATCGAAGCTGCGGTCGCGGGAATTGGTTTTGCACTCCTGCCTCGTTACCTGATCGAGGAAGAGCTGCGAACCGAAAAGCTCGCCGTCGCCGTTCCGCGGCCCATCACCACGAATAACAACTACTATGTCGTGCTGCCTGAGGGAAAAAGCGACAATCCCACGGCATCGGCATTCCAAACGTGGTTGATGGAACAGGTTCGCCATCCGAAACAACGCGAGCGAGAAGTTAGGCGTCGCATTGCCGCGCGCTGACGGATGGACGCTAAGGATCGTTGATCATCGGATGCTCGTCTCAAGCACAAGATTTGACCCTTCAGCTCGGTGGCCGATACCCGCCCCTCGCCTCTGCTCGCTTCCAACCTCATCAATTCCGCGGTTCACGCAGCTGCCCCGACGCAGCGCCCGTTCGAACGAGGGGTCGTTCCAYGGCCCCCAGAGCGTTCGCGTGTCACCGAYGACATCTGCTTCAGCCAACTCTGCCGCCGCCGGTTGCTCGATCAACTGAAATCGGCCGCGACGACTTAGACTAGTTTCCGTCCATAAAGCACGTTTATGGACGGAAACTAGACTAGACCTGACGATCAGAACTCGCGTGCTAATTGGTCGACAGGTCGACTTTGCGACGGTCGGCCAGCGTCGACATCGCCACGGCTCTCGCAGTCCTTGTCCTGTCACTCTGCGATTGAGGGCCCTGGTATCGGCATTGGATTCCAAAGCAGGCGAAGGCGCGGAAAAGGGTGTTCACCAGCTTGCTGCGAACGGCAGAAAATGCTGGGCCCCATGGTATTTCCCGATGGCAGCGTGYGCGTTCACTTCCTCGGCCCCTGCGCTAAACAGGTGATCTGGTCAGAACGGCGCGCGAATGCGTGACGCGTGGGGCCTCCCGGAAGTAGTCGGCCGCCAAGCGCCGCCACTTTTGGAAATCGGCAGAGTTACGAATGGACCATGTAGTCCTCGACGGTTTCCCACTTGACCACCAGCCGATAACTGGTTGGGTCTTCCCCGATCCGGTGAAGCGAGAGGCCGTGGCAACCCTTGGCTTTGAGGAAGAGCGGGGCAGCCTCGGCCACAGCCCGCTCGAAGGCCGCCCGCTACCCGGCTTGACCGCAAGCTCGGCAACCTCCAGGAACATACAGTTCCCCACTTCAGCTGACCGGCTTCTGGCCGTGCTCGGCATCAATCCGCCGCGTATCGCCCGTCGCAATCAGCGTGCGCGTTGCTTCCACGCTCGCGTAAATCCAGAGGATCTTCATCCGCTTCGTTTTCGACGCATTGATGAACCGATGCGGCAGGTTGGCGGGAATGAATGTCGTGTCCTCGGGCTTCAACTCGTGGCGCTCGCCATCGATCTCGGCGATAGCATTTCCCTCGAGCAGCATCACACTTTCCTCGCAGTTGTGTGTGTGCAACGGGATCGCCGCGCCCGGCTCGAAAATCGTGATACCGTTGATGAAGCTGGTCGTCCCGGAGGCGCGGTTCACCAGCGGAATCGYCTTGGCCCCGCCGCCGCGTTCGTGCGCGGGAATCTGATCGGGTCTGAATACAGCGGCCTTCTGTGTCGTCATCGGGGGTTGCCTTTCGCTACTCTGACTTGGATGCTGGTGCGGAGTTTCGTGCCGGACCGATCCACACCGTCTTGATGTTGACGAACTCGCGAATGCCGCAGACACCCAATTCGCGGCCGTATCCGGAGCGCTTGATGCCGCCGAACGGGAGGCGGGGATCGGAAGCAACCATGYCGTTGATGAACACGGCGCCGGCATCGATCCTGCGCGCCAGTTGGYGAGCACGGCCGAGGTCGGAGGTCCAGATGGCCGCACCGAGGCCATACTCGGTCTGATTGGCGAGCGTGATGGCCTCGTCGGCGTTCTCGACCCGGACAATGGCCGCGACCGGTCCAAAGGTCTCCTCGTCGAAGGCCGCCATCCCCGGGGTGACATGGTCGAGGATCGTCGGTGCATAGTAATAGCCCGGCCTCTCAATCGGCTGCCCACCGATTTCCAGTCGAGCACCCGCAGCCAATGATCGTTCAACCTGCTCGTGCAGGGCGGCGCGTAGATTTGCGCGCGCCAGCGGCCCGATCGAGGTCTCTGCGTCCAGCGGATCACCGATCTTCAGACGTTCGACACCTCGGCGGAACGCCTGCACGAAGGCATCGGCCACACCCTCCTCGACGATAAAGCGCTTGGCATTGACACAGCTCTGCCCCACATTGATGAACCGCGCCTTCACCGCCACGGCGGCGGCAGCCTCAACATTCGCGTCTGCCAGCACCACGAAGGGGTCGGAGCCGCCGAGTTCAAGCACCTGCTTCTTCAGCGCCTTTCCYGCCTGCGCTGCAACGATTGCGCCGACCTGCGTCGAACCGGTCAGTGTCACAGCCGCGATCCTGTCATCCGCGATCAGGCCCGCAACCCTATCCGGCTGGATCATGAGCGTTCGGAACAGCCCGTCCGGACAACCGGCAGCCGTCATGACCTCCTCAATCGCCAGGGCACACTGCGGCACGTTGTTGGYGTGCTTCAGGATCGCGCCATTGCCGGCTGCAAGCGCCGGCGCGGCGAAGCGGAAGAACTGCCAGAACGGATAGTTCCACGGCATGATGGCGAGCACGACGCCGAGCGGATCGAAGACGGCGGCGCTTTCGGTCGCCGAAGACTCAATAAACTCGTCGGCAAGGAAGCGGGGAGCGTTCTCGGCGTAGAAGTCGCAGTTCCACGCGCATTTCTCGATTTCGGCCTCGGACTCGACGAGAGGTTTCCCCATCTCCTGTGTGATCAGCCGGGCATAGCGTGTCTTCTCCTTCCTGAGCACAACGGCCATCTGTCTGAGCAGCGGAACGCGATCCTCGACCGATCGTGCGCGCCATGCGCGTTGGGCGCGAACGGCGGCGGTCAATGCCGAGTCGACCTCGGCGGCGGAATGCTCCTCGAAACTAGCGATCTCTTCGCCTGAAGTCGGGTTGATTGARACAATCACTGAATAATCCTCTGTTCTTCTTGCGCTATATCGGCGCCGTGCATCGGGCACCTATTTGGAGGACCAGACGAACGATCGTCCGAGCCGATGACCATCCGATAAGGCTTAGGACGTCAGATCTTCATCAGAGACGAGCAGGCCGTCGTAGTCGGCGTAGGCGAAGGCACCGGGCCGAAAATCCACGCCGCCGAAATGCACCGCGCCGCCAACCCGCCCTGCCCCGTCCTTGGACGACTTTTTCGGCGAGACGCCGAGGCAGAAGACAGCTACATCCATCTGCTCGATCTCCGCGCTGTCGCGAACCGATCCGTTGATGACGATACCTGCCCACCCATGGTCCCGCAGAAGCATGGCGATCTGGTCACCGAGGAGGGCRCAGCGGGTGGAACCCCCACCATCGACGATCATCACTCTGCCCTCGCCCCGCTTCTGGAGCTCCGACTTGAGGAGCGCGTTGTCCTCGAAGCACTTCACCGTTGCGATCGGGCCACAAAACTGTTTCTTCCGTCCCAGCTTTATGAATGGCAGATCGCAGAACCGGACGGCATCACCGTGCGCGTCGACAAGATCGGCTGTTTTCATACGTCATTCCTCGATATTTCGAGCACTGGCTCGTTAGTAGCTGGCAAAGACGGCCTTCAGTTCATCGACCTGCCCGGCGGTCAGCATGCGCGTCGGCGCGCCACGCAGGAGCACCAGCAGCTTCGCCGTCCCCTCGAGTTCCTCGGCTGCATAAACCGCTGACGCGATGTCCTTGCCGGTCACAACCGGTCCGTGGTTGGCGAGCAGCACCGCAGCGTATTTGYCGCGAAGCTCGCGAATGAGATCGCCGGATTTTTCGTCGCCGGGACGGACGTACGGTACCAATTTAACCGCACCAACACGCATGACGACGTAAGGCGTGAGCGGCGGAATGCAGTCGTCCGGGTCAACGTCCGTTAAACATGAGAGCGCGGTGGCGAACGTCGAATGCAAATGCACGACTGCGCCGGTTTCGGGCCTCGTTTCGTAGAAAGCCCGGTGCAGGAAAATCTCCTTGGACGGCTTATCACCCGACAGATGCCGACCGTCGCGATCGAGCTTTGCGATGCGGCCTGGATCGAGAAATCCGAGGCATGAATTGGTGGGCGTGATGAGGAGGCCGTCTTCTACTGCGGCGCTGATGTTTCCGGCAGACCCGACGGAGAAACCGCGATCGTAAAGCGACTTCGACAGTCTGGCAATGTCATCGCGAATGCGTGTCTCGTTGCTCATCRTCCGGCCAGCCTTTCAAGCGCCTTTTCGAAGAAATCGAGTGAGCCGAAGTTTCCGGATTTCAGCGCCAGTGCGATTGGACGCGGACTGCCGGAAACAAGCACCGGCACACCCGGATCGATCTCCGATCCAATCTTCAACGCACCCAGATCAAGCGCGGAGACGACCGCTCCGGAGGTCTCRCCGCCTGCAACGACGAGCCTCCGGACACCGCTGGCAATCAACTTGCACGCCGTATCGGCAAACAGCGCATCGAGAGTCTGGGCAACATGCTCACGTCCATGAATGCCCTGTAACCGCGCGACCTCTTCGGGCCTGGCAGATGAATAGACCAACGGGGCGCGGCCCGGATTGTCGAGCACAAACGATACCAGTTGATCCGCGTTCGTCTGGCCACGCATGACTGCATCGACGTCGATCGCCAGAGTCGGATGTCGCTTCTTGTGATGGTCTATCTGACCGCGTGTCGCGCCGGAGCAGCTTCCAGCAAGAACCGCTTCAGGTCCCTCGACAGCGATTCGGCTGGGCGGAGCGCCTTTGGCCTCGCCCGCCGCGATGAAGTTGGCCGGAAGGCCCAATGCAATCCCGGAGCCGCCGGTGATGAGCTTGGCGCTGTCACAGGCGCGGCCGATCGCCACCAGATCGTCGGCAGTGATGGCGTCCACGATTGCAAGACGTTCACCCCGGTCGGCGACCTGCCGCAATTCTGAGGCAATGCGTGCTGCGCCCTCGCGCACGGCCTGCCAGGCAACGAGGCCGACAGGATGCCTTGTCTGCCGGCCGAGCCAGCGGCGGATGTCGGGATCCGTCATCGGGTTCAGCGGGTGGTTCTCGAGGCCGGATTCGTTGAGYAGCCGGTCGTGAACGAAAAGGTGCCCCTGGTAGACCGTGCGACCCGCCGCCGGAAATGCGGGACACGCGACCACGCCATTGACCCCGAGATCATCGGCCAATGCTTCGGCAACAGGTCCGATGTTGCCGTCAGGCGTCGAGTCGAAGGTCGAGCAGTATTTGAAGACGATCTGGCGGCAGCCCTGGCCGAGCAGCCAGCGAAGCCCCGCGCGCGATTGCTCGACCGCCTCAGTGACCGGAATTGATCGGCTTTTCAGGGCAACGACGCTGGCCTCGATGTCGGACGAAGCATCGCTCTGCGGAACACCGAGAAACTGCGCAGTGTTCAGACCGCCCTGCCCGGGCAAGCCTTTTGCCAGGGTGTTGGCGATGTCGCTCGCACCGGTGAAGTCGTCTGCAATAACGCCGACTAGCATCAGGATCGCGCTCAGAAGCCGTAGAGCTTGGCCGGATTGTCGACAAAGACCTTCTGGATGGTGGCCTCGTCTGCTGCCCAGGCGGAAGCCACGTCCAWCATCTGTGCGTCGTTCGGCATTCCATGCTTCCCTGGTGACGGATGCGGCCAGTCCGATCCCCAGAGCACGCGGTCCGGCGCAGCCTGAAGGTAGGCCTTTGCCGTTGCACCGACGTCTTCATAAGACGGCGGGCCGACGAGTGTGTCCTGATAGAGACTTGAGATCTTGGTGTAAGCCTTTCCGCGTGAAAGAAGATCCTGCACCACATTGAAGGCGGGATGAGCGAGGGCATTCGGCTGYGGCAGGCGGCCAAGATGGTCGAAGACGACGGTGACCGGCAAATTTGCAAGGAGGTCCGCGTTCTTGGCRATGTCATCACCCTTCATGTGCACCTGGATGTGCCAGCCGAGGGGGGCGACCCGCTGCGACAGCGGCGCGATCATGTCGACGGTGGTCGCGCCGGCGCGCCCGAGATTGAAGCGGATGCCTCGCACCCCGAGGCCGTCGAGTCTCTTCAACTCGTCATCGCTCACGGACGTATCCACGACCGCAATGCCGCGGACATTGCTGCCGAGCTGTTGCAGCGCTTCGAGCAGACATGAATTGTCGGTTCCATAGGTGGAGGGCTGAACGATTACACTACGTTCAAATCCGAGGCGCTCCCGAAGACGCAGATAATCGGCAACGGACGCATCCGGCGGGATCAGGCTGGCATTGGGCGCGGCCGGAAACTTGCTGTTGTAGATATGGAAGTGGCTGTCGCAGGCGTTCTTAGGAACCTTGAAGCTCGGCTTCTCCGTGCCGGCCGAGAAAGGGACTTCCCCTTCGGCCCTCGATGGCCCCGTATTAGCCAGCACCGACGTGGCAAGCCCAGCGGCGGATACCGCGAACTGACGGCGTGTCATCGGAACGCGTGTCATGYGCATACCCTTTCTGTGTCACCAATGAGATTGTTCTTTTCAACAAGGATGCGCAGCTTTGCGACCGCCGCGTCGGGACTGGTCAGGACAGGAATGTTCGTTGCCGCCTCGACCGCTTTCCGCGCACGCGCCATGGAGAAATGGGCCAAGGTGATGGCATCGAAATCTTTCAGTTTGGCGGCCTCGGCGGCGATCAGTCGATTGTGCGTTTCGACATCTCCGGCACGCACTGCATCGATCGCACCAGGGACGAAGAAGCTGGTGATCATTGCGGAAGGATCGGTGCGGTCCGCTTCCTCGCGGAATTCCTGCTCCATGCTGTCCTTGGCCGGGGCAAACGTATAGAGCATCGCGGTGCGGCCGCCGCGTCGAATGGCTTGCTCGAACATCGCTTCATTTGGCTTCAGTACAGGGATGTCGACCTGCTTCGCAGCGTGCGCGATGGCCCGGCCGAAGGCAGAGCATGTGAAGAGAACCRCCGCACTGCCGATCGAGCGCGCATAGGCCGTAAGCGCTGCGATGCGCGCGACGAGCTCGTCGGTGAGCTCGGAAACCTTCGCGCGATCCGGTGACAGGCTGTCCTCCAAGATGTTGACTGCATCAGCTTCCGGCCAGGCGGCTTTGAAAGAGTGAGTGATCGGCTCCATCGCAATGGTGGTGGCATGGATCAGTGTTATTCGAGGCGTTGCTGTCATTGTCGGCTCCAACGGAGGGACCGATGGCCGCCCGGGAGGGAGGCGGCCATCGAGCGGAGATCACTTCGGGGCCGCTGYCGCAAAGACCCAGACGCTCTCTGCGGGAATACGAGCCCAGACCTTGCCGGACGGCATCTGGCGAGGACCATGAGCCTTCGCGGCAAAATCACCGCGGCGCAGGCGATACTCCCATTTGTCGCCGAGATAGATGCTGTCATCGAGATGCATCTCGATACCTTCAGGCGCCGGGCTGTCGCTCACACTGATCTGTTCGACACGAATGACGGCGCGCGCCTCGTCAGAATCGCCAAGCCCATTTGCCTCACGCACGGTGCCGTTCAGCGACCACCCATTACCCGCGATCACAGTGGATCGGCCGGAGCGCTTCTGTATCCTTCCCTTCACTATATTGTTGGCGCCGAGGAAATCGGCCGAATAGAAGCTGTTTGGATTGGAGTAGATGTCCTGCGGCGTGCCTTGCTGCACGATGCGCCCATCCTGCAAAAGCAGGATGTTATCGGCGGCGGCGAGGGCCTCGCTCTGGTCGTGGGTGACCAGGATCGCGCAGATCTCCAGGTCCAGGATCAGCTTGCKGATCCAATAGCGCGCTTCCTCGCGCAGTTTGGCATCGAGATTGGACAGGGGCTCATCGAGAAGCAGCACCCGTGGCTCGTAAACCAGTGCCCGGCAGWTCGCGACGCGCTGCTGCTGACCRCCGGAGAGCTGCGAGGGATAGCGTTCGGCGAGATGGCCGAGACCGAGACGATCAAGGATCGCCTGGACGCGCGATGCGATCTCCGCTTGCGGCACGCCCCTGAGTTTCAGGCCATATCCGACATTGTCTCGGACATTGCGATGCGGCCAGAGCGCATAGGACTGGAAGACCAGGCCGATGTTGCGCTGCTCCGGCGGCAAACCGATTTTGCGCTCGCCATCCAGAACGGTCTTGTCGCCGATGAMGATCCGTCCGATCTCCGGTTGCTCCAGTCCGGCGATGCAGCGGAGCAGCGTCGTCTTGCCGCTTCCCGATGCACCAAGCAGGGCAACGATCGAGCCGCGCTCCGCCGTGAAGGAGGCGCCCTTCAGGATCTGCAGGCCGCCAAGCCATTTCTGGACGTTGTTGACAATGAGCTCAGTCATGGATGCGTGCTCCCAGTCGAAGGGCGAGCGCAAGGCCCGCGGCCGTTAGGATGATGCTTATGAGCGCGAGCGCGGCGATCGTGTTCATGGCCCCGGTCGTGAGCAGCGAAACCATCAGCGAGCCGATGACCTCTGTGCCCGCACCCATGAGATAGACGCCCGTCGCATATTCGCGCAGGAAGATGATCATGATGAGGGCCCACGCGCCGGCCAAGCCTGGCCGCACGATCGGGATCACGACATCCCACCATGTGCGACCGATCGTTGCGCCAGTCGTTCTTGCCGACTCCTCCAGCTCCGGGGAGACCTGGATAAGCGTGCCCTGCAGCAGCCTCAGGCCATAGGACAACCCGACAACGACATAGGCGACGAAGAGGCTGACCAGGGTTGRCCGCAGCGGGGTGAGGATTGGCACGAACAGGAAAACCCAGAAGAAAGCCAGTCCGACCACCAGCCCCGGCAGTGCTCGAGGCAGGAGCACGATGTAATCGAGCACCGTGTTGGAGAAACCTCGGTTGCGGTGACCCGCCAGTCCGATCAGGAGGTAGATTCCAACGGCCAGGGCGCCGCCGACAACCGACAGGAGAACGGTGTTGATCATGCCGCGCACGAGGCTCGGGACCTGCAGCATGCCGTAAAAATTCGAGAAGGTGAGCCGCTCGACAAGGTTCACACCCTCACCCCAGGCATCGACAAAKGCACGCACGGTTATGCCGCCGATCGGAAGGACAACGGACACAAACAGCCAGAGACCGATGATTGAAAGCGCGATCACCTGACCGCTGCGGCCAAGCTTCAGGCTGGAGACACGAGAGCCCTTTCCGCCGRGCGCGGCATACCGGCGGGCGTTGCGGAGCAGGCGGYGTTGCATCCACACCAGCGGCAAGGTGATGAGCACTAGGACCATCGCGACCACCGCCATCAGCTGGTAGGTCGGCGTGCCGAAAAGCGTGGTGAGCTTGTAGATGTAGGTTGTCAACACCATGATGCCGTTCGGGTCGCCCAGCACCAGCGGAATGCCGAATGTCTCGAAGCCGAGCAGGACGTTGAGCGAGGCCGCGAATACAAGTGAGGGCAGAACCATCGGCAGCGTCACATCGAGCGATACGCGCCAGATGTTAGCCCCTGCTGTCCTGGCTGCTTCCTCCAGATCGGAGGGGAGGTTTCTCATCGCAGACGACACATAGAGATAGACGTGCGGTACATGGCTGAGGCCGGCGATCGCGATCATGCCGGCCAAGCTGTAAATATTCCACGGAACGACGCCGATCAGGTCCCTGACTGCCAACGACAAAAAGCCGGTCGGCCCGACTGAGACCGTGTAGCCGAAAGCAAGGACGATCGAGGAGATGAACATCGGCACGAGCACAAGCACTTCGAGCAGGCGCTTGAAGCGGATGTCGGTACGGGTGATCAGAAAGGCGAGCAGACCGCCGAGAGGCACCGCGACAGCGACCATACCGAACGCGAACAGCGTGGTGGTCCCAAGCGCCTTGTAGAAGGTCGGATCGTTGATGATATAGGCATAGGCGTCGAGGCTGAGCACAGCGCGCGGGCTGAAAAACGGAGCGCTGAGGAAGCTCTGGAAGACTATCAGCCCGACTGGCGCGAGGACCGTCAGCGCGAGAATGCCAATCGCGATGTTCCGGAAGAGCGGTGCGTCGCCAGCCGGCCGCGCCGTATGCGGCGGAACCGGCAGGTCGACAATCGCCGCATCTGCGAGCATGGCTGCGCTGTGGTGGCTCGTAGCCATTAGCGATCCTCCCTAAAAGATGTGGCCGCGGCGACAACATTGCCGCGGCCACGACGAACACGGATCAGCCGGCGATCGCCGCCTTCCAGTCGTTGAAGAATTGGACGCGCTTGGCGGGGTCCATATATTCGAGAAGACCTTCGTCCACGGCGATCGGCTTCAGGCCGCCGCCGACCTTTTCGTTCAGCGTCTTGATGTTGAGACCGCTCGTTACATCCTCCCGCACCGAGGGCAGACCGCCTGATGCCAGCGCTTCCTGCCCTTCCTTGGACAAAGTAAAGTCGACGAATAGCTTTGCCGCATTTGGGTGAGGCGCGCCCTTGCTGATCAGGGCGAGACGGGAAAAGGCGGCGGTATAGTCCGATCCGAACGCCACGCCGAGGTTTGGGATCTTCTTGACCCAGTCCAGCGCATAAGAACCGATGATGTTGATGGCCAGCACGTTCTCGCCGGAGACGACAGTCTCCTTCATTGATCCGGAACTCGAGTAAGTCTTCACGCCATCGGCGCCGAGCGCCTTGGCGAGATCCCAGAAATTGCTTGTCTGGCGTGCATCGTTGGTGTGGTGAAGGAAGCCCGTTCCGCTCTTCTCCGGGTCGAAGGTCGCCACTTTGCCTTTCAATTCGGCTTGGTTTTCCTGGAGAAACTTGATCAGGTCGGCACGCGTTTTTGGAATGCGGTCTTCCTTCAGCGCYGTGGTGTTGTAGATCATACCGATCGGCTCGATCGTCGTGGCGTAGAGCGTATCCTGGTAGTTTGCCCAGGAGGGGATGTTACCGGCCTCGACGCTCTTGTAYGGCACGGCGTATCCGTCCTTGACAAGGGTCATCTGCAGGTCCATGGCGGAGGTCCACACCACGTCCGCGGTCACCTGACCGGCCGCCGATTCCGAGATCACCTGATTGTAGGCGCCGTTCGTGCCGACGTCGTTGTACGCGATCTTAATACCGTATTTGGCGGTGAACGCATCGAGAAGCGCCTGTGCCTGCGCCGCGTCGGTCGACGTGTAGATCGTGACGGTCCCCTCCTTCTTGGCGGCATCGATCAGGGACGCGTCCTGCGCGTTGGCCGGCGACATCGCCAAGGTCACACAGACGAGCGCCGAACAGCCGGACAGTCTGCTCACTGCGGTATGCTTCATTTCACTTCTCCCATGGTTGCGCCCGTTCATTGCTCCTCCGGGCGTGCGTCTGATGACGTTCTTCGTCGCCAAAACAGTTACATCTCAGTTTGGATTTATCAATCGTAAAATGCAAAGTTGGCAGTTTAAGCGCGCGCTGCCGCACGAACCGGCTCCGCTTTGATCGCCTTGGCCACGGCGGCGCCAAACGCATCCGTGTTGCTCTGCCCTCCGAGATCGYGGGTCCGGGTCGCCGGGTTGGCAAGCACCTCGTCGATCGCACGCTCGATCTCCGCGCCCGCCGCCTCGAAATTTGGCAGCCCGCGCTTCTCTCCAAGCCAGGAGAGCATCATCGCAGCGGAAAGGATGAGCGAGGTCGGGTTGGCGATGTTCTGGTTCTGGATATCGGGCGCCGAACCATGCTGAGCTTGCGCGCAGACAAGGCCGGTTTCGGCATTCGCGTTGATCGATCCGGCAAGGCCGAGACTGCCAGAAAGCTCGCTGGCGAGATCCGAAAGAATGTCTGCATAAAAGTTCGTCGTCACGATCAGGTCGAACCGGGACGCATCGCGCACGAGGTGAGCTGCCATGGCGTCGATGATGTAGTCGTTGAGCTTCACCTCGGGGAATTCGGCTGCTACCTTTCGGACCTGCGTCAGGAAAAGACCGTCGGTGAGGATGAAGTTGTTCGCCTTGTGGACAGCCGTGACGCGCTTGTCGCGCTTCATCGCCAGCTCGAAAGCAGCGCGTGCGATCCGCTCACAGGCGTGCGCCGTGATCTTGCGCATGGAGAGCGCAATGTCGGGCGTCGGCATGAACTCACCACTGCCCGCATACATGTTGCGGTCCGGGTAGAAGCCTTCGGTCGCCTCGCGCATGATGACGAGGTCCATCCGCTTGGCGGTGCTGTTCAGAAACGGGCGAACGCGCGCCGGACGAACGTTTGCATAGAGGTCCAACTTGACCCTGAACCCAGCTGAAACGTTCACGCCGCCCTTGTCGCGCGCCGGATAGTCCATATGGGACTGCGGACCCAGGATAATGCCGTCATACGTACGGGCGCGCTCTATCGTCTCGTCGCGCAGGGTCGTTCCGTACTTTTCTAGGCTGGCGAAGCCGGTGTCCTCGTAGTCGTACTGCAGACCAAGACCGAATGCCTTGTTGGCCGCCTCGWCCACCTCCATCGTCGCGGCGGTGATCTCCGGGCCGATGCCGTCGCACGGCGTGACCATGATCTTCATAGAACGTCTCCCTGAACACGGCGGAGCATCCGCCGAAATGCTTCATGGCGACTTTTTGGCTTTTCGACGATTAAAATGCAATCGAAAAATTACGAGGCCGGTATTTTTTCGTGYGCGTGCTGGGACCAGGATCGCGCGATGGGTGATTTCCGCGCGAGCGCACCGGAGAGATGCTTGCGCATGGCGTAGGACGCTTCGAGGATTTCACCGCGCTCGAGCAGATCGAGGATCGCAAGGTGCTCCTCGCATTGCGTGAACAGACGATTGCGATCAACGCGCGAGCGATACTCGAGCAAACGGCGCATTTGATTGACGCGCACCAGCGACAGGTGGAAGAAGGGATTGTTCGACATCTTGATCAGCTCCTCGTGGAAGATGGAGCCGTTGTGGACCAAACGTTCGGCAGGAAGTCGCATGATGTCGGTCTCCAGCATTCGCTGCTGTAACCGTCGCTGCTCTTCAATTATTTTTCGGTCGAGCTTGAAGCTCGGTTCCAATATGGCGGCCGGTTCAATCAGCATGCGGAACCGGTAAATCTGCTCGAACGCCTCGGGTGTCTTGGCGACTGGCAGGAAGCRCCAGCCGTAGCCCTGCTTGCGCTCCGCCCAGCCCTCCCGCACTGCCCGCATAAGCATGTCACTAAGTTGCGCTTTGGTGAGGTCGTAGCGCTCCCGCAGCATGCCCTCAGTCACCTCGGCAGGGATGCGGTCCATCAGCCAATCCTCGGYGAGGCGCTGGTAATCGTTCTCCACCTCGAACGGTTTTGGCTCGTCGTTGATCGGCTCGATAATCCGGGACTCCGGAACATCTTTGACAAAAAACCCCCGATTCTCCTTCTGCTCCAGCAGTCCTTCTTCAGCGAGAATTTGCATCGCCTCGCGCACGGGCGAGCGGGAGACGCCAAACTTGTCGGCGAGATGTTGCGTGCGCAGGTGATCRCCAGAAGACAGTTCGCCCGTCGTTACGAGCAGCGAAATCTGACTGGCGATGTTCCGTGCCAAGGGGCTTGCTGGCATGAGAGCTCCGAGATGATTGCCGCGGATCTGGCGTTCAAGCGGTACAGCGATCGTGGCAAGTTTGCACGAGCTGTCGTTAAAAATCCAATCTAAAGTCGTGTCGCGACAACGAAGAGACGTGGAAATGGCAGAAGCGTTGTTGCCTCCTCCAGGATCGCATAGTGGCGCGCGAGCGTCTCGGTACAGCAAGGTAGGCCTTCTTTTCGGATGCGTCGAGGCGCGAGAGGTATGGACGCAGGCCAGTGCTGCTGAACCAGTCGATGATACCGTCCAGTCCTTTGAGAGGATGGTGATAGATCGTGCAGACTTCCACCCGCCGGCAGAGCGGGCGGAGAATGYCGTAATAATTCTGAGTCCTCTCGATCGACGTTCGCTCGGTGYCCCTTCTGCCAGCCGGCCCGCCCACCGCGGATCCCGTGCAACCTCCCGCATGCCACGGTGAGTGGATTCGTTAAGATTGTCAGGCACCTGGATTGCCAGAATTCCGCCGCTTTTCAACAGGTTGACAAGCCTCGGCAGCAGCGCACGATGATCCGGAAGCCATTGCAGCACGGCGTTCGCGAAGATTACGTCCTGCGGCTCTTCGGGCGCCAGTCCTGTATAGCCTGCACTGCAAACTCAACGTTCGGCAGTCGGGCGCGCGCGGCTTCGATCATCGAAGGCGACGAGTCGATGCCCGCGACTCGTGCCTCCGGCTAACGGCCCAGCAGTTCGGTCGAATTTCCCGGCCCGCATCCAATATCTGTGACAAACTCCATGTCCTCATTGGAAACCGCACCAAGAAGGTCGWTGGGCCGCGTCCGGTGATCGCCGAATTGCAGTATTTCGCGGCAGACCAGTCGCTGCRCATGAATGCCTCGCTTGACATCGACTCTAGTTTGGTTTTTTAAGCTATAAAATCCAATACTACAAGGTGAGGAACCTGGCATGATCAGAATGCWGGTCGAGAGCCATGGCCGGCAGCTGACCGCGATCGACATGCGGAAGGCGCTGGGTTCCAAGTTCGAGCGGCTGCCCTTCGTGCTGCGTGTCCTGCTCGAGAACAACCTCAGACACCAGCCTCACGAGGCTGAGCGGCTGCTGGAGGTCTTCAGCCAGTGGCTACGACTTGGAGAGAGCCAGGCAGAAATTCCATTCCATCCGGGTCGGCTGTTGATGCATGACACGACCTGCGTTCCCGCCCTGGTCGACATTGCCGCAATGCGCGACGCGATTGCTGAAGCGGGAGGCGATCCCGCCCTCCTTGCCCCAAGAATCAGGGTTGATGTGTCTGTCGACCACAGCATCGGCGTGGATCGCTTTGGTACCGCCGATGCTCTCCGCTTCAACCTGGCCAAGGAACTGGAGCGCAATGCGGAGCGCTACCGGTTGATGAAGTGGGCGACCAAAGCCCTTCCCGGCCTTAGCGTTCATCCGCCCGGTACTGGCATCATRCACACGATCAACCTTGAGCAACTGGCAACCGTGGTCGCAATCGAGAWGCGCGACAATGTCGAGTGGGCGGTGCCTGATACCCTGATCGGGACGGACAGCCACACGCCGATGATCAACGGCATCGGCGTACTGGCCTGGGGCGTGGGCGGACTCGAGGCCGAAAGCGTCATCTTCGGAATGCCGGTCATGCTCAGGATGCCGGAGGTCATAGGTGTGCGCCTCGTGGGGCGGCTGCAGAGCGGAACTCTCTCGACCGACCTGGCTCTGGCCGTGACCGAGCGGCTGAGGTCGTTCGGCGTCGCCGGGAAATTCGTAGAGTTCTTCGGGCCAGGCGTGTCTACACTTTCGGCAGGCGACCGAGCCGTGGTGGCGAACATGGCCCCCGAGTACGGGGCTACCACCGGCTTTTTCCCAGTCGATGCCAATACCGTTGCCTATCTCCGCCAGACAGGAAGAAGCGATGAGCTCGCTGCTCGCGTCGAGAATGTCGCCAAGGCACAGGGCCTTTGGTTCGAGCCCGATACAAACCCGCGATACACCGACGAGCTCACGATCGATCTCAGCGCGCTTCGCCCGAGCTTGGCCGGGCCACGCCGACCGCAGGATCGCCTCGAGCCAGCGAACGTGCAGCCCGCCCTTGAACGCGCCTGCGGAAAAAAGCTGAGCCGACAGGTCACATTCAAGTCTATTCCCGAAGGCGCCGTCGCAATCGCTGCGATAACTAGTTGCACCAACACGTCGGATCCGTCACTCCTGATTGCTGCGGGGCTGCTGGCGCGCAAGGCGCGGCAGCTTGGACTGAGACCGCCCCATTGGGTCAAGACATCGCTTGCTCCGGGCTCGCCGGCGGCGGTCCGCTACCTGGAGCGATCAGGTCTACTCGAAGACCTTGAGGCAATCGGCTTCAGCATTGTCGGCTTAGGTTGCACGACCTGCATCGGCAATTCAGGTCCCCTCCCCCTCGAGATGCAAGCCGCCATCGACGGCGGGATCACGGCCGTTGCCGTCTTGTCGGGAAACCGCAACTTTCCAGGGAGGGTGCATCCGTCCCTCAAGGATGGATTCCTGGCCTCACCGCCGATGATTGTTGCGTTCGCACTTGCCGGAGACGTGTTGCGCGACATCGCGACCGACCCCATCGCAAAGGACGCGGATGGCAACGAGGTCCATCTCGCTGACCTTTGGCCCGACCAAGCCGAAGTCGCGAAACATGTKAGAGCCCATGTTTTCGGCGCCGATAGTCCTGAGGCGTTCAGCGAGGCGGCCGAAAATCCCCTTTGGCAAAAGCTGGACTTTCCGCAAAGCGCGCGTTTCCCGTGGTCGGATACGTCCACCTACATTCGTCGGCCGCCGTTCGCGACTGYGGGTGTGTCGAGCTGCCTTGGAAAATATGCCGCCATGCCTTTGCTGGTCCTCGKCGACGACATCACCACAGACCATATATCGCCGGCTGGACAGATAGCGTCGACAAGCTACGCCGGCCGACATCTTATCGATCGAGGCGAAAATCCCTMCAGCCTGAACGTGTTCGCCTMCAGACGGGGCAATTGGAAAGTGATGGTCCRTGGCCTGTTCGACAATAGGGCTTCGGTGAACCTGCTCATTCCAGATGCCGATCCTGGCAGCACAATTCACGGACCCACCGGCGACATCGGCCGCTTGTGGGAAATCGCCAAACGCTACCAGGCGAGCGGAACCAGCACRATTATCGTCGCGGGCGAGCGGTACGGTGCCGGCTCTTCGCGAGACTGGGCTGCCAAGGGGGTTGCAATGCTCGGCGTCCGCGCGGTCATTGCCAAGAGCTTCGAACGCATCCACCGGTCTAACCTGATCGGGATGGGGGTCCTCCCGATCACCATTTCGGCGGCTGACGCGCAGTCGATCGGCGGACTTGGGACAAACGATCAAATCATTGTCGATGCCGCGAGCATCACACCACGCTCTGCAATCGAAATCGACGTGCGTCGATCAGAAGGGGTGTCTGCGCGGTTGGGCGGAACGGCAGCAGTAGAGACTGGTTTAGAAGTCGATATACTTGCTGCAGGCGGAATGATCCCGCTCATCCTTTCCAAGGTGTTGACCGCGACAGACAAGGCCGACACACTGCCACCGCCTCTGCATGACGACYACCTTTTCGGAGGACGTGAATGTCCGCTTCGCCTTGCGGTCGAAAAGTTCAGTGCGCCAATTGAACGGCAATGYTGATCACATCTCACGTTCGGAAATTTCGAGTGCTCTGAAGGTACAGATTGTGACGTCAGGTTGGCAGATCTTGTKGCGGCAGCGGCGATCGGAAGACGAGCTACTATGAACAGGTGTTCGCTGATCCTTCGATCGCGACGATCAATGTGGATCACCGGCGAGCCGGGGCAGTGAGTTTCCGCCACCTCGTTGCCGATCCTGAACGGCATGCATTGAACGATGGGGCGGGCTTGGGACTCCGTGCTGCCGGCCAACGTGAACGATGAACGGGCGGGAGAAGTCGTCATTGATGAGACATGGGCCCTCTCTTTTTCGAAGAACACTATCCACTTCACACCTGACGGATCTCAGGGTCGTCCTCGGCCGCCGCGTCTTGCGATAATGTGTTCATCAGCGCGCGCGCATCCTTCAGCAAATTGAAAGCAACTGTTTTTTCTTTCCTGAATGGTTTGCCGGTGATCGAACTTGGCCCGCGCCTCRCACGCTGCCCGCCATGCATGGCCAGTGGATCATTGGCATATCCAAGATGCACGAGCCGACCTGGTGGCGCTAGGCCGGCTAAAAGCGCCGATACGATCGAAGTGCCGCAAGCGCTGGTTTTGCCGCAGAGCTGAAATTGTCCCCGTCGGCAATCCGGGCATGCATAGCAACAGTCCTCAAGACTTCCAATGCCGACCCGCTGCCYGAGTTTCCAAACCGAAGGCACACGCTCGCCCAACGCCATGATGCGCCCCTCCATCTCATGACCCGCCCCCTGGCGCGGCTGCAATGCTGGATCAGCGCTTTCTGTGTCAGGGCTACGTGTGTCGTCACGGACCTCGCAAGCCTCCACCTTGATCAGCAATTGGCCGGCTCCCGGAACGGGCGTTGCATGTTCGACTAGCTCCAGCGTGCCGGGGACTGTTATCTGCAGAACGCGATGGCCCGGCGTCATTGTGCCGCTCTCGTGCAGAGAGGGGAAAACGCCGCAAGCTCTGCCGCGTCCACCGCGCCTGCAGTTAGGGCCATGAGGCGTGCGCTAGGTTGAATTGCGTCGGCCGAGACCTTGGAGGCCAGTTCAGCGATCAACGCAGTGCGGCTTTCAGGTCGCATAGACTGGAGCATCTGACGCTTCGCCAGCCGATAAGGCTGCGGCCCGTTGCTAGAGATTCCGCGATCGAGGCTGTCGCCCACCAATCCTGCGCGGTATGGGGGGCGCGCCGCAGTCAGCTCAGCCGAGCAGCCGCCGACGTTGAGAACGGTATCGGACATGAGACATCCGGGTTTCGGCAATGCCTCTGCTTTTGGGTCTATGATTGCTTTCGAGCAAACAGGAACATCTTTCACGACGCAAAGAAAAACTTTGCCTTTTGCTATGCGCCGGACACTTCCTCGTGAAGCCAGCGCCAAAACGGTTGTGCCTTAGACGTAAGGGGCGGTCGGTCCTAWAGCAAACGTAGTAGGCGAGGGGCTACGGCTGGGTTTCGAAACTGAATTTGAGCAATCACCGGTATGGATTAGCACCCATTTCCTGGGCAAGCTTCAGGAATCCGTCGATGTAGAAGGTCCTCTCCTCGCCGCGCCTCACACCAAGGTTGATGCTCTTCCGGATGCCGGAATCTCCCAGGCGCAGTGCGCGYATCGGCAGGCCGGATGCATCCTCGTGCAGGAGCCAATCGGGAAGAACCGTCACGCCCCGGCCCGCGCATACCAGTTGCAGCATCAGGTCGATGGTCTCCGCAGTGCGATGTTGACGCGGCCTGCAATGCGCCGGAACAAGGAAGCGGGTGTAGATGTCCAGGCGCTCCAACGTGACGGGTACTGTAATCAACTCTTCGTCCAGGAGATCTTGCGGTTCAACGCAGGCTCGGCTGGCAAGGGGGTGAGCCTCATGCACCATCAGAACGAGCTCGTAATCGAACACGGGAGTGAACAGTAGTTCCGGCGTCTCCACCGGATCCGGCGTTATCAACAGGTCAATCTCATAACCCAGCAGCGCTTCGACCCCGTCGAAGCGGAAGGCGGTGCGCACGTCGAAGTCCACGTCGGGCCATTGTGTCAGATAGGGAGTTGCAATTCTCGTCAGCCATCGCTGGCAGGGATGACACTCCATGCCGACGCGAAGCACTCCCCTCCTCCCCAGCGCGAAGTCCGTCAGGATACGCTGCGCGTGCTCCATCTGCGGCAAGACGCGCTCGGCAACGGTCAGCAAGTACTCGCCCGCCTGCGTCAACCGCAGGCCTCGTCCGGTCTTCATCCAGATCTTGATGCCGTGCCGTTCTTCGAACTTGGCGATCGTATGGCTCAAAGCCGACTGGGTGACATTCAGCTTCTCCGCAGCCGCGGTGACGCTGCCCCGACGGCTTACTTCCCTAAGGATCGCAAGGTGCTGCCGATCGATCATTATGAACCCTGTTCATGAGTAAATGAAATCATACCATTTCCACTCATAATGCGATGCCATTAACCTTCCGTCAATCGGCCCTGCAGGGCCGTCCCAAGGTCAGGAAGGAAGGAACCGCTGTGACGAAGCTCGCACTTGCCCACCAACTCCACCCGGAGCATGCGCGGGCGGCGTCTGTTTTCGACGAAATTGTCGACCGCAAGAACAGCAACTCCATGAAATGGGCCTGTRCAAGCAAGCTTTTGGCGCCGGACGAAGCTGCGGCCGACCCCTTGCCGATGTGGGTGGCCGACACCGACTTCAAGGCGCCTCATGCCGTCATCGACGCGCTCCATGCGGCGGTCGACCATGGCGTCTTCGGTTATCCCGGTGGCGCGACCGCATCCTATGTTGACGCTGTCGTCGGTTGGCAGCAGCGACGGTTCGGTTGGGACGTCGCCAAGGAATGGATCCTCCAGACCTCCGGCATCATCACGACGCTGAAGACCGCGGTGCAGGCTTTCTCAGCGCCGGGCGACACCATTTTGATCCAGCCGCCGGTCTACGCGCATTTCCATAACGATGTCCTGCTGAACGGCCGTCACTTGGCCTATGCGCCGCTCGAATTCACCGGCGATGGCTACCGCTTCAACGAGCAGACTTTCGAGGCTGCCATCCGCGCCAACACGAAGATCTTTATCTTAAGCCACCCACACAATCCTACCGGAAACGTGTGGTCCGAAAATGAACTGCGGACCATGGGCGAAATCTGCGCCTGCAAAGGCGTTCTGGTCATTTCGGACGAGATCCACGAGGATCTCATCCTCGATCCGGCCAAAAAGCACATCCCGTTTGCCTCGCTCGGCGAAGAGTTCGCCCAAAACAGCATCACCTGCACGGCGCCGAGCAAGACATTCAACCTGCCCGGCCTGCAGAGCGCTAATGTTTTCATCCCGAACAGGCGGCTCCGGGAAGAGCTGCGCCGCCAGTACGAGCGCAACGTCTTCGAGCTGGTCAACGTATTGGGGATGGTTGCCGCCGAAGCCGCCTATGCCCATGGCGAGCCGTGGCTGGAGGAAATGCTGGCCTATTTGCGTGCCAATCACGCGCACTTCGCCGACGCGATCAACGATGCGGATTCACGCCTGAAGGTACTTCCAACCGACTCCCTCTACCTGGCGTGGATGGATTGCCGCGGTCTCGGAATGGATGCCGAAGCCCTGAACAGATTCATGCTGACCAAGGCGCGCGTCTGGCTCGACAAGGGCCAGAAGTTCGGGGTCGAGGGGCATGGGTTCATGCGCGTCAATCTCGGCTGCCCGCGTGCGGTCGTCGACGAGGCGATCGGGCGCATCACCGCCGCCGTCRCCGAGTTTTGAGGACGAGCCGATGTCTCAGACGATTGAACGGCGCCTGGATGAACTCGGGATCGAATTGCCGGCAGCGACAAAGTCCGTAGCGAACTACCTCCCGGCGGCGGAGACCGGAAGCATCGTTCTCACGTCGGGCCAGTTGCCACTCGCCGATGGCAAATTGATTGCGAGGGGRCTGCTCGGAAGGGAGCTCGACGTGGCGGCCGGTACGCTAGCCGCCAAACAGTGTGCCTTGAACATCCTCGCCCAGGCAAAGGGCTGTCTTGGCAGCCTCGAGAGGATCGCCAGGATCGTCAAGATCACAGTCTTCGTCGCCTCGGCCGCCGATTTCACGGAACAACATCTCGTCGCCAACGGCGCGTCGGATCTTCTCGTCGCGGTCTTTRGCGAGAAGGGCAAGCACGCGCGCTCCGCCGTCGGTGTGGCGGCGCTTCCGATGAACGCGCCCGTCGAAATCGAAGCCATCATCGAGATTGCTCCAGAACAATAAGCGTCTTCGATCCGACAAGACCGAACCAGTGGGAACTCAACCGATCCGAGTGGCGGAGAATTGGGCAAAAAAGCCACCGCTGCCGGATCACAAACCGGGAGAATGAAAATGAAAATGACGATCGCCCTTGCCACGCTTGCAGCGGCAACGCTGACGGCCGGTATCGCTTCGGCCGGCACGATGGCCGACGTTCAAGCGCGTGGTAAGCTGAATTGTGGTGTGACCGGCGGTCAGGCCGGCTTCTCCGCTCCGGATGCGTCCGGGGCCTGGCATGGCATGGACGTGGACTACTGCCGGGCTGTCGCGGCTGCAGTCCTTAAAGACCCCAATGCGGTGACCTTCGTTCCCACGACTGGGCAAACGCGGTTCACCGCACTTGCCTCCGGCGAGATCGACATTCTGTCCCGCACCACGACCTGGACATTTTCGYGCGATGTGGACCTGAAGTTCACATTCGCGGGTGTGAACTACTACGACGGTCAGGCTTTCATGGTGCCGAAATCCCTCGGTGCCAAGAGCRCAAGGGATCTGAACGGCGCCACCGTTTGCATTCAGACCGGGACCACCACCGAGCTGAACCTCGCGGAATATTTCCRCAAGAACAACATGAAGTATGACCCGGTTCCCGTCGAGAACAACGGCGACGTCCAGCAGAAATATCTTGCCGGTGCTTGTGACGTGATCACGAGTGACGGGTCCGACCTGGCATCGACCCGGTCGAGCTTCAAGGATCCACAGGATCACATCATCCTCCCGGATGTCATTTCGAAGGAGCCGTTGGGTCCCCTTGTCCGCCAGGGTGACGATCAATGGGCYGACGTGGCGCGCTGGACCTTGAATGCGCTTCTGGYGGCTGAGGAGCTCGGCATAACATCCGAGAACGTGGAGAAGCTTTCCGCGGGCACGGATAACCCGGAAGTCAATCGCCTCCTGGGCAAAGAGGATAAGCTGGGAGAAATGCTGGGGCTGGATCCGGCTTGGGCGAAACGGGCGATCGCATCCGTGGGAAACTACGGGGAAATCTTCGCCAGGAACGTTGGCGACAAGACGCCGATTGGATTGGCCCGCGGCCAGAACGCGCTCTGGACGCAAGGCGGCCTGATGTATCCGCTGCCGTTCCGCTGAAAAAACGTCTCGAGGCGCGGGCTTGCCCCGCGCCTTTCGTTTTCCRCCCCTGCAAGCCCACAACGCACAACCATAYGCCGAAGGTAGCGCAGCGAACCTTCAGGGAGATCACTCATGGCCATGAAAAGCGCGGCTCCCCGCGAGCCCTTTCACCTGAGCATGCTCTTCAATGACACCCGTTATAGGGCCCGATCGATCCAGGTCATCGCGTTCATCATGCTCGTCCWTGCGGCTGCCTGGCTCGTCGACAACACGGTCCACAATCTGGCTGCCCTTGGAAAGAACTTCTCGTTTGGATTTCTGTGGAGCACGGCGGGTTATGACATCTCGCCGCACGCCATCGAGTATTCGAGCACAAGCTCTCATGCCCGTGCCGCCGTCGTCGGTTTGCTCAACACGCTGATCGTAGCGGCAATGGCCTGCGTGACCGCGACGGTCCTTGGCGTGTTGGCCGGGGTGCTCCGGCTTTCCAACAACTGGATCGTCGCTCGTCTGATGACCGTCTATGTMGAAAGCTTCCGCAACGTGCCGGCAC
This sequence comes from Mesorhizobium sp. ORS 3428, assembly GCF_001854785.1. GTDB lineage: Bacteria > Pseudomonadota > Alphaproteobacteria > Rhizobiales > Rhizobiaceae > Mesorhizobium. The sequence continues at coordinate 34,950 of NZ_MDFL01000132.1, forward strand.
TCCTTTGGATCTTTGTGGTCGCCGCGATCATGTCGCAGGCKATGCCGACGCCCAGCGCGTTCCGCGGCGACAATCCCACGGCTTCCATGATCCTGTGGGACAGCGTCGCTGTCACCAACCGCGGCATCTATCTGCCGGTTCCCGATTTCTCCCGCAGCCTAGGTCAACTCAATAGCGCATTTGGCGCCCTTGACCTCAACTATGCTGCGGTCCTCTGTGTGCTCGCGATTTCGGTATTGGCCCGTCGAAGCCTGGTCGAGCGTGCTCAACGGGTCCAAAGCGCGAGCGGAGAGCGTCCGGCAACCTGGTGGAAAAGCCTGCTCGTTTTCGCGCTGCCGATGATCACTCTGCTTTACGCGCTGGGTTTCCATCTTGAGTATCCCGCCCTGAAGGGCTTGAACTTTTCTGGCGGGCTGCTGCTGCGCAATTCCTTCATTGCGCTCTGGATCGGGCTCAGTGTCTATAGCGGCGCGTTCATCRCCGAAAACGTTCGCTCTGGAATACTTGCGATTTCCCGAGGGCAGACGGAAGCTGCTCATGCACTTGGGCTTTCGCCGAGACGAACCATGCGTCTCGTGATCCTGCCGCAGGCCTTGCGGATCATCGTGCCTCCGCTCATTTCGCAATACCTCGACATCACCAAGAACACATCGTTGGGCCTGGCGGTCGGCTATATGGATCTGCGCTCGACGCTCGGCGGCATCACCATCAACCAGACCGGTCGAGAACTGGAGGCGATGCTTTTGATGATGCTGATCTACGTTAGCATCAGCCTGATCATCTCGGGCATCATGAACGTCTACAACAGTCGCGTCAGACTGCAGGAGCGCTAACATGAACCTGCACAACGTCTCCTGGGTGYGCCAGGAAATGGTTCTCCCTTCGGCAAGGCCAGCCGGCCAAGGTGGTCCGCGGGAATGGATGAGGAAGAATCTCTTCGATGGCTGGCTTAGCACGTTGCTGACCGTGGCATCGGTGACCGCGATCGCGTGGCTCATCGTGGCCATCGCTCCTTGGCTAGGCAATTCCATCTGGAAAGCCAACTCGCTCGCCGAATGTCGGCAGCTCCTCGACGGAGCGCCAGGCGCGTGCTGGGGTGTAATTCGCGACCGTTGGCCGCAACTTCTGTTCGGCTTCTACCCTGCGGATCTTTATTGGCGCCCGGTTCTCGCCTTCGCGCTGCTGTTGGCGGCGCTGGCGCCGGTTCTGTTCCGCGCCCTGCCGTCTCGCACGCTCTGGTTCAGCGCCGTCTACCCGGGCCTTGCGGGCTGGCTGATCTGGGGCGGAAGCCTGTGGTTTCCGGTCGCCGTCTACCTCGGCTTCGCTGTCGCCGCCGGCCTGTTTGCGTCGACAGCACGCGCCAGTCAAGGGCTTGGCCTGAGCGTCGCCGGTCTCGGAGCGGCGCTCTGGTGGGTCTACGCCGCCCAGCCTTTTTCATCGGCTGCAAACGCTGTCATCCCGATTGTGCTCGAGGCTGTCCCCTCGCGCGAGATCGGAGGGTTTCTGCTGTCGATCATCATCGGCGTGACCGGCATCGCAACGTCGTTGCCGCTCGGCATCTTGCTCGCGCTTGGCCGTCGCTCGGGTTTGCCRCTGATCCATATGCTGAGCGTCGTGTTCATCGAATTCATTCGTGGCGTGYCGCTCATCACGCTGCTGTTCACCGCATCGCTGCTGTTGAACTATTTCCTGCCGCCCGGCACCAACTTCGACCTCATCCTGCGCGTAGTGATCATGGTGACGCTCTTTGCCAGCGCTTATATGGCCGAGGTCATCCGCGGGGGCCTCGCCGGCCTGCCGTGCGGCCAGTATGAGGCCGCGGAGGCTCTGGGTCTGGATTACTGGAAGGCCCAGCGCCTCATCATCCTGCCGCAGGCTCTCAAGATCTCCATTCCGGGGATCGTGAATACTTTCATCGGYCTATTCAAGGACACGACACTCGTCATGTTCATCGGTCTTCTCGACCCCATCGCCCTTGCCGCGGCCATCCGCGCCAACACGGAGTGGCAAGGTATCTACTGGGAACTCTTCATCTTCATTGGAGCTGTGTTCTTCATCTTCTGCTTCGGCATGTCGCGCTATTCCATGTATCTTGAGCGCCGGCTGAAGACGGATCATCGTTAGGAGAAATGCGCATGAGCAAGACGTTACGTGGGCTTTCGCCCGAAAACCGCCGCGGCCTTTCAGAAACGGCCGTCGAGATCACATCCATGAACAAGTGGTACGGTGATTTTCATGCGCTGCGAGACATTAATCTGACCGTGCGCCGCGGCGAGCGGATCGTCATTTGCGGGCCATCCGGCTCCGGCAAATCGACCATGATCCGCTGCATCAACAGGCTCGAGGAACATCAGTCAGGCAAAATTGTTGTCGATGGAATCGAATTGACAAGCGACCTGAAGAAGATCGAGGAAGTCCGCCGCGAAGTCGGGATGGTGTTCCAGCACTTCAATCTCTTTCCTCACCTGACGATCCTCGAGAACTGCACCCTCGCCCCGATCTGGGTCCGCAAGGTGCCAGAAAGGCAAGCCAAAGAGATCGCCATGCACTTCCTTGAAAAGGTCAGGATACCGGATCAGGCGCATAAATATCCGGGGCAGCTTTCGGGCGGTCAGCAGCAGCGCGTGGCGATCGCGCGTTCTTTATGCATGAAGCCACGCATCATGCTGTTCGATGAACCGACTTCGGCTCTCGATCCGGAGATGATCAAGGAAGTGCTCGACACCATGATTGCGCTCGCCGACGAGGGCATGACGATGCTGTGCGTCACTCATGAGATGGGGTTTGCGCAGGCAGTGGCCGACCGTGTGATCTTCATGGATCAGGGCCAGATCGTAGAGCAGAACGAACCGAGGGCATTCTTCAGCGCGCCGCGATCGGAACGCACGCGCACCTTCCTCGGGCAGATCCTGGGCCACTGACGAAGCCGTCAGTGAGGTGGAGCACCGAGGAGCGAGCGGGCGACCTGAGATCCGCAGCAGAGAGATCGCCAGCCTTCCCCAAGAGAGGAAGATGGCCCCTGCACTGCGGGATAGAGGGTGATGCGCGCTTGGGTGCTGGCGGAGACGGATCGTATGCGCCCTTCCCCGCCTTGTTTGCGTGCTGAGGCCATCAGCCGTCAGCGGTGTCGAAGGCATCCAGTACGCGCGAGGAATAGACCAGAGCCGCTCCCGCGTTCAAAGCGATCGCCACGCCAAGCGCTTCAGCGATTTCCTCGCGCGTTGCGCCAACCTTTGCGGCTTCGGCGGTGTGGCTCGCAATGCAGCCGTC
>NZ_MDFL01000133.1 GCF_001854785.1 Mesorhizobium sp. ORS 3428
GGAAGTGGCCGCGCGCGGCGGCAAGATCATCCTCATCACCGACGCCAGGGGCGCCGCCCAGGCGAGCCTCAAGACGATGGAGACGATCATCTTGCCGCAGGTGCCGGAGATCATTGCGCCGATCGTCTACGCGCTGCCGATCCAGATGCTCGCCTATTTCACCGCCGTGTTCATGGGCACCGACGTCGACCAGCCGCGCAACCTGGCGAAGTCGGTGACGGTGGAATAGCGAGATTCTGATTAGTCACCATCTTCGCGCGAACAGCTGGAGGTCGACCTAGGCTTACAGTGATCGCCGCTTCAAGACCTAGCGTCCAACCATTGGAAAATCCATTGCACCGATCGGCGGTCCGGACGAGACAATATGGCAATGGCTCCCGCCGACCGTTGCCGTTCAAAGCAACGAAGTAAGATTTATCGCTTATAAATCAAAGTGGTGGGCGATGACGGGCTCGAACCGCCGACATCTTCGGTGTAAACGAAGCGCTCTACCAACTGAGCTAATCGCCCGCTCCGGGCCGGACCTTTAAGCAGTTAGGGTCGCATTCGCAAGGCCAAATGAACGGGCAGCGCGCCCGCTTGCCTGAGGGATTTCCCCAGCGCCGGCGCACTTGTCAAAAAACCTTCTCCAGTTTGCTGTTAAGCTCACATGCTGCGCTTGACACCCGCAAACGAACCCCTTATCCAGCGCCCCAACGACGAACACGCCTGACACGTGCTCGTCAGTGCGCGGGTGTAGCTCAGTCGGTTAGAGTGCCGGCCTGTCACGCCGGAGGTCGCGGGTTCGAGCCCCGTCACTCGCGCCATTCAATTCTCGGAAATCATTGCATTTATTTGTCCTGCCGCTTCGGCACGGAAAATCGTTCGATTTCCCGTGTCGGCACCATCTCCGCAGGAGAAGGCAAATGACGGCCGCTGTTGCAATGCATGGTTGCGCCGAAGGCTGCGGGGCGGATGCTGGCGATGGTCCGGCCGGCGGGATGACGCTTGTCTGCCGCGTCTTTGAAACGGCCGGCGTCGGGTTCATCCCGAGAGCGGCGGCGCCCGCGTGAGGTGAGGAAGGCCTGATGGTCAAGCACTTCTCCCTGCGAATCCCTGAGAGGATGCGCTGCTCACGCCGGCGGTCGCTTTATGATGTGTGTGTTTGTGTTTACGTCAGCCGTTCGGATAGTAGCCGCCGTCGGCACCGTCACCCATATAGGTGCCTTGCCCGGTGGCATTCTGGAGCCGCTGATCCAGCTCATTGATCTGGCTCAGCGCCGAACGGCCGCCGGAAGTCAACGCGGTACGCTGGATGGTATCCGCCCGCRCCATCAGGTCGCGGGCCTTGTCCGGCGTGATCTTGCCGGCTTGCCTTGCCTGCCGGATACCCTGCCYCACATTCAGCAACTGATCCATCGCCGCTTTCTCTTTTGGATCCGCCTGCACCGATCCCGTGATCGTGGTGTCGACCGGTGGCCTGTGACGGTGCACGGCATAGGCGCTCGAAAGTGGTATGGCCGCGAGGATAGATGCGGCCGCGATGATTTTGGGCTTGATAGAGCGCATGATGATATCTCCCTATGTTGGAGGAAGCGGTAAGCCGCTTTCCAAAAATGGGCCGTCTGGTCTCGTCGTGTCGCGGTGGGGCCATTCATCGCCGGCGATTCTCGRCCCATAGCGGCATATAGAGGCCGCTCCGGCGTTGGAATGAGATGGAACGCAAACGTTACCCAATGTGATCGAGCGCTGAATCGTGGCTGCAAGTACGCCTAAAGGCGAGGTCCGTCAGCGGCGAGGAGGGCGTATATTTCCGCGTCAGCCGGTGCCGTGTTTTGCTCCCGAGCCCTCGCCGGTCAGGCCCGGCCGTGCTGGCCTCAACCACGCCAGAGTGCCGGGCCGCTCCCGCTGTTCATCTACTYACCAACAGATCATTTCATACCGGGCCACGCGTTAGCCAGCCTGTGCTCTAGCTTCTCCTCAGCTGCCTCAAGAAAGCTGGCTCCCGGTATCCCATAGCTGTCATCGCTGTTTTTTCAGGATGCCTCCCTTGCCCAGTTTCCCCTTCTCCGAAGCGGACCCGATTCAATATCCCGGTCCTCCACCGAAAAGTTCGGACGTGGTGATTGTCGGCGGCGGCATTATCGGCGTGACGACGGCGCTTTTTCTTGCGCGGCGAAACATCTCCGTGACGCTGGTGGAAAAGGGACGGATTGCAGCCGAGCAGTCCTCCCGCAATTGGGGATGGATCCGCAAGCAGGGACGCGATGCGGATGAGCTGCCGATCGTGATCGAGGCATCCCGTCACTGGCGGCAGTTGGCCGGGGAATGCGGCGAGGACATCGGCCTGAACCAGACTGGCGTGACCTACCTGGCAAGCTCGGAGCGCGAAATGGCGGGCTTCGAAGCGTTCATGAAGATCGCCGGCGTCCATCAGATCGATACACGCCTTCTGAATGTGCAGGAAACCGCGGGCCTCATCCAAGGCATGTCGCGCAGTTTCAAGGGCGCCATGACAACACCTTCCGACATGCGCGCGGAGCCTTGGGTGGCCGTGCCCGCACTCGCGCGGCTGGCAGCCCGCAAGGGCGTCAAGATCGTCGAGAGTTGCGCGGCGCGAACCCTGGAAATCTCGGCCGGCAGGGTCAGCGGGGTGTGGACCGAGGCGGGTCGCATCGAGACCTCCAGCGTTCTGCTCGCTGGCGGCGCGTGGTCTTCCCTCTTCCTGAGGAGACATGGAGTTTCCATTCCCCAGCTTAGTGTCAGGTCGACCGCCGCCGCGACGGAGCCGATGCCCGAAATCCATGCAGGCGCCGCGGCAGAAGAGCATATCGCTTTCAGGCGCAGACAGGATGGTGGATACACACTCGCCCCGGGGGGCAGTCATTTGCTCTATCTGGGGCCAGACGCCTTCCGGCACGCGACGAAATACCTGCCCGCCCTCATGGCCAATCCGTTTGGGTCACGCTATGCGTCGGCTGCGCCTGCGGGCTACCCTGATGGCTGGTCGACGCCGCGGTACTGGACGCCGGATTCCCAAAGTCCGTTCGAAAGGATGCGGGTGCTCAATCCCGCCCCCGAATCCTCCGGGCTCCGTTCGATCGAACGCAATTTCAGACGCCTTTTCCCGCAGCTCGGGACAGTTCGCATCAAGGCGAGCTGGGCCGRCATGATTGACGCAATGCCCGACGTCGTCCCCGTCGTGGATCGCGTCCAGGCGATCAGCGGCCTTGTCGTCGCAACAGGCATGAGCGGTCATGGCTTCGGYATCGGGCCGGGAATCGGTCGGATCGTCTCCGACATGATCCAGGGAAACGAAATCGGGCACGATCTGACGCGCTTWCGCCTGTCGCGCTTTTACGATGGCAGCGCCATGCGGCCGGGCCCCGCCCTCTGAATTGGGCGGCTCCGCTGCGCTGAGCTACTCCAGGCTTCGTCCTTATGGATGCGTTCCGAGTACATTAGCAGAGGCGTATATTCAATTTCAGCCGGTGCCCTCTTAGCGAAGTCCCCGTACTAAGTCCCCGCCGGTTAGGCTCGGTGCCCGTTACTCCCCAAAAACCCAAACAACGGGTACCGGGCCGCTMCCGTGTCAGGTCTTCGTCCGCCGATCCGGCGGAATCCTCCTATTTCGCCGAGCACTGGCGGGGTCGGTGGTGCTCTCGGCGCTGTGAATTGTGATATTTGGCCGGGTTGCGCTCCTGCTGGCAACATTGCGCAGCACGGATCGAAAAATTGAATAAAATCGACCTGTTGATAGCTACGCCCTCTTCCGGTTCACGCGCCATGATCGCGCGCGCTCAGTGCGGCCGACCACGACAATCAAGATATTCGTCCGTCCCGCACTAGGACCATTGATGAGAGGTACCAGACCTCAGGTGCAATTGCCGAATCGGCGGCAAAGGGACACTTTCCTCCTGCGCCGGCTACCCCGCCCCCCAGCCCACGCCGGCGCAGCCCGGCTTGCTGCTATGTGCCGATATTTTCCGCCAAAGCAGGCCGGGCTTTTCAAACCCTTGGCTGGTTAGTGTTGCGACTTCAGTCACGCTGTGCACGCGTTCGATCGACGACGCCAGGGACGTGGCTAAACTTGCGTTCCAGGAATTACCGCGGGCGRGTGAAAGCGTGTCTATCCCGATCGAAGGATCGACCAGGGCCTCGGCGATGTACGCCCGACCGCAACCAAGGCGCAACGCTGAAACTGACCAGCAAGATTCTCCAGCGGCGTTCCGTCTGGTTCACTCGCCCAATACGACCCCGGAGGCGACGATCTGGGCGATCCGGGCGGTGAGCTTTTCACGCTTCACAAGAGTGGGCTTCTCATAAGGCTTTTTCATCTCACCGTTCCGGAACCGGCGCCGCCCTCAATCGATCAGCACAGTGAACGCGTTCGCTCCGGTTGCGTTCCGGTCGGCGAGACGGCGTAAAGACAGCTGGAAGTCTCAAGCCCTCGCCAGCAACTCCTCGACTTCCTGGAGCGTGGGCATGGAAGGCGCCGTGCCATGGCGCGTCACCGAAATGCCGGCAACGGCGCAGGCAAAGCGCACGGCCTCCAGCGGCTCGACGCCCCTGGCAAGCGCCGCTGCCAGGCCGCCATTGAAGGCATCGCCCGCCCCCGTGGTCTCGACCACCGGGCCGGCATTGACCGCAGCGACATGCTCGGAACGGTCCTTAGTATGCAGCAGCGCCCCCTTTTCGCCGAGCGTCACGATGACAGTGCCGACGCCCTTCGCCAGCAGTGCGTCGGCGGCGCGGCGGGCATCGTCGACCGAAGAGACGCTGATGCCGGTCAACCCCTCAGCCTCGGACTCATTTGGCGTGACGTAGTCGCAGAGCGCGTAGATGCCGTCCGGCAGGCTGGCGGCCGGCGCCGGATTGAGGATGGTCGTCACCCCTGCCCCACGCGCGATCTCGAGCGCCTTCAGCGCCGCCGCGATCGGCTGCTCCAGCTGCGTGACGAAGACTCCGGCCGACCGGATAAGATCGGAATGCGCCTCGATATCGGCGGGCGAGATCAGCATCGCCGCACCCGGGCAGACGATGATGGCGTTGTTGCCTGTGCCCTCCTCGACGAAGATATAGGCCGCGCCCGTGTAGCTGTCGGGCGTGTCGATGACCGCGCTCTTCACGCCCGCCCCGTTCCACGTCTGCTTTGCCATGTCGGCAAAGGCGTCAACCCCCAGCCTCGTCAGGAAGGTGATGTCGGCGCCGAGCTTGCCGGCCGCCACCGCCTGATTCGAGCCCTTGCCGCCCGGTCCGAGCTTGAACGAGTTGCCGAGGATGGTCTCGCCCATCCGCGGCTGGCGGTTGGCGCGATAGGCGGTGTCGGCGACGAAGACACCCAGGATGACGACAGGCTTGCCGGCGGCCATAGTCTTACTCCGCATCCGGCGGAATGACGCCCTTGCGGAAGGCGAAGCAGCCATAGAAGCGCCGCTCGCCGGTCTGGATGACGCAATAGGCCTTTTTGGCGCGTTCATAGAAGGCGTAGCGCTCGATCGAAATCATCGGCCAGGACTTGCCCTCGGCCGCGTCGATCTCCTTCTGCACTTCCTTCTGCACGGGCGGGATCTCGTTCGGCTTGCCGACGATCTCCATGCGCGCGGCCGCATCGTTGACGAAACTGTCCAGCGGATAGAGTGACAGCACCGCCYTTACAACCTCGGCCGCCGGGGCATCGATGCGCAGCAGCCTGCCGAGCACGGTCTGCCTGGCGACGGAATCGGACGGGAAATTGGTGTCGGCGATGACCAGGTCATCGCCGTGGCCCATCGCCCGCAGCGCCTGGAGCACGTCGGCATTGAGCAGCGGATTGATCCCTTTGAGCATGGTTCCCCTCTGGAAGTCTGTTTGCGGTCAGAGACGCTTGCCGGTCCCAGCGTCGAAGAGATGGACGTGGTCGAGCCTTGGCCGAAGCTTCAGCGTATCGCCCGGCTTGAAGTCGTGGCGCTCGCGGAACAGCGCCACCATCTCGCCCTCACCGAAGCGCACGAATACCAAGGTTTCCGAGCCCGTCGGCTCGACCACCGAAATCGTGGACGCGACGCCGTCGGGATGAATCTCCAGGTGCTCCGGCCGCACGCCATAGACGATGGCCTGGCCGTCAGCCGCTGTGACGCTGGTGGGCATTGGAAAGGCCGAGCCCGCTATGTCGACCGTCGGCTTCTCACTCTTTTTCACCGTGCCCTTCAGCAGGTTCATCGCCGGCGAGCCGATGAAGCCCGCGACGAACAGATTGGCTGGCCGGTCGAACAGCTCCAGCGGCGCGCCGATCTGCTCGATGCGGCCGTCGCGCATCACCACGATCTTGTCGGCCATGGTCATGGCCTCGATCTGGTCGTGGGTGACGTAGATGGTTGTGGTCTTCAGCCGCTGGTGCAGCTCCTTGATCTCGGTGCGCATCTGCACGCGAAGCTTGGCGTCGAGATTGCTGAGCGGCTCGTCGAACAGGAACACCTGCGGATTGCGCACAATGGCGCGGCCCATGGCGACGCGCTGGCGCTGGCCGCCGGAAAGCTGGCGCGGATAGCGCTTGAGATACGGATTGAGGTCGAGGATGTCGGCGGCACGCTTCACCTGCTCGGCGACGATGGCCGGATCGGTGCCGCGCAGCTTCAGCGCGAAGGCCATGTTCTGCTCCACCGTCTTGTGCGGATAGAGCGCGTAGTTCTGGAACACCATGGCGATGTCGCGTCTGGCCGGCGGCAGATGGTTGACGACGCGGTCGCCGATCGAAATCGTTCCGCCGGAGACCGATTCCAGCCCGRCCACCATCCTCAGCAGCGTGGACTTGCCGCATCCCGAGGGGCCGACCAGCACGACGAACTGGCCGTCGGCGATGTCGACACTGACCTCGTGCAGAACCTTGACGGTTCCGAATGCCTTGGCCACATTGGTGATCGCAACTTGAGCCATCGTCTCCCCTATCTTTTCGGTGAAGCTAGCCATTGCCAACGGCAAGGGCAAGTCAGTATCTTATCGATAAAAAGCCATTGTTGTTGACAAGGTAATCGATTACGCGAATAGTGGCGAGTGCCAATCCGACCGCCGGTCCTTATCCCGAAAATCGGAGCTCCAGGCGACRCAGGGTGGGGTCCCACGTCCCCGTATGATATAGGAGAATCGTAGACGTTTCGGCGTCCGAGAGATTGGCAATTCAATTCACGACTGAAGTTCTGGGAGGAACCATGAGATGAGAGTCGATCTTTACGAAAAACTGGTACGCGCCGGGGCGACCCGCCGCGATGTGCTGAAAGGCGCGGCCAGCATGGCCRCAATGGCCGCGGCGTCCGGCGCAGGGCTCGGCGCGCTGACGAAGCCAGCGACGGYGGCCGACGATCTGCGGGCGAAAATCGTGCAGATCCCAGGGGTCGGCAAGGGCCAACCGACGGATGCCGACTTCCAGAAGGTCGGCGAGCTTTGCCTGGAAGCGACCAAGGCCAACGTCAAGCAAGGTGAATTCGCCGGCGTCCAGCTCACCTTCATGGGCCTCAACAACCAGAACCTGCACAACGTGCTGTTCCGCGGCTTCCTGAAGCCGTGGGAGGCCTATACCGGCGCCAAGATCAGCTGGATCGACCTCGCCCAGGCCGACTATAACGCCCGCTTGCAGCAGTCCATCGCAACCAAGACCGTCGACTTTGACATCATCGAGATGGGTGCGCCCTTCGAGGGTGATGTCTGCGGCAAGGGCCTCACTTCCGAAATGCCTGACTGGGTCAAGAAGCAGATCGACTTCGATGACCTCGTCAACTACCTGAAGCCGCCGGTCGGCACCTGGAACGGCAAGCAATATCGCGTGACCATCGACGGCGACACGCACAACTTCAACTATCGCACCGACGTGTTCTCCGATCCTGAGCTCGCCGCCGCATGGAAGGCCGATAGCGGAGACAAAGCCGGCCTGACGGAATGGGGCGTGCCGAAGACTTGGCAACAGGTGCAGGTTGTCACCAAGTTCCTCAAGGGCAAGAAGTTCAAGGGCCAGGACGTCTACGGCTATCTTGATGCSCCCAAGCCCTGGGGCGGCTTCGGCTTCTACTTCCTCGGCAGCCGCGCCAGCGCCTATGCCAAGCACCCGGATGACAAGGCCTGGCTGTTCGATATCGATACGATGAAGCCGCGCATCAACAACCCGGCCTGGGTGCGGGCCATCCAGGACGTGATCGACGCCCTGCCGTCGGAGCCGCCGGACCAGATCAACGCCGACCCGAACACCACCGGCTTCCAGCAGTTCCTGGCCGGCACCGGTTCGATGATCCCGTGGTGGGGCGACATCGGCTCCAACGTCAAGACCAACGACTCCTCGGTCATCGGCGACGTCACCGGCTTCTCGATCCTGCCGGGCTCGGACGACGTCTACAACTCGAAGACAGGCAAGTGGGAGAAGCTGGCCAGCGGCCCGAACTATTCCCCCAACTGCGCCTATCTCGGCTGGGGCGTCTATGTCATGGCCCGCGTCGAGAGTGACGAGAAGAAGAAGAAGGCGGCATGGTCGGCCGCCGCCCATCTCGGCGGCAAGGACCTGTCGCTCTGGACGGCGATGTATCCGTCGGGCTTCCAACCCTACCGCAACTCCCATTTCAACATTCCGGAATGGGTGGCGGCCGGCTATGACGAGGCCTTCATCACCTCGTATCTGAAGTCGGAGGGCGACAGCTATAACCATCCGAACGCGGCGATCGAGCCGCGCATCCCCGGCATCTTCCAGTACTACAGCGCGGCCGAAGACATCCTGGCCAACACCTTCGCCGGCAAGATGAAGGCGCAGGAAGGTGCCGATGCCATCGCCGCCGCCTGGGAGAAGCTGACCGACCAGATCGGCCGCGAGAACCAGATCAAGCTCTACAAAGCCGCGCTCGGCATGTAGGCTGTCTCGTGAGAAAGTCGCGGCCCGGCGACGCCTCGTCGCCGGGCCGCATCTTGACCGGTTGTGGCCGGTCATTCGGGATTCGGACAAAGAGGCGAGAGGCGTGGCTGAGCAGACTTCGACTGCCAATGCGTGGCCGGCAAATTCCACAGCGACCGATCTGATTTCGCCCGGCCGCAAGCGCCTCGGCTGGGTCGTGCTGATCGCCGCGACGCTCGGACTGCTGGCACTGATCGTGGTGCAGATCCTCTACAAGACCGAGGTCGACACGATCGGCTTCTATACCTGGCGTCCCGTCGTCTATGCCTATGTGCTGTGGGGCGTGGCGCTCGGCGCCTGGCAGGTGCTGACGCGCGGCGAGGACGGCCAGCRCGCGCTGTTCCTGCTGCCGGCGCTGCTCTTCACCATCGCCATGGTGATCTTCCCGACGCTATTCGGCTTCTACATCGCGCTGACCGACTGGAATCTGAGCTCTTTCGCCGGCAGAAGGTTCAACGGGCTCGACAATTTCTGGGAGATGCTGGGCGACCCCTATTACCGCAACGCGCTGTTCAACATGGTGCTCTACGTGCTGGCGGTGCTGGTCGAATATGTCATCGCGTTCGGACTTGCGCTGCTGCTCAACGCGCAGATCCGCGCCAGAAAATTCTTCCGCGTGGTCTTCCTGCTGCCGCTGATGCTGTCGCCGGTCGCGGTCTCCTGGATGGTCGGCAAGTCGCTGATGGAATACCGGTTCGGACCGGCTTCGACGCTGGCGCGCCACCTCGGCTGGGACAATCCCGCCTTCTTCTCCGACCCGATCACCGCGCGCATTTCGATCATGGTGCTGGACGCCTGGACCTTCATTCCGTTCATGATGATCATGCTGCTCGCCGGTCTGCAGGCGATGTCGCGCGAGGTCATCGAGGCCGCGCGCGTCGATGGTGCTAACGCCTGGCAGACCTTCTGGCAGGTCACCTTCCCGCTGATGCTGCCGGTGTCGCTGACGGCGGTGATCCTGCGCATCATCTTCAAGCTGAAGCTTGCCGATATCATCATCACGGTGACGTCCGGAGGCCCCGGCGGTGCGACCGATTCCGTTTCGAGCTTCATCTATCGCGAGTATCGCGACCGTTCGAATGTCGGCTACGGCACCATGCTCGCCATGGTCTACCTGATCATCATCGTCGTGTTCGTCACCTGGCTGCTGAAGATCGCCAGCCGCTTCGTGCGCAACGTGAACTGAGCGGCATCATGAGCGTCCAAACCACCGAATACACCGTTTCCGAGATCCGCTCGCCGGCGGCCTTCCTCACCAGCCGCGTCTTCATCTACGGCGCGCTGGTGTTCTGGTCTTTCGTCTGCCTGTTCCCGATCTACTGGACGATAACCACCTCGTTCAAATCCGCGGTCGACGTGACGCAGGGCCACCTCATCCCCTTCGTCGACTTCCAGCCCGACTGGAAAGGCTGGCGTTCGCTCGGCCTGTCGCCGGACTCGATCTTCCAGACATCGACCGTGCGCGACGAGTTCCTCAAGCGCTTCATGAATTCGGTCATCGCCTCGGTCGGCGCGTCGAGCCTGGCCATCGTCATCGGCAGCCTCGCCGCCTATGGCCTCACCCGCTACCGCTATCACTTCGCCTGGTTCAAGAACGAGGACATCTCCTTCTTCTTCCTGTCGCAGCTCATCCTGCCGCCCGTCGTGCTGGCGCTGCCCTTCCTGGTGCTCTACCGGGAAGTGGCGCTGCTCGACACGCGCATAGGGCTCGTGCTGCTCTATACGCTGATGGTGCTGCCGATCGTCATCTGGATCATGCGCGACCAGTTCAACTCCATTCCCGTCGAGCTCGAGGAGGCAGYACTTGTCGACGGCCTGACCATTTGGGGCGCCTTTTTCCGCATTGTCATGCCGATCGCGCTTCCCGGCATGGTCGCCGCCTTCATTCTGGCGATGGTGCTGTGCTGGAACGAATATTTCTTCGCCGCGCTTCTGACATCCACGGACGCCAAGACCATTCCCGTCATGGTGGCGAGCCAGACCGGCTCGCAAGGCATCAACTGGTGGTCGATGGCCGCCCTTGCCACGGCCGCGATCGCGCCGCTGGCGATTATCGGCGTTGCGCTTGAGCGCTACCTGATTATGGGCATGACGGCGGGTTCGGTGAAATAGCGGAGCCAGCACTTCCCCTCCTCCCCTTGTGGGAGAAGGGGAAGTGCAACACCTAGCGAACCAATATCGCTCGCAGATGGTCGAGGATCATCGCGACACCCTTTTGCCCCAGCTCCGCCGAAGCCTCGGACGCGCTTTTCGTGTACCAGCCAGTATTGTCGGCGAAATGGCCGGCATCCACCGCCTCGGGGCATAGCGCCAGCATCAGCGATGTCTCACCGATCCCGGCGTGATCGAACGGATATTTGCCGTTCATGGCGGCCGACATCAGCGGATGCACCTGCACCCAGTTGAAGACGTTTTCGCCCTGGGCATGGCCGGCATAATAGTCGGCCATCTTGTTGGAACCCCACCAGCCCTCGCCGCGCTCCTTTTCCAGGAAGCGGAAGATCGCCTGGCGGYCGGCCGTCTTGAAGGCGAGATCGGTCGGCATGCCGGCGACGAAATTCTCGGTCTGGTGATGGATGATGGCGTGGATATTGCGGAAGCCGATGCGAAGCAGGCCGTAGAACAGTTCCTCCGCGAACGGCGCCAGCACCGGACCGCCGACCTGTACCGAACCGCTGCCTTCCGGCGGCGCAACGGCGTAGCTCGCCGCGCCATAGTAGAAGGGCGGCAGGATGACGATGTCCCTCTCCTTCTCGAAGAGTTCCAGCGTCTTGATCACGGCCAGCGTGTCCATGCCGACCGCCATGTGCTCGCCATGATATTCGAGCACGCCGAGCGGCAGCGCGACGGGCCAGTTCTCGTCGATCGCCTTGCGGATCTGGTGCGGCAGCATCAGTTCGTAGCGCATTGATCTTCACTCCATGTTGGTGTGCCGTGCGCGCATCGCTTCCGGCGTCGCGCCGGTGAGCGCCTTGAGTTTCAGCACAATCACTTCGAACAGCAGGAAAAGCGCCCCCTCGAACAGCGAGCCCATCGGCAGCACCGAGGTCCTGGCAGCGCCCTGGTCGCTGGCCATGGTCTGGGCCGGAACAAGCAGCGTGAAATCGGCGAGCTTCGCCGCGCTGCCCGCCGGTTCGGCCGTGAGCAGCAGCACCTTGGCGCCGGCCTCGCGGGCAACGCGCATCAAGGTGAGCACCGTGGTGGTCTCCCCCGGTCCGGAGCTCGCAAGTAAGACATCGCCCCGCCCTAGCGGCGGCGTGGTCATATCGCCGACAACCGAGACCGGCAAGCCAAGATGGTAGAGCCGCATGGCGAAGCCTTTGACCTGCAGCGCCTCGCGGCCGCAGCCGTAGGCGACGATTTTGCCGGCCCCGGCAAGCATCTCACAGGCGGCATCGATACGACCTTCGTCGACACGCGCCAGAACGCCGCCAAGCTCGTTGAGGGCGGTCTCGAACATCTGCGAGCCGGCTTGCGTCATCACAATTCACCTCGGCGCCGGGCTTGAGCAGGCAAGATAGCGCTCGCCGCGAAACGCTTGTTTTTGTTCATGCTATCACCGCGAAAATTCGTGTCCAACGAGCCTCGGCGCTTTTGCTGAGCCACCAGCGTGATAGTGTCATGTCAGACAAACAATCCAGGACATTCGAGGATATGAAGACACGGCATTTCGACCGCATCGGCAATGGCGGCATCACCTTCACCGAGCTCGGCTTCGGCACAGCGCCGCTCGGCAATCTCTACCGCGCCATCTCCGACGAGGATGCCCATGCCACGCTGGAAGCGGCATGGAAGACCGGCTGCCGCTACTTCGACACTGCTCCCCTCTACGGCCTCGGCCTCTCGGAGACCCGGCTTAACCCGTTTTTGCGCGGCAAGAAGCGCGACGACTATGTGCTGTCGAGCAAGGTCGGCCGCCTCATGCGTGTCTCTGCGCCCGACCAGCGCACCGGCATCGGCAAGTTCTTCGAGACGCCCTCGCGCAAGGAGGTCTACGACTACAGCTATGACGGCGTGATGYGCTCCTTCGAAGCGTCGTTGGAGCGTCTCGGCGTCGACCGGATCGACATTCTCTACGTGCATGATGTCGACATCTTCACCCATGGCAGCAAGGAGGCGTCGGACCGGCGCATAGAGGAATTCATGTCCTCCGGCTACTACGCGCTGCTTGCGCTGCGTGACCAGGGCGTGATCAAGGCCTTCGGCGGCGGCATCAATGAATGGCAGGTCTGCCAGACGCTCGCCGAGCGCGGCGATTTCGATCTCTTCCTGCTCGCCGGCCGCTACACGCTGCTCGAGCAGGAGGCGCTGGAATCCTTCCTGCCGTTTTGCGAGAAGCGCGGCATCGGCATCATTCTCGGCGGCCCCTATAATTCCGGCATCCTGGCGACGGGGCCGAAGCCGGGCRCTTTCTACAACTACAGCGAGGCGCCGCAGGATGTGCTCGATCGCGTGGCGCGCATCGAGGCGGTCTGCAAGCGCCATGGCGTGAAGCTTATCGAGGCTGCCCTGCAGTTCCCGCTGCAGCATCCCCTGGTGATGTCGGTCATCCCTGGCGGCCAGCGACCGGCCGAGGTCGAAAGCAACCGTGCGCTGCTTGACGTCAAGCTCCCGCCTGTATTGTGGGCGGATCTCAAACAGGAAGGCCTGATGCGGGCAGACGCGCCGACGGCCTGAGGCCCGGCAACAGTTGGGCAAAAAAGGAAGAGCCGGGCAAGCCCGGCTCTTCTGATCTTTAAGAAAAAGGTCTTAGTTAACCGCGTCCTTGAGACCCTTGCCGGCCGAAAACTTCGGCACGGTGCGCGCCGGAATCTTCACTTCCGCGCCGGTCTGCGGGTTACGGCCGGTCGAAGCAGCGCGTTTTGACACGGTGAAATTTCCGAAGCCGACAAGCCGGACATCGCCGCCCTTCTTCAGTTCGCCAGTGATCACGGAGAACACCGCATCGACGGCAGACTGCGCATCAGCCTTCGAAATGCTTGCGGCGTCGGCGACAGCGGACACCAGTTCGTTCTTGTTCATCAAAATTCCCTTCCATGAGAAAACCGGAACTACGACTCATCCGGCAGGAAACGGACTTTAGAAAGAAGCGCTCCGGAACCCAAGCCGAAAACCGCGGAATTCCGGGCTTTTTTCGACTTTTTCGGAGCTTTTCACATGAAAAAGCCGGGCTGGAAGCCCGGCTCTCTCCTTGTGCATCGCAATGTTAGAACGTTCTAATGGGCGAGCGACTTGCCGGCGTCGTCTCCGGCATCGACCGAGGCCGGCGCATTGACCGGCTCGACCCACTCAATCGGCTCCGGCATCCTGACCAGCGCGTGCCTCAGCACCTCGCCGACCCGCGAGACCGGAATGATCTCCATGTTGTTCTTCACATTGTCCGGAATCTCCGCCAGATCCTTGGCGTTGTCTTCCGGGATCAGCACTTTCTTGATGCCGCCGCGCAACGCGGCAAGCAGCTTCTCCTTCAGACCGCCGATCGGCAGCACCCTGCCGCGCAGCGTCACCTCGCCGGTCATCGCCACATCGGCGCGGACCGGAATGCCGGTGAGCACCGAGACGATCGCCGTCACCATCGCAACGCCGGCCGACGGGCCGTCCTTGGGCGTCGCACCCTCCGGCACGTGGACGTGGATGTCGCGCTTGTCGAACAGCGGCGGCTCGATGCCGAAATCGATGGCGCGCGAGCGGACATAGGAGGCCGCCGCCGAGATCGATTCCTTCATCACGTCGCGCAGGTTGCCGGTCACCGTCATGCGGCCCTTGCCGGGCATCATGACGCCTTCGACCGTCAGCAACTCACCGCCGACTTCCGTCCAGGCAAGACCGGTGACGACGCCGACCTGATCGTCGGCCTCGACCTGACCGAAGCGGAAGCGCGGAACGCCGAGATAGTCGGCGAGATTGTCCGCCGTGATCTTCACCGTCTTCTTCTTCGTCTTCAGGATCTCGGTCACCGCCTTGCGCCCGAGCTTCATCAGCTCGCGCTCCAAGCTGCGCACACCGGCTTCCCTTGTGTAGGTCTGGATGATGCCGCGGATCGCGTCCTCGCCGACCGAGAATTCGTTCGGCTGCAGCGCGTGGTCACGCATCACCTTGGGCAGCAGGTGCCGCTTGGCGATCTCGATCTTCTCGTCCTCGGTGTAGCCGGCGATACGGATGATCTCCATGCGGTCCATCAGGGGCGCAGGGATGTTCAGCGTGTTCGCCGTCGTCACGAACATCACGCTCGACAGATCGTACTCGACCTCGAGGTAGTGGTCCATGAACGTCGAGTTCTGTTCGGGATCGAGCACTTCCAGCAAGGCCGACGACGGATCGCCGCGGAAGTCCTGGCCCATCTTGTCGATCTCGTCGAGCAGGAAGAGCGGGTTGGACTTCTTGGCCTTCTTCATCGACTGGATGACCTTGCCGGGCATCGAGCCAATATAGGTGCGCCGGTGGCCACGAATCTCGGCCTCGTCGCGCACGCCGCCGAGCGCCATGCGGATGAACTCGCGGCCGGTCGCCTTGGCGATCGACTTGCCGAGCGAAGTCTTGCCGACGCCGGGCGGGCCGACGAGGCACAGGATCGGCCCCTTGATCTTCCTCTGGCGGCTCTGCACGGCGAGATAYTCGACGATGCGCTCCTTGACCTTGTCGAGGCCGAAATGATCGGCGTCGAGCACGTCCTGCGCATAAGCGAGGTCATGCTTGACCTTGGAGTTCTTGCCCCACGGGATCGACAGCAGCCAGTCGAGATAATTGCGCACGACGGTGGATTCCGCCGACATCGGCGACATCGACCGCAGCTTCTTCAATTCGGCCTCCGCCTTCTCGCGGGCCTCCTTGGACAGCTTGGTCTTCTTGATGCGCGCTTCGATCTCGGCGGCCTCGTCGCGGCCGTCCTCGCCCTCGCCGAGCTCCTTCTGGATAGCCTTCATCTGCTCGTTGAGGTAGTACTCGCGCTGCGTCTTCTCCATCTGGCGCTTGACGCGCGAGCGGATGCGCTTCTCCACCTGCAGCACGGAGATCTCGGCTTCCATGAAGCCCATCGCCTTCTCGAGACGCTCCTTGACGGAAAGCGTGGCGAGCATCTCCTGCTTCTCGGGGATCTTGATGGCGAGATGCGAGGCAACCGTGTCGGCGAGCTTGGAATAGTCGTCGATCTGGCTGGCGGCACCCACCACTTCGGGCGAGATCTTCTTGTTCAGCTTGACGTAGTTCTCGAAGTCGGTGACGACTGAGCGGGCAAGCGCCTCGATCTCGACCTCTTCCTCATCCGGCTCGACCAGCGCGGTGGCGCGGGCCTCGTGGAAATCGGCACGATCGGTGAACGAGACGATCTTGGCGCGCGAGGCGCCCTCGACCAGCACCTTCACGGTGCCATCGGGAAGCTTCAGGAGCTGCAGCACATTGGCGAGCGTGCCGATGTCAAAGATGGCATCGGGCTCAGGATCGTCGTCGGCTGCGTTCATCTGGGTGGCAAGCAGGATCTGCTTTTCCTGACCCATCACTTCTTCCAGCGCCTTGATCGACTTTTCGCGCCCAACGAAGAGCGGAACGATCATATGCGGAAACACCACAATGTCGCGCAGTGGGAGGACCGCGAAGACACCGTCGCCGGAAGCCCTGGATATTTTGGCCATTGTCCAACCTTTCATGTCRCGGCTGCTAATCAAGCCACCCGCGAATCTCATATTAACGACCGAGTGTCGTTCCGCCTACCACCGTTTGTGACGGGAGTTTTACAGCACAGAATTCGGCGCCTCGGCCTTCCGCTGTTAGGTGGATGCGGGTGGTGCAAAGATCAAGGGTTAACATGGTCAGCTCATGCATTCCATCACCTACCAGTAACCCCTTCACAGCAAAACGGCGCCGCGCGGGCGCCGTTCCATGAAAAACTGCAGGATCAGCCRCCATTTCTCAGGCGCTGACATTGCCCTTCTTTTCCTTCTGCTCGGAATAGATGTAGAGCGGCCGGGCGTTGCCGGAGACCACCTCTTCGGAGATCACCACTTCGCGCACGCCTTCCAGCGCCGGAAGCTCGAACATCGTGTCGAGCAGGATCGCTTCCATGATGGAGCGCAGACCGCGCGCGCCGGTCTTGCGCTCTATGGCACGCTTAGCGATGGCCGACAGCGCGTTCTCGTGGAAGGTGAGGTCAACATTCTCCATCTCGAACAGTCGCTGATACTGCTTGACCAGCGCGTTCTTCGGCTCGGTCAGGATCTGGATCAGCGCCGGCTCGTCGAGGTCCTCGAGCGTCGCCAACACCGGCAGGCGGCCGACGAATTCCGGGATCAGGCCGAACTTCAGCAGATCCTCCGGCTCGACCTGGCGGAACAGGTCGCCGGTGCGGCGATCCTCGGGCGAGGCAACGGTCGCGCCGAAGCCGATCGAGGTCTTGCGGCCGCGATCCGAGATGATCTTGTCGAGCCCCGCGAAGGCGCCACCGCAAATGAACAGGATGTTGGCGGTGTCGACCTGCAGGAATTCCTGCTGCGGGTGCTTGCGACCGCCCTGCGGCGGCACGGAGGCGACGGTGCCTTCCATGATCTTGAGCAACGCCTGCTGCACGCCCTCGCCCGACACGTCGCGGGTGATCGAGGGGTTGTCCGACTTGCGCGAGATCTTGTCGATCTCGTCGATATAGACGATGCCGCGCTGCGCGCGCTCGACATTGTAGTCGGCCGACTGCAACAGCTTCAGGATGATGTTCTCGACATCCTCGCCGACATAGCCCGCCTCGGTCAGCGTCGTGGCATCGGCCATGGTGAAGGGCACGTCGATAATGCGGGCCAGCGTCTGCGCGAGCAGCGTCTTGCCGCAGCCTGTCGGACCGATCAGCAGGATGTTCGACTTCGCCAACTCGACATCGTTGTTCTTGCCGGCATGGGCGAGGCGCTTGTAATGGTTATGGACGGCCACCGACAGCACCCGCTTGGCGTAGGGCTGACCGATGACATAGTCGTCGAGGACCTTGAGGATTTCCTGCGGGGTGGGCACGCCCTCGCGCGACTTCACCATCGAGGTCTTGTTCTCCTCGCGGATGATGTCCATGCACAGTTCGACGCATTCGTCGCAAATAAAGACGGTCGGACCGGCAATCAGCTTGCGTACTTCGTGCTGGCTTTTGCCGCAAAACGAGCAATAGAGCGTGTTTTTTGAATCACCGCCATTGTTGCCTACCTTGCTCATTTTTCTGTCCTTTCACCGCCTGCCCGCCGATAGTCTGGCTGCATGGGCGTCTCACCAATCTATCGCCGGAATCCGCCGCCGCCAGTGTCCCGGCTCACACAGCGTATTCCGTACGAAACACCAATCAGAAAACGCGACAACGATTCGCAACAACCCCACTCAAAGCTAAGCCGTCGAAAATCAACATAGCCTTAACGTAGGCAATCCCGACCCCTGAGGGAACAGGCAATTGTGGCCGAAATGCCGCAAGCCGCGCCAAAAGCGCGTTATCCCGCCAATCAGCTGCCAATCAAGGCCTATATGATGGCGACTTCGCCCAGCTCGCGGGTCGTGATGACCTTATCGATCAGGCCGAAATCCTTGGCCTCGTCGGCACTCATGAAATGGTCGCGGTCGAGCGTCCGCTCGATCTCGTCATAGCTCTTGCCGGTGTGCTTGACATAGACCTCGTTCAAGCGGCGCTTCAGCTTGATGATGTCCTGCGCATGACGTTCGATGTCCGACGCCTGGCCCTGGAAGCCGCCGGACGGCTGGTGGACCATGATACGGGCGTTCGGCGTGGCAAAACGCATGTCCTTGTGGCCGGCGCAAAGCAGCAGCGAGCCCATCGAGGCGGCCTGGCCGATGCAGAGCGTCGACACTGCCGGCTTGATGAACTGCATGGTGTCGTAGATCGCCATGCCCGAGGTGACGACGCCGCCCGGCGAGTTGATATAGAGGTTGATCTCCTTCTTGGGGTTCTCCGCCTCGAGGAACAAAAGCTGTGCACAAACCAGCGTGGCCATGCCGTCCTCGACCGGCCCGGTGATGAAGATGATGCGTTCCTTCAAGAGGCGCGAGAAAATGTCGTAGGCGCGCTCGCCGCGATTGGTCTGTTCGACCACCATCGGAACGAGGTTCATGTAGGTCTCGACGGGGTTCTTCATGGACTACCCTTGTTGGTATGGATTCCGGCGCCGTGAAAATATGAGCAGTCGAGCGGAATCGGTTCTGGATCGTTATGTCCTAAATAGGATGCCGGCTCACCCTAGCGCAAGGCCGCCTCTCCTAGCCACCTGGTTAAGTCGAATCAAGCGCCTCGGCCCAAGCAATACCGAAGGTTGCGCCGGAGAAAGGCCTTCCTCAAAACCGTCCCGGCGTGAACCAACCGCAAAGGTAGCAGTTTCTTAACCGCGCCGCTTAACGACAAGCCTTGAAATCGCTGTCCGGCGGCGGACCTTCCGATACACTCCTGCGTTGAACCGGCGTCCTTTCAACGGGGGAATGTCATGTTTCGCAACGGTTCCACATCGCTCGCCGCGGCCAGCCTGGCAATGCTTGCCACCGTTTCGGAAACCGCGGCCGGCGGCCGTGCGCTCGAATGCTACGAGCCGGTGCACAGGCCGGCGCTCTACGACACTGTCTATGAACAGGTGATKGTGAGCCCCGGCAGGCAGCTCGTCGACTACGATGCGCCGATCTATGGCACACTTGAGAGCCTGGAGCAGATCGCCCCGCCGCGCGTCACCTATGAGGTTGTGCCTGCCGTCACCCGCACCGTCTATCACACCGTCAAGGTGGACGACGGCGGCTATGCCTGGGAATGGYGCGTCATCCACGGCCGCAAGGTGCTCTGCAAGGTATGGCGCAGGGCGCGCTACGCGCGGGTCGCCGAAACCGTGGTCGTCGAGCCGGAGCGCATCCGGCGCGTCGTCCTTCCGGCGGAGTATGAAAACGTTGCCCGCGAGGTGCTGGTACGGCCCGAGCTGCGGCGCATCACCGAAATTGCGCCCTCATATCGGACAGTGGCGCGTCGGGTGGTGGTGCGGAAAGGCTCGACCAGCTGGCGGCGTGTGCACATCCCGCGGCACTGTCCGGACTAGGCGGTGGCCGGGCTGCCCCGCCGGGCGCCCGGACAAAAAATCCCGCTTAGCCGAGATCGACGTCGAGGATCGCCATCGAGAAATTGTAGTCGCCGTCGTCCTCGTCCTTGAAGACGATGCCGAGGAATTCGTCGCCGACATAGACCTCGGCCGAGTCTTCCTTGCGCGGACGCGCCTTCACCTGGAGCTTGGGGTTCTGGAAGACGCGCTTGAAATAGGCGTCCAGCTTTCTGATTTCGTCCGGCTTCAAGGTTTTCTCCGAAATGTCGGCTTACTCGTTGGAACGCGCTTCTGACACGCAGACGAGGGCCATGTAAAGGCAAGCCGGCAGGATAACACGGGGCAACCGGCACCTGCGGCTGGAATCCGGCCGCCGTCGATGACAGCTGAACTCAGATGTCGAAGCTGACGACGTGGTCCATCGACTGCGAGGGCAGGAGCTGGTCCATCTGCCGCGATGGCTGGTCGCAGCCGGTCTCGCCAACGACACGCGCCGGCACGCCGGCGACTGTCTTGTTGTGCGGCACCGGCGACAGCACCACCGAGCCGGCAGCGATCTTCGAGCAGTGGCCGATCTCGATATTGCCGAGGATCTTGGCGCCGGCGCCGATCAGCACGCCGCGGCGGATCTTCGGATGGCGGTCGCCGCTGGCCTTGCCGGTGCCGCCGAGCGTCACCCCGTGCAGGATCGACACATCATCCTCGATGACGGCCGTCTGCCCAACGACCAGGCCGGTGGCGTGGTCGAGGAAGATACCCTTGCCGATGCGCGCGGCCGGGTTGATGTCGGTCTGGAACACCGAGGACGAGCGGCTCTGCAGATAGAGCGCGAAATCCCTGCGGCCCTGGTTCCAGAGCCAATGCGCCAGCCGGTGCGTCTGGATGGCATGAAAACCCTTGAAATAGAGCACCGGCATGATGAAGCGGTCGCATGCCGGGTCGCGATCGTAATAGGCCTGGATGTCGACGCGCACCGTCGTGCTCCATTCCGGATCGTCGGCAAGCATGGCCTTGAACGTCTGCCGGATGAGATCGGAGCCTATGTCCTGATGCGCCAGGCGCTCGGCCAGCCTGTGGATGACCGCCTCCTCCAGGTTCTCCTGGTTGAGGATGGTGGAATAGAGGAAAGCGGMAAGCAGCGGGTCGCGGTTCACCGCCTCCATCGCTTCATCGCGGATCGCGCGCCAGATCGGATCTACCGGCTRCACCATGCTGGGACGGGCTATCGTAACGCTGTTCATCGACGGTCTCCGGCCTGCTCATTCTCCGGCGGCACATATAGGCCAGATCATAGCACGGTTGAACTCAATTTTCCTTAGTGCTTTGTCAAATGGACTTGGTTCACGCAAATTCAAGCGGCGATGGGAAACGAACCCTTGATCGACGAAGCGCTGAAAAGCGAGCTTTCCGCACTCTATCAGGCCGAGGATCGGCACTACCACAGCCTTGCCCATATCGAGGCCATGCTGGCGCTGGCAGCGGATTACAGGGACCTGCTGCACGACCCGGAGGCGGTCGAGGCGGCAATCTGGTTCCACGACGCCGTCTATGACAGCCGCGCCAAGGACAATGAGGCCAAAAGTGCTGCGCTTGCTGAGAAGAAACTGGCCGGCCGCCTCGATACCGAGCGCCTTGGCCGCATTGCGGCGATGATCAACGCCACCGCCAACCATCAGTTGCCGCCGCTCGACGACGAGAAGGCGGCACGTGATGCGGCCCTTTTCCTCGACATGGATCTGGCGATCCTCGGCGCGGACCCCGACGCCTTCGATGCCTATGAGAAAGCGGTGCGGCGCGAGTATGGCTGGGTCGAAGAGCCGATGTGGCGCGCCGGCCGCGCCGCGGTCCTGAAGAGTTTCCTGGCCCGCCCGCATATTTTCCATACGGATTCGTTCAGACGGCGATTCGAGGCGCAGGCCAGGGAGAATCTCGCTCGTTCGCTGCAAGAGCTGCAGGGCCAGGCTTGATAGGCCCATATTCCCGTCGCTGCTTGTCCCTATACGGCAATTGCAGGTGCTGCGATCACTACCGGCCGTGAATTCCTCTGAGATGACCGACACCATGGACAACAGCTTCTTCCAACCCGTCGACGCCGCGCAGGTGCCGCGCTTTGCCGGGCTTCCGACCTTCATGCGGCTGCCGGCCGTGCCCACCGCCAAGGGGCTCGACATCGCTCTCGTCGGCATTCCGTGGGACGGCGGCACCACCAACCGCGCCGGCGCCCGCCACGGCCCGCGCGAGATCCGCAACCAGTCGAGCCTGATGCGCCGCGTCCACCATGTGTCGGGGACCGAGCCGTTCAGCATCGCCAATGTCGCCGATGTCGGCGACCTCTCGGTCAATCCCATCAACCTGCTGGACGGGTTGAAGCGCATCGAGGACGGCATCGCCGCGATCGTGGCCGAGGGCGCGCTGCCTCTGGCCGCGGGCGGCGATCATCTGACGACGCTGCCGGTGCTGCGCGCCGCGGCCCGCAAGGAACCGGTCGGGATGATCCATTTCGACGCGCATTCCGATACCAACGACCGCTATTTCGGCGACAATCCCTACACGCATGGAACGCCTTTCCGTCGCGCGATCGAGGAAGGGTTGCTCGACCCGAAGCGGGTGATCCAGATCGGGATTCGCGGTTCGATCTACGAGCCGGGCGAGCACGACTGGGCAAGGGCCCAGGGCCTGCGCATCGTCTACATGGAAGAATTCGTCAGGCGCGGCGCAGCGGCCGTCATGCAGGAGGCGCGCGGCCTCGTCGGCGACAGTCCCACCTATGTGACCTTCGACATCGATTGCATCGATCCCTCGATGGCCCCGGGCACCGGCACGCCGGAGCTCGGCGGCTTCACCACGCGCGAGGCGCAGGAGATGGTTCGATTGCTCGACGGATTGAATTTCGCCGGCGCCGATGTCGTCGAGGTCRCTCCGCCTTTCGACCTTGGCGGCATGACGGCGCTGGCCGGCGCCACGATGATGTTCGAGCTGCTGTGCGTGATGGCGAAATCTGTCGCTGACCGGCGAGCACGCGGCTAGTCTGGAAAGTTTTCCATCCGCTGCGCGTAGGCCTTGAACCCCGCGTGTCGGTAAACCGACTGCGCGGCCGGATGATCATGGGTATCGGTATGAAGCCAAAGCCGTTCCGGCCGGTGCGACCATGCCGAGCGCAGCGCCCGGTCGAGCAGGAACGGACCCAACCGCCGCCCGTGGAATGCGGGAACCAACCCGAAATGAACGAGCTCGACGGCCGGCTGGCCGACATCGTTGAACTCGCAGAAGCCCGCGGCTTGGCCGTCGACGCGCAGCACATGGATATGCGTCGCGGCGCTGGCGAGCAGCGTTTCGAGCGCAGCCTTGGGCATGCGCAACCGCTGGTCCCATTGCACCGGTCCGCCGACGGCGCGGTAGAGATCGAGATAGCTTGAAAGATCAGGCGTCTCGCGCCCCACGGCGGCGCCGGGCAGCGGAACCGCGAGCGGCTCGCCAGACGGCGGCGCGGTCATCTCCATGTAGGTGACGAGAAGATCGACCATGGTCGGCAGGAAACGCGCCACTGCCCGCTCAGAGCGGGTTTTCGGCATAAAACTCCAGCACGCGCTGCTTGAAGCTCTTGTCGCCGACGGCGAGCATGTGGTCGCGGCCCTCGATGTGAAAGGCTCTTGCGTTGGGCATCAGCGCCGCAAGCTCGTCTGGCGAGCCGCCGATGTCGTCCTTCGTGCCGACGGCAATCAGGGTCGGCTGGGCGATGCGCGCCATGTCGTCCTCGGTCAGCAGTTCGCGGGATGTGGCGATGCAGGCGGCGAGCGCGCGACGGTCGCTGCGCGTCTGGTCGGCGAAGGCCCGGAACGAACGGCCGCGCGGGTGCGTGGTCACGGCGGGATCCTCCGCCAGCAGCGCCGCCGCGATCGGATCCCAGTCGCCGACGCCGTCGACCATGCCGATACCGAGGCCGCCGAACACCAGCGTCGCCACCTTGTCGGGATCGGAAAGCGCCAGGAAGGCCGAGATGCGCGCGCCCATCGAATAGCCCATGACATGGGCGCGTTCGATGCCGAGGTGATCGAGCAGCGCGGCGGCGTCGGACGCCATCTTGGCCGGCGTGTAGTCGGCTTCGTCATAGCTCTTCGATGAGGAGCCATGGCCGCGATTGTCGAAGGCGATGGCGCGGTAGCCGGCATCGTTCAGCGTCTTGAACCAGCCGGGCGAGACCCAATTGACGTAGTGGCTTGAGGCAAAGCCATGGATCATCAACACCGGATCGCCCGCCCCGGACGCCGGCTGGCGGTCGAGAAAGGCAATGTCGAAGCCGTCGTGGGAAAAAAACTGCATCGGCGCCGCTGCGGTCAATTGGAACCGTCGCCCGACGCCTTGGCGATCACCGGGTGGCGCAAGAGGTCGCCGTCCCTGAGACCTTGCTTGGCGGCTGTTCCCGCCTTCAGCTCGAGCACGAAGCTCAYGGGCTGTCCCGATGAGATGATCGCCTCGGACTCCGGCTCGCCGCGCTTGATCGCCTTGATCTTCCCGTCCCGACCGATGAAGACGAGATCGAGCGGCATCGGCGTGTTTTTCATCCAGAAATTCAAGTCGCCAGGTTTTTCGAACACGAACAGCATGCCGTGATCGGCGGCCATGTCCTTGCGAAACATCAGCCCGGCCTCGCGCTCGTCGGAAGTGTCGGCGATCTCGATGGAGAAGGAACGCTCGCCGGAGCCGGTCACCGCGACCAGCGGTGTCGGATCAACCGGCAGCATCATGGCCTGGCCGTCGGCCGAACTCGGCTTCAAGCCGCTGAAATAGACAGCCAAAAGGATGGCGGCGCAAAGCGCGCCTGCAGTCAGCCAGTTGCGGTGAGCCATCTGATACCTCGTCCAAGCCTCCTCCTAGACCATGATCCAGCCGAGTGGAACCGGTTTTCGGACAACATTGACCTCGCACGAGACGGGGCCAGCTCGATTTTGGCGGGAAGCCTAAAGCATGTCTCCCGAAAGTGGGAACCGGTTTCGGGACAAAGACATGCGTAAAATCAAAAGCCTAAAGCGCATGGAGCGAGTCTGAAAGATCGCGGCACGCTTTAATGCATGTCGCCCAGGAGTGCGAAGCGGTCTTGGGAGAACGACATGGCACAAAGACCCAAAGCGCGTCGCGACGCGCTTCAGTGCGAGATCGGCAAGGTGCCCATATCGGGGTGAATCTCGGCGGCCATAAGGCCCTTCTCGCCGCGCCCGAAGCGAACCAGCACGACCTGGCCCGGCCTCAATTCGGTAATGCCGTAGCGGCGGAGCGTCTCCATGTGCACAAAGATGTCCTCGGTGCCCTCACCCCGGGTCAGGAATCCGAAACCCTTGGTGCGGTTGAACCACTTCACCAGCGCCCGCTCGAGGCCGCTCTCCGCCGTCACGGTGACATGCRTGCGCTGCTCCTGCTCGGCCGGATGCACGGCGGTCGAGGCATCCATGGAAAGGACGCGGAAAGCCTGCAGGCCAYGCTCGCCTTGCTTGACGAGGCAGACGACACGCGCCCCTTCCAGTGCGGTCTGGAAACCGTCCCGTCGAAGACATGTCACATGGAGGAGAATATCACCCGAGACGCCGTCGTCCGGAAGAATGAAGCCGTAGCCCTTTGCCACGTCGAACCATTTGATCGCCCCGGCGATCTCGATAAGCTCGGCGGAGTCGCCGCCGTTGTCCCGCTTCAAGGCGTCGTCAGGGCTTCCGTCCCGCCTCATGAAAGAGGCTTTTTCCCCCATAAGAATGCCCCCTTTTTCAACTGAAACCRCAACTGATTCTTGGCATCAGATTAACACTGCGGCTTCCTGGGTGTGCAAGACCTGACGTGCCTTTTTTCACCGTTGAACACCAGAAACCACTGATTGTTGTTTGCCGGCGCCATTGCACGCAAATGGCGCAGCTTCAAACCGGCCATTTCCGCCGCCGCGGTCGGCGATTGCCCTTTGGCCGAGCGACTCCTATGGTGCGGCGCAATGCAACCCTCCGAGGAGCCCGATATGCGCTATCTCCATACAATGGTCCGCATCGCCGATATCGATCAATCGCTCGATTTCTACTGCAACAAGCTCGGCCTGAAGGAGGTGCGTCGACACGAGAGCGAGCAGGGACGCTACACGCTGATCTTCCTCGCCGCGCCCGAAGACGAGCAGAGCGGCATTTCGGCCAAGGCGCCGCTGATCGAACTGACCTACAATTGGGATCCGGAAGAGTATAAGGGCGGCCGAAATTTCGGTCACCTCGCCTATGAGGTCGACGACATCTACGCCACCTGCCAGAAGCTGATGGACAACGGCGTGACGATCAACCGGCCGCCGCGCGACGGCAACATGGCCTTCATCCGCTCCCCAGACGGCATCTCGATCGAGCTCCTGCAGAAAGGTCCGGCCAAGGCGAAAGCCGAGCCATGGGCCTCGATGCCGAACACGGGAAGCTGGTAGGCGTCGGTCATCCACGCGGATCTAAAGCGCGTCGCGCTGAAACGTACTCAGGCGACGCGCTTTAAGTTTTTGTTTTGATGCATGTCGTTCTCCCAAAACCGCTGCGCACTTTTGGGCGACATGCATTAGCCGCGGACCGATGGCACTTCGCCGCACAACGCCTATCTATTTGCGAACGGCGCCAGCCTGAGACGGGGCTGGCCTTTCTTTTGATCCACGGGAGAGAATATCATGCTGGCCAGCCGCGCCGATGTCGCCACCGAACATGCCAGCCGCTATCTGCAGCAGCTCTGCAAGCATTGGGCGCACAAGTTTCCGGTCGAGTTCGACCCGCATCACGGCGCCATCCAGCTTTCGCTCGGCCGCACCCTGATGGATGCCGACGACAAGGCTCTCCACATCGCGGTCGCCGCCGATGATGCTGCCTCGCTCGAGCGTCTGGAAACCGTCGTCGCCGACCACATCAAGCGCTTCGCCTTCCGCGAGGAACTGACTTTCGACTGGCAGAAGATCGCCTGAGCGTCAGCCGTCGGCCTTGCCCGCCATTTCGAGCAAGGCGAGCACGCTGCGCCAGTTACGCGCGGTGCCCGGCACTTTCAGCGTGCGCGGAATGAGGTTGGCGAAGACCGATTTGCCGAGCCCGTCGGGCGCATGCAGGTAGAGCACGTCGCCCTTGATTTCGAAGCGCTCCGGGCCGGTGCATTTTTCCGCAAGCCGCTTCGTCTCTTCCGCGGTCGGCTCGCGCTCCAGCACATAGGCGTGCAGCTTGGTCGGCTCGCCCGCAACCTCCGGGTAGGGATTGTCCTGCGCCAGCCGCTCGAACCAGCCGGCGTCGTGCACCATGATGCGCGAATTGAACCCCCATTGCTTCTCGAAGGCCGCTTCGAGTTGCTTCGCCAGCGATGCCGCGTCGCCCTTCTTCGCGCGAAACACGACATTGCCGCTCTGCACATAGGTCGCGACGTCGCTGAAGCCTAACTCCTCGAAGAACGACCTGAGCTCGGCCGTCTTGACGATGCGGTTGCCGCCCACGTTGATGCCGRAAAACAGCGCCACGAAGACGGTTCCCTTGTCGCTCATTGTCGGCCCGCTCATATGATGAACCCCGCCAGCGTCTCGTTGTCGGTGATGTCCTGATACTGCACGCCCTCGGCATCGAAATTGGCCTTCAGCAGGTCGAAGTTGCGCCGGTCCTTGGTCTCGATGCCGATCAGCACCGAACCGAAATTGCGTGCCGACTTSTTGAGGTACTCGAAGCGCGTGATGTCGTCGTCCGGGCCGAGCATTTCGAGGAAATCGCGCAATGCACCCGGCCGCTGCGGGAAGCGGATGACGAAATACTTCTTCAGCCCCTCGAAGCGCAGCGCCCGCTCCTTCACGTCCGGCAGGCGCTCGAAGTCGAAATTGCCGCCGGAAACCACCGCGACGATGGTCTTGCCCCTGATCTCCTTGCGCGAAAAATCCTTGAGCGCATCGATCGCCAATGCGCCGGCCGGCTCCAGCACCACTCCTTCGACATTGAGCATTTCGATCATTGTCGCGCAGAGCCGGTTCTCCGGGACGAGGCGCACGGCGTCGGCGGTGAATTCCTTGAGATGGCGCAACGGCTCGCGGCCGATCTCGGCCACCGCCGCGCCGTCGACGAAATTGTCGACCTTGGCGAGCTTGACCCGCTTGCCGCTGGCGAGGCTCTCGCTGAGGCTCGGCGCGCCCGCCGGCTCGCAGAACACGAAGCGGGTTTCGCGATGCCGGTCGGAAAAATAGTGCGTCACTCCCGCGGCCAGGCCGCCGCCGCCGACCGGCAGCATGACGATGTCAGGCATGCGCTCGCCGGGCATTTGGGCGGCGATCTCAAAGGCGACCGTCGCCTGGCCTTCGATGATGTCCTTGTGGTCGAAGGGCGGCACCATATGCGCGCCGGCGCTCTCGGTGAATTCGAAGGCGGCACGGTAGCAATCGTCGAAGAAGTCGCCGACCAACCTGATCTCGACGAAATCGCCGCCGAACAGCCGCGTCTTGTCGATCTTCTGCTGCGGCGTCGTGACAGGCATGAACACCACGCCCTTTTTGCCGAAATGCCGGCAGACATAGGCGAAACCCTGGGCGTGATTGCCGGCCGAGGCGCACACRAACAGCTCCGCATTGTTGCCGGCGGCGAGCGCCTTGCGAAAGAAATTGAAGGCGCCCCTGATCTTGTAGGAACGCACCGGCGTCAGGTCCTCGCGCTTCAAGAGGATCCGGGCACCTGTCTTCTTCGACAGGTAGTCGTTCTCCTGCAACGGCGTCTCCGGAAAGATCCCGCGGATCGCCTCGGCGGCATTGGCGACGCGGGAAGAGAAGCTGTTCATGAGGAAACTGCCCTAGGACGTTATCGGGTTCGAACCGCCAGCCTATTGCACGAATCGATGTTTGCGGCCACCGACCGGGCTCGGTGCTCCGGCGGAAACGATATCGCTGCCCCACTTTGGCTTTCGCGCAACAGTGACTTGRCCGTCGTCAGGCGCTGACCAGATTTCCGCTGGACAGGACTTACTTCCGCCGCACTTCGCCTGTCCGGGGGAATTCGCGGAGGTGGATGGCCAATTGCGGCCGGAGTGGATGTGTTCGACGTGCATTTGAAGACGATCTTGATCATGGCCCTGGCGCTTTTGATGGCCGGTTGCGCGGGTCAGCAGACACATGAAATCCTGGGCAGCGTTGTCGTGCCGACGACGGCGACCGAGATAGCAGGCAACCACTCGATCTTCATCGCCACCACGCGCAAGCGCTCCGACGATCCGAACAAGGTTTTCGACGGCGAACGCTCGGCGACTCTCAACTACGCCCGCGTCAATGTCACTGTGCCGCCGGTTCACCAGACCGGCCAGATCGAGCGGCGCTCGCGCGGCAAGTCGGACGATCCGACCAAATATTTCATGGCTTCCGAGGTCGTCGGCTACGACACGCAGCCGAAATTCGCCAGCGCGCTCAACGCCGACATCGACGCCCGCGGCGGCCGCGTCATGGTCTTCGTCCATGGCTACAACACCGGGTTCGACGACGCGGTCTACCGCCTCACCCAGATCGTCCACGATTCCGGCTATCCCGGCACGCCTGTGCTGTTTTCCTGGGCCTCGGGCGCCAGGACCACCGACTATGTCTATGACAAGGAAAGTGCCGCCGCCGCTCGCGACCAGCTGGAGGTGACGCTGAGGATGCTCGCGCAGACGGGCGCGCGGCGCATCGACATTGTCGCGCATTCGATGGGCACCTGGGTGACGATGGAGACGCTGCGCCAGCTCGCCATCACCGGCGACCGTGATCTCGGCGGCAAGCTCGGCGACGTCGTGCTGGYCTCGCCCGACATCGATGTCGACGTCTTCAAGAGCCAGATGCGCCGCTACGGCAAGCCCGACAAGCCGTTCATCCTGCTCCTGTCGGACGACGATCGCGCGCTCCGGCTCTCCGGCCTGATCGCGGGCTCGCGGCCGCGCGTCGGCGATTACAGGGATGCCGCCGACCTCGCCTCCTATGGCGTGACCGTCGTCGACCTCTCCAAGATCAAGGGCAACGACAGCTTCAACCACACAAAATTCGCCGACAATCCGGTGCTGGTGAAGATGATCGGCCAGCGGCTGCGCGAGGACGACGGCTTTGCCAGCGACCGCGACGTCACCGACCGCATCAGCCAGCTCGGCGCTCAGTAACCGTGTTTCRCCGACTGCATCGTGCTTGCCGCGTTGCGTCGACTTTGAACTGGACCGGGCCGGCCTCTGGCTTTAACGGAGTAAAGAGAGAGGTTTGCCGCCCTTGGGGGACCCCGGGTGATCGTGCGTTCGAAAATCCTCCTCGGCCTTGCCGTTGCGCTCGCCCTGACGGGCTGCGCCGGTCAGAGCGCGCATGACCTGCTCAACCGGACGGCGGTTGCGGTGCCGGCATCGGACATAGCGGCCAAGCACGAAATCTTCGTCGCCACGACCCGCCAGCCGGCAACCAAGGATCCTCGTCAGGTATTCGGCGGCGACCGCTCGCTGACCACCAGCTACGCCCGCGTCGACGTCACCGTTCCCAAGCTGCATCAAGTCGGCGCGATCGAGCGCGCCAAGGGCTCGGCCGACAGCAATCCGGCCAAGCAGTTCACCGCCACCGATGTGGCCTACTACAAGGACGCATCGCAGTTCGCCAAGGCCGTCGGCGCCGATATCGCCTTGCGTGGCGATCGCGCCCTGGTGTTCGTGCACGGCTTCAACAACGGTTTCGACGACGGCGTCTACCGGCTGACCCAGATTGCGCACGATACGAACTATCCGGGTACGCCTGTGCTGTTCTCATGGGCATCGAGCGGCAAGACGACCGGCTACATCTATGACAAGGACAGTTCCACTGCCGCGCGCGACGACCTTGAAGCGACGCTGAGGATGCTTGCCAGGACGCGGGCCAAAAGCATCGACATCATTGCCCATTCGATGGGAACCTGGCTGACGATGGAGGCCTTGCGGCAGCTCGCCATCACCGGCGACCGCGATCTGGGCGGCAAGCTCGGCTATGTCATCCTTGCCTCGCCCGACATCGATGTCGACGTCTTCAAGAAGCAGATGATCCGTTATGGCAAGCCCGACAAGCCGTTTGCCATCCTGCTGTCCGGCGACGACCGGGCGCTCAAGCTGTCCAGCTTCATTTCCGGCGACAAGCCGCGCGTCGGCGACTACGGCAACGCTGCCGATCTCGCCAACTATGGCGTGACGGTCGTCGACCTCACTCAAACCAAAGGCGCCGACCGGTTGAATCACGCCAAGTTCGCCGACAATCCGATCCTGGTGCAACTGCTTGGCAACCGGCTGCGCACGCCGGCCGGCCTGGCCTCCGATGAGCCCGATCCGGCGCAGCTCAACAATATCGGCCAGGGTCTCGGYAAGGCGGTCGGGTCCGTCGCCGAGGTGGTCATCACCACGCCGTTCAAAGTGCTGACCATCGCCACCGGCGGCTAGYCGGCAGCGCTTCAAACAAACAGGTCGACCTTCCGGAACGTCGTCACGTCGACCAGGCCGACGTCCGAAATCCTGAGTTCAGGAATGACCACCAGCGCCAGCAGCGAATGCTGCATGTAGGCGTTGTTGAGCGAGCAGCCCATCTTGCGCATGGCTTCCGTCAGTTGCTCGGCCTTGGCGGCGACGATCTCGGCGCGCTCATCCGACATCAGCCCGGCGATCGGCATTTCGACCAGCGCCAGTTCCTTGCCCTTCGAGTAGAGCACGACGCCGCCGCCGACCTCGCTCAGCCGATTGACGGCGAGCGCCATGTCTTCCTTATTGGTGCCGACGACGATGATGTGATGCGCGTCATGCGCCACGCTCGAGGCCATCGCGCAGTCCTCCACATAGCCGAACCCGGACACGAAGGCGTTGGTGACGCCGCCCGTGCCCCTGTGGCGCTCCACCAGGGCGATCTGGCAGATGTCGTTGCGGCGATCCATGCCGACCAGCCCGTCCTCGACCGGCAGGTCGGCTTCAAGTGCCCGCGTCGGCGCCTGGTTCTCGATCACGCCGATGACGCGCGCTCGAACCTCGTTGGCGCCCTGCGGCGCCGTGAGGTCGAAGTCCGCGGCCTTGAGCCTCTTGCCGAGCTTGACCGTGTTCTTGGCTGTCTGCGGATAGTCGTACGCCGGAATGTCGATCTCGAGTTTGCCGGCCTTCGCCAGCCGGACGCCGCGCCCATAGACCTCGTCTATTGCCATCTGGGCGAGATCGGAGACGATCAAAAGGTCGGCCAGYCGGCCCGGCGCGATCGAGCCGATCTCGCGCTCCAGCCTGAAATGCTGGGCGGTGTTGAGCGTCGCCATCTGGATCGCGGTCACCGGCTTCAGGCCCTGGCTGATGGCGTGCCGCACCACGCGGTCCATATGCCCCTCATGCACCAGCGTGCCGGAATGGCTGTCGTCGGTGCACAGGATGAAGTTGCGCGGGTCGATGCCGCCCTCGGTCACCGCCTTGATCTGTGCCGCGACGTCATACCAGGCCGAACCCAGCCTCAGCATCGCCTTCATGCCCTGGCGCACCCGGGCGATCGCGTCCTCAGCGCGCGTGCCTTCATGGTCGTCCTCTGCGCCGCCCGCGGCATAGCCGTGGAAGGGCAGGCCGAGATCGCGCGAGGCATAATGGCCGCCGACCGTCTTGCCGGCCTTGACCGTCGCGGCGATCTCTCCCGACATCACCGGATCATTGGCGGCGACGCCCGGAAAATTCATTACCTCGCCAAGGCCGATGATGTTCTCCCAGGTCATCGCCTCGGCAACGTCGGCGACCGTAAGTTCCGCGCCGGCATGTTCCAGGCCCGGCGCCGAAGGCACGCAGGACGGCATCTGCACATGCACGTTGATCGGCATCGCCACCGCCTCGTCATGCATCAGCCGAACGCCCGGCAGGCCCAGGACATTGGCGATCTCATGCGGGTCGATGAACATCGAGGTGGTGCCGTGCGGGATCACCGCGCGGCAGAATTCCGTCACCGTCACCATGCCGCTCTCGACATGCATGTGCGCATCGCACAGCCCAGGCACCAGATAGCGGCCGCCGGCATCGACCACCTTGGTCCCCAGCCCGATCGCGTGGTCTGCATTGGGCCCGCAATAGGCGAAACGGCCGGCAGCGATAGCAATATCCGTGCCGGGAATGATCTCGCCCGAATGGACATTCACCCAGCGTCCGTTGCGGATCACGAGGTCGGCCGGCTTGCGCCCCATCGCGACGTCGACCAGATGCGTCGCCACCTCGGTCCAGGACCTCGGGTTTGCACCGCTTGCGGGTTCCATATTGGTCATTTGCTGCGTCCTCTGTTGCGTCCAGTCTCGCAAATGTCGGCGTGCTGAGCCAGAGCCCTTCGCCTGCCGATCATCGGCGAAACGCCGGGCTTGTTGACTATTCCAGGCAGAAGGCGATTCTGAGCTCGAAGGGAACCGTCGGAGGGAAAATGACCCGTCTCTGGAAAGCGTTCGCTACCGTCATCCTGTTCGTCGCATCGACCGCGCTCGCCACCGCCGAGGAACGGTGGCAGACGCTGCCGGAGCCTGCACCGATGCCGAAGCCTGAGCAAAGCGGCTATGCGCCGGTCAACGGCATCCAGATGTATTACGYCGTTTTCGGCAAGGGCGACCCGGTGCTGCTAATCCATGGYGGTCTCGGCCATGCCGATATCTGGGCGAGCCAAGTGGCCACCCTCTCCAAGACCCACAAGGTGGTCGTCGCCGATAGCCGCGGCCATGGTCGCTCGACGCGGACCGATGAGCCCTATGGCTACGATCTGATGGCTTCGGATTACCTGGCGCTGCTGGATTATCTCAAGATAGACAGGACCGCCCTTGTCGGCTGGAGCGATGGCGGCATCATCGGTATCGACATTGCACTCCATCATCCGGAGCGCCTGACGCGGCTTTTTGCGCAAGCCGCAAATGTCACCACCGATGGGGTGGACCCGGGCGTCCTGACCAACAAGACCTTTGCCGCCTACATCGATCGCTCCGGACGCGACTACAAGAGACTGTCCAAGACGCCGGACCAGTATGACGCCTTCGTCGCGCAGATCAGCCACATGTGGGAGTCGCAACCGGCCTGGACGAAGGAACAGTTGGGCAAGATCACGACGCCGACCGCCATCGTCGCAGGCGACCATGACGAGGCGATCAAGCGCGCGCACACCGAATACATGGCCTCCGCCATTCCCGGCGCGAAGCTGATCATCCTTCCCAACGCCAGCCATTTCGCGATGCTGCAGGCGCCGGACGAATACAGTAAGGCGGTGCTGGATTTCATTGACGCCAAATAACCCGGAATTGAAGCCGGCCGATGCCGGCTTCCTGATCGGTCGGATTGGCAAGAGATGGCACAGAAGATCAGGTTGGCAATTTTCGCGCTGTCGGCCGCTCTCGCGGGTCTGGCCTTTTTCGCCTTGCATTCCTTCTGGACTTGGGTCGCGCCAGTCCTGATCCTCGTCGCCGGCTCTATTCTTGCCGAATATGCCTTCAGCCGGCTTGCCTCGAAGGAAGAAAGGCAGCGCGATCTGGAAGACCGCGTCCGCAATCCACCGACGTAAACCACTGTTGCAGAAACGCAATACCGTTTTGCTGTGAATAAGGTTAGGTTGCGCCGAGGAGACTTTCGGAACCGCCATTTCGGAGCGCTCGATGCGTCGGCTGACACTTGCCAGTGCCGGCTTTTTTGCCCTGCTGTCCGGGTCGGCCCTGGCAGCGGACTTAGGCGCGGACCTACCCATGACTGCGCCCGGTTTCGACTGGACAGGCTACTACGCCGGTCTTCAGGCCGGCTATGGCTGGGGCCGCTCCGACATTTCCGGCACGGAAGGCGCGCCGTTCGCCGCTTCGCCGGATCTCGATGGCGGCTTTGTCGGTGGCCATGTCGCCGGTCTCTGGCAGTTCAACCAGGCAGTAATCGGTGCGCGGGCCGAGCTCAGCTATTCCTCGATCGACGGTTCGGCCCTGCTCGCACCCGCAAATTCCGTCGGCACTGACGTCAAATGGCTGGGATCGGTCAATGCCGAGGCCGGGTTCTCGGTCGATCGCTGGCTGATCTACGGCGTCGGCGGCGTCGCCTTTGCCGGTATCGAAACCTCGCAGAACGCCGGCGCCAGCTTCGCCAAGACACGCACGGACGCCGGCTGGACGATCGGCGCCGGCGTCGATTATGCGCTCACCAACAATGTCGTCGTCGGCGCGCAGTACCGCTACTACGATTTCGGCAAGGAACATTTCGACGCCCCGGACGGCTTCTCCGACCGCGACCAGGACCTGAAGCTGCACACGCTAGGCGTGAACTTCAGCTACAAATTTTGAACTGCGGGAGAGCAGCGCAATTGGAGTGGCCGGCGCCCGCAGGGGGCGGGGGAATGGGTAGGGGAACCTGAAAGACGCCGGCCTCGGCGGATCAAGTCCACCGCGAGGGCGACCCTAGCGCGGCGTTTGGAATCCGAAATTCCGTGATCGCGCCACTATCCCGGGCCATCCCTGCGGCTAAGGCGATAAGCCGGCCGATCGTCGCCGCACTGGCCTTTTTGAACTCTTCGGAATCGGGCCGAAATCGCCGCGGCGGCATTTTGAATTGTCGTGCTTTTGCACAGTCGAACATCGTCGTTGCTGGTGCGGACGACGGGAATCGAACCCGTACGATCAGAGATCGAGGGATTTTAAGTCCCTTGCGTCTACCAATTCCGCCACGTCCGCAGGCGAGCCCTTTTCAGATGCCAGACATGAACCGTCAAGCCATGATATTGTGGCGAAGCCGCCCTTCAAGCGTAAGGTTCACGGCCCTTCATGCGACGATCGGGTTCAACTTCAGGTGCTGGATCAGGATGATGGTCTTGGCGTCGACGATGCGGCCGTCGGCAATCGCGGCGAGCGCGTCGTCGAGTGACATCTCCAGAACTTCGATGTCCTCGCCCTCCTCCGGCGCTCCGCCGCCGTCGGAGATGCGGTCGGCCGGCGAATAGCGCGCAACGAAGAACCAGAGTCGTTCCGTCACGCTGCCGGGACTCATGAACGGCGTGAACAGCCGCTCCACGTCCTTGAGCCGATAGCCGAGTTCCTCTTCCGCTTCCTTGCGGATGCAGGTTTCGGGATCATTTTCATCAAGCAGGCCGGCGCAGGCCTCGATCAGCGGCTCGCGATGGCCGCTGACATAGGCCGGATAGCGGAACTGCCGCACCAGAAGCACCGTCGAACGCTCCGGATCGAAGGGCAGGATCACCGCGCCGTCGCCGCGGTCATAGGTCTGGCGGATCTGCGTCTCCCAGCGCCCGTCGCGGCGGCGATAGTCGAATACTGTCTTCTTCAGCACAGCCCAGTCATCGGACAGAACTTCTTCAGAGCGGATGCGGACACGATCTTCCATGGCGAACTCCTTGCCGACGGTAGCAACGGTTAGCGACGAACCGGCACCGGCACAATCCGGGAACCGTCTGGTCCAGCAAGACTTTCACCGGCTCGCGTCTGGCGCGAACTGCCGCAACTTCCTAGATAGCGATATCTCCCAGGAGCCCGCTTCATGACCTCATCGCTTTTCCAGCCGATCACCCTCGGCGACCTCACCTTCCCAAACCGCATAGCGGTAGCGCCGATGTGCCAGTATTCTGCGAAGGACGGCTCCGCCAGCGACTGGCATCTTTACCACTGGATGAACCTGGCCTTGTCCGGCGCCGGCATGGTGACCGTCGAGATGACCGACGTCGAGCGGCGCGGCCGCATCTCGCATGGCTGCCTTGGCCTTTACTCCGACGACAATGAGGCGGCGGCCAAGCGCACGCTCGATGCCGCCAGGCGCGTCGCCGCGCCCGGTACCCAATTCGGCGTCCAGCTCGCCCATGCCGGGCGCAAGGCCTCTTGCCGGCGCCCATGGGAAGGCGGCGGGCCGCTGGAGCCGGACCAGGATCCCTGGCCGATCGTATCGGCCTCGGCGATCGCCTACGACACGGGCTGGCAAGTGCCCCACGCCCTGGAGGAGGACGAGATCCAGCAGGTCATCCAACGCTTCGCCGACGCGGCCAAGCGGGCGGAGCGCGCCGGCTTCGACTTCATCGAGCTGCACGCCGCGCACGGCTATCTGATCTTTCAGTTCCTTTCGCCGCTTTCCAACCAGCGCGCCGACCGCTGGGGCGGATCGCTGGAGAACCGCATGCGCTTCCTTATCGAGATCGTCAGGGCGGTAAAGACAGCTGTTCCGAACCTGATGCTTGGCGCGCGCCTTTCGGTGAAGGAATGGGTAGACGGCGGCTTCGACGTCGAAGATGCGATCGAGGTGGCCAACGCGCTGAAGGCGGAGGGCGTCGCTTATCTCTGCTGCTCCAGCGGCGGCAATTCGCCATTGCAGAAGCTGCCCGGCGGTCCCGGCTATCAGGTGCATCTGGCGGAGGCCGTGCGCAAGGGCGCCGGCATCCCGACCCGCGCGGTGGGACTGATCGATGATCCCAAACAGGCCGAAGCGATCGTCGCCGACGGGCGTGCCGACATGGTCGCGCTGGCGCGCGCATTCCTCGCCGATCCGCGCTGGGGCTGGCGCGCGGCGGCGACGTTTGGCGAGCAAATCCGCCCGGCGCCGCAGCTGGCGCGCTCGGTGACGACGATGCAGCACTGGATGAAGGCGGCCGGCTGAGTTTCCGGAGCAATTGCAGGAAAAGTGCGAAGCGGTTTCCCGTCCGGAATTGCGATAACAAGAGTGCAATTCCAGGACAGTGCGAAGCGCCTTGAATGCGCAAAATCAACACGCGGACGAGATCGGCGCCCCGTTGAAAAGCTGAACCGGTTGGCCCGACGCAGGGGCTGAGACCTTTGGGCGCAGGGGTCCCGCCACGATTGCAACCAAATCGGCCGTTTTGCGTTGGCGCGCCATGACAGACAGCAAGCCATTTGAAAAGCCGGTGGTGGTCGAGCTCGGCCATGTCGGCAAATATCGCCACATCCGCAGCACCTGCGAAGCCGCCGAGTGCCTGATGACGGTATGGCCGCTCAATCGCGGTCAGCGGCATCGTGATGCTCTCGACACTTGCCTCAAGGCGCTGGAAGGTTATCGTTCGACGGCGGATGCACGCCGCGCATTGATCGAGGCAGCCGAGGAATCCGAAGTGCTGGTTCCCGAAGACAGGTTGCCTGACGAACAACTGCATTGAGCAAGCAGTGGTTTYTCGACCGGAGGATTCCATGGCGAAACTGACTTACAAGATCGTCGAGCATGACGGCGGTTGGGCCTACAAGGTCGGCTCGACTTACTCAGAAACATTTCCCACGCATCAGGACGCGTTGCGCGC
The DNA here is from genome assembly GCF_001854785.1 of Mesorhizobium sp. ORS 3428. Lineage (GTDB taxonomy): Bacteria > Pseudomonadota > Alphaproteobacteria > Rhizobiales > Rhizobiaceae > Mesorhizobium. The sequence goes on from NZ_MDFL01000133.1 coordinate 38,150, forward strand.
CGCCGAAATTGCGTCGGCCGAGCAGCAGGTGGCCGGCACCACCGACGGCATCCAGTATGAGGATTCCGAAGGTGTCTGGCACGACGAACTGGCCGACGGCCGCGACCGACCCCAGACCGAAGTCTCGGACTGACGACCACAGTCTCGGATTAATGCCGAGGCGTCATGCCGGCGCCGCGACCGACGAAGCCCAACCTTAGCGTCGACCGCCCCGCCGGCACATCCGGACCGGCGCACCTTGCCTGCAACGGTCTCTGCCACAAGAGCCCATACGCTTGCTGATTGCGGCGGGCTGCCCGCCGCGCTATTTCAGGCGGCCTTGTTGCCGGAGTGAGCCATGCCTGAAATCGTCACCGCCGCCATGCTCGTCATCGGCGACGAGATTCTCTCCGGCCGCACCAAAGACAAGAACATCGGCCATCTCGCCGATATCATGACCGTGATCGGCATCGACCTTAAGGAAGTGCGCATTGTCCCCGACGAGGAGGACGAGATCGTCGCCGCGGTGAATGCCCTGCGCGCCCGCTACACCTACCTCTTCACGACGGGCGGCATCGGCCCGACGCATGACGACATCACCGCCGATTCCGTCGCCAGGGCCTTCGGCGTGCCCTGCGAATACGACGCCAAGGCCTATGCCATGCTCCAGGCAAGCTATGCCCAGCGCGGCATCGAATTCACCGAGGCGCGCAAACGCATGGCGCGGATGCCGCGCGGCGCCGACCACATCGACAATCCGGTATCGATGGCGCCCGGCTTCCGCATCGGCAATGTTCACGTGATGGCGGGCGTGCCGTCGATCTTCCAGGCGATGCTCGACAATGTCGTGCCGACACTGAGGACGGGCGCCAAGATGTTGTCGGCCACCGTGCATTGCCCGTTCGGCGAAGGCTTGATCGGCGGGCCGCTGGCCGACATCCAGAAGGCGCATCCCGACACAATCATCGGCTCCTATCCGAAATATGGCGACGGCAAGTTCTGGACCGAACTCGTGGTCCGCGCCCRCAGCGGAGAGGCTCTCGAGGCCGCGCGCAGGGACGTGGAAGCGATGGTGGCGGGCCTGTCGGCCGCGAGCTGACCGCCCRGCGGCGAAGCTCCCGGCCAACCGGAACCAAGCAGGATGCGCTGGCGTTTTCTTGCCGGGATGCAACGCGCGGAAAGGCACGCRCGCGTTGGCAATTGAGGGCCGGAGGCGCATGATGTCGCGCCGACACTTCTTTTGAGGATGTCATGCGCTTCAAGACAATCGTCGCCATTCTCCAGAACGAACAGGACGCCGAGCGCGTGCTCGATTGCGCCATTCCGCTTGCCGAGCGGTTCGAGAGCCATCTCATCGGCATCCATGCGGAGGCGCTTCCGGTCCCCTATACCTCGGCCACTGGTTTCCCCGATACGGAATTCCTGCAGGTCTCGGCCGAGATGAACAAGGAGCGCGCCGGCAAGCTGCGGGCGGTCTTTCTCAGCCGCATCGAGGATTCCGGCCTGTCCTACGAATGGCGCAGCCTGGAAAGCTTCTCCGGCGACAGCGCGCTGACCGGCATATCGAACGTGCGGGCGGYGGATCTGATTATCGCCGCGCAGCGCGAAACCGGAGGCGATCCGGGCGCCGACGTCGACACGCTGGTCTACGACGCGGGCCGGCCAGTGTTGGTCGTGCCGCATGCGGGGCCGCGCGTCACAACCTTCAGGCGCGTGCTGCTTGCCTGGAACGGCAGCAGGGAGGCCGCGCGCGCCGCCTTCGACGCCCTGCCCTTCATCAGCGAAGCGGACAAGACGGATATCCTCGTCATCGATCCGCCGGAGACGCTGGACGAGGCTCCCGAGGCGGCGGGTGCCGAGATCGCGGCGGCCATGTCCCGCCACGGCGCCAATGTCAGCGTTTCGGTGCAGAAATCGGGCGGAGCCTCGATCGACGACATCATCCAGGAGAGGATCGCCGAATCCGGCGCCGATCTTCTGGTGCTCGGCGCCTACAGCCACTCCTGGCTGCGCCAGCTTCTGTTCGGAGGCGTTACCCGCACCGTGCTGCGCACGGCAAACATAGCCGCTTTCCTGTCGAGATAAGCATGTCTCCCGAAAGTGGGAACCGGTTTCGGGACAAAGACGTGCATCAAACAAGATCTTAATAGCGCTGCGCTTGAACGCGTTTCAGCGCGACGCGCTTTAAGTCCACAGCCATCGCCCGCTGCCACCTTGCCAAGGCTGGCGCTTTCCGGCTAATTCCGCCTGCATTCCATTGTATTTGCGCGCTACGGCGCGCCTGCGGAGTGCGCGAGCCATGTCCCTTCCCGAAAAAGCCTTCCCTGTCTCATGGGACCAGTTCCACCGCGACGCCCGCGCGCTCGCCTGGCGGCTCTCCGGCACCGCCAAAGGCCAGTGGAAGGCGATCGTCTGCATCACCAGGGGCGGCCTTGTGCCCGCCGCTATCATCTCGCGCGAGCTTGGCATCCGCGTCATCGAGACGGTTTGCGTCGCCTCCTACCACGACTACACGAGCCAGGGTCAGCTGCAGGTGCTGAAGGAAATCTCACCCTCGCTTCTCGCCGAGGAAGGCGCCGGCGTCCTCATCATCGACGACCTGACCGACACCGGCAAGACGGCGGGTATCGTGCGCGCCATGATGCCGAAAGCGCATTTCGCGACCGTCTACGCCAAGCCGAAAGGCCGGCCGCTGGTCGATACATTCGTCACCGAGGTCAGCCAGGACACCTGGATCTACTTCCCGTGGGATATGGGCTTCACTTACCAGAAGCCGATCGCCGACGATCACGCCGGCTGAGCGGACCGTATTTTCCAAGGAGCCCGGGTTCGAAGGCAGGCTCATGCCCCGGAATGGCGCCTTGTGAGCACAATTACTTTGTCACATCGACTTTTTCTGGTGGAATTTTCCCAGTCGAGTGAAGTTTTTTACTTTTAAAGCTAATAATCCGCCGTAAGATTCTTGAGTTGGCAAACGATTCTGGGGCTGAGGCAGCTTCTTCGATGTTGACGAGGCCGGCAACGCACAACCACATGGCCGAAAGGGTCCGGCGGCTCTTCGGCACGGCGCCCTGTCGCCTGCAGGTCGCCGCCCTGCCCTGGCGCGAGACGGAGCGCGGCGTCGAGATCATGCTGATCACCAGCCGCGACACGGGACGCTGGATTCTGCCCAAAGGATGGCCGGAGGCCAGAGAGCCGCTTTGCGAGGCGGCCGCCCGGGAAGCGGGCGAAGAAGCAGGGTTGCACGGCGCCGTCTCCCATCTCGAGGCCGGCCGGTATTTCTACGGCAAGGTGCTCGCATCCGGCGAGGAGGTGCCTTGTGAAGTCCTGGTGTTTCCGCTCAGGGTCGACCGCGTTGCCGACCGGTGGAAGGAGAAGCGTGCACGCACACGCAAATGGGTCGGCTCCGCCGAGGCCGTTCGCATGGTGAACGAGCCCGATCTTTGCCAGATCATCGCCTATTTCTGCGCCGATCCGCATAGATTCGCCTAAGTCGCCGATATATAATTAAATATGCAGCCTGATGGGCAGTCCCCGCATTGCCGTGCGGGGATATCGATGGTTTGGTTGCTGCGAAATGCCGATTCGGCCAACGACGTTGATCAATGACCAATACCGCACAACCACTCGAAGAGCAGTCGGGCGAAAGCCGGCGCGAGCACCGCCAGCGCGTGCTCAAAGGCGGCACGATCATCACCAGCATCCAGAACTCCGAGGTGCGCTGCACGTTGCGGAATCAACACGCTGGAGGCGCCGAACTGAAAGTGGCGCCRGAATCGCGCGTTCCCGATCGTTTCCTGCTCTATGTGCCGGTCGATGGCGTGGCCTATCGGGCCGAAGTCTGCTGGCGCCGCAGCGACCGCGTCGGCGTGAAGTTTACCGGCACTGAGCCCAAGCCCAAGCTGCATTACGGCTGACGGCCGGCTTGTGAAGGCAAGAGGCATCCGGCCGAAGCCGGATGCCGACCTTTCTACATGACGAGTCCCTTGGTCAGTTCGAGCGCCTGGCGCTCGAACAGGCGCCGATAGACGCCGCCATTCAGGCGGATCAATTCGTCATGCGAGCCCTCCTCGATGATGCGGCCGCGGTCGAAGACCAACAGCCGGTCGAGCGCCCRCACGGTCGAGAGCCGGTGTGCGATGACCAATGTTGTGCGTCCGACCATCAGCCGCTCCATCGCCTTCTGGATAAGCACCTCCGATTCCGAATCGAGGCTCGATGTCGCCTCGTCGAGGATCAGGATGYGCGCATCGGCAAGGAAGGCGCGCGCGATTGCCACGCGCTGGCGCTCGCCGCCCGACAGTTTCACGCCGCGCTCGCCGACCAGGGTTCCGTAGCCCTTGGGCAGGTTGACGATGAAGTCGTGCGCGCTGGCGAGCTTCGCCGCATGTTCTATCTCGGCCTGCGTGGCTCCCGGCCTGGCATAGGCGATGTTCTCGGCCAGCGACCGGTGGAACAGGATCGGCTCCTGCTGCACGATGGCGATCTGGCTGCGCAGCGATGCCTGCCCAACCTGTGAGATGTCCTGGCCGTCGATCAGGATCCGGCCCCCATTAACGTCATAGAGGCGCTGGATCAGCTTGACGAAGGTCGTCTTGCCCGATCCCGAATGGCCGACCAGTCCGATGCGCTCGCCCGCGGCGATCGCGGCCGAGAAGTCGCGATAGAGCGGCAGCCGGTGATTGCCGTAATGGAACGTCACCTTGTCGAACATGATGCGGCCGTCGGTGATCCGGATCGGCGCAGCACCAGGCCGGTCCTCGATGCCGAGCGGCTCGGACTGGAAGTCGACCAGTTCCTCCATGTCGTTGATCGAGCGCTGCAGGTTGCGGATATGCGTGCCGATGTCGCGCAAATAGCCTTGCAGGACGAAGAACGACGTCAGCACGAAGGCGACATCGCCGGCGCTCGCCTGGCCCCATGACCACAGCATGAGGGCGAGACCGATGACGGCGGCCCTCAGCAGCATCAGCATGGTGCTCTGCGTGGTGCCGTTGACCGTGCCGCGCACCCAGGTGCGGCCGGTGCGCAGGCGCCATTTGGCGACGACGCGGGCAAGACGCGCCTCCTCGCGGACTTCGGCGCCAAAGCCCTTGACCACCGCGTTGCAGCTCACAGCGTCGGCCAGCGCGCCGCCGAGGCGGGTGTCCCAGCTGTTGGCGAGCCGCGCCGCCGGAGYGACATAGCCGAGCGACAGCATGGTCGTGCCTGCGATGAACAGCAGCGAGCCGGTGGCGACCGCCAGTCCCATCATCGGCCAGAACCAGCCGAGCAGCAGCGTCGAGCCGACCAGCATGACGACCGACGGCAGCAGCGCTATCAGGATCGTGTCGTTGAGCAGGTCGAGCGCCCACATGCCGCGCGTGATCTTGCGCACCGTCGATCCGGCAAAGCTGTTGGCGTGCCAGTCCGTCGAGAAGCGCTGCACCCGGTGGAAGGCGTCGGCTGCGATGTCCGACATCATTTTGAGCGTGAGCTCGACGATCCCGATGAAAGCGGCGTTGCGCAGCACCACGCCGGCAAGCGCCAGCGCCATCAGGACGGAGAATGCCGTCATTGCTGCGTGCCACGCGACCTCGTCGGCGCCGGCGCTGCTGGCGACGGCATCGACCAGCCGCCCGGAATAGAGCGGCGTCAGCACGTCGGCGAGCGTCGAGAGCAGGAATGCGCCCATGATGAGCGACAGCCGCCACGGCTGGCGGCTCCAATGGCCGAACGTGAAGCCGAGCACGCTGCGAAAGGCGCTCGCGCGCAGATCGATCTTGAAACGAGTCATAATGTCATCCGGGCGCAGACAGGCCCGGTCCCGGCAAAGTCAAATTGGAAAATCCGCGTCGGCGCGATGGGCGCCTGGGAATGCGGAGGTTTGGTATGGTTGGACGCCCGCCCGCGGGCGGCGACCGGCAGCGAAAGCCTGTTCTGCGTCCGGCTTTCCGAAGAGGCTTCGGGCAGCCAGTGCGGAGCTAAGCTTCGCGGCCTCGCGTGACGATGTCGAATCCTGCCATACGGTCCTCCCAGAGGGGAATCGCGGAAGGGCTCTTATAGGGATGCTTCGGTTGGCGCCAAGCCGAGCAGTCGTCAAAACGGCATCTGGTCCAACCACTGGGACTATTTTGCAACAACGGCCGGTTGTGGCGGGAGCCGCAGGCGTGCACTCCAGCCGTATGTTGGGTTCGCTAGCCGCGATCCCGGAACCGGTTGGTGATCGGGTAGCGGCGGTCGCGGCCGAAATTCTTCTTGGTGATCTTCACGCCGGGCGCGGCCTGCCGGCGCTTGTATTCGGCGATGTAGAGCAGGTGCTCGACGCGGCTCACCGTCTCCCGGTCATGCCCGCGCGCGACGATCTCGTCGACGCCCATCTCGTTCTCGACCAGGCACTCCAGAATGTCGTCCAGTGCCGGATAGGGCGGCAGCGAATCCTGGTCGGTCTGGTTTTCGCGCAGTTCCGCCGACGGCGCCTTGTCGATGATGTTCTTCGGGATCACTTCGCCCGACGGGCCGAGCGCGCCCGGCGGCACATGCTCGTTGCGCCAGCGCGCCAGCGCATAGACCTGCATCTTGTAGAGGTCCTTGATCGGATTGAAGCCGCCGTTCATGTCGCCATAGAGCGTGGCGTAGCCCACCGACATCTCGCTCTTGTTGCCGGTCGTGACGACCATAGAGCCGAATTTGTTGGAGATCGCCATCAGGATCGTGCCGCGCGCCCGGCTCTGCAGGTTCTCCTCGGTGATGCCCTCCTGCGTGCCGTCGAAAAGCTGGGTGAGCGCATGCTTGAAGCCTTCGACCGGCTCGGAGATCGGCACGATGTCGTAGCGGCAGCCGAGCGCACGCGCGCAGTCCTCGGCATCCTTCAGCGAGTCCTTCGACGTGTAGCGATAGGGCATCATGACGGTGCGGAGCCGCTCCTCGCCGAGCGCGTCGACGGCGAGCGCCGCACAGATCGCGGRGTCGATGCCGCCGGAAAGGCCGAGCACTACGTTCTTGAAGCCGTTCTTGTTKACGTAGTCGCGCAGGCCGAGCATGCAGGCGCGGTAGTCAGCCTCTTCCCGTTCGGGGATCTTCGACATCGGCCCTTCCGAGCAGACCCAGCTCTCGCCCTTTCGCCTCCAGGTGGTGACGTCGACCGCTTCCTCGAACTGGCTCATCTGGAAGGCCAGCCGCTTGTCGGCVCCGATCGCGAACGAAGCACCGTCAAAGATCAGCTCGTCCTGGCCGCCGAGTTGGTTGGCGTAGATCATCGGCAGGCCGCATTCGATGACCTGCCTTATGACCACCTGGTGACGCACATCGACCTTGGCGCGGTAGTACGGCGAACCGTTCGGCACCAAGAGGATCTCGGCGCCGCTTTCGGCCAGCGTCTCGCAGACGGCGATGTCGCCCCAGATATCCTCGCAGATCGGAATGCCGAGCCGTACGCCACGGAAATTGACCGGCCCTTGCAGTTCGGGTCCCGCCTGGAAGACGCGTTTCTCGTCGAACTCGCCATAGTTCGGCAGGTCGAGCTTGTAGCGTTCCGCGATGATCTTGCCGCCGTCGGCGAAGACGATCGAATTATGCGTTCCCGTCTTGCGCTTCAGCGGCGTGCCGATGATGACGCCTGGGCCGCCGTCCGCGGTGTCTTTGGCAAAGTCCTCCGCCGCCTTTTCGCAGGCTCTGAGGAAGGCCGGCTTCAGCACCAGGTCTTCCGGCGGGTAGCCGGCGAGGAAGAGCTCGGTATAGAGCACGAGGTCGGCGCCCTGGCGGGCCGCATCCGCCCTCGCCTCGCGCGCCTTGGCAAGGTTGCCGGCCACGTCGCCGACAGTCGGATTGAGCTGGGCGACGGCGATGCGCAGGATATCGGGTGCGTGGGTCATGCAGCCGGTTTAGCGTGGCCGAATTCTTCGGGCAATGCCGATTGCTTGTGCCAAATCGGCTGTGCCCGGGGATACGATCAGGCCTCCTCGCCCATATACGCGCGCAGCGCTTCCGGCGGATGGTTCTCGCCGATCGACATCGCCAGGATGCGCGAGATGTGCCGGCGCGGCAGCCCTGTTTCGGCCGACCATTGGTTGAGCTGGGCCTGGATCTTGTCCAGGTCCCGCTTCGAGGTCGGGCTTTCGGCGATGTCGAGGCCGGCGTCGCGCAACGCCGCCGCCATGTCGGCCGAGACGATGAAAGTGTCCCATTCCAGCCAGCGCAGCAAATACTGGCCGGTGTTGCCGCCAAGCCGGCTGCCGTGCTTGCCGAGATAGGCGGTGAGCCCGACCTGGTCGTCGGCCGGCCATTCGGCCAGGAACTTGCCGAAGCCGCCATGCTCCTTCGAGACCCGATCGACGAAGGCCGCATTGTCGCGGACGGATTTGATCTTTTGCGGGTTGCGTACGATGCGCTTGTCGGATGCCAGCTCGTGCCAGAAATCGTCCGGCTGGAAGAGGAGCCGCTTCGGCTCGAAGCCAAGGAAGGCCTCCTCGAAGCCCGGCCACTTCTGCTCGATGACGCGCCAGACGAAGCCGGCGGCAAAGATGCGCTCGGCCATGGTGGAGAGGATGCGGTCGTCGGGGATTTTCGCCACCGCCGTATTATCGGGCATCGGCCCGAGCAGCGACGCCAGCGCTTCTTCACCGCCCTTGCGCTTTGCCGCCCGGGCACGGATTTTCTGGAAATCGGCCATCTCCACCCTCGCCTGTTCAGATCAATCTATCACTTCCCGTCCGGGCCGGCAGCCTCTACCTGTATAAGCAATCTCTATACGCAATTCCGGGAAAGGCCGCGGGGTTCCGCCCGGAATGGCGTGGAAACAAGTAAGCAGGCCCGACGGATGATGGAGGGACCATGAACAAGACGATCGACGATCTGGCAAAGCGTTGGCTGAAGCGGAAGCCCGACGGCCTCTCGGCCCTGGAGAACCGTGTCCTGCAGAGCGCGCTCGACCGCACCACCGTTTCCCGGGACACCAACAAGGCCGTCGCTTTCCACCAGACCTATGGCGACCGCATTGCCGACACCATCGCCCGGATCGGCGGCTCCTGGTCGTTTATCCTCGGCTTCATCGCTTTCCTGGTCCTTTGGACCTTCGRCAATGTCTGGCTGCTCTCGCGCGACGCGTTCGACCCCTATCCGTTCATCTTCCTCAACCTCGTGCTCTCCATGATCGCCGCATTGCAGGCGCCGGTGATCATGATGTCGCAGAACCGCCAGACCGAGCGCGACCGCATCGACGCCGCCCACGACTACGAGGTCAATCTGAAGGCGGAGATCGAGATCATGGCCCTGCATGAGAAGCTCGATGAGCTGCGCCACAGCGAGATCATCGGTATGCGCGACGAGATCCTGCGCATGGCCGAGCAGATCAGACGGATCGACGAGAAGCTCTCGTCACGGCCCGCGCCGCAATGAACGAAGTCATCCATCGCCTCATCGAGCAGTACGGCCTGATCGCGGTCTTCCTGGGCTGCGTCGCCGAGGGCGAAAGCGCCGCCATCCTCGGCGGCTTCTTCGCGCATCAGCAGATTTTCGTACCTTGGCAGGTTTTCCTGACGGCCTTCCTCGGCGCCTTCGCCGGCGACACTTTCTTCTTCATCCTTGGCCGCAACTTTGCCGACCATCCCTATGTGGTCAGGCTGCGCAAACGGCCCGGCTTCCGGCACGCCTATAGGCTGCTCAACGCCCATCCCAACATTTACGTGCTGACGAACCGCTACATCTACGGCATGCGCCTTGTCGGCGGTATCGCCGCCGGGCTGTCGACCGTATCGGTCCCGCGCTTCGTCATCCTGAACGCCATTTCATCGGCGGTCTGGGCGGCTCTCTTCGGCACGATCGGCTATGTCTTCGGACTGGGTGCGGAGCGCATGGTCGGCCAGGCGCTCATCCGTCACGAACGCCTGCTCGTCGGGCTGGCGGTCGGCCTCGGCGTCGCGATCCTCGCTTGGCTGATCGCCCATCACTTCGCCGCAAAGGAACGTGTCAATGATGAGCGGGAGGATCAGTCAGATCGCTGATCCTGGCGTTCGCTTGCCGGCAAGATCAGATCGGCGCCCCGACGATGCGTTCGATCAGGGCCATGCCCCAGACGCCGGCGGCGATCACGATCGAGATCAGCACCGCCAGCGAGCCGCAATCCTTGGCAAGTTGGATGTCGATGTGGAATTCGCGGGAAATGGCGTCGCACGCCGCCTCGATGCCCGTATTGATCACTTCGACCATGATCATCAGGAGAACCGCGCCGATCAGTAAAGCATAGCCGCGCCAGGACACCGAAATGAACCAGCCGGCCGGCAGGGCGAGAGCGAGCAGTATCAGTTCCTGCTGGAACGCCTCTTCGTGGGCAGCCAGCTTGCGGAAGGCCCGCACCGAATTGATGAAAGCATCTAACAGCCGCTGCATGCCCAGCCCTTTCCAACTCACCGGCAGGGGATATCGCAACGGCCGGATCAAGGGAATAAGGCAGCCGCTTCAAAAATCATTCATCCGCGACCTTGATTGACGGCGTCGATTTTTCGAACTGCGGCAGTCCGTCGTCGATCGAGTAATAGTCTCCCTTGTCGCCAACGAAGATGTGGCATTCGCCGCGCAGGCTGGTCGGTTCGTTGAACGACCCAGCCAGAACCGATACATATCCATTGTGTCTTGGCTTCCAAAACAGCAGCGAGCCGCATGTCTTGCAAAAGCCGCGCTTGGCAAAAGCGGAAGCTTCATACCAGGTGAGGTTTTCCGCGCCGTCGATCTCGATATCGGCATCTGAAACATTGGTCGCGGCATAGAAATGTCCGCTCTGCTTTCGGCACTGCGAGCAATGGCAATAGACCACCCCGCGCAACGGCCCCTTCGTGCTGAAGCGAACCGCCCCGCACAAGCACGATCCATTGTGATCTCCGTCCATCCCGGCCTCCCTCGACATCCTTCGCCTCGGTCTTAGGCGGACAGAATTCCAGTTTTGCGCGCGCTGTGCACAGGCAAATGCGACACCGAAAGGGTGTGTCGCAAAAGCGTTGCAAAAGCTGCGCCTGTGGCAGTGTACAGCCTCTGGTAGCAACAACAATGAGGAAATGCAGGCCGTTAAGGAAACTTTAGCGCTGCTTCATTTATGGTTCCTGCAAGCGATGGTCGTGTTGGGGACRCGTCATCACATTCGCATTTCTGATTCAAATCCCCGCGTGGGCGACTTTCGGCGGTGGCAGGTCTCCGGTCGCAGTGAAGGGGTAGAGTGAAACAGAACAATGCAGCCGGCAGCCGTCCYGATCGACAGGAATAGCGATATCGCCACCACCGTTGTGGCAACCATGCGCCAGCTCGGCGTACTCGGTCTGCCGCGCAACTACGAAATCTTCTACGAAGCGCTCAGCGGCAGCAACCACGAGCTCAGCCTCGCTGTTGTCTCCTTGAGCAACCGGCCGACGCAGGAGGATCTCGACCGCATCGGGCGCGCCTTCTTCCCGCAGCACCACGGCCCCGCCATTGTCGAGCATGCCCGCGAGACGGTCGCCAAGGAACTCGAGGATATCGCCGCGCTGTTGCGCAGCGAGCGCACGCATATCGAGAAGTACGGCCGTATCCTCGACGAGACGTCGAGCGGCTTGAGCAATCGAAGCCTGCTTTCACAGRACCTGCTGCAAAAGATCGCCGGCGCGATGTCGGCTGCYACCAACTCGACGCTGGACCACAACCGCCACGTCTCCGGCACGCTCAGCGAAAAGACCGCAGAGCTCGAAAGCGTCAAGTCGAAGCTGGAAGAATACAAGCGCCTCGCCGATACCGACCCGCTGACGCAAATCTGGAATCGCCGCGCCTTCGACAAGGAAATCACGCGCATCTACAACAGCAACCGCGGTATCCTGTTCAACGCGCTGATCCTTGCCGATATCGATCGTTTCAAGGATATCAATGACCGCTACGGCCATCCGGTCGGCGACAAGATCATCCAGATCGTGGCCGAGATCTTGCAATCCAGCGTCCGCGCCGGCAGTTTCGTCGCCCGCACGGGCGGCGAGGAGTTCGCGCTCATCGTCGAAGGCGCCAGCGAGGACGCCACTTACGAGATCGCCGAGCGCATCCGCGTGCTGATCGAACAGACGCCATTCACCAGCAGCCAGACCGGCATGAATTACGGGACGGTGACCGTCTCCATGGGCATCTGCATGGCTTCCCAGGCCGACGGCCCCGAAGACCTCTACAGCAAGGCCGACCGGGCGCTTTACCGCTCCAAGGTCGGCGGCCGCAACCGCGTCACCAGGCATTCCACCATGGTCGGACGCGCCGGCAAGGGTTGGCTGCTCTACAAGAAAGACTGATATTCCGGCATCCTTCGCATCCCTTTCCAAATGAACTTTTGTGGACTATATTTTCCACAGAAATGAAGGGTGCGCTCATGCAACGACCAGTCGCTGCCGCGACGGCGGCGGAGAATGCCGTCATAACCAAGGCCACGCTGCGCGCGGCCGACCTGCTCGACATCACCGCCAGGACGCTCGCTCTGGTCATCGGCGTCTCGGAGGCGACGGTCTCGCGCATGCGCAAGCAGGAATACCTGCTCGAGCGCGGCACCAAGCCGTTCGAGCTTGCGGTACTGTTCGTCCGGCTGTTCCGCTCGCTCGACGCCATCGTAGGCGGTGACGAGACCGTCGCCCGGGCATGGCTGAAGAATCCGAACACGGCGCTCGACGGCACGCCGCTGGAAAAAATCCTGACGATTGCCGGACTTGTCGATGTCATCGCCTATCTGGACTCCCGACGCGCTCTCGTCTGAGGCCGTCAGGCTCGAAGGCAAGTACTGGCGGATGGTCGAGGCACAGCACCGCGTCTCGACGCTGAAGCTTGTCGACAGGCTCGACGAGCAGGGCCTGCTGGAGKACCTTATCGAGGAGACCAAGCCGCAGATCCCGCTGGAGTGCCGCCATCTCCACTATCTTCTGGCGACTCCGTTCCGCTACGGCTCGATCTATCCGCATGGCTCGCGCTTCCGACGCGCCGGCAAGACCAAAGGCGTCTACTACGCCGCCGAGACGGTGCTGACGGCGGTGGCGGAAATGGCGTTCTACCGCCTGCTGTTCTTCGCAGAATCGCCGCAGACGCAATGGCCGAATGACGCGGCCGAATACACCGCCTTTACCGCCTCGATAAAATGCGGGAAGGCTGTCGACCTCACCCGGCCGCCGCTTGATCGCGACGAGAAGGCATGGACGCATCCGACCGACTATGCCGCCTGTCAGGCCATGGCCGATATCGCCCGCGAGGTCGAGATGCAGGCGATCCGCTACCGTTCGGCGCGCGATCCGAAGGGCGCCAACATCGCGCTCCTGACATGCAAGGGCTTTGCCAAGGCCAAGCCGCTGGAACCGCAGACCTGGCGCATCCGCATCGGCTCGTTCGGCGTCCAGGCGATCTGCGAATTCCCGGACAAAAGGGTGGAATTCTCACGCACTGCCTTTGCCGATCCGCGACTGGCCAACATGCGTTGGGAGCGCGGGCGCTGACGGCCCTGCCCTACGCCAGGATGTTGACGGCACGCGCTGCCACGAGCGCGATCGTCAGCAGTGAGATCATCGCCTCTGCCATCATCAACAGCTTGGCGCGCTGGCTGAGCGGCAAGGTGTCGGTCGGCGAGAAGGCCGTAGCATTGGTGAAGGCCAGGAAGACGTAGTCAACGAAGCCGGGCAGCCATTCGCGGGTTTCGCGATCGGGAAGCGTCATCTGCGGAAACAGAAAATCGGCATGCGCGCGCTTGACGAGGCCGCAGGTCGGCGGACCGCCACGGTCGGTGCTCCAGAACCACAGGGCGAAGACGATGACGTTGGTGACCCAGATGTTCAATGCGTCGACGAGCAGCGTCGTGCCGGCGCCCGCATGGCCTTCGAGCAGCGCCCGCACCAGCAGGATCAGCGACCCGCAGTTCATGACGCTGATGACGCCGGTCATCACCAGCGCGGTGCGGCGGATGAAGACGCGAAACCGGCCGATCGCGTACCAATGTTCGTGGTCGACGGCCTTCTGTGTCTGCATTTGCGTCCAGGCCGTCGCAATCGACAGTGGCGCGAGCAGCGCCGCCTCGATGGCGGGCGCGAGCCAGCGCGGTCCGAACGACAGGTTGTTGATGACAAGAAACTGCAGGCAGATGATGACGACGACCGCGCCGCGCGCAGCCCAGAAGTCGAGGGCGCGATGGTGAACGATGGCATGCTCGTGGCGCATGGTAGAATTGTGCGGTGGCGCAGAGTGGGCTCGAGCTTGCGGATGGTCATGCATGGGCCTGATCCCRGCATTTGTCAGACATAGGCGAAGCCCGCCGCGATTATGCCCAGAGCGCCGAGCAGTAATGACCCCTTCCATGGCCAGCGCTTGCCGCGGGTAATGATCGACAGCGTCGCGACGGCGATGGAAATGTGCAGCAGGGTGACCGCAAACGTCAGCACGTGGTCACGATGCTCACGGATGTCGCTGTCGCGCAGCTTTTCGTCGACCTGCTTTTCGAATTCAGTCGCCTTGGCCTGTATCTCCACACCGTCGTTTTCATTGCGTTTGGCGGTGGCCCGGAACTGATCGGCGGTAGGTCCCCCCATGGCCGCCGCGATCTCGTAGCTGTTCTTTTTAATGCTTTTGGCCTCGAAGAAGCTCCACTGGTCGCTGGCCTTGTTCTGCAGATAGGCCGCCTCGCTCTTGTCGTTGATCGCCGCAGCACTCTCCAGCGACTCGAAACTGCCGACTGTTGCGGCCAGGACGGCCAGCACCGCTATGGTCACCGAGACCGTGGTCAGAAAAGGACTGCCTTCATGCGCGGCATGCTCGGCATGCTCAGCGTGTTCCAGGTGCTCCTGAGTTGCGTCTTCCATTRCCATCCCCAGCCCTTGTCGGACCATGTAATTCGACGGCGACACCTCCACCTCAATCTTGGTCATGCGATGGTCGTGTAAACATAAATTTTCGTAAGGTTTGGCGGACGGCGCCTCGCAGCGCCCCGTCCCCGAACGAAAAAGGCGCCGGAGTCTCCGGCGCCGTGAACTGTCAAAATCAGATGAAAAATCAGATGAGAAGCGGCCTCAGGCGTTGGCGGCCTGCTTTTGCTGGACCGGATGACTCTTCTTCAAGAGGTCCGATACCAGGAAGGCCAGTTCGATCGCCTGGTCGGCGTTAAGGCGCGGATCGCAATGGGTGTGGTAGCGATCCTGCAGGTCCTCGGCGGTGATCGCGCGCGCGCCGCCCGTGCATTCGGTGACGTTCTTGCCGGTCATCTCGACATGGATGCCGCCTGGATGCGTGCCTTCGGCGCGATGCACTTCGAAGAAGGTCTGCACTTCCTTGAGGATGCGGTCGAAAGGCCGCGTCTTATAGCCGGCCGCCTCGATCGTGTTGCCGTGCATCGGGTCGGACGACCAGACCACGCTGCGGCCTTCCTTCTTCACGGCCCGCACCAGCTTCGGCAGATGCTCGGCGACCTTGTCGGAGYCGAAGCGTGCGATCAGCGTCAGCCGGCCGGGCTCGTTCTCGGGGTTGAGCAGGTCGATCAGTTCCAGCAGACCGTCCGGCGTCAGCGACGGCCCGCATTTCAGGCCGAGCGGGTTCTTGATGCCGCGGCAATATTCGACATGCGCATGATCGGGCTGGCGGGTACGGTCGCCGATCCAGATCATGTGGCCCGAGGTCGCGTACCAGTCGCCCGAGGTCGAGTCGACGCGGGTCAACGCCTCCTCATAGCCGAGCAGCAGCGCCTCGTGGCTGGTGTAGAAATCGGTCTCGCGCAGCGCGAAATTCGTTTCGGAGGTGATGCCCACCGCGCGCATGAAATCCATGGTCTCAGTGATGCGGTTGGCGAGCGACTCGTATTTCTCGCCCTGCGGGCTGTCGGCGACAAAGCCCAGCATCCAGCGATGCACGTTCTCCAGGCTGGCGTAGCCGCCCTGCGCGAAGGCACGCAGCAGATTGAGCGTCGCCGCCGACTGGCGGTACGCCATCTCCTGCCTTGCCGGATCCGGAACGCGCGACGTGGCGTCGAACTCGATGCCGTTGATGATGTCGCCGCGATAGCTCGGCAGCGTCACGCCGCCCTTGGTCTCGCTGTCAGAAGAGCGCGGCTTGGCGAACTGGCCAGCGACGCGGCCGACCTTCACCACCGGCTGCGCGCCGGCGAAGGTGAGCACCACCGACATCTGCAGGAAGACGCGGAAGAAGTCGCGGATGTTGTCCGCACCGTGCTCGGCGAAGCTCTCGGCGCAGTCGCCACCCTGGAGCAGGAACGCCTCACCGGYAGCAACCGCCGCCAACTGCTTCCTCAGCTTGCGCGCCTCACCGGCAAAAACCAGCGGCGGGTAGGTGGCGAGCCGCGCTTCCGTGGCCTGCAGCGCCGCAAGGTCCGGATAGGCCGGAACCTGCTTGATCGGCTTTGCTCTCCACGAATTCGGCGACCATTTCGTCATCGATGCACCCAAACGCCCTTTCAGAGCAATTCCAGGAAAACTGCGAGACGGCTTTCCGTCCGGAATTGCATCAAACAAACAAGCAGGCGCCCTCGCCTGCAATCCACCCTCTATCGGGATCGCGGCTCCTTACACGAAGCCGATTTCCTATTCTAGACACGAATTTCAGCAGTGGCGAATGGCTTCCTCTGCCAGGTAGTTCGAGATTCAGGTCAGGCCGAACGTGCGTGAGTACCGGAAGCGCGGGAAAGCGCGGTTTGCAGGCCGGCGTCACCTGAATATCGACCTGCCTACGCGRCCTTGTCGACCAGGCGCGCCAATTGCGTCATCACCACGGCCGAGCCCGCCAGGCGCTTCTCGGCGTTCGGCCAGTCGCGGATGAAGACGACGCTGTGGTCGGCCCTGATCTTGGCCAGCGAGCCCTGCTCGCCGATGAACTTGACCAGACCGACCGGATTGGGGAACTCGCGCTTGCGGAAATGGATGACCACGCCCTTGGGACCGGCATCCAGCTTCTCGACATTGGCCTTGCGGCAGAGCGCCTTGATGAAGACGATCTTCAGGAGATGCGTCACCTCCTCCGGCAGCGGCCCGAAACGGTCGATCAGCTCGGCGCCGAAGGCATCGATCTCCTCGGTCGTTTCAAGGTCGCCGAGGCGGCGATAGAGCGCCATCCTGAGCTGCAGGTCCGGCACATAGCTTTCCGGAATCATCACCGCCGTGCCGACCGCGATCTGCGGCGACCAGCCGCCATCCTGAACTTCGCCTGAATCCTTCACCTCGGCCACCGCTTCCTCCAGCATCTGCTGGTAGAGCTCGAAACCGACCTCCTTGATGTGGCCGGACTGCTCTTCGCCGAGAAGATTGCCGGCGCCCCTGATGTCGAGGTCGTGGCTGGCGAGCTGGAAGCCGGCGCCAAGCGTGTCGAGCGACTGCAGCACCCTCAGCCGGCGCTCGGCCGTGTCGGTGAGCTTGCGGTTGGCCGGCAGCGTGAACAGCGCATAGGCGCGCACCTTGGAGCGGCCGACGCGGCCGCGCAGCTGGTAGAGCTGGGCAAGGCCGAACATGTCGGCGCGATGGACGATCAGCGTGTTGGCGGTCGGGATGTCGAGGCCGGATTCCACGATGGTCGTCGACAGAAGCACGTCGTACTGGCCGTCATAGAAAGCGTTCATGATGTCGTCGAGCTCGCCGGCCGGCATCTGGCCGTGGGCGACCGCCACTTTCAGCTCGGGCACGGATTGCTGCAGGAAATCATGGATTTCGGCGAGATCGCTTATGCGCGGCACGACATAGAAGGAATGGCCGCCGCGATAGCGTTCGCGCAGCAGCGTCTCGCGTATGACCAGCGGATCGAAGGGCGACATGAACGTGCGCACCGCCATGCGGTCGACGGGCGGCGTGGYGATCAGCGACAGTTCGCGCACGCCGGTCAGCGCCAGCTGCAGCGTGCGCGGGATCGGCGTTGCCGACAATGTCAGCACATGCACGTCGTTCTTGAGTTCCTTCAGCCGCTCCTTGTGCTTGACGCCGAAATGCTGCTCCTCGTCGATGATCAGCAGGCCGAGATTCTTGAACGAGATCGAGCTGCCGAGCAGCGCATGCGTGCCGACGACAATGTCAACCGTGCCTTCGGCAACGCCCTTCTTGGTTTCGGCCAGCTCCTTGGAGCCGACCAGGCGCGAGGCCTGCGCGACGCGGATCGGAAGGCCCGAGAAGCGCTGCGAGAAGGTCTTGAAATGCTGGCGCGCGAGAAGCGTCGTCGGCACCACGACCGCGACCTGGAACCCTTCCATCGCCGCGATGAAGGCGGCGCGCAGCGCCACCTCCGTCTTGCCGAAGCCGACATCGCCACAGATCAGCCGGTCCATCGGCTTGCCGGCTCCGAGATCGTCCATGACGGCGTCGATCGCCGTCTGCTGGTCGTCCGTTTCCTCATAGGGAAAGCGCGCGGCAAACTCGCCATAGAGGCCGTCGGCCGGAACCATGGCGGGAGCGGCCCGCATCTGACGCTCGGCGGCGAGCCGGATCAGCTGTCCGGCCATGTCGAGCAGGCGCCGCTTCAGCCGCGCCTTGCGCGCCTGCCAGGCGCCGCCGCCCAGCTTGTCGAGCGCCGCCTCGGCAGAATCCGAGCCGTAACGCGACAGAAGCTCGATGTTTTCGACCGGCAGGAACAGGCGGTCGTCGCCGGCATAATGAATTTCGAGGCAATCGTGCGGGGCCCCCACCGCCTCGATAGTGCGCAGGCCGACGAAACGGCCGATGCCGTGGTCGGCATGGACGACGATGTCACCCGCGGACAGCGACGAGGCCTCGGCGATGAAGTCGGAAGCGCGCTTTTTGCGTTTCGTGCGGCGGATCAGCCTGTCGCCGAGGATATCCTGCTCGGCGACGACCACCAGACCATCGGTCTCGAAGCCGGTCTCGAGCGGCAGCACGGCCAGCCCCGCTTGCCCCGGCTCCAGCTTTTCGACCTCGGCAAGTGTCGCGACCGGCTTCAGATTGCCGAGATTGTGCTCGGCGAGGATCTGGCCGAGCCGGTCGAGCGAGCCTTCGGTCCAGCCGGCGACGATGACGCGGCGGCGCGCGGCACGCTCGTCGGCAATGTGCTTCACCACGACATCGAAGACGTTGCTGTTGGGATCGGCGCGCTCCTCGGCGAAGCTGCGGCCGTGCCGCGAGCCGGCGTGGAAGACTTTCTTGCCTCCGACATCGGGCGCATCGAAGACGGTGAAGTCGATGTCTTCGCGCGGTCCGAGCGAAGCGCGCAGATTCTCCGGCGAGAGATAAAGCAGGTCCGGCGCGACCGGCTTGTAGGGCACGGCGTCCTTCAGCGCGCCGTCGGCCTGCTTCCGGCGCGCCTCATAGTGATCGAGGATCAGCGTGTGCCGCTCGGCCAGCGCCTCATGCGCCAGATGGTCGAAAACCACCGGCGCATCGGGCAGATAGTCGAACACCGTCTCCAGCCGCTCGTAGAAGAAGGGCAACCAGTGCTCCATGCCGGCGAAGCGCCGGCCCTCGCTGACCGCCGCATAGAGCGCGTCGTCACGCGACGGCGCGCCGAAGGCCTCGATATAGGAGCGGCGGAAGCGGCTGATCGTCTCCGGCGTCAGCGCCACTTCGCTCATCGCCTGCAGCGACATCGACTTGCGCTGCCCGGTCGTGCGCTGCGTCGCCACGTCGAAGACGCGGATCGATTCCAGCGTGTCGCCGAAGAAGTCGAGGCGGAGCGCCTCGCTCCAGCCTGGCGCGAACAGATCAAGGATGCCGCCGCGCACCGCGAACTCGCCAACGTCGCGCACCGTCGGCACGCGCTCGAAACCGGAATTCTCCAGCCGCGCAATCAGCGCGTTCATGTCGATCTGGTTGCCGGGCTTGGCATGGAAAGTCTGCGCCTCGATCAGCTCGGCTGGCGGTATGCGCTGCAAAAGCGCATTGGCGGTCGTGAGGATCACGGCGCGGTGCGGCTTCTTTGCCAGCGCAATCAGGGCGGAGAGCGCGTCGAGCCGTCGCGCGGCGGCATCGGCGCCGGGCGAGACACGGTCGTAGGGCAGGCAGTCCCAGGCCGGCAGTTCCAGCACCGGCAGGCCGGGCGCGGCGAAGGCCAGCGCATCGATGATCGCCGGCAGCCGCTGGCCGTCGCGCGCCACGAACAGCACCGGCTTGTCGGGGGCGATCTCCTGTGCCGTCTGCACCAGCGCGAAGGCTTCGTACCCGTCGGCAACGCCGTCGACGATGAACTGGCCGGCGCGGYCCTTGGGCAGTCCGATGGAGGGAATGAGGCTCATGCGGAAGCGTTTTTCAAAATGTCATGGTCCGGCGCGACGCCAGGATCTTCTGCAGTACCGGGCAATCGATACCGGGCGGAACCGGGCGTTCACCGGTGATCATCGGCAGGAATTCTGTGTCGGGGATTTCGAGGAGCATTTCATATTGGTCGATTTCGTCGCCGGTCAAGGCGGCGATCTCGGCATCGGCGAAGGAACCGAGGATGAGGTCCATCTCGCGCATGCCGCGGTGCCACGAGCGGAACAGGAGCTTGCGGCGGCGAGTATCCAGTCCCTCGCTTGATCGCTGTGTTCCGGTCATCGCGCGCCATTCCTGTTCGAAGCGGCGCATATAGCGTGGATAGCGACCGGTGTCAGCCTTGCGCTGCCGCCGTCGCGACATAAGCTGACACAATGCGCCCTTCCATCCTCGATCCCCTCTTCGTCCCGATCACCTCGCTCGCCGGCGTCGGCCAGAAGGTCGGGACCATGATCGAAAAGGTTGTGCCGGCCGATCTCGGCGATCGTCCCGCACGCGCCGCCGACCTCTTGTTCCTGCTGCCCAACACGGTGATCGACCGCCGTAACAGGCCGGGCATTGCGCTCTCGGCTGAAGGCCAGATCGTCACGCTCGAGGTGCGGGTCGACCGCCACCAGCCGCCGCCGCGCGGCAACAGGTCGGTGCCTTACCGGGTCTACGCCCATGACGATACCGGCGAGATCGCGCTGACCTTCTTCCACGCCCATGCCGCCTATCTGCAGAAGATGCTGCCGGAAGGCGAACGTGTCGTCATCTCCGGCCGCATGGAATGGTTCAACGGCCGCCCGACCATGGTGCACCCCGACCATATCGCGCCGCTCGACGAGGCCGAGGGGCTGCCGCTGGTCGAGCCGGTCTATCCGCTCACCGCCGGCCTGTCGGCAAAGGTGCTGCGCCGGGCGATTGCCCAGGCGCTCGGTCGCTTGCCGGAACTGCCGGAATGGCAGGACGGCGCTTTCATGCGCCGTTACAGCTTTCCGTCCTTCGGCGATGCGCTCACCCGCATCCACAATCCGAAGGACCCGATCGACGTCGCGGTCGAGGGAGCGGCATGGCGGCGCCTGGCCTATGACGAATTTCTCGCCGGGCAAGTGTCATTGGCGCTGGTGCGGGCCAGAATCCGCCGCCTTTCCGGCCGGCCTCTGGTCGGCGACGGCCGTATCGTCGAGCGGCTGCGCGCCGCCCTGCCCTACAAGCTCACGCCCAGCCAGGAATTTGCGCTCGGCGAGATCAATGCCGACCTCGCCGATCCCGAGCGCATGCTGCGCCTGCTGCAGGGCGATGTCGGCTCCGGCAAGACGGTGGTCGCGCTGCTCGCCATGGGCCGCGCKGTCGAGGCAGGCGGCCAGGCGGCGCTGATGGCACCGACCGAGATCCTGGCACGCCAGCATCTGGCGACCATCGCTCCGCTGGCGGAAAAGGCCGGGCTGCGCGTCGCCGTCCTGACCGGGCGCGAGAAGGGCCGTGAACGCACCGAAACGCTGGAAGGCCTCGCCAATGGCGACATCGATATCGTCGTCGGCACGCACGCGCTGTTCCAGGAAACAGTGACCTTCCACGACCTCGTCCTTGCCGTCGTCGACGAACAGCACCGCTTCGGCGTCCACCAGCGCCTCGCGATCACCGCCAAGGGCGACGCGCCCGACATGCTGGTGATGACGGCGACACCCATTCCCCGCACGCTGGTGCTCACCGCGTTCGGCGACATGGATGTCTCGAAGCTGACCGAGAAGCCGGCAGGCCGGCAGCCGATCCGCACCGTGACCCTGCCGCTGGAGCGGCTGGACGAGTTGGTCGGGCGCATGCGCGATGCCGTCGCCGAAGGCCAGAAGATCTACTGGATCTGCCCCCTGGTCGAGGAATCGGAAGAGATCAAGCTGATGTCGGCGGAGGATCGTTTTGCCTCGCTGAAGCCGCTCTTCGGCGACCAGATCGGCCTCGTTCACGGTCGCATGAAGGGCGCCGAGAAAGATGAGGCGATGCGCGCCTTCAAACAGGGTGAGACGCGGATTCTTGTCGCCACCACCGTCATCGAGGTCGGTGTCGACGTGCCGGACGCCACCATCATGGTCATCGAGCATGCCGAGCGCTTCGGCCTTGCGCAGCTACACCAGTTGCGCGGCCGGGTCGGGCGCGGCGACCGGCCCTCCTCCTGCGTGCTGCTTTACAAGGACCCGCTCGGCGAGACAGCAAGGCGACGRCTGTCGGTGATGCGCGAGACCGAGGACGGCTTCCGCATCGCCGAGGAGGACCTGAAGCTGCGCGGCGAAGGCGAGCTGCTGGGCACGCGCCAGTCCGGCACGCCGGGCTTCCAGGTGGCGCGCATCGAGTTCCATGCCGACCTGCTCGAAGCCGCCCGCGACGATGCCAGGCTGATCCTGTCGCGTGATCCGGAACTGCAGTCCGAGCGCGGCGAGGCGCTCCGACTGCTGCTCTACCTGTTCGGCCGCGACGAGGCGGTGCGGTTGCTGCGCGCCGGCTGAGGAGCGCCCAGCGCAGGGTTGGCGAGCGGCCCTTCTATATGCTCGCCGTTCAGGGTCACCAGCTTGGCCTTGACCTCCGGCGCCACCATGCCGGCCGAAACGATCAGCTTGGCGCCGTCCTCGATCGTCATATCGAGCGGCACGATCTCGGATTTATGCACATACATCAGGAAGCCGGTGGTCGGGTTTGGCGTGCAGGGCATGAACACCGCGATCAGCGGATCGCCCTCCTGGTCGAGCTTCTGGTTGATCTCGGTTTCCTTCTCGCTGGCGACGAAGACCAGCGACCAGACGCCTTTTCGTGGATATTCGACCAGCCCGACCTGGCGGAACATGTCGCCCTTGTTCGACAGCACCGTCTCGAAAATCTGCTTCAGCGAGCGGTAGATGCCGCGCACCAGCGGCATGCGGCCGAGCAGCCGCTCGCCGAAATTGACAATGGCGCGGCCGACGATGTTCGCCGTCATGAAGCCGATGAACGTGATCAGCACCAGCGCCACGATCAGGCCGAAGCCGGGGACAGGGAACGGCAGGTAGGTGTCAGGATTGTAGCGAGCGGGAATGTAGGGCTTTACCCAGGAATCGACCCAGCCGATGAGCGACCAGGCGATATAGGCGGTGATCGCCAGCGGCGCGCAGACGATGAAGCCAGTCAGGAAATAGTTCCTGAGCCGGGCAATGCCAGAGGTCTTCAAGGCGTCGGACATAGGATCACCGCAGCGCAGATTGCGACGCTGACATTAGTGAACCGCTAGCCGATTTGGAATTGCGAAGTTTTTAAAGGACCCTTTATGAGACGCACTCGAGGACATTGGTCGCTCTACGCCATTGTCCTCGTAATGCGCTCAGCTGAGTTCTTGGGCAAGTCCGATGAGAACCCCTTCAGGCCCGCGAATGTAGCAGAGCAGATACGCATCCTTGTAGCGGACTACTTCGCCTACGAGCTGCGCGCCGCGCTTGCGGACCCTTTCAAGCGTCTCATCGATGTCGTCCACGGCGAACATGACGCGGAGGTAGCCTAGGGCGTTCACCGGGGCATTGCGGTGATCCGCAATGACAGGCGGCGTGAGGAAGCGGGAGAGCTCGAGCCGGCCGTGGYCGTCCGGCGTGCGCATCATGGCGATCTCGACGCGCTGGTCGCCCAGTCCGGTGACACGTCCGRCCCATTCTCCTTCGATCGTGGCGCGCCCTTCGAGTTCGAGGCCGAGTTCGCGAAAGAAATCAATCGTTCCTTCGAGGTCCTCGACGACGATTCCTACGTTATCCATCCGTTTGAGCGCCATGTGTCCAATCTACAAGGTCTCGTCTGGACTAACAACGGACGGCTTCGGCGGAGCGGCCAATATCCAGCTATTCCACCGTCACCGACTTCGCCAGATTGCGCGGCTGGTCGACGTCGGTGCCCATGAACACGGCGGTGAAATAGGCGAGCATCTGGATCGGCAGCGCGTAGACGATCGGCGCAATGATCTCCGGCACCTCGGGCAAGATGATCGTCTCCATCGTCTTGAGGCTCGCCTGGGCGGCGCCCCTGGCGTCGGTGATGAGAATGATCTTGCCGCCGCGCGCGGCCACTTCCTGCATGTTCGACACCGTCTTTTCGAAAATGCGGTCATAAGGTGCGATCACGATCACCGGCATGTTTTCGTCGATCAGCGCGATCGGCCCGTGCTTCAGCTCGCCGCCGGCATAGCCCTCGGCGTGGATGTAGGAGATTTCCTTGAGCTTCAGCGCCCCTTCCATGGCGAGCGGGAAATTGGTGTCGCGGCCGAGATAGAGCACGTCCTTGTAGCGCGACAGCTCGCGCGCGATGCGTTCGATCTGSTCGTCGAGCTTCAGCACCTGGGTGGCRAAGCGCGGCGCCTCGGAAAGCTCGCGCACCAGCTGCTTTTCGGCATCRCGCGAAATCGTGCCGCGCGCCACGCCGGCGCGCACCGCGAGCGCGGCCAGCACCGACAGCTGGCAGGTGAAGGCCTTGGTCGAGGCGACGCCGATTTCCGGMCCGGCAAGCGTCGGCAGCACGACGTCGGATTCGCGCGCCATGGTCGATTCGCGCACATTGACGACCGCGCCGATCTGCATGCCGGCCYTGCGGCAATAGCGCAGCGAGGCCAGCGTGTCGGCGGTCTCGCCCGATTGCGAGATGAAGAAGGCCGCGTCGTTGGCCGAAAGCGGCATCTCGCGGTAGCGGAATTCCGAGGCGACATCGATGTC
>NZ_MDFL01000134.1 GCF_001854785.1 Mesorhizobium sp. ORS 3428
TGGGAAACTGTTCGCGATGTCTTCGCACACCTGTTCGCGATGTCCCCAGTCCATACACCCCCTTGTGGGGGAGATGCCCGGCAGGGCAGAGGGGGGCGCTGTCCCGCCAGCCTTCAGTTTTTCGGCCACCGTATTTCTCTGGCGCGCGCTGGCATCCGAAAGCTGATAAGTCGCGATCCTTCGCGCCCCCTCTGTCCTACCGGACATCTCCCCCATTTGGGGAGATCAGTCAATCGCCTGCTCAGTACCTGTAGTAGTACCGATGGTGGTGCCTGTAGTGGTGCCTGTGGTGATACCGATGGTGGTAATAGTAATACCGATGGTATCTGTAGTATCGGTAGTGCGGGTAGCGGACGATATAGCCGGGGTAGTAGCCGGGGTAATAATCGTCATAGTAGTCACGGTAGCCGCCATAATATGGGCCGTAGAAAGGGTACGGGCCATAGTCGGGGTAAAAACCGAAGGGGCCGAAGCCGAGGCCGAAGAACACCCCCGCATCCGCCGGCGCAACCGTCGCCGCC
>NZ_MDFL01000135.1 GCF_001854785.1 Mesorhizobium sp. ORS 3428
TGACCAAGTGGTTATGGTTCCGGCGCCTCACCGTTTCGATCCGGCAGTGGCGGCCGCTGGGGGCATAGGGCAGCGCGAAACTGCTGTAGCCGCCCTGGTAGCCGGCGCCCCTATACTGGTCGTAATAGGGGCCGCCGTAATACGGGCCGTAGAACGGATATCCGCCGTAGCTGTCGTAGAAGTCGCCGAAGGGGCCGAAGCCGAAATAGCCGCTGCCGAGGCCGAAGAACACATGCGCGTCCGCTGGCGCGACGGCCACAGCAGCCGCGACGGCGATCACGGATGCAAAGAGAAGCTTTCTCATGGCAACCTCCTCCCGAAGGTTCGCCCTGATAACGCCCGCCGCGCCGAAAGGCTTCCGAACGCCGCCGCGCTCGCGCGAATATCGAGCGGGATTTGACGCTGCTTGAAACTGCCGATCTCCCCCGCGAGGGGGGAGATTAGCTGATCGCAGGCTCAGTACCTGCAGACGCGGACTGYCTCGTACACCCTGTGATGGTGCACGTGGTGCCTCACATATTCGACGTGGCAGCGCCTGTGATGCCGATAGTAGTAGTAGTGCCTGGTGTAGTAGTGMGGCCTGTAGCTGTAATATTCGCCATAATACGGGCGATATATGTAGCGATGGCTGTAGTAGGGCGCGTAATCGTCATAATAGTCATTGTAGTAGCCGTCGCCGATGCCGATCCCGAACTCGAGGCGGCCGGCGTTGGCCGGGCCGATCGTGGCGGCCGCCGACGCAATGGCTATGACGGAGGCGAGCAGGAGCTTTTTCATGGCTAAACCTCCTCCTTGAGGCTGATTACCTCATAAACGCGCCGGAGGCAGCCTATGTTCCCGATCGCTAATGTTCGCGAGCCCATCGCGGAAATAAACGGGAGTAAAAGCGAATGATAAAGAAATGTCCCACCCATCCCCCGCAGAAGCTGCGGAGGGTGAGTGGAACATCTCGCC
This sequence comes from Mesorhizobium sp. ORS 3428, assembly GCF_001854785.1. Taxonomy (GTDB): domain Bacteria; phylum Pseudomonadota; class Alphaproteobacteria; order Rhizobiales; family Rhizobiaceae; genus Mesorhizobium. The sequence continues at coordinate 955 of NZ_MDFL01000135.1, forward strand.
CCTATGGGGGAGATTAGCCGTCACTCGGTCGAGTGCTAGTCGCAGACGCGCACTTCTTCCACCACACGGCGGTGATGGCGCCAGTGCTTCACGAGCTTGATCCGGCAATCATCGCTATAATACCCGCTACGATAACGAACCACATAGCGATCACGGTAGGGAGCGTAGTAGTCGTCGTCATAGACGTGTCGGTAATAGCGGTAAGGGTAATACCCGCCATAATAGTCTCCGTAGTCGTAGCCGGGACCCACGCCGATACCGAGCTGGACGCCGGCGCTGGCCGGCGCGATCGCAAACGCCGAGGCGATGGCGATCATCGAAGCAAGCAGAAGCTTTTTCATCGCTGCCTCCTTGAGGTTTCGAATGGATGCCCCTTCGAGGGATAAACGGTTTCGGGTTGGGCGGTGTTCCCGGGAAAATCGGGGTGTCCCGTCGGCGGCCGCGACGGGGAACTGCCGGAGCCTCCCCCCACAAGGGGGATTGGCCAATGCATGTTGCCCAAGTGTGCAGTCGCCATCCCCGTCGCGCCGTGTCGCGATATCGCGGTCACGGTCCGGCGCCATGCGCTATTCAACCGCCCAGCCAATCCCGGCAACCGCAGGAGCCACCGATGACCAAGCAGACCATCCTCAAATTCGGCGCCGTCGAGCATGCCGAGGCCGGCGACTTGCCGGGCTGGATCGTCGTCGAGGGCTCGCCGACCATGCAGACCGCCGTCCAGCACACCACCGAGGACGGCAAGGTGATGTCCGGCACCTGGCGCGCCTCGCCCGGCACCTACCATGCCACCTATACCGACTATGAATTCGTGCACATGATCGCCGGCCGCATCATCATCACCCCCGATGGCGGCGAGCCGGTCGAGGTCGGCCCCGGCGACGCCTTCGTGGTCGAGGCGGATTTCAAGGGTACCTGGAAGATCCTTGAGCCGGTGACCAAGCATTTCGTGGTCGTGGTAGGGTAGAGCGCCATCGCCGAAGCCGCCGATCTCCTCCCTTGCGGGGGACATGCCCGGCAGGGCGGAGGGGGGTGTGAAGGATCGCCGACGCTTGCGTTGAGAGCCCTCAATTGCCGGGCTTATGGCCTTCAGGGTGACACGCTGGCGGGACAGCACCCCCCTCTGGCCTGCCGGGCATGTCCCCCGCAAGGGAGGAGATCACTCGCTCGATCGCCCCGCCCTACCTTCCCACCTTCGAAATCACCCTCTTCTCCACCTCCGGTTCCAGCGATGCCGCGAAAGGCGTGGCCAGATGGTGCTGGTCGCGGAAGGCGAGCTTGCCGTCGATGAAGACGTGGCAGGTGGTGGCGTTGCAGAAGCGGTCGGTGAGGTCGACATAGGTGGCATTGGGCACGCTTTCGACGATCTTGCGCTCCTGGCCCGCCATGGCGTCGTTGGCGGCATAGGCACGCGTCTGGTCGCAAAGCGAGGGCGACTGGTTGCGCCACAGCGCGCGCGACACGCAGGTGTCGATATTCTCGTCGTTGAACGGCACGTCGCGGATGAAGGCGACCTTCAGCCCGGCCCTGGTCAGCGTGGTCAGCGTCGAGCGCAAGCCGGCCCGCCAGGCGGCGTCAGGCGTGTCCGGCACGCCCTTGCCTTCCCCCATCTTGCGCGAGGAGGTGAGCGCGATTTCCGAGATCACCACCAGGTCGGGCCTCGCCTGGATGATCTCCTTGATCGCCTGCTCGCGCCACTGGTCGCATTCGCTGTAATAGCGCTTCAGCTGTGTTGCCCAGATGGTGTAGCGCGAGGCCCGGCACGAGCTCTTCAGCCAGGTCACCACGCGGTAGCCCTTCTTCCCCGCCGCCTCGATCAGCGGCGTCGACCAGTGGTCGGCATGGGAATCGCCGAACAGCGCGATGGTGCGGTGGCCGGCGCCGAACACGCAGGGTTTCGGCGTCACCGGCTCGTAGCTCTGCACGCAGGCCCWGGCGCGCGCGGTGGCGGGCACCTCGGCGCTGGCCGCGACGCTGCGCTGCTCGGCGTCGAGACCGCGCACGACAAACTTGGCATTGCCGTAGGCGGCTGCGACGCCGGTGCCGGTCAGGAGGAGGGCCGGCACCAGCGCCCGCGCCGCACTGGCCATCAGCCAGCCGTTGCGACGGATCGGATTCTCGATGAGATGATAGCTGAGGGCCGAAAGCGCCAGCGTCAGCCCGAAGCAGGCGAGGCGTTGGGCGAATGTCAGCTCCTCCACCAGCATGCCGGCATAGACGATGATCGGCCAGTGCCACAGATAAAGTGAATAGGAAAGTTTTCCGATCCACTGGAAGGGCGGCAGCGCCAGAGCGGCATTTACGCCAACCCTGGCGCCGGCCGCGCCCGCCAGCAGCAGGAGGACCGTGCCGGCCACCGGCAGAAGCGCCAGAAAGCCGGGGAAGGGAGCGTCCTCGCTGAAGCTGAGATAAGCGATCGCGATCATCGCAAGTCCGGCCGGGCCGAATGCCCGGACGAGCCGCGGGCGGCCCTCGAAGAGCCGCGCCGGCGCCATCGAGGCCAGCCCGCCGGCGGCGAACTCCCAGGCGCGCAGCGGCGAGAAGTAGAAGGCCCAGGGCTGCGAGATGTAGGTCAGCCAGGCGCAGACGGCGAAGGAGACGAGGCCGACAATGGCCATCACGAGAACGATCGCGCGCCTGCCGGGCCGCAGCCATGCCGCCAGCATCAGCAGCGCCGGCCAGGCGAGGTAGAACTGCTCCTCCACCGACAGCGACCAGTAATGGATGAAGGGATTGTTGACCGCGTCGCTGGCGAAATAGTCGAACGACCAGCGGATCAGCCACAGATTGATCATATAGGCCGAGGCGAACATCGCGCCCTTGGAGTAGAGCACCTGCTCCTCCGGCGACAGGATGATCGCGCCGGCGGCGAGCGTCGCGGCGATGACGAAAAGCGCCGCCGGCAACAGCCTGCGCGCGCGCCGTGCATAGAAGCGCAGGAAGTCGAGCCGGCCGGTCTGCGAAATCTCGGCCGTGAGAAGGCGCGTGATCAGGTAGCCGGAGATGACGAAGAAGATGTCGACACCGACGAAGCCGCCCGGCAGTGCGGTGAGGCCGAAATGGAAGGCAACGACGCCCGCCACGGCAAGCGCGCGCAACCCCTCGATGTCTGGCCGGAATTCCGGCGATGGTGATGACACGAAGACGGACCCTCGCAACGGTCGTTCGCATCCCGCCCTGAATGCAAGAGTTGCGCCGATGCTTATATATCGCAATGCAACAAATCTAACGCAGTGCAACATAAGGGGAGAAAATCTCCCCCCTTGTGGGGGAGATGCCCGGCAGGCCAGAGGGGGGCGCTGTCCGGTGATTTCGTAATCCTAGGGCGAAGCAAGGAGCGAAGCGACGCGCGCAGACCCTAGGATGACAAAGTGAAAGCGCCTCTTCAGCAGCGTGCCGTTGCTGTCTTTTTCCGGTGGCGTCTGTCATGGCAGGTCTTTCATCGGTTGGATGCRGTGCGTCCGCCTATCGCGTCGGCGACGGCCCGGACAAGCCGTTCACCCCATCAACACCTCGGCCTCGATCTCGACCGGAAGATCGAAGGGCAGGGCGGCGACCCCGACAGCTGTGCGGGCGTGGYGACCGATCTGCGGCCCGAAGACCTCGAGGATGAGCTCCGAAAAGCCATTGATCACCGCGGGCGTCTGGGTGAAGCCCGAGCCTGCGTTGACCATGCCGTGCACGCGGCACCAGCCGGCGATCCTGTCGAGGCTGCCGAGCTCCCGCCTGAGGCTGGCAAGCATCGACAGGCCGACCTTGCGGGCCGACAGCCGCGCCTCCTCCAGCGACACGCGCTCGCCGACGGCGCCGAACGGGCCGGCGAGCGAGCCGTCCGGCTCCTGCGGCCCATGGCCGGAGATATAGGCGCGGTCGCCGCGCACATTCACCCAGGGAAAAGGCAGCACGACGTTCGGCGGCAGTTTCAGCGGCGGCGGCAGCACGATGCCGAGCGAGGCAAGCCTTTCGTTAGCACCCGGCATGGCAGGACCTCCCGAACGCATGGCCGCGCCGTTTCCCGCAACGTGGCTGCGATGCGGCAGCTTTCCGGTTCACCGTTCCTTCGTCAAGCTGGTGTGAGGGTTGGCCGGTCTGAGGGTTGGCCGGACCGAGGATTGGCCGGTCCGAGTATCGGCAGGGCCCGCGCCGGACTGCGGCGTTTCGCAGCTGGCGCGGGCGGGCGCCGGTCCCCGCGGCGCCAAGCCTCCCAAACCCCAGGCTGGCCGGGCGGCTCAAGCGGTTCGGCACTGGCCCGGCCGTTTGCCTCGCCGATCCCCGGAGACCGCCATGCTGTCGCAATTCCGGACGGAAAACCGCCAAGCGCTTTTTCCCGGAACTGCCTAAAAATGCAGGTCCAGCGCCGGCGGATAGGCCTGGCCCGGTTCGGCGGCCTTCGCCGACTGGCCGGGCAAAGGCACGATGCCGCCGGTGGCTTTTTGGTCGAGCAGCGGCCGGTTTTTTTGGCAGTTGGTCTTTGTCTCGGTCACCGGGATTTTCGTCCTGGCCTCGGCGGCTTGCGTCAGCGCAAGCGCAAGGATAAGTCCGGACAGAACGGCTTTCATGGCAGCTTCCCCTGCACCCGCCCGACGCGACCCTAGCGCCGGCCGCGCGGCTGCAAAGGCTGCGTGCGCGGAAGGCGGTGGAATTCTCTGGAATTCCTGGAATATTAGCATGTGGAAAATCGGCGTGGAGGCGCGGCGCCGGCGCGTGGTAAGGTTAGAGCAATTCCAGGAAAAGTGCTCAGCGGTTTTCCGTCCGGAATTGCGCACGGAACAAACGGTTGGAGCAGTTCGGYGGTTTGCCAAAACGCCGGCCTGCTTTTAGCCGCGAAACTATCGGGGGCTTACGGCATGGCGCAGCATATCGCGCAAAAACTGCGGTTGACGTCGGCCTTGCTGGGCACGGTCAYCCGCAAGGACCTGGCGGCGGCGTTCCGCGCCGTCAATCCGAAGACGGCGTTCGACCTCGGCCGCGCCGACAAGTGGCTGCAGGGCCGTGCGCGGCCGCGCGAGATGCGCGTCTATGACGACTGGGCGAGGGTCCTGCAACTGGAGCAGCCGGGCGCCTGGATCGCCGAGAGCGACCTGTCGAGCTTCACGGCCGCGATCTGCGCCCGCCACGGCATCGAGAGCGCCGAGCTCGAGCGTCGCGCCGGCGCGCAGTTCGAGGCATCGCTGGCGCATGACGATCGCGGCCTGAGCATCGCGCTTGTCGGAAACTACGCCTGCTATTCCCGCGCCTGGTCGCCCTACTATCGCGGCCAGTTGATCAAAGGCCGGCTCGAGATCGAGGCGGGACCCGGCGTGCACGGCCTCACCGCCACCTATCGCGAGGCGCTGCCGACCGGCCAGCTGGCGCTCGGCGGCCCGGTCACGCCGGCCAAACGCGGCCTCTATATGCACCTCAGGGAAGTGGGCGGCGACGCCCAGTTCTTCTTCAGCCTGTTTCCGCAGTCGCAGCCGGGCAGCGTGCTCGGCGGCTATATGTGCGGCACCGCCATCATCGGCCCGGAGGCGCAGCCTTCGCTGACGCGGATCCTGATGATCCGTCTGCGCAATCCGGTGCCCGACGCCTCGTGGGGCGGCTATCTGCTGCCGGGAGGTTCGATCGCCGACGACCTGGCGAGCCTCGGCATCGTCCTTGAGCATCCGCAAGCGGTCGACCGGCAGCTGGAGCAATTCCTCGCCGCCGACAGCGGCGGCGGCGCCAACCAGATCCCGCCGGCCGAATTCCGCGCCATCCTCGATCTGTTCGACCGCCACTGGCTGCAGCAGGCGGGATAGCCAGGAAAAACCCGCCGACCTTGACAGGGCGGACGCATCGCGTTCAGCTTGGCCGGTCGTTGACCCGCGCAGGAGCGGATGATGAAGAAGACCTACGAGAAGCCCACGCTGCAAAAGCGCGGCAGGCTCTCGGCAGCGACCTCGGCCGCGCCGGCGTCCGGCTTCTCGTTCTGAGGTCTGGCGGACAATCCGGCAATCGAAGCCGATCGTCGCCGCTCGCGGGCAAGACGCAAGAATCCGTAAGCGCACAGGAATTCTGCACCGCTGCGCTCCGCGCTGCGTCGCTGCGCTCCTTGCTACGCCTGGAATGATGAAGCCTGGCCAGGAGCGGGCGGCACTGCGCAGGTGCCCGCCCGTCCGGCGCCGCCGCCAAGCTGCTGAAACCCCGTCCGTCCCCAACAGCAGCGGTCATGGCGTGTGACCAGTGACTGCGCAGTGCCATCGGCCGGCCCTGCTGTCAACGTCGCCGCTGAGCCCTGCCGAAAGCGCATTTTCCCGTTGTGCAGTGTCGAAACCGGCCTGCCGCGATCACGCTATTGCCGTTGCGAAAAGCCCGGAAATGGCGGATTTCCGGGCTTTTCGACCACTTCCTGGGGCGATGCTGGCTTATATGCGTATCTGCTTGAATAAGCTCACCTTTCGCCGGCTGAGGTGTTTTGAGGCCCCGTTCTCAACCTGACTTTTTTTGGGTGCATTTCCCCTGCGGAACATCGCCGCCAGCGCGCCTTTAATCACCGGGTGGCGCCATCGCTTCTGTGTGAACCGCCTCATGGTGCCCTGCTGCCGGCATGCTAGGATGCAGGCCGCAGGCAGGGGAGGGTACGATGGGCGATCGGCTGCTCGAAGTGCTTGCCAGGCGCAGGTCCTGGCTGGATCGGATTGCGTTGGGGCTGCTMATCTTCCTTGCAACGCTGATTGCCGCGCTGACCGGCGGCGCCGGCGCGTAGCGTCGCAGAGTGGCGAAAGCGCTGACGCGCTAATCTCCCCCCAAGTGGGGGAGATGGCCGGCAGGCCAGAGGGGGGCGCGAAGGAACGCTAACGTTGCCTGCTACATCGCCATGGCAGTCGCGAAGGTTGCAGTTGTGAGATGCTGCCAGGCCGGCGGGACAGCGCCCCCCTCTGCCTTGCCAGGCATCTCCCCCACAAGTGGGGAGATCAGCTGTCGCGCCCGCTTTCGCCAATCGCAAGTGTTGCTGCGCGCCTCAGCGAACCCCACACACCTCGCGCACGATCCCCCGCAGCCAGCGATGCGCGGGGTCGGCGTCGAGGCGCGGGTGCCACAGCAGCGAGATGGTGAGCTCGGCGAGCTTCACCGGCAGCGCGAAGGTGAACAGGCCTTCGCGCAGCTTGCCGGTGTAGCGCTCGGGCACGGTGGCTATAAGGTCTGAGCCGCGCGCCAGCGCCAGCGCTTCGGCAAAGCCGCCGACCACGGTGGCGATCTCGCGGGTCAGTCCGGCAAGCGCCAGCGCATCGTCTACCGGGCCGCGATCGAGCCCGCGGCGCGAGATCAGGATGTGGCGGCCGGCGGCGAAACGGGCGGCGGTGGTTCGACCCTCGCTCAAGAGATGACCCGGCCGCACCACGCCGACGAAGCGATCGCGAAACAGCGCCTGCGCGCGCACCTCCGGGCCGGTCGAGCCGCCGACCACGCCGGTCTCGAGATCGACGCCGCCCTCGCGCATTGGCGCACTGTCCTTGTCGGGTTTCGGCACGAAGCGCAGTTGCACGCCGGGCGCCTCGTCGGCGACTCGGGCAATCAGCGCCGGGCCGAAATTCTCGACGAAACCGTCGCTGTTGCGCAGCGTGAAGCTGCGTGTGAGCCGCGTGAGATCGAGCCGCTCGGCGGGGCGCAGCACGGCTTCCGCTTCCTTCACCAGCCGGCCGACTTCCCCGCTCAACTCGATTGCGCGCGGCGTCGGCACAAGGCCGCGCCCGGCCCGCACCAAGAGCGGATCGCCGGTCGCCTCGCGTAGCCTCGCCAAGGCGCGGCTCATCGCCGATGGGCTGAGCCTCAGCCGCCGCGCCGCCCTGGCGACGCTGCCTTCGGCCAGCAGCACATCCAGCGTGACGAGYAGGTTGAGATCGGGTCGGGCCATGGCACGACCATAGCACGGTTGCGGCGCCATGACATGGCGTTCCATGCACCGATTGAGTGCAAATGCTGCGCGTTCCGCCATGTTCGGCAGGCGCCTATCTTCCCGGCAAGTTTCACCAGAGCCGGGAGAGAAGACCATGGCCGACATCGCCAGCACGCATGCCGTATACGCAAGACGTTCGACGACCGGCGCGCTGGCCAGCCTGTCGCTGGCTATGCTCTTGTCCTCGCTCGGGACCAGCATAGCCAATGTCGCGCTGCCGACGTTGAGCATGGCCTTTGCGGCCTCCTTCCCGGCGGTGCAATGGGTGGTGCTTGCCTATCTGCTTGCCATCACCTCGCTCATCGTCAGCGTCGGGCGCCTCGGCGATCTGGTCGGCCGCCGGCTGATGCTGGTCGCGGGTCTCGCACTCTTCAGCGCCGCCTCGCTTGCGGCAGGGCTCACGCCCTCGCTGCCGCTGCTGATTGCGGCGCGCGCGGCACAGGGGCTGGGTGCCGCGGTGATGATGGCGCTGACCGTCGCCTTCGTCGGCGAGACGGTGCCGAGGGAGCGCACCGGCAGCGCCATGGGCCTGCTCGGCACCATGTCGGCCATCGGGACCGCGCTCGGCCCATCGCTCGGCGGCGTGCTCATCGCCTCTCTCGGCTGGCGGGCGTTCTTCCTCGTCAATGCCGCGCTCGGCATCGCCGCTGTCCTGCTCGCCCGGCGCTTCCTGCCGGCCGACCAAGCGGCGAAGTTCGTCCGCCCAGCGGCGAAGCTCGCCCGCAAGGCGGGGAGGGGAGAACGGCCGCGTTTCGACATACTGGGCACGATCCTGCTGGCGCTCACGCTCGCCGCCTACGCACTGGCCATGACGATCGGGCGCGGCCACTTCGGCGGCACGAACATCGCGCTGCTTGGCATGGCCGCTCTCGGCGCCGGCCTGTTCCTCTATGCCGAGGGCAAGGTGGCGTCACCGTTGGTCAAGCTCGCGCTGTTCCGCGACCCGGTGCTGGCGCCTAGCATCGCCATGAATGCGCTGGTCTCGACGGTGATGATGGCGACGCTTGTCGTCGGCCCCTTTTTTCTGTCGCGCGCGCTGGGCTTGAGCGATGCGGCGACCGGCGCCGTGCTCTCAATCGGCCCGGTCGTCTCGGCGCTCTGCGGCGTTGTGGCCGGCCGCATCGTCGACCGTCTCGGCGCCGCCGCGATGGTTGTCGCCGGGCTGGCGATGATGGTCATCGGCTGCGTCGCACTTTCGCTGCTTCCGGCGCTCTTCGGCGTCGCCGGTTACGCGGCGGCGATCATGCTTCTGACACCCGGCTACCAGCTCTTCCAGGCGGCCAACAACACCGCCGTCATGGCCGATGTCGACAAGTCCGAGCGCGGCGTGGTCTCGGCCATGCTGAGCCTCTCGCGCAATCTGGGACTGGTCACCGGCACGGCGGTGATGGGCGCGGTGTTCGGCCTTGCGGCGGGGGCGAGGGACATCGCGACAGCGGCGCCGGAGGCCGTCGCCAGCGGCATGCGGCTTACCTTCGCGGTGGCGGCGGGGTTGGTGATGGTAGCGGTGGCGATTGCGGTGGTTGGAGAGTGGCGAAGGACGAAATGACAGCCAATCTCCCCCCTTGCGGGGGAGATGTCCGGCAGGACAGAGGGGGGTGTGAAGGAACGCCAGCGTTTCAGCCAAGATCCGACAAAACCAACCAACGCCGTGATTCCGGTCGATTGACCCGTCGGCGGRACAGCACCCCCCTCTGGCCTGCCGGCCATCTCCCCCGCAAGGGGGGAGATTGGCAGTTTCGGCGACGGCGCTTTTCTCCTCCGCAGATCAAATGTAATCCATCACACATTCCCCGCGCCCGTCATACCGTATCGACTTTCGTAAATTAGCTGATTTTGATATTGCGATGCGGCTGGCGTTCGATGAGGAGCCAGATGGCTGTTGAAGGGTGTCCGGCCGCATGACCGACGGTCCGCATAAGGGGCTGCTGGACTTGCGCGTCCTCGGCGATTTCCAGGTGGGCCGCGACGGCGTGCTGGTCGACCTGCCGCCCTCGCGCAAGACCAGGGCCCTGCTTGCCTATCTCGCGGTCACCGGCAGGCCGCACCAGCGCGAGCGGCTCTGCGAGATCTTCTGGGACATTCCCGACGACCCGCGCGGCGCTCTGCGTTGGAGCCTGTCCAAGATCCGCCAGGTGCTGGGCGACGACGAATGCGCGCTCAGCGCCGACCGCAACAGCGTCGCGCTGAAGGTCGAGACGGACTATGCCCGCCTGCTGCCGTTGGTGAAGGCCGATCTTTCCAGCCGGCCGACGGAAGAGCTCGAAGCCGTCCTCGCCTCGATCCGCGGTGATTTCCTTGCCGATCTCTCGATCGAGCGCTGCTTCGGATACGAAGCCTGGCGCAAGTCGATCGCCAGCGAGGTCGAGATCGTCGAGCTCGGCATATTGCGCGAGCTGGTCGAGCGCCTCGCCGGCGAGCCGCGGCGGGCGCTGCCGCTCGCCCAGCGTCTGCACCGGCTGCTGCCGGAGGACAAAAGCCTGGCGGGCGAGATCAGGGCGCTCGAGGACAAGGTGAGAGCGGCGGCCGCCCAGCCGGCCGGACGCTCCGCGCAACCCGTCGCGACCGGCGCGGCCCAGGCGCAATCGCCTTCGCCTTCGCCCGCAAGGAGCCAGACGCCCGCGCAGGACCCCGGCCGCGCCGTGCATTTCTGCCGAGCCCTGGACGGCACCAGGCTGGCCTATGCCACGACTGGCAGCGGCCCGCCCATCCTTCGGGCGGCGCATTGGATGTCGCACCTCACCTTCGACTGGGACAGCCCGATCTGGCGGCACTGGATGGCGGAGCTGTCGCGCCACAATGAGCTGGTGCGCTATGACGAGCGCTGCAACGGGCTCTCGCAGCGGGAGGTGGTCGACGTCTCCTTCGAGACCATGGTTTCTGATCTCGAATGCGTGGTCGAGGCGGCCGGGCTCGACCGCTTCACCTTGCTCGGCCTCTCGCAGAGCTGCGCGGTTTCGATCGCCTATGCCGTGCGCCATCCCGAAAAGCTGTCGGGCATGATCCTTTACGGCGGCTATGTCAAAGGCTGGCGGCTGCGCGGCGACGCCGGCGAGATCGCGACGCGCGAGGCCGCGGCGACGCTGATGCGCGAAAGCTGGGGCAAGAGCAACTCGATGTTCCGCCATGCCTTCTGTTCCATGTTCATCCCCGGCGCCACGCACGAACATTTCGCCTGGATGGACGATCTGATGAAGCGCACCGTGTCGCCGGACGACGCCTGGCGCCTGCAGAACGCCTTCTCCGTGATCGATGTCAGCGACCTGCTCGAAAAGGTGCGGGTGCCGACGCTGGTGCTGCATGCGCGCGAGGACAATGTCGCCCCGGTCGAGTCCAGCCGCACCATGGCGGCAGGCATTCCCGGCGCGCGCTTCTTCGAGCTGGAAAGCCAGAACCACATCATGCTCGAAGGCGAACCCGCCTTCGAGGAGTTCATCGCCCATGTCCGGGCCTTCGTCGCCGAGACGGCGGGATCGTAGAGGCCCGCGGGCGGATGCCGGCCGCCCGTCGTGAAACCACATCAACGGTTCACTTATTGCGTTTATTTCGGATATTGCGGATAATGGCGGCATCCGATGCCAATCAGGGACATGGACAATGACCAAGCTGCTCGGACGACCGGTCGTGCCATCGGTGGACGACGCCGAACTCGCCGCTCAGGCCAGCCGGGTTCTTTCGYGCACCCAGCGCGACAACGCCGAATTGAAGGTTCAGGTAGGCAAGGAAACCTTGCGCTTGCCGAAGAGCGTCGGCGACCTGCTTTACCGTCTTCTGACCGAAATGGGCCAGGGGAACGCGGTGACCGTGATCCGGATCCATGCCGAGCTTACGACGCAGGAGGCGGCGGACTATCTCAATGTGTCGCGTCCCTATCTCATCCGGCTGCTGGAGGAGGGCAGGTTGCCGTTCAACATGGTCGGAACCCATCGGCGCGTGAAATTCTCCGATCTGACGGCATACCGAAACAGCGAGGAGGAAGAGCGCAGAAAGGTCATGGAGGAGCTGGCTGCCCAAGCCCAGGAACTGGGGATGGGCTATTAAGACCTCTTCCTACACCGCCGTCCTGGACGCTTGCGTTCTTTATCCGGCCCCGCTGCGGGACCTTCTCCTGGAACTGGCCGCTGGGGGCGGTCTCTATCGCGCCAAATGGACAGAGGAGATCCATGACGAGTGGATACGCAACCTGTTGCGGGACCGCCCGGATCTCAAACCTGAGCAGGTCTACAGAACGCGCGACCTGATGAACCGCGCGGTCCCGGATTGCCTGGTTGATGGCTATCAGGAACTGTTGCCAAGCTTGGCGCTTCCCGACGAGAATGACCGCCATGTTTTGGCGGCCGCCATCGTCCGATGCCATCGTCACCTTCAACTTCAAGGACTTTCCAAAACCTGTCCTCGACAAATACAAATTGGACCTGATCCACCCCGACGATTTCATTTTCCATCAGATCGGCATCGACAATGCTGCAGTATTGGTCTCGGTTCAAAAATGTCGCGCAAGGCTGAGGAACCCTCCCAGAAGCGCCGCTGAGTATCTCGATACGCTGGAGAGGCAAGGCCTTCCCAAAACAGTCGGCCATCTCCGTGCTTATGCCGGAGTGATCTAAGAGTCCCAGCGTGGCTTCGCCAATACCTCATTGCTCGCTGCTCAGCTCTTCGCCAGCGGCACGGTGAACACCGTTGCTGTGCCGGTCAGGCAGAGCTCGCCGGCCTCGTTGCGCACCGAGGTCTCCAGCTTTGTGATCGGCTTGTCGGGGCGCACCTCCTTGACCTCGACGCGGCCGGTGATCAGCTCGCCGACGCCGACCGCCTTGACGAACCTCCAGCCGACTTCGAGGAACACCGAGCCGGGGCCGGGAAGGTCCTCCGCCACCAGCGCGTTGAGGATGCCGGAGGTGACGCCGCCCTGCACGATCAGCCTGCCGAACACCGAGGCCTCGGCGAGCGCCTTTTCGTAATGCAGCGGGTTGCGGTCGCCGGTCATTTCGGTGAACGCTTGCACGTCCGCAAAGCTGGTGCGCCGCGAGCGCTCGGCGAAGGCGCCCACTTGCGGGCGGCCCTTGGCAACGCCGATCCATCCGTCCTTCATCATATGCGCGGTCATGGTCATGCTCCCGTTCGGTTGCGATAGAGGCTCGAGCCGGCGCCGGCCGGCGGCTTGTCCTGGTTCGCTGGCGCCCGATAGGTCGTCGGCCGCGAGGCGGGCATTGAGCTGGGCGTGGTGYGGCGGAGCGGCATCGGCTGCCGCTCGGCCAAAGCCTTGACCTCGGCCTTCATCGCCGCGCTGAAGCGGCGGTGCCGCTCGCCGATATCGGCCAGCGTCCAGTCGAAACTGGCAATCGCGTCCGTGGTGTCGAGGATCTGGTTGGCGAACAGGTCGCGCTCCTGCCGCCAAGCCTCGAATGCCGCCTCGGAGCCGTCGAGCACGGCGCGCGCCAGTCCCTCGGCGTCGCGCAGCGCATCGGAAATGCCGTGCGAGGTGATCGGGTCGCGGAAGAAGCCGGCATCGCCGACCAGCGCCCAGCCCGCGCCATGCGCCTGGCGGATATAGCCCGGCACGCCGCGGAACGCCTGCAGGCGCACATCCTTCGGCGCCCGGCTCGCCTGTTCGGCCAGCGTTGGCGAAACCGCCTCCAGCACCTCCATGCGGGCGCGGCCGTGGCCGAGGCGGAAGCGCTGGTCGAACAGCCTTGTCGGCACCGAGGCGACGATGCAGGCGAGACCGTCATTGGTGGGGATGAGGGAACCGGCGATGCCGTTGCGGAAATACCAGTGGTATCCGGCACCGGGTTCGACCGGCGCGTAGCCATAGACATGGGCGGCCGAGACGGTGCCGGTTCGCAGCAATTGCGCGTCGCAGCATTTGGCCACCGTCGAGCCCATGCCGTCGGCGCCCACGACGATTTCGGCGCTCACCCGCAAGGCGGCGCGGCCGGCGCCGCGGATCTCGACGCCGCGCACGCGTCCGCGCGTGTCGGCAAAGAGGTCGCCGACCGCCATGTCGTGCAGGAACTCGGCGCCGGCCTTGCGCGCGGCGTCGACGAGGATGCGGTCGAGCACGGTGCGCCGCGGCGCGATCAGGCCGGGAAGGTCCGGCCCCGCATTGAGCGGGATGGTGATCTCCTCGTCGCCATAGTGGAAGGTGGTCGCCGTAATCAGCGGCGTGCCGGCCTTGAGCAGCGGATCGAGCAGGCCCCAGCGCGCAAGCTGCAGCACCGCGGGCCGCATCAGCGCATGCGTCGACAGCGTGTCGGAGCCATAAGGCCGCCGGTCGATCGCCAGCACTTTCAGGCCGGCGCGGGCGAGCAGCAGCGCCGTCGAGGCGCCGGCGCAGCGCGCGCCGACGATGATGGCGTCGTAATGGGCGCGCTTTGGCGTGGGTGGAAGGGAACGGATCGGGGTTATCGGCATCGGCATTGTCCTCAGGCGGCCCGCAGGCCATTGCGGTCGAGATAAAGGGAGATCTCGGCGGCGATCGCCCGCGCGTCCGTGCCGACGCCGCCGATGAAGTTGGAATCGCGCTTGCGCAGGAAGCGGAAGCCGAGCGCATAGAGGCCGGGCACGCTGGTGACGCCGCCCTGATGCGCGAGCTCGCCGTCGGCGCCGAGTGCTGCCGGCTCCAGCCAACCGAACGACCGCGCATAGCCGGTCGCCCAGACGATCGTGTCGATCGATCCGTCGCCCAGCGAAAGCCGTCGCGCGGAGATCGAAGGCACGTTCACCGGCTGACGCCGGATCGGCCGCGCGGCGCCGGCGAAGCGATCGATCTCGGCGAGCAGGCGCGCCTGCTTCGCCTCCGCTGCCGCGACCTGCGCGGCAAGATCGTCGGCGAAGGCGACGGCGCCGTCGGCGATTGCGCGAACCCGTCCGGTCAGTTCCACGCCGAGCGCCTGCAGCGTGGCGAGGTCGACATCGGCCTTGTCCGGCCGCCCGGCGAGTTGCAGGGAAGGCTGGCGCCTGGCGCTTTCCGGATTGGCGAGGTCGTCCGGGCGCTGCGCCATGAAACCCATCTCGCAGAGCCAGTAGAAGATGTCCCTGCCGCGCCAGCGCCGCGGCAGGCGCGTGTGCTTGCCGACCGCGAGCACGACGCGCCGTCCGGCCCGCGCCAGCTCGTCGGCGATCTGCACGCCGGAGGAGGAGGCGCCGACCACCAGCACGCCGCCGCGCGGCAGTTCGTCCGGGCAGCGATAGCGCGAGGCATGGATGCTGAGCGGTCCGCGATTGGTGCCGGGCGCGAAGGGAACGGCCGGCCGGTCGCAATGGCCCGTGGCCACCACGACGGCCTTGGCCGACCAGTCGCCGGCGCTGGTGGCGAGCGCAAAGCCGTTGCCGGTGCGCCTGCAGGAAAGGACCTCGACGCCGCATTCGACCGGCGCCTGCCAGCGCCGCGCATAGGCCTCAAGGCTTTCCACGAAGGCGCCCTTGCACATGAAGCCGTCGGGATCGTCGCCCTGATAGGGCGAGCCCGGCAGCCCGTTCAGCCAGTTCGGCGTCAAGAGCCGCAGCGAGCGCCAGCCCTCGGAGCGCCAGCGTTCGCCGATGCGGCCGCGCTCCAGCACGGCATGGTCGATGCCGATCTGGCCGAGGCAATGGCTGAGCGCAAGGCCGGCCTGGCCCGCGCCGACGATGATGACGTCAGCCCGTCTCATGGTTCCGTTCCGCTGGCAGGGAAGGAGGCGGTCCCGTCCGGACCGTCTCCCCGGCCGCTACAGGATCACTGGATGGTCTTGATCCCGACCGTGACCGGCACGCCCTTGGTCAGCACGTCGAAGACGGCCGAGCGGGCGCGGGCCTGTTCGATGAGCTGTTTGAGCTTCTCGGCCGGCGCATCGCCTTCGACCTCGAACGACACCTGGATGTTCTGGAAGCCGTTGCGCACCTCGTCGGAGATGCCGAGGATGCCGCGCAGGTCGATGTCGCCGTCGACCGAGCATGCGACCCGGGTCAGCTTGATGCCGCGCGCGGCGGCGATGTTGGCGACGCCCGCCATCAGGCAGCTTGCCAGCCCATGCAGCAGCCACTCGACCGGCGTCGGCGCGTTGTCGGCGCCGCACAGYACGCCCGGATGGTCGCTGTCGGCATAGAAGGGCTTGGCATGCGTCAGCTCCTGGCCGGCGCCGTGGAAGCCATGCATGACGCTCTTGCTGTGGGTGCCCTCGACCCATTCATTGTGGGCGCGGAACTGGAACTTCGCCAGCTCCGGCTGGCCGGCCACGACATTGATCGTCRCCAGAAGGTTCGGCGTGTCGACGCCGTTGAGCGGAAGTCGTACAGGTTTGGTGCTGGGTTGCATGTTCTCTGCTCCAAAGGTGGTTTGCGGCTTGGTCGCCGGACGGCCTTCCTTTGGCGGTCGGGCGTTTGAGCGAGAGTGGGTGTCACCGTGGAATTTTTGATGCACCCACCGTGGAAATCGCATCGCGCGTTTCATTTGCGAGGGACGTTCGCCGCCGCAATCCAACGGTCGGTGACGTGAGGCCAAACGCGAAAAACCCCGGCGATGCCGGGGCTCTTCGATCGGCCTTGAACCATTCCGACCGCCGCATCAGGCGTCCATCCCGTCCGTGTCGGAGGGCATAAGGCGCACCGAGGTATAATGCTCGATCTGCGAGCGGCTGATGCCGAGATCCTTGAGCAGATAGTCCGGCATCGCATGCAGCGCGGCGCGTTGGCTGCGCATCCTCATGGCGTGCAAGGCCAGRCCGAGGGCGCGGCCGGCGAAGCCGGACAGGCTGAAGCCAGGCCGGCGGGTTTCATAAGCGGTTCGAGCCAAGATTGACATCGTTCGTCTCCATCGTTCRCTGGCGCGGTCGACGCCGACAATGCGGGAAGGGCAATGGAACGGGCGTTGGAGCCCGCGTCGRAATTGCCGTGGAATCGTGAGGGGAGGGTAATCTCCCCCACAAGGGGGGAGATTGAGCGCTTCGGCGTCTTCGCCCTCCATCGCTCCCCTCATTGGACTTGCCCCGGCACAACCCCATATTGAATCCAAGGAGCATTGAGCGTGAAACTCGCGCGGGTGGCCCTTCTTGCAGCGGCTTTCGTGGCCGTTGCGGCGCTTTTCCCCTGCTCCTCGGCCGGAACGGCGGGGGAGAGGTTTGCCTTGAGCATCGCGATCGACGGCGCCATCGGTCCGGYGAGCGCGCGCCAGCTCAAGGAAGCGCTCAAGACCGCGACCGAGCGCAACGCTGCCGTCCTCATCCTTCAGCTCGACACGCCGGGCGGCCTGGTCACCTCGATGCGCGAGATGATTGCCGACATCCTGGCGTCCCGGATTCCCGTCATCGGCTATGTCGCGCCGGCCGGCGGCCATGCGGCGAGCGCGGGAACCTACATCCTCTACGCCACCCATGTCGCGGCGATGGCGCCCGGCACCAATCTGGGGGCGGCGACGCCGATCGAGATCGGCACGCCGCCTCTGCTTCCCGGCGGCGAGAAGGACGAGAAAGGCAACGGCCAGCCGTCCGGCGAAGCGATGATGGCCAAGGTGACCAATGACGCGGTGGCGCTCATCCGCTCGCTCGCCGAGCTGCGCGGGCGCAACGGCGACTGGGGCGAGAAGGCCGTGCGCCAGGCGGCGAGCCTCTCGGCAAGCGCTGCGCTTGACCAGCATGTCATCGACTTCGTCGCCCGCGACACGGCCGAGCTGCTGCAACTGGCCGACGGCCGCACCGTCGATGTGGCCGGCAAGAAGGAGGTGCTGGCGACGAAGGGGCTGGCCGTCGTGCCGCTGGAGCCCGGCTGGTTCATCCGGCTTCTCTCCGTCATCACCGATCCCAACGTCGCCGTCATCCTGATGCTGCTCGGCGTCTATGGCCTCGTCTTCGAGTTCCTCAGCCCCGGCGCGGTGGCGCCCGGCGTCATCGGCACCACCTGCCTGGTGCTCGGCCTCTACGCGCTCGACCTGCTGCCGATCAACTATACCGGGCTCGCCCTGATGCTGCTCGGCGTCGCCTTCCTCATCATGGAGGCCTTCAATCCGACGGTCGTGATGGGACTCGGCGGCGTGGCCGCCTTCCTGCTCGGCTCCGCCATGCTGCTCAAGGTCGAGGGGCCGGGCTTCGCCATATCCTGGGCGATCATCGGCCCCGCCGCCGTGCTGACGCTGGGGCTAGCGCTGCTCGCCGGCACCTATCTCTGGGCGGCGCGGCGCAGTCCGCCGCGCACCGGCGGCGAGGCCATGCGCGGCCTGTCCGTCGACATCCTCGACTGGGAAGGCGGCCAGGGCCACGTGCTGGCGCTCGGCGAACGCTGGCGGGCAAAGGCCGACGAGCCGATCGCGCCGGGGGATCGCGCCGAGGTGACCGCCGTCAGCGACCTCGTGCTGACGGTACGGCGGCGCAGTGCGGGGAAAGAGGGAGCGGCAGACAAGCGGGCAGGGAACGACGGGGCGGCAAACGACGGAGCAAAACAATGATGGTCGGTTATGTGGCCTATCTGGTCCTTGCGCTGCTGGTGATCATGTTCCTGACGGCGGCCATCCGCATCCTCAGGGAGTATGAGCGCGGCGTGGTCTTCACGCTCGGCCGCTTCACCGGGGTCAAGGGGCCGGGCCTCATCCTGCTGGTTCCCTTCATCCAGCAGATGGTGCGGGTGGACCTGCGCGTGGTGGTGCAGGACGTGCCGCCGCAGGACGTCATCTCGCGCGACAACGTCTCGGTGAAGGTCAACGCGGTACTCTATTTCCGCATCGTCGACGCCGAGCGGGCGATCATCCAGGTGGAGGACTTCCTGACCGCCACCAACCAGCTGGCGCAGACCACGCTGCGCTCGGTGCTCGGCAAGCACGAGCTCGACGAGATGCTGGCCGAGCGCGACAAGCTCAACAACGACATCCAGGAGATCCTCGACCAGCGCACCGACGCCTGGGGCATCAAGGTCTCCAATGTCGAGATCAAGCATGTCGACCTGAACGAGAGCATGATCCGCGCCATCGCCAAGCAGGCCGAGGCGGAGCGGCTGCGGCGCGCCAAGGTCATCAACGCCGACGGCGAGCAGCAGGCCGCCGCGAAACTGGTCGAGGCCGGCCGCATGCTGGCTGCCGAGCCGCAGGCCATGCAGCTGCGCTATTTCGAGGCCCTGCAGGACATCGCCGGTGAGCGCTCCTCCACGGTGGTCTTCCCGCTGCCGGTGGACCTGCTGCGACATTTCGGAAAGCGGGAGGGTGGAGATGGCGCAAGCGGCTGAGCGAAAGGTGGGAGGCCGCCGAAGCTGCTGATCTCCCCCCAAGTGGGGGAGATGCCCGGCAGGGCAGAGGGGGGCGCTGTCCCACCGGCATCTCAGCGCTTGGGTTGCTCGCCCCCATTAGAGGCGCGGTGGCCGCGAAGCGGCCGGAGACGGGGCCCGCGACCTTGGCGGGTTAAGTCCTAATCCTACGGAACTCTTCCCCTCTCCGTCTCGGCTTCGCCGAGCCACCTCTCCCCCACTTCGTGGCGGCGAGGAACCCGAGCTGAATCGATGCCGCGTTCCTTCGCGCCCCCCTCTGGCCTGCCGGCCATCTCCCCCACTTGGGGGGAGATCGGCAGTTTCGGCGCCGGCGCCCTAAATCAACTTCTCCAGCGTGATCGGCAGGTCCCGCACCCTTTTCCCCGTCGCGTGGAACACCGCATTCGCGATTGCCGGCGCCACGCCGACGATGCCGAGCTCGCCCACGCCCTTGCCGCCGAGGGCGGAGGAATGCGGGTCGGGGATGCCGACCGAGATCGTCTGGATGTCGGGGATGTCGGCATTGGTCGGCAGCATGTAGTCGGCGAGGTTGCCGTTGACGATGCGGCCGTGGCGGCGGTCGACGATGCCTTCCTCGAGCAGCGCCTGGCCGATGCCCATGATGATGCCGCCCTTCCACTGGCTCTCGGCCAGCTTCGGGTTGTAGAGCCGGCCGGAATCCAGCGCCGACACCACGCGCGAGACGCGCACCGTGCCGAAATCCTCGTCGACGCGCACCTCGACGAAATGCGCGCACCAGGAATGGCGCGAATAGTCGCCCTCGGTGTGCGGCAGCGCCATGGCGATG
Source organism: Mesorhizobium sp. ORS 3428 (assembly GCF_001854785.1). Taxonomy (GTDB): domain Bacteria; phylum Pseudomonadota; class Alphaproteobacteria; order Rhizobiales; family Rhizobiaceae; genus Mesorhizobium. The sequence goes on from NZ_MDFL01000135.1 coordinate 20,880, forward strand.
GTGGTGTAGTTGTTGTAGCGCTGCTCCGGCGTGAAGCTCGCCGGAACGGTGTCGCCCTTGGCTTCGATCCCCTCCCGGCCGAGCGCCGACAGGAGCTCGCTGATCGACAGCTCCGGCCCCTCGCCGCGCGGCGAGGCGATGCGGCCCTCCTTCACGACAAGCGTGTTCGCCTGCAGCCCATGGAAGGGCGAGCGCGGATCGGAGAGGGCGAGCCCGATCAGCTCGTCCAGCGCCTGGCTCGCCGCCTTGTGGACGGCGCCGGTCATGATGCCGGCGAGCCGCGAGCCGCCGGTCACGCCGGCCCGGGCGAGGCGCGAGTCGCCGAGCTTGACCAGGACCCGCTCCACCGGAACGCCGAGCGTCTCGGCCGCGGTCTGCGCCAGGATCGTGTAGGTGCCCTGGCCCATGTCGATGGAGGAGCTTTCGACCTCGACCGAACCGTCGGAGAGCAGCTTCACCACCGCCTCGCCATAGGCGCGCCGCACCGGATAGGTGCCGGCCGCCATGCCCCAGCCGATGAGGTGATGGCCGTCGCGCATCGAGCGCGGCTCGGCCGAGCGCTTCGCCCAGCCGAAGGCTTCCGCGCCGGCGGCGAAGGCCTCGCGCAATTGCCTGGTCGACCACGCCTTCTTGGTGTGCGGGTCCTGCTCGGCATAGTTGATCAGCCGCATCTCCAGCGGGTCCAGCCCAAGCTCATAAGCGAGCTCGTCGATGGCGCATTCGATGCCGAAGGCGCTGGGGTTCTCGCCCGGCGCGCGTTTTGCCCCCGGTACCACCGTGTTCACCCGCACGACATTCTGCTTCGAGGAGAAGTTGGGCGTGGCATACATGATCGAGGTGACGGCGCCGAGCGGCTCGACCCACGTGCCGTCGACCGCCGTCTCGTTGACGCCGCGATGCACGATCGACTGGATCTTGCCGTTTCTGTCGGCGCCGATCGCGACGGTCTGCCGGGTGGCCGCGCGGCCGCCATAGGAGGTGAAATTCTGCGGACGCGTCAGCACCAGCTTCACCGGCCGTCCGAGCATCTTTGCCGCCGCCGCCGCGACCGCGCTGTGCGCGAGCGCCAGCGCCTTCGAGCCGAAGCCGCCGCCGATATAGGGCGAGACCAGCCGCACTTTCTCGAACGGTATGCCGAACCATTCCGCATAGGTGCGCGCCATGCCGTCCAGCCACTGGCTGGGCTCCCAGACGGTGAGCTCGTCCCCTTCCCAGCGGGCGATCAGCCCGTGCGGCTCCATCGCCGCCTGGAACTCGCGCGGCGTGTTGTAGGCCGCGCAGATGCGCACCGGCGCCTCGGCAAAGGTGGCTTCGGCGTCGCCCCATTCCTTGGTCATGGCGTCGATCGGGATGCCGTCGCCGCCGTCGCCGAGGTCGACGATCGCCGGCGCCTCGTCATAGCTGACCTTGACCAGCGCCGCCGCGGCGACCGCCTGTTCGAAGGTCTCGGCCACGACCGCCGCGACATGCTGGCCCGAATAGGTGACCTCGCGGGCGAGGGGGCAGTAGGTTTTTCTGGATGGCGGGCTGCCGAACCAGTCCGAGGCGCCCCTCAGTTCCATGATGGTGTCGGGCGTCAGCACGGCGAGCACGCCGGGCGCTGTCTCCGCCGCCCTGCTGTCGATCGCGGTGACCTTGCCGGCGGCGATTGTTGCGCCGATCAGCACCGCATGCGTCAACCCTTCGAGCTGCTGTTCGAAGGCGTAATGCGCCGCACCCGTGATCTTGGCCGGGCCGTCGACGCGCGACAGCCTTCCGCCGACGGCTTCGAGGCGCGCGCTGTCCGACGCTGCGTGTTTCATCTCATGAACGGTCATGCCGTCTCTCCCAATTTGAGGATGGCTCTGGCGACAACGCGAGGGGCAAGCGCGATCTTGTAGTGGTTGGCGCCGTGGTCGACTGCGCCCTCCATGGCGAGCTCGCTCGCCTTGCGCACGGTGGCCTCGTCGAGCGGCTTGCCCTTCAGCGCCTCCTCGACGGCGCGCGCCCGCCAGGGCTTGGTGGCGACGCCGCCGAGCGCGACGCGGATATCGCGGATGGTGCGGCCGTCACCCTCGAGCTCCAGCCCGACGGCGGCGCTCGCCGCGGCGAATTCATAGGACTGGCGGTCGCGCACCTTGAGATAGGTCGAGCGTCTGGCAGCCGCCGAACCCGGGATCTCGATCGCCGTGATCACCTCGCCCGGGCGGATGTCATGCTCCTGCTCGGCCGTGGCGCCGGGGGCGAGGAAGAAGTCCTCGACCTTGAGCTTCCGCTCGCCGAGATCGACTTCGGCGTCGAAGGCGACGAGCGCTATGGCGAGGTCGCCCGGATAGGTGGCGATGCAGGCCTCGCTGACGCCCAGCACCGCTTGGCCGCGCGTCACGCCGCCGATCGCCGAGCAGCCGCTGCCCGGCGTGCGCTTGTTGCAGGCCGGGAAGTTTTGCGGATCGCGGAAGTAGGGACAGCGCGTGCGCTGCATCAGATTGCCGCCGATGGTCGCCATGTTGCGGAGCTGCGCCGAGGCCGCCTGCCAGAGCGCTTCCGAGACCGCCGGGAAATGGCTTTTCACCTGGCTATGGTCGGCGACATGGCTCATCCTGGCCAGGGCGCCGATCACCGCGCGCTCGGCGCTGACATCGATGGCGTTGAGCCCCTCGATATGGCTGATGTCGATGACGGTGGCAGGTTCCACGACGCCGCATTTGGCGAGGTCGACCAATGTCGTGCCGCCGGCAAGCAGCATGGCGCCGGGAAGCACGGCCGCATTGCGCGCGGCCTCGACGCTGTCGGCGCGGAGGTAGAAGAAATCCTTCATGAGCGGAGCTCCCTGGCTGCCTGGCGGACGGCGGCGACGATGTGCGGATAGGCGCCGCAGCGGCACAGATTGCCGGCCATGTATTCGCGGATTTCCTCGTCGGAGCCGGCATGGCCTTCGCGGATGCAGGCGACCGCCGACATGATCTGTCCCGGCGTGCAATAGCCGCACTGGAAGGCGTCCTGTTCGAGGAAGGCCGCCTGCACGGCATTGAGCGTGCCGTCCTCGTCGGCCAGCCCCTCGATGGTTGTGATCGAGCGGCCCTCGACCTGTGCCGCCAATGTCAGGCAGGCCAGCACCCTTTGGCCGTCGACATGCACGGTGCAGGCGCCGCACTGGCCCTGGTCGCAGCCCTTCTTGGTGCCGGTCAGATGCAGCCGCTCGCGCAGCGCATCGAGCAGCGTCACGCGCGGCTCGATGTCCAGCGCATGATCGCGCCCGTTGATGGTGAGGTGGATGGAAAGCGTGGTGGGACTGATGGTGGCYTGGTCATTCATAGGGCGTCGGGCTCCGATTGCTGGACGCTAGGCGGATGGAAATGGGGCTTGGCGGGAGAGGGGCAAGGGCGAGGTCGAAGTCGGGCGAGGGCGTAGAAGCTGCCAATCTCCCCCCTTGCGGGGGAGATGCCCGGCAGGGCAGAGGGGGGGGTGTGAAGGAATGAGGCGTTTGCGATCTACATTCGTGGTGAGAATCTGTCGGAAGGAAGCGCCTGTCAGAAGCTGATACGCTGGCGGGACAGCACCCCCCTCTGTCCTGCCGGACATCTCCCCCGCAAGGGGGGAGATCAAGCTCGTCGTCGCCTCCGCCCTTCTCCAGCGAACCGGTGAAGCTTTCCGTCCTTCAACACGTGACATACCGCTTCCCCTGATTATATGATAAAGATGCTCCACTAAGCGGAGGAACCTCCGCTTATCTACGTGGGGGCTGGGCCGCTTGCGTTCAAGCCCGATATTGCGAGAGTGGAGAAAAAACTGTCCGACCAGCCGCCAGAAACGCCCGAACGGCCAGCGCGAAAGCCGCTGCGCGCCGATGCGCAGCGCAACCGCGACAAGCTGGTCGAGGTGGCGGCGCAGGCTTTTGCGAGCGATGGCGTCGATACCTCGCTGGAGGAGATCGCAAAGCGGGCAAGGGTCGGCATCGGCACGCTCTACCGGCACTTTCCGACGCGCGAGCATCTGGTCGAAGTGGTCTACCGCCGCGAGGTGGAGGGTCTCTGCCAGGCGGCGGAGGAACTCGCCCGCGAGCATCCGGCCGATGTCGCGCTGGARCTATGGATGCAGCGCTTCGTCGACTACATCGCCACCAAGCGCGGGCTCGCCACCAGCCTTCGCATCCTGCTCACCACCAACTCGACGCTGTTCTCCGACACCTCCGGCCGCGTCTCCAACGCGCTGCGCGGGCTGGTCGAGCGGGCTGCCGCTTCGGGAAAAATCCGCGCCGATGTCGATGCGTCCGATGTGCTCCATGCGCTGGGCGGCATCTACTCCGCCCCCAACACCCCCGACTGGCGCGAGCGCTCGGGCCGGCTGGTGAAGCTCTTGATGGACGGCTTGCGCTTCGGGGCGATGAATTCGTCATCCTAGGGTCTGCGCTGCGTCGCTTCGCTCCTTGCTTCGCCCTAGGACGACGAAATCACCGGACAGCGCCCCCTCTGTCCTGCCGGACATCTCCCCCTTGGGCGGAGATTGGCACCTTCGCCCAAGGCGCTTCCCCTCCGTCGCCTCACTGTCGATGCTCGGCGAAGCGCGAGACCGCCTCGATGAGTAATTTGGACTCGACGGGTTTCGACAGCCGCGGCGAATCCCGGAATCGATCGGGGAAGATCGTGGTGCTGTCGTAGCCGGTGAGGAAGACGAAAGGGACATCTCGCGTGGCGAGATGTTCGGCGATGGGAAAGCTGCGTTCRCCGCGCAGGTTGACGTCGAGCACCGCGCCGTCGAGCGTAACCCCGTCGATGCTTTTCAGCGCCTGCTCCACCGAGGGCTCCGGGCCGATCACGGTGCACCCCGCCGCTTTCAACTCGTCGGCCAGGTCGCAGGCAATCAGGAAGCTGTCCTCGACGACGAGGATCCGCAGCCCTGGTATGGGAGTCATCTCGTTCATGTTTTGCCTGGGCGAAAGATGTGGTCGGAAACTTCCATCCGACGCAACGGAATCTCAAGGAGACACTCGAGGCCGGAAGGCTTGAAGCTCAGTCCGGCGCTGCCGCCCAATTCATATTCCAAACTCTGCTGGATGAAGGTTGTTCCGAAATTCCTTCGTGACGGCTCCTCGACCGGCGGCCCGCCGGTTTCCTTCCACTTGATCGAGAACATACGCGGTTTTTCGATTGCCCAGGAGACCTCGACGCGGCCGTTTTCGGCCGAAAGCGCTCCATATTTGGCGGCATTGCTGGCGAGCTCGTAGAACACAAGGCCGAGCGTCGCGGCCGTGCTTGCGTTGAGGTGGAACGGGCGGCCCCGCAGGACGAGGTTCTGGCGCTCCTCGCTGATATAGGGGGAGAGCGTCGCCCTGATCAGCTGCTCGAGGTCGGCGTCTCCCCAATTGTGCGCCGACAGGACCTCGTGCGTGCGTGCCGTCGCCTGCAGGCGCTCCTGGAAGGACGTCGCGAAATCCGCCATCGAACTCGACGAGCGCATCATGCGTGAGCTGAGCGAGGTGATCGTGGCGAGGACGTTCTTCACGCGATGCTGCAATTCATGCAGCAACCTTTCCTGGCTGCGCTCCGCGTCCTTGTTGCTCGATATGTCGACCAGCGCCGCGATGGCGCCCCGGACCTTCCCGGATTCGTCGAACAGCGGGTTGGCCGACATCTTCACGTCGATGCTGCTGCCGTCGTCATGCTCGATCCGCGCCTCATAGCCGTGGATGGCCTTGCCCGTCCGTATCGCCTTCTGCAGGGGTTGATCGTCCCTTTCCACGGCCTTGCCGTCGACAGTGAGAGGCAGGACGGCCGAGACCGGCGTCAGCTTGCCGTCCGTGGCATGCCGGCCGACGAGTTCCACGGCACGGCGATTGGCGCGTATCTTCTCGCCATGTCCGTCCTCGGCGATGAAGATGCCCACAGGCACCACGTCAAAGAGCGTTTCCAAGCTGTCGACACGGTTGCGCAGGTCGTGTGTGAGAGCATCGATCTTTTCCTCCGCCCGCGCGATCTGGGTGACGTCGACGAAGGTGACGACGACGCCGGCAATGACATTGTCGACCGTGCGGTAGGGCAGCACGCGCATGATGTAGCGCCTGCCATTGTCGACACCCTCGATCTGCCGCTCGATGGTGCCGAGCCGCTGCAGCACCWGTTCCATGTCGGTCTGAAGTCCGTCGGCCGGAAAGCGCGGCCGGACATGTGCGAGCGGACGGCCGACATCGCTTTCGACCAGTCTGAACAGGTCGCGCGCCGTCGGCGTGAAGCTCTTGATGCAGAGGTCGCGGTCGAGGAACACTGTGGCGATCTGCGTGCTTTCGAGCAGGTTCGCCATGTCGTTGTTGGCACGGCTGAGCTCGTCAACGCGGATGTTGAGCTCGGCATTGACGGTCTGCAGCTCCTCGTTGATCGACTGCAGCTCTTCCTTGGAGGTTTCCAGCTCCTCGTTGGAGGATTGCAGCTCTTCATTGATCGACGACAGCTCCTCATTCGAGGATTTCAGCTCTTCGTTGGCGGATTCGAGCTCCTCCGTCGTGATCTGCAGCCGTTCCCGGGTTTCTCTAAGCTCTTTTTCGAGCTGGCTGACATTGGCGCTCTCGACATCATCGGTGGTGTGGACCGGCTCGTCCTCGGTCTCCGGCTTGATGCCGCCAATGTCGCGGAACACGACCAGGTAGAGCGGATCGGAGGGGCCGTCAGACGGCAGCGGCTGTACGGCGAGGCTGATAGTCTGGCGCCCACCATTGGTGCCGATGCTGATCTTGTTCTGGACCGTGACCTGTCCCGTGCTGACCGCCTTGTGGAGCGCCGCACGCAAATCCATGCGCAACCCGCGGCGCGCCATGGAAAAGATGTTGTGGTCGGGGGCGCCAGCGGCGAGCTCCAGATATTTGCCTGTCCCGGCCGAGCTGTGCATCAGTTCGCCGGCGGCATTGATGACCACATAAGCCGGCGAATAGCGCTCGATGAGGTAGCGCTCCGCGACATCTTGCAAGGTTACCGTCGCGGTCCTCTGTCGCGCGTTCGGGGCCGTCTGCCTGCCTGCGGCGGCGAGCGGAAATTCCGGCAGCCGCTGCGCCGAGCCCACGCGCTTCTGGAAGATGCGGCTCGACTTGTCGATGGTCGAGAACAGGCGCACATGGCGCGTGACGTTCTCCGAGGAGCCGAGAAAAAGATAGCCGCTGCTGCGCAGTGAATAGTGGAAGATCGGAACGATCTTCTCCTGCAGTTCTGGGCCCATATAGATCAGGAGGTTCCGGCAGGCGATCAGGTCGAGCTTGGAAAAGGGAGGATCGCGCAACAGGTTGTGCGCCGAGAACAGGCAGATTTCACGCAGATMGGAGGCGACACGATAGGTGCCGTCCTCGCGCGAGAAGAACTCCTTCAGCCGCTTCGGCGTGACGTCGGTCGCGATCGTCGCCGGATAGCGCCCGGCGCGGGCTACTTCCAGTGYGCCCTCGTCGATGTCGGTGGCAAATATCTGCAGGCTGGGCGAGGCAGCACCGCGCGGCGCGGTCTCCTTGAGCAGCATGGCGATCGAATAAGCCTCCTCGCCGGTGGCGCAGCCCGGCACCCAGATCCTGATCGTCTCGTCCGGCTTGCGACCCTCGAAAAGCTTGGGGATGACGAGCCGCTCGAGCGCTTCGAAAGCCTGCGGGTCACGGAAGAAACTGGTCACGCCGATGAGCAGATCCTGGAACAAGAGGTCCACCTGCTGCGGCTCGTCGCGCAGTCGTTCGTAGAAGGCTGTGGGATCGTCGATCTGCAGCACCTGCATGCGGCGTTGGATGCGTCGCAGGATGGTGTTGTCCTTGTAGCCGCTGAAATCATGGCCGGTGCGCACGCGAAGCAGGGCCGCGATGCGCGAAAGCTGTTCGGCAACGTCGCGCTTGCGGCGGTCGCGCTCGCTTTCGGTACGCTTGGCGTGGCTGAAATAGCCGACCAGCTTTGCCGCCATCTCCTCCGCGGGAAGCACCATGTCGATCATGCCGCTCTGCACGGCGCTTCGCATCATCCCGTCATATTCGGCACTTTCCTGCGCAAGCGTCAGCCCGCCGAGTTCCTTGATCGCCCTCAGTCCGATGGTGCCGTCGCTGCCCGTCCCGGAAAGAATGATTCCGGCCGCATCCTCTCCTTGAWCCCGCGCCAGCGAGGTGAAGAAATCGTCGATCGGGGTCCGTTTGGCACGCGTAGTGGTCATCTTGGCCACGTGAAAATGCTGCCCCTCGACGGTCACCGAGACGCCGGGAGGGGTGACGTAGATGTGGTCCGGCTCAATCTCGAGGCCCTCGGCCGCCGTTTTGGTTTCGATTGCGGTTGAGCGCTGGATGATGCTTGCGAGCACGCTTTCGTGCTCGGCGTCGAGGTGCTGGATCACCACATAGGCAAAACCGCTGCCGGCCGGCACTTCGGGAAAGAATTTCTGGAGCGCTCCGATCCCGCCTGCCGACGCGCCGATCCCGATGATTGGGAAGGGTGGGGGCTCTTTCGCGCTTTCGCGCGAATTAGCCCTCACCTTCCTGGTGCTTGCCTTCCTCGCCGACTGCGCCATCGTCTGTTGCCTGCACCCGCCTGCTTTCGAGAATGCGCTCGATCAGAGCGGCATCCGCTTCGTATTCCTTTGCCCGCCGGCCAAACTCGCTGGCGAGTTGGGAGCGATGCTGTGTCTTTTCCCGCTCGGCCATGCGCCGGGCAAACTCAGCCCGCTGCTGGTGCGACCGCAGCAGGCTCCACAAGATCTCGTCGGCCTCGATCGCCTGCGCTTCCATAACCGCGTCGGCGGTAAAGGCGTGCCCGGTATGGCACCGGTAGCGCAGCATGTCACCATCTTCGATCTCCCACAGCGGCCCGTGGCATTCCGGGCATGTAAACACCGACAGTTCGCCAAGTCGATCTTCATTTTTCATGGTCGAATGCTCCTGTGCGGCGACGGCCGCTTCCAGCCTGACAGCGGGCGGCGCGGGCAAGGTTTTGCCGGCCGGCTCGGCTGCCAGCTTTGCAAGTAAGCTGCCGAGCTCGGCTGCCGGCACGCAATGGTCGATCTCGACATAGTGCAGCGCGCTTTCCACCATCGCAGGCACTAGCGTGTCCCTGGGGTGCTGGACGACAGCAACGCCGCCGACAGCCTTGACGGCCCTCAGGCCTGCGGTGCCATCGGAAAGCGAACCCGAGAGCAGCACGCCGATGACGCTTGCGCCGTAGCTCAGCGCCGCCGAGCGGAGCAGCGGATCTATCGCCGGCCGGGCGAGGTTCTCGCGCGGGCCGCGCCGCAGCATCATGTGATCGTTGTGCAGCAGAAGATGGAAGCCGGGTGGCGCCACATAGATGTTGCCGGCCTTGAAGGTCGCGCCGTTCTTGGCAACCGAGGTTTTGAGGGTTGCCGCGTGGGCGAGGATTGCCGGCAGATAGCTGACCTGGCCGACATGGACAACGACGAAGACGGCTGCCGGCAGATCGGGCGGCAGGTCGCTTGCGATCGTCTTCAGCGGCTCGATTCCACCTGCCGACGCGCCGATGACGATGATGAAGCGGTTGCGAACCTGTCCTTGCGGCGAGCTTGTCTCATTCTCGCGAGCAGATGAAATACGCTTTCTAACGTCTGCCATGGCACCCGTGGTTCGCGCCCCCCGCTTAACCATAAGTCGGCCAAGGGCGACTAGGTTCCACGGTGCGGTGGGCAGCTTCGGTGTCATCGACTCGCATTCATCAGCGTGCAGCCTAGATAGAGCGGGGCAAAAAACGTGCAGAAGGAATCACCMATGCCTGAACAGCTGACATTGAACGACGGCGCCTCCATTCCCCAGATCGGGCTTGGCGTGTGGCAGGTCGATCCGGGCATCACGGCAAAAGTGGTGCGCTGGGGCATCGAGGCCGGCTACCGGCTGATCGACACCGCCGAAGGCTACCAGAACGAGGAAGGCGTCGGCGAGGCGATCCGCGCCGCCGGCGTGCCGCGCGGCGAGCTGTTCATCACCTCGAAGCTGCGCAACGGCGGGCATCAGCGCGATGCGGCGCTGCGCTCCTTCGACGACACGATGCGAAAACTCGGCATCGACGAGATCGACCTCTTCCTCATCCACTGGCCGGTGCCCAGCCAGGGCAAATATCTCGAGGCCTGGAAGACGCTGGTCGAGCTCAAGCAAGCCGGCCGCATCAAGTCGGTCGGTGTCTCGAACTTCAACCAGGACCATCTGGAGCGCATCATCGGCGAGACCGGCGTGACGCCCGCCGTTAACCAGATCGAGCTTCACCCGCGCTTCCAGCAGCGCGGCAGCAGGGAGTTCCACAAGCGGCACGACATCAAGATCGAAAGCTGGAGCCCGCTGGGCAGCGGCCGGCTGCTCGCCGACCCGACGCTCGGGGAAATCGCGAAGAAGCACTCCAAGTCGGTGGCGCAGGTCATCATCCGCTGGCACCTGCAGGAGGGCCTGATCGTCATCCCGAAGTCCATCCACCAGGACCGCATCGCCGCCAATTTCGACGTCTTCGATTTCGAACTGKATGCAGGCGATTTGCAGACCATCCGCGGCATGGATTCCGCCGACGGCCGCACCGGACCGGACCCGGCGACCGCGGCGTTTTTGTTCTGAGGCGTGGTCCTGCAACGCCGGCGATTGGCGAAAGCGGCCGCGACGTCTGATCTCCCCCCAAGTGGGGGAGATGTCCGGCAGGACAGAGGGGGGCGCTGTCCCGCCGACCTATCGGATGAGACCGCTCGCCGACCTCTCACGTCGGACCAGCCAATCCCGCCACAATAACAATGTGCTGACAGACATTGTCGATGTCGCGGATCACATCGTTGTTCCAGAAGCGCAGGACGGTCCAGCCATCCTGCTCTAGCCGCTTGGTTCTGCCTTCATCGGCTTCCGCATGACCCGCGTCGCCATGCTGCGAGCCATCGACCTCCACGATCAGCTTCTTCTCCGGGCAAGCGAAGTCGACGATGTAGCCCGCGATCGGAAATTGCCTGCGGAAGCCAAGACCCATGAGCCGGTGGGCTCGGAGTTCGTTCCACAACTTCAACTCCGCGTCAGTCATGACCTTGCGCATGGATTTCGCATTGGCGCGATGTCTTGGCGGCGGGGGTGTGTGGGGCATGGTCAAGCTGCGGACTGAGTTTGTGTCGCCGGCATTTCTACCTACGGCGCCCCCCTCTGTCCTGCCGGACATCTCCCCCACGAGGGGGGAGATTGGCAGCTTCGCCGAAGGCGCCATTCCTGCATCGCTGGCGATTGGCGAAAGCCGATGGGACCTCTGATCTCCCCCCTCGTGGGGGAGATGTCCGGCAGGACAGAGGGGGGCGCGAAGGAACGCCAACCTTGCCTTGGAAACCGAATGGCTGCTGGCTACTTTGTCCTCACAAATATCCCCAGGAGCCCCGCCCATTCCAAAGCCGACCTTTCTCGAAATTGCCCGCCGCGCTGGCGTCGGCACGGCGACGGTTGAGCGCGTGTTGAACGGCAGGGGCGGGGTGCGCCCCGAGACCGTCGAGAAGGTGGTCGCCGCCGCCCGCTCGCTCGATTATCCGCGCCGCCTGCCGGAGGCGCATCGCGGCGTCATCCGCATCGAGGTGATCCTGGTGAGGCCGGACGCGACCTTCTTCGCCAGGCTGTCGCGCGCCTTCGAGCGCATTGCCGCCACGCTCGACCGCACCATCGCCGTCCATCGAACTTTCCTCGACGAGGCCAACCCGGCGGCAATCGCGAAGCGCATCCTCGAGCCTGACCTGCGCCGCGCCGCTCTCATCCTCGCCGTGCCCGATCATCCGCTGGTGAGCGCCGCGCTCGCGAAACTGGAAGCGCAAAACATCCCGACGGTGCAGATCGTCACGCAGATCTCCGGCTCGAAGAGCACTTATGTCGGCATCGACAATTACGCCGCCGGCCGCATGGCGGGACTGCTGATGGCGCRCATGCAGCGGCAGCCCGGGAAGGTGGTCGCGATCTGCCACAGCCAGATCTACCGCGTCCACCGCGACCGCGTGCGCGGCTTCTTCGACTACCTGATCGAGCAGGGGCGAGACTTCGAGCCCATAGCAGCGCTCTTCGGTTTCGACGACGGCGACCGCAACGCCGAGCAGCTGCACGAGGCGTTTGTGCGTTGGCCCGACCTTGCCGGCCTCTACAATGCCGGCGGCGCCAACACCGCGCTGAACGAGGTGCTGCGCCGCCATCCACGTGGCCGCGAGATCTTCTTCGTCGGCCACGAACTCACCGAGCGCAGCACGCGGGCCTTGCGCGACGGCACGATGGATGTCGTGCTCGACCAGGCGCCGGAAGCGCAGGCGCGCCGCGCCATCGACCTCGTGCTGGCCGCGCTCAACCTGCACGACCTGCCGGTCGAGAATCCGCCGATCCGCTTCGTCACCTTCACCGCCGAGAACCTCTGATCTGATTTGATCAACGTAGCGCGAGCCTTTGGCGCCGGCGTGGTGCTAACTCGACTGCGAACGGGAGGATGAGCGCGTGTGAATTCTCCCCCTCATCCGGCCGCTTCGCGGCCACCTTCTCCCCGAGGGGATAAGAGGGCCGGCACCGACGTTGCGGCTCCTCTCCCCCGGGGAGAGGTTGGATTGCCCCGAATTGCCCTTCGCAATTCGGTCGGCAATCCGGGTGAGGGGGGACTTTCACGAGCGCGATCGTCCCAACCCGCCAAACGAGGAGGATCACCGGTGACAAGACGGCTGACGGCCTACGACCTGCAGAGCGCCAAGGGCAGCAAGAAATGGCTGCAGCTTCATGTCGACACGCCGGCCGAGGCAGCCGCGGCGGTCGCCTGCGACATCGTCATCCTGTCCTGCGAGCCAGACCATAATCTCGAAGCCATCCGCCAGGCGGCGCCCTTCGCCTTCCTCTCCGTCGGCATGCCGCATGGCGCGGTCGCTTCGCCCGAGGAGGCGGTGCGGCTCGGCTTCGCCATGATGAAGCGCGGCGCCGATGCGGTTTATTGCTCGCATTCGCCGCGCTTCATCGAGGCCATGGCGGCCGAGGGCATTCCCGTCACCGGCCATGTCGGCCTGGTGCCGAACCGCGCCACCTGGACCAACTTCCGCGCCGTCGGCCGCTCGGCCGAAGAAGCCTTCAAGGTGCTGCGCGCGGCAAAGGACCTGGAGAATGCGGGCGCCGCCTGTATCGAGGTCGAGGTGGTGCCGGTGCGCCTCGCCCAACACATCACGCGCTCCACTCCGCTGATCACCATGGGCATGGGTTGCGGCACGGCCTGCGACACGCAGTATCTGTTCTCCTGCGACGTGCTCGGCACCCACACCGGCCACTATCCGCGCCACGCCAAGCGCTATGCCGACTTCGTCACGCTGGAGGCCGAGCTGCAGGAAAAGCGCATCGCCGCCTTCCGCGCCTTCGGCCGCGACGTCGCCGGCGGCACCTATCCGGAAGCGAAGCACCAGGTGGACATGGACGATGCCGCCTACGACCGCTTCCTCACTCTTTCCCAGTCCTTGTGAGGCCAGCCATGGACGATTTGCAATTCGGCACGCGCAACAAAAAAGGCGACTGGGCTCCGAACGAGCCGGCCGGCACCGCGCCGCTCTTTGCCTTCCCGCCGCGCCCGCTGGCGGTGCTGAAATGGCTGCCGCATTACTTCCTGCCCTACAATCTACTCTTCGCCGTCACGGCGGTTGTCTGGTGGCGCTTCGTGCTGCCGGATGTGGAGGTAATGAAGACGCTCTCCCTCGGCTGGATCCTGCGCCTCTTCATCGTCAACTGCGCGGCGCTGCTCGTCTTCTTCGGCGCCTTCGAGCTTCGACTCTACATTTTGAGAGCCCAGGGCAACCGCTTTAAATACAACGGCAAATGGCCGTCGGAGCAGAAGAGCAAGGCCTTCTTCTTCGAGAACCAGAACATCGACAACATGCTGCGCACCTTCGGCACCGGCATGCCGATCTGGACGGCGATCGAGGTGGCGATCCTCTACGCCTACGCCAATGGCTMCGTGCCTTGGCTGACCTTTGCCGAGCACCCGGTCTACCTGTTCTGCATCGCGTTGGTGGTGCCGATCATCCACGAGACGCATTTCTTCCTGCTGCACCGGACGATTCACTGGGGCCCGCTCTACAAATGGGTGCATTCGGTGCACCACAATTCGGTCAACCCGTCGCCCTGGTCGTCGCTGTCGATGCATCCGGTCGAGCAGCTCGGCTATCTCGGCGTCGCCCTCTGGCATCTGATCATCCCGTCGAACCCGCTGCTGGCGCTCTACCAGCTCCACTATGCCGGCTTCGGCGCCATTCCGGGCCATGTCGGCTTCGACAAGGTGGAACTGACCGAGGATCGAGCGGTCGATAGCCACGCCTATATCCACTACCTCCACCACAAATATTTCGAGGTGAATTACGGCGACGGCCTGATCCCGTTCGACCGCTGGTTCGGCACCTTCCACGACGGCAGCAAGGAAGGCGAGGCCCGCATGCAGGCCCGCTACGAGAAGAAGAAGGCGCGCGCCAACGCCGCCGCCGCAAAGTGACGCCCGTGAAGACAGCCGCGTGACGGCCGCGACCGTCCGCCGGTGAGATGGCCTTCGGCCATCCACCCAGGCCATCCCGAAAGGGCCGGAAAGATAAGCGGGGTGAACCGGCACCCATCCGCAAAGGGAGGAAACCCGTGAAGAAGCTTCTCATCTCGACGGCGCTCGCCGCTTTGATGTCGATGCCGACCAGCGCCTTCGCTGCCAAGCTCGGCGTCTCGATCGTCGACTTCGACAATAATTTTCAGACGCTGCTGATGCACGGCATGGAGGCCCGCGCCAAGGAAAAGGGCGCCGACATCCAGATCGAGGACGCGCATAACGACGTCGCCAAGCAACTCGACCAGGTCAAGAACTTCATCGCCAGYGGCGTCGACTCCATCATCGTCACGCTGGTCGACACCAATGCCTCGAAAACCATCAGCGAGGAGGCCGCCAAGGCCGGCATCCCGCTGGTCTTCGTCAATCTCGAGCCGTCGGACATGAAGAACCTGCCAGAGAAACAGGTCTATGTCGGCTCGAACGAAGTCGAGTCCGGCACGCTGGAAGCCTTCGAGGTCTGCAAGATGYTGCGCGCCAGGGGCAAGTCGGCCGGCGCCAGCGCCTACATCATCATGGGCAGCCTCGTGCATCAGGCAGCGCTGCAGCGCACCAAGGATGTCGAGCAGATTTTCGGYACCGACATGTGCAACTTCATCAAGGTCACCGACAAGCAGTCGTCGGAATGGTCGCGCGACAATGCGCAGAACCTGATGACCAACTGGCTGACCGCTGGCGCCGCACCCGACGCCATCATCGCCAACAACGACGAATCCGCCATCGGCGCCATCCTGGCGCTCAAGGCCAACGGCATCGACATGAAGAACGTCGTGGTCGGCGGCATCGACGCCACGCAGGACGGCCTGCAGGCGATGAAGGCCRGCGAGCTCTCTGTGACGGTGTTCCAGAACGCCAAGGGCCAGGGCGGCGGCGGCGTCGATGCAGCGCTTGCGCTCGCCAAGGGCGAAAAGGTCGACCGCGTCGTCTACGTGCCCTTCGAACTGGTCACGCCGGCGAACGCGGCGGAGTACATCAACAAGAACTAGGCTTGGAGCGAGTTTCTGCCGGGGCGGCAATGGCCGTTCCGGCAGCATTGAGATCAAGGAATGCGACAATGACCGGCTGGATCAGGGTCTGCGGCCTCGACGACATCGAACAGGAAGGCGCCCGCCGTTTCGATCATGGCGGCAGGACCTACGCCATCTTCCGCTCAGCCATCGACGAGGTGTTCTGCACCGACGGCCTTTGCACCCATGAGGCGGTGCACATCGCCGACGGCCTGGTCATGGATTACGAGGTTGAATGTCCAAAGCATGCGGGTGCCTTCGACTACCGCACCGGCGCCGCCAAGCGCCTGCCGCCGTGCATTAATCTCAAGACCTATCCGGCAAAGGTGGAGGCGGGCGAGGTGATGGTGGCGTTGGGGTGAAAAGGGCTCCGTCCTCGATTGGCGAAAGCCGTCGCGACGGCCAATCTCCCCCCAAGTGGGGGAGATGTCCGGCAGGACAGAGGGGGGCGCTGTCCCGCCGGCCTCTCAGATCGGACCAGCCAATCCCGCCGAAATAACAATATGCTGGCAGACATTGTCGATGTCGTGGATCACATCGTCGTTCCAGAAGCGGAACACAATCCAGCCGTCCTGTTCCAGACGCTTCGTCCGCAGTGTGTCGGACTCGGCAACACCCGTGTGGGTCATCGCCGGAGGCGCTCAAGACTTAGCAACTCACTGAAGCTTTCACTCTACGGCGCCCCCCTCTGTCCTGCCGGACATCTCCCCCACTTGGGGGGAGCTCGGCTGTCGCCGCCGCTTTCGCCAGTCGCCAGGGGGAGAAGGAGAGGGGGTCGCCTAAATCCCTTCCCCATCCACCAGCGGCACGTCATCGCCTTCCCAAGGGCTCGGCATCGAACCGCGGCCGGCCGTGGGCAGCGGCATCCAGCATCTGAGCTCCGGCTCGGCATATTCGACGATGCGGCCGGGCGAGGAGTCGGACGCCCGCCAGCCTTCCTCGCCGAACTGGTCGGCGCGCGACCAGTAGGCCATGTCGACCTCGGCCGGCCCCTGCTCGGACGAGCGCACCGTGACCAGGATGCGGCTGCCGTCCCTCGGCGCGCTCGCCATGTTGCGCCAGYGATCGGGCTCGTCCATGTGAATTCCTCCTGCCTGAAGCAATCCGGGAAAACCGTGCAGCGGCTTTCCATCCGAAATTGCCTAAATCGAAATACCTCGGCAATACTCGCCRCCAGCCGGGGAGGGGTCAACCCGAACTTGGCGCGAGACAGAAATATCATTCACGGCTAATATTGATCGACTGCAATCGGGGTTGGCGACAATGGGCGAAGGATTGCTGTCTGGCGCCACGCGCCTGGGGCCAGTGCATCTCAGGGTGACCGACATCCCGGCGGCCCTGGCCGTCTGGCGCGACACGCTCGGGCTTGGGCTCGACGGCGAGGACCGCGCGATCGCCAGGCTCGGCGCCGGCGGCAGGACGCTGATCGTGCTCCATGCCGGGGCGAATGTTCCCCTGCCGCAGAAGTCGCGCGGTCTCTTCCATGTCGCGATCCATGTGAAGACGCGCCGCGACCTTGCCCACGCCGCCGCCCGGCTCAAGGCGTCGGGCTTCAGATATAGCGCGCAGGACCACCTCGTTTCGGAATCGCTCTACGTGTCCGACCCGTCCGGCAATGGCATCGAGGTCTGCTTCGACACACCGGCGCGTTTCCTTCGCCGGGAAGTTTCGGCCGACGGCCGCGTGGCGCTGATCGCCGCCGACGGCAGCGCGCATTCCGGGCTGGAGCCGCTGGATATGCCGGGCCTGCTGCGCGATCTCGGCAATTCCGGCCATGTCGAACCCCGGATGGCGACGGATGCCTTCATCGGCCACATTCATATGCGCGCCCGCGCGCCCGAAACGCTGATGGAATTCTACCTCGGCGTGCTCGGCTTCACGCCGCACATCCAGTCCAGAAGCTTCGGCATGTTCGACTGCGGCACCGGGCTGCGGCCGCATATGGTGGCCTTCAACATCTGGGCGCGCGAGGAACTGCGCGAGCCGCCGCCGGGCGCCGCCGGCCTCGACCGTTTCACGGTGGAGCTTGCATCGGCGGAGGAACTGGCCGCCGCGGCGCTGAGGCTCGAGGCCGCCAATGTGCCATCGAAAAGGGCGGGCGGCGCGATCGAGACCGCGGATCCGGAGGGCAATCGCTTGCGGCTCGTGGCGCAGCGCGGTTGACCGGGCGCACGCCGGCCGTGCCAGGGAGAGGCCGTGCCAGGGAGGAGAGGGTTATGACCATCAGGGTGATTGGAGCCGGCTTCGGCCGAACCGGCACGGATTCGATGCGCGAGGCGCTGACGATACTGGGCTTCGGCCCTTGCCATCACATGTCGGAGGTGATGGCGCATGAGGAGCAGAAGCGGCTCTGGCGGGCGCTGGCCAAGGGCGACGCCCCCGACTGGGACAGGCTCTTTGCCGGTTACAAATCCTGCGTCGACTGGCCTTCGGTGCATTACTGGCGCGAACTGATTGAAGTCTATCCGCAGGCACGCGTCATCCTCACCTGGCGCTCGCCGGAGAGCTGGTGGGAGAGTTTCGCAAAGACGATCCTGCCGGCCGTCAGCGACAGCCAGGATCAGGAATCGCTGGGCGTCGCGCTGATCACCAAGCAGGTCTTCGGCGGCCGCCCRCAGGACCGCGACCATGCGATTGCTGTCTACGAAGCCAATGTCGAGGCGGTGCTCAAGACCGTGCCGGCCGAGCGCCTGCTGGTCCACAAGCTGGGCGACGGCTGGGAGCCGCTCTGCGCCCATCTCGGCGTTCCGGTGCCGGACGAGCCCTATCCGAACCGCAACACGACGAAGGAGTTCCGTACGGCACTGTCGTTGAATTGAAGGGGAGTAGGGCAGTAAGGGAGTAAGGGAATAGGGCAGTAGGGGAGTAAGGGAATAGGCAATAGGGAATGGAAGTCGCGGCGTCCACGCAGTGGTCTTCCTACTCCCTTACTGCCTTACTGCCCTACTCCCCTACTCCCCCTATACATGCACATCGCCGAACGACAGTTCGCCGTCGTCAGCGCGTATCAGGAAGGCGGCGGCAAGCATCGCGATGTAGAAGACGGCGACGCCGCACACCACCACGACGCCGGGGATGGGCCCGAGCGTCGCCACGCGGAAGGTGTCGAGCAGCGAGGCGCTGAAGCCGATCGGCGAGCCCTCGCGCGACAGGCTGGGTGTGGTGATCTTCAGCACCCAGGCGAGCAGCAGGATCGTGTACATGAAGATGTAGTTGCGCCGCAGCCGCCGGATCAGCGCCGCGCGCTGCGTTATGAGGAAGCGCGGCGAGCGCAGGCCTTCGCCCAGGATAGCCAGCCAGTTGGAAGCAAAATCCGGTTGCGGCGAGAAGATCTGTGCGAAATAATAGCGCTCGAACTGGCGCACCCGGGCTCGGTAGACGTCGAAGAAGCGGTAGCGTCGCGCCTCGATCCACAGAAGCAGCGTGATCAGAAGCATGGCGAAGAGCAGCACGCCGTGATGTGCGCTCGGCGTGGACAGCGACACCGAGAGCATCGCCGCCACCACGGTGATCGCCCAGTTGCTGGTGCGGTCGAGCCGGTCGCGCCAGCCGGCCATGCGCGCGATCTCGGCACGGTGGAAATGCGACATCGTGGTTGCGAATTCGGAGGAGGTCAGCTTCAGCGCGAAGGTGTCGGATCCGCGCGGCGGCGGCGCCGCTTCCACCGGTTTTATCGTCTGGGCCTGGGACATTCCCCGCCATGCGCCTCCCGTCGCAATGGCCGGCCGAGCAAGCCGGCCACACCCCCTTATAGCACAAATGTGCGGCCGGCCGAAATATTCCCGGTTTTCAGGCAGATAAGTCAGGATGCGATGGTTCGCAATGTCCGCTTCAAGTCGGTTGGAAATGGAACCACTTGAGCCTCGGGACGGGCATACTGGGCGGCCGCCACCGCCTCTATCACAAGGTCGAGCGCGGCGAGCGCGGCGCGGCTGGTTTCGTCGTCGCCGCGCAGGTAATGGCACGCCCGGTCGAGGTGCAGGTGGGCGGCGGCAAAGTCGCTTTTCATTAGCTTCTCCTTGTTGCCCGCCGTGTCTCGACCATGCGCGAGTCGCTTTACGCAAAAGCAAAGATTGGCGGTGGCATTTGAATTGAATTGTACGTTGCAGCTGCCGCAGCTTGCCGTGCAACCGAAGCCCGTGCGAACCGTTATGGCGAGACATAATCGAGGGGTGCAGAAATTGTCCTTCATGCTCAATCGGCAATGGACGGCCGCGCTTGCGGCGGTTGCGGTCTTTTTGATGCCGGCCGTCGCCTGGGCCGCCGAAAAGAAGGGCATGTCCAGCGAGGGCATTTTCGTTTTCGAAGTCATCCTGCTGCTCATCGTCGGCCGCGGCATCGGCGAATTGCTGGAGCGCCTCGGCCAGCCGGCGGTGATGGGGCAGTTGATCGGCGGCATCCTGCTCGGGCCCTCGCTGCTCGGCTGGCTGTGGCCTCAGGCCGAGCGATTGATCTTTGCGGGCGATGCCGCGCAGAAGTCGATGATCAACGCGATCGCCCAGCTCGGCGTGCTGATGCTCCTGCTGCTGACCGGCATGGAGACGGATCTCAGGCTGGTGCGCAGGGTCGGCCGCGCCTGCTTCTCCATCTCCGCCGCCGGCGTCGCCGTGCCCTTCGCGCTCGGCTTCGTGGCGRCACAGTTCATGCCGACGTCGCTGCTTGCCGTCGACGGCGAGCGCATCGTCGCCGGCCTCTTCCTCGGTACGGCGCTGTCGATCTCGTCGGTCAAGATCGTCGCCATGGTGGTGCGCGAGATGAACTTCATGCGCCGCGACCTCGGCCAGATCATCGTCTCCTCGGCCATCATCGAGGACACGATCGGCTGGGTGATCATCGCCATCACCATCGGTATCGCAACGCATGGCCGGGTCGAACTCGGCAGCCTGACCTTCACGCTGGCCGGCGTCGCCCTCTTCATGGTCTTTTCCTTCACCATCGGCCGCCGGATCGTCTTCGACGCCATCCGCTGGACCAACGACACCTTCCATAGCGAATATGCGGTCGTCACCGTCATCCTCGCCATCATGGGTGCCATGGCGCTGATCACCGATCTGCTCGGCGTCCACACCGTGCTCGGCGCCTTCGTCGCCGGCATTCTGGTCGGCGAGTCGCCGATCCTGTCGCGCCACATAGAAGGCCAGCTGCGCGGCGTCATCACCGCATTGTTCATGCCGGTGTTCTTCGGCGTCGCGGGCTTGTCCGCCGATCTCACCGTGCTCATGGATCCCGAGCTTGCGCTGCTCACCGTGGCGCTGGTGACGATCGCCAGCATAGGCAAGTTCGGCGGCGCCTTCGTCGGCGCGGAAGTCGCCGGCATGAGCCGCAGCGAGGCGATCGCGGTCGGCTGCGGCATGAATGCGCGCGGCTCGACCGAGGTCATCGTCGCCTCCATCGGCCTGTCGATCGGCGTGCTTTCGCACAACCTCTTCACCATGATCGTCACCATGGCCGTCATCACCACTTTGGCGATGCCGCCGACACTGCGCTGGGCGCTCGGCCGGCTGCCGGTGGGCGAGGCCGAGAAGAAGCGGCTGGAGCGTGAGGAGATCGACCAGCGCGGCTTCGTCGCCAATCTGGAGCGGCTGCTGGTGGTGGTGGACGATGGCGTCGTCGGCCGTTTCGCCGCCTACCTCGCCGGCGTGATCGGCGCCGGCAAGCCGACCACAGTGCTGCGCGCAAGCGGCGAAAGCGACGCCGAGACGGGCGAGGCGGCGCATGTCAAGGAAATCGAGAAGGGTACGGAGGACAGCCGTGAGGCGGCCAGGGAGGCCGACGAGCAGCCGACGCGCGAGGCGCCGCTCACCCGACGCCGGAACGATGTCCCGATCTCGGCCGAGTCGGTGGCCAAGGAGGCGCGCAAGGGTTACGGCATGCTCCTGATCGGCTTCGGCCGCGCGGTGAGCGCGAAGGGCGCCTTCTCGCGCCGGCTCAACGAAATCGCCGGCGCCTTCGACGGTCCGCTCTGCCTGGTGCTGAAGCCGTCCAGCGCCGGCCGCCACATGCCGCATCTCGGGCCGCGATCCGGCAAGATCCTGGTGCCTGTCAACGGCACGGCGATCGCGCGCCGGGGTGCGGAACTTGCGCTTGCCATCGCTT
This sequence comes from Mesorhizobium sp. ORS 3428, assembly GCF_001854785.1. Taxonomy (GTDB): domain Bacteria; phylum Pseudomonadota; class Alphaproteobacteria; order Rhizobiales; family Rhizobiaceae; genus Mesorhizobium. The sequence continues at coordinate 42,505 of NZ_MDFL01000135.1, forward strand.
CCGTCACCGCCGCGCCGGTCAGGGTGCTCTATGTCGCGCGGATCGGCCGCGATGAGCTGCGCGACACCGTCTCGCATCGTCGCAGGGAGGCTGTGCTGAAGGACATTGTCGCGCTTGCCGACCGCTACGGCGTCGAGGTCGAGACGGCCATCCGCAGCAGGGCCGCCGCCGCCGATGCCATCGCCCGCCAGGCCGGCAGGAACGCAGCGTTGATCGTCATGGGCGCGGCGCGGCGGCCGGGCGACGAGCTTATCTTCGGCGAGACGACGAGCGGCGTGCTGCAGCGCTGCCCGTGCCCGGTCGTGCTGATCTCCGACTCGCGGCTGCGCCGCGACGACGAGGAGAGGGAGGCGATGCGATCGGGCAATGCGTGAGGAGGAAGGCGGCTGGCTTTCCTCGCCCCCGCAAGGCGGGGGAGAGGTGGCCGCGTAGCGGCCGGAGAGGGGGCTTCGTAGGGCAGATGCCTTTGCCCGGTACTGTGTGCGCAATGTCGGCGCTGTCCCCCGCTCCGTCTCGGCTTCGCCGAGCCACCTCTCCCCCACTGTCGTGGGGGAGAGGAAGAAGGGTTGCACTCAGGCCATCTGCAACCGCTGCCTGCTCGGCTGCGGCGGGAAGGCGATGGCGATGCCGGCGGCGCCGAGGCCCACCAGCGCCGAGCCGATGAACAGCCAGGAATAGCTGGCATAGGCGTCGTAGATCATGCCGCCGGCAAGCGGGCCGAACGACATGCCGAGGCTGGAAAGCATGGTTGCGGCGCCGAGCACGGTGCCGATGATGCGGCCGCCGAAATATTCGCGCGCCAGCACCGCGTAGAGCGGCATGACGCCGCCATAGGTGGCGCCGAAGATGACGGCGAGAACGTAGAAATGCTCCAGCCGCGCGGCCGCGAGATAGGCGGCGATCACCACGCCCTGGATCGCCAGCCCCGCAATCAGCACCGGCTTGACGCCCAGGCGGTCGGCGAGCACGCCGTAGAGCACGCGCCCGCCGAGGCCGGCCAGGCCCTCGACGCTGTAGATCGAGACGGCGGCCATCGGCGCCACGCCGCAGGCCATGGCGTAGCTCACCATGTGGAAGATCGGCCCCGAATGCGCCGCACAGCAGGCGAAGAAGGTGAGCGCCAGCACGATGAATTGCGGCGAGCGCAACGCCTGGCCGACACTCATGCCGGGATCGCCGGCGGCCGGCGCCGGCATGCTGCCATCGCTCGCCGCGACCGCCGCCGGCGGCTGGCGGACCAGGAGCACGGCGGGAAGCAAAAGCACCCAGGCCATGACGCCGATGTCGAACATGGCGGTGCGCCAGTCATAGGCTGAGATCAGCCAGCGCGCGAAGGGCGAGATCGTCATCGGCGCCACGCCCATGCCGGCCGAGACCAGCGACACGGCGAGGCTTCGGTTGGTGTCGAACCAGGTGGTGGTGAGCGCGATCATCGGCGCGAAGAAGGCGCTGGCCGCGAGGCCCACGATCACGCCGTAGCTCAGCTGGAAGGTAAGCAGCGAGCCGGCGCGGCTCGCCACCACCAGCGCCAGGCCGAGCAGCACCGCGCCGGCGAGAACGACAAGGCGTGCGCCGACGCGGTCATAGATCGTGCCCCAGGCGAATCCGCCCACGCCCATCACCAGGAAATTCAGCGTCATGGCGCTGGAAATGCCGGCGCGCGACCAGTTGGTATCGAGCGACATCGGCTCGAGAAAGATCGCCAGCGAGAACATCGCGCCGAGCGCCACACAGGTCATCAGCGCGCCAGTCGCGACGATGACCCAACGATAGGAAAGCTTCATGGTTTTCTCCCATGCCGTAAGGCATCCTGTTGGACCATGATTTCGATTTCGCGTCATGGCCCTGGTCGGTCGATACGGCACGGGATTTTCGAGGTTCGCCGTGCCGCTTGCGTCCGAAGGACGCCGGCGCCGGCGTCGTTCCTACAATCCGGTTGCATTTTTTATCCGGATTTTTTTCGACCGACGAATATCTGGCCATGGCTAGAAAGGTCGTGTTCCTTCGCGCCCCCTCTGGCCTGCCGGCCATCTCCCCCATTTGGGGGGAGATCAGCCTTCACGCGGCGCTTCGCTAATCTGCGRCGTTGCAGAAACGGCGCCGGCGCCGGAACTGCCAATCCCCCCCAAGTGGGGGAGATGTCCGGCAGGACAGAGGGGGGCGCTGTCCCGCCAGCGTTTCAGTATGTCAGCAATGGCAATGGCCCCTCATTGACCGCACGCCGGTCCCTTCTAGACTGGCCCCCCTTCAACCAGGAGCACACCCATGGAACTCTATCGCGGCCGGCTCATCGACCACCTTCATCTGGTGGTGCGCGACCTGAACGAGAGCCGGCGATTCTACGGTGCGGTGCTTGAGGTGCTGGGCATTCCGGTCGGCGGCGAGGCCGAGGATTATTTCTGGGCGGACGAGCTCTTCGTCTCCAGCGCCGACAGCCGCGCAGCCCTCGGCGTGCTCACCGGCCGTCATCATCTCGCCTTCCAGGCCAAGGACCGCGCCATGGTCGATGCCTTCTACACGGCGGGGCTGGCGGCCGGCGGCAAGGACAACGGCGCACCGGGCGAGCGCCCCTACCACCCCGGCTACTACGCCGCCTTCCTGCTCGACCCCGACGGTAACAACATCGAGGCGGTGTTCCATGGGCCGGCCAAGCGCAGTGCCGATGCGGTGGCGGTGAGCTTTTAGAAACTGGAGCGGTGCCGCTGATCTGTAGCGTCGGGCCCTAGCCCCATCGACACGCTCGATTGCGCGTCTCCATGGGAGCGGCGGATGCCGGTAAGATCAACCGAAGAGGCTGCGCAAGCGAAGCCACAATCCGGGGCGTTCGACGGGCGGCTCGGCCGTCTCACTCGATGTCAACTCGCCGGACCCGAGCAGGTAGAGCCAGGCCAGCATTTCGGTGGCCTCGCCGCAGCATGGCCCGGCGATGCCCGCGGAAAGGACGCTCAGCGCTTCCCCTCGCGAAAGCCCCGTTGGTGCAATCGGCGTCTCATCCCTGACATGCATGATTGGCCTCCATGGTTGGCGGCGGCAACGTAGTGCCGGGTGAACCATCGGCCGCAAGCGCAACCATCGCTGCGGCGGGGGTTCGTCCTGAACAGTTGCCTTTTTGCTGAATCTGTGCCGCCTAGCGGCGCCAGAACGGCTTGGCGAGTTCCTCCGCCACATCGTCCACGGTCAGACCCATGTCGCTTATCAGATGCGGAGTGTCGCGTGCCTTGAGCGCGAGCTCTTCGCGAAACCGGGCACGCTCGCTCCATTCCGAGAGCAAAGCGAAGAGACCCGGCCGGCGACCGATGAGACTGGCGTTGGCATCATAGAGACCGGACCTGGTGTTGAGCATCGTATTCATCATCGGCTCCCCTCGTTTGAAGCGCTGTCCTTGAAGAAGGGCACGCGAGGAGCCTGAACCCTCGCCCTCGGCCGAGCCATCGGCCGCATGCAGTGTTTTGGGTCCTGCATTTGTAGTATTTTGCATTCTCCACTGTTGCACGCAGTCATATGCGCTGACAGGACAGGTCATGAACCGTATCGTGACGACCTCGGATGCATTGTCGGAGCGCGAGCGTGCGGTGGCGGAAAAATTCGCCTCCKGTATGACCTATCGCGAAATCGGCGAGGCGCTGTTCATCGCGCCGTCCACCGTGCGCACTCACCTCGCCGCGATCTATGAAAAGCTAGGGGTGAGGAACAAGGTCGAGCTCGCCAGGCATGTCAACGACGGGGGCAGGGCGGGRCCGGCTGCGTTGCCGGCGGATCCTTCGCCGGTGCTCGCCCTGTTCCCGATCGAATGCCTGAGCACCGACGAGCGCTGGCGCCGTTTCGCCGACGCCCTGTCGTCGGACATCACGGTCGATCTCGCGCGCTATGCCGACATCCCGGTCATCGCCTTCCACACCATGAAGTCGCTGGGCAGTAAGCCTGCCGACTTCGCTGCCGACGGCCGAACGCTTGGCGCCACCTATATCGTGTCGGGCCAACTGCGCACCGATGATGCCCGTATACGGCTGACCATCGAACTCGCCGACGCTACCTCCGGCGTCAGTCTGTGGAGCGAGCGCTTCGATCGCCCTGTGGAGGACGTATTCGCGATGCAGGACAGCCTGACCGAAAGCGTGATCAACGTTCTTGCCGGCTGCTTCGGCGCCATCGCCACGGTCGGCCGCAATGCGAGCCGTCGCAAGCCCCCGGCCAGCCTGCATGCCTACGACTGCTACCTGCTCGGTGTCGAACAGCACAATACCTTCAGCCGCAGCGGCAACAGGGAAGCCATCAGGCTGTTTTCACGCGCGCTCGAGCTTGATCCGACACTGGTCAGGGCCTGGACCGAACTCGCCTATGCCTATTCGATCGAGGCGTGCAACGGCTTCTGCGAAGATTTGAAAGCCTCGATCGCCAAATGGCGCTGGGCGGTCGAGAACGCGCTGCGGCTCGACCCGACCAACAGCGCCGCATGGCTGTGTTACGGCGATGTCATGGGCTGCTTCGGCGACCTCGAAGCGGCCGAGCGAGCCCACCAGCGGGCTTTCCAATACGGCTCCAATCACGCCGACACGCTGGCGCTGCTTGCCGGCAGCAAGACGTTGGTCGCTGGCGATCCGGCTGAAGCGATCCCGCTGATGGAGCGCGCCATGCGTCTCAATCCCTTGGCTCCGCCTTGGTATTTCGGCATGCAGGGTCGCATCCTGTTCGTAGTCGGCAGGCACAAGGACGCTATTGCCGCTCTGCGCCGAARCACGCCGGACTCGCCCCACGTGCTGATGTTTCAGGCACTTGCTTCTGCTGCGTCGAACGAGAACGCCGAGGCGGTCAGATTTGTCGCCCGGCTGGATGACGAGTTCCCCGACTTCTCGGTCGAGGGTTTCATATCGGGCTACCCGGTCAGCAATCCGGTCGCCGTCCGAGCCATCCGCGAGGCGGCAATGCTGGTGCCGATCCGTTAAAGCACGTCTCCCGAAARTGAGAGCCGGTTTCGGGACAAAGACATGCGTAAAATCAAAACCTAAAGCGCATGGAGCGAATCTGAAAGATCGCGGCGCGCTTTGGTCTGGCGTTCATCGACTGACGTTGCTCCCTGAAATAGCAAGCGCCGTGGCGCGGCTATTCCTTCACGGCGCCCGTCATCGACGAAACATAGTGCTCGACGAAGAAGGAATAGAGTACCACCACCGGCAGCGAGCCGATCAGCGCACCGGCCATCAACGCTCCCCATTCATAGACGTCGGAGCGCACCAGTTCGGTGAGCACGCCGACCGGCACCGTCTTCTTTTCCGACGATTGGATGAAGGTCAGCGCGTAGATGAACTCGTTCCAGGAAAGCGTGAAGGCGAAGATGCCGGCCGAGATCAGGCCCGGCACCGACAGCGGCAGCACGATCTTGGTCAGGATCTGCCAGCGGGTCGCCCCATCGATGAGCGCGCATTCCTCCAGCTCGAACGGGATCGAGCGGAAATAGYCCATCAACAGCCAGGTGCAGAACGGGATGAGGAAGGTGGGATAGGTGAGGATCAGCGCAAACGGCGTGTCGTAGAGGCCGAGGTTGAACACCATCACCGACAGCGGAATGAACAGGATCGACGGCGGCACGAGATAGGCGAGGAAGACGGCGAGCCCGACCTGTCGCGCCCCCGAGAACCTCAGCCTTTCGATCGCATAGGCGGCCAGCACGGCCGCCAACAGCGACAGGAAAGTAGAGGCGGTCGAGATGATGACCGTATTGAGCAGCCAGCCGGGATAGGATGTCTCGAACAGCAGATAGCGTATGTGCTCCAGCGTCGGATGCACGACCCAGAGCGGATTGTAGTTCACATAGTCCGTCATCTCGGCGTTCGGCTTAACCGCCGTGATCGTCATCCAGTAAAACGGAAACAGAAGCACGACGACGAACACCAGCAATGGCAGATAAACCGTCACCACCTTGCGCGGCAGGGTTTGCAGGTAGCCCATGCCGCCTTCGTCGGTATCCAGGCGCTCGATTTCCTTGATCGCGGCCATGTCAGTCTCCGCCGCCTTGCTGCCACCTGCGCCGTTGCAGGCCGAAATAGCTGAACAGGATCGCTGCCAGCAGGAAGGGGATCATGGCGACCGCGATCGCCGCGCCTTCGCCGAGCTGGCCGCCGGCAATGCCGCGCTGGAAGGACAATGTCGCCATCAAGTGCGTGGCGTTCACCGGCCCGCCGCGGGTCAGCACATAGATCAGCTGGAAATCGGTGAAGGTGAACAGCACCGAGAAGGTCATGGTGATGGCGATGATCGGCGTCAGCAGCGGCAACGTCACATAACGGAACAGCTGCCACCGGCTGGCGCCGTCGAGCGTGGCGGCCTCGTAAAGCGACTGCGGGATAGTCTGCAGGCCGGCAAGCAAGGTGATCGCGACGAACGGGATGCCGCGCCAGACATTGGCCGCGATCACCGAAGCGCGAGCATTGGTAGGGTCGCCGAGGAAGTTGATGYGGTGGTCGATCAGCCCCATCTGCTGCAGCGCCCAGGATAGGATCGAGAACTGCGAGTCGTAGATCCACCAGAAGGCGATGGMCGACAGCACCGTGGGTACCACCCAGGGCAGCAGCACCACCGCGCGGAAGAACGATTTGAAGGGCAGCTTCTCGTTGAGGATGAGAGCCAGCCACAGGCCGAGCACGAATTTCAGGATCGAGGCGCTGACCGTGTAGAGCAGCGTGTTGAAGACGGAGAGCCAGAATACGCCGTCGCTCCAGAGATATTCGTAATTCTCGATGCCGATATAGATGCCGGGCCGGCCAATGCGGGTGTCGGTGAAGCCGAGCCAGACGCCCAGCCCCAGCGGATAGGTGAGAAAGACCAGGAGCAGCGCTGCTGCCGGCAGCATGAAGCCAAGACCGAGCGCGTTGCGGCTCCCGGCAAAACGCGACAGGATCGACGGACGCCGCTGAACGGCAACGGATGGCACGGCCATGGCGTGGCTCCCTGCGAGGTCTGGCGGAACGGCCGGGGCGACAGCCTTTCTTCTCCCGGATGCCTCCGAAAGACGCGGGYGCGGCCCCCGGCTCAGGCGAATGCGCTCAGACGCGATAGTAGCGGTTGGCGCGCTTTTCGGCCTCTTCCATTGCTTCCTGCGGCGTGGCCTGGCCCGTCACCGCCTTGGCGAACATGTCGACCAGAACATAGTCGGCCATCGTCGCGGCCGAAGCATAGCCGAGCGGCCCGGCATAACCGTTGGTGCGCAGCGTCGCCGAGGCCTTCGCGTAGGCCGCATTGTTGGGATCGGCCTTCCACACCGGATTGTTGTCGAAGGCCTTCAGCGTCTGGCAGCAATACGCAGCCGACGACGTGATCCAGTCCGGCATCTGCGGATTCTCGAACATGAACTGCAGATAGGCTTTGGCCGCATTGGGGTAGGGCGTATAGTTGAAGATCACGGCCGTGGTCACCTGGAAGAGCTCGACCGATTTCCCGACCGGACCGATCGGCAGGTTAGTCGTGCGCATGTCCTTGGCGATTTCGGCGAGCTTCGGATCGTTGTCCTTATTGACCTTGGCGGTGTTGTAGACCGAAATGCCGTTGGCGATCACGCTCACCTCGCCGGCCAGGAAGGCGCGGTTGTTGTTCACGTCGAGCCAGCTTTCGGTGCCGGGAATGAAGGTCTTGTAGAGCTCCTGCGCATACCGGATCGCTTTCAGCGTCTCCGGGCTGTTGATCGTTACTTTCCCGCTTTCGTCGACCATCTTCCCGCCATGGCTCCACAGCAGCCAATGCGCGTAGTTGTTGCCGTCGCCGACGCCGTGGCCATGCGTGAAGCCGGCCGGATGGCCTTTCGCCTTCAGCGCCTTGCAGAGCTCGAGGAAGCCGGCCGTGTCCTTCGGGAATTCCGAGAAGCCGGCCTCCTTGACCCAGCTTTCGCGATAGACGATAGCATTGCCGATGGTGGCCAGCGGCAGGCCGAGGAACTTGCCCTCGCGCGTCGCATACTGCCGCGGTCCGTCGTACCAGCCGCCATATTTCTTGCCGAGATATTCGCCGAGTTCAGTCACGTCGAGCAGCTTGTCGGGATATTGGTGCGGGTCGTCGAACCAGACGAACATCAGGTCCGGACCGGAGCCGACATTGGCGGCGACCGCCGCCTTGGGACGAATGTCTTCCCAGCTTTCCTTATCGATACGGACCTCCACGCCCGTCGCCTCGGTGAACCGCTTCGTATTCTTCAGCCACTGATCCTCGTCGCCCTGCACGAAAGGCGCCCAGCGCAGCAGCCTGAGCTTCGCACCGTCCTCCGGCTTGTACTTCAACCCCTCCTGGGCGAAGGCCGGGGAGCCGACCAAGCGGCTGCCCAGGGCTCCGGCGGCCGCGCCGGCGGTCGTGCGGATCACGTCGCGTCTGGTGAACTTCATGCTCGTTTCCTCCTGTTTGTTTCCTCGTTGCGTGGCTCTAGCGCGCCGCTTCGATCCGCTGGCCGGTTTCGCCGTGGAACAGATGAATGGGGCCGGGCTCGACCGACAGCCGGATGGTTTCTCCCGGCGCGAAGGCATGGCGCTCGCGGAAATTGGCGACGATGTCCTCGCCGCCGGCCGTCCGGCCGATGATCTGAACTTCAGAGCCAGTCGGCTCGATCACCACCACCGTGACCGGAATACCGTCGTCGGCCAGCCGCAGATGCTCGGGCCGAACACCCAGGACCATGGCTTCGCCGTTGCCGATCGGCGGTGGTTTCGGCAAAGGCACGGAAATGCCGCCCGCGCCCCGGAAGGATGGTGCGCCATCGTTGGCGAATGTCMCCTTGAGCAGGTTCATGGCGGGCGAGCCGATGAAGCTCGCGACGAACAGGTTGTTCGGGTGGTCGTAGAGCTCGAGCGGCGGACCGATCTGCTCGACGATGCCGTCATGCATGAYCACGATCTTGTCGGCCATGGTCATGGCCTCGATCTGGTCGTGGGTGACATAGATCGTCGTCGTCTTCAGYCGCTGGTGCAGTTCCTTGATCTCGGCGCGCATCTGAACCCTGAGCTTGGCGTCGAGATTGCTGAGTGGCTCGTCGAACAGGAACACCTGCGGATTGCRCACGATCGCCCGGCCCATCGCGACGCGCTGGCGCTGGCCGCCTGAAAGCTGGCGCGGATAGCGCGACAGAAGCGGAACCAGCCCGAGGATTTCGGCCGCCCGTTTCACCCCGGCCTCGCTTTCAGCCTTGGGCACGCCCTTCAGCATCAGCGAGAACGCCATGTTCTCGGCCACCGTCATGTGCGGATAGAGCGCGTAGTTCTGGAAGACCATGGCCACGTCGCGCTCCTTCGGCGCAACGTCGTTGACGATACGGCTGCCGATCGAAATATGGCCGCGCGATATTTTTTCCAGGCCGGCGATCATCCGCAGCAGCGTCGATTTTCCGCAGCCCGACGGCCCGACCAGCGTGACGAACTCGCCGTCGTCTATATCGACGCTGACGCCATGCAGGATCTGGGTGGCCCCGAACGATTTGTAGACATCGCCAATCGCGACAGACGCCATCGCACTCCTCCCGATGGTCCCTGCGATGTCTCGCAGGGAGCCGTTCCTATCAGGTGTGGCTGAATCGGATGCCGGCAAGCATCCACCACTGGCGTCGGCGACGTCTGCCCCAGCTCCCCCCGGGTCACGCGACTGTGAAACGGTAGCGCCGCCCAATCCGCCTGTAAAGCGGCGCGCGCCCTTATACTTTCGTCGCTTGAGGAAAGCCTACCTCTAACCGAAGTCAAGTCGGCTCGTGCCGTGTTGCCGCCGGTCAATCATCGAATAGCGGTGAATGAAAATTAGCGATTACTAAGATATAAGTTCAATCTCGCCGAGAGAAATCTGGTCTGAGCCCGTTTCGGTGGAATGCGGATCGACCTTTGTCCGTCCAAAGTTCGGACATTGCTGGACCGGTTCTTCGATCACGGCTGTGCTGCAGCGCGGGCAGGGGACCGTACAGCCGCTGCCTCTCATCCGCCAATCAAAAACGCCGCGATCAGCTTCTGCAGGTTGCCRCCCGGGCCGAACTCGACCTTGTCGAAGTCGCGGCTGGCCTGGCGCTGGGCCTTGGACAATTGGTCGAGATACTTCGTCAGCTCGGCCCTGACCTTGGCGCAGCCGGGGTCGTCGGCGGCGGTGAGGCCGGTGCTGAAGGCGACGATCTTGTCCACCATGTCTTTGATGCCGGCGCCGTGCACCTTCTCATGCGCGGCGAGCCCGGCGGCAAAGGCATCCCAGCGCGCCTGCACGGCGGGCGCAAGCTTTCCGGCGGGTTTCGGCAGCGTGTAGGTGATGACGAGCGTTGGCCGCGCGCTCTTCAGCACGCAGGCGCCGCCCTGCGGCTGGTAGTCCCGCTGCCAGGTCAGCTTGAAATTGGTGTGCGCGATCGCCCGCCGCTGACTGCCAGCGCTGCCGACCATCGGCCCCTTGTCGCCGATCGAGACATAGAGCGCCTCCACGGTTTGCCCCGAGATCGCATAGATCTCTATCCTTTCGACCGGCTTCCAGTCGGCAAGGGCCGGCGTGGCGGGCAGCAGGGCGGCGAGCAGGAGGGCTGGCTTCATGGGGACTCGGTGGGATTGCGGGCGAGAAGCGCGGTTTTATCTCCCCCCTTGTGGGGGAGAAAGCGATTTCAACATCTTAGCGAAGCTAAGTGTTAGAAATCGCAAGAGAGGGGATTTGCTGGGGGGCTGCCCTTCCGCACTTCGGCGAGGATCGTCAGGCATACACCGTCGATATTTCGCACCACTTCGTCGTTCCAGAAGCGCAGTATCTTGAACCCTTTCATCTCGAAATGCCGATCGCGTTCGGCGTCTCGTTGCGACTCCGCATGTTGAGCGCCGTCAACCTCGACGATCAGCCTTAGTTCGAAGCAGACGAAATCGACGATATAGCCGTCAAGYGGCACCTGCCGTTTGAACTTCAAGCCTTCGAGCTGCCTGTTGCGCAGTGCCTRCCAAAGAAGGTTCTCGGCCTTCGTCGCGTCGGCGCGCATGGTTCGAGYGAAGGTGCGGTGTGATGGTGGAACCTGTTTGCGCATGGTTCGTGGAAATCCCCTCTCTTGCGATTTCTAACACTTAGCTTCGCTAAGATGTTGAAATCGCTTTCTCCCCCGCAAGGGGGGAGATACGCGCCCGCCGAAACCGCCTTTGCCCTGTTGACTCCTCCTTACTTACGCGCAATAAAATCTATACGCATGTTCATTTTTACATGCGCATTCGTATAGGAGGAGACGGAATGCCAATGCCTAGGCTCATGGGAATTCTCGCCGCGGCCACCGCCGCTTCGGCGCTGACGGCAGGTGCTGCCCTGTCGGAGGAGATCACGGTCGCAACGGTCAACAACGGCGACATGATCATCATGCAGAAACTGTCGTCGGAATGGGAGAAGGCCACCGGCAACAAGGTCAACTGGGTTGTGCTGGAAGAGAACGTGCTGCGCGAGCGCGTCACCACCGATATCGCCACCAAGGCCGGCCAGTTCGACGTGATGACAATCGGCGGCTACGAGACCCCGATCTGGGGCAAGGCCGGCTGGCTGACGCCGCTCAACGACCTCGGCGACGACTATGACTATGACGACCTGATCGCGCCGGTGCGCAGCGGCCTCACCGTCGACGGCAAGCTCTATGCCGTGCCTTTCTATGCCGAAAGCTCGTTCACGCTCTACCGCAAGGACCTGTTCGACGCCGCCGGGCTGAAGATGCCGGAAGCGCCGACCTACGACCAGATCACCGAATTCGCCGCCAAGCTCACCGACAAGTCGAAGGAGCAGTATGGCCTCTGCCTGCGCGGCAAGCCGGGCTGGGGCGAGAACATGGCCTATGTCGGCACGCTGGTGAACACCTTCGGCGGCCGCTGGTTCGACATGGACTGGAAGCCGCAGATCAATTCCGACGCCTGGAAGAAGGCGATCGGCTGGTATGTGGACACCATGAAGAAGTATGGACCGCCGGGCATCAGCTCCAACGGCTTCAACGAGAACCAGACGCTGTTCGCCTCCGGCCATTGCGCCATGTGGATCGACGCTACCTCCGCCGCGGGACGCGTCTATGATCCGAAGCAGAGCAAGGTGGCCGACAAGGTTGCCTTTGCCAAGGCGCCGGTCGCTGTCACGCCCAACGGCTCGGCCTGGGGCTGGGCGTGGAGCCTCGCCATCCCGACCTCGACCAAGAAGGCGGAAACGGCGAAGTCCTTCGTCAAATGGGCGACGTCCAAGGCCTATGTCCAGCGCGTCGGCGAGACCGAAGGCTGGGTCGCCGCACCTCCGGGAACGCGCAAGTCCACCTATGCCAGCCCGGACTACCAGAAGGCGGCGCCCTTCGCCGCGACGGTGCTCGCCGCGATCGAATCCGCCGATCCGACCAAGCAGACCAAGGACCCGGTTCCCTATACCGGCATCCAGTTCGTCGCCATCCCGGAATTCCAGGGCATCGGCACGCAGGTCGGCCAGGCGGTCGCTGCCGCCGTCACCGGCGAGCAGTCGGTCGACGACGCGCTGAACGGCGCCCAAGCCTCCGTGGAGAA
>NZ_MDFL01000136.1 GCF_001854785.1 Mesorhizobium sp. ORS 3428
GGGGGAGATACGCGCCCGCCGAAACCGCCTTTGCCCTGTTGACTCCTCCTTACTTACGCGCAATAAAATCTATACGCATGTTCATTTTTACATGCGCATTCGTATAGGAGGAGACGGAATGCCAATGCCTAGGCTCATGGGAATTCTCGCCGCGGCCACCGCCGCTTCGGCGCTGACGGCAGGTGCTGCCCTGTCGGAGGAGATCACGGTCGCAACGGTCAACAACGGCGACATGATCATCATGCAGAAACTGTCGTCGGAATGGGAGAAGGCCACCGGCAACAAGGTCAACTGGGTTGTGCTGGAAGAGAACGTGCTGCGCGAGCGCGTCACCACCGATATCGCCACCAAGGCCGGCCAGTTCGACGTGATGACAATCGGCGGCTACGAGACCCCGATCTGGGGCAAGGCCGGCTGGCTGACGCCGCTCAACGACCTCGGCGACGACTATGACTATGACGACCTGATCGCGCCGGTGCGCAGCGGCCTCACCGTCGACGGCAAGCTCTATGCCGTGCCTTTCTATGCCGAAAGCTCGTTCACGCTCTACCGCAAGGACCTGTTCGACGCCGCCGGGCTGAAGATGCCGGAAGCGCCGACCTACGACCAGATCACCGAATTCGCCGCCAAGCTCACCGACAAGTCGAAGGAGCAGTATGGCCTCTGCCTGCGCGGCAAGCCGGGCTGGGGCGAGAACATGGCCTATGTCGGCACGCTGGTGAACACCTTCGGCGGCCGCTGGTTCGACATGGACTGGAAGCCGCAGATCAATTCCGACGCCTGGAAGAAGGCGATCGGCTGGTATGTGGACACCATGAAGAAGTATGGACCGCCGGGCATCAGCTCCAACGGCTTCAACGAGAACCAGACGCTGTTCGCCTCCGGCCATTGCGCCATGTGGATCGACGCTACCTCCGCCGCGGGACGCGTCTATGATCCGAAGCAGAGCAAGGTGGCCGACAAGGTTGCCTTTGCCAAGGCGCCGGTCGCTGTCACGCCCAACGGCTCGGCCTGGGGCTGGGCGTGGAGCCTCGCCATCCCGACCTCGACCAAGAAGGCGGAAACGGCGAAGTCCTTCGTCAAATGGGCGACGTCCAAGGCCTATGTCCAGCGCGTCGGCGAGACCGAAGGCTGGGTCGCCGCACCTCCGGGAACGCGCAAGTCCACCTATGCCAGCCCGGACTACCAGAAGGCGGCGCCCTTCGCCGCGACGGTGCTCGCCGCGATCGAATCCGCCGATCCGACCAAGCAGACCAAGGACCCGGTTCCCTATACCGGCATCCAGTTCGTCGCCATCCCGGAATTCCAGGGCATCGGCACGCAGGTCGGCCAGGCGGTCGCTGCCGCCGTCACCGGCGAGCAGTCGGTCGACGACGCGCTGAACGGCGCCCAAGCCTCCGTGGAGAAGACGATGGAGGAGGCGGGCTACATCAAATAGCGGCCCCCGGCCGGGAGACGGAGCGTGCGCGTCTCCCGGTCATCCGGCCAGCGGCAAAACTCCCTTGCCGCGGCCGGAGGATGCGCGGATCCGCCTGAGCAATTCCAGCGGTTTTCCGTCCGGAATTGCGTGAGCAAACGGCGGATCCGTGCGTTCCTTGCCAGCCGCGCCCGCTGACACCGTTCGAAACTCGCAAACTGGAATTCGCAATGAAGCTGACCAACAAGACTGCCCTGATCACCGGCGGCGCGCGCGGCATCGGCCTTGGCTTCGCGCAGGCCTATGCGCGCGAAGGGGCAAGGGTGGTGATCGCCGACATCGACATCGAGCGCGCCACGCGGGCGGCGGCCGCGATCGGCCCGGCGGCCAGCGCCAGAAAACTCGACGTCACCGATCTCGCCGCGATCGAGGCTGTCGCCGCCGAGGTCGACCGCGAATCCGGCGGCATCGATATCCTCATCAACAATGCCGCCGTCTTCGACATGGCGCCGATAACCGACATCACCGAGGCGAGCTACGAACGGATCTTCGGCATCAACCTCAAGGGACCGCTGTTCATGATGAAAGCCGTCGCCAACCTGATGATCAAGCGCGGTCGCGGCGGCAAGATCATCAACATGGCGAGCCAGGCCGGCCGGCGCGGCGAGGCGCTGGCGATGCTCTATTGCGCCTCCAAGGCGGCGATCATCTCGGCCACGCAGTCGGCGGCGCTCGCCCTGGTCAAGCACGGCATCAACGTCAACGCCATTGCCCCCGGCGTCGTCGACGGCGAGCACTGGGACGATGTCGACGCTCATTTCGCCAAATGGCAGGGCCTGAAGCCGGGCGAGAAGAAGGCGCAGGTGACGAAGGCGGTGCCGATCGGCCGTTTCGCCAAGCCCGAGGACATCGCCGGCCTCGCCGTCTTCCTTGCCTCGTCCGAYAGCGACTACATCCTCGCCCAGACCTACAATGTCGACGGCGGCAACTGGATGRGTTGAGGCCCCCGCACGGCAATTCCAGGAAAACGTGGAACGGTTAGCCAAAGGGTGAACTGCTCCAGAGGGAGGTGAACATGAAGGCGATCCGATTTGCCGCCGCGGGCGTTGCCGGCATGGCGGAACTCGACACGCCGAGGATCAGGCCCGGCCACGCTTTGGTGCGGGTGCGCGCCGCCGRCCTGTGTCATACCGACATCGAGGTCCTGCACGGCCGCTACGGCGAAGGCGCGTTCCCGCTGGTTCCAGGCCATGAATATGCCGGCACGGTCGAGGCGGTGGCCGACGACGTGACCGCGGTGAAGCCCGGCGACCGCGTTGCCGTCGATCCCAACATCCCTTGCGGGCGCTGTGCGGCCTGCGCGAAAGGCCTCACCAATCTCTGCGCCGAACTGAAAGCCTATGGCGTGACCGAGAATGGCGGCTTCGCCGAGTACAGCCTGGTCGCTGTCGACCATCTGCACGGCATCGGCGATCTCGGCTTCGAGACGGCAGCACTGGCCGAGCCGCTGGCCTGCGTGCTGAACGGCCTCGGTGCCGCCGGTGTCGGGGAGGGCGGGCGCGTGCCCGGCAACGCACTCGTCTTCGGCGCCGGGCCGATCGGCCTGCTCATGGCTTTGTCGCTGAAGGCGAGGGGAGTGCCAAGCGTGGCGGTCGCCGACATCAGCGAGCCCCGGCTTGCCTTCGCCGAGTCCCTCGGGCTGGAGCCATTTGCGTCCGGATCACGGGAACTGGCCGCAAGGGCGAAGGGCTTCGATTTCGTCGCCGACGCCACCGGCGTCGCCAGGGTGGTCGAGGGCATGATCGGCTTCACCGCCGACGGCGGGACGGCGCTGGTCTTCGGTGTTTGCGCGCCCGATGCCAGGATTTCGCTCGCGCCGTTCGAGATCTTTCGCCGCCAGATCAGGTTTGCCGGGTCGCATTCGCTGAACCGCAACATTCCCCAGGCGCTCGACATTCTGAGCCGCGACGACGGCACCATGGCGCGGCTGGTCAGCCACCGGCTGCCGCTTGCCGAGGTGCTGCCGTTCTTCGCCAAGGGCGACGGCAGCGCGGCGACGATGAAAGTACAGTTTTCCTCGCAACAGTAGGGGGCGGGGATGCGGCGCTTTTCACGCAAAGGCGGGCCTGTGGCCGGGGTCGATATCCCGCGTCTTTGCGCCGAAAGGTGACTCGAAGTACACAGTCGCGGAGCGGTTCGGACAGGGTTAATCGCATGGCAAAGACGATAAAAACGATGGAGGATTTCTCCGCCTTTGTCGGCTTGTCTCGTACGACGGTCTCCAAATATTTCAACGATCCGGGCTCGGTGCGGCAGAACACGCGCAGCGCCATCGAGGCTGCGCTGAAGGAGTCCGACTTCCGGCCGAGCATGTTCGCGGTCAACCTCAACCGCCGCCGCTCCAATATCCTCGGCGTCATCATCCCGAGTTCCACCGACCCGTTCTACATGGCGCTGACGCGCCGCATCGAGCTGATCGCCAACGAGGCCGGCTTCCTCGCCTTCGTGCTCTCCTCCGACGGACGCGCCGAGATGGAGGACCAGGCGATCCGGACGTTCCGGTCGATGAACATCGCCGGCGCAATCATCGCGCCGCTCGGCGTGCGCTCGCATCACCGCGTGCTCGCCGAACTCGGCTCCTCGATCCCGCTGATCTATGTCGACTCGCCGCTCGACGAGACCTCATCCTTCGTCGGCACCGACAATCGGCAGAGTTTCCGGCTGATCGTCGATTATCTCTGCCGCTCCGGCGAGCCGCCCTGCTATTTCGCCATGCCGCTGGTCAACAACAACGCCTCGGCCAGGCAGAAGGCCTATGTCGAGGCCATGCAGCAGCTTGGGATGCCGCCGTTGATCGTGCCGGTCGAGGACGTGCGGTCCTGGGATTTCGAAAAGTTCGGCTTCGACGAGGCGCTTCGCATCCTGAAGGGCGAGGGTTTTCCGACCAGGACGGTGCTGTGCGCCAACGACCGCGTCGCCTTCGGCGTGCTCGGCGCCGCCTACCAGCTCGGCCTCAAGGTCGGCCACGGCGCCGATTGCGACCTGCGCGTCGCCGGCCATGACGACCATCCGCTGTCGCGCTACGCCTGTCCGCCGATCACCACGGTGGCGCAGAACTACAACGAGATCGGCCGCCTCGCCATCGAACTCCTGCTGCAGCGGGTGGACGAGGAGTCCGCCACGGCAAAACCCGGCCGCATCCTGCTCAACGCCGAACTGATGCTGCGCAGCTCGGCGTGAGGCGGTAGCGCCAATCCCCCACAAGGGGGAGGCCAACCCCCCCACAAGGGGGTGTATGGACTGGGGACATCGCGAACAGGTGTGCGAAGACATCGCGAACAGTTTC
>NZ_MDFL01000137.1 GCF_001854785.1 Mesorhizobium sp. ORS 3428
GTGACGCGCGTGGCGCGCGAGGTCGGCACCGAGGGCAAGCTCGGCGGCCAGGCGCGCGTCGAGGGTGTGGCCGGCACCTGGAAGGACCTCACCGACAACGTCAACCTCATGGCGACCAACCTGACCAACCAGGTGCGCGGCATTGCCGATGTCGYCACCGCCGTGGCGCAGGGCAATCTGAAGCGCAAGCTTGCGGTCGACGCCAAGGGCGAAATCGCTTCGCTGGCGGACACCATCAACGGCATGATCGAAACGCTTGCCACCTTCGCCGATCAGGTGACCAACGTGGCGCGCGAGGTCGGCATCGAGGGCAAGCTCGGCGGCCAGGCCAGGGTGCCGGGCGCGGCCGGCCTGTGGCGCGACCTGACCGACAACGTCAACCAGCTGGCGGCGAACCTGACCACGCAAGTCCGCGCCATCGCGGAGGTCTCGACCGCCGTCACCAAGGGCGACTTGACCCGCTCCATCAGCGTGCAGGCTTCGGGCGAAGTCGCCGCGCTGAAGGACAACATCAACGAGATGATCCGCAACCTCAAGGATCAGACGCTGAAGAACGCTGAGCAGGACTGGCTGAAGACCAATCTTGCCCGCTTCTCGCGCATGCTGCAGGGCGAGCGCGATCTTGCCACTGTTTCGCGGATGATCATTTCGGAACTCGCCCCGCTGGTGAACGCGCAGTACGGCCTGTTCTACGTCACCAATCGCGACGAGGAAGAATCCTACCTCGAGCTCGCGGCGTCCTATGCCGCGGAGAGCAGCRCCACCATCCGCCAGCGGGTCGACTTCCGCGAAGGTTTGATCGGTCAGTGCGCGGCCGACAAGCGGGCCATCATGCTCGACCATGTCCCTTCGAGCTTCCTGCGCATCACCTCCGGCCTGGGCGAAGCGGCGCCGGCAAGCGTGATCGTTCTGCCGGCACTGTTCGAGGAGGAGRTCAAAGCCGTCATCGAACTCGCGTCGTTCAGCCGGTTCAGCGACACGCATCGCTCCTTCCTCGACCAGCTGATGGAATCTGTCGGCATCGTGCTCAACACGATCGCCGCCACCATGCGCACGGAAGGGCTTCTCAAGCAGTCGCAGCTTCTGACGTCCGAACTGCAGTCGCGCCAGACCGAGCTCACCAAGAAGCAGGAGGAGCTTCACGCCACCAACGAGGAGCTGCAGGAAAAGGCGCAGCTGCTGGAGAACGAAAAGAAGCAGGTGGAGAACAAGAATCTCGAGATCGAGATGGCAAGGCGCGCGCTGGAGGAGAAGGCCGAGCAGCTGGCGCTGACCTCCAAATACAAGTCCGAGTWCCTGGCCAATATGAGCCACGAACTGAGGACGCCGCTGAATTCGCTGCTGATCCTGTCCAATCTGCTCGCGACCAACCAGCAGGGCAATCTGAACGACAAGCAGATCGAGTTCGCGCGCACGATCAATTCGGCCGGCACCGATCTGCTCAGCCTCATCAACGACATTCTGGATCTGTCGAAGATCGAGTCCGGCACGGTGTCGATCGAGATCAACGACATGCCGCTCGCGCATCTGCGCCAGCATATGGAGCGGACTTTCAGGCAGCTCGCAGCGGACAAGGGTCTTGGCTTCACCATCAAGATCGAGCAGGCGCTGCCCGAAACGATCCGCACCGACGAAAAGCGGTTGCAGCAGATCGTGCTCAATCTGCTTTCCAACGCCTTCAAATTCACTTCCGTCGGTGAGGTGATCCTGAGCATCCACGCCGACAGGACCGGCCGTGGAAACGGCGCGGCGGCAGCGGCACCGCGGGCGCTGGCGATCGCCGTCACCGATACGGGCATCGGCATTCCGGAAGACAAGCAAAAGCTCATCTTCGAGGCGTTTCAGCAGGCCGATGGCACGACCAGCCGCAAATATGGCGGCACCGGTCTCGGCCTTTCCATCAGCCGGGAGATCGCGCGTCTGCTCGGCGGCGAGCTGCGCGTCGAAAGCGAGCCGGGCAAGGGGTCGACCTTCACGCTGGTCATCCCCTTCGATGGCCCKCGCAGCAGCCTGGCGCCGCAGATCGAGCTTTCGCCTCCTGCCGACGCCATCGCGGCGGTCCAGCCGGCAGGCGCCGCAGGCACGCCGGAGCTTGCCGACGATCGCGACTCGATCAATCCCTCGGACAGGGTCGTGCTGATCGTCGAGGACGACCCGACTTTCGGCGGCCTGCTGCTCGGCCTTGCCCGGTCAGCCGGGCTGAAGGGCGTTCTTTCGACGGCGGGCTCGGGCACGCTCGCCCTCACGCGCAAGCTCATGCCGGATGCGATCACGCTCGACCTCGGCCTGTCGGRCATTGATGGCTGGGTGCTTTTCGATCTTCTGCGGCATGACCAGAAGACCAGGAACATTCCGATCCATGTCGTCTCCGGCGCCGAGGATCTCGACGTGCTGAGGCGCAGGGGCGCCGCAAGCGTTTCGAGCAAGCCGGTCTCTGCCGGCGAACTTGCGCGCGTTTTCGAGGACATCCATTCGCGGAATCTGAGAGTACAGCGCAACGTCCTGGTCGCCGATCCCGACCCGGAGCGTCGCCTAGCGCTGGTGGAAGCCATTCGCGACGGCATCACCTCGGTCACCGCCATCGGCCGTGTCGCCGCCAACGCGGATGAGGTCGGCATTGCCGCTTATGACGCCGTCGTGTTCGGGTTTGGCCGCTCGGCCAAGGACAACGCCCAGATACTCGACGATATCGCGTCTCAGTTGAGCGATTTCCTACCGCGTCTGCTGTTCTTCACGCCGCATCCGGATGCCTTCTTGCAGCAGGTCGCGCTGCATCCGGCGCTTGCCGATGTCGCGCGCGCCGACAACTTCGCCCAACTCGGGCTGCTGATGTCGGCGGCGCTGCCAAGCGACACGCATAGCGAGGAGATTTTTGCCAGCGAGCAGCTCGACAACGCCGATCTAGCCGGCGCCAAGGTTCTGATCGTCGACGACGACATTCRCAATATCTACTCGCTGACCAGCGTGCTGGAGACCTACGACATTGATGTGCAGCACGCGGAGCGGGGACGGGACGGCATAGCTTTGCTCGAAGAAACGCCGGATGTCGACGTTGCCCTGATCGATATCATGATGCCGGAAATGGACGGTTACGAGACAATGCGCAGGATCCGCGCCACGGCCGCAATCGCCCATATTCCGCTGATCGCGGTCACCGCCAAGGYCATGAAAGGCGATCGGCAGAAATGTCTCGACGCGGGCGCTTCCGACTACATCGCCAAACCTGTCGATCTGGATTTGCTGCTTGCCTTGCTGCGGGTTTGGGTCGGCCGCGCGCGCTCGCGGGCTGGACGGTCCGAGCAGACACTGATGACCGCTAGCTGACAGCGCGCCCGGCAGGTTCARCAAAATGGCCGCGATGGAGGCAGAAAGAAACGAACCGGTCGAGCAGGCGATGCGAGCACGCGTTCTCGCCGTCGATGACGACGAGCGCAATCTGCTTGCAATAGCGGAGGTGCTCGGCGATGTCGGCGAGGTCGTCTGCGCCCAGTCGGGCGAGGAAGCGCTGCGCTTCTTGCTCAGGGATGACTTCGCCGTCATCTTGCTCGATGTGCTGATGCCGGATCTCGACGGCTACGAGACCGCCTCGCTCGTGCGCCGGCGCGAACGGTCGAGAAACACACCAATCATCTTCCTCACCGCCATCAACAAGGAAGAGGCGCATATGCTGCGCGGCTATGACGTCGGCGCGGTCGACTATCTGTTCAAGCCGTTCGACCCGATGATGCTGCGCTCCAAGGTCATGGTCTTTGTCGATCTCTACGAGAAGACGCGCGAGATCGAGCGAAATGCGATCCGGGAACAGCGGCTGCTCGAACAGGCATTGAAGGCCCAGTCGGAAAGGTTCGAGGCGGAGCGAGCGCTCCGCCATTCCGAAGCGCGGCAGGAGCTGATTCTTGCCTCGCTGCCGATTTGTTTTCACGCGCGCTCGGCCGAGGCACCTTTCGCCGCGCGCTATGTTTCGAAAGGGGTCGAGCGGCTGACGGGCTTCCCGCCCGGCCGTTTCTTGTCGAATCCCGATTTCGGGCTCGGCCGGGTCCATCCCGATGATCGCGACGAAGTCACCAGATCGCTTACGGCGGCGATCGAGACAGGCTCTTATACGTGCGAATTCCGATGGCGGTGCTCCGACGAACAATATCGCATATTCTTCGACCAGGGCGTGGTGTCCAGGGACGGCCCGGGGTTCGAACTGCTTGGTACCATGCAGGACATCACCGAGCAGCGCCGTCTGGAGAGCCAGCTGTTGCAGTCGCAGCGGCTCGATGCGATCGGCAAGCTGACCGGCGGGCTCGCCCACGACTTCAACAATCTGCTTGCGGCCATCCTCTCTGGGCTCGCCCTGCTCGAACGGCAACTGACGCTCGACGGCAATGCTGCCCAAATCCTCGAAATGACGCGCCGCTCGGCCGCCCAGGGCAAGGATCTCGTCCAGCGGATGCTCGCCTTCTCGC
>NZ_MDFL01000138.1 GCF_001854785.1 Mesorhizobium sp. ORS 3428
GATCATAAAGGCGACGCCCGACGTGCGCAGCGCGAGCAGGCCGATGACCAGGGCGAGCAGCGCGCCGCAGACGATCCCGGCGACAAAAGCCCCAGGCACGCCCCAGCCGAGGTGATAGACCGTGAGCCCGGCGCCGTAGAGGCCGGCGGAGAAGAACATGGCATGGCCGAGGCTGAGCAGGCCGACATAGCCGAAGAGCAGATTGTAGCCCATGGCGAAGACGGCCAGCGCCATGATGCGGGCGAAAAGCCCMTGATGGTAATCGGGCAGGATGAAATTCAGCGCGAACAGAAGCGCAATGACGCCGATATGCAGCGCATAGACCTTTGCCGGCGAAGCATCCCTCATCGCGCCRCTGTCCCGAACAATCCTTGCGGCCTGAACACCAGCACCATGGCGACGACCAATGTGGCGATGATCTTGGCGAGCGTCGGCGAGAAGAACACCGAGATGATGCCGTCGGAGAGGCCGATCAGGATGGCGGCGACCACGGTACCGCGCAGCGAGYCTAGCCCGCCAATGATGACGACGATGAAGGAGAGCAGCAGCGGATCCTGCCCCATCAGGTAATGCGCCTGGCTGATCGGCACGATCAGCACCGCGGCGATCGCCGCCAGCATGGCGCCGATGGCGAAGACGCCGGCATAGACGCGCTCGACCGGAATGCCGAAGGCCTGCGCGGTCTCGCGGTCATACTGGGTCGCGCGCATGATCAGGYCGATTCTGGTGCGGGTGAGAACCAGCCAGGTCAGCACGAGCAGAAGTGCCGACGCGGCGACCACCGACAGCTTGTAGCCGGAATAGCCGAACCACGGCAGAAGGATGCGGTAGCTGAAGGGCGGCTCCACGGGGCGCGCCTCCGGACCATAGAATGTCAGCGCCAGCTGTTGGATGATGTAGAGCATGCCGATGGTGGCGACGATGGTGCCTTCCGGATTGTAGTTCAGGCGGCGCAGCACCAGCCGTTCGGCAATCAGCGCGACCAGCCCGACCAGCAAAGGCGCGATCACCAGCGCGGCCACGAAGCCGATCGCGGGATGGCCCGAGATCGCCGTCGAGATAGCCCAGGCGAGCACCGCGCCCAGCATGAAGAACTCGCCATGCGCGACATTGACGACGCGCATGACACCGAACACCAGCGACAGCCCAAGCGCCGTCAGCGCCAGCACCGCGGAGGTGACCAGGCCTTCGAGGGCGGCGAGCAGGAGGTGGGGTCCGAAATGCATCCTTTACACGCCTACCTTAGGCGCGAGGCGCACCCCCCTCTGCCCTGCCGGGCATCTCCCCCTCAAGGGGGGAGATTGAGTTTCACATCGGATTTCGCCAATCACCAAAGTCGAGAGATAAATGCCGGCGTGCGAACTGCCAATCTCCCCCCTTGAGGGGGAGATGTCCGGCAGGACAGAGGGGGGTGGCTTGGCGCTCACGCTTACAGAAACGATCCTACAGCGCCTGCTTCGTATAATCCCCTTCCGGCTCGTAGAGGCCGTCCTCGATCTTGGTCTTGTGCACGACCTTGAGCTTGCCGCCTTCGACCTTGGAGATGTTCTGGATGCCGAAGCACTGGTGGATCTTGCCGTTGAAGGTCTTCGGGCCCTGCGGATGCTCCGGGCCTTCGGCGAATTCCTTCAGCGCCTCGGTCGCCTCGACCAGCTTGGCGCGGTCCTCGGGGCCCTTGTAGCCCGCATCCTCCATCGCCTTCTTGACGACATAGAGCGTCTCCCAACAGCCGAACATATGGGCGGCGGTGGAAACAYCCTTGGGATCGCCGACGGCGGCGCCRTTGTCGTCGATGCCGACGGCGGCGCGGTAGGCCTTCTGCGCGGCGGAATCGTCAGGCTGCGCATAGCGCGGCGAGCCTTCCCAGAAGTRGCTGCCGTCGAGGAATTCGAGGCCGGGACTGTTGATGTCGACGGCTTCGAGCGAGTCGATGAAGCCGAAGAGCTGCGGCCTTTGCGAACCGTAGAACTCGCCGAGCTCCTTGACGAAGGTGAGCACGGCCGGGCCGACCATGACGTGATAGATAACTTCCGTTTCGGCCGGGATCTGCGGGAAGTATTTGGTGAACGAGCTCTCCGTCGGCGGAATGGCGATCTGGGCGATGACGTCGGCGCCTTGCGCCTTCAGCGCCGGCGGCAGGTAGTCGCGATGGTCGTAGCCAAAGGCGAAGTCGGGGAAGATCTGCGTCACCTTCTTGCCGGCATTGGCGGCGATCCACGGCGCCATCGACTGGATCTGGCTCTTCACATCGGTGATGCCGGGCTGGAAGACGTAGCGGTTGAGCTTGGTCGAGGCGACGTGATGACCTTCRCTGACCACGAAGTAGGGGATCTTGTTCTCGCCGGCGGCCGGCGCGGAACCGATCACCACATGCGAGAACAGCGTGCCGAAGACGATGTCGGTCTTGTGCTGCTTGGCGAACTTGCCGACCACCTCGGCGCCACGCGCGGGATCGGTGCCGTCATCCTCGATGACCAGCTCGACCTTGCGGCCGCTGATGCCGCCGGCATCGTTGATCGCCTTGACCGCGGCGGCGCTCGTCCTCTCGTACCAGCGGCCATAGGCGGCGCCGATGCCGGTGCGGTGCGACTGGAAGCCGATCCTGATCGGCGCCGAGCTCTGCGCCTGGCTGTAGCGGACGAAGCCCGGGGCCAGCGCGAGACCGGCGCCAGCGGCGATGCCCTTGAGCGCGCTGCGACGAGAAAGCGTCGTCTTGGAAAGGTCGAAGAATCCGTTCTTGTCAGCCATGTCCGTTCCCCTGTTTTTTCAGTGTTGACCAGCGATAAGGCGGCTCGATCCTCCTCCTTCGGAGGATGCGAAAATTGCATGTGTACAAACTAAATCACCAAAGCCCTGACCTGGCAAGCGAGCTTCCCGGGGACACTCTCACCCGGCAGTCGGCGTGGCAAGCAGCCAGAGGCCGAATATCGTGTAGGCGATCATCAGAAGCGTCAGCGGAAGCTGGCTGAGCGCGGCGCGTGACGGCTGCGGATGGAGACGCCAGGCAAGGCCATGCGCGACGAGCACTGCCAGTACGTGGCCGGCGATGATGACGCCGGCCTGAAGGTTCCACAGCCACCAGGCCGATTGGGCGCCGGYCACGACGCCCGCTTCGACCATCTTGTCGGCCGTACCGAACAGGTTCCAGCCGCGCGCGAATGGATCTGACAGCGCGACYAACGCGTATTGGCCGCCGACGAGCAGCGCCGTGAGGTAATGCGCGATGTGATAGGCGAGCGCGATCGRCACGATCGACCAGACCAGCAGCCCTGCGGCCTTCTTGAACGGCGGCGCATCGCCGGCGAGACGCTGGCCGAGAAGGACGGCAAGTGCGAATACGGCCGCGAGCAGGACGAAGCTGAGGACGAGACCGAAGCTGCCGATGCCGATCAGCGCGGTGCGGCCCGGGAATTCCAGCGGATTGACGCCGAACAGGCCGAGCCAGAAGAAGGTTTTCGACAGGCCATCGAAGGATACGGACGACAGCGCCAGCAAGAGGAACGCCGTGCCACTTGGCGGCAGCGGCTCAGCGGCGAGCAGCTTCGCCCCGGGCCAGCAGAGGCTGAGCCGGCCCTCGCTGCGCTCGAAAAGGGCGAAGCGGGCGACCATGGAGAAGAAGACGCTCAGCAATTCGCCGCGCCGGCTCCAGACGCCATAGCCGAAGGCAAGCATGGCGAGGAAGCTCACCAGCCAGTACAGGCCGGCCGCGAACGCCAAGCGGGACGGATCGTCGGGCGCCGGGTCGATCAGTTCGAACCAGGCGAAGGCGAAGAACAGCGCAAAGGCCGGCCAGAAGCCGAGCCGCGAGAGCAGCCGTGACGGCGTCGTMTCGTCACTATGAAGGCCGAAGACGCGAGAGGCTACGCGCCATGGGCCGTACCATGGGTTGAGCCACGACCAGAGATCGCCGAACACGCCCTGCAGCAGCGTGAAGCCGGCCCAGAGCAGCGTCCAGATAACCAACGGCAAGGGGTTGGAGAGGGGGTCGCGACTGCCGAGTACGCCGGCGGCGATAAGCAAAGCGAAGCCGGCAAAGGAAACCAAGCTGACGACGGTGCGCGGGCCGTTGCCGAAGGCGAACAAGGAGAGGCGGCGGCGCCAGACATTGTCGAGGGCGGCGGGCGGCAGCAGCGCCAACACGAGGAAGCTGACCGCCACCGCCAGCGCGCCGCCGGCGATGTAATAGCCGGTCGGGAGAAGCAGCACATGGCCGCGATCGGAGGCGTGGGCGAAGGCGGGAGTGGGGAGGAGCGTGAGTGCGCAGGCGCTCGCAAGGGCGCACGCCCGAAGGGGTCTACCTCCAGCGCTGCGATCCTTCGCACCCCCCTCTGTCCTGCCGGACATCTCCCCCGCAAGGGGGGAGATTGGCAGCTCGGTCGAGGGGCGCTTCTCTTGCGACGTTGGCGATTGGCGAAAGTAGCGGTGACGGCCAATCTCCCCCCTTGTGGGGGAGATGTCCGGCAGGACAGAGGGGGGTTGGCGGGAACTCAAGCTATCCGAGATTTCCATATGCCTGGCGAGGCCAGATTATGGGGCCCGCCCTCACACCTTGACCAGCTGCTCCACCCGCCCCTTCTCGCCGAAGATGCGCAAATAGCGCTTGATCTCCTTTTCATCGCCGGTCGCCTTGGCGGGGTTGTCGGAGAGCTTCACCGCCGGCCGGCCATTGGCTTCGCTGACCTTGCAGACCAGCGAGATGGCGTCGAGGCTATCGGTTTCGGTCGGCGCGYAGCCTTCGAAATCGTTGGTGAGGTTGGTGCCCCAGCCGAAGGACATGYGCACCTTGCCGCGGAAATGCTTGTAGGTCTCCTCGATGGTCTCGACCTCGAGCCCGTCGGAGAAGATGAGCAGCTTCTGCTTCGGGTCCTTGCCCTTCTCGCGCCACCAGGAGAGGATCTTCTCGCCGCCCTCGATCGGCGGCGCGCTGTCCGGGCGAAAGCCGGTCCAGTCGGCGATCCAGTCCGGCGCATCGCGCAGGAACGCCGCGGTGCCGAAGGTGTCGGGCAGCACGATCAGGAGGTTGCCGCCATAGTAGCGCTGCCAGTCCTGCAGCACCTTGTAGGGCGCCTGCCGCAGCTCCTCCTCGGTATTGGCGAGTGCCGCGAACACCATCGGCAGCTCATGCGCGTTGGTGCCGAGCGCCTCTAGGTCGTTGTCCATGGCTAGAAGCACGTTGGAGGTGCCGGTGAAGGCGTCGCCGATGCCTTCCTTCAGCGCCTCGACGCACCAGCGCTGCCACAGGAAGGAATGGCGGCGGCGCGTGCCGAAATCGGAAATGCGGATGCCGGGCAGCGCCTTCAGCCGCTCGGTCTTGTCCCACATCTTGGCCTTGGCGCGTGCATAGAGCACGTCGAGCGCGAACGGGCCGAAGGAGCGCAAGGCGGCGCGCGAACGCAGCTCGTTGATGATGGCGAGCGCCGGGATCTCCCAAAGCGTCGTGTACATCCAGGGACCCGCGAAGGCGAGTTCGAACTGGCCGCCACGCTTGGTGAGCTCGTATTCGGGCAGGCGGAAATCCTCCAGCCAGGCGAGGAACTCCGGCTCGAAGATCTGCTTGCGGCCATAGAAAGTGTTGCCGCCCAGCCAGATCATCTCCTTTTTGGTGAAGCGCAAGGTGCGAGCGTGGTCGAGCTGCTCGCGCAGTTCCTGCTCATCGATTTCGTCCGCCAGACGGACCGATGTGGTGCGGTTGATCAGCGAGAAGGTGGCGTCGACCTTGGGGTACATGCCCCAGATCATCTGCAGCATCAGAAGCTTGTAGAAGTCGGTGTCCAGCAGGCTGCGGATGATCGGATCAAGCTTCCAGGTGTGGTTGTAGACGCGCCGCGCTATATCGGTTCTTGCCATATTTGCTGCCGCCTCCGCTGCTTGCCYGAAAGAGCGCGCCGATACGATCCGGGCGACATTCTTTCAGCCGTTGGATCTCAAAGCGTCGCGTCGAAATGACGACGCGCTTCAAGCTTTTATCTTGATGCATGTCATTTACCCAAACCGCTGCGCAGTTTGGGCGACATGCACTAAGCCGACTGCCTCATAGCATTGAATTTTTGGGCGCGCTGCCCGCTTTGCAAGCTGGCCCGACAAAAAGAGCCGGCCTGCGGCAAGCGACAGGGCCTGAATGCAATTGATTTTTCGGATGGGCTACCGGACACTCCGCCGGACGAGAGACAGGAGAATCCGGATATGGGCTACGATCGCGGCAAGCTGGAAGCGTTGCGCCGCAAGTATGGCGAAAGCCATGGCGGCGAGATGTTCGATCCCAAGTTCCGCAAGGTCGCCGACAAGATCTTTTCGAAGAGCGGCACCCGGCTGGCACCCTATTCCGGCATCCCGACCTTCCTTGCCGCACCCTACCGGCAAGTCGCCGCCGACAATCCGGATTTCGGCGACCTGCAGGTGGCGATGATCGGCGTGCCGATGGATCTCGGCGTCACCAACCGGCCTGGCTCGCGCTTCGGACCGCGGGCCCTGCGCGCCATTGAACGCATCGGCCCCTACAACCATGTGCTGGAATGCGCGCCGACGCATGAGCTGCGTGTCGCCGATATCGGCGACACGCCGTTCCGCAGCCGCTACCGGCTGGAGATCAGCCATGAGGACATCGAGCGCCGCACCAACCAGATCGTCGATGCCGGCGTCATGCCGCTTTCGGTCGGCGGCGACCATTCGATCAGCCATCCGATCCTGAAGGCCGTCGGCAAAAAGGCGCCGGTCGGCATGATCCATATCGACGCCCACTGCGACACCAGCGGGCTGTTCGACATGACCAAGTTCCACCACGGCGGACCGTTCCGCAACGCGGTGCTGGACGGCGTGCTCGATCCCACCCGCACCATTCAGATCGGCATTCGCGGCTCGGCCGAATATCTGTGGGAATTCACCTATGAGTCCGGCATGACCGTGGTGCACGCCGAGGAGGTGACCGGCCTCGGCATCCCCGCCATCATTGAGAAGGCGCGCAGAATAGTCGGCGACGGTCCGACCTACATCTCCTTCGATGTCGACAGCATCGATCCGGCCTTCGCGCCCGGCACCGGCACGCCGGAAGTCGGCGGTCTGACGACGCGCGAGGTGCTCGAGCTGCTGCGCGGCCTGAAAGGTCTCAACATCGTCGGCGGCGACGTCGTGGAAGTTGCGCCGCAATATGACGCGACCACCAACACGGCGCATGTCGGCGCCCAGGTGCTGTTCGAGATTCTGAGCCTGATGGTGTTCAGCCCGGCTCTCAAGAAGGGCTGAAGCCAGCAACCCAACGCGGCCGCCGGCTAGAGCGGTTCACCGTTTCACGGAAACGGCGAACCACTCTATCTCTTTGTTTTCACGCAATTCCGGACGAAAAACCGCTTCACACTTTTCCTGGAATTGCTCCAACCGGCGGCCTTTTGGCTCAATGACTAAAGGATAATGCCGGCGCGATGCGGTCGCGCCGAAGCCAGCGCGCGAGCAGCAGTGCCGCCACCACGGCCAGCCCGGACGACAGGYCTATCCAGATGCCGACGCCGTTGAAGCCGAACTGGAAGGCGAGCAGCACGCCTAACGGCAGGCCGACGCCCCAATAGCCGATCGCGGCATAGATCATCGGCACCTTGGTGTCGTGCAGGCCGCGCAGCATGCCGGAGGCCACCGCCTGCGCGCCATCGAAGATCTGGAAGAGTGCGGCAAAGGCCAGGAAAGACACGGCAAGCCCGATCACCCTGGCATTGGCCGGGTCGGCGAGATCGATGAAGGCGCTGATCAGGAGATGCGGCCACAGAATCATCACCAGTCCCATCAGCGCCATGAAGGAGACGCCGATGACATAGGCCGTCCAGCCGGCGCGCGAGACGCCTTCGGGATTGCCGGCGCCATGGGCAAGGCCGACGCGCACGGTGACCGCCTGATTGAGGYCGAGCGGCACCATGAAGGTGATCGAGGCGATCTGGATGGCGATCGCGTGCGCGGCCAGCGAATCCGCGTCGATCAGGCCCATCAGCAGCGCCGCCGCATTGAAGATAGTCACCTCGAAGGCGAGGATGCCGGCAATCGGCAGGCCGAGCCGCAGCAGACCGCGAAAGCGCGGCCAGTCGGAGCGCCAGAAGCGCCCGAACAGGCGGTAGCGGCGGAACTTCTCCTCCAGCAGCACAACGGCCATCAGGCCGGAGAACATCAGCGTGCTGGAGAGCGTGGTGGCAAGGCCCGAGCCGGCAATGCCCATGGCCCGCACGCCGAGATTGCCGAACATGAAGACCCAGTTGAAAAAGGCGTTGCAGGCGACGGCGACGAAGACGATGACCAGCGCYCAGCCCGGCCGCTCGAGCGCCGAGATGAAGGAGCGCAGCACGATATAGCCGTAGAAGGGCAGCACCGCCCATTGCAGCCAGTGCAAATAGATGCCTGCCTCATGCGCAAGCTCCGGCTTCTGACCCATGGCGAGCAGCACCACTTCGCCGTGCCACAGGAAAAGCCAGATCGGGATCGAGACGAGCACCGCCAGCCACAGGCCCTGGCGCACGGTGCGGCGCAGGTCGCGCACCGAATGGCGGTGGCGGCCGAGTTCGGTGGCCATCATCGGCGAGGTCGCCAACATCAGGCCAAGCCCGAAGATCAGCGGCATGAAATAGAGGTTTGAGYCGAGCGCGCCGGCGGCCAGCGTGTCGGGCCCCAGCCGGCCCATCATCATGACGTCGGTCGCTGTCATGGCGGTCTGCCCGAGATTGGTGAGCACCATCGGCCAGGCAAGCGCCAGCGTCGCCCTGATTTCCCGACGCCAAAGATTTTCCGGCGCGYGAGCGCCGGCTTCGATCGCAGACATTTTCCGCTCTTTCAGATCGCGGCGCGTCGGGACCAGACCCGGAAGCCGCACGACAAACGGCGCAACCTTCGGTTTCGCGCCGTTTGCGTCGTCTTGTGAACGAAATGCGACATATTGGCAAGGGAGGAGGAGCCGCCAGTCATTGATCCAGCGGGAAGCCGACGACCGCGTTCACTTGCCGGCGCGTGGCTGCTACGGATTGTCCGAGGACGCACGCACAGCCGGCGAGAGATGCCGGGAGGAATGGATGCCGTTCAGGCGCAGAAAGAACACGGCCGCGATCCCGCGCACGGTGCCGGCCTTCGAGCATATCGTCACCGAGGCGAGCGAGAGCTTCCTGTGGCGGCTCGACGACTATCCGTGGGAGCGCAACGTCTGGAAWTTTCACCCCGAATACGAAATCCATCTGCTCAGGAAATCGTCGGGCGTCGTGCTGGTCGGCGACCATATCGGCGAGTTCGGTCCGGGCTATCTGACGATCGTCGGCGGCGGCCTGCCGCACGACTGGGTGACGGCGGTGCAGCCGGGCGAACTGATCGAGGGCCGCGATATCGTGCTGCAGTTCGACCCGGAGCGGCTGCGGGGCTCGGCCGGGCTGCTGCCGGAGCTGCGCGAGCTGGAGCCGTTCCTGGAGCGCTCGCTGCGCGGCATGGTCTTCCATGGCCAAACCGCTATCGACGGGGCAGAGCTGATGGAGCGGATGGGCACCGTGCAAGGGCTGACCCGCTTCCGTCTGTTCCTCGAGCTGGTCGATATGCTGGCCAGGACCGATGAGTACGAGCTCCTGTCGTCGCCGGATTTCTCGCCGGTGCTCGACGCCGCCTCGCTGGACATCATCCAGCGCACGCTGACCTATCTCTTCCAGCACTTCGCCGAAGACCTGAAGCTGCCGGAAGTGGCCGCRCTCGCCGGAATGAGCGAAAGCACGTTTTCTCGCTTCTTCCAGAAGAATACCGGCAACAGCTTCAGCGACCACGTCGCCAAGCTGAGACTCTGGCAGGCCTGCAAGCTGCTCGCCGATACCRATATCCCGATCACCGACATCTGTTTCCAGGTCGGCTATATGAACATCTCCAACTTCAACCGCGCCTTCCTGCGCAAGCACAAGATGACGCCGTCGTCCTACCGCAAGCTGTCGCGGCAGCGGCTGGCGCTGCGGGCCTGATCAGGTTCGAAATCGGTTGCTCCCGACGACACTGATACTCATGTGAAAAGTAGACTCAGCTGGCGGCATTTTTTGCGTCGCACAATGCATAAAAGTACAGATTTGCCGCAACAAGGCTTCTAGTCTCGCCCTGTCCAACTCCTCATTTTGGCGACGGGTGGCAGGTCGCCCGGGCGACGGTGAGGGTCGCTTAGYCCGGGGACCTCCGCTTCCTGCGAGTGTTCCTGGAGGAGAAAAATCAATGAAATCAACTCGGCTCGCTGCCAGCCTCGGCGCAGCGTTCGTGCTTACCGCATCCGCATCAACCGCAGCACTGGCACAGGCGCCGGTCTGCACGGCACCGGTCAAGGTGCTGGCGCAGCCGCGCGACGGGCTGACGCTTCTGGAGGACTCGAAGGACGAGTTCAAGAAGCTCTCCGGCGCCGGCTTCCAGATCGACTATCTCAACGAGAACGACCGCCGGGCCAAGTCGCGCGCCGACGCCTCCACCGTCGGCAACTACAACGTCTATTATGTCGACGAAGCCAATGTCGCACTGTTCGCCTCTTCCGGCTGGATCGCGCCACTGGCCGATTATTATCCGGCTGAATACGACTTCGCCGATTTCRATCCGGGCCGCCAGAAGGTCGCCACCTATGACGGCAAGGTCTGGTTCGCGCCGCTGACCGGCGGCGGCGACCTGATGGTCTATCGCAAGGACGTGCTGGAGGCTGCCGGAATCCAGCCGCCGAAGACGCTGGACGAGCTGATCGCCGACGTGGCGAAGCTGAACGATCCGGATAAGGGCATGTATGGCATCGCGCTGCGCGGCGCGCGCGGCTCGGGCGCCAATGTCTGGCGCTGGATGCCCTTCTTCAAGGCCTATGGCGGCAAGTGGTTCGACGGCGACAAGCCGGCTTTCAATTCGGACGCGGCCGTGAAGGCGACCGAGACCTATCTCAAGCTGTTCAAGGACTCCGCGCCCGGCACGCAGACCGGCAGCTGGGATGAATCGACCGGCGCCTTCCTCTCTGGCCAGGTCGCCATCCTCGTCGAGTCGACGCCGCTGTCGGGCATGGCGGTCGATCCCAAGACCTCGCAAGTGGTCGGCAAGGTCGGCTTCCTGCCGCCGCCCTCGCCGCTGCCCGGYGGCGGCTACGGCCATGGGCTTGCCATCGGCACCAAGGCCAATCCGGACGAAGCCTCGAAGAAATGCGCCGGCCTGTTCATCGCCTGGGCGACGTCGAAGGAGAACGAGAAGCGCAGGCTCGACGCGCACCAGTTCGGCGAGCTCAACCRCACCAGCATCCTCTCCAGCAAGGAATTCGCCGACATCTACGGCGCCGATCTCGGACAGGCGCTGGCCGACACCGGCAAGGTTACGGCGGTGAACTTCTGGCAGGATCCGCGCTGGCCCGATCTCGGCGACCGCTGGGGCATCATCCTCGAAGAGCTGGTCACCGGCACGCGCACCGACATCAAGGGCGGTCTCAACGAGCTCGAGGCCTACGCCAACGATCTGGTGAAGAAGAAGTAATCCTCCCGCCCGCGGCGCGCGGTCGCCGGCATTCACCGGAATGCCGGGACCCTGCGCCGCGGATCCCGCCAGCGAATTCCTATGCATCCGCGATATTCCCGAGGATAGGCAATGCGCCGACGCTCTTCCCTGCCCGTCACCTTTCTCGTTCCGACGCTCGCCATCCTGCTCGTGCTGTCGATGGTGCCGACGCTCTATGCCATGGTGATTGCCCTGCAGAACCGAGAATTGAGCGCGCCGGGCTATTCCTGGGTCTGGTTCTCCAACTTCGCCGATCTCTTCCTCGACCGCCGCTTTCTCAACGCCGTCTGGGTTTCGGTGAAATGGGAGATCGTCACCGTYGTGGCGACGATGGCGGTGGCGGTCGGGCTCGGTGTGCTGATGTTCGAGGTCGCCTCGCCGCGCCTGCGCAATGTCTACTGCCTGCTGTTCATCATTCCCGTGCTTCTGCCGCGCGTCTCGGCGGCCTTCGTGTGGAAGTTCGCCTATCACCCGCTCTACGGCATCGCCACCTATCCCTACCGGCTCATCACCGGCGGGCTGATCTTCGACCCGCTGTCCAAGGCCTCGACAGCGTTGTTCGCCGTCGCCTCGGTCGACGTCTGGCAATGGGGCTTGTTCTTCGCCGTCATCGTGCTGAAGCTCCTGGAGACCTTGCCGCCGCAGCCGATCGAAGCGGCGCGGCTCGACCATGCGAAGCGCTGGCAGATCCATGCCTATGTGACCTTGCCGATGCTGAAAGCGCCGCTGATCAGCCTGATGTTCGTCAAGATGATCGAATCGCTGCGCTCCTTCGACCTCATCTATGTGATGACGCGCGGCGGGCCGGGCGTCGCGACCGAGACGCTCGACATGTACGCGTTCTCGCAGGGCTTCATCGAGTCCGGCAAGGTCTCCTACGCCTCGGCCATGGCGGTGCTGATGATGATCGCGACGGTCATCACCTTCACCTTCCTGTGGAAGCGGGTGCAGGCATGAGACCGGGCCGCCTGATCGCCAAGGCCATACTGGCGCTGGCCGGATTCCTGGCTGTGTTCCCGCTTGTCTGGACGGCGCTCAATGCGCTGAAGAACAATGTCGACATCATCACGCGCGTGCCGCGCCTGGTGTTCACGCCGACGCTTGCCAACGTCAGCTACATCCTCGGCCGCGACAGCGTGCTGACCGGGCTCCACAACTCGGTCGTCGCCTGCGGCTCCGCCRTTGTGATCGGGGTCGTGCTCGGACTGCCGGCCGCCTATGCGGTGGCGCGCTATCCCAACCGCTTCGCCGGCGACATCCAGTTCTTCGTGCTGTCGCTGCGTTTCCTGCCGCCGGTGGCGGTGGCGATCCCGCTGATGGTGATCTGGCTGCAGGTCGGCCTCTACGACACTTTGCCAGCGCTCATCGTTACCTATTCGCTGCTCACCATCTCGGTGATCATGTGGCTGGCCATCCCCGCTTTCCAGGGCGTGCCGAAGGAGGTYGAGGAGGYGGCCTTTGTCGACGGCTACGGCGCCTATTCGGTGTTCTGGCGCATTGCGCTCCCCGTCGCGGCGCGCTCRCTCGCAGGCGCGATCGCCTTCAGCTTCGTGCTGGTCTGGAACGAGTTCCTGATCGCGCTGATGCTGTCGAGCTCCAACGCCAAGACCCTGCCGATCGTCGCCTCGGAACTGTCGCAGCAAGGCATGAACGTGCCGTGGGGGATTCTCAACGCCTCGGTCGTGCTTTTGTCGCTGCCGCCGCTGCTGTTCCTCGGCGTGCTCAGCGGCTTCCTGAATTCCGTTTTCCGGCAAAAAAAGACTTGATGCGAGGATTGGCCGATGCAGGCACTGGTACTTGAAAAGAAGGGTGAACTGTCGCTGCGCGAAATCGCGCTGCCGCTCGATGTCGGACCCGACGACGTCAGGATCGCCATCCATACGGTCGGCGTCTGCGGCAGCGACGTGCACTATTACACGCATGGCGCCATCGGCAGCTATATCGTGCGCGAGCCGATGGTGYTCGGCCATGAGGCGTCGGGCACGATCGTCGAGGTCGGCGCCAATGTCACGAGCCTGAAGGTCGGCGACCGCGTCTGCATGGAGCCGGGGGTGCCGAACCTTTCATCTCGCGCGACGAAGCTCGGCATCTACAATGTCGATCCTGATGTCCGCTTCTGGGCAACGCCGCCGGTGCATGGCGTGCTGGCGCCCTACGCAGTGCATCCGGCGGCCTTCACCYACAAGCTGCCGGAAAACGTCTCCTTSGCYGAAGGCGCGATGGTCGAGCCCTTCGCCATCGGCATGCAGGCGGCCGCGCGGGCACGCATCGTTCCCGGCGATGTCGCTGTCGTCGTCGGTTGCGGCCCGATCGGCATCATGATCGCGTTGGCCGCACTGGCGGGCGGCTGCTCGAAAGTGCTGATTTCTGATTTTTCGGCGCCCAAGCTGAGGATCGCCGCGCAATATCCGGGCATCGTGCCGGTCAATATCGGCGAGCAGTCGCTGGTCGATGCGGTGAGGGAGGCCACCGAAAGTTGGGGTGCCGATATAGTGTTCGAGGCAAGCGGCAGCCCGAAGGCCTTTGCCAATCTGTTCGACGTTGTGCGCCCGGGCGGCGCACTAGTGCTGGTCGGGCTACCGGTCGAGCCGGTCAGCCTTGATGTGCCGGCGGCGATCTCCAAGGAAGTGCGCATCGAGACGGTATTCCGCTACGCCAATATCTTCGACCGTGCCTTGCAACTCATTGCCTCCGGCAAGGTCGACCTCAAGCCGCTGATCACTGGCACTTACGATTTCATGGAGAGCATCAAGGCGTTCGAGCGGGCGGCYCAGGGCAACCCGCAAGACGTCAAGCTGCAAATCCTGCTCACCGGCGAGAAGGGCTGACCCATGTCCACGATCGTTTGCTCCCATGTCGACAAGGCCTATGGCGCCACGACCGTCATCCGCGACCTCAACCTTGCGATCGAGGAGCACGAATTCGTCGYGTTCCTGGGGCCCTCCGGCTGCGGCAAGTCGACCTTGCTCAGGATGCTCGCCGGGCTGGAGGACATCAGCGGTGGCGAAGTGTCGATCGGCGGCAAGGTGGTGAACGACCTCGAACCCGGCGACCGCGGCATCGCCATGGTGTTCCAGAACTATGCGCTCTATCCGCATATGACGATCTTCGACAACATCGCCTTCGGGCTGAAGCGGCAGAAGGTCCCGGCGGCCGAGATCAGGAAGCGGGTCGAGGCGGTGTCGAAGACGCTCGGGCTCGAGCCCTATCTCGGCCGCAAGCCGACCGAGCTATCCGGCGGCCAGCAGCAGCGCGTGRCGATCGCGCGCGCCATGATCAAGACGCCGAAGGTGTTCCTGTTCGACGAACCGCTCTCCAATCTCGACGCCAAGCTGCGCAACCACATGCGCGTCGAGATCGCCCGTCTGCACCAGTCGCTGAAGACGACGACCGTCTACGTCACCCACGACCAGCTCGAGGCGATGACGCTCRCCGACCGCATCGTGCTGCTGAAGGACGGCGTGATCGAGCAGATCGRCTCGCCGGCGGAAATCTATCGCCGGCCAAGCAACATGTTCGTGGCGGGCTTCATCGGGACGCCGAACATGAATTTCATTGAGGTGACGGTGGATCGGACCGGAAAAGGCTGGACGCTGACCGGTGCTGGAACGGTTCTGGTCGTGGACGGCCAGGGTTTCCATCTCCAAAATGGCGATCGCGCGATGCTCGGCATCCGGCCTCCGGACCTGAAGACGGTAGGTTCAGAAGCTGGCCGAAATCTCTTGCTGGGTACAGCCGACCTCATCGAATTTCACGGCAACGACGCGCTGGTGACATTCGGGTCCGGCGGCAAGGAGATCAGCGCGCTGGTTCCGGCCCGCGAATGCCCGGAATTGCGCGCGCCTGTCCGCTACACATTCGACGAGGAAAGCATCCACCTGTTCGACGCGACGACGGGTATGTCGCTGCGCAAGCAATAGGCAAAAGGTCTGCGTCTACCCTAACGCGTCGAGGGCGCGCCGTTGCCTGTGCATTTCGAGGAAGATGCGGTAGTCGCGGTCGAAGCGAGCGCTAGCGGCGGGGTTCGAGGCACGCGTCCTGCCGCCCTGCTGCATGGCGACACAGGCCGCGTTTAGGTCGGGGTAAAGCCCGGCGGCCGTCGCCGCCACCATGCCGGTGCCGAGCAGCACCGCCTCGTCGGCCAACGGCTCGATGACCGTGCAGCCGGTGGCGTCGGCATAGAGCTCCATCAAAAGCGGGTTCTTGGTGTGGCCGCCGGTGACGTGCAGCGTGTCGATCAGGTAGCCGTTCTCGTTCAGCGCCTCCAGCACATGGCGCACGCCAAGCGCGATGCCGACGGCTGTGCGCCAATAGAGCTTGCACAGGCTGTCGAATGAGGAATCGAGCGTCAGCCCGCTGACGACACCGACCGCGTGCGGATCGGCGAGCGGCGAGCGGTTGCCGTGGAAATCCGGCAGGACATGCAGCCTTGCCGCCAGCGCATCGCCCTCCGCGGCCCGCAGTTCGGCGACGCGCCGGGCGATCCTGGCATGCATCGCCGCGTCCGGCTCGCCGCCCGCCCCGTGCCAGCGGATGATGTGGTCGAGCAAGGCGCCGGTTGCCGACTGGCCGCCTTCCGACAGCCAGAGCTTCGGCAGCGCCGCGCCGTAATAGGGGCCCCAGACGCCGGCAAAGGGCTGCGGATCCTGCGACATCGCCATGACGCAGGACGAGGTACCGGCAATCAGCGCCAGGTGCCGGCTGATGTTGGTCTCGTCGCCGGCAAAGCCGCCGAGGACGCCGAGCGCGCCGGCATAGGCGTCGATGACGCCGGCGCCGACGCGGCATTTTTCGGTCAATCCCAGATCGGCAGCCGCATCCGCCGTCAGCGGGCCGATATCGGTGCCGACAGGGCTTGCCTTATCCGGGAGATTGCCGTGCTCGAAGAGGTCGCCGAGGCCGACGAGATTGAAGAAATCGCGTCGCCAGCCCGTTTCCTCATGYGCGAGATAGGTCCACTTGGCCGTCAGCGTGCATTGCGAGCGGGCGAGCGAGCCGGTTGCCTTCCAGGTCAGGAAGTCGGCGAGATCGAACAGATAGCCGGCTTCGTTCCATGTCTTGGGCAGGTTGCGCTTCAGCCAYATCAGCTTCGGCGCTTCCATTTCGGGCGACATCACGCCGCCGATGTAGTCGAGCACGGCATGGCCGCTTCTCGTGCATTCGTCGGCCTCCGCAATCGCGCGGTGATCTAGCCAGACGATCGTGTCCCAGCGCGTCTCGCCGGTGACCGAGACGCTCAACTGATCGCCCTGCCTGTCGCGCACCACCAGCGAGCAGGTGGCGTCGAAGGAAATGCCGACGATATCCGATGCGGCGACGCCGGCTTTCTCGCGCGCGGCGCGCACGGCGGCACAGACAGCCGACCAGATATCCTGCGAATCATGCTCGGCGTGATCGGGCTTGGGCTGATGCATGGCGATCGGCCGCTCGGCACGCCCCAGCAGATTGCCTTTAGAGTCGAGAATGCCCGCGCGAGCGCTCCCGGTGCCGACATCGACCGCGCAAACGAAACTCGTCGTCAWGATGCTCTTACTCTCGCTCCCAGGCCTGCAATCAGATCGGGCAATTGCAGCATGTCAGCGAATATAAAGTCCGGTTCGGTCGACGCAAGCCGCGCCTTCAGGGTGGGGTTGTTCGCATGCGAGCCGCCGGTGAAGGCAAAGACGCGCATGCCCGCGGCCCGCGCCGCGCCGATGCCGGCCGGGCTGTCCTCGATGACCAGGCATTTGCGCGGATCGGCGTGCATGCTAGCCGCGGCRTGAAGGAACAGGTCCGGCGCAGGCTTGCCGCGCTTMACCATGGCGGCGCTGAAGAGATGCGGCTCCAGCAAGCCCAGCAAGCCGGTGACCTCGAGCGCGTAGCGGATGCGCTCCAGCGTGCCGGATGAGGCGACGCAAAAGGGCAGGCCAAGCCTGGCCAGGACCTCCTTGACGCCGGGGATCGGCTTCAGTTCCTCGCGGAACTTGCGCATCAGCTCGACGCGCATGGTCGTGAGATGCTCATCGCTGATCTCGAGCCCGAAATCGCGGCCGAGGATCTCGCGCACGCTCTTCATGCTCTTGCCGAGGAAATGCTCGTAGGCGGCATCCTCACTGACCGTGCCGCCGGCGAGCTCGATCATGCCGAGCAGCGCCGAGACCGARAGCGCCTCGCTGTCGACCAGGACGCCGTCACAGTCGAAGATGACCAGTTCGGGCGTCATTCCGGCTGGGTTCCAGTGGCTTCAGAGCTTGCCGGCGAGATACCGCGTCAAGGTTTCGCGCGCCCCGTTTGCCCAAAGCTCGTTGAGCGCATGAGCGAAGGCTTCCGCGAAGGCGGGCGAGCGGCCGACATCGCCATAGATGTCCTCCATGGCGAGYCAGGCGCGGGGCAGGTCTTTCGCCGCCTTGGCGGTCGCCTGCATCCGGTCCCAGTTCGGATCGTTCGGCTCGATGACGGCGCCRCTGTCGGTGGTRCCGAAGCAGTAGCGRCACCAGAGCGCCGATTCCAGCGCGAGACCGGCGATGCCCTTGCCGGCCTTCAGCCGGTCGGCRATGGTCGGGATGATGAATTTCGGCTGCCGGTTGGAGCCGTCTAGGCAGAGCCTGCGAATGGTGTCGCCGATCTTGGGATTGGCGAAGCGACGCTCGATGAGCTGATAGTAGTCCTCCAGCACCGTGTCGGGCACCGGCGGCACGGTCGGGATGATCTCCTCGCGCTCCAGCTTGGCGAGGAAGYCGCACACCAGCGGCTCCTGCATCGCCTCATGGACGAAATGGATGTCCATCAGCCCGGCGGGATAGGCGATGGTTGCATGTCCGCCGTTGAGGATGYRGATCTTCATCAGTTCGTAAGGCGAGACATCCTTGACGAACTGCACGCCGGCCTTTTCCAGCGGCGGGCGACCGGCGGGGAAATGATCCTCCAGTACCCATTGCTTGAACGGTTCGCAGAAGACCGGCCAGTTGTCCTCCAGCCCGAAATCGTTTGCCAAGATGCCGCGCTCGCGATCCGTGGTGGCCGGCGTGATGCGGTCGACCATGCCGTTCGGGAAGGCGACATTGTCCCTCACCCAGTTCGCCAGATCCTCGTCGATGAGGCGTGCAAGGCCAATGACGCCGTCGGAGGTGACGTGGCCGTTGTGGGGGATGTTGTCGCAGGACATCACTGTGAATGGCACGATGYCGTCGGCACGGCGGCGCACCAGTCCGGCCAGGATGATGCCGAAGACGGTCTTCGGCACAGCGCCAGGCTGGGCGTCGGCGACGATGTCGGGATGCGCCGGGTTGAACTTGCCGGAGGCCGGATCGATGAAATAGCCGCCTTCGGTGATGGTCAGCGAGACGATCTTGATCGCAGGCTCAGCGAGCTGCTCGATGATCGCGGCCGCATCGCCGGGCATGAGGAAATCGACCATGGCGCCGGTGACGCGTGCACTCATATGGCCCTGGTCCTGCTCGACCACGGTCGTCAGCCAGTCCTGCTCCTCGAGCCTGGCGCGGCCGGTCTTTTCGCCCTCGAACACGCCGGCGCCGATCAGCGCCCAGTCGTGGCCGAGGCCTGAATTGAACAGGTCGTCGAGATAGACGGCCTGGTGCGAGCGGTGGAAGTTGCCGACGCCGAAATGCACGATGCCGGCTTTCAGAGAGGAGCGATCGTATTTCGGGCCGGAAACCTTCGAAGGAAGCTTTGCGAGGTTCGAGGAAGAGAGTTTCACGGTCATCTTACTTACCCTTTGGCCGATATGCAGCCCAACAATTCCGCCTCCTTCGGGAGAGCGGTGAGGGGCGGCACCGGCTGATCCGTGCCGCCCCTCACCTGCCCCTCGGCGCATCCGCCCCGGAGGAAGGGAGGCGCGCCTTCCCCTCAACTCATCCCCACATCAACTCATCCATTGGCCGCCATCGACATTGTAGGTCTGGGCAACAATGTATTCCGCCTCGTCGCTGGCGAGGAAAACCGCCATGCCGGTCAGATCTTCCGCCCGGCCCATGCGGCCGTAAGGCACGCCTTCGCCGACCAGCCGTTTCTTCTCGCCCTTCGGCCGGTTCTCATATTTGGCGAACAGCGAATCGACATGATCCCAATGCTCGCCGTCGACGACGCCCGGCGCGATGGCGTTGACGTTGATGCGGTGCTTGATCAGGTCGAGCCCCGCCGACTGGGTGAGCGAAATCACGGCGGCCTTGGTGGCGCAGTAGACGGCGACCAGCGGCTCGCCGCGGCGCCCGGCCTGGCTCGCCATGTTGATGATCCTGCCGCCCTTGCCGGCGGCGATCATCGAGCGCGCCRCCGCTTGCAGCATGAACAGCGTGCCGGCGACATTGACGGAGAACAGCCTGTCGTAGCTCGCCCGGCTGATCTCGACGATGGGCGCGAGGTCGAAAAGCGCGGCATTGTTGATCAGGATGTCGAGACCGCCGGCCTTCGCCTCGACCGCCTTGACCGCGGCCTMGATCGAGGACTGGTCGGTGACGTCGAGCCGGATCGCGTAAGCAGCGGGACCGATCGCCTTCGCCGTCGCTTCGGCCGCTTCAAGGTTGATATCGGCGATCACCACCGTTGCGCCTTCGCGCACATAGGCTTCGGCGAAGGCCCTGCCGATGCCGCGCGCCGATCCAGTGATCAGCGCCGATTTGCCTTCGAGCCTCACTGTGCCAGCGCCTTGCCGTCGGCTCCGAAGCGATGGAGCTTGGACTTGTCGGGCGTCAGATAGACGGTGTCGCCATGCTTGACGGCGACCTCGCCGTCGGCGCGCACATTGATTGTGCCGATGCCATCGGTCTGGACATGCAGGAATGTGTCCGAGCCGAGATGCTCGGCAACGCCGACCGTTGCCTTCCAGTCGCCGGCGGTGGTCGAGATGTTGATATGCTCGGGCCGGATGCCGATGGTCTTGGCGCCATACTTGTCCGCCGGCGCGCCTTCGATGAGGTTCATCTTGGGCGAGCCGATGAAGCCGGCGACGAAGAGGTTGCGCGGCGTGCGGTAGAGCTCCATCGGCGAGCCGACCTGCTCGATGTTGCCGGCGTTGAGCACGACGATCTTGTCGGCCATGGTCATGGCCTCGACCTGATCGTGGGTGACGTAGATCATCGTCGTCTTCAGCTGATGATGCAGCTCGCTGATCTCTAGCCGCATGGTGCCGCGAAGCGCTGCGTCCAGATTTGACAGCGGCTCGTCGAACAGGAAGGCCGCAGGCTGGCGCACGATGGCGCGGCCGATGGCGACGCGCTGGCGCTGGCCGCCGGAGAGCTGGCCCGGACGACGCTCCAGATAGTTGGTGAGGTTCAAGACGCGCGCGGCGTCCTTCACCTTC
The DNA here is from genome assembly GCF_001854785.1 of Mesorhizobium sp. ORS 3428. Taxonomy (GTDB): domain Bacteria; phylum Pseudomonadota; class Alphaproteobacteria; order Rhizobiales; family Rhizobiaceae; genus Mesorhizobium. The sequence continues at coordinate 20,792 of NZ_MDFL01000138.1, forward strand.
TTGTCGATGGTCGCCTGGTCCTCGCCGGCCATCTTCAGCGGGAAGGCGATGTTCTTGGCGACCGTCATGTGCGGATAGAGCGCGTAGGACTGGAAGACCATGGCCAGCTTGCGCTTGGCCGGCGCCTCGCGGGTGACGTCGCGGYCGTCGATGGTGATGGTGCCGCCGCTGACGTCCTCAAGCCCGGCGATCAGGCGCAGCAGCGTGGACTTGCCGCAACCCGAGGGACCGACGAACACGACGAACTCGCCGTCCTCGATATTGAGGTCGATTTTCGGAATGATCGTCGTCGAGCCGAAGGCCTTGGAGACGTTCTTGAGCGTGATATTTCCCATGGTTTCCTCCCCGGGGATTTCGTCCGCCGCTTGGYGCTCTTACTTCACGGCGCCAAATGTCAGGCCGCGCACCAACTGCTTCTGGCTGAACCAGCCCATGATCAGGATCGGCGCGATCGCCAGCGTCGAGGCCGCCGAAAGCTTGGCCCAGAACAGGCCCTGCGGGCTCGAGAAGGAGCTGATGAAGGCGGTCAGTGGCGCGGCATCGGTGGTGGTCAGCCGGATCGTCCAGAACGCCTCGTTCCAGGCCAGGATGATGTTCAGAAGCATGGTCGAGGCGATGCCCGGGATCGCCATCGGCGTCAGCACATAGATGATCTCGTTCAACAGCGAGGCGCCGTCCATRCGCGCCGCTTCGAGGATCTCGCCCGGGATCTCGCGGAAATAGGTGTAGAGCATCCAGATCACGATCGGCAGGTTGATCAGCATCAGCATCACGGTAAGGCCGATGCGGCTGTCGAGCAGGCCGGTATCGCGGAAGATCAGGTAGATCGGGAACAGCACCGCGACGGCCGRCATCATCTTGGTGGAGAGCATCCACATCAGGATGTCCTTGGTCCGCTTGGTCGGCGAGAAGGYCATCGACCATGCCGCCGGAATGGCGATGATCAGGGCAACGATGGTCGAGCCGACCGAAAGCACCACGGAATTGAGGWAGAACTTGAAATAGCCCCGCTGCGCCTCGACCTCGGTATAGCTCTCGATTGTGCCTGACGGCAGCAGGCTGAAGCCCTGGATCRCCTCCTGTTCCGACTTGAACGAGGTGATGATCGTGTAAAGGATCGGGAAGAAAATCAGCAAGGCGACGATCCAGGCCGCGGTGGTGGCGATCGTCTTGTGCTGGGTGGTGACTGCGCGTGCCATCTTATCCTCCCCTATTTGTCCAGATTCTTGCCGACGGCGCGCATGACGAAGAAGGCGACGATATTGGCGAGAATGACGGCGATCACTCCACCAGCGGATGCCTGGCCGATTTTGAATTCCAGCAGGGCCTTCTGGTAGACGAGGAAGGGCAGGTTGGTGGAGGCGTAGCCCGGGCCGCCATTGGTGGTGACCAGGATCTCGGCATAGATCGAGAGCAGGAAGATCGTCTGGATCAGGATGACGACCGTGATAGCGCGCGACATATGCGGCAGCGTCAGGTACCAGAAGCGGCTGAGGAAGCCGGCACCGTCCATCTCGRCCGCCTCCTTCTGCTCGGTGTCAAGCGATTGCAGTGACGTAAGCAGGATCAGYGTGGCGAAAGGCAGCCACTGCCAGGYGACAATGAGGATGACCGCCGTCAGCGGGTGCTGCCCGAACCAGTCGATGGGGTCGGCGCCGAAGAAGCGGGCAATGTCGGCGAAGACGCCGTATTGCGGATGCATGATCATGTTCTTCCAGACAAGTGCTGCGACCGGCGGCATGACGAAGAACGGCGAGATGACAAGGATGCGCACGACGCCCTGGCCCCAGATCGGCTGGTCGAGCAGCAGCGCGAGAAGGATGCCGCCGATCACGGTGAYGACCAGCACGCTGACGACGATGRTGAGCGTGTTCAGGATCGACTGCAGGAAGGCGGGATTGGAGTAGAAGAGCTTGTAGTTGGCGAACCAGACGAAGCCGTCGCGGATCGGATTGAGCGGGTTGTACTGGAGGAACGAGAACCAGAGCGTGAAGACCAGCGGCACGATCATCCAGACAAACAGCAGGATCACCGATGGCGCCATCATGAGACGGGCAAGCGAACGGGTTTGCTGAGTAGCCATGACGGTCACCCTCCAAAGGTCAGCCGGATGCTAGAGTCGTGCCACAATTTTCCTATTTGTGAAGATGGCCGCCCGAACTGGGTTTCGGGCGGCCAGTGCCGGTCATGGTGCGCTACCGGCGTTCGGCACCGGGAGGAGCCTTACTTCATGTAGCCGCCTTCGGTCATCGCGGCGGTCGCCGCATCCTGGGCCTGCTTCAGCGCGTCGTCGACGCTCGACTGACCGGCAAGTGCGGCCGAGAAGAGCTGGCCGACGGTGGTGCCGAGGCCCTGGAATTCGGGGATGGCGACGAACTGCACGCCGACATAGGGCACCGGCTTGACGGTCGGATGCGTCGGGTCGGCGGCGTTGATGGAGTCCAGCGTCATCTTGGCGAAAGGCGCGGCCTTCTGGTACTCGGGATTGTTGTAGAGCGAGGTGCGCGTTCCGGGCGGAACGTTGGCCCAGCCTTCCTTCGATGCCACCAGTTCGAGATAGTGCTTCGACGTCGCCCAGGAGACGAACTTCTCGGCGGCTTCCGCCTTCTGCGTGCCGGCGGGAATGGCCAGCGACCAGGCCCACAGCCAGTTGCCGCGCTTGCCGAGGCCGGTGTCGGGCGCCAGCGCATAGCCGACCTTGTCGGCGACCTTCGAGGCCTTCGGGTCGGAGACGAAGGAGGCGGCGACGGTGGCGTCGATCCACATGCCGCACTTGCCCTGYTGGAAGAGCGCGAGGTTTTCGTTGAAGCCGTTGGACGAGGCGCCCTCGGGACCGTCGGCCTTCATCAGGTCGACATAGAATTGCAGCGTCTTCTTCCATTCAGGCTGGTCGAACTGCGGCTTCCAGTTCTCGTCGAACCAGCGGGCGCCGAAGGAGTTCGACATGGCGGTCAGGAAGGCCATGTTCTCGCCCCAGCCGGCCTTGCCACGCAGGCACACGCCGTTCACGCCATTGGCGCGGTCGGTTATCTTGTCGGCGGCCTGCTTGATGAAGTCCCAGGTCGGCGCGTCGGGCATCTTGAGGCCGGCCTTCTCCATCAGGTCCTTGCGGTACATGACGAARGAGCTCTCGCCGTAGAAGGGCGCGGCATAGAGCTTGCCGTCCACCGAGAGGCCGCCGGCGATGGCCGGGATGATGTCCTTGGTGTCGTAGTCGTCGCCGAGCTTGTCGAGCGGCAAGAGCCAGCTCTGCTTGGCCCAGATCGGAACCTCATAGGTGCCGATGGTCATGACGTCGTACTGGCCGCCCTTGGTGGCGATGTCGGTGGTGACGCGCTCGCGCAGCACGTTCTCTTCAAGGGTGACCCAGTTGAGCTGAATGTCGGGGTTAGCCTTCGTGAAGTCGTCCGTCAGCTTCTGCATGCGGACCATGTCGCCATTGTTGACGGTGGCGATGGTGATGGATTCGGCATGCGCGGCGAAAGCAAGGGCGCTGGCCRACAACAGGCCCAGGGTGAGCGTGCGAAGTTTCATCAATTCCTCCCATAAACCAAAGATGAGCATTTGCCTTGGCTGTGGGCAATTACTCACTAAGTGTGAATTATGTCAAGCCGGAATCGATGCTGCAGCGCAGCACAAATCGGCCGCCCTGCCCGACCAAGGCAGCGCGCGGAAGCCCACTTCCGTGGTTGGTTGCTGGGTCTCAGCTACTGGCGGGCGATCTCGGCGAGGATCCAGTCGCGGAAGGCGCGGATCTTCGGCACGTTGCGCCGGGCCGTGGGATAGACGAGCCAAAAGGCGTGGCCGTCATCACCGACCAGGTCGAAGGGCTGAATCAGCCGGCCATCGGCCAGCTCGGCCTTGAAAAGGGCCCTGGTCAGGATCGCCACGCCATGGCCGGCGATAGCGGCATTTGCCTCATAGGCCTGAGCGCCCATGCTGCTGCCGGGACGCTTGGCAAGGTCGTGCGAATGCACGCCGGCGGCCTCGAACCACTGTGCCCACCAGATGTCGCCAGGATCGAGGATCGGTAGCCGCAAAAGGTCCGCCGGCTCTTTGACACCGCCAATGCTGGCCGCAAGCTTCGGGCTCAGCATCGGCGTGAAATCGGCATCGAGCAGTTTGTGCGCTTCCAGACCTGGCCATTTGCCGCCCCCGGACCGGATGGCGAGATCGACATCCTCGCGCGCGAAATCGGCAAGGCGGCTCGACGTATCGAGCCGCACGGCCAGCGCGGGATGCGCGAGCTGGAACGAGCCCAGATGCTGTGCGAGCCAGTTCGAGGCAAAGGTCAGCACCGTGGTAATGCACAACAAACCGTCCGCGCCRCCACGCGCAGCGGCATAGGCTTGACCAAGAATGGCGAAGGCCTCGCTGACGGCGGGCGCCAGGCGCTGACCGGGCTCGGTCAATTCGATCTGCCTCGGCCGGCGCAGGAACAGCGGCGCGCCGATGCGCTCCTCGAGCAGCTTGATCTGATAGCTCACCGCGGCCTGGGTCATGCCGAGCTCCTCGGCGGCCCTGGTGAAGGAGAGGTGCCTGGCCACAGCCTCGAACACCCGGATCGCCTGCAGCGGCGGGAGCTGCATATTCTGTCGGGAGCTCAGATCGGGCATAAGCCCTCCTTATGGGTCATGATCGACGTTTGATTGGAAGCATGCGGGAGCCGGACCGATATTTTGGGTCGACGATCAATCCGGTTCAAGCACGGCGAAAGCTGAAGATCATGAACACGATGCAGGAAAAAAGCGTTTCAAACCCGGTACGCGGATGGATTTCGCTGCTGACGCGGGAATTTTCACGGTTCGCCAGCCGCCGACGCGGCTATGTCGATGTGCGGGAACTGTCGGAGCATCTGCAGCGGGACATGGGTTTCCTCGACGGCAACGATCCGCACGGGCGCTACAAATAGCCGGCTCTCTTTTTATCGGCACCAGTGGCGCACCGGCCATTTCGAGCCTACAGCACTGGTCATGCGCCGCGGAGCAGGGCTGCGGCGGTCCGCTCGTCGGTGATGAGTCCGTTGACCAGTCGCCGGTTCACGGCGGCAAGGATACCCGGTAGCTTGCGCTCGCCCATGGCCAGCGCGATGACCAGCGACTTCTCGCGCGACGGCAAGGCGGCCGACGACACGCGATCGTTGGTGATGCCCTCGATCATGCGGCCTTCGCGGTCGAACACCCAGCCGACGATCTCGGCGACGCCGCCCGCCTTCTGCAGCGCCTTCAGTTCACCTTCCGAAATGAAGCCGTCCTCGTAAAGCGGCGCCTTCGGGCCAAGGTCGCCGATACCGACGAAGGTGACGTCTGCCTCCGCGGCGAGCGCCAGCGTCGGCTGGATCATYGGCTGGCTGAGCAGCATGTCGCGCTCCTCCGGCGAGGAGGCGATGACCGGCAGCGGCATCGGGAAGGAGCGCGCCTTGACCCGGTCGGCCATGGTGAAGATGACGTTGTAGAAGGCGGCCGAGCCGTCCGGCGAGATGTTGCCGGTCAAGGACACCACCTTGTGCTGCGGGCACTCCATCGGCGGCAGTTGCTCGATCGCCGCCTTCAGCGTGCGCCCGGTGCCGATCGCCATGACGATGGGCTCGGCCGAGCGCAGCCGCCGCTCGATCTCGGCCGCTGCCGCCTCGGCGATGCCGATCGTGGTCGATGACGACGTCGGGTCGCTCGGCACCACTTCGACCAGATCGAGCGCGAAGCGCGACCTCAACCGGGCGGCAAGGTCGAGGCAATTGGCGATCGGATGATCGACGCGCACCTTGATCAGGCCTTCCGACATCGCCAGCGACACGAGCCGCTGCGCCGTCTGCCTGGAAATGCCGAGCTTGGCGGCGATCTGGTCCTGCGTGTTGCCGGCGACATAGTAGAGCCAGCCGGCGCGCGCGGCGTCGTCCAACCTCGTGCTGCCGGTCTCCTGTCGCGCGTTCACATCCTGCCTCCCCAGCCCCTGCCAGTAGCGGGCGCTATAGATTACAGCGAAAGCGGCTTTGCGCAATTGTCAATCGAAAGAGCAATTGCTTGCAGCGACAGCAGCCATGGACAGATCAATTCGCGCTCGACTAAACCATTTGCCGGCGGGACGGTTTATCTCGACAGGGAAACCCATTAAGTGGATCGGCAAAAGGAGCCTTGCATGACGCCGAAAGCGGTTTTCTGGGACATGGACGGCACGCTGGTCGACAGCGAGCCGCTGCACGAGGCAGCGCTGGTCGCCGCTCTGCACAGCGTCGGCATCGCGCCGCCGACCAACCTGCATGAGCGCGTGCTCGGCGTCGCGGCATGGCCGGTCTATGAAATGCTGCGCGACCAGTTCGGCCTCGACCTGCCCTTCGACGACTGGATCGTGCGCAAATACGATCACTATCTGCCGATGGCCGAGACGCTGAAGCCGCGCCCCGGCGCGATCGAGGTGTTCAAGCAGTTGCGGGCGCTAGGCGTCGAGCAGGCCGTGGTGTCCAACTCCGACCGCCTGATCGTCGATGCCAATCTCAGCGCGGTCGGCCTCACCTATCCCGGCATGCACACGGTGAGCCGCAACGACGTGCGCCAGGGCAAGCCGCATGCGGAGCCTTTCCTGCGCGCCGCCTACCTCGCCGGCGTCGATCCGGCGGATGCATTCGCCGTCGACGACAGCCTGACCGGCGCAATGGCCGGACTGGCGGCCGGAATGAAAACGATCTTCTGGCCGGAGGCGCCGATGGAGGGACCGCCCGGTGCGATCGTCATCAACAGCGCCGAGGAATTGCGGGCGCAGTTGGGGCTTTGAGCTTGACCAACCTCGGCGCCGCCCCTCATCCGCCCTTCGGGCACCTTCTCCCCGTATAGTGACGGGGAGAAGGGAGAAGCTCGACGTTAGCTCCTGTAGACCGGCTCTTCCTCGTCGAGGATCGCCTTTAGTTCGGAAAGATGGCGCTCGGCCTGGYCGGGATAGTCGTCCATCTCGCGCGCCGTCTTTTCCGCGATCTCGTCAGAGAGCGTGCGCAGCGGCCGCCCGGTCCACAGCGCCTTGATGTAGGTCTCGGCTGCGCGCTCGAAATAGAACATGCGGTTGAAGGTGTCGGCGACAGTGTCGCCGATGACCATCACGCCGTGATTGCCCATGATCATGACCTTGACCTTGGGGTCAGTCAAAAGCTTGCAGCAGCGCTCGCCCTCCTCCTCGAAGGCCAGCCCGCCATAGTTGGCATCGACCACATGGCGATTGAAGAACATGGCCGAGTTCTGGTCGATCGGCGGCAGGGTCGAGTCAGCCAGTGAGGCAAGCACCGTGGCGTGGATCGAATGCACATGCATGGCGCAGCGCGCATGCGGCACGTTGCGGTGGATGGCGCCGTGCAGGCCCCAGGCGGTCGGATCAGGCGCGTCGGGGCCGGACAGCGTGTCGGGATCGTTGGCGTCGATCAGAAGCAGGTCGCTCGCCTTGATGCGCGAGAAATGCACCTGGTTCGGGTTCATCAGGAACTTGGTGCCGTCCTCGTTGACGGACAGCGAAAAATGGTTGGCGACCGCCTCATGCATGTTGAGCCGCGCCGTCCAGCGAAAGGCGGCGGCGAGATCKACCCGCTCCTCATAGTAGGGCAGGTTGGTCAGCGTTTCCTTCTGCAGACGGGCAAGGCTCATCGAAAAATCCTCCAGTTTCCCGGAGAATGCCGCGCCGGGCGCCAACCAGCAACCGCAAACTGATGGGTCAGACGCAGCCAGCGTTTGGTGGAAACGCTGGCTGCTTTCATTTGTTTTACGCAATTCCGGACGGAAAACCGCAGCGCACTTTTCCTGGAATTGCTCCCGCGTCAGGCCGCCGGCCGCGCCGAATGAAGYCCGCCATGCTCCAGAATGAAATCGATGACCTCCTGCAGGCCCTTGCCGCGCGACAGGTCGGTGAAGCCGAAGGGCCGCTTGCCGCGCATGCGCGCGGCGTCCGCCTCCATGACATCGAGGTTGACGTTCACATAGGGCGCCAGATCGCTCTTGTTGATGATCAGGAAATCGGAGCGGGTGATGGCCGGGCCGCCTTTCCGGGGGATCTCCTCGCCCTGGCAGACGGAGATGACATAGAGCGTCAAGTCAGCAAGGTCCGGCGAGAAGGTTGCGRCGAGGTTGTCGCCGCCGGATTCGATGAAGACGATGTCGAGATCGGGAAACTTCCGGTTCAATTCCGCAATCGCGCGCAGATTGATCGAGGCGTCCTCGCGGATAGCGGTATGCGGGCAACCGCCCGTCTCGACACCGACGATGCGCTCCTCCGGCAGCGCCTGCAGGCGAACCAGCATCATGGCGTCTTCCCTGGTGTAGATGTCGTTGGTGACGACGGCGATCGAGAATTGGTCGCGCAGCGCCTTGCAGAGCTTCTCGGTGAGCGTCGTCTTGCCGGAACCGACGGGACCGCCGATGCCGACGCGGAGGGGGCCGTTAGCTTGTGTCATGACGGAAACTCCGAGATTGCAAGGACTGCAAAGCCCAGCCCGATCGACAGGCAGAGCGGCGAGTAGAGGCGCTGATCGAGCCGCGCGAAAGGCAGCTCCGGCGTCAGCCTKCGCCACCAGGGCGTGAAGCCGGCAACGCCGCGGCCGAGGAACACAAGGCCGATCATCAGCGCCGTGGCGGCAAGGCCCTCCCTAGGAAAGGGCGAGGCGAACACCCCGGTGAGCGCCACTGGCCAGAGCGTGCCTAGCGCCAGGCATGCAGCGACGGCCAAGCTCGCGACAGGCGACGGCATCTCGTCGACGCCGCGGAAGCCGATGACGGCGCGGGCGCAGGATTTCGCGTCCTTCCCCGGCCAGATGCCGCCTATGCCCCAGTAGACATGCAGCGTGGTGATCAGGAGCAGAACGAGGGAGAGGGCGAAGGCCAGGATGATCATGAGCGGAACAGACGCGAATATTGGGTTTCGTGCTTCATCGCCATTATGTCGGAGATGACGGCCGAGCCGCCCAGATCGTCGAGCGAAGAGTTTGCGGCCCGGCTTGCCGTCGCCAATGCCAATGGCTCGAAGCCGGCTAACAAAGTGGCAGCGTCGACCTGCCCTGCCACACCGAGGCGGATCGCCGCTTGCACGAGATTGGAAAAGAAGGACTGCAGGAAGGCGGACAGGGCGTCGGAAAGGGCGATGCCGTGGCTGCCGGCGATAGCGCCGACGGCTACGCAATAGGCGCAATCGGCCGGCAGGCGCTCCAGCGCGGAACACGGCCAGGCGGACGCCGCCTTGAGAAAAGCCGCGCCCTGCAGCATGGTTTCCATATGGCGCTCCCGCGAGCCCGCGAATGCCTCGGCCAGCGCGGCAAGCTCCCCGAGATCGCCCCCGTCGCGCGCCCGGCGCCAGCCCTCGGCGAACAGCACGGCATCGTTCCAGCCGGAGCCCATCTCGACCAGCGTCTCCAGCCAGCCGGCAAGATCTTCGCGACCGGCGATCAGCCCATCATGYACGGCGCGTTCGAGGCCATGGCTGTAGGAGAACCCGCCGACCGGAAAGGATGGCGACAGCCAGGCCATCAGCCGCAGCAGCGCGGCGCCGGACAGCTTGTCAATCATGGTGGTGACCATGGTCGTGGTCATGATGGTCATGCGAATGGTCATGATCGTGATGGTCGTGACCGTGATCATGCGCATGGTGATCATGGCCGTGGTCRTGGCCATGCCCGGAATAGGCGCCGCGTACCGGGCTGAACGGCACCAGCACCTCGTTCACCGTAGCGCCGAGCCCTTCCAGCATCGCCTTGATGACGTGGTCGCGCAGGATGAGGATGYGGTCCGCCTCAATCGCCGCCGCGAGATGGCGGTTGCCGATGTGCCAAGCAAGCTCGGTCAGATGCACGGCGTCGCGGGCGCGGATGTCGTAGACCTCCTCCGGCGCGGCGACGATCTCGAGCTGGCGGCCATCCTCCAGCACCAGCCGGTCGCCATTGTTCAGCGCCACAGGCGCGGGCAGGTCGACCAGGATCTTGCCGCCGCCCGCCGTTTCGATGGCGCGGCGGCGCAGATGCCGCTCGTCATGGGCAAGCACCGCCTTGTCGTAGGCCGCGGCCGCTCCCGTCTCTGCGGCAGGCACAACCGAGACGGCGCGCGGGAATTTGGTGAAGTCGGTGCGGATATCGAGCTTCATTTGAAGGCTCCTCCATTGGCCTGCGCGCGGGCACGGGCCGGGCGCTGCAAAACACGATCGAAATAGGCGTTGACGCGATCGGACTCGATCGGAAACCTGCCGGCGCGAGCCCAGCCGCCGATGTCGCCGAGCAGAACGTCGACGGCCGAGAAACGCTCGCCGAGCGCGAAGGGCCTGTCGCCGAGCCGGCGATCCAGCGCCTTCACTTCCGAAGCGAAATCATGCGCGGCTGCAGGGCCGACATCGACACGCAGCTCCTCGGGCAACAAGAAGCGATGGCGCAGCTTATTCCACAGCGGCGCCTCCAACTCGCTCTGCGCGAAATGCGTCCAGGAATCCATCTCGGCGCGCCCGGCGAGACCGGGATTGGCGCCCATGCCCTTATCGGCGTGCTTGTCCGCCAGATAGACGCAGATCGCCGCCGAATCCGTGATCTTCAGCTCGCCGTCGATCAGGATCGGCACCTTGCCGGAGGGGTTCAGCGCATAGGCCTCGCGCGAGCGCAGCTTGATCTCGACGAACCCATAGGGCTGCGCGAGCTCCTCGAGCATCCAGAGCACGCGACTGACCCGGGAGCCTCGGGATCCGACGGCCTTGTACATGGTTGAACCCTGCCTTTCCCGGAACCCTAGACCATCCTGGACATCGACCCAATGTCGCTCAGACGATGGTGTCGAAGAGCCGCAGGATGAAGGATATCTGGTAGACGAGCGCGGCCGCAACGAAGGCGATGTGGTAGCGGCGATCGCGCACCAGGATCGCGACCAGGCAAAGCGCCACGAAGACCGGCGTGCGGATCAGATATTCGTTGCCGAAGCGGGCGAAATGCTCCGGGCCTTTGAGCAGCGTGTCGATGATGTCGAGCAGGTAAGTGGCGCCAAGYAGGCCGAAGAACCAGGCGCGCCGCGAATAGAAGTAGTCCTCGTAGCTGGTGTAATCGAGCATCGAATCCGGAAACAACAGTGCGCAGAGCAGGAAGAGCGTGATGGCGTAGAAGATGATGAAGAGGTATTTGCCGAAGGTCCAGGACTGGATGGCGTAGAGACCGAACTCCCACCACCAGAAATGCACAAGCATCAACAGCACCGAGCCCACCCAGGCGAGATGCACCGCATAGAGCCGGTATTGGCCGGGGTGCTGGACGATGCGGGCGACGCCGGACAGCAACCGGGTGACGCCAAGACCGATCACCATGCCCATGACAATGCGGATATGYGGGAAGATGTCGTGGGGAGAGGCGATTTCGGTGGGCATGGTTGTTAGCTATGCAGTTGCTCAACCGCATAGTGCAGGGTCCACACTCCACCCGCAACGGAATTTGCCCGCTCACCGGAAGGCGCAATCGGCGTCAGAACAGAAAATACCGCTGTGCCATCGGCAGCACGGTCGCCGGCTCGCAGGTCAGGAGCTCGCCGTCGGCGCGCACCTCATAGGTTTCCGGATCGACCTCGACATGCGGCGTGGCGTTGTTGAGCACCATGGAATGTTTGCCGATGCCGCCGCGCGTGTTCTCGACCGCGACCATTGCCTTCTCCACGCCTAGCCTGCCCTGCAGGCCGGCATCGAAAGCGGCCTTGGAGACGAAGGTCACCGAGGAGTTKGTCAGCGCCTTGCCATAGGCGCCGAACATCGGCCGGTAATRCATCGGCTGCGGCGTCGGAATCGAGGCATTGGGATCGCCCATCGGCGCGGCGGCGATCGTGCCGCCGACCAGAACCATCTCCGGCTTGACGCCGAAGAAGGCCGGGTTCCACAGCACCAGATCGGCGCGTTTTCCGACCGTCACCGAACCGATCTCCTTCGACAGCCCGTGCGCGATCGCCGGGTTGATCGTGTACTTTGCAATATAGCGGCGGACGCGGAAATTGTCGTTGTCGCCGGTTTCCTCGGGCAGCGCGCCGCGCTGGCGCTTCATCTTGTCTGCCGTCTGCCAGCAGCGGATCGCCACCTCGCCGACGCGCCCCATGGCCTGACTGTCGGAGGAGATGATCGAGAAGGCGCCGATGTCGTGCAGGATGTCCTCGGCCRCGATCGTCTCCTTGCGGATGCGGCTTTCGGCAAAGGCGATGTCCTCCGGGATCGACGGCGACAAATGATGGCAGACCATCAGCATGTCGAGATGCTCGGCCAGCGTGTTCACGGTGTAGGGCCGGGTCGGATTGGTCGAGGACGGGATGACATTGGGCAGGCCGCAGACCTTGATGATGTCCGGCGCATGGCCGCCGCCGGCGCCCTCGGTGTGGAAGGCGTGGATGGTGCGGCCCTTGATCGCCGCGACGGTGTTCTCGACAAAGCCCGATTCGTTAAGCGTATCGGTATGGATCATCACCTGAACGTCATAGTCGTCGGCGACCGACAAGCAGCAGTCGATCGCGGCCGGCGTCGTGCCCCAGTCCTCATGCAGCTTCAGCGAACAGGCGCCGGCAAGCACCATTTCCTCGAGCGCCGCCGGCTTCGAAGCATTGCCCTTGCCGGACAGGCCGATATTCATCGGGAAGGCGTCTAGGGACTGGATCATGCGCGCCAGGTGCCAGGGGCCGGGCGTGCAGGTGGTGGCCAAGGTGCCATGCGCCGGACCCGTGCCGCCGCCCAGCATCGTGGTGATCCCGCTCATCAGCGCTTCCTCTATCTGCTGCGGGCAGATGAAATGGATGTGCGCGTCGAAGCCGCYGGCCGTCAGGATCTTGCCTTCGCCGGCGATGATCTCGGTCCCCGGTCCGATGATGATGGTGACGCCAGTTTGAGTGTCTGGATTGCCGGCCTTGCCGATTGCCGCGATGCGGCCGTCCTTCAAGCCGATATCGGCCTTGACGATGCCGGTGAGCGCATCGACGACCAGGCCGTTGGTGATCACGGTATCAACTGCGCCGTCGGCCCGCGCCACCTGGCTCTGRCCCATGCCGTCGCGGATCACCTTGCCGCCGCCGAATTTCACCTCCTCGCCATAGACGGTGAAATCCTTCTCGACCTCGATGAAGAGCTCGGTATCGGCCAGCCGCACCTTGTCGCCGACGGTCGGGCCGTACATCTGCGCATAGGCAGCACGCGTAATTCTGGCCATCAGCGATAGCTCCCGGAAGTGAGGTTGCCGAAAATGATCGAGCCCGGGGCGCACATTGTCGCCATCCAATGGTCACRCAATGACCCGCTCAGCGACACTTTGCGTTCCCATTTGGGCGTTCCCATCTGGCGGTTGAGGTGGGCGGGCCCAAACGATCTTTTGCCAAAACGATGGAAGGAATATCCATGCGCAAAACGATATTTTTCGCCGCCGCGACAACCTTGATGCTGGCGGGTGCGGCCAGCGCCCAGCAGCAGCCCGCGCCCCAGACGAGCCCCGCGCCAGCGACGCCTGCTCCCGCCGCGCCAAAATCGCAACCGCCGACGATCGAGAGCGTCAGCATCGTCGACATTACGGAATTGCCAAAGGACACACAGACGCAGGTCAACCAGATTGTGGCGCAACGCGGCGATGCAGGCCTGCAGACATTGCGCAAATCRATTGACGCGACGCCAAAGGTGAAGTCTGCGCTCGAAGCCAAGGGGATGAGCTCGGCTCAGGTGATCGCCGCCAGCCTGCAGCCCAACGGCGCGCTGACCCTGATCACCAAGAAGTCGAGCTGACCTGGAGCAACCCCAGGAGAAGTGTGCAACGGTTTTCCGTCCGGAATTGCGCAGAAGCAGACGGCTAGAGCGGTTCGGCGGTCCTTCCAGACGCTGAACCGCTCTAGAAAGGCCGCCTGACAGGCGCTGGCGGGCCGACGTCGGGCCTGCCGCCAAGAGGCGCAAGGGAACCTCCGCCCAGCAAGAGTCGTTTTGCTCTTTTCGCCCCACCGGATTTCCAGTCAGGAGCGAGCGATGGCGRCACACGTCAAAATGGCTGTTCCAGCTACGGCGGTGGCCATGCTTTTCGCAGCCGCCGTCCCGCATGCGTTCCCGGCGCAGCCTCTGGAGAGCAACAAGCCGGGTGCGACGATCGTCGATTCGGACATCCGGCAGGAGGAAGTGCTGTCGAAGACCGAGRCCGGCAGGGTCATCAGCGCCATCGACCGCACCCGCGACAACATCGRCACCGTGCGCAAGACGACCAAGCTCGACACCGTCGATATCGTCTTCCTGACCGATGCCGCGCGCAGCGAAGGGGGACCGCCGCCGGCAATCGAGAACAAGGTGAAGCAGCATCAGGATGACGTGACGGAACTGCGCCAGGAGATCGAGGCGAACGCGCTGCTTTTCARCGCGATCGACTCGCGGCGGGTGCTCGCTGATGACGTGCTCGCCGTCGAATTYGACAACCCTGGGAAGATTGTCATCTACGCGGCGGCCAAGCCTCCGAAGTGAAGTGAGCGAGCCGCCGGACCTCACAGCTTGCCCATCACCTTCTGCTGGAATCCATAGACCTCGCGCTTGCCGCCGAGCGGCACCAGCGTCACGTCGCGTTCCTGGCCCGGCTCGAAGCGCATGGCAGTGCCGGCGGCGATGTCGAGTCGCATGCCGCGGGCGCGTTCACGGTCGAATTTCAGCCCCTCATTGGTCTCGAAGAAATGATAATGGCTGCCGACCTGGATCGGACGGTCTCCGCTGTTGGTGACCTTGAGCGTCACCGTCGGCAGCCCCTTGTTCAGCTCGATCTCGCCCTTTGCCGTGATGACTTCGCCCGGGATCATTRCACCCTCACAGTCATRCTGCCTTGCGAGKGCCGCAGCCCTCGGCCTTGAGCACGCCCCTTGACGAGCCCGGATATTTCTTCAGCATTGCTGCCGGCCGGATCGGCCGCGGTGAGAAATTGCCGCCGCAGTTCGGGCAGACGCCACCGAGAAYGTCCGCCACGCAATCGGCGCAGAAGGTGCATTCGAAGGTGCAGATCAGCGCATCGCCCGCCTCCGGCGGAAGATCCTTGTCGCAGCACTCGCAATTGGGCCTCAGCTCCAGCATTGGTCTCTCCTCACCGGATCGGTTCGTGCACGGTCACCAGCTTGGTGCCGTCGGGGAACGTCGCCTCGACCTGGACGTCGTGGATCATCTCGGCAATGCCGTCCATGACCTGCGCGCGGGTGAGGACATGCGCGCCGGCCTCCATCAGCTCGGCCACCGAGCGGCCGTCGCGGGCGCCCTCGACGACGAAGTCGGTGATCAGCGCGATCGCCTCGGGATGATTCAGCTTGACGCCGCGTTCCAGCCGCTTTCGCGCCACCATCGCCGCCATGGCGATGAGCAGCTTGTCTTTTTCACGCGGTGTCAGATTCATGCGTCTTCCCGATATTCGAGGTCAAAGTGACCACAATTTGGGCAGGCCCGCCCGCCCGTTGAGCAATTCGACGAGCGGAACCAGCCGCTTGCGGAGCTGGTAGCCGTCGCCGGCGGTGAGCCTCGCAAGAAGCTTGCCAGATTGTCCAACGTCCCAGAAGCTGGCAGCGCCCTGATCACCAACAATTGCGCGGGCGGTGTCGAGCAGGGTTTCTGCGCCCGGCGAGACAAGAAGCATCGTTGCCATCGCGAGCCCGCCGCCGGCCACGGCCGGACGCTGGAGCCTGGCCGCGATATCCGGCCCGATGCGAAAATCCTCGGCATGGATGAGCCTGCCATCCTGGCGCACCCGCCAGCGATCGTGGAAATTGCCGTCGAGCGTCCGTTCGCCCATCGCCAGCCGGCCGAACAGCGTCGCCTCCAGCAGCAGCGCCTCGGCGTCCGCTGCAAGCTCGACGTCGAGCGTGCGGGCGAAGGCCGCGCGGTCGAAGACGATGGTTTCCTGCGGCAGCCAGGCGATGCGGCCTTTGGCGCCGACGGTGAGGCTGACGCGGGTCTCGGCCCGGCCGGAAGCGGCGCGATAGATCTTCTCGCAGGCCTGGGTGGTGATCGATGCAGAGGCGCCCTCGTCGACCTCGATCGACCAGCCGAGTCGGTCGCCGCCGGTCAACCCACCGGCCGTGTTGATGAGCACGGCCTCGAGCGGGTCGCCTTGAACCGCCGGCATGCGAATCTTGGCCGATCCGTCCTGATAAAGGCGTCGCAGCCTGGTTCGGCCGCCGCTCTTGCCGCAGAAAAGCCTGGCTCGCCCGGCAACACGTTGAGGGGCAGGCTGGGAAACCAGGGTATCGTCGATCATGTCCACAGCGCCAACGTTAAGCACTCCGGCGGCATTGTCGATATATAGCTTGTTGCTTGACATCGTTTCGGTTTCTATAGAGGGAGCCACCTTGGAGCGGTCACGCGATGCCTGGCGAGGTAGGGGCGACGGCGTTTGTGAATCCGGAAACGAAGGGGCGCTGATCAGTTGGCGTCGGAAAACGACAGGGGAAGGAACCGAATGGCGGACCAGCTGACCACCGAAATCATCGAAAAGATCAAGGCGCATGCCGAACCGGGTGGCGAGGAAATCACGCCAAGCACGGACCTCAACACGCTGGGTATCCATTCATTGGAATTGACCGAGATCATCTTCGATCTCGAGGAGCAATATGGCATCGAGATCGAGATGAACACGGTCGACGCCTGGAGCAACCTGAAGAACGTCGGCGACATGGTCGAGGCGGTTCGCGAGTTGATCGCGAAAAAAGCCTGATTGCATGTTGAAGCGCGTCGTCATCACCGGCATTGGCGGGATTTGCGGGCTCGGCAACGATGTGCCGGCGATCTGGGACGCAATGCGCGCCGGCCGCTCGGCAATCGGCCCGATCGACAACCCTTCGCTGCATGACCTGAAGGTCAAGGTCGGTTGCGAAATCAAAGAGCTTCCTGATCACGGCATCGACCGCAAGCAAGTGGTGTCGATGGACCGCYTCAGCCTGCTGGCGGTGATCGCGGCGCGGGAGGCCATGCGGCAGTCCGGATTGATCGCGCATGCCGACAATACCTATCGGATGGGGGCAACTGTAGGCATCGGCGTCTGCGGCTTCGAAACGATCGAGGAAAATTACCGCGCCATCCTTCTCGAAGGCCGCAATCGCGCCGCRATCTTCACCGTGCCGAAGGTGATGCCGGGTGCAGCCGCCGGCCAGGTCAGCATGAATCTCGGCCTGCGCGGCCCGGTGTTCGGCGTCACCTCGGCCTGCTCCTCGGCCAATCATGCCATCGCTTCGGCGGTGGACCAGATCAGGCTCRGCCGCGCCGACGTCATGGTCGCCGGCGGCACCGAGGCGCCGCTGGTATGGGGCGTGCTCAAGGGCTGGGAAGCGCTGAGGGTGCTGGCGCCCGATACCTGCCGGCCGTTCTCGGCCGACCGCCAGGGCCTGTCGCTCGGTGAGGGCGCCGGCATGGCGGTGCTGGAAAGCTACGACCATGCCGTGGCGCGCGGCGCCACCATTCTCGCCGAGATCGCCGGCGCGGGTCTTTCGGCCGACGCCTCCGATATCGTCGCGCCGACGATCGAGGGACCGGAAGCGGCGATGCGATTCTGCCTGGTGGATGCCGGGCTCAACCCCGACGATGTCGACTATCTCAACGCGCATGGCACCGGCACCAAGGCCAACGACCAGATCGAGACGGCGGCGATCAAGCGCGTCTTCGGCGAGCATGCGCGCGAACTTTCGGTGTCCTCAACCAAGTCGATGCATGCGCATTGCCTCGGYGCGTCGGGCGGRCTGGAGATGATCGCCTGCGTCATGGCGATCCGCGACGGCATTGTGCCGCCGACGGCGAACTACCGCGAACCCGACCCCGAATGCGATCTCGACGTGACGCCGAACGTGGCGCGCGAGCGCAAGGTGCGTGTGGCGCTGAGCAACAGCTTCGCCTTCGGCGGCACCAATGCGGTGCTGGCTTTCAGGGCGGTCTGACACGCCCCCAGGCGTCTCAGCCCGGAACGCGCCCTCCCGCCGGGATTGGTTGACTGTCCGTGCACGGCAAGCCGCTTGCCGRCATATTGATCGCGACGGATGACGATCCTAACTCTTGGCCACCTGCCGTGAGCGCCATTCGGCGCCAATCCGCATCCGGAGCCCTCGATGACCGACCTGTCCGCCTTTCCGATCGCCAAGCGCTGGCCGGCCAGGCACCCCGACCTTCTGCAGCTCTATTCCTCTCCGACGCCCAACGGCGTCAAGATCTCCATTGCGCTGGAGGAGATCGGCCTGGCCTACGAGCCGCACTACGTCGACATCGGCAAGAACGAGAGCTGGACGCCGGAGTTCCTGTCGCTCAACCCGAACGGCAAGATACCGGCGGTCATCGATCCGAACGGACCCGACGGACGCCCGATCGGGCTGTTCGAATCCGGCGCCATCCTGCTTTATCTCAGCGACAAGACCGGGAAGCTCATCCCGGCCGATCCGATCCGGCGCTACGAGACGATCCAGTGGGTGTTCTTCCAGATGGCCRCGATCGGCCCGATCTTCGGGCAGGTCGGCTTCTTCAACAAGTTCGCCGGGCGCGAGATCGCCGACAAGCGGCCGCTGGAGCGCTACCGCGACGAGTCGCGGCGGCTGATCGGCGTGCTGGAAAGGCGGCTGAAAGGCCGRCAATGGATCATGGCCGACGACTACACCATCGCCGATGTGTCTATGCTCGGCTGGGTGCGCAACCTGATCGGCTTCTACGAAGYGCGCGACTTGGTCGGCTTCGACGATTTCCCGACTGTTGCGGCATGRCTGGAGCGCGGCCTTGCCCGACCGGCCGTGCAGCGTGGCCTCACCATTCCGGCGAGAGGCTAAAAACTATTTCCTCTTGGCGCCGCCTCGTCCAAGAACGGACGCGGCAAGCCGCGCTGTGGCCACCACCGCTCCGGTCGCAGCGCTTRCCACGGTGCGGATCGGACCCGACTTGCCCGCCGCCGGCTTGTGCGGGCTGGCGGGTTTTGYGCCGGCTTTGTGCGATGCGGCGGGCACCACTTTCTTGGGCGCGGCCTTGCCGAAGGTCGGCTTGGYCTCCTTGGCGCGGTCGGTCGCTGCCGGCGTGGCGGCGGCTTTGGATGGATTGGCCCTGCTTCTGGCGGGCGCGGGTTTTCTGGTCTTGGTTGCCATGGGACGATCCCTTACGCCTGACAATTGAGAATACGGCCATAACGACCTGTAAATCTTAAGGTTCCCGCCCAAAAATATTGAAAATTGAGCAGGTTAACCAATCACCAGATCGGCCTCGCGGCGACGCGCCAGCACGCGCTCGATGTTCGGCATGTCGTTGGAGGCGATCCAGGCGCGGGCGTCCTCGTCGGAGCGGCCATGGYCGCGCCAGCGYTCCATCAGGCGGCRCTCGAGCTCGTTGCGCGGCACGTCGACAAAAATGGTGAAATCGAACAATGGCGCCAGCCGCGACCACGRCTCCTCGTCGAGCAAAAGATAATTGCCTTCGACCAGGATGAACTTGGTGTCGGCACCGATGATTTCGGCCGCGGCGCGCGACAGTTCCATGCTGCGGTCGAAGACGGGAATGGCGATGTCCGGCTCGCCGGCGCGGATGCGCTTCAAAAGCGTCTCGAAGCCGGCGAAGTCGAAGGTTTCCGGCGCGCCCTTGYGCGAGCGCAAGCCGCGCCGGTTGAGCACGATGTCGTCATAATGAAAGCCGTCCATCGGAACGACTTCCGACGTGCCTTCGGGGAGCAATTCATGYAGCCTGGCCGATATGGTTGACTTGCCGGCTCCCGGCGGGCCGGCAATGGCAACGACGAAACGCTTGGCCTTGCCGGCGCGCTTGAAGATGGCGGCAGTGATATGGGCTAAGTCAGACATCGGCACCTTTCCGCTAGCAGTTGCGGCCGCATCTTGGCTGCGAAAGGCGGAAATTTCAAACCGCGATCGCGCCATGGCGCCGGCCTGTCGTCGATGTCAGTGCCGCCCCCTCTTTGCCCTGCCGGGCATTTCTCCCCGTAGAACGGGGAGAAAGAGGCGGCTGCGGCCGTGGCATCCGTTTCCGCCGGCTCGGCGAATGGCGAAATCGTTGGCGACAAAGCCCCTCTCCCCGCTCTACGGGGAGAGGATGCCGGCAGGCAGATGAGGGGCAGCGCCAGCGATCGCGACAATGGAATCTGTTCCGCAGATCAGTCAGGCAGGGCCGGACCGGCCGATGCGCAGGAAGTCGCCGTCGAACGGCACTTCGCGCGCTGTCCCGCCGGCGGTGAGGACGCRCAATCGGTCCGGCGCCGATTCGAGGCCACGTGGCGGCTCGGCATCGGTGAACGGAACCGCGCCGATGACATGGCGGAAGGAGACGCTGCGCCCTTCGGCAAGGGCGAAGGCCGTCGCCACGCCTTCACGCTTCAGCCAGTTGTCGCCGAGCGAGGCGGCGTGACCGACCGCAGCGCGGCCGTCCTCGATGCCGARCACGCCGACATGGCGGCCGCTCCACGGCGCATAGTCGCGCCCGCCATTGCTGAACCACAGCATGGTCACCGGCAGCTCGACCGGGTTCTTCAGCACCAGCACCAGATCCTGCTCGGCAGGGCGCGCGAGCGCGGTCCARCCCGGCCCACCATGATCGGCTTCGACCAGCGTGATGAAATCCTCGCGCCGGTCTTCCATGCGATAGTCGGTGAGATCGGTGGTGCCGCCGGCGGCGAGCGGGAATCGGGTGAGGTCGACGGCGCGGGCGGGATAGGCGAGCCGGAAGCGGCCGCGCGCCGGATCGGGCTCGAGCGGCGCAGGCGGCGCCACCGCCAGGCGCTTCGGCGAGAAGGCCAGCCGGYCGCCGTCCTTCATCGCCGTCATCGGGTGATGGGCGACGGAAATGGCGCCCGAGCCGCCGGAGAAAATGTGCTCCTGATAGAGGAAAGGATGGCCGTCGCGGAGCGTGAAAATCTTGTCGACGGTGGCGCCCATGACCTTGCGGCGCAGCCGGAACACGGCCCGCCAGCCGCCGGCGACGGCGCCGTTCTCGGCGACATCCCACGGGCTGTTCGCCGTCCAGCCATGCAGGGGTRCTGCCTCGACATCGCTGGTGGAAAACGGCGCGCAGAGGAAATCGCCGGAGAGCCGCACCGTGCCCTCGGGCAGGTTTTCCGGCAGCGTTTCGCGCGGCGAACCGACCCAGGGCGCGCGGTGCAGCGGCTTCAGGATGCGGCCGTCGGCCTCCACCTCCATGACGGCGATATGGCCGACTGCGAGATCGAGCGAAACCGAGATGCCCTTTGCGCCGATCGTGACCGTATCCATTGTCCTGCCCCCGAATCTTTTGCAGGGCGGCAGCAAAGCCTGCCAGGTGTCCTCAGCGCAAGCGCAGCGACAGGCATTTTGCATCAGGCGAATGCCACCACTTGTCGAACTCGGCGCTGCCCCTCCCTTACCCGCTCCCCGTGAAGAACGGGGAGAGGGAGGCGCCGACGTTGGAGCTTCATTCTTCTCCCCGTCACTATACGGGGAGAAGGTGCCGGCACGCGGATGAGGGGCAGCGCCGACGTCCGAAGCAAAACCTGGGCAAATACATTCTGATCCCCATTAACCAGTTGGACGCCGCAAACGCGCTACGCTAGCTTCGCCGCATCTCAGCAACAGCTTAAGAACCATCTTGTCCTATCTGCGTCCCGTTCCTCTTCTCCAGAAACTGATCGCCGCGCTTGCCTTTCTGGTGCTGGTCGCCGGCTGCACCACCGCCGCCCCGCCGGAAAGCGTGCTCGCTGTCCCGGCAAGGCCGCAGAAATACGCGGCGATCGTGGTCGACGCCTCGAGCGGCAAGACGCTGTTCGAGGTCAATTCGACGGCGCAGYGCTATCCGGCGTCGCTCACCAAGATGATGACGCTCTACCTGCTGTTCGAGGCACTGGAGAGCGGCCGGGTGACCAAGGAGACGCAGATCCCGGTTTCCGACCACGCCGCCTCGCAGCCGCCGACCAAGCTGCGCTTCCGGCACGGCGAGACGATCGACGTCGATTCCGCCATCCGCGCCATGGTGGTGAAGTCGGCCAACGACGTGGCGGTGGCGGTGGGCGAATATCTCGGCGGCGGCAGCGAGGAGCAGTTCGCCGCCATGATGACCGCCAAGGCGCACCAGCTCGGCATGACGAGCACCAATTTCCGCAACGCCTGCGGCCTGCCCGACGATGGCCAGGTGACGACGGCGCGCGACATGGCGGTGCTGGGAATGGCGCTCCGCAACCGCTTCCCGCARCATTTCCACTATTTCTCCGAAAGCGACTTCATGTTCCGCGGCCGCCTGGTGCGCGGCCACAACGACATGCTCGGCCGGGTGCGCGGCGTCGACGGCATCAAGACCGGCTATATCCGCGCCTCCGGCTACAACATCGTCACCTCCTATAATGCCGACGGAAAACATCTCATCGTGGTGGTGATGGGCGCCGACAGCGCGCGCCAGCGCAACGACCATGTCGAGGCGCTGATCCAGAGGAGCCTTGCGGCGACGAGCGCCGACGCCAAGCCGACGCTAATGTATGCCGGGCRGCCGCAGGCCGCCTCGCCGCTTCCCGGGTTACCTGCGCCTGGTTTGCCGGCGCCCGATTCCACGCTGCCGGGTTTGCCGGCTCAGTAAGCCTTCAACATACGCCGGCGGGACAGCGCCCCCGAGGGGGCGGCGAAGGATCGCATTCGCTGCGCGTTTTTTGGGATGCTTATCTCACCACCAACACCGGGATATCCGTCAGCGACACCACTTCCGCGGTCTGGCTGCCGAGCATCAGCCGGCCGAGGCCGCGGCGTCCGTGCGAGGCCATGACGATGAGGTCGCAGCCTTCCGCGCGGGCCGTGTCGAGGATCGCCTCGGCGGGCGCCCTGTTCTCGACGTGCAAGACCTTCGCGCGCACGCCGAGCGCGTCGGCCGAGGCCGTGCACCTGTCCAGCACCTCGCCGGCATATTTGCGCGCGCTTTCCTCGTAGTTGGTGAGCTCGTCGGCGGCGACATAGCCGGCCATGGCGCCGCCCCAGGCAAGCGCCGGGAACGGCTCGGAGACGGTGACGAAGGTGACGGCGGCGCCGAGGCCCCTGGCGAGCTCCAGGCCGTGGGCGACGCCCTTCTCCGCTAGTTCCGAGCCGTCGGTGGCGATCAGAAGATGCTTGTACATGAGACGCGATCCCTCTTCGTGCGGGCGATGCTCGCCCTTGGGTTGGCGGGAGCCTGAGCTGGCAGGCCTGATTTGGATATAGTTTGCCGGCCGGGCCGCCCACAGGGCCAGTATGGGGCCAGCGGGCGACGACGATGACGCCAGTCTCTCAGCCGATCGACGATCGCCCACGGCGCTCCCCCGCTCCGTCTCGGCTTCGCCGAGCCACCTCTCCCCCATTTCATGGGGGCGAGGAAATGCCAATCGCCGAGGCCGCAGCCTGAGCAAGCTTGGTTCCTCGCCCCCGCCAAGGCGGGGGAGAGGTGGATCGGCGCGCAGTGCCGAGACGGAGCGGGGGCTTGCGCGGCCACAGGCATTGCGCGTAGAGGCGGCCGAAAAGCCACGCCCCTCCATCCATCACAAGAACTTGTTCGGTCACACCAGATTCACAGTCACGGTGGATATGCCACRCCGGCTTGGCATATCGTATCAGGCGGCGAGAACAGGAGCACTGACCATGGCCAGCGACCCCAAGACTTCCGCGCAGAAAAAGGCAGACAACGAAAACGAGAGCGGCGGCGAGTATCTCGAGGCGGCCACCGTGCCGGACGAGCTGCATGAGGGCTCCGACGAGCATTTCGAAACGCCGGATGTGCCGGACTCCGAGCCGACCCTGCCCGRCGCGCCGCGGGCCAAGCCTAAGAAAAAGCCGTCGGCGATCAGCGGCAAGAAATTCCGCAAGCGCGACCTTGTGCGCATCGACGATTTGCGCCCGAGCCTAGCCGACCGCATCCGCTCCGACCATCCGGACCTGCCGCGCGGCGCCCGCATCAGCCGCGAGGAGCTCTCGCGCTACCGCATGCGCTATATGGAGGAACTGCTTCAGCAGGAGCACGGCGAATTCTCCGAACTCGACCGCCAGGTGGTGGAATCGATCGCCAGGCAGGACACGATCTCGGAAAACTCGGAAGAGGAATTCGAGGAGCACCGGACCTTCGCCGAGCGCGTTTCCGACGACATGGCGGCTTTCGGCGGCAGCTGGTGGTTCCTGATCTCCTTCGCCGGCGTGCTGGTGTTGTGGATCGGCGTCAATCTGTTCGAGGGCACCACCCGCGCCTTCGACCCCTACCCGTTCATCCTGCTCAACCTACTGCTCTCCTGCATCGCCGCCGTCCAGGCGCCGGTGATCATGATGAGCCAGAAGCGGCAGGAAGCGAAAGACCGGCTGCGTTCCTTCAACGACTACCGGGTGAACCTGAAGGCCGAGCTCGAAGTGCGGCACCTGCACGAAAAGCTCGACTACCTGATCTCGCGCCAATGGCAGCGCCTGGCCGAGATGCAGCAGATGCAGCTCGACGCAATGCACGAGCTGACCGCCAAGAAGCCGAAGCGGRYGACGCAYGGAACAAGGCGCAGGACGGCGAAGACCGAGACGGCAAAGGGCGAGGCGCAGGATTGAGGGCCGGCTCGGCCGGTAGGGCCAAGCCGGAGAAAGCCCGCGAGACGCCTTGATCCGCCGGCACTCGCCTCGCACTCCCCGCAGCGTGCCGGCGCACCGCAGCCTCAAGACATCACCACTCCAATTGGCCGTTGAAGCCTGCCCGCGCTTCCGCTAAGAAGCCGTGGTTGGCCGGTTCACCGGCCGGTTCGTTTTCCGGATTCCCCGGGAAGCACCCGTAGCTCAGCTGGATAGAGCGCTGCCCTCCGAAGGCAGAGGTCACAAGTTCGAATCTTGTCGGGTGCGCCAATTCCCCTTAGGCCGCTTTGGGCAAGCGGACGTCCCGATCCGATGCAGATAGGCGGCAGGCACTTACGGCGCGAATGCGGAGTGACTCGGGCCAGTGGGGAGTCTAGGCTCGAACGGTCTTTCCGCCTGAAGAGCGCGCCGCATGCCTCGCTATCTCGCCGTCTACACCATGAAGCCCGAAGACCTCGCCCGCTTTCGCGCCCTGCCCAAGTCCGAGCAGGACGCGATCGACGCCGTCGGGCTAAAGCAGTGGGCGGAATGGGAGGAGAGGAATGCCGCATCGTTTCGTGACCGCGGCGGCATGGTTGGCAAGACGACGCGCGTGACCAAGGACGGCATCGCCGGCGCCGYGAATGCCTTCTGCGGCTACATCGTTGTTGAGGCTGAAACCATCGAGGCCGCCGCCCGCCTCTTCGAGAATCACCCGCATTTCTCCGTCTTTCCAGGAGACGGCGTCGACATCATGCCCTTCCTCACCGACCCCGCGCCCTAGCCCTTCGCCCGAGTCGCACCGCCCACGTGCGTTCCGGCTCCTCTTTTTGTTCGCTTTGCCTGGGCGAGGCGRCGGCGCRCATGGCGGCTGCGTCCTCCCGAGCTACTGCCGCTCTTCCCTTGACTCTATCATCAGTCTGCACTAATCATAAGTCATGACTGTTGATAGTGCCCAGCTCGCCGCCCTTGGCGACACCACCCGCAGGCAGATTTTCGAGCTGATCGCGGAGYGGCCGCGCTCGGTGGCGGAGATCACGCGGCAGGTCGCCGTGTCGCAGTCGGCGGTGTCGCAGCATCTGAAGGTGCTCAAGGATTCGCGGCTGGTCCGCGCCGAGCCGAAGGGCGCCAGCAACGTCTACCACATCGACCCGCACGGGCTTGGCCAGATGCGCGCCTGGCTCGACCGGTTCTGGAGCAAGACGCTCGCGGCCTACAAGCAGGCCGTCGAGACCCCACCAGAGGAGTCATCATGAACACGCAAGTCCCAATCACGTCCGTGAAGCAGTCCGTCGTGGTCGAGGCGCCGATCGAGCGCGCCTTCAAGGTTTTCACCGAAGGCTTCGGCAGCTTCAAACCGCCGGAGCACAATCTRCTTCCCGTGCAGATCGCCGAGACGGTGTTCGAGCCCCGGGTCGGCGGGCACGTCTATGACCGCGGCGTCGACGGCAGCGAGTGCCGTTGGGCGCGGGTGCTGGCTTATGAGCCGCCAACCCGAGTGCTCTTGAGTTGGGACATCAGCCCGCAATGGCGGATCGAGACCGACCCGGCCAGGACCAGCGAATGGGAAGTGCGCTTCACCGCCGAAACGGCAGGGCGCACCCGTGTCGATCTCGAGCACCGGAACCTGGAGCGCCATGGCCAGGGCTGGGAGAGCGTGCGCGACGGTGTCGGCGGCGATCAGGGCTGGCCGCTGTATTTGCAGYGGTATGCGGATGTGGTGGCGCGGGGGGATTGAGGGGCGCGTGGCGAGGGAGCTTGGGTTTGCACGGCCGAGTTCCTTCGCGCCCCCTCTGGCCTGCCGGCCATCTCCCCCACTTGGGGGGAGATTGGCAGCTTCGCCGCCCCGCTCATCTTTGAGACGTTGACGATTGGCGAAAGCGAACGCGACATCTGATCTCCCCCTGTGGGTGAGATGCCCGGCGGGGCAGAGGGGGCGCTGTCCCGCCGACGATCGACGCTTGTGGCCTGCGATCAGTCGCATGCGGCAGTCATTCACCCAGCGTCTCGCGTATCGCCGCTGCCAGCCGCTCTACGCCTTCCCTCGTCTGCGCCGCATCACAGGCGGCGTAGCCAAGCACCAACCCCTGCGTTGCCGCCGTGTTCTGGAAATATTTCGACAGCGGCGAGACGTTGATCGCGCGCCGCGCGGCGGCCTGGCTGACCTTGATGTCRTCGATGCCGGGCCTGAGATAGCCGACCACCTGGATGCCGGCTTCGGCGGGCGAGAGCGTGATCTCRTCGCGCAGCCGCTCCGAAACAATCTCGCGAAAGAGCTGACGGCGCTGGGCGTAGATGCGGCGCATGCGCTTCAGGTGCCGGCTCATATGGCCTTCGGTGATGAAGTCGGSGAGTGCTGCCTGCAGCAGCAGCGGGGCGAACTGGCCGGTGGTCGAGATCGCGTTGACGATGCGCCCCGCCAGCTCCGGCGGCAGCACCATGAAGCCGAGGCGAAGCGCCGGGAAGAGCAGCTTGGCGAAGGTGCCKACATAGATGACGCGGCCGGAGCGGTCCATGCTCTGGATCGCCGGCACGGGCCTGCCTTGAAAGCGGTATTCKCCGTCGAAATCATCCTCGATCACCCAGCTGTTGGCGATCCCGGCGATGTCGAGCAGGCGCAGCCRCTCCTCCAGCGCATGGTGATGCCGAGCGGATGCTGGCAGGCCGGCGTCACATAGATGAGACGGGGCGCCGGGTCAGGCGCGTCTAGACCATGATGGCGTTTCGTTGAATCGCCATCACGATCTAACTCTTTGTTGGAGCATGATCTTTCTCCGAAAACCGGTTCCCACTTTTCGGGATCATGCTCTAAGCGCCAGCCGCGCTCCTGGTCGACAGGGATCGGCAGGATGCGGGCGCCGGCCACGGTGAAGGCGGCCTTGGCGCCGTAATAGCCGGGCTCCTCCATCCACACCGTGTCGCCGGGGTCGAGTAAAAGGCGGGCCAGAAGATCGAACGCCGCCTGCGCGCCGGTGGTGACGACGATCTGCTCCGGCCGGCAGCGCACGCCGCGCGCGGAAAAGAGGTAGCCGGCGATCGCCTCCTTCAGCGCCGGATGGCCGGTCACGTCATAGGTGCCGAACAGGGTCTCGCCGCCATGGCTGGCGCGGCGCGCCACCAGCCGGCCCCAGACGCCGAAGGGAAAGCTCGCGGCATCCGGCATGCCGGGGTGGAAGGCAAAGCGCCCTGGCGTGCCGTGATGGCAGGGCTGGCTGAGCAGTTCCTCGCCGCGACGCGAGGGCGAACGCAGCGGCGCCGGCGGCGCCTCGGGCGGGCTCTCGCGCGGGCCGTCCGGCAGGTCGACGATCGCCGGGCGCGCGCCCTGGCGGTTGGCGAGATAGCCTTCGGTGACAAGCTGGTCATAGGCCGCAACGATGGTGTTGCGGCCAAGGCCGAGCTCGGCGGCAAGCGCGCGCGTCGACGGCAGCTCCGAGCCCGGCGCCAGCGCGCGGTTGCGGATGATGGCGACCAGCCCGTGGTAGAGCTGGCGCGACAGGTGCTCGCCGCTCGCACGGTTCACCGCCAGCATGTCAAGGGGGAAGGCTTGGGGTTTGGGGTGGTGGGGGCGCATGACCAGCTCGCTCTATTGCTGCTCGGCAATTGGGTGGGAAGAGCACCTAAGGGGCCTCGCAGGCCGAGTTCCCGCCCACCCCCCTCTGTCCTGCCGGACATCTCCCCCGCAAGGGGGGAGATAGGCAGTTCCGGCGCCCCGCCCTTTCTGCAACGGTAGTGATTGKCGAAGACCGGCGTGACGYCCAATCTCCMCCCTCGTGGGGGAGATGCCCGGCAGGGCAGAGGGGGGCGCTGTCCTGCCGACCATCGACATCTTGCTGCTTTTCCTTCCCGTCCCGCATCCTGCCACAGCCACCAGCGCACTCAAACTGGTTCCTTCATTTTCCGCAAAACTGGCCCTCGCGATGGAGACAGAGGGGCGTAGACTTCCGCTTCAAGAAGAGGTTGGGCAAGGCGCTGGGAGGACGTCTCGCCAACCGAATACGGCACGGGCTTTTGCAGTCGCCCGGCCGCCGCGCGCGAAAGCTTTTTCCTCCTGAAACGAACAGCTCGCAGCTTTGCG
This sequence comes from Mesorhizobium sp. ORS 3428, assembly GCF_001854785.1. GTDB lineage: Bacteria > Pseudomonadota > Alphaproteobacteria > Rhizobiales > Rhizobiaceae > Mesorhizobium. Next base: position 49,343 of record NZ_MDFL01000138.1, read on the forward strand.
GCCGCGGGCGGAAAGCGAGCAATGACCGCAGTCAGACTTGGCATCAATCCGATCACCTGGACCAATGACGACGTGCCGGAACTGGGCGGYGACACGCCGCTCGAGACATGTCTCAGCGAAACCGCCGAAGCCGGCTATGCCGGCACGGAACTCGGCGGCAAATTCCCGCGCGAGAGCCGCACGCTCGGACCCATCCTCGACCGATACGGGCTGGCGCTGGTTTCCGGCTGGTATGACGGGCGCATCTGYGAGAAAGACGTCGAAGCCGAATTCGAGGCGATCAGCCCGCATCTGACGCTRCTCAGGGACCTCGGCGCGAAACATGTCGTCTATGCCGACACTTCGCGCGGCCGYCACGGCGCCATCCATGATCCGATCTCGCAGCGGCCGAGACTTTCGGCCGAGGAATGGAAGCCTTACGGCGAAAAGATCACGCGGCTGGCCGAGCGTTTTGCCGAGTTCGGCGTCGGCATGGCCTTCCACCACCATATGGGCACGATCGTCGAGACGGACGCCGAGATCGACATGCTGATGGATGTCACCGGCGAGGCGGTCGGCCTGCTCTACGACACCGGCCACTGCGCCTTCTCCGGCGGCGATCCGGAGCAGTTGCTGCGCCGGCATGTCGGCCGTATCGTCCATGTCCATTGCAAGGATGTGCGCCCGGYCATGCTGAAGAAGGCGCGCGACGCCGACATGAGCTTCATGGGCGCGGTGATGGAAGGCATCTTCACCGTGCCCGGCGACGGCGCGATCGATTACCATACGCTGCTCAATATCCTCGCCGATCACGGCTATTCCGGCTGGCTGGTGGTCGAGGCCGAGCAGGATCCGGCCAAGGCACATCCGCTGACCTATGCCACGATGGGCTACCGCAACCTGCGCGAGCTTGCCGGCAAGGYCGGATTCACGGTCGACGAGCGGAAGGGCTGAGGGAACAAKCGGGGAGCGCCGGAGAAGGCGATGAGTTCGGTCCTGTACAAAAATGTGGTCAAGAATTTTGGCGCGCTCAACGTGCTGCGGTCGCTCGACCTCGCCGTGCCGGACCACAAATTCCTCGCCCTGCTCGGCCCGTCGGGCTGCGGCAAGACGACGGCGCTGCGCATCCTGGCGGGGCTCGACATGCCGACCGCCGGCAAGGTCTTCATCGGCGAGCGCGACGTCACCCGGCTGCAGCCGCGCGACCGCGACATCGCCATGGTCTTCCAGAGCTATGCGCTCTACCCGCAGATGACGGTCRCCGAAAACATCGGCTATCCGCTGTGGATCCGCGGCACGCCGGAGGYCGGGCGAAAGGCCAAGATCGGCGAGGTCGCCGCCATCCTCGAGATCGGCCACCTGCTCGATCGGCGGCCGCGCCAGCTCTCCGGCGGCCAGCGCCAGCGCGTGGCGCTGGCGCGGGCGATCGTGCGCGACCCGGCGGCCTTCCTCATGGACGAGCCGCTCTCCAATCTCGACGCGCGGCTGCGGCTCACCATGCGCGGCGAGATCAAGCGGCTCTGCCAGCGCCTCAGCGCCACCACCATCTACGTCACCCACGACCAGGTCGAGGCCCTGACGATGGCCGACCTCGTCGCCGTCATGCATGGCGGCGAATTGCAGCAGATGGCGCCGCCCATCGACATCTACGACCGTCCGGCAAACCGCTTCGTGGCCACCTTCGTCGGCAACCCACCGATGAACATCCTGCCGGCTGCGCCAAGCGAGCAAGGCGTGATGGTCGGCGGCAAGATCGTGCCGTTGGAGCAGTCGCGGCTCGACGCATGYCGCCTCGCCGGGATCGTGGAGATCGGGCTGCGGCCGGAAGACTGCAGCGTCGCCCAGCCGGGCGAACCGTGTGCGCTGCCCGGCGAAATCTATGTCGTCGAGCCGATGGGCAACGAGACACTGGTCAATGTCCGCCTCGAAGGCGGCAACGTCTCGGTACGGGCCGGCCGCGATTTCAGGGGCGCGGTCGGCCAAAGCATCGGCGTCGCTTTCGACCCGGCGAACGCCTGTTTCTTCAATTCGGCCGGCCTCACCGCCGTCCACAGGGTCAACAGCAATGGGAGAGAGAAATGATGCATTCCAGCAGACTTACTCGCCGCTCCGTCATCAAGGGCGGGCTCGGCCTGGCGCTCGCCACCACGGCCCTCACCACCCTCGGCTTGCCGATGCCCRCCATGGCAGCCGGCAAGAAGGTCATCATCGGCGCCTTCGCCGATGGCGGGCCGACGCCGTTCAAGCAGAAGATCATCCCGCTCGCGAAGGAGCAGGGCTTCGACATCCAGTTCCTCGAGGATGAATATGGCGTGACCCTGGAGAAGTGGTTCGCCGACGCCCAGAGCGGCGCCGGCCAGTACGATCTCTATCTGCTCGACGATCCATGGGTGCCKCAGTTCGGCGCCGCCAACGTGCTCGAGGATCTCGGCGCCGGCGGCATCGACGGCTCCGACAAGGACTGGATCGGTTCCATGATCGACATGGGCTACTGGCCGCCGCAGAAGGGCCCGCGCGTCAAGGGCTTCGAGAACGGCAAGCCGACGCTGATCTGCGTGCCCTTCGTCGGCGACCTGCAGACGCTCACCTACCGCAACGACGTCTTCACCGGCGGCGCGCCCAAGACCTGGGACGAGGTGATCGCCAAGGGCAAGGAAGGBGTAGCCGCCGGCAAGATCAAGTATCCGGTCGTCTTCCGCGGCGTTACGGGCAATCCGATCGTCACCAGCTGGTATCCGATCTTCCTGTCGTTCGGYGGCTCCTTCTTCGACGACAAGTGGAACCCGATCTTCAATTCGGCCGAGGGTAAGGCCTCCGCCGATTTCTTTGTCGGCACGATGAAGCAGAACGCGCCGAGCGGCGTGGTCGAGTTCGACTCCGACCAGGAGGGCGCGGMGATCCTCGGCGGCGACGCCGGCGCCATCATCCAGTATTCCGGCAATGCCTTGAAGGCCGACGAYCCCRCCCAGACCAAGGTGGYGGGCAAGCTCGATTTCGGCGTCGTGCCGAAGCAGGAAAAGGCGATCGCCCAGATGGGCATCTTCATCGCCGGCGTGCCGAAATCGGCGCCCAACAAGGCAAACGCGATCGAGTTCCTGAAGTGGTACGTCAGCGCCGAAACGCAGGCCAAGCTGTCGGAAGCGGGCTCGATCCCGGTCAAGCGCAGCGCCTTCGGCATCGCCAAGCCCGGCAACCGACTGATCCCGGTGGCCCTCAAGCAGCTCAACGCCGGCGCGCTGYCGAGACCCCGCACGCCCGACTGGGCGAAGGTGGAGGAACTGCTCGGCATCGAGCTCAACAAGGCGCTGCAGGCGGRCTCCGGCGGCGGCGCCGCGCTCGACACGGCCGCCAAGCAGGTCAAGGACTACCTGACCACGGCCGGTTACTACTGATGCGCGACATGACGCAGGCACGCAAATATCGCCTGCAGGGGGCGGGACTCGACCTCGCCCTCCCCTATCTCATGCTGGCGCCGGGCCTGACGATCGTGCTCGGCGTCCTTGTCTATCCGCTTTGGGATGGCCTCAGGGCCAGCACAAAAGCCTATCGCTATGGCTCGCCGGTCGGCGATGTCGGGTTCCAGAACTACACGAGGTTGTGGAGCGACACGCAGTTCCTGAATTCGCTCTGGGTCACCGTGAGGTTCGTCGCACTGTCGGTATCGTTCGAAGCGGTGCTGGGCTTTGCACTCGCGCTTTTCTGCCTGCGGGAGTTTCAGGGCATCCGCCTGCTGCGGACCGTGCTCATCATCCCGATGGTGGTCACGCCGGTCGTCGTCGCCATCGTCTTCAGGCTCATCTACGCCAGCGACGCCGGCATGCTGACGGCGCTGTCGCAGGCGACGGGCGGCGGCGCGGTGCAGATCCTCGGCAATCCGCTCAACGCCTTTATCGGCCTTGTYGTGCTCGACGTCTGGGAATGGACGCCGCTGATGTTCCTGATCCTGCTCGCCGGGCTGCAATCGCTGCCGCACGAGCCCTTCGAGGCCGCGCGCGTCGACGGCGCCGGCGCATGGCGCGTCTTTGCCGATCTCACCTTCCCGATGATGCGGCCGGTACTGGCGGTGGCGATCGTGCTCAGGACCATCGACGCCTTCGGCACCTTCGACCAGGTCTTCGTTTTGACCCGTGGCGGGCCGGGCGAGGCGACGAGGCTGATCTCGATCTACGGCTACGACACCGCGTTCAAGTTCCAGCAGACCGGTTACGCGGCGGCACTGTTCGTGACGATYGGCCTCGTCGTGCTCGCGCTCGCCTTGAGCGCCATCAGGCTTCTGCGCAGGATCGATGCGTCATGAGCACCCGTCTGGCGCGCATCCTCACGACCATCTTCGTTCTGGCCGTTGTCCTGCTGCCGATCTACTGGCTGGTCTCCACCTCGCTCAAGTCCAACCGCGAGATCACGCAGGAAGGCACGCTCTACCCGCACGTGCCGACGCTCGACAACTACGTCCGGCTGTTCACCGAAAAGCAGTTCGGTTCCTACCTGACGAACTCGCTGGTGGTGACCTTCTTCTCCGTCGCCATCGCGCTGGTGGTCGGCGCCATGGGCGCCTATGCGATCGTCAGGTTCCGCCTGCCTTTCGCCGCGGAGCGCAAGGTCGGCCTGTTCCTTCTGACGCTGCGCATCATCCCGCCGGTCGTCATCCTAATCCCGGTCTATCTGCTCATGCTCGGCCTCGGCCTGCTCGACAGCTGGCTCGGCCTGATCGCCACCTACACCGCCTTCAACGTCACCTTCTGCGTCTGGATGATGGAGAGCTTCTTCCGCGAGATCCCCGTCGATCTCGAGGAAGCCGCAATGGTCGACGGCGATTCGCGCTTCGGCGCCTTCCGCCGCATCACGCTGCCGCTGGCCGCCCCCGGGTTAGCTGCGACCGCCATTTTCGCGGTGCTGGTCACCTTCAACGAGTTCCTCTTCGCACTGGCACTGACGGCGACGCCGCGCGCCATGACCATGCCTCGCGGCACCGCGACGCTGATCGGCCGCATCGATACCGACTGGGCCTCGATGGCGGCGGCCGGCGTCATCGGCGCGCTGCCGATCGTCTTCTTCGCGCTCCTGGTGCAGCGCCATCTGGTGCGCGGGCTCACTATGGGCGCAGTGAAATGAATGCCGCTCAATATGAACCGGCCGTTCCGCGAAAGGYCGACCTGACAGGAGAGTCGAACGCATGATGGATGTCTGTCTGTTCGGAGTGGGGCTGATCGGTGTTGTGCATGCGGGCAATCTCGCACGTCATCCAAGGGTGCGGCTGCGCTACATCGTCGATCCCAATCGCGAAGCTGCCGCCAAGGTCGCTGCCGTTACCGGCGCCGAGATCGCCGACACAGAGACCGCGATGAACGATCCGTCGGTGAAAATGGCGTTCATCGCTTCGGCGACGCGCACGCATGCCGAGCTTGCCATGGCCGCCGCGGCGAAGGRCAAAGCGATCTTCTGCGAGAAGCCGATCGATCTCGACCTCACGCGCACCGACGAGTGCCTGGCCGCCGTCGAGAAAGCGGGCGTGCCGTTCCAGATCGGCTTCAACCGCCGCTTCGATCCGAGCTTCCGGGCGCTGAAGGAGCGCCTTGCCGCCGGCGAGATCGGCGCGGTCGAGCAGGTCATCATCACCAGCCGCGATCCCGAACCCGAAACCGAGGAGGCGCTGGCCGGAGGCGGCGGCGTCTTTCGCGAAATGACCATCCACGACTTCGACATGGCGCGCAACCTGCTCGGCGAGGAGCCGGCCGAACTCTTTGCGACCGGCTCATCGCTGGTGGCGCCGCACTACAGGAAGCTCGGCGACTACGACACCGCGATGTTCATCCTGCGCACCGCGTCCGGCCGGCAGTGCCACATCAACAACAGCGTCAGGGCCGCCTATGGCTACGACCAGCGCATCGAGGTGCACGGCGCCAACGGCATGCTGCAGGCCGGTAACCGGCTGCCGACCTCGGTCGAGATGTATGGCGACAAGGGCATATCGCGCGACAAGCCCTATTATTTCTTCGTCGAACGCTACGCCGAATCCTACGCGGCCGAGATCGATCACTTCATCACATGCGTGGAGACGGGAAAGAAGCCCGCCGTCACAGCCAGCGACGGCCGCAAGGCCATGATCCTTTGCGAGGCGGCGCTTGCCTCCGCCCGGTCCGGCAGGTTCGAGCCTGTGACGCTGTGAGCGGATGGTCCCAAGTCAACCGGGAGTCCCGAAATGAAGATTGGTATGATCACCGACAGCCTGGGCAACCTTACCTTTGACGAGATGCTCAACGCCTCGGCCGAACTCGGGTTGGAGACGCTGGAATTCGCGTGYGGCAACTGGTCGTCCGCACCGCACATCGATCTCGCGGCTATGCTGGACAGTGCCGCGACCCGCGCCGAGTTCGTCGCCAAGGTCCGCGACCACGGGCTGACGATCGCGGCGCTCAACTGCTCGGGCAACCCGCTGCATCCGGGACCGCAAGGCAAGAAGCACCGTCAGGTGACCGAGGACACGATCCGGCTGGCGAGCCTGATGGGGATCGATCGGGTGGTGATGATGTCCGGGTTGCCCGGCGGCCCGGGCGATGCCAACCCCAATTGGATCGTCACCGACTGGCCGCCCGAATGCGCCGACATCCAGCGCTACCAGTGGGACGATTGCATCATTCCCTACTGGCGCGATCTCGTTGAATTCGCCAACAATCTCGGCATAGGCAAATTGTGCCTGGAACTGCACGGCCATCAGGCGGTGTACAACGTCCAGACCCTATTGCGGCTTCGCGATGCCGTCGGCGAAACGGTCGGCGCGAACTATGATCCGAGTCACCCGCTCTGGATGGGCGCCGACCCAATCGCCGCCGTGCGCAAGCTTGGCTCGGCAATCTACTACGTACACGCCAAGGATACGCGCATCGAACCGACACCGGCGGCCATCGACGGCGTGCTCGATGCGCGTCCGCCAAACCACTATGYCGATCGGGCCTGGAACTACATCACGCTGGGCTATGGTCACGGCGAGACCTGGTGGCGGCAGTTCTGCGTCGCGCTGAAACAGGTCGGCTATGACGACGTGCTCTCCGTCGAGCACGAGGACATGATGCTGTCGCCGATGGAAGGCATGCGCAAATCCGTGGCGCTGCTGCGCAACGTCGCCATCAATCTGGCTTGATGCGCGCAGATCGACCCGGAAGGCCGGBGCCGCCGCCGACCCTGGTCTCGGCCATGGCCTGCGAGCCCAAGCTCGTCGCCAAGCATCCGGCGCTCGGCGATTTCCTGCGCTGCCGATGGGCCGACGCCGCCTTCATGACGGCGGCCGGCATGGCCGAAGCCACCGGCCTTCCCGCCACCACGCTCATCAGGCTGCTTGCGCTTTTGGGATACCCGAGCTTCCGCAGCTTTCGGGACGCGGTGCGCGCGCAGCTCAAGTCAGGATGACGACGAACATCTCAAGGCAAGCGCCGCGCCGGGCGTTCATGCCGCCGCAACGGCCGACGTCAGCACCCTTTCCACGCCGCGCAGTTCGGCAAGCCCCTTGAGCCGTCCGATGGCCGGATAGCCCGGCTGTGCGCCGCGGCTCAGGTCGTCGAGAATATCCTGACCGTGGTCGGGCCGCATGGGGATTTGCGCATCGGTGCGGCCTTCCGCCTCGCGGCGCCTCTCCTCCTTCAGGATCGCCGCGACGACCGCGACCATGTCGGTATCACCCGCCAGATGCTCATCCTCGTAGAAGGAACACGGCACCGTGTCGGTCTCGCGTTTCACATTGCGCAGGTGGATGAAATGCACGCGCGGGGCCAGCCGCGCGAACATTGCCGGAAGGTCATTGTCGTGACGCGCGCCCAGCGAACCGGTGCAGAAGGTGACGCCATTCGCCGAACTGCCGACGGCATCGAGCACGGCGCGATAGCCTTCCTCGGTCGACATGACGCGCGGCAGGCCAAGCAGCGGGAATGGCGGATCGTCGGGGTGGCAGCACATGCGCATGCCGAGACGCTCCGCAGTCGGCACGACCTCGGCAAGGAAATCGATGAGGTTCCCGCGCAAGTGCTCGGCGCCGATCTTCGCATAGCTGGCGATCTGGCCACGAAGATCGTCGAGGGAATATTGATCCGCCGCGCCCGGCAGGCCCGCATTGACGCTGCACGCAAGACGCTTGCGGGCCTCATCATCCATTGCCGCGAAACGGCGGCCGGCCCCTTCCACAACGGACGCGTCAAAGCTCWCCGCCGCGCCCGGGCGCTTGAAGACATGGATATCAAAGGCGGCAAAGTCGACAAGGTCGAAGCGCATGGCCGTGCCGCCATTGGGCAGGCGCCATGCAAGCTGGGTGCGGGTCCAGTCGAGCACCGGCATGAAATTGTAGCAGACGGTCGCTATTCGGRACGCTGCGAGGTTCTCCAGCGATGCGCGATAGGTGRCGAGATGCTCTTTCCATGGCCCTGTCTGCGTCTTGATGRYCTCCGAGACCGGCAGACTTTCGACCACCTCCCATTCGAGCGTCGAGGGCGTGCCGTCTGGCATGCGCCGCACTTCGTCCTGGCGCCTGGCTATCTCCTCGCGCGTCCACACCGCGCCATAGGGAACATGGTGGAGCGCGGTCACGATGCCGCGCGCGCCTGCCTGCCTGGCATCGGCGATCGAGACCTTGTCCACCGGACCGAACCAGCGCCAGACATGTTTCATGATGTTTGCTTGGCCCTTGTCACGATCTGGGTCGGATTGACGAAACGGAGCGCGATCACCAGCCAGATCAGCGTCGTGATCATGTAGATGACCGCCATGGCGTCGATCGACTGGCCGGCGCGCACACCGGCAGCGAAGACGGAATAGTAGAGCGCGACCACCAGCGTCTGGCTCGTCGGCCCYGCGGTGAGGAAGGTCAGTTCGAACATGGCGATGGTGCGCACCAGCACCAAGAGCAGCGCCGCAAGCACGCCCGGAACCAGCAGCGGCACCAGCACATGGACGAAGAGGCGGAAGGTATTCGCGCCRAAGACGCGCGCCGCGTGCTCAATGCGCGGATCGATCTGCTCGACGAAGGGAATCATGACGAGGATCACGAAGGGGACGGTCGGCACGAGATTGGCGAGGATCACGCCCCACATGGTGCCGCCGAAAGGTGTCGAATAGAGCACGGTCGCAAGCGGAATGCCGTAGGTCATCGGCGGCACGAGGATCGGCAGCAGGAACAAAAGCATGACCACGCGCTTGCCGGGGAAATCGCGGCGCGCCAGCGCATAGGCCGCGGGCACGCCGATCAGACCGGACAACACAACCACGGAAAAGACGATCTCGAATGTCGCCGTCAGCACATTGCCGAGTTGGAACTCGCCCCAGGCATCGCCGTACCAGCGGCCGGTCCAGCCCAGCGGAAGCCAGGTCCCGAGCCAGCGTGTCGCGAAGGAATTCATCACCACCGTGGCGATGAGCGCCAGCACGTTGAGGACGAAGAAG
>NZ_MDFL01000139.1 GCF_001854785.1 Mesorhizobium sp. ORS 3428
TAGACGAAGAAGCCGTCGAAGGTCGGGCACCAGTCCTCCAGCACGCGGATCAGCCTGCCGTCGCYGAGGGGCGCCCGCACATAGTCCTCGAACACGAAAGCGAGCCCGGCGCCGTCCACCGCCGCGCGGGCGATCAAATGGTCCTCGTCGAGGATCAGCGGCCCCTCGACTGCCATCTCGATTTCCTCGCCCTCCTTCTCGAACTCCCAGCGATAGAGGATGCCGCTGGAAAAGCGGAAGCGGATGCAACGATGGCCGGCCAGCTCGCGCGGGTGGCGCGGCCGGGGCATGGTTTCGAAATAGGACGGCGCGCCAACCACCGCGCCGCGAATGTTGGGGCCGATGCGCGCCGCTATCATGTCGCGCTGCAGGCTTTCGCCAAGCCTGACACCAGCGTCGAACCCACCTTCGACCACGTCGGTGAAACGGTCCTCGATGACGATCTCCAGCACGATGTCCGGATAGGCGGCGGCAAAGGCGCCGAGCCGCGGCGTCAGCACCAGATGCGCGGCGGTGCGCGGGACGCTGAGTCTCAGATTGCCGGCCGGCCGGTCGCGCGCCTCGACCGCCGTCTCCAGCGCCAGGTCGATTTCGGACAGTGCCGGCCGCAGCCGTTCCAGGAGCTGCGCGCCTTCCTCGGTCGGTGCCACGCTGCGCGTGCTGCGCGCCAGCAGCCGCACGCCGAGCCGCGCTTCCAGGCTCGCCACCGCATGGCTCACCGCCGACGGCGCGATGCCGAGTTCRCGCGCCGCGCCGCGGAAGCTGGCGCATTGGGCGACGGTGGCGAGCACGGCRAGTTGCGAGAGATGAGATCGATTCATTGATATATGCCAATCGAGGAGTTTGGTCGCTACGCCGCCTCAGGCCGCATGCCAGCTTTTCCGGTAGTCCTGCGGCGACATCGAAAACAGGCGAATGAAGGCGCGCCGCAACGTTTCCTCGTTCTGAAAGCCGCATCGCCGCGCCACGCTCTTGACCGGCAGTCGCGTGTCGGAGAGCAGCGTTCGCGCCATCTCTATGCGCAGCCGCTCGACCRATCGGGCAGGGGTCACGCCCATCTCCTCGACATAGCGCCGGCTGAAATTCCGCTCGCTCATTCCGCAGCGATTGGCGAGCTGGCCGAGCGTGAGCTTCTGCGCGAGATTTTCGCCGATCCAGGCATGAAGCTCGGCAAACCGGCTCGACTGCTGGACGGAAAGCATGGCGCTGTACTGGGCCTGTCCGCCCGGGCGTTTCAGGTAGACGACGAGGTCGCGCGCAACCGCGAGAGCCATGTCGCGCCCCAGATCCTCCTCGACCATGGCAAGGCAGAGATCGATACCCGCCGTGACGCCGGCCGAGCTCCACATCGGACCGTCGCGCACGAAGATCGGCTCTGCCTCGACGGCAAGCGAGAGGAACCGTTGCGAGAGCTCGCGGCAGCGCTCCCAGTGCGTCGCGACCCGGCGTCCGTCGAAAAGGCCTGCGGCGGCCACCACGAATGCGCCGGTRCAGACCGAAGCCGTCCTGCGAGCAGTCGCGGCTCGTCCCCGTATCCATTCCAGCAGGCCGGGATCGGCGACAGCTGCCTCGATGCCCTGCCCGCCGGGCACGATCAGCGTGTCGAGCGGCGCATGGATTTCGGGCAAGGGCTCGGCCACGACGGCAAGGCCCGCCGAACTGGAGACAGCCCCGCCATGCCGCGCAACCACCTTGAGAGCGTAGGGGAGCGTCCCGGTGGCGAGCTTGTTGGCGGAAGCGAAGACYTGCAGCGGCCCCGTGATGTCGAGGATCTGTACGTCGGCGAAGGCGAGGATCTCGATCGTCCTTGCCTGGTTTGGCTGGATTAGTGGGGACTTTGTCATTCCAGYCAGCCTACCGCCTGCTACGAGGTGTGTCCATTGCAAGGAGACGGCCGCATGGGACTGCAACTCAGACCGAACTGCGAATGCTGCGATATCGACCTGCCGCCGGATTCGGAGATGGCGCGCATCTGCTCGCACGAATGCACATTTTGCGCGGATTGCGTGGAAAGCAGGCTGCAGAACGTCTGCCCCAATTGCGGCGGCGGMTTCGCGCCGCGGCCGATCCGGCCGGCACAGGAATGGCGCGAGGGCGAGTCGCTCCGCCACCATCCGGCGTCCACGAAGCGGGTCCACATGCGCTATCCGCTGGTCGAGGTGACGGCGTTTTCGCAGCGTATCCGTCATATCCCGCCTGCCTTCAGGTGAATGGGATCACGACCACCAATTGATCTATCTTATAGATCAAGCCGTGCAAATGAGAGACAATTATCGAACGGAATGCAAGGCGCTATCTCCATTGCATGCCGCCCAGCAGTGCGCAGCGGTTTTGGGGCAACGACATGCATAACCAAAACCTAAAGCGCGTTGTCGACGCGCTTTAGCATCACAACAAGGAGAAGCGAGATGCAAACCCGCAAGCTTGGAACTGAACTCGAAGTTTTCCCCGTCGGCCTCGGCTGCATGGGCATGAGCTTCGGCTATGGCGGTCAGCCGGAAGCCGAGGCGATCGCCACGTTGCGCYGCGCCGTCGAGATCGGCGTCAACTTTTTCGACACGGCCGAGGTCTACGGCCCCTATGAGAACGAGATCCTGCTCGGCAAGGCGCTGAAGCCGGTGCGCGACAAGGTGACGATCGCCACCAAATTCGGCTTCAAGATCGCCGAGCAAGGCAGCGGCACCGATCGTATGATCGGCGTCGACAGCCGTCCCGAGCACGTCAAGGCGGTGGCCGAAGCTTCGCTGAAGCGGCTCGATACAGACGTGATCGATCTTTACTACCAGCATCGCGTCGACCCGAACGTACCGATCGAGGATACGGTCGGCGCCATGGCCGACCTGGTGCGCGAGGGCAAGGTGCGGGCGCTCGGCCTCTCGGAGGCAAGTGCCGCAACCATCCGCCGGGCGCATGCCGTGCACCCGATCGCCGCCGTGCAGAGCGAATATTCGCTGTGGAGCCGCGATCCCGAGGACGAGGTCTTCGCCGTCTGCCGCGAGCTCGGCATCGGCTTTGTACCCTACAGCCCGCTCGGTCGCGGTCTGCTGACCGGCACGATCGCCAAGCCGGATGTGCTGGGCGCCGGCGACTGGCGCCTTGGCTTGCCGCGCTTCCAGGCCGAAGCCATGGAAGCCAACAACGCCGTCATCGCCGTGCTGGAGAAGATGGCGGCGGAAAAGGGGGTGACGCCGGCGCAGCTGGCGCTCGCCTGGGTGCTGCACCAGGGTGATTTCATCGTGCCGATCCCCGGCGCGCGAAAGATCCGCCACCTGGAGCAGAACACCGCGGCGGCCGGGATCGAGTTGAGCGCCGCCGATGTCGCGGCGATCGGCGATGCGCTGTCGCCCGACAAGGTGGTCGGCAAGCGCTATACGGAAGAGTTGCTGGCGCTGGTGAATGGGTGAGCTCCTACCCTCCCCCTTGTGGGGAGGGTCGGCTCGCTGACGCAGCGAAGCGGAGGCAGTGAGACGGGGTGGGGGTGGCGCCCTACGAGAACCCCCACCCCGATCCGCGATGCGGATCGACCCTCCCCACAAGGGGGAGGGTGGTCACCAAGGCACAACTGTAATCTCCGGCCAGTACTTCTCGGCCCGCGCCCCCTTGGCCTCATGCGTCCGCTGATTGTCCAGCACCCTGTTCGGCGTGATGCGGAACGAAAAAATATCGTCGAGCCCGAACGGCGCCACCAATTCCAGCGCCCCGTCTCCGTCATACCGCACCCCGACCGCATGCGTCTTCGACGCGAAATAGCTGACGGATTCGCTGGCACTCCTGTAGCGCGGGCATTCCTGCCCGAACTTGGCCGGATACCACAGATGCACGCGCGCCTGGTTGCGCACCTCGACCGGGAGCGCCAGGCCTTTGAAATGCCGTGCCGCCCGGCGGATCACCGCATCCTCGGCTTCGTAGGAGAGGTCGGTGTCGTCGAAATAGAACAGGTCGACGTCCTTGATGCCGTATCCCGGCGCCTTGCCGGTGAGATGGTTCCAGACGCTGTTGTAGAGCGCGCCGGAAACCACCAGCCAGTCCGGCAGCGCGAGCTGGCGCACCCGCGCCAGCGTTTCGGCCACCAGCGGGTCGGCCGCGATGATGGCGAGGAAGGCTGCGCGCTGCTCTTCGAAGGGAAGGCCGGAATAGCGAAGATGGTCCATCGCCCTTTGAAGGGCGATTCGCCATAGCTCAGCAATCCGCAGCGCAATTCCAGGAAAATTGTCGAGCGGTTTTCTGTCCGAAATTGCGTAAAGCAAATAAGTAGAGCGGCAGCGAGCCGCTCTACGCTCTCAGCACGCCGCCCGTCTGCTTGTTGACGTTCTCGACGATGCGTTTTGCCAGCGCCTCGAAATCCTCGTCGGTCAGCGTCTTCTCGACCGGCTGGATCGACACTTCGATGGCGATCGACTTCTTGGCGGCGCCCAGTGAAGCGCCCTCGAAGACGTCGAACACAGAAACACCGGTGACCAGCTTCTTGTCGGCGGCTAAAGCCGCCCTGACCAGCGTGCCGGCCTCGACCGACCTGTCGACGACGAAGGCGAAGTCGCGCTTCACCGCCTGGAAGGGCGACAGCTCCAGCTTCGGCTTGGTGCGCGTCGGCTTGGCCTTCGGCTCCGGCACTRCATCGACAAAGACCTCGAAGCCGCAGAGCGGCCCGGAAACGTCGAGCACCTCAAGCGTCTTCGGGTGGAATTCGCCGAAGGTGCCGAGCACGGTCTTCGGTCCGAGCTTGATCGTGCCGGAGCGTCCAGGATGATACCAGGCCGGGCCGCCGGGCTCGATCTGCAGCCGGTCGACAGGCGCGCCGCAGGCCTCGAGTGCCGCGATCGCGTCGGCCTTTGCATCGAACACGCCGACTGGGGCAGCGTTGCCGGCCCAGCTGCGGCCCGAGCCGTCGAGCTTGGCCGTGCCGCGCCGCACGCCGGCGGCAACGCGCCGCTGCTGCTCGGGCGTGTCGCCCTCATAGGTGCCGGAAACCTCGAACAGCGCCACATCGCCGATGCCCCGGTCGGCATTGCGCTGCGCGGCGCTGATCAGCCCCGGCAGCAGCGAGGGCCGCATGTCGGACATGTCGGCGGCGATCGGGTTGGCGAGCTTCAACCCGTTCTGGCCGCCGCCGAACAGCGCGGCGTGCCTGGCCGGGATGAACGACCACGTGACGGCCTCCATCATGCCGCGCACGGCCAGCGCGCGCTTGGCCGCGCGGGTGCGCACCTGCAGCGTGGTCAGGATCTTGCCGTTGACCGCGTCATGCGAGGTCAGCGGCTGCGGCGCGATATTGTCGACGCCGTGAATGCGCATCACCTCCTCGACGAGGTCGGCCTTGCCGTCGACATCCGGCCGCCAGGATGGCACCCTCACCTCGACGACGTCGCCGGAACCATGCGTTTCGAAGCCTAGCCGCGTCAGAATGMCAAGCGCTTCCTCTCTCGGCACCTCGATGCCGGTCAGCCGCTTCACTTCCGAAAGTGGGAAAAAGATGATTTTCGGCTTGTGACCGGCATAGCCCGCCACCTCCATCTCCGTCGGCGTGCCGCCGCAGAAATCGAGCACCAGCTTGGTCGCGAGCTCGACGCCCGGCACCATGAATTCGGGGTCGACGCCGCGCTCGAAGCGGTAACGCGCGTCGCTGATGATGCCGAGCGTGCGGCCGGTGCGCGCGGTGGTGATCGGGTCCCAGAGCGCCGATTCGATCAGCACGTCGGTGGTGTTCTCGTCGCAGCCTGAATGCTCGCCGCCCATGATGCCGGCAATCGATTCGACGCCTTTGTCGTCGGCGATCACACACATTTCCCGCGTCAGCGTGTATTCGCGGCCGTCGAGCGCCAGCAGCTTCTCGCCGTCCCTGGCGCGGCGCACGACGAGGTTGCCGGCAACCTTGTTGGCGTCGAAGACATGCAGCGRCCGGCCGCGGTCGAAGGTGACGTAGTTGGTGATGTCGACCAGCGCGCTGATCGGCCGGAGCCCGATGGCGATCAGCCGCTGCTGCAGCCATTTGGGCGACGGGCCGTTCTTCACGCCCCTCACCAGTGTCAGCGCGAAGCCGGGGCAGAGTTCGGGCGCCTCGATCGTGACCTTGACCGGGCACAGGCCGTTGYCGACATGCGGCATGATCGCCCCGCCGGTGAGGCGGCCAAGCCCGCTTGCCGCAAGATCGCGCGCAATGCCGTAGACGCTGGTCGCGTCGGGCCGGTTTGGCGTCAGATTGATCTCGATCACCGGGTCGTCGAGATGCGCGTAAGCAGCGAAGCTGGTGCCGACCGGCGCATCCTCAGGCAGGTCGATAATGCCGCTATGTTCGTCCGAAAGCAGCAGCTCGCGCTCGGAGCACATCATGCCATGGCTCTCGACGCCGCGGATCTTGCCGACCGAAAGCGTCACGTCGATGCCGGGAATATAGGTGCCGGGTGCGGCGAAGGCGCCGATCAGGCCGGCGCGGGCGTTGGGCGCCCCGCATACCACCTGCACCGGCGGCTTGCCGTCGCCGGTATCGACGGTGAGCACGCGCAGYCGGTCGGCGTCTGGATGCTGTACCGCCGTCAGCACCTTGGCGATGACGAAGGGTTTCAGGCTCGCCTTGTCGTCGACATGTTCGAYTTCGAGGCCGATCGCAGTCAGCCGCTCGACGATCTCGGCAAGCGAGGTGTCGGTCTCGAGATGGTCCTTGAGCCAGGAGAGGGTGAATTTCATGACTGTGTTTCCGAAGGTCTGGGCACGCTGGTCTTCAAATGACGCGGCAGTGAATCGGGCATGTGCAGGAAGGGCAACTGCTCGCGCACATGCGCGTGCAGCGTCGGCCTGAAATAGGCAGGCATGTCCATGGCGCCGAGCATGAAATAGATGTGGCCTGCAAGCCGCTCGTCGACATAGGCGATCGGCGAGCCGCAGATGCCGCAGAACGATCGCTCCACCGGGCCGTTCCGGTAGCTCTTCAGCGACTTTCCGTCGAGCGCGATCTGGTCGGCCATGAAGCCGACAAAGGCCGACACCGGCGCGCCTGTCGCGCGCCGGCAATCGCTGCAGTGGCAATAGCTGATGTGGTGCGGCTCGGCCGAAGCCTCGAACCGCACCGCGCCGCAGCGGCAGCCCCCGGTGTGCGGGGCCGTCATGTGCTCAAGCCCCCGAACAGCGTCGGCAGGTCGAGCGGCCGGAAGCCGTAATGCGAGAGCCAGCGCACATCGGCGTCGAAGAAGGCGCGCAGGTCCGGCATGCCGTATTTCAGCATGGCGATGCGGTCGATGCCCATGCCCCAGGCGAAGCCCTGGTACTCGTCGGGATCGAGGCCGCCGTAGCGCAGCACGTTGGGATGCACCATGCCACAGCCCAGGATCTCCATCCAGTCGGAGCCTTCGCCGAAGCGCACTTCGCCGGGCCGCGAGCGGTCGCACTGGATGTCGACCTCGAGGCTGGGCTCGGTGAATGGGAAGAAGGACGGCCGGAAGCGCATCTTGACGCTTGGCACTTCGAAGAAGGCCTTGCAGAACTCCTCCAGCACCCATTTCATGTTGGCGATGTTGGCGGTTTTGTCGATCACCAGCCCCTCGACCTGATGGAACATCGGCGAGTGCGTGGCGTCCGAATCCTGCCGGTAGGTCTTGCCGGGGATGACGATCCGGATCGGCGGCTTCTGCTGCTCCATGGTGCGGATCTGCACGGGCGAGGTGTGCGTGCGCAACAGCTTGCGCTCGCCCTTCTCGTCCGGCTGAAAGAAGAAGGTATCGTGCATCTCGCGCGCCGGATGGCCTTCCGGGAAGTTGAGTGCAGTGAAGTTGTAATAGTCGGTCTCGATGTCCGGACCTTCGGCGATCGCGAAGCCGAGATCGCCGAAGATCGCGGCGATCTCGTCGATCACCTGGCTGATCGGATGGATGCGGCCGCGCTCGGCCGGCGACTGGCGCACCGGCAGCGTGACGTCGACCTTCTYGGCCGCGAGCCTGGCGGCGATCGCCGCATCCCTCAGTTCCGCCTTGCGCGCCGTCAGCGCCTCGGTGACGCGGTTCTTCAGGCCGTTGATCGCGGGGCCTTTCACCTGCCGCTCCTCGGCGCTCATCGCGCCAAGCGTCTTCAGCATTTCGGAGACCGAGCCCTTCTTGCCCAACGCCGAGACGCGCACAGCCTCGATCGCCTGCTCGTCGGCCGCGGCGGCAATCTCGGCAAGCAGCGAAACTTCAAGGGTTTCAAGATTTCCAGCAGTGGCGTTCACGGCGAAACTCTCTTCGATCGGGTAACCAGACTGGGCGCTGTGTTACCATTTTGGTTGCATCAGGAACGAAAAAACCCGCGCCAGCCCTGCCAGCGCGGGTTTCCCAAATCAAGTGTCGAAAATGCTTGGGAAGGCGCTGGTTAGGCTACAGCGCTCTCAAACGCATTCGGCGTGGTGTTCTTCAGGTATTCGAGCGCGACCTTGGCCTTGGCGACGAGTGCTGCGAAAGCCTGCGGCTCATGGATGGCCATGTCCGAAAGGATCTTGCGGTCGATCTCGATGCCGGCCTTGTTGAGGCCGTCGATGAAGCGGCCATAGGTCAGGCCGTGCTCGTGCACCGCTGCATTGATACGCTGGATCCACAGCGCGCGGAACGAGCGCTTGCGGTTCTTGCGGTCGCGATAGGCGTACTGCAGCGACTTCTCCACCGCCTGCTTGGCGATGCGGATGGTGTTCTTGCGGCGGCCGTAGAAACCCTTGGCGGCTTTCAGGACCTTCTTGTGCTTGGCGTGGGCGGTGACGCCTCTCTTTACGCGTGCCATGTCATGATCTCCTTAAAACGTTGTCCAAGCCGAGGGATTAGAGGCCGTTCGGCAGAAAATTCTTGATGACCTTCTTGCCGTCCGGTTCAGCCAGAACCATCGTGCCGCGGRCATCGCGAATGAACTTGTTGGAACGCTTGATCATGYMATGGCGCTTRCCGGCGGCAGYCGACAGCACCTTGCCGGTGGCAGTAATCTTGAACCGCTTCTTGGCGGCCGACTTGGTCTTCATCTTGGGCATTTTRCTTGTCCTTTCGTGGGGGCCCGCAGTCGGGCCGTTGTTCGCTTCGGGCCGACCAGAGCCCGAAAAGCAAATGAAACCGCCACGGCATGCCCTGCCGGGCGGCTTTTTGGAAACGGCGGTCCTATAGATCAAAGAGCGCCCACGCGCAACACCTCAGACGGTGCGGYGCTCTGTCCTCGATCAGGGTAGCCTGAACAACACCGGCAGCATGCCCGACTGCTGCGCACCGTCGATCAGTTCGAAGGCCGGCAGCGCCACCAGGAACACCAGTCCGTCGAGCAGCGTGTTCAAAAGCAGGCGCGGCTTGAAGCTGCCGGTGTCGCCTTCCTGGTAGAGCGAGAGTTTTGGAAAGAAGCGCGGCACGCGCGCCAGATAGGCTTCGTAAGGGGCGCCGAGCACCTGCTTGAGGTATTTCTCCTCGCGCAGGATGACGATGTGGAACGCGCCGGCGCACAGAACGGCGAAAAGGATAATGCCGGTGAAGGAGCCGATCTGCGCCCCGACGCCGGCTGCGGCCACCGTCGAGAACACGTAGAGCGGGTTGCGGGTGATCGAATAGGGCCCTCCGGTGACCACTTCGGCGGATTTGCGCCCGCCTATATAGAGCGTCGACCAAAGTCGCCCGACGATGCCAAGGAAGATCAACAGAACGCCGACCATCTCGATCGTCTCGTGGACTGGCGTTTCGGGCGGAAAACTCGACTGGCCGAAGAGCAGCGCCGCGAACARCACTGCGATCAGCACCGCAAGCACCAGCCGGCGCATCTGCTGGTAGCCGCCCAACCCGGCAGGCGGGTTGTCGTTCGTAGATTTCACGTCATCGACCATGATTGGAGTCCGATCGTCGAGAGTTTGCCGGCGATCGGATAGGCGCCCCGCCGATCGTCGGGACGCCGTGCTCGCCAATTCAGGCGGATTTTAGAGCAATTCCGGGAAAACCGCCGCGCACTTTTCCTGGAATTGCTTTTAGCGGGGCGCCAGCACCATCATCATCTGGCGGCCTTCGAGCTTCGGCTCGGCCTCGACCTTGGCGATCGGCGCCACTTCCTCGCGCACCTTGTTCAGGAGTTGYATGCCAAGCTCCATATGCGCCATCTCGCGACCGCGGAAGCGCAGCGTCAGCTTGACTTTGTCGCCATCCTCGAAGAAGCGCCRCACGGCCTTCATCTTGGTCTCGTAGTCATGGCTGTCGATGTTCGGGCGCATCTTGATCTCCTTGATCTCGATGACCTTCTGGTTCTTGCGAGCTTCGGCCGCCTTCTTCTGGTTGGCGTATTTCAGCTTGCCAAGATCGAGGATCTTGACGACGGGCGGCTGCGCGTTGGGCGATATCTCGACGAGATCGAGCCCGGCCTCTTCGGCCAGAAGCAGCGCTTCGTTGATGGAAACTTCGCCACGGTTGTGGCCTTCTGYGTCGATAAGCTGGACCCGGGGCACCCGGATCTCTCGGTTGGAGCGCGGACCGTCCTTGGTGGSTGCCGCTGCTTTGAAAGGTCTGCGAATGGTCGTGGTCTCCTCGGCCGTTTCGTTCAGGGTTCTTTAGATTCAAATGCGTGGACGCGCGTATGTGGTGAGCGCGCGGCCGGAGTCAATAGCACAGCCTCGCCAGGAAATCACCTCAAAGCTTGCCCTGGAAGCTGCCATCGTCTGCACCAAGCAAAGAAATGGCGCGAGCACTTTTCGGCGAAGCATCGGTTATGYCAAAAGACCGGCCGGGAAGGACAAGGTCATGAACGCCAGCGCACCAGTTTTCATCGACGTGGACGGGTCGAATATCGCCGTCAGGCAGACGCCGGGCTCAGCACCCGGCATCGTCTGGCTAGGCGGCTACAAGTCCGACATGCTGGGCACCAAGGCCGAGGCGCTGTCGGCCTGGACGGCCAGCGAAGGGCGCGCCTGTCTCCGCCACGACTATTCAGGCCACGGCGAATCCGGCGGCGACTTTGCCGACGGCACGATCTCGAAATGGCTGGCCGAGAGCCTTGCCGTCTTTCGCCGCTTCAGCAAAGGCAAGCAGATCCTGGTCGGCTCCTCGATGGGGGCGTGGATCGCGCTGCGCATGGTGCAGGAATTGCGCAAGGCCGGCGAGGATCGCGTCGCCGGGCTGGTTCTGCTGGCTCCGGCGCCGGATTTTACCGCCGAATTGATCGAACCGGTGCTGACCAAGGCCCAGAAGCGCGATCTTTCGAAGAAAGGATTTTTCGAGGAACCGTCGGATTATTCGGACGAGCCCTACATCTACACGCGCGCGCTGATCGAGGACGGCCGGGCGAATCTTGTGATGACCGGGCCGATCGACACCCATTGCCCGGTGCACATCCTGCAAGGCCTCGCCGATCCCGATGTGCCGTCCGGCCATGCGCTGAAGCTCGCCGCCCTACTGCCGTCCGACGATGTCACGCTGTCGCTCATCCCCGACGGCGATCACCGCCTTTCCCGCCCGGAGGATATCGACATGCTGCTGCGCGCCGTCGGCGATTTGGTCCAGCGGGCAGCCTGACCAGTGCGCATTTCCATCCCGATATCCGCCTTCGTCGCGGCGATCGTCGGCTTCGGCGGCACGCTCGCCATCGTCATTGCCGCTGCTAAGGCGGTCGGCGCCACTCRGATCGAGACGGCGAGCTGGGTGACGGCGATCTGTCTTGCCATGGCGATCGAATGCCTGTGGCTGTCCTGGCGCACGAAGATGYCGGTCATCACCGCCTGGTCGACGCCCGGCCTCGCGCTGGTCGCGGCCTCCAGCGGCTTCACCATGCCGGAGGCGGTCGGCGCCTTCATCGTCACCGGCATCCTTTTGATCGCCACCGGCCTGTTCAAGCCGCTGACGCGGCTGATCGCGACGATCCCGGCCTCGGTCGCGTCCGGCATGCTGGCCGGCATTCTCATCGGCTTCGCTATCAATGCGGTGAAGGCCATTCCCTCCGATCCCTGGCTTATCCTGCCGCTGATCGCAGCCTTCTTCGTCATCCGGCTGTTCAATCCGGCGGTCTCAGTGCTTGTGGTGCTGATCGGCGGCGGCCTGGCCGCCTTCCTCACCGGCCGTGTCGGTGGCCTGCCGGCGCCGGAACTTTCGACGCTGACGCTGATCGCGCCGCAGTTCACCGCCTCGGCCATCGTTGGCCTCGCCTTGCCGCTCTACCTCGTCACCATGGCCTCGCAGAACCTGTCCGGCCTCGCCGTGCTGAAAGCCGCCGGCTACCACCCGGAGCCCGGCCCGCTGATCGGCGTCACCGGCCTCTTCTCGCTGCTTTCGGCGCCGTTCGGCGCGTCGACCACCAATCTGGCGGCGATCTCGGCGGCGATCTGCACCGGCCCGGATGTCCATCCGGACCCGGCCGAGCGCTGGAAGACCGGGCCGTTCTATGCGCTCGCCTACCTGGTCTTCGCCATCTTCGGCGCTTCGCTGGTGGCGATCTTCGCCGTGCTGCCGCAGAGCCTGATCGTGCTGGTCGCCGGCCTGGCGCTGATGGCGCCGCTCGCCAACGCGCTCTCGATAGCCCTCCATGACGCGGGCGAGCGCATGCCGGCAACGGTCACCTTCGCGGTGACCGCTTCGGGGCTCACGCTTTTCGGCGTTGGCGCGGCGTTTTGGGGGCTGGTTGCCGGAATGGCAGTGCTTTTCCTCGAAAAACTCAAAAAGCGATAACCATTTCAGGCGCTTCGCCGGTTTTGGCCGAACTTGCCTTGAATCGCCGATTTCGCCTTCCCATTTCGATTCCACGCAGCCGGTTTGGCTGTCTCCAACGGAAGGACTGGGAGAAATGAATACAACCGCATTGATCCGTCCGGCCTGGACGCCGGCCACCATCGCGCTGATGGTGATCGGCTTCATGGTGTTCTGGCCGCTCGGCTTCGCCATGCTCGCCTACATCCTCTGGGGCGACCGGCTCGATGGCTTCAAGCGCGACGTCAACCGCGCCACGGACGGTATCTTCGCCGGCTGCCGCCGCGGCTCCGAAAGGGCCGCCCRCTGGGGCCACGGCTCGTCCCGCACCGGCAACGTCGCTTTCGACGAATGGCGCGAGAAGGAGCTCGAGCGCCTCGCCGAGGAGCGTCGCAAGCTCGATGAAATGCTGACCGAGTTCGACGAGTATGTGCGCGAACTGCGCCGCGCCAAGGACCAGGAAGAGTTCGACCGCTTCATGGCCGAGCGCAACAAGTCGACCGCGCCGACCACGCGCGGCGCGACCGGAGCGACGGGGCCGAAGCGCGGCAAGGGCACGAACCTGCTTGACGACTAAGGCTCACCCATAGACCCGGTATGACATACGGCGTCGCGCCAGCGGCGCCGTTTCTTTTTTGTTCTCCATAGTACCTTCAGTCCACTGGCCGTTTTTCTCGAATCGCGTATCGTCCAGCCATGACCCTCGGCTTTTTTCGGAATCTCACCAAGCCCAAGTCCGCTCCCTCCGCTCCCGTTGTAGAGCGCGAGCATTGCGTCGCCGGACGCACGCTGCCGCTCAAGATCGTCGAGAGCGCGCGGGCCAGGCGGCTGACGTTGCGCATCGATTCCGGCGGCCAGGGCCTGCGCGTCACCGTGCCGCCGGGATTGCGCCGCGGCGAAGTCGAAAAATTTCTCGACCGCCATCAGGACTGGCTGGAGCARCGCCTGGCCAAGGTGCCGCTGAGGCCGCAAGTGYGGCCCGGCATCAAGATTCCGATCCGCGGCGTGCCGCACCGCATCGTCCATGAGCCGGCAAAGCGCGGCACCGTCACCATCGTGCGCGACGAGCGCGGACCGCTGCTGATCGTCCATGGCGAGCGCGTGCACCTGCCGCGYCGCATCGCCGACTATCTGAAGCGCGAGGCCAAGCGCGAGATCGAGAAGCTTGTGGTCAAGCACACCGAGGCGATCGGCAAGCGCGCCAAGGCGATCCGTTACAAGGATACCTCCAGTCGCTGGGGGTCATGCACCTCGGAGGGCAACCTCTCCTTCTCGTGGCGCATCATGATGGCACCGCCCGCGGTCATCAATTACCTGGTGGCGCATGAGGTCGCGCATCTGAAAGAGATGAACCACGGCCCGAAATTCTGGAAGCTGTGCGAAAAACTCTGCCCCGACACCGATCGCTGCAAGGACTGGCTGAAGCGCAACGGTGGCGCACTGCAGGCGATCGTGTTTGAGTAGGCTGGGCGCGCCGAATACCGCCCGCCATGAGGCGAGGTCGGAGATTGGCTGAGCCGCTTAAGCGTCGACATCCTAGGGCGGAGCAAGGAGCGAAGCGACGCGCGCAGATCCTGGGATGACGAAGTTACGGCTGGCGCCCTACGAAACCCTCAATCGTCATTCGCCGCATTCAGTTCCTCCGGCCGCAGCCCCTCTTCGCTCTGATGCGGCCAGGGCAAGAAATTGCGATCGAAAGTGTCGCTGCCGAAATAATCGAGCGCCCGGTGCGCCTCGGCGCCGTTGAAGTCGGACTTCTCCATCAGATGCGCGATCACCTCGCGCGCCTGCGCGATCTTTTGCCTGAGTTCGGCTACGGTCTGGTCGGCCATGGTCGTCTCCTCCCGCCTGCGTTGCCTTGTTTCCAAGTTAGCGCTTTCCGGCCGCCCGGCAACAGCATGCTTTTTCTYGACTCTTCGGCCGTTTCATGCCAATCCCGCGCCATGACGCTCGACATCAAGATCTGCGGATTGAAGACCGACGCTRCAATGGCCGCGGCGCTCGCCGGCGGCGCCAGCCATGTCGGCTTCATCTTCTTTGCCAAAAGCCCGCGCTATGTCGCTCCCGCCGAGGCCGGCCGTCTGCGCCAGGCTGCCATCGGCAAGGCCAAGTCGGTCGCCGTCACCGTCGATGCCGACGATGCCTTTCTCGACGAGATTGTCGCCAGCATGCAGCCGGAYATGCTGCAGCTGCATGGCGCCGAGACGCCGGCGCGGGTGGCGGAACTCAAGGCCCGCTATGGYCTGCCGGTGATGAAGGTGCTGTCGGTCAGTGAGAGGGCGGATCTCGAACGGATAAAGCCCTATATCGGCGTTGCCGACCGTTTCATGTTCGACGCCAAGCCACCCAAGGGTTCGCAATTGCCGGGCGGCAACGGCGTCGCCTTCGACTGGCGCATCCTTGCCGGCCTTGACGCCGGGCTCGATTACATGCTTTCCGGTGGGCTCAACGCCGCCAATGTCGGCGATGCCCTGAGTCTGGCCAATCCGCGCGGAATAGACGTGTCGTCCGGCGTGGAAAGCRCTCCGGGCGTCAAGGATCCGGCGCTGATCGAGCAGTTTTTCCGGGCCGTCAGGGCCGCGCGCGACGATCGCGCCGCCTGAGGAACTCTTTCAAACCCGAGCATGTCCCGGAAAAGTGGGAACCGGTTTTCCGATAAGGACATGCTCAAAGGCCAATATTGAGGAGATCGGCGATGAACAAGCCGGCTATGYCCAATTCCTTCCGCACCGGGCCCGACGAGCAGGGCATGTTTGGCATTTTCGGCGGCCGCTTCGTCGCCGAGACGCTGATGCCGCTGATCCTCGATCTCGAAAAACAGTGGAACAGGGCCAAGAACGATCCGGAGTTCAAGGCCGAGCTGCAGAACCTGTCCACCCATTATGCCGGGCGGCCTTCAAAGCTCTATTTCGCCGAAGGCCTGACGAAACATCTCGGCGGCGCCAAGGTCTATTTCAAGCGCGAGGACCTGAACCATACGGGCTCGCACAAGATCAACAACTGCCTCGRCCAGATCCTGCTCGCCAAGCGCATGGGCAAGCGGCGCATCATCGCCGAGACGGGCGCAGGCCAGCACGGCGTCGCCTCGGCAACCGTCGCGGCACGCTTCGGGTATCCCTGCGTCGTCTACATGGGCGCCACCGATGTCGCCCGGCAGAGCCCCAACGTCTTCCGCATGAAGCTGCTCGGCGCCGAGGTCCGGCCGGTCACCGCCGGCCACGGCACGCTGAAGGACGCCATGAACGAGGCGCTGCGCGACTGGGTGACCAATGTCGAGGACACCTATTACCTGATCGGCACCGCCGCCGGCCCGCATCCCTATCCGGAGCTGGTGCGCGACTTCCAGTCGGTGATCGGCTCGGAAGCCCGCGCCCAGATGCTGGAGCAGGAAGGCCGCCTGCCGGACGTCATCATCGCCGCCGTCGGCGGCGGCTCCAATGCCATCGGCCTGTTCCATCCCTTCCTCGACGACAAGGATGTCCGCATCATCGGCATCGAGGCCGGCGGGCGTGGCCTGGACGGCGTCGAGCATTGCGCCTCGATGAATGCCGGCGCGCCCGGGGTGCTGCATGGCAACCGCACCTATCTGCTGCAGAATGCGGACGGCCAGATCCTCGACGGCCATTCGATCTCGGCCGGTCTCGATTATCCCGGCGTCGGGCCCGAGCATGCCTGGCTGCGCGACACCGGCCGCGTCGAATATCAGCCGATCCTCGACGACGAGGCGCTTGAAGCCTTCCAGCTGACGACGCGCGTCGAAGGCATAATTCCGGCGCTGGAATCCGCGCACGCCATTGCGCACGCGATGAAGATCGTGCCTTCCATGGACAAGGACCAGATCGTCATCGTCAACCTGTCCGGCCGCGGCGACAAGGACGTGCACACGGTGGCCAAGATGCTGGGCATGGAGATCTGATAATGACGACCCGCATCGACCGCCGCATGGCAAAGCTCAAGTCCGAAGGCCGTCCGGCCTTGGTCACCTATTTCATGGGCGGCGATCCCGACTACGACACCTCTTTAGCCATCATGAAGGCGCTTCCCGGCGCCGGCAGCGACATCATCGAGCTCGGCATGYCCTTCTCCGATCCGATGGCCGACGGTCCTGCCATCCAGGCGGCGGGGCTGAGGGCGCTCAAGGGCGGCCAGACGCTGGTCAAGACACTGAAGATGGCGTCCGAATTCCGCGCCGGCGACGACGAGACGCCGATCGTGCTCATGGGCTACTACAACCCGATCTACAWTTACGGCGTCGACCGCTTCCTCGCCGATGCCAAGGCGAGCGGCATCGACGGGCYGATCGTCGTCGACCTGCCGCCGGAAATGGACGAGGAACTCTGCATCCCGGCGCTGAAGGCCGGCATCAACTTCATCCGGTTGGCGACGCCGACTACCGACGACAAGCGCCTGCCCAAGGTCCTCGAGAACACCTSCGGCTTCGTGTACTACGTCTCGATGACCGGCATCACCGGCTCCGCCCTTGCCGACACGGCCAAGGTGGCGGCTGCGGTCAAGCGCATCAAAGGCCATACCGCTCTGCCGGTCTGCGTCGGCTTCGGCGTCAAGACCGCCGAGCAGGCCCGCGTCATCGGCGCCTCGGCGGATGGCGTCGTTGTCGGCACCGCGATCGTCAACGCGGTCGCCAATGTGCTGGGACCGAAGGGCGAGAAGACGGCCGATCCGGCCGAGGCCGTCGCCACCCTGGTCAGCGGCCTGGCCCAGGGTGTCCGTTCGGCCCGCCTTGCTGCTGCCGAATAGCCCGACTATTTGTTGTTACGCAGTTCCAAACGGAAAGCCGCCACACAGTTTTCCCGGAATTGCGCGAAGTCCTTCCAGGACAGGAGCCGAAGCCATGAACTGGATCACCAATTACGTTCGCCCGAAGATCAATTCGATGCTCGGCCGACGCACGGACATGCCGGAAAACCTCTGGATCAAGGATCCCGAGACCGGCGAGATGATCTTCCACAAGGACCTGGAATCCAACCAGTTCGTCATCCCGTCCTCCGGCCATCACATGAAGATTTCGGYCAAGGAGCGGCTKAAATATTTCTTCGACGACGGCAAATACGAGACGCTGGAAAACCCCAAGGTCGTCCAGGACCCGCTCAAGTTCCGCGACGAGAAACGCTACACCGATCGCCTGAAAGAGGCGAAGACCAAGACCGGGCTGGAAGACGCCATCCTCAACGCGACCGGCACCATCGAAGGCCTGCCGGTGGTGGTCACCGTGCAGGATTTCGCCTTCATGGGCGGCTCGCTCGGCATGGCGGCAGGCGATGCCATACTGCACGCTTTCGACGTTGCCCTGCAGCGCAAACGGCCGCTGATCCTGTTCGCGGCCTCCGGCGGCGCCCGCATGCAGGAAGGCATCCTCTCGCTGATGCAGTTGCCGCGCACCACGGTCGGCGTCGACCGGCTGAAGGAAGCGGGCCTGCCCTATATCGTTGTGCTCACCAACCCGACCACCGGCGGCGTCACCGCCTCCTACGCCATGCTGGGTGACGTTCACATCGCCGAGCCCGGCGCGCTGATCGGCTTTGCCGGGCCGCGAGTCATCGAGCAGACCATCCGCGAGAAGCTGCCGGACGGCTTCCAGCGCGCCGAATATCTGATGGAGCATGGGATGGTGGACATGGTGGTCTCCCGRCTGGAGATGCGCCCGACCATCGCGCGGCTTCTCAAGATGCTGCTCAAGGCCCCGGCCGCCGAGAAGCCGGCCGAGCAGGAGTTCCTGCCGCCGGCRCTAACCCAGCCGGAATCGCGGCCGCAGGCCTGACGCGACATCGTTTGYCGCCAAACGCGATTGCGACGCGTCTTGTGTACTGTAGGCTTTGATTTCACATGGTCCTTCCGTAGCCGATCCCCGGCTTCTTGGGTCATGCGCCAAAAGCAATTCCTGGAAATGTGTGAAACGGGTTTCCGTCCGGAATTGCCTCAAACAAAAGATAGAGCGGTTTCTGCATTTCCATGAAATGATGAACCGCTCTAGGATTCCGCCATGACAACGCTTGCCGCCGACCGCGAAATCGAACACCTGATGACGCTCCATCCGAAAGGTTTCGACCYTTCGCTGGATCGCATCACCCGCCTGCTCGACCGTCTCGGCAACCCCCAGGACCGGCTGCCGCCGGTCATCCATATTGCCGGTACCAACGGCAAAGGCTCCTGCGCCGCCTTCTCGCGCGCGCTGCTGGAGGCGGCGGGTCATCTGGTCCATGTCCATACCTCGCCGCACCTGGTGAATTGGCACGAGCGCTACCGGCTGGCGGCCGAAGGCGGCGGCAAGCTGGTCGACGATCATGTCTTTGCCGAGGCCATCGCCCGCGTCGCCAAGGCCAATCAGGGTCAGAAGATCACCGTCTTCGARATCCTCACCGCCGTCACCTTCATTTTGTTCTCCGAGCATCCGGCCGAGGCCGCGATCATCGAGGTCGGTCTCGGCGGCCGCTTCGACGCCACCAATGTCATCAACCGGCCGGCGGTCTCGGTCATCATGCCGGTGTCGCTGGACCACGAAGCCTATCTCGGCGACCGGGTCGAGGTGATTGCGGCCGAGAAGGCCGGCATCATGAAACGCGGCTGCCCGGTGGTGATCGGCGCACAGGAAAGCGAGACGGCCCTCGAAGTGCTGATCGAGACCGCCGAGCGGCTGGATTGCCCGACCCTCGTCTACGGCCAGGATTTCCTCGCCTTCGAGGAGAACGGCCGCATGGTCTATCAAGACGAGGACGGCCTCATGGACCTGCCGCTGCCGCGCCTGCCCGGACGGCACCAGTTTGCCAATGCCGCCGCGGCGATTGCCGCGGTCAAGGCCRCCGGCTTCGAGATCGGCCACCGCGCCGCCGAACGCGCGATGGCCAACGTCGCCTGGCCAGCCCGGATGCAGAAACTGACGCAGGGCCGTCTGGTGGATCTGGCACCCAAGGGCGCCGAGATTTGGCTCGACGGCGGCCACAATCCGGGCGCCGGCATTGTCATAGCCGAGGCCTTGGCCGAGCAGGAGGAAAAGAACCCGCGCCCACTGATYCTCATCTCCGGGATGATCAACACCAAGGACCAGAGCGGCTATTTCAGCGCCTTCAAGGGATTGGCCCGGCATGTCTACACGGTGCCGGTGAGCAAGAGCGATTCCGGCGTGCCGAATGACGAGCTGGCGCTGCGCGCCGCTGAGGCCGGCCTGTCGGCCGAGCCGGTCAGCTCAGTCGCCAATGCGCTGATGCTCCTGCGCGACACATGGGACGGTCCGGCGCCGCGTATCCTGATCGGCGGCTCGCTTTATTTCGCCGGCGCGGTGCTGGAAGAAAACGGAACGCCGCCGACCTGAACACCCAGGAAGACTTGGGGCGAATTTCGGCGGGGGCCGAGGAGCCGACCATGATCGAGGTGAAGCAACTCGCCCATGTCTGCATCTTCGCGCATGACCTGGAGGCGACGCGACGCTTCTACCGTGACGTGCTCGGCATCGACACAAGGTTCAATTTCCTGCGCGACGGCAAGATCTTCGGCTTCTACCTCGATTGCGGCGGCCGCAGCCACGTCGAGGTGTTCGAGAAGAGCGAGAGCAGCTACAGCGACCGGAACCAGATCAACCACTTCTGTCTCGAAGTGGAAGATATCGATACCGCGATCGCCCATATCCGGTCGAAAGGCATCGAGGTAACGCCAAAGAAGCTCGCCTGCGACGACACTTTTCAGGCCTGGATCACCGATCCCAACGGCGTGAGGATCGAGCTGTTCGAATACACGGGCAAGAGCGCGCAATTCGCCGCCGGCGATCGCGTCGCCGACTGGTGAGGCGCCTATTTCAGCTCGATCTCGATGAAGGCGTATTCGCCGTCATTGGCGTTGATGACGTCGTGCTCGACGCCTTCCCTGCGGAAATAGGGCGCGCCTTTCTTCATCTCGGCGAAGGATTCGCCGTCCTTGGTCACAAGCTTCAGCTTACCGTCCATCAGTGGCACGACGACATAGTCATGCCCGTGGCGGTGCCAGCCGGTGTTGGCGCCCGGCGCGAAGCGGTATTCGGTGACGATCACCCGCTCATTGTCGACGAAGACGGTGGCCCTGGCTGTTCCGGTCATGGCACTCTCCTTTTCTCGTAGAAGAGGAGATGGCGGGTCTCAACGTCAGGGCCAGAGCACCACCAGCGATGGCGCCAAAGAAAAGCCCGGCGCGATGGCCGGGCTCGTTCTTTGAATATTCGGATTGGCTCAGGCGAGGCTGCCGTTGATCCAGTGCGACAGCGCGGTCTTGGGCGCCGCGCCCACCTTCATGTCGGCCACTTCACCACCCTTGAAGATCATCAGCGTCGGGATCGAGCGCACCCCATACTGCGCGGCCAATTCGGGATTCTCATCGATATTGAGCTTGGCGACCTTGATCTTCGAGCCGAGCTCCTTGGCGATATCTTCCAGCGCCGGAGCGATCATCTTGCAGGGACCGCACCATTCCGCCCAGAAATCCACCACGACCGGCTCCTTGGCGTTGAGCACATCGGCCTGAAAATTGCCCTTGTCGACCTTGACGGTGGCCATGCTGAAATCCTTTCGAAAACTCGGGGTTGCACCAAATGTGGTGGTTGTGGCGGCGATGTTCAAGCAGTTCTTGTGTCACGCTCCCGTGAGTCGGGCAAGGGCATCGTCCATCGCCTTCGCGGAGAGCTCGATGAGACGGGGCGCTTCGGTGAAGAGCAGCGCAGCCGTCACCTCGCGGCCC
This sequence comes from Mesorhizobium sp. ORS 3428, assembly GCF_001854785.1. GTDB lineage: Bacteria > Pseudomonadota > Alphaproteobacteria > Rhizobiales > Rhizobiaceae > Mesorhizobium. The sequence continues at coordinate 21,363 of NZ_MDFL01000139.1, forward strand.
GGATAGAGCGGCTGAAGCAGCGCGCGGTAGAGCGCAAGCTGCAGCACATAGGCCGGCGGCACTTCGGTCAGGCTCGCCGGGGCCGGCCGGTTGGTCTTGTAGTCGACGATCGAAACCTTTTCGGCAGTGACGGCAAGCCTGTCGATCTTGCCCGAGATCGAACGCAGCTTGCCCATGACCTCCAGGCTGCCCATGACCGCAACTTCCGCCCGCGAGGATGGCGAGAAGAGCGCGCCGAAGCGATTGTCCGCGAGGATCGAAAGCACCGCCGCCAGCGCCTTGTCGCGCTCGCCTGYCGGCCAATCGGCGCCGGCGCGCCCCAGATAGCGCTCCGCGGCGTCCCGCCTTTCGTTTTCGGTGATCGCGGGCAACATCTGAAGCAGTTTATGCAGGACAAGGCCACGCACCACCGCAAAGCCGGGTTCGGCCTCGGCGTCGAGCACCGGCGAGCGCGTGTCGGGAGTAGCTTCTGTCGTCTCGTCGATCAGCGCCGAGGCGCCGGAGGGCGAGAGCGGCCGCGGCAGTTCCTCATAGGGCGGCAGCGGCCGGAACAGGCCGTCCGGCARCGGCGCAGCATGCTCGAACGGCGCCGTCTCGCCGGCCTCATCGAGCGCCACCGGCGGCAGCTTGGTCATATGGAAGCGATGCACGGCCACCTCAGYCGTCGCCGGATGCCGGCACTCCGTGCTTTCCGGCGCACCGGGCAGCGCCCGGCTGACGATCGAATGCCAGGTGCCGGCGCTCGGCGCCCGTTTGCCGTGATAGCCGCAGACGATCAGCCGGTCCTCGGCGCGCGTCATACCGACATAAAGCAGCCGCCGGTATTCGTCGTCGGCAAGCTCGCGCGCCCGCGCCGAGGCTGCGCGCGAAACGCCGTTGGCGACATCATTGGCCGAGCGCCAGAGATAGCCCTTGCCCTTCCACTGCGAGCCTGAGCCTTCGAAGGCCATCAGGCGCGGCAGATGCTGGTCGCTGAACGGCGCCGAACCGCCGTCGACCAGGAAGACGACCGGCGCTTCGAGGCCCTTGGCTGCATGCACGGTCATGACACGCACCTCGTCGCGCGTCTGGTCCATCTCGCGCTTGATCTCGGGACCGCTGTTTTCCAGCGTCGAAAGAAAGGATTCCAGCCCAGGCAGGCCGGTCCGCTCCTCGGCCAGGCAGAAGCTCAGGAATTCGTCGAGGATGTCGCCGGCTTCCGGCCCGAGCCGCGCCGTCATCTTGCGCCGCAGGCCGTCGCGCGAAAGCATCGCGGCATAGAATTCGAACACCGGCTTGAACGCCGCATCGTTCGCCCAGGCATCGAGCCGGCTAACGATGGCGGTCAAGGCCTCGTCTCCGGTCGCATGCTGCCGGAGCGAAGTGATCAGCGACTGGCCGGGTGGCCGCTCCCCGGCGAGCGTCAGAAGGGTTTCCTCGGAAACGTCGAAGATCGGGCTGCGCAACACGGCAGCCAATGACAGGTCGTCCTCCGGCTGGATGAGGAAGTGGCCGAGCGCGATCAGGTCCTGAACCGCGATATGGCCGGGCAGGCTGAGCCGGTCAGCGCCGGCAACCGGAATCTGACGGTTCTTCAAGCTGCGCGACAGCGCGTGCACGAAGCGGTCGCGCTTGCGCACCAGGACAAGGATGTCGCCTGCCGTCAGCTTCCGGCCCTTGCCCTCGATGATTTCGCCAGTCCTCAGCCAGTGCTGGATGGTAGCGGCGACATGCTCGGCGACACGCACGGCCGGCGCGCTGGCATGGTTGACCGGCAAGGTCCAGTCGTCRGGTTCCTCGACCATTTCGGCGCCGATCGAGGGCCAGACCTCGACATAACCCGGCGCGTCGGTGCGGATCGCCTTGTGGCTCAGCGGATCGCGATCGTGGCTGATGCCGCGCCGCACACCCGGCTCGGCAAAAACGCGGTCGACGGCGGCAAGCACGTCGTCGCTCGAGCGGAACGACCAGGTGAGCTTGAGGTCGGCGAAGGAAGCGTGCGCACCGCGCACGCGGCCCGCAAACAGAAGTCGGCTTTCGGCAAAGGAATCCGGCGCCGCGCCCTGGAACGAGTAGATCGACTGCTTCTCGTCGCCGACCGCAAAGACGGTGCGCCGCACCGCCTCGCGCTGGCCGAGCCCGGCAAAGAACTCTTCGGTCAGCTTCTTCACCACCTCCCACTGGTCGGGGCTGGTGTCCTGCGCCTCGTCGAGCAGGATGTGGTCGATGCCCTGGTCGAGCTTGAACTGCACCCACGGCCCGGCGTCCGGCCGCGACAGCAGGCCGACGGTGCGGGTGATCAGGTCGTTGAAGTCGAGGAAGCCGCGGCTGCGCTTCAATTGCTCGTAACGCGCGATCAGCCAGCGCGCGACGGTGAGCGCCGCCGCCGTACCTTCCAGCATGCGGAACAGCGCCAGCCGGTCCGACACGTCGAGGATCGCCCTGGCTGCCGCCAGATAACGCTCCGGCAGATCGGGCAGCCGGTCGACCAGCGCCTTCTTGAAGATTTTCGGCGGATCGTAAGGGTCGCCGTCGGAGCGCAGGAAGGCCTTGGCGAGCAGCCGCAGCCGCCGGATCGGATCGGCCTCGGCAAAGGCGCTCCGCGCATAAGGCAGCACGTTGTTCAGCACCTGCCGCGCGTCGGYGGCTTCAGCAGCGCGCGCGAACTCGACGAACTGGCCCGGCGCGAAGCCCGGTAGCGGCCAGACGGAGGCGGCGATGTCGTCGGCCGACTGGCCGGGCCTGAAACCGAATTCGGCAAAGAGCGGCCGGAAATCCCGGTCCTTGCCGAGCTTTTGGATGAAAGCGCGCAACTCGTCGCGTTTGCCGACGATTTCGGAGAGCAGGCTGTCGAGCCCGAATTCGCCGCCGCGCTCCAGCACCATGGCAAAGGCTTCCGCCAGGCCCTCGACGCCGGCGCCCKCGCCCGAGATCATGTCGCGGCGGGCATCGGCGAACAGCGAGGCTTCCATCTGCGGATCGAGCATCTCGAAATGCGCCGGGATATTGGCCTCAAGCGGGAACTGGTGCAGCACCGATTCACAGAAGGCGTGGATGGTCTGGATCTTCAGCCCGCCCGGCGTTTCCAACGCTTCGGCGAACAGCCGGCGCGCGCGGCGCATGGTGTCGCGATCGGCATTGCGTGCGTCGAGCGCGGCGATCCTGACCGCAAGCTCGGCGTCGGGAAGCGAGGTCCATTCGGACAGGGTCGAGAAGACCCGGTTCGACATGTTGGCGGCGGCAGCCCGCGTGTAGGTCAGGCACAGGATCTTCGACGGATCGGTGCCGTTGAGCAGCAGCCGGATGACGCGCTGCGCCAGCACATGTGTCTTGCCCGACCCGGCATTGGCCGACACCCAGGCGGAATTGGCCGGATCGGAGGCGCGCGCCTGGCTGGTCGCGGTATCGGAGGGAATCGGATATCTCATCCTTCCGCCTCGTCCTCGCTTTCGCCGCCAGCCGACCATTCGAGCACGCGGGCGAGATGGTCGTAGTCGCCATCGGCCTCGCCCTCGCGGAACGGCAGCGCGCGCGACAGATAGCCGGTCGCAGGATCCGCATAGTGGAAGAGCAGCCTTTCCAGCCGGGCCCAGGCTTCCTCGGCAAGCTCGTTGGCGGTCTTCGGCTTGCGGTTGTATTCGAGGATCGATTCCTCGAACACCTCGCCATTCGGCTTCAGCCGCACGAAGGCAAGCTGCGAAGGCTCGCAAATGCCGAGCTCCTTGAAGGCGCCGCGCCGCAGAAGCGCGCCTTCGAGCGCGAGCTGCGGCGACAAAAGCGTGTGCGCCTGCGCTTTCGAGGGCGAGGAGCCGGTCTTGTAGTCGAGGATGTCGGCCATGCCGCCGGCAAGCAGGTCGACGCGGTCGGCATAGCCGGAAAGCGTCACGCTGGTGCGACCGACGACGGTTCTTTCGGCGCGCTCCTCGGCATGGCGCCGCACGACCGCCTCGGCGCGGGTGTGCTCCCATTCTATGATGTTGGCGGCGAGTTTTTCGAAACGCGGCCACCACACCGCCTCGATGTCGGGCGGGAGTGCTGCGTCGGCAAAGCACAAGCGCCCGGCCTCGAGGAGGCCTGCCAGCGCGCCGGACGCCCTCGGGTCCTCCACTCGCCGCGAGAACAGATGCAGGATTTCGTGGAACAGCGTGCCGCGTTCGGYAGCGCCCGGGTCGCGGATCACCGGGTCGAGCGGCATCAGGCCGAGAATCCGCCTTGCATAGATGGCATAGGGGTCGCGGCGCAGCGTCTCGATCTCCGTGACCGAAAAATGCTGCGGCCTGACCCGCAGAGGCGGCTTTGGCTGCGGGCGGGCCGCGAATTCTTGTCTTTCGCCGGCGTCGAGCGCGCGCGCCCAGCCAAGCAGCGCATCGCCGCGCCGGCTAAGCGCCTTGGCCTGTTCCTTGCCGATAAAGGTGAGGATGCGCTGCRGCCAGCGCGACGGCACCGCCGGCGCGTCGCCGGATCGCGCCGAACGCGTCAGCACCACTTGCCTGGAGCCCATCGCCATCTGGAAATCATGCGCGGCAAGGCCGATGCGGCGCTCCGGCGGYTCGAGGTCGATGCCGGTCTTCATCAGCCGCGACATGAAGCGGTCGCTCTCCGGCTTGCGCGGCCACACACCTTCATTGAGCCCGCCAATGACGAGCGTGTCGACGCTCTGCAGGCGCGCTTCCAGCGCGCCCCAGATGGCGATGTTGCGGTCGGTGCCTTGCGCCGGCTTGACCGTCTCCGGCGCGACCATCGCCTCCATGACATCCGGCCATTCGCCGGCGGGTAAGGTGAAGGGGGATGACGCGGCAACCAGCCCCCGCAGGAGATCGGCCAGCTTCTCGCCGGCGTCTCCGCCATAGAGCCCGGTCACGCTGCTGTCGGCGGCGCGGCCGAGACCTTCCAGCGCCACAACGCTCGCCCGCGTCAAGGTCGCGATATCGGCGTCCTTCTCGCCGCGCATCGCCGTAAGCGGGGAAAGCGCATTTGTAAGTCGGCTAAGCACATCTCGCGCCTGCTCAATGCCGCGCACGGTGAGGCGGGGGAACCAGAAGGGGTGGCGGCTCTCGCCGCCAAGACCGGAGAGCCGCGCCTCGAAAAGCTCGCCGAGCGACGCGATGTCCGGTCTGCCGGTGCCGCCGCGCAGCGCCACCAGCTCGATCAATTCGGCCGCCCTGCGCACGATTTGGCGTTCGAGCCCGAGCCCAAGCATCGGATGCTTGAGCAGGGACAACAGACCCACCGGATCGCCCGGCCGGAATGCCGCCTGAAGCGCCAGCCTGAGCAGGCCGGCCGCCGGCGTGTTGGCGAGCGGCGTGCCGCCGGAATCGTCGGCGACGACGCCAAAGCGCAGAAGCTCGGCCGAAACCCGCCGCGCCAGCGCGCGGTCGCCGGTGACGAGCGCCGCGCGCTTACCCGGTACTTCCACGGCGCGCTTCAGGGCGATCGCGATCGCCACCGCCTCGTCGCGCTCGTTGGCCGCCTCGACCAGCGTCACGCCGGCCAGCGCCTGCTCGACATCTGCTGCCGCGAAGCGCGGTCGCGTCTCGGTCCAATGCTCGGTGGTTTCGGCCGGCCGCAGCGCTTCGCCGACGAGGGCCGAGCGCAGCGCAAGCGGCCTCGTCGCCATGCCGATCTCCTCGACATCGCGGCGCTCGACGCCGATGCCGCCGATCAGCTTGGCCAGGCCGTATTGCGGATGGCCGAGTGTCGCCGGCCGCGCGCCGGGCGCCGTTATCGCCGCGAAGGAGGCATCGTCCAATTCGCGGTCGAGTCCGGGCAGCACCACGGCGCCTTTGGGCAGGCCGGCAATCACAGCAAGCAGCTCTGCGGTCGCGGGAATGGAGCCGGTCGAGCCGGCAGCGATCACCGGTCCGGCCGGCGGATTGCGCTTCAGCCGCGCCGCCTCAAGACGGATCAACGCGCTGCGATGCGCGGCAGGGTTGGAGCGGTTGCGTTCCTCAAGCAGCTTCGGCCAGTTGTCGGTGACGATGCCGAGGAAATCGAGCGTCACCTGCCACCAGCCGGCGAGATTGCCGGGCACCAGCGTCGCGAGCTTGGCCCAGTCCGTACCCTCGGTCTCGATCTCGTCCATCAGCCGGGCGAGGTCGCGCGCCAGCCAGATGGCGTCGGCGGCCGAAGTCGGCACCACGAATTCCTCGTTGAACCGCTCCCTCACATGTGTTGGCAGGCTCTCCTTCCAGGCGCGCACCAGCGGCGCCAGCAAAAGCAGCCGCTCCTGCGCCGCGATCGGCGGCGCGAGATCGATGGCCGGTGCCGTCTCGGCATCGAAGGCGGTCTCGTCCTCGTCGAATTCGCCAAGCGGACGCACTGTCGGCAGGATGGCCGAGCGTCTGCCCCCTCCCGATCCGGAAAACGCATCGACAAAGGCGCCGCGCAATGCGCGTGCCGCGCGGCGCGTCGGCACGTAGATGGTGGCGTCGGCCAGCGCCAGCGGGTCGCCGTCGAAGCGGAAGCCGGGGATGAGGATGCCGTCGAGCAACGCCTCCGCCAGCGTCGGCAGGAACGGCGCTCCGGGCGGGATCGAAAAGACGCGGCGCGAGCCRCTCATACCGCCTTCGCGAGCGCGCCGGCGACCGCCGCCTCGGCGGCCGGAATGGCGTCGGGCGTGCCGACGGTGATCCAGCGGCCGCTCATCGGCATGCCGAACAGCCGGCCGGCGGCAATCGCCTTGTCGAAATAGACATTGAGCGAATGCGCTTCTTTGGGCGCATCCCTGAAGATGCGCGGATGGATGATCGCGGCGCCGGCATAGATCAGGCCGGCCGGATCGCCTTTCGAACGTCGCAAAGCGCCGTCCGACGCCATCAGGAAATCGGTGCCGACGCAATGTCCGGTCGCTGAGTCGAGATCGGTGAGCATCAGCAGAATATCCATTCTGGCAGCGTCCCATGCAAGGGAAAGGCGCTCGAGACTGGGCTCGCCGCTGTCGATCCAGAAGGTATCGGCGTTGATGATGTAGAAGGGCTCAGTGCCCAAGAGCGGCAGCGCATTGACGATGCCGCCCGCCGATTCCAGCAACGCCTCGCTCTCGTCGGAAATGACGATTTTCGGCGCTTTGCGGGCGGCGACATGGGCGATGATCTGCTCCGGCAGGTAATGCACGTTGACCACCGCCTTGTTGACGCCCGCGGCTTCCAGGCTGTCCAGCCCCCAGTCGAGCAAGGTCTTGCCGGCGATCTTCACCAGCGGCTTCGGCATCGTGTCGGTGATCGGCCGCATCCGCTTGYCGAGTCCCGCGGCAAGCACCATCGCGGTCTTCGGCTTCATGGCGAGCGTTCCTCGAGCAGGCCGTGGGCCATGTAGAAATCCCTCATACTGGCGAGCGCCGGGTGCTTGAGCGCCCGCCTCAGATAATCGCGGATGCGCGGCAGGTGCTTCAGATAGTAGGGTTTGCCGTCGCGCTTTTCGAGCCGAACGAAAATGCCCAGGATCTTCGAATTGCGCTGCACCGCCATGATCGCATAGGCCTCGGCGAAACCTTGTTCGTCGAAGCTGCCCGCGGCGCGCCGGGCCGCGACATAGGCGTCGACTGTCCGCCGCTCGATCTCTGGCGAGACGGTGACGCGCGCGTCCATGGCGAGCGAAGCGACATCGTAGGCGGCCGGGCCGATCAACGCGTCCTGCACATCGACGATGCCGAGCCGGTCGAGCCCGGAGCGCTCTGCGCGCCAGATGATGTTGGGCGAATGGAAGTCGCGCAGCATCAGCGTATATTCGCTGCCTGCGAGGCGGTCGAGCACGGCGTTCCACTCTTTGTGGTAGCCGGCTCGCAATTCGTCGCTTGCCGGCTTGCCGGTAACCATCGGCACATACCAGTCGACCAGCAGGTCGGCCTCGATCAGCATGGCGTCGCGGTCGAAAGGCGGCACGTCGTGGAACACGCCGGGCGCGGCCTCCATGCGGTCCGGCCACTGCTTTCCGTGCATCATGGCAAGCAGCTCAGCCGCTGCCTCGTAGCGCTCGGCGATGGGCCGGCCATCGCTGCCCAAGAATCCTTCCGAGCCGAGATGCTCCAGCAGCAGGAAACCCTGTTCGAGGTCCTGCGCGTGGATGACCGGAACGCTGACGCCGGCGRCAAGCAGCGCCCGGTCTATGGCGACGAAGGCTGTGACGGACTGGGCCGTGTGGGCGATCACCGCATAGGGCTTGCCGTCAAGCACCGGCGGCCCGAGCACGAGACGCGGCGAGTTCATCAGCACRCGCGGCGCCTCGCCGGGAAGCGAGACGATCTCGTAGGAGCGGGCGGAAGCGTCACCGACGAAGTGGCGGCGGCTCGCCTCGCCCCATCCGGCGGAGGTCAGAAAACCGCGCATCGCGAGCGAGCGAGCCGCGCGCTCGAACGCGGCTCCCTGTCCGGCAATCCTCGCCGTCCGGCCCGCGCCCTGCTCGGCAAGCTCGACCTGGAGCGCATTTGCCGGCAAACGGTCTCCGACCCGTTCCGGCCACTCGATCAGCGCCACGCCCTGCGCCAGCGCGTCGTCGAGGCCGAGCTCGTCAAGCTCGTCCGGCGAAGACAGGCGGTAGAGATCGAAATGATGGACCGGTATGCGCGTCTCGTAGCTCTGCACCAGTGTGAAGGTCGGGCTCGGCACTTCGAGATTGGCATCGTCGGCAAGCGCCCGGATCAGAGCGCGCGCCAGCGTCGACTTGCCCGCGCCGAGATCACCCTTCAGCGCGATCGCGTCGCCGGCGCGCACGGCAACGGCAAGGTCTTCGCCAAGCCTTGCCGTTGCCGCCTCGTCGGCGAGAAAACGTTCCAGCACAGTCTCTGCCAATGCGTGTTACTCGGCCGCTTCGCGGATGCCCGAAGGCGTGTCGGGGAAGGTGCAGATGACCGTTGTGCCCCTGTCCGCGCCCGTTTCGATGCGCACGGTTCCACCGTGCAGTTCGACGAAGCTCTTGACGATCGAGAGCCCCAGTCCCGCGCCGCGGCGCCTGCCGCCATTGGCCCGCGGCTCGAAGCGGCGGAAGACCGATTCCAGCACGTCCGGCGGCATTCCGGGTCCGTCGTCATGCACGGAGAATTCCACACCCTCGACCGCCCGGCGGCAGGCAAGCGTTATCGTGCTCGCCTCCGGCGCATAGTTCGCGGCGTTGCTCAAAAGATTATAGAGGATCTGACGGACGCGTGTCTCGTCGCCATGGAAGCTCTTGGGCGCCGACGCCGCTTCGACCTTGAGCTTGATCTGATGCTCCTCAAGCCGGTCGGCAACCAGTTCGGCTGCCGCCGCGATCGTCCTGTCGACGCTCATCTCGGAAATGTCGAGCTGCATGATGCCGGCGTCGACCGTCRCAAGGTCCAGTATGTCGTTGACGATGGTGAGCAGCACCGAGGACGACGAGCCGACATACTCGACATATTCGCGCTGCTTCGGCGTCAGCGGCCCGGTGGAAGGCAGCGACAAAAGCTCGGTGAAGCCGATGATGTTGGTGAGCGGCGAGCGCAGCTCATAGGAAACGTGCTGCACAAACTCGTTTTTCAACTGGTCCGACTTCTCCAGCGCCTCGTTCCTGTCCTTCAGCGCCCGTTCGACATTGACGGTATCGGTGACGTCGACGAAGGTCATCATCACCTGACCGTTGGGCAGGTGGATCACTGCATAGCTCAGCACYGTGCCGTTGACGAGCTCGGTCTGGCCGCGGCGGTCGCGGCGCTCATCGTCGAAGCCGGTGATGGCGGCGACGAAGCCGCTCCRGGGGCTGTCGGCGGCGCGGCGGTCGCAGAGATCGCGGATCGCCGAGACATGGACATTGGGCTTGATCGCGTCCGGCTGCAGTCCCCACRGGGTGACGAAGGCAGGGTTGGACAGGCGCAGCCGTCCATCCGGCCCGAACACGGCCACGCCCTCCGCCAGATTGTCCAGCGTCTCGCCCTGCACGCGCACGGCGGTCTGGTAGCGGCTTTCGAGATCGATCTTCTCGGTCAGGTTCTCGAACACCCAGGTCACGCCGCCCTTGGGCTGCGGGTTTGCCACCACGCGGATCGTCTTGCCGTCCGGCAGATGCCACCAGTGCTCCTGAGGTTCGACGGCGCGATAAGCGCCGAGCAGGTTCTCCTTCCAGCGCCGCCATTCCGGCTGCTCGGCGATCTTGCCTTCGCTTCGCAGCCGGTCGAGCAGCAGCGCGTTGGAAGGGGCGCTGTGCAGGAAGCCGCTGTCGAGGCCCCACAGCTTCTGGAATGCCTGGTTGAAGAAGCGCAGCTTCTCGTCCGTGTCGAAGATCGCCACCGCCGTGTTGAGCTGGTCGAGCGTGTCGGCATGGCTGCGCACGGTCCGCTCATATTCGGCGCGGATCGTCTCGATGGCGCTGGTGTCGCAAGCGAGCCCGGCCGAGCCATCGACGCCAGCGAAGTCGGTGACCGCGAACATGCGGCGGTCGCCTTCGATCACCGTCGACAGCGTCTGTTCGAAGACGGGGCGCGACTTGTGCTGCTCCCCGATCTGCTCGCGCGCCTGTCCCCCGAGAAACTCCTTCGCCTCGCGCACGGCGGCCTCGGCGCCGCCCGCCTCCACCGCTTCGGCATAGRCTCGATTGACCCATTTCAGCCGCCCATCGGTCCCGCGCAGCCATGCCGGCATCTTCAGCGCGTCGAGCAGGCCAAGCATGGTGTCGTAGTCGGCGCTGAGCCGCTGGTTCTCGATCTTCAGCCTGGCCTGGCTGCGCAGCGTTTCCGACAGCGAGATGAAGCGCACCAGCACATGCGCGGCGCTCTTGCGGCCATGCACTTCGAGCGGCATGCCAGCCTGCGTTTCGATGACGAGGTCGAAGGCCTTCGACCGGTCGCGCAGCGCCGCGATGGCGTTTTCCAGCGCTGCGGCCGAGCGCGGCATCAGCCAGCGGCCGAAGGCGAGGAAAGCGGACCGCTCGTCGGGAGCGCCGCTTTCCAGCGGCAGGCTGCCGATCAGCTCCGGCTTCTTGTTTTCCGAAGTCCAGACGACGACGCGCTGGTCGCGCAAATTGAGCAGGGCCTCGGAACGCTGCAGCGCCGCGTTGACGTCGGCGATGCGGGCTCTGAGCTCGACATTCTGCGCCGAGGTGCGCGCCCGCTCGCGGATCAGGAAAATGGCCGAGAGAAGCGCCGCGCCCATGACGCCGACGAACATGGCAAGCTGCATCACCTCGACTGCGCTGACCGACTGCCCGGCATTCGCGGCGATGCCGGTCTCAGCATGCGCGGTGAGCCCGAATATCGGGCAGGCGAGCGTGGAGGTGGCAAGAAGCACGCCTATGCGGGCGCCGGCGCGCCATGCAAAACCCCGGCCCGTCGCGGCGGAGCCGGTGTTTATCGAATCCTCATGGCCRCCGGAAACGGCCTGTCCCGCGCGTGGCGGGTTTTCCCCCGGCATGTCTTGGTCCTCTTCGCCGCTTGAATGCAAGACCGCCCTGATGCGTYCCCCGGCCCAACTGTCCCCGGACCGCGAATCACAACAATAACGCCTGCCGGAATCGGCGTGAAGAATCATGGGCGCAAAAAATAAAGCCGGGCGAAATGTCAACACCCGGCTTCAATATATTGTAGATATTTTCGTTTTGGTTAATAGCGGTAGTGTTCCGGCTTGTAGGGCCCCTGGGGCGTCACGCCGATATAGGCCGCCTGCTCGGCAGACAGCTCCGTCAGGCGGGCGCCGAGCTTGCCGAGATGCAGCCGCGCGACCTTCTCGTCGAGGTGCTTGGGCAGCAMATAGACCTGGTTCTGGTAGTGGCCGTGCTTCGTGAAGAGCTCGATCTGCGCCAGCACCTGGTTGGTGAACGAGGCCGACATGACGAAGCTCGGATGTCCGGTGGCATTGCCGAGGTTGAGGAGTCGGCCTTCCGACAGCAGGATCATCCGCTTGCCGTCGGGGAAGGTGATCATGTCCACCTGCGGTTTGACGTTGGTCCATTTCAGGTTGCGCAGCGCCGCCACCTGGATCTCGTTGTCGAAGTGGCCGATATTGCCGACGATCACCATGTCCTTCATCGCCCGCATGTGGTCGAGCGTGACGACGTCCTTGTTGCCCGTAGTGGTGATGACGATGTCGGCGGTGGGGGCTGCCTCTTCCAGCGTCACCACCTCGTAGCCGTCCATCGCCGCCTGCAGCGCGCAGATCGGGTCGACCTCGGTCACCTTGACGCGGGCGCCGGCGCCGCGCAGCGAGGCCGACGAGCCCTTGCCGACGTCGCCATAGCCRCAGACCACGGCGACCTTGCCGGCCATCATCGTGTCGGTGCCGCGGCGGATGCCGTCGACCAGCGATTCCTTGCAGCCGTATTTGTTGTCGAACTTCGACTTGGTGACGGAGTCGTTGACGTTGATTGCCGGGAACGGCAGCAGGCCCTTCTTCTGCAGCTGGTAGAGCCGGTTGACGCCGGTTGTCGTCTCTTCGGTGACGCCCCGGATTGCTTCCCTCTGCTTGGCGAAGAAGCCCGGCGACGCCTTCATGCGCTTCTCGATCTGRGCGAACAGGATCTCTTCCTCCTCGCTGCCGGGATTRGACAGCACGTCCTCGCCGGCCTCGGCGYGGGCGCCCAGCAGGATATACATGGTGGCGTCGCCACCGTCGTCGAGGATCATGTTGGAGCTGCCGCCATCGGCCCACTGGAAGATCCGGTCGGTGTATTCCCAATAGTCTTCGAGCGACTCGCCCTTGATGGCGAACACCGGGATGCCGGCCTCGGCGATGGCCGCGGCGGCATGATCCTGGGTGGAGAAGATGTTGCAGGACGCCCAGCGGATATCGGCGCCCAGCGCCTTCAGCGTCTCGATCAGCACCGCCGTCTGGATCGTCATGTGCAGCGAGCCGGAGATGCGCGCGCCCTTGAGCGGCTTCTTGTCGCCGAATTCCTCGCGGCAGGCCATCAGGCCCGGCATTTCGGTTTCGGCGATCTCGATCTCCTTGCGGCCCCAGCCGGCAAGCGAGATGTCGGCGACCACATAGTCCTTGCTACCCGTCATGGCAGTGCTCCGGTGTGATTGTCTCAAACCGCGCCGCGCCGGGGACGGCGCATGGAGGGGCGCGGATTTGCCGGCCTGACTARCAGATCGGCCGCCAAACGACAATGGGATATAAAGAAATCTTTATTCGTGCATGTCTTCGGGGCCAGTGCATGTCGCCCAAAACTGTGCAGCGGTTTTTGGGGACGCGACATGCACAGACAAAGCAGCATGTCGCCCAAAAGTGTGCAGCGGTTTTGGGAACGCGACATGCACAGACAAAACAGCATGTCGCCCAAAACTGTGYAGCGGATTTGGGGTTAGGACATGCACCAAGGCAAAGAAGTTCAGATTTCCTCGCCGAAGCGCGAGGCGACCAGCTGCTCCAGCGCGTCCATGGCCGGGGYRGCTTCGGGCCCTATGGCGGTGACGCGGATCGAATAGCCAGGRCTTGCCGCCAGCATCATCAGGCCCATGATCGACGTGCCGYCGACCTTCACCCCGTCCTTCTCGACATGGATGGTGGCATCGAAGCCGCTGGCGACCTGGACGAACTTGGCCGAGGCGCGCGCGTGCAGGCCGCGCTGGTTGACGATCGGGAACTCGCGCACCACCTCGTGCTTGTCCGGCRCCTGGTCGTTCATTTGCTGCTCAGAAGCTGGCTGGCGACGTTGATGTATTTGCGACCCGCAGCCTGCGCCTCGTCGAGCGCCACGGCCATGTTGTCGCCCTTGCGGACCGAGGAGAGCTTGATCAGCATCGGCAGGTTCATGCCCGCGATAACCTCGGTGCGGCCGGATTCCATCACCGATATGGCGAGGTTGGAAGGCGTGCCGCCGAACATGTCGGTAAGCACGATCACGCCGGCCCCGGTATCGACGCGCGCGACCGCGTCGACGATGTCGGCCCGGCGCTTCTCCATGTCGTCGTCGGCACCGATCGCCACGGTTTCGAAATTGTCTTGTGGCCCCACCACATGTTCCACGGCATGTCGGAACTCGGTGGCGAGTTGACCGTRCGTCACGAGCACGAGTCCAATCATTCTCTGGTGGCTCCCGTCATCGCCGCTTCACTGGCGTTTCTTATCTTCGCCGGCCATTCAAGGCRGCGGGAGCGCTATCTTGTCGACGTGCGGCCGGTTGACAAGCCCAAAATTGCGACGGCCCGAGCCATTTTGACGCATTGYAGCAAAAAACCCCGGGCGGATCATAAAAAAGGCGGTATCGACAGCCGCGCCATCACGGCCGGCAGGGCGGTGACGGCATTGCGCTCGGCCAGATCTATGCGCGGCACCGGGCAGCCCGCGACCGGCTCGCTGATCTCTTCCTGGAAACGGGCCATTTCTTTCTTCGGCACCAGCCGGATATGAAGGTCGATCACACCGCCCGGCTCGAACGGCAGCGGGCTCGGAATGAAGCCCGGCACCTCCGCGAGGCCGGCGATGGTGGCCGGCGCCCGGCAGACCAGCCGTCCTTGATGCGCGGTGGCAAGCAGCCGATCGTCGCTGATCAGCCGCGAGAACAGCCCGCGCGCCCGGCAATGATCGATCAGCGTCAGCGCCAGAGTTGTCTTGCCGGCGCCCGACGGCCCGGTGATGAGCACGCCGCGCTCGCCGATGAGGATCGCCGTCCCGTGGATGTTTTCAGGCTTCACGGTAGGGTCGGGCATGGTCGTGTCTTGAAATCGTATCCCTGGGCCTGCGATCAGCCTTCGGCCGGCAGGGTCACCACAAAGCGCGCGCCCTTGATCTCGCCGGGCTTGGTGCCGGGGATGTTTTCCGCCGTCAGCGTGCCGCCATGCGCCTCGACGATCTGGCGGCTGATCGACAGGCCAAGGCCGGAATTCTGGCCGAAAGCCTYGCCGGCGGGCCGGTCGGTATAGAAGCGCTCGAAAATGCGATCGATCTTCTCGGCCCTGATGCCCGGGCCGTTGTCGTCGACAGTGACGATGTTGAACTTGCCGGCGCGGGCCAGCGAGATCGTGATGTGGCCATGCTCCTCGGGAACGAAGGAGCGGGCGTTCTCGATCAGGTTGGTGACGACCTGGCCGATCCTGAGGTCATGGCCGACGACGACATAGCCTTTGACGCCTTGCGGCAGCTTTGCGACCTTGAATTCGATCTGGACCGCCTTCTTGTTGCGCGTCGTCTCGCGCGAGACCGCGATGAGGTCGGTGATGAACGTCTTCAGGTCCACGGTGGTCGCGTCTTCCCGCGCGAGCTCGGCGTCGAGGCGGGAAGCATCCGAAATGTCCGTGATCAGCCGATCGAGCCGCTTAACATCGTGCTGGATGATCTCCATCAAGCGAGCGCGTGAGGTATCATTCTTCGCCAGCGGCAGCGTTTCGACCGCGCTGCGTAGCGAGGTCAGCGGATTCTTGAGCTCATGCGAAACGTCGGCGGCGAAGCTCTCGATCGCCTCGATGCGGGCATAGAGCGCATTGGTCATGTCGCGCACGGCGATCGACAGGTTGCCGATCTCGTCCTGACGATCGGAAAAGTCCGGGATCTCCTCGCGGCTCTTGACGCCGCGCCGCACCCGCACGGCGGCGGCGGAAAGCCGCCGCAGCGGATTGGCGATCGTGGAGGCCAAAAGCAGTGAGAGTATGGCGGTGACGAGGGCCGCGATGCCGAACACGCGCAGGATTGCCTTGCGTTCGGCCGCGACGATCTTGTCGATGTCGCCGCCCTCGGTCGACAGCATCAGCACGCCGAGYACGGCGCGGAAGCGCTGGATCGGCACCGCGACCGAGACGATCTGCTCGCCCTGCTCGCTCACCCGCACGATGGTGGAGGGACTGCCGGTCAGCGCCTTGACCACTTCGGGGAAGGCCGCGCCATTGCCGCCCGGCTGCTCGTGATAGACCGGCAGATCCTTGTTGCGGAAAAAGTCGAAGACAAATTTCTCGACGCGCTCCAGAAGGTCCGGCTGCTCGTCATCGACGGGCGGCAGGTCGTAGCGCAGGATCTGTCCGCGCGAATAGAGATGGCGCGAAWCGAGCAAAAGGTTTGCGTCGCGGTCATAGATGCGGGCGCGCGTGCGGGTCGGCGAGATCAGCCGTCTCAGCACCGGCGCCACGCGCTCGGGATTGATYGGGAAGTCGAGATTGTCGAGCTGGTCGGAGCCCGGGCCCAGRCTTTCGCCGGCCTGCAGCTCGAGCAGCTTTTCCGGATCGATGCTGATCGAGTCGGTCTCGACCGTCGCCGAGGCCGCGATCGCGCCGGCGATGATCTCGCCCTGTGTCATCAGGCTTTCGACGCGGGCGTCGATCAGCCCGTCGCGGAAGGTGTTGAGGTAGAGGATGCCGGTGACCAGCACGGCGAGGCCGGCCAGGTTGAGGAACAGGATGCGCCGCGTCAGGCTGGAGAAGACGTGATGGCCGAGGAACCGGCGCATCGGCACCGTGATCTTCGACACGAATGCGGGGACGATCCGTGGCGGGCGCTTCGCCATGCCCGCCCGCCTGCCTCGCTCTATCTCAACTGCCATCGAATAGCAGCTCCCGGCCTGTTCCTATGCATGTCGTTGCCCCAAAACCGGCTGCGCATTTTTGGGCGACATGCATCAACTCATGCTTCCCGGAACCGGTATCCGACTCCGTAAAGGGTTTCGATCATCTCGAAGTCGTCGTCGACGGCCTTGAACTTCTTGCGCAGCCGCTTGATGTGGCTGTCGATGGTGCGGTCGTCAACATAGACCTGCTCATCATAGGCCGAATCCATCAGCGCATCACGGCTTTTTACCACGCCGGGGCGCTGCGCCAGCGAATGCAGGATCAGGAACTCCGTCACCGTCAGCGTCACCGGCTCGCCCTTCCAGGTGCAGGTGTGCCGCTCCTGGTCCATCACCAGCTGGCCGCGTTCGAGCGAGCGGGCCTGCTGGCTGGGCGCCTTGGCGGCCGCCTCGCGGGCGCTGGTGCGGCGCAGCACCGCCCGCACGCGCTCGACCAGCAGGCGCTGCGAGAACGGTTTGCGGATGAAGTCGTCGGCGCCCATCTTGAGGCCGAAAAGTTCGTCGATCTCGTCATCCTTCGAGGTCAGGAATATCACCGGCAGGTCGGATTTCTGGCGCATCCGGCGCAACAGCTCCATGCCGTCCATGCGTGGCATCTTGATGTCGAGGATGGCGAGGTTCGGCGGCCGAGCCGCCAAGCCTTCCAGCGCCGACGCACCATCTGTATAGGTTTCGACCCGGTAGCCCTCGGATTCGAGCGCGATCGACACCGAAGTCAGGATGTTGCGGTCGTCATCGACAAGCGCGATAGTTGCCATTTCAAGCGGCTYCCTCATGAGCTGTCCCTTCTGTCGTCGAGAAGGGGCTTTTGTGGACAAATTGGGTACAAAATGTGGCATGGGCCCTCTCCGAAGTCACGGTCGGCCTGCCGCTACATACGATCGCACCCGACTCGGGGATTGGACAGACAAAGCCCGTCAATCCTCTGGGCAACCTCTGTGGTTTTTCGCACATATAAACGATTTAAACAACTTTCAAATTTTTTAAATCGATTAATGATTTGATATCATTCGGTTTTTCTGGTTCTGAAGCTATCAGCCCCTTTGCGGGCTCCGGAACCCACCGGACGAGTGCGGCCAAATCCAGAGAGGAAATTTTGATGTCGGAAGCCGGCAAACGCAACCCCGATTGCGCCATTGACGCCATCGGCCTGAAGACAACCGGCACGGTGCGTTACAATTTCGCTGCCGCCGAGCTCTACGAGGAAGCGCTCCGCCGCGGCGAGGCGAAACTGACGGCGCAAGGGGCGCTGGTTGCCGAGACAGGCCAGCACACCGGCCGTTCGCCCAAGGACAAGTTCATCGTGCGCGACGACAGCACCGCCCCGCATGTCTGGTGGGACAACAACAAGGCGATCTCGCCGGTGCAGTTCGAGACGCTGCTTGGAGATTTTCGCGCCCATGCGCTTGGCAAGGACCTTTATGTACAGGATCTCGTCGGCGGCGCCGACGCCGGGTTGCAGCTGCCGGTCAGGGTCGTCACCGAATTCGCCTGGCACTCTCTGTTCATCCGCAATCTCTTGATCCGCCCGCGGGCCGCCGAGCTGGAACGCTTCCTGCCGGAGATGACGATCATCGACCTGCCGTCCTTCCGCGCCGACCCGGCTCGCCACGGCACCCGCTCCGGGACGGTTATCGCGGTCGACCTGACTCGCAAGATCGTGCTGATCGGCGGCACGTCCTACGCGGGCGAGATGAAGAAGTCGGTGTTCACGATGCTGAACTACCTGCTGCCGGAAAAGGGCGTGATGCCGATGCATTGCTCGGCCAATGAGGGACCCGCCGGCGACACCGCCGTCTTCTTCGGCCTGTCCGGGACAGGCAAGACGACGCTGTCGGCCGATGCGTCGCGCACGCTGATCGGCGACGACGAGCATGGCTGGGGTCCGCACGGCATTTTCAATTTCGAAGGCGGCTGCTACRCCAAGACGATCAGGCTGTCGGCCGAGGCCGAGCCGGAGATCTTCGCCACCACGCAGCGCTTCGGCACCGTGCTGGAGAATGTGGTTCTGAACGCCGATCGCATGCCGGATTTCGACGACGGCAGCCTGACCGAGAACACCCGCTGCGCCTATCCGCTGGACTACATCCCCAATGCCTCACGGACCGGCCGCGCCGACCACCCGAAGAACATCATCATGCTGACGGCCGACGCCTTCGGCGTCATGCCGCCGATCGCCAGATTAAGCCCGGCGCAGGCGATGTACCATTTCCTTTCCGGCTATACCGCCAAGGTCGCCGGAACCGAGAAGGGCGTCACCGAACCTGAGGCGACGTTCTCGACCTGCTTCGGCGCGCCCTTCATGCCGCGCCATCCGTCGGAATACGGCAATTTGCTGCGCCAGCTGATCRCCGGCCACGGCGTCGATTGCTGGCTGGTCAACACCGGCTGGACCGGCGGCGCCTACGGCACCGGCCGCCRCATGCCGATCAGGGTGACGCGCGCCCTGCTTGGCGCCGCCCTCGACGRCTCGCTCAATGCCGCCGAATTCCGCACCGACGCCAATTTCGGCTTCGAGGTCCCGGTGGTGGTTCCGGGCGTCGACGGCGCCATCCTGGATCCGCGCTCGACCTGGGCCGACAAGGCGGCCTATGACCGGCAGGCTTCGAAGCTGGTCAATATGTTCGCCGTCAATTTCGAGAAATTCGAAACGCATGTCGACGCGGCCATCCTCGGCGCGGCTCCGCGCCTGCAGGAGGCGGCCGAATAATATCGACGCGTTCCTTGCCCTCGGCCCGGCTTCCGCCGGGCCTTTTCTTTTTGCCGCCGCCGCGTCATGACTGCGCGCATGAGTGCCGACGACAGGATCATCATCGCCAATGACGCGGTCATCCATCCGGATGACCTGCATGAGGATTTCATCCGCTCATCAGGCCCGGGCGGCCAGAACGTCAACAAGGTGGCGACGGCCGTGCAGCTGCGCTTCGACGCGGCGAATGCTGCCGGGTTGTCGGAGCGCGTGCGCGAGCGCGCCATCAAGCTTGCCGGCCAGCGCGCCACCAAGGATGGCGTTATCGTCATCGAGGCCGGCCGCTTCCGCACCCAGGAGCAGAACCGGGCCGACGCGCGGGCAAGATTGACGGCACTGGTCGCCAAGGCGGCCGAACCRCCGCCGCCGCCACGCAAGAAAACGAAGCCTTCGAAAGGCGCCGTCGAGCGCCGCCTCAAGACCAAGGCCGGCCGCTCGACAGTGAAGAAGCTGCGCGGCCGGGTCGATAGCGACTAACGCATGTCGCCCAAAAATGTGCAGCGGTTTGGGAAACGACATGCATGAGACAAAGACCTAAAGCGCGTTGCTCGAACCCGTTTCGACGCGACGCGCTTTAAGGCCCGAGATCTGATCAGCGACCGCTTTCGGGTCGCGGAGCCGTCCCTGAGGTGGCATGCTCGGGCGAACCGATCGGATAGAATTCATGCTCGTTCTGCCCAAGGGCGTCCGCCACATGCCGGGCTACATTGCACGCCCCGCCCAGGAAGCGCTGGTCGAGGAGATCAGGCGCGTCGTTCAGGCCRCACCGCTTTACGTGCCGGCCATGCCGCGCAGCGGCAAGGAAATGAGCGTGCGCATGACCAATTGCGGCGCCCTCGGCTGGGTGACCGACAGGGAGCGTGGCTACCGCTACCAGCCGACGCACCCGGTGACGGGCGAGCCCTGGCCGCCGATCCCGGAGGCATTGCTGCAATTGTGGCGCGAGGTTTCGGCCTATCCGCATCCGCCGGAGGCCTGCCTGGTCAACTTCTATTCGAGCGAAGCCAGGATGGGCCTGCACCAGGACCGCGACGAGCAGGATTTCGCARCACCCGTCGTCTCGGTGTCGCTTGGCGACGACTGYCTCTTCCGCGTCGGCCAGACCTCGCGCGACGGAGCCACCAAGTCATTCAGGCTGAAGAGCGGCGATGTCGTGGTCCTCGGCGGCGAGGGGCGCCTCTGTTTCCACGGTGTCGACCGCATCTACCCGTCGACCTCGGCGCTGTTGAAGAATGGCGGCCGGATCAATCTGACGCTGCGGCGGGTGACGGTGCCTCCAACCGAGAACCAGGATCGGTGAGTTGGCTGGGGCCAACGGACTGGCTCTTCGCCTCGACCGCAACCGTCCCCGCAACTGGCTGCAGCCGCACGCCTTTGCGCAAATACACCGTCACCTCCGGCTCGCGATGGAGGACCTCGTATTGCTGCAGTTCGAGCGCAATCCTCGGATCGTGCAGCATCAGATCATCCCAGTCCCGCCCGGTCTCTGCGCTATAGAGCACGATGTCCGGTTTCTTGGTGGCGATCTCCGACGCAAGCTGCCCGATCAGATCGTCTCGGATGCCTGCAAGCCGGCGTCGCTCCCCGGGATCGTCGGCTGCTTCGGCGAGCGTGTTGGCGTTGTAGACCGCCCACGCGGCCGGGTAACGCGAGACGAAATTGCCGTCGACCCGCCGGGCGAGCGGATGYGCCGCCTGCAGCCGAGCTGCAAGGGAGACGATCGTCGGCCTTTGATCGACCCGCTGGATCGAGGCGATCGTCCGCTCGAGGGCGCCATTGTCGGCGGTCAGCATGAACCACTGGATGCTGGTCGCGATTTGCAGCACCACAAAGCAGCCGAAAACCGCGGCAATTCTGTTGACGGGCGTCAGCCGGCGGAAATCCTCGACATACAGAAGCTGCACGACGAAGGCGACAATGCCAAGCACTATCATCGGCAGGGCATGGTTCGGCCAGCCCTTGCCCATGGCCAGGAAGGCCGGCAAGAATCCCAGCGCCGCGAGCAGCGGGATCTTCGCATCCCAATGCATCCGCCCGGGACCGCCCGCCAGAAGGACGGTCGCGCCTGCCAGAAACAGCAGCCACCGCGGCCAGTTCAACAGAAGCGCCAACAGTGGCTCTCGCACCGGTAGATAGACGTCTCTCGCAAAGGGCAGGATGTCGGTCACGAACTCGGCCTGGAAAAGCAGGACATAGCCGACGTAGAGAGYAACGATCGCAGCGCCGAGGATGTTCTCCGTGACGAGCAGCGGCCTGGCGGAGCGGCGCGCGATGGCCAGGCAGGCGGCCGGCAATGCARGGGCCAGCGCGAAATGYGGCGGTTTGACCATGACCACGGCGGCCGCGCACAGGCCCGCGACGACATGTTCCCATCCAGCGCCTGCGGCATATCCGGGGCTGCGCTGACGGGCGCATTGAAGCGCAATCCAGGGCAAGATCGCGACCGTGGCGAAGTGTTCGCGTTGGCCGAACTCACCGGGGTGAAAACAGAGGATGAGGAAGARCACCGCCGGCAATGYCCATACGGCGCGAGKCCGCAGATAGGCTGGATCGGCACGCACGAGGATTCGGGCCGAGAAGGCGAGGCTCGCCAGTGCCAGGCCGACCATGCCGAGGGTCAGCCAGAGTTCGGCCCGCACGCCGGTCAACCGCTCCAGCAGCATGAACGGCATGTAGAGCCAGATCGAGAAGGGCGGATTGATCTCCATGACATCGGTATGAAGATGCTCACCTTTGAGCAACCGATCGCAGACGACCAGCAGCCACGACACGTCGACATTGGTCGGTACGATGGCAATCGCCAGCCATGACGCGTAGCCGACGACCGCCAGCGTCAGGAAAAGCGGTATGGCCGTCAGCCGTGCCGGCCGCAGCGACAGGCCCATAGTCGTCACCGGCTTGCCGA
The DNA here is from genome assembly GCF_001854785.1 of Mesorhizobium sp. ORS 3428. Classification (GTDB taxonomy): domain Bacteria; phylum Pseudomonadota; class Alphaproteobacteria; order Rhizobiales; family Rhizobiaceae; genus Mesorhizobium. The sequence continues at coordinate 43,433 of NZ_MDFL01000139.1, forward strand.
AATATTCCGCCCTAGACATTCCGGAACACCCAGCGGCCGAGCACGATGTAGTTCACGAGCGGCACGGCGATGCAGGTGAGCAGGACGGCCACTGCCGCGGGCATGCCCAGCCTTCCAGCCAGCAGTCCGGGCAAGGCGATGGCGATGGCCAGGCCCGCAGCGTTGAGCAGCAGGAAGCGCGGCAGTTCGAAGGCGTGGGCACCTGCCGAAACAAAGGTGAAATATTTATGCCCGGCATAAGAAAACAGGCCGGCTACCGCATAGGCGACGATGGATGCAGGCATCGCCGGCAACAGGGCCGCACCGGTGGCACCTCCCGACAGCAGCAACGCGCAGCCGCCGTAGATCAGCGTCGCCGCCATGYCGATCACAGCGAAACGTGAAAGCCGGTAGTGGCGCAGCATATTCAGCATCCGGGGGTCAGGCCGCCACCCTGGTGTCGGCGGGTTGAGCGTCGGAAGCCGCGTCTTTGCCGAATACCGCAAGCAGCGAGACTCCGAAGGGCAGTTCGGAATTCGGCAGTATCCGGCTTTCCRCCGAAAACAGCGCTTTCATCGCAGCATTGATYGGCTTCGGCGGCATTGCCTGYCCTGATGCGGTGTTGGAGCGGCGCAGACGATCGGCAAGGCGGGCAAGCGCCGCCACCGGAAACAGCGCCGCGTTCGTGTAGCTCAGCTTCTCGATCCGGTATCCTGCCTGCTCGATGCGCGCTTTCAGYAGATTGCGCGAGTAGCGCCGCATGTGATGCAGTCCGACATCATGCGTGCTCCAGAGCCATTGATGCGCGGGCACAGTGAGAACGACCCTGCCGTTTGGCTTCAGCATCTGTCTGATCGCCGCCAACGATGCCTCATCCTCCGCGACATGCTCAAGYACGTCGAACAGACAGATGAGGTCGAAGCTCGCAGGCGCCACGGGCAAGTTGTCGGGAAGATATCCGGCAAGGAAGTCGCGGCCGGTCTTCTCGCGCGCGATCTGCCGCGCGAGGTCGCTCATCTCCACCGCGGTGACGGCACCGAACTGCTCCAACATGGCAATATTGCCGCCGGTGCCGGCGCCGATCTCGAGGATTTGCGCGCCGCCGGGCAGCGCAAGTCCGCGGATGACCGCATCGGCGATAGCGCGGYGGCCGCAGAACCACCAGTGCTCGTCTTCGGTTRCCGCCATGTTGCGATAGGCATCGAGTTCCATCAGGCCCCACCCTCGAACACGCGGCGCACGATATAGATTGGACGCTGCTTGATCTCGGCATAGACCCTGCCGAGATATTGCCCGATGATGCCGATCCCCAGCAGCTGGATGCCGCCGAGAAAAAGGACGCTGACCAGCAACGACGCATAGCCGGGCACATCGATGCCGAGGATCATTGTCTTGGCGATGATAAGCAGCCCATAGAGGAAGGAAAGGGCGGAGATCGCCGCTCCGACATAGGTCCAAATTTCGAGCGGCACGGTGGAGAAGCTGGTGATGCCTTCCAGCGCGAAGTTCCACAGCCGCCATCCGGAGAATTTCGACTGGCCGGCGACGCGCTGGYCGCGCACATACTCGACCGTCGCGGTGCGGAAGCCGACCCAGGCGAACAGACCCTWCATGAAACGCCTGCGCTCCGGCAGGGAACGCAGCGCGTCGATCACCTTGCGGTCGATCAGCCGGAAGTCGCCGACATCATCCGGGATCTTCTGTTGCGCGATCCAATTGTGCACGCGGTAGAACAGCGAGGCGGAACGCTGTTTGAGGAAACTGTCGCTCGACCGGTCCGCGCGCCTGGCAAGGACGACCTCATAGCCTTCGCGCCATTTTTCGATGAGCAGCGGGATGACGTGCGGCGGATCCTGCAGATCGACGTCGATCGGTATCGCCGCGTCCGCATCGCATGCGTCGAGCCCGGCCGTCAGCGCCGCTTCCTTGCCGAAATTGCGCGAAAGGTCGATGACGCTGATGCGGGCGTCGGCGCGCTGCGCCTCGACAAGCCGCTCCAGCGTCGCGTCGCTGCTGCCGTCATTGACGAAGATGAACTCGAAGGTGGTGCCACGCTCGCRCAGCGGGTCGACGGTCTCGCGCACGGCTCCCAGAAACGGCGCTACTGCGGCTTCCTCATTGTGGACCGGTACGATCAGCGCGATCGTCGCCACGCCGCTCTTCGGACCGGTGAGACGATCCGGCGTCGTGCGATCGATGTGAAGAAATGGCGCGTTCATTGCCTGCCCAAGCCCGCCGACCGGGCACGACAATAGAAACGCCGGGGTTAAGATGGCTTTAAGGTATGCGCGGAAATTTCACAGTTTCCTGAGCGCCACTTCCTCGACCAGGTGGTTGGTGCCCTTGCGCAGGATGAGGTCGGCCCGCGCCCGCGTCGGCAGGATGTTGTCGCGCAGGTTCTTCAGGTTGATATTGGTCCACAGGCCTTCGGCAATAGCGCGCGCGGCATCTTCCGAAAGCTGCGAGTAGCGGTGGAAGAAGGAGTCCGGATTGCGGAAGGCGGTCTCGCGCAAGCGCATGAAGCGCTGGATGTACCATTGGTGGATCAGCTTCTCGTCGGCATCGATGTAGATGGCGAAGTCGAAGAAATCCGACAGGAACGGCACGATCTTGCCGTCCTTCGGCAATTTGCCCGGCTGCAGAACATTGATGCCTTCGAAGATCAGTATGTCCGGCCTGTCGATGGTGACGAATTCGCCAGGAATGACGTCATAGGTCAGGTGCGAATAGACCGGCGCGCGGACATTGCGCTGCGCCGACTTGATGCCGGACAGGAACCTCAGCAGCGCGYCGACGTCGTAGCTTTCGGGRAAGCCCTTGCGCTCCATCAGATTGTTGCGGCGCAGGATCTCGTTGGGCAAGAGGAAGCCGTCGGTGGTGATGAGATCGACCTTCGGGCTGGACGGCCACCGCGCCAGCAATTCCTTGAGCACGCGCGCCGTGGTCGATTTGCCGACTGCAACCGAGCCGGCGATGCCGATGATGAACGGCGTCTTGACCACGTCCTGCGCGTTGAAAAAGGCCTGACGCTGCCTAAACAGAAGCTGGCTCGACTCGACATGCGCCGAGAGCAGGCGGGATAGCGACAGGTAGATGCGCTTGACCTCTTCGAGGTCGACGGGGTCGTTGAGGGACCGCAGCCGGTCGATCTCGTCCTCGGTGAGCGTCAGCGGCGTATCGGCGCGGAACTGTGACCATTGCTCGGCCGAGAAGAAGCGGTAGGGGGAATACTTCTCGGTCGGAGCGAGCTGGTCCATCGAGTCTCCTGCCCTCCTAGAGCATGATGCCGAAAAGTGTGAAGCGGTTTTCGGGCGACATCATGCTCTATCCGTCTCTTCTAATCAGCCCGCGGCCGGGACGCCTTCTCGGCGATGCCCGAGCGGCCGGTGCGGCGCTCGAGCTCCTTCAGCACGTCGTCAAGCGGAATGCCCGCAATGCCGAGGACGACCAGCCAATGATATAGAAGATCAGCACTTTCCGAAACGAGGGCCTGCCTGTCGCCGCGAATGGCGGCGATCACGGCCTCCACGGCTTCCTCGCCGAGCTTCTGCGCCGCCTTGTCCATGCCCTTGGCGAACAGCTTCGCCGTCCACGACTCCGGGTCGCCCGAATGGGCGCGCTGGTGGATGATCGTTTCCAGCTCGGCGAGCGAAAATTGCGCCATGGCAGTCATCTATCTGCTTGTTTAAGCAAGATCTTTTGCGAAAACCGGTTCCCACTTTTCGAGATCATGCTTTAAGCCCGATGGACGGCTGAGTCCAGCCGCATCGGCAGGCCGGCGCTCGCCATATGCGCCTTGGCCTCGGCGATGGTGTAGGTGCCGAAATGGAAGATCGAGGCGGCAAGTACGGCGCCTGCATGGCCGTCGCGAATGCCCTCGACCATGTGGTCGAGCGTTCCGACGCCGCCCGAAGCGATGACCGGCACGCGCRCCGCGTCGGCGATGGCGCGTGTCAGCGCGATGTCGTAGCCGGCCTTGGTGCCGTCGCGGTCCATCGAGGTCAGCAGGATCTCGCCCGCGCCGCGATCGACCATCTGTTTGGCGAATTCGACTGCGTCGATGCCGGTCTTTTCGCGCCCGCCATGGGTGAAGATCTCCCAGCGGTCGGCATCGCCGGGCGCCGATACCTTCTTGGCGTCGATGGCGACGACGATGCACTGGTTGCCGAACTTGTCGGCCGCTTCCGCGACGAAATCCGGATTCTTCACCGCTGCGGTGTTGATCGACACCTTGTCGGCACCCGCCAGAAGCAACTTTYGGATGTCGGCCACCTGGCGCACGCCGCCGCCGACGGTGAGCGGCATGAAGCATTGTTCGGCCGTGYGGGCGACGACGTCGAAGATCGTCTCGCGATTGTCCGACGACGCGGTGATGTCGAGGAAGCAGAGCTCGTCGGCGCCGGCCGCGTCATAGGCCTTGGCGGCCTCGACCGGATCACCGGCATCGACCAGATCGACGAAATTGACGCCCTTGACGACACGGCCGTTCTTGACGTCGAGGCAGGGGATGACGCGCGCCTTCAGCATCACTTGCCCTCCATGGACGAGAGCAGGTCAACGACCAGCTCGCCGACCAGCGGCGGCACGTCGCCCTTGGCGTCGAAGGCCGGATCATAGGCGGAAATGGTGAGGCCGGCGATGGTCAGCGGGCCGGCAAGACCGCACATCGCCGCGCGCATCTGCTCCGGCGAAGGGCCGCCGGGCGCGGCATAGCGATTGGCCTGCAGCTCCTCYGGGTCATGGATGTCGAGATCGATATGCAGGTGGATCCGCTCGGCGCCGGTGGCCTTCAGCTTCTCGGCGGCAGCGCCCCAGTCCGGGCATTCGGTGCGGATGATGGGCAACAGCTCCAGACGCTCTTTCTCAGCCGGGTCGAGGTCGCGCGCGTTGACCAGAATGYAGCGGGCCGGATCGATTGCCTTGAARCCTGGAATCTGCGCCGCCATCGGCCGCCAACAGAGGCCAAGCACGGTTGCCAGCGCCATGCCGTCGAGAAAGCCGGAGGTAGAGCTATCGGGTGTGTTGAGGTCGCCATGCTGGTCGGCCCAGATGATGGCATCGGCGCCTTCGCCGGCGACCGAGCCGGCGCTGGTCAGGCAATTGCCTGCCAGCACGATGGGGAATCGACCGTTGTCCAGCGCGATACGGACTTCGCCGCACACGGCGTTGCAAACCGCAAATCCGGTTGCGATCTCGCGCTCGTCTTCCTCCTCGCTTACCCTTCCGATGTCGTGCACGACGACTTCGTGGCCGGCGAGCTTCAGCGCCTCGGCCAGTCCGCCCGAGATCAGCGCGTCGGGGCCCTGCCCGCAGCCGCCGTGATAGTGGCCGCTGTCGTAAGGCGCCAGGATGATCGAGACGTTCACGCTCCTGCCTCCGTCCGTTCGCCCCGCAGTATCGCCAGCGCTTCCGCCGGGTCGATGCGTCCGTCATAGAGCGCCCGGCCGGAGATCSCGCCTTCCAGCCTCTTGGCGTCGGGCATCGTCATGCGCACGATATCGGCGATCGAGRCCAGTCCGCCGGAGGCGATCACCGGGATCGTCACCGCCTCGGCGAGGGTGATCGTCGAATCCCAGTTGATGCCGGAAAGCACCCCGTCGCGGTCGATGTCGGTGTAGATGATGGCGGCGACGCCTGCGCCCTCGAATTTCTTCGCCAGCTCGATGACGCCGAGCTCCGAGGCCTCGGCCCAGCCCTCGACGGCCACCTTGCCGCCCTTGGCGTCGATGCCGACCGCTATCCTGCCGGGGAACGCCCTGCAGGCTTCCTTCACCAGCTCGGGTTCGCGCACCGCCACCGTGCCCAGGATGACGCGCGCCAGGCCGCGATCCAGCCAGTCCTCGATCTGCGGCAGCGTGCGGATGCCGCCGCCGAGCTGCACCGRGTTCTTCGTCGCCTTGAGGATGGCGCCGACAGCCGCTGAATTGACRCTCTGGCCCTTGAAGGCGCCGTTGAGGTCGACGACGTGCAGCCATTCGAAGCCCTGCTCCTCGAAGGCTCTCGCCTGGGCGGCCGGATCATCGTTGTAGATCGTGGCGGTCGCCATGTCGCCATGCTTCAGGCGCACGCATTTGCCATCCTTGAGGTCGATCGCGGGAAACAGGATCACGGTCAGGCGCCCTCGACGATGACGAAATTGCCGGTCGACGCCGCCAGCCGGAATTTCAGGGCTTGCTGGTACTCCGGCGACTCATAGCAGGCGAGCGCCGTTTCGTAGGAGTCAAACTCAACCACCACATGGCGGTTCCCCGTCGGCCCCTCGGGACTTGTGTAGCGTCCGGCCCGGACCGGAAACTTGGCGCCATATTTGGCGAAGGCTTTTGCGTTGGCCTCGATGTAATTCTTGTAGKCGCCCGGGTCGCGGACATCGATCATGGCGATCCAATAGCCCTTCTTGCTCATGTCTAGGGCCTCCACGTCAGGAAATTGGTGATCAGCGCCAGGCCGAGCGCCTGGCTTTTCTCGGGGTGGAACTGCGTRCCGGCGAGGTTGTCGCGGGCAACCGCTGCCGTTACCGGCCCGCCATAGTCAGCGACGGCCAGCACCTCGTCGGAATTTTTCGCCTCGAGATGGTACGAATGGACGAAATAGGCATGCAGCCCTTTCGGACCGGTTTCGATGCCGGAAAACAGCGGATGCTTGCGCGTGAGCTCGATCGTGTTCCAGCCGATCTGCGGGATCTTCAGCGCCGGATCGTTCGGGGTGATTTCCTTGACGTCGCCGGCGATCCARCCGAGACCCCTGGTGATCGTCTTCTCGAGGCCGCGTTCCGACATCAATTGCATGCCGACGCAGATGCCGAGGAACGGCCGTCCTTTGCGAAGGGCCGCCTCTTCCACCGCTTCCCACATGCCGGCGACGGCGTGCAGGCCCGCCGCGCAGTCGGCATAGGCCCCGACCCCAGGCAGCACGATGCGGTCGGCGCTGCGCACCCGTTCGGCGTCAGCCGTAAGCTCGATGGCCGCGGCAATTCCGGCCTCATGCGCGGCGCGCTCGAAGGCCTTGGTCGCCGAGCGCAGATTGCCCGACCCGTAGTCGATGATCGCAACCCGCATCTCAGGGCCTTCCAGGCGTGTGGGTCAGTCCAAGCGCCAAGCCCGTCTGGGCGGGGCGCGCCAGGTTCGCATCGGGAACGATGCGCGGCATCGGTTCAGGCTCGTCGTCGTCTTCATCGGTTTCCAGGGCGTGGCGGATTTCGGCGTCGCCGCGGTCGCCCGCCTCCACTATGCCCCATTCGCGCCAGCCGCGGCGCCGCAGCGCCGAGATCCGCAGCCCCTGGCCTTCGAGCCCGACATAGAGCGAGACCAGCAGCGAAAGGGCCGATCCAACCCATTCGATCCCCAGCCTTTCGCCAAGCACCGACAGGATCGCCATGACCGCGAAAGCGAGCAGAGCCTCGACCCACAGCCGGTGCCACGCGAGCCAGACCGGCGCAACCAGGAAGCCGAGCCAGGTGAAGCCRTCGCGCACGAAGGCCGTCGCTTCGGCGTTTCCGCCGCCTGCAGGCGGCTCCATCACGACATAGCTGGCCATAGGGTCATCCTTTCAGGGATCCCTTGGTGGACGGCACCGCATCCGGCTGGYGCGGGTCGGGTTCCAGCGCCGCGCGCAGCACCCTGGCCACCGCCTTGAAGCAGGTCTCCGCAATATGATGGTTGTTGGCGCCGTGGTGGTTGGTCACATGCAGCGTGATGCCGGCATTCTGCGCCAGCGCCTGGAAGAACTCCCGTACCAGTTCGGTGTCGAAGGTACCGATCTTGGGCGAGGAGAAAGAAACGTTCCAGACCAGGAAGGGCCGGCCGGAAACGTCGATCGCCGCCCTGGTCAGCGTCTCGTCCATGGCGAGGTCGATCGAGGCATAGCGCATAATGCCGCGCCGTTCGCCGAGCGCCTTGCTCAGCGCCTGGYCGATCGCGATGCCTGTGTCCTCGACCGTGTGGTGGTCGTCGATATGCAGATCGCCCTTCGCCTTCACCGTCAWGTCGATCAGCGAATGGCGGGAAAGCTGGTCGAGCATGTGGTCGAAGAAGCCGACGCCCGTCGAAATGTCGGATTTGCCCTTGCCATCGACATGCACCGACACCGAAACCTCGGTTTCCTTGGTCTTGCGGCTGATTTCGGYGGAACGGGGCGGCATAATTTAAGTCCTTGCGGTCCTTGTCCCGTGGCACGGGCTTGAAAACGGAAGCCTTCTATCAGCATGATCCGGCGATTGCCAGTTGCCATTCCGGGCGGTATCGGCGTAGCCGAAAGGGCGGTTTGCAAACCTTCGCCCCATGCATACATATGGCAATCAAAGTCACTCGTACCGCGCCGATCGCCTTTCAAAGGGATAGCRCGAATCGGAGCACCAAATGTCGAATGAATTGACCATGCACGCCACAACCATCGTCAGCGTGCGCAAGGGCAACAAGGTTGTGATCGCCGGCGACGGCCAGGTCAGCTTTGGCCAGACYGTCATGAAGGGCAACGCCCGCAAGGTGYGCCGCATYGGCAAGGGCGGCAGCGTCATTGCCGGTTTTGCCGGCGCCACCGCCGATGCCTTCACCCTCCTGGAACGGCTCGAGGCCAAGCTCGAACAATATCCGGACCAGTTGACGCGCGCCTGCGTCGAGCTCGCCAAGGACTGGCGCACCGACCGCTACCTGCGCCGGCTGGAGGCGATGATGCTGGTGGCCGACAAGTCGATCTCGC
>NZ_MDFL01000140.1 GCF_001854785.1 Mesorhizobium sp. ORS 3428
GCTATGGATCGTCGCCTTGGTAGGCCATTACCCCACCAACTAGCTAATCCAACGCGGGCTCATCCATCTCCGATAAATCTTTCTCCAAAAGGACGTATACGGTATTAGCTCCAGTTTCCCGGAGTTGTTCCGTAGAGATGGGTAGATTCCCACGCGTTACTCACCCGTCTGCCGCTCGTATTGCTACGCGCTCGACTTGCATGTGTTAAGCCTGCCGCCAGCGTTCGTTCTGAGCCAGGATCAAACTCTCAAGTTTAATAAGACTTTGATTTGGCTTTTGGTCACGCATGAATCGACGAGAACATTCACACCTAGACGCTTCTAGCGTCTGGTAGATCTTATTCTCACGAAACGTGATCCGYCAAAGTCTCGTTCGAACCGGCTCACCCCTGGCGGGATAAGCGGCTCAGCAGGACTCTGCCGCCCACGTTTCTCTTTCTTCAATATTCAATTGTCAAAGAACTGACATCGCAGACGCAATGTCACGGCCYGTTTCGCTTGCCGCTCCCGGGCCCTTCGAGTGTCGCTCACGCGGCTCTCTTGAATTCGTCCCAACTTCGCGAAACTCAGAAGCGAACTTCTCTATCGCCAGCAGCGTCGCCGCCGTCGTTGGTGGGGCGTATATAGTCGGCGGCCGCTCGAAGTGTCAACAAGGGTTTCGAACTTTTTTGAATTTTTTGCGACGAAATTTTCGACGGCTATCTTTCGCCTGACAATTGCCCCTGCGGCAGGTCCACAGCCATCCTAACCGAGCCCTATTGCCGCCGCATTGAGGTTCGAAACCGAACCTATCACGAAGGCGCACGCGTTCGCGCGAGAGCCTCGACCACAGGTGACAAGGGCGCCGTTTGCAAGAGACGTGAGTGGGGATATCGGCTGAAAACTGCCGCTTCGTTTGACTTCAAAGGCCGCGGCAGGCAAATGTCATGGCCGAAACGAATAACGACAAGCCGTTTCGCCCGGGGAAGAAGCAGCCTTTCTGGATGCCAGACGCGGAAGATGTCATAGCCGAACTCGGCAACGAGCCGCCGCTGATTGCGGACGGCCGCAGCGGTCCGCCTGACCGCCGCGAGGTCTCGGCGCGTTGGCTTTCGGGCACGTTCCTGACCGGCGTGACCTCGAGCGTGCTGATGGGGGTGGCCTTGTTCGCGGCCCTAGACGGGCGCCAGCAGCTTGCGACGCCGCCGGAAATCGCCGAGCTCATCAGCCTCGCCAGCAGCAGTGACGATTCCGGCGAGCTGGCCAAGACCACCAGGCTGGTCGCGCCGCGCCAGATCGCCCGCGCCAAGGATCGTCGGCGCATGGAAGTGTCGATGGTCACCAAGGTCGGCGACCGCGACGTTATCCACACCATGCCCTTCGTGCAGATCAAGATGGCGCTTGCGGCCGGCCACACCACCAACCGTCCCTACCCGCCATTCGACCCGCTGCAGGTCTTCGGCGACGACAACGACGACAATGCCCAGCCGGCCGCCGCCGCGGTCGCCGGCCAGATCTATGGCGCCAAGGTCGAAAGCGAGATGAGCCTGAAGACGGTCGATTTTCCGATCGAGACGGCATCCTTCGACGAAAAGAGCGACCTCTCCGCCGACGAGGTGGAAAAGGTCGTGCGCGAAGCCGGCAACGGCTTGAGCGACGGCGCCGTTCAGGTGGCAGCGCTTCATTATGTCGACCCGCAGCGGTTCGGCGATGCCTTCGCCGAAAGCATGGCCGGATCCTACGACGTCAAGATCACGCCGGAGAATGTTTCGGTGGCCGCGCGCGCCACGCCGGACGACCAGGCGCCGGCCTTTGCCGAGGAAATCATCCCTTTCACCAATGATATGGACATTGCAGAGGCCTTCGCCGATTCGGGTTACACCGGCGATGACGCCATCGGCATGTCGGCGGCGATCGGCAAGCTGCTCAACGCGACGGCGCTCAAGGCCGGAACGGTGCTGCGCGTCGGCCTGGAGGTGCGCGGCGATATCGCCAAGGTGGTCCGCACCAGCGTTTACGACCRCACCACCCACATCGTTACCATCGCGCTCGACGATCGCGGGCAGTTCGTGCCGGCACAGGAGCCGGAGCCCAATCCCGAATTACTGACGGCATTCGATGATTCGCAGCCAGTGGTGGTGCGCGGCAACCTGCCCAACGTCTATGACGGCATCTATCGCGCCGCCTATTCCTACGGCATGTCGAAATCGATGACCCAGAAGCTGATCAAGCTTCTCGCCTCGGATGTCGATTTCCAGTCGCGGCTTTCGCCGTCCGACCGGCTCGAGGTCCTGTTCTCGCAGCCTGACAACGACGACCAGACCTCCGACAATTCCGAGCTGCTTTATGTCTCGGCGACTTTCGGTGGACAGACGCGGAACTTCTACCGCTTCCAGATGCAGGACGGCAGCGTYGACTATTTCGACGAGAACGGCAGCAGCGCCAAGCAGTTCCTGCTGCGCAACCCGCTGCCCAATGGCCGCTTCACCTCAGGCTTCGGTGCGCGGCGGCATCCTATCCTCGGCTATGTCCGCATGCATACCGGCACGGACTGGGCGGCTCCGATCGGATCGCCGATCATCGCCGCCGGCAACGGCGTGGTCGAGAAGGCCGGCTGGGCAGGCGGCTATGGCAAGCAGATCATCATTCGCCACGCCAATGGCTACGAGACCTCCTACAATCACCAGAGCGCCTTCGCCAAAGGCATCGACGTTGGCGTTCATGTCCGCCAGGGCCAGGTCATCGGCTATCTCGGCCAGACGGGCCTCTCCACCGGCCCGCATCTCCACTACGAGCWTATCGTCAACGGCACCAAGGTCGATTCGATGCGTGTGYGCCTGCCGGTCGGCAAGGTGCTGAAGGGCGACGATCTCGTCGCCTTCAAGCGCGAGCGCGAGCGCATCGACGACCTGCTGAAGCAGGAAGATGGGAATTCGCTGAAAGTCGCCAGCGCCAAGACCGATTCGCAGCTTCCCAACTGAGCAATTCCAGGAACAGTGCGCAGCGATYTTCCGCCCGGGATAGTGTAAGAACTGTCTAATCCTGCGAGTCGCGCGTGCGCTGCGGCCAGGGCAGCACCTGCCCGGGCGCCGTGAGCCAGGCGATGATCGACGACAGCAGGCAGAGCAGCGCGGTCAGGCCGGCGACCGCGGCAAAAGCCGAATCGCTTGCCGCAATCCTCAACCCATCGAGATCGGCCGCGAGTCCGGGCGGGGGCGGCTCGCCAAAACCGGGGATGCCCGCAGGGTTGCCGGTGATTTGCGCATAGACGAAAGCCGCGAGCGAACCCATYRCCGCCACCGCGATCAGTCCGCCGATGCGCGAGACGGCGTTGTTGATGCCTGACGCCGCGCCCGTATCCTTGTCCTCCACGGAGGTCATGATCGCGGTCGACAGCGGCGACACGACCAGCGCCATGCCGAGCCCCATCAAGGTCATCAGAGAGAAAATTCCGGTCCAGAAATTGTGGATGCCGGCATGGGCGAGGAGCGCCATGCCGGCAAAAGCGACGGCGACAATCAAGCTGCCGGCGGCGATCGGCAGGCGGGGACCGATCCGGTCCGACCACTGGCCGACCGGACCCGACAGCAGCGCAATCGATGCCGACAGCGGCAGGAAGATGAAGCCGACCTCGGCCGAGCTCAGTCCCCAGCCCGCGATCAGCAGCATCGGCAGGTAGAAGAGGTTCGCCGAGAGCGAGAAATAGAGGAAGAAGGTCGCCAGATTGGCGCCGGCAAAAGCGCCGATACGAAATAGGCCGAGATCGATCATCGGCTCACGCTGCCAGCGCTCGTAAAGGATGAAGGCGAAAAGCAGGACCACGCCGGCGACGATCGCCGGCCCGGCCATCATCCCGCCTCCCTCGGCATTCATCGCCGTAAGTCCGTAGGCCAGCGATCCGAAGGCGAGCGTGGCGAGCCCGGCACCCCCGAGATCGAGGCTGCGCTGTTCAGTCGGCTGGTCAGCCGGGATTTTGAAGAGCAGCAGATAGATCGAAATCAGCCCGAGCGGCAGGTTGACGGCAAAGATGGCGCGCCAGACGCCGTTGCCGAAGGTGGACAGCACGAAGCCGCCAACCACCGGACCGAGCGCCGTCGTCAGCGCCGAGGCGGCCGCCCAGATGCCGATCGCCCGACCACGCTCCTTTTTAGGATAGGCCTTGGCGATGATGGCGAGGCTGCCCGGCACCATGATGGCGGCGCCGATACCCTGGATGGCGCGGAACGCGATTAGCACCAGCGGATTTGGCGCCAGCGCGCAGGCGAGCGAAGCGGTGATGAAAAGCGCGATGCCGACCACGAAGGCACGCCGCAGCCCGAATCGGTCGCCGGCCGCACCGCCGGCCAGGATCAGCGCCGAAAGCGTCAGCGCATAGGCGTTGGAAATCCACTGCGCTTCCGCCAGGCTGGCGCCGAGATTGACGCGCAGGGCCGGCATGGCGATCGCCAGGACGGAACCGTCGATGAAACCGAGCGCCGAGGCCAGGATCGCCGCGACCAGCACGAACTTGCGCCGCGCCTGCGGGCAGAAGGTACCGTTCGCACGCTGCGCGGTCGAAAGCATACCGGCGGTGGCTTCGTTCGAGGATGGCATCAATTCCTGCTTAGTCCCCCGGCGCATTGTAAACAACCGACCAGAGAATCACTGTTCTTGAAACCAGATGACGCTGGCCGCATGGCGAGGTCAGCGCCGATCATGATGCAAACTGCCGATCGCGTGCTAGGTTCCGGCCTAAAGCGAGTCGCGATCTTTCAGATTCGCTCCATGCGCTTTAGTTTTTTTGATTTTACGCATGTCTTTGTCCCGAAACCGGTTCCCACTTTCGGGAGACATGCTTTTAAAGCTGGGGGAAGCCATGAAGCGGCCGCTCGAACCGTCGGCGGAAGGGCGCGGGCGCATCGTCGGCATAACCGACGGCGTCTTCGCTATCGCGCTGACCCTGATCGTGCTGGAGATCAGGGTGCCGTCGCATGAGACGGTGCATTCGGAAAGCGAGTTGCTAGCGACGATTGTTGCGCTCGCGCCGCGTTTCCTGACTTATGGGTTGAGCTTCCTGACGCTGACCATCTTCTGGTTCGGCCAGCAGGCGCAGCACGGCCTGATCGCGAAATCGGACCGTCGGCTGGCGACCCTCAACCTCTGCTTTCTCGCCTTCATCGCGCTCTTACCGTTCTCCACCGACCTCCTGGCCGATTTCCTCGAGTTCCGCGTCGCGGTGCTCGTCTACTGGCTTAACCTTCTGATGCTCGGCGTCATGYTGTTCGCGAGCTGGTGGTACGCCGACAAGAACGGCATGCTGGCAGAGGACGTCGACGCGGAGACGAGGYGGACCGTCTACCAGCGCATCGTCAAGGCCCAAATCCTTTGGGCGATCGGCGCAGCGCTTTGCCTCATCACCCCTCTGCTCAGCATCGCCTTCATCCTGCTGGCGCAGCTCGTCTATGCCGCCGCGCTGCGCGGTTCACTGCTGCGCAAGCTCATCGGCTGAAAATCCGCCGCCGACAAACTCCACGGGGACACCCGGCGACACCAGCTTGGCGAGTTCGCGCGCATCCCAGTTGGTCAGGCGCACGCAGCCATGGCTTTCGGTTTTGCCGATCTTGGAGGGGTCGGGCGTCCCGTGGATGCCGTAGGTCGGCTTGTCCAGCGCGATCCAGACCGAGCCCACTGGACCGTTCGGCCCCGGCGGGATGGTCAGGATCTTGTCGTTCTGGCCCTGCTTGAAATTGATGTTGGGGTTGTAGGTGTAGTTGGGATCGAGCGCGACGCGCGACACAGCGTGGATGCCGGATGGCGAAGGCGTGTCGGCCGAACCGATGGTGGCCGGATAGGCCGCGACCAGCTTGCCGCCGGCATCATAGGCGAAGACTTCCTTCTTGTCCTTGTCGGCAACGATGCGGGCGACCGGCGTCGACACCAGCTTGCCGAAATTGGCGACCTTGATGATCGTGCCAGGACGGTTGAAGTCGAGCCCCTTATTGATCGACTTCAGATAGGCTTCATCCATGTGGAAGCGCTCGGCCAGCGCCTCGGTGACGGATGTGTAGCCCATGCGGTCGAGCTTGGCCTTCTGGCTGTAGTCTTCCGGGATCGAAGCGACATAGGGTCCGGCGACGTCCTCGGGCGTGATCGTGTAGGAGGCGAAGGCGTCGCCGCCCGACTGTGCGAGCGCGGCCTGAATGCCGGCCGCGTCGGTCGATTTCAGATTGCTGCCGGTGATCTCATTGTAGGCGGCCAACGCCTTGTCGACATTCGAGCCGAATCGCCCGTCGATGACACCCGGCGAGGCGCCGCCGCGGTCGAGCAGCACCTGARGTGCTGCCACGTCCTGGCGCACGCCGAGCGACAGCGATGGATCGACGGTGGCCTTGCCGCCTGTGTCCGGCGGCAGCGCGGCCTRTGTTTCCGGGTTGACCTGCAGCACTTCCCCCTGGCCCGCCTGCGGTTCGACCGACGCCTCGTTCAGCGGCTGGCGCTTGATGGTGTCCGACTTTGGCGCCTCCGGATAGGTGGTGGCATAACCTTCATCACCCTGCGGCGCGGGTGGAAAGGCATCGACGGAATTGTCGTTGTTGGAATCGTAGTCGTCCACCGGCGGCGGGATATACCGGCCGTTCTCTTCCAACTGCCTGCGGCGGAAGCGGGCCATGTCGTCGGGATTATCGAGATAGTAGCGGTCGTCGTCCTGGACAGGCGCGCGCCCGAGCTCATGCATCCGTAACTGGCGGCGCAGCGCCTGGCGGTCGAGCCTGGTCTGCGGCGGCTGGATGGCGATGACCTTGCCGGTGTCGGCATCGACAAGCACCCGGTTGCCCCTGGCATCGTAATAGATGTCGATATTGCTATCCTGGGCGAGCAGGAGCGTGCCGTATTGAGCGGGCCGAACCGCTCTCTGCGCGCCGTCCCCGCTCGGCGTCGCGAGCGCGCCAGAGGACACCAGCCCGGCCGCGAGTGCCGAAAGGGAAAAGATCGTGCGCAGCATGTGGGTCAGGCTCTCCGGTCGGCTTGGTCTGTGCAGGCGACCCGTCGCCGGCGAACCAGTTACCAAAATTAAGCTTCTAACATGAACCGGGCATGAAGATGGCGGATTTCATGCTCTGACCATGATCCCGAAAGCTGGGGTCGGGTTTTCGCAAAGATCATGGTTTCGCTAAAGACCGAGCTCTAGTTCTTTGYGTGCCTGTCTTGTCAGCTTGAGGACGACCAGGCGGTGGCTTTCGCGCAGATAGTCCTTCAGCGCATCATCATCCACGCTCTGGCTTGTCTGGCGCTGGATCCATTTCATGYCGCGCGAGGCGAGATAGGGTGCGGGCCGGCAGCCTGGCTGCTCCTTCAGCACGTCATAGGCCATGTCGGAGCATTTGAAGGTAACGAACACCTGGCCGTCCCGGTCGTGTCCGCCGATCGCGAAGACCTTGCCCCCGACCTTCCAGACATGGGCGCCACCCCACTGCACGACATGCGTCGCGGCAGGCAGCGAAGCGCAGAAGCCGTTATAATCCTCGAGTTTCATCCCACCCTTCGCCCTCGTCGAAAACGGTTTTGCTGCGTCGCATCGTAAAAATGCAAGAGCGCGCCGCACCGTTTGGTGCGACGCGCACTTGTCATGCACATTGGYCGAATCAGGCGGCGGCTTCGGCTGCCACCACGGTCGGCTTCGAGCGGAAGTTCAGCCGATCGGAGCCGGAGGTGACCTTGACGGTCGAGCCGTCGAGGATTTCGCCGAGCAGGATCTTCTCCGCCAGCGGGTCTTGCAGTTCCTTCTGCATCACCCGCTTCAGCGGCCTGGCGCCATAGGCCGGGTCATAGCCCTTGGACGCCAGCCACTCGATCGCGTCGTGATCGAGCGACAGCGTGATCTTGCGATCGACGAGCAGGTTCTCCAGCCGCTTGAGCTGGATCTCGACGATGCGGTCCATGTCCTGGCGGYGCAGCCGGTGGAACAGAATCACCTCGTCGACGCGGTTGAGGAACTCCGGACGGAACGAAGCCCTCACAACGCTCATCACCTCGTCGCGCACGGCATCGACATCCTGGTCCTCGCGCAGATTGACCWGATATTCGGCGCCGAGGTTGGAGGTCATGACGATCAGCGTGTTGCGGAAGTCGACCGTACGCCCTTGACCGTCGGTCAGCCGGCCGTCGTCGAGCACCTGCAGCAGCACGTTGAACACGTCCGGATGCGCCTTCTCGATCTCGTCGAACAGCACGACCTGATAGGRCCGGCGCCGCACCGCTTCGGTGAGCACGCCGCCTTCCTCATAACCGACATAGCCGGGAGGCGCGCCGATCAGCCGGGCGACCGAGTGCTTCTCCATGAACTCCGACATGTCGATGCGCACCATGGCGCTCTCGTCGTCGAACAGGAAGCTGGCGAGCGCCTTGGTGAGTTCGGTCTTGCCGACGCCGGTGGGCCCAAGGAACATGAACGAGCCGATCGGCCGGTTCGGGTCCTGCAGGCCCGCGCGGGCGCGGCGCACTGCTTTCGAAACGGCCTGCACGGCTTCGCCCTGGCCGACGACCCGCTTGCCGATCTCGTCTTCCATGCGAAGCAGCTTCTCGCGCTCGCCTTCCAGCATCTTGTCAACCGGAATGCCCGTCCAGCGCGACACAACATGTGCGACGTGGTCGGGGCTGACCACCTCTTCCACCATGCCTGCCTTGTCGTCTCGGGCTTCCGCTTCCTTGAGCTTCTTCTCCAGCTCCGGGATCTTGCCATAGGCAAGCTCGCCGGCGCGCTGGAACTCGCCCTTGCGCTGGGCGATGGCGAGCTCGTTGCGCATCTCGTCGATCTGCTTCTTGAGATCGGCGGCCAGGCCGAGCTTCTGCTTCTCGGCCTGCCACTTCGCGGTCATCTCGGTCGACTGCTCCTCGAGGTCGGCAAGCTCCTTCTCCAGCCGGGCGAGCCTGTCCTTCGAGGCCTCGTCCTTCTCGACCTTCAGCGCCTCGCGCTCGATCTTCAACTGCATGATGCGGCGGTCGATCTCGTCCAGCGCCTCGGGCTTGGAATCGACCTGCATCCTCAGCCGCGACGCAGCCTCGTCAACCAGATCGATCGCCTTGTCGGGCAGGAAACGGTCGGCGATGTAGCGGTTGGAAAGCGTCGCCGCCGAGACAAGCGCCGAGTCGGAAATGCGCACCTTATGGTGCTGCTCATACTTCTCCTTCAGGCCGCGCAGGATCGAAATGGTGTCCTCGACCGTCGGCTCGTCGATGAAGACGGGCTGGAAGCGGCGGGCGAGCGCCGCGTCCTTCTCGACATGCTTGCGGTATTCGTCGAGCGTGGTCGCGCCGACGCAGTGCAATTCGCCGCGCGCCAGCGCCGGCTTCAAGAGGTTGGAGGCGTCCATCGCGCCGTCCGCCTTGCCGGCGCCGACCAGCGTGTGCATCTCGTCGATGAACAGGATGATGTTGCCGTTGGCGGACGTGACTTCGTTGAGCACCGCCTTCAGCCGCTCCTCGAACTCGCCGCGATACTTGGCGCCGGCGATCAGCGCGCCCATGTCGAGYGCCATCAGCTGCTTGTCCTTCAGCGATTCCGGCACGTCGYCATTGACGATGCGCAGCGCCAAGCCTTCGGCGATCGCGGTCTTGCCGACGCCTGGTTCGCCGATCAGCACGGGATTGTTCTTGGTGCGGCGTGACAGCACCTGGATGGTGCGGCGGATCTCGTCGTCGCGCCCGATGACCGGGTCGAGTTTGYCTGAGCGGGCATCCGCGGTCAGGTCGCGCGCGTATTTCTTCAGCGCGTCATAGCCCTGCTCGGCATTGGCCGAATCGGCAGTGCGGCCCTTGCGGACATCATTGATGGCCTGGTTCAGCGCCTGCGCGGTAACGCCGGCCTTGGCCAGGATGTCGGCGGACTTGGCCGATTTCTCCATGGCGAGCGCCTGCAGCAGCCGCTCGACGGTGACAAAGCTGTCGCCGGCCTTCTTGGCCAGTTCCTCGGCGGTCGAGAACACCTTGGCGAGCGGCTGGGCGAGGTAGAGCTGGCCGTTGCCGCCTTCCACCTTGGGCATTGCTTCGAGTGCCGCCTCGACCCCGAGCTTGACGTCGCGGATACGRCCGCCGGCGCGCTCGATCAGGGAGGCGGYAAAACCCTCGTCGTCATCGACGAGCACTTTCAGAATATGTTCGGGAGTGAATTGCTGGTGGTTGCGCGAGAGCGCCATGGTCTGCGCGGACTGGATGAAACCGCGCACGCGCTCCGAGTATTTTTCAAGATTCATACTTGTCTCCTTCCATCACCGGCCCGCTTTGCGGCACCGGATCAGATTGCGGTGACGGACCCGCCCATTCGAGCCGAGCCCTGTTCGAGCGAGATATGGTATGCGGGCTAAGGTCTCTCAAGACGCCTTGATATCGGCCAAAGCAGAATATTCCATGCGCGCATAAACGAAAACGGCGGAGAAATCTCCGCCGTTCGAATGCCTGGAATCAGGCTCGGATCAGTGGCCGGGATCAGTTGTTTGCGTCGGCGACCGTCGGCTCGCTGGCGACGGCCTCGCCCGGTGCCGCATTTGCCTCTCCGGCGGCGACGCTGCCGTTGTCTGCCTTGTTATCATCGGCGGGGCTGTCCGCCTGGTCGGCATTGCCCTGCTCGGCACTATAGCTCTGCTCAGCATTGCCGCGGCCGCGACGTGGACGTCTCTGCCGACGCCCGCCGCCATTTTCGGCGGCCGCCGCTTCATTGCGCTCGGCCTGGGCAGCAAGGCTCGCTGGCGAGAAACTGTCGAACAGCGGGGCCGRCTCGGCCGCACTGCCAGACTCAGCGGATGCTTCCGGCTGGGCCTGCGCCTCGTTGCGGCGGTTCTGGTCGAACTGCTGGCCGCCATGTTCGCCACGCTGTCCCTCGCCGCGCTGTCCGTTGTCGCCGCGCTGGCCGTACTGGCCATAGCCGCCGTTGCGACGGTCGCGGTGCCTGTCGCGTCGGTTGTTGTTGTCGCGGCCGTTTTCCTGGTTGAAGCCGAGCTCGGCCGGCGTGCCTTCGATCACCGGCTGCGGCCCGGAGCCGTTCGGCGCGGCCGCCGTCTCGCCGACATTGGCGCTGCCGATGCTGTCGAACTCGTCGCGATCCTCATCGACGTCGTCGTCAAAGTCGTCGCGGTTCTGCTGGACATTCTGGATCGGCATCTGCGCCTGCGCGGCGGCAATGATGCGATTGTAGTGTTCAGCGTGCTGGAGATAGTTCTCCGCCATCACTCGGTCGCCGGAGCTTTGCGCGTCCCGGGCAAGTGCGGCGTATTTTTCGGCGATCTGCTGAGCCGATCCGCGGATCTTCACGTCCGGACCGTTGCTCTCGTAGTTGCGCGTCAGGGGATTGGGCCCCTTGCGGTTCTGATTACCTCCGCCGCCATTGTTGTTGCGACCGCGCATGCGCCTGTTCTGCTGTTGTGGCCTCATTCGACTCTCTTCATGTGGAATTCAAAACTCTTCGCGAACGGTGGCGCTCATGCAGCCAACCGTTTCGCTTTTTCACCGGCGTTCGCCCGCATCGATTGCGTTGGCGCCACGTGCCATCCTGTTCCGGTTAACATCACTTGCCGGACGATTTCCGCACGAAGCTTGGGCGTCGTTTGCGCAAGGAGGCAGCTATTTCCAAGGAAAACCGAATCGCTAAGAGCACTGCCTGCTTCGTCTCATCCGGTCAAGCCGGACCCTAGCTGCATTCCCTAATATTGCCAAGCGCTTTTTTCGCACTGCATCGGGGGTTTCAACGCACAAACACCAGAACTCTATCGTTTCCTCCGAGGTCGCGCCGCGCCTCCGCCAGCCTGTAGCCGGCTCCGGCAAAGATAGCCGTGACCTCGCTTTGCTGCGTGTGGCCTATCTCGACCGCTATCTGGCCCTGTGCTTCCAGAAACCCTTCCGCTTCACCGGCGATGATCCTGTAAGGGATCAGGCCGTCCATCCCGCCGTCTAGGGCCCGGTGCGGATCGAAATCGCGGACCTCGTCCTGCAGATTTTCGATGTCTCGGGATGGTATATAGGGAGGGTTCGCGGCAATTAAATGGTATCGGCCCGAAACTTTTTCAAACCAGTTGGAATGCAGGGCTTTGAAGCGCCCGCCAAGCCCGAGATCCTCGGCGTTTCGCATGGCTGTCGCCACCGCGCCGGGAGAAATATCGACGCCGGTCGCCCTCGCGGCCGGCACGGCGCTGAGCAGCGCCAATGCGATGGCGCCGGTCCCGGTGCCGAGATCAAGGATACGACATTCGCCAAGCCTTTCGGCCGTTGCCTTGACGAAGGGCAGAACCGTGTCGACCAGGATCTCGGTGTCCGGGCGCGGCTCCAGCGTGTCCGGCGAAAGCGACAGCCGCAGCCCGTAGAATTCGCGGTAGCCGAGGATGCGATGCACCGGTTCGCCCGCGGCGCGACGCCTCAGGGCCGCGTCGATCGCGGCGAGCGCGCTCGCATCGACCGCACGATCGGGCGCGGCGATGGCCTGGGCGCGGGTCGTGGCGGAAAAATGCTCTACGATCAGCCTGGAATCCAGCGCCGGATCGCCAATGCCGGCAGCGGCGAGCCGCAGCCTCGCCGCGCGCAGCAGCGGCCCGAGTGCCGCGGGCAGCACATCAGCCATCAATGCCCATATCGGCAAGGAGCTTCGACTGATGGTCGGCAATCAGCGCGTCGACGACCTCGTCGAGCTCGCCCATCATCACCCGGTCGAGCTTGTAGAGCGTGAGATTGATGCGGTGGTCGGTGACGCGGCCTTGCGGGAAATTGTAGGTGCGGATGCGCTCCGACCGGTCGCCCGAGCCGACCTGCGATTTCCGCGACTCCGAGCGCTCCTCAGCGGCGCGGCTGCGTTCAAGATCGTAAAGACGGGCGCGCAGGATCTGCATGGCGCGCGCCCGGTTCTGGTGCTGCGACTTCTCCGCCTGCACCACCATGATGCCGGTCGGCAAATGGGTGATGCGCACTGCCGA
Organism: Mesorhizobium sp. ORS 3428; assembly: GCF_001854785.1. Lineage (GTDB taxonomy): Bacteria > Pseudomonadota > Alphaproteobacteria > Rhizobiales > Rhizobiaceae > Mesorhizobium. Next base: position 12,912 of record NZ_MDFL01000140.1, read on the forward strand.
GTCGGTGGTGTTGACATGCTGGCCGCCCGAGCCCGAGGCGCGCATGGTGTCGATGCGGATGTCCTCGGGCCGGATCTCGATGTCGACCTCCTCGGCCTCGGGCAGCACGGCGACCGTCGCCGCCGAGGTATGGATGCGTCCGCCGGCTTCGGTTTCCGGCACACGCTGCACGCGGTGCACGCCTGATTCGAACTTCAGATGCGCGAACACGCCCTTGCCCGACACGGAAGCGATGATTTCCTTATAGCCGCCGACCTCGCCTTCGCTGGCCGAAACCACCTCGAACCGCCAGCCGCGCGAGGCGGCATAGCGCTCATACATGCGAAACAGGTCGCCGGCGAACAGGGCCGCCTCGTCGCCGCCGGTGCCGGCGCGGATTTCGAGGATGGCGTTCCTGTCGTCCGCGGCATCCTTCGGCAGAAGCAGGATCTGGATGTCCTTCTGCAACGCCTCGATGCGCTCCTCGACCTGCGGAAGCTCCGCATCGGCCAGCGCCCGCATCTCGGCGTCGGTGCTCTTGTCGGCGAGCATCGCCTCGAGGTCGGACTGCTCCTGCTCGGCGGCACGCAGTGCCCGGATCTTGCCCACCATCTCCTGGATGTCGGCATATTCCGAAGCCATTTTGACATAGGCATCGGCCGACGGCCCGGCCGACATCTGCGCTTCGAGCATGTCGAAACGCTTGACGACTTGATCCATGCGGTCGCGGGGCAGGTTGATCATGGCAGAAATGCTATAGCGGAATGGAGCGGTCGTCGGCAAAGGCCTGCAGCAGCGCCCGCATCGGCGTCCCCTGGGCGGGCGCCATCAGATTGTCCTTGAAGAAGTCTTCCAGCTCCTGCAGCGGCAGCTCGGTCAGCATCGCCTTGACCGGGCCGATCGAGGCCGGCGACATCGAGATCGAGCGGAAGCCGAGGCCGATCAGCGCCATCGCCGAGATCGGCTTGCCGGCCAGCTCGCCGCACAGCGTCACCGGCGTGTGATTGCGCACGCCGGCATCGGCGATCGTCTTCAGCACGCGCAGGAACGGCGCCGACAGCGTGTCGAAACGGTCGGCAAGCTGCGTATTGCCGCGATCGACCGCCATCATGAACTGGAAGAGGTCGTTGGAGCCGACCGAAACGAAGTCGACCGCCTTCATCAGTTCGTCGAGCTGGAACAGCAGCGACGGCACCTCCAGCATCGCGCCGAGTTTGAGGCTGGTCGGCAGATGATGCGCAAAGCGCGACAGATGCCGGACCTCGCGGTCGATGATCTCGCGCGCCTGAGCGATTTCCGACAGCTCTGTCACCATCGGCAGCATCAGCTTCAGCTCGAGCCCGCCGCAGGCCTTGAGCAGCGCGCGGATCTGGGTCCTGAGCAGGCCGGGACGGTCGAGGGTTAGCCGGATCGCCCGCCAGCCGAGCGCCGGGTTTTCCTCCTGCACCGCGCCCTTGAAATAGGGCAGCACCTTGTCGCCGCCGATGTCGATGGTGCGGAAGGTGACCGGCTTGCCGCGCGCCGCATCGAGCACATCGCGATAGAGACGTTCCTGCGCCTCGGCGCGCGGGAAGGTCGAGGCGACCATGAACTGCAATTCGGTGCGGAACAGGCCGATGCCGGCCGCCCCCGATTCCGAAAGCTGCGGCAGGTCGACGGCAAGGCCCGCATTCATCAGGAGATCGACGTGGACGCCGTCCTTGGTCAGCGACGGCTTCTTGCGCAGTTCGCGGTAGATCTCCTGCCGCCGCGCCCGGAAACGGACCTTTTCGGCATAGGCGGCCTCGAGGTCGGGCTGCGGCCTGAGGTGAATAGAGCCTTCATCGCCGTCGACGATGATGGCGTCGCCGTTTTCCGCCATGGAAACGGCGCCCTTGACCTGGCCTGCCACCGGGATGCCCATGGCGCGCGCCACGATGACGACATGGCTGGTCGCCGCGCCGTCCTCCAGCACCAGGCCGCGCAGCTTGTCCCTGGGATAGTCGAGCAGCTCGGCCGCGCCCATCGAGCGGGCGACGATGATGGCGTCCTTGGGCAGCGAGGCCGCGACATCCTCCGGGCCGCGTCCCATCAGCTGGCGCAGCAGCCGGTTGGCGAGATCGTCGAAATCGCTCATTCGCTCGCGCAAATAAGGGTCAGTCATGTGCAGCATGCGCGCGCGCATGTCGCTCTGCACCTTCTCGACGGCYGCTTCCGCTGTCAGGCCGTTACGGATCGCCTCTTCCAGCCGGCGCACCCAGCCGCGGTCGTTGGCGAACATACGATAGGCCTCGAGCACCTCGCGATGCTCGCCCTCGAAGGCGACATCGCGGCGCTCCAGCATGTCGTCGATCGAGAGCCTCAGCGAGCCGAGCGACCGGTCGAGGCGGCGCACCTCCTCCTCGCTGTCCTCGTTGAAGAGATTGGTGACGACGATGCGGGGTTCGTGCAGCACGACATGGCCCAGYCCGACGCCTTCGTTGAAGGAAAGCCCGGTGAAGCTTGCCGGGCGGCGCAGGTCGAGCTCCAGCCCGGGACGGGTGAGGCGGGCGAGATCGCCGGTGGCGATCATCTCGGCGATCACCATCGCCGTCGTTTCCAGCGCCTCAATCTCGTCTTCGCGGTATTGGCGCATCGTCTTGTTCTGGACCACCAGGACGCCCAGCGTGCGCCCTGCCCTCAGCACCGGAACGCCGAGGAAGGAATGATAGATCTCTTCACCGGTCTCCGGCAGGTAGGCGAAGGCCGGATGTTCCTGCGCGTTGGAAAGGTTGAGCGGCCGGGCGCTGGCGGCAATCGTGCCGACCAGGCCTTGGCCGAGCCTCAACTGCGCGAGGTGAACGGCGTTGGGGTTCAGACCTTCGGTGGCGTAAAGCTCCAGCACCGAATCGGCGCGCAGCACATAGAGCGAGCACACCTCGGCGACCATGTTGGAGGCAATGTCGCGCACGATGCGGTCGAGCCGCTCCTGCGGCTCCAGCGGCTCCTGCATGAGCTCGCGGAGYCGTCTCAGCAGAACGCGCGGGCCACCGGCCATATCACGCATCGCAGCTTGTTCTCCAATGGGCACTCTGCCCGCCGCAGTTTCTGCCGCGGCCGGCGCTCACGCAACAACTGACTCAGTTCTTGCTATTGCTTATCGAGACCGTAGACGGAATGCAAAGTACGAACTGCAAGTTCCGTGTAGGGACCGTCGATCAATATCGAAATTTTGATCTCGGAGGTGGTGATCGCCCGTATATTGATCTGCTTGTCGGCCAGCGCCTTGAAGGCGGTGGCGGCGACGCCGGCATGGCTGCGCATGCCGATGCCGATGACCGAGACCTTCGACATGCCGGCTTCAGACTGCACCACATCGTAGCCGACATCGGCCTTGATGCGCTCGAGCACGGCGAGCGCCTTGTCGACGTCGCCGGAAGGCACCGTGAAGGTCATGTCGGTGAGCTTGCCGTCCTCGGAGATGTTCTGGACGATCATGTCGACGTTGATGTTGGCCTCGGCCAGCGGGCCGAAGATGCCGGCGGCAACGCCCGGGCGGTCGCCGACGCGGCGCAGCGAAATCTGCGCTTCGTCCTTGGCGTAGGCAATTCCGGTGACGACCTGCTGTTCCACGATCTCTTCCTCGTCGCAAATAAGCGTTCCGGGCGGATTGAGCAAATCCGCCATTCCGGGCGCATCGGGATCGTCGAAGGACGACCGCACGAAAGTACGCACCCTGTGCACCATGGCAAGCTCGACCGACCKCACCTGCAGCAYCTTGGCGCCGAGCGAGRCCATTTCGAGCATCTCCTCGAAGGAGATCTTGGCCAGCCGGCGCGCCTTCGGCTCGATGCGCGGGTCGGTCGTGTAGACGCCGTCGACATCGGTGTAGATGTCGCAGCGGTCGGCCTTGACCGCCGCCGCGATTGCCACCGCGCTGGTGTCGGAGCCGCCGCGGCCGAGCGTCGAGATCCGGTTGTCCGGGCCGATGCCCTGGAAACCGGCGATAACCGCTACCTGGCCCTCGCCGAAGCGCTTGACCAGGAACGCGCCGTCGATGTCGAGGATGCGCGCCGCGCCATGGGCGTTGTCGGTCTTGATCGGGATCTGCCAGCCCTGCCAGGAGCGGGCATGGATGCCCATGTTCTGCAGCGTAATCGCCAACAGGCCGGCGGTGACCTGCTCGCCCGAGGCGACGACGGCATCGTATTCGCGTGCGTCATGCATGGGCGAGGCCTCGCGGGTCCAGGCCACCAGCTCGTTTGTCTTGCCGGCCATCGCCGAAACCACCACGGCAACGTCATGGCCCGCATCGACCTCGCGTTTGACGTGACGCGCCACATTGCGGATGCGGGCGATGTCGGCGACCGAGGTTCCGCCGAATTTCATCACGATACGCGCCATGGAAGCGAGATGCCTTTGACTGAAGCCGGCTTGACGCCGAACGCGGAACGAAGCGCCCRGCAACGCCGGGCCGCGGAAATGCGCGGCCTCCTTAACCAAAACGGCTAAGCTTCGCAAGCGATGCGGGATAAGAAGGGCTTCGGCCTGGTTTGCGGTTCTCCTGACAGATCTTCGCGGCCCRCCATGCGATAAGGTGGAGGAAACGCAACGTGTGGAGAAAATCATGACCGAAACGCTGGAAATCGTCACTTTCCGCCTCAAGCCGGGGGCGGCGGCAGGCTTTGTCGCCAACAACGGCGTTGTCACCGACTGGCTCGCGCGCCAGCCCRGCTTTCTCAGCCGTCATCTCGGCGAGCGCGAGGATGGAAGCTGGGTCGACGTCGTGCGCTGGCAAAGCCTCGAACAGGCCCAGGCAGCGGCACAGCTGATCATGGCAGAGATCGGYGATTGCGCGGCAATGCAGTCGATCGAGCCGGCCAGCGTCAGCATGAGCCATGCCGCGGTCGCGCTGGCGACGCTCATCGATGCCTGAGCAGCTCAGCGCAGCTCGACGGCCTGCCAAAGACCCGGATAGTCGACTACGAAGCCGGGCGGCGAGACCTCCAGCACCTGGTCGTAGCCGAATTTCGGCGCGGCGTAGGCATAGCGGGTATCGTCGAGGCGGCGATAGGTCTGGTCGAGACGCTCAAGCCTCAACTCGGGGAAGGCCATGTAGGCCGCGGGAGYTGGCGTCGGACGGCCGGGCAGAAGATCGAGGCGTCGGATCGGCAGGAGGTTCGAAGCGGGTGTGAAACCAAGGTCCAGGTCGATAAGGTCGCTCACCTGCGRCTGCCTCTTGCCGTTGAGCGCCCAGCCGCCGTCGCCAAGCCTCTCGAAACGATAGTCGAGCGTGTCGCCGCCGAGAAAGCCCGCCACGCGCGCGGCGCGGGTCAGCCATCTGGCATCGCAGTCGACCTCGTAAGAGAGGCCGCATGGCGCGCCTTCCTGCATGAACACCGCATGTCCCTTGAGACTCCAGCCCTCTCCCGTCCTGGAAAGCAAACAGCCGTCATGCCCTTCCTGATCGAGCCGCCGCCAGAGGATCGAGGCTATGGTTTGCATCGTCATTCCCCGGTTGATGTCTTTCTTCGTCCGCAAAGCGGTTCTGTTTCATCGCGGGACCATCCAAGCTGCCACGTGCTGACAAAGAGCGGCCGGCGCCGGAAAAGCCTGGTCGCCCCGACCCCTCCCGCCGGGCAGTGGAAAAAACCTGCCTTGACTTTCTCCGCCGGGGACCCGACTTGCTAGCGTTCTACATCGCGCGCCTCCTTTCGGACGCACAGAGGACGCTGTAGCACTTTGGTTTGCGCATGATCCTTTCCGAAAATCGATACCGATTTTCAGGGTCCTGCGCGAGGAGACCCGCCCCATGCCAGAGCCCCGACGATCGACCATCGATGCCGCAGAAGTCGAGCGCTTTTCCGCCCTTGCCGCCGAATGGTGGAATCCGAACGGCAAGTTCCGGCCGCTGCATAAGTTCAACCCGGTGCGGCTCGCCTATATCCGGGATCAGGTGTCGGTGCGCTTCGGCCGCGATCCGCGCGCGGCCAAGCCTTTCGCGGGCCTGCGCTTCCTCGACATCGGCTGCGGCGGCGGGCTTTTGTGCGAGCCGATGGCGCGGCTCGGCGCCGAGGTGGTCGGCGCCGACGCATCGACCACCAACATCGAGGTGGCGAAGCTGCATGCGGCGGAGGCCGGCGTCAGCGTCGACTATCGCGCCACAAYGGCCGAGGCGCTGGCCGATGCCGGCGAGACATTCGATGTCATCCTCAACATGGRAGTGGTCGAGCATGTCGCCGATGTCGATCTGTTCGTGGCCAAATGCGGCCAGATGGTTCGCCCCGGCGGCATCATGTTCGTCGCCACCATCAACCGCACGCTGAAGGCGCTCGGCCTTGCCATAATCGGTGCCGAATATCTGCTGCGCTGGCTGCCGCGCGGCACGCACCAGTTCGGCAAGCTGGTGCGCCCTGAAGAGCTTGTTAAGGCGCTTGGTGCGGCGGGGCTGACCGTGATCGACCGCACCGGCGTGATCTACCATCCGCTGGCCGACCGCTGGYAGAAATCCAACGATATGGACGTCAACTACATGGTGCTGGCCGAGAAAGCTTCGGTCTGATCGGCCGCGCCGCCGCGTTCGCGCTCACGCCGGCTGGGTCTGCGCCCGCGCGCTGGTCTGGWTTTGCGCCTTGGTCGTGATGAAGACGCCGGCCGTGATGATGGCCGCGCCCAGCCAGGTCAGCAGCTGATAGTGCTCGCCGAGGAAGATCGTGCCGGCAAAGAGCCCGACGGCTGCCGCCACATAGCCGATCTGGCTGAGATAGACAGGGCCGCCGACCGACTGCAGCCTGAAGAAGAAGGCAAACATCGCCGATGCCGAGGCGACCTGTCCGGCGACCACCAGCGGCACGCGGGCGAGCGGAACAAACGCCTGCCAGCCGAAAAGCGTCAGGATGCCGATGAGAAGCAGGGTCGCCGACGCCAGATGGCTGCCGACGGCGAGTTCGATCGGACCGGTTTCTTCCGGCCAGTCGACGGTGCGGTAGATATTGCCGGCGGCAAGGCTGACCGGGATCAGCAGGCCGATCGCCACCCAGAAATAGTCGGCCGGCTGGCCGGCCTCGCCGCGCGTGAGCGCAACCATCACCGCGCCGATGAAGCCGACTGCGATGCCGGCGACGCCGAGCAGGTTGGGGCTTCTGACGCCGAGCAGGATCGAAAAGACCAGCGTGATGACGGGCGAGAGCGTGAACATGATGCCCGTGTAGCCAGCGCCGAGATGCGGAATCGCCGAGAACATCAAGAGATTGGGGAAGGCGTAGGACACCGCGGCGGTGACGAAGAAATAGCGGAGCTTGCGCGCCGTCAGCCGGATGYGCTGGCCGCCAAGCAGCAATGCGCACAAAAGCACACCGCCGGCGCCGAACGAAATGACGAAGGCCCAGACCATGGCCGGCACGCCGGCGATTGTCGCAAGCTTGCCGAAGGGCAGCGTCATGCCGAGCAATCCGCCGGTGACGATCAGAAGGCCCAATGCCGAATCCCAGAGAAATTTCATCGGATGGCTCCTTAACTCCTTAACAGTAGCGCTTGGCCGACATCCTGTCTTGAGATAAGATAGCACAAAGATTCTTAATATCAAGATACTTTACGGTGAAACATATGGATCGTGCTGGCAGGGCCATGGAGCAGTGGCGGGAGGAGCGGCCGGACCTTGACGTGTCGCCGATGGGGGTGATCGGGCGGCTGCACGAAGCGTCCTCGCTGATCGCGCGCGAGCGCCTGGCGCCGGTCTTCGCCCRCTTCGGTCTCCAGCGTGGCGAATTCGACGTGCTGGCGACGCTGCGCCGTTCCGGCGCGCCCTACGCCTTGACGCCGACTGAACTCTACGAGGCGACGATGGTGACCTCCGGCGCCATGACCGCCCGCCTCGACCGGCTGGAAAAGGCTGGCCTGATCCAGCGCGCCCCGCATCCCAGCGACCGCCGCGGCGTGGTTGTGCAGCTTACCGGGAAAGGTCGCGAGTTGATTGACGAGGCACTCGCCGCCCACGTCGCCAACGAGCACCAGATCCTCGCCGGCATGACGCGCGAGGACCTGGAAACGATGGCAGAACTGTTGGAGAAGCTGATCGAAAGCCTGAGCTAGAACATCATCCCGAAAAATGCGTGGCGGCTTYCGGAAAGGTAAAGCGGAATGACGATTCGACGAAGGGTCATTCCGCTTCGGCCGCGACTCAGTGTCGGTCCTCCGGGAAGCTCGGGATCGGCATGAACTCGATGCCGTCGTCGGCGAGGCTTTTCGCCTCCTCCGGTGTCGCCTCGCCATAGATGCCGCGCGGATCGGTTTCGCCGAAATGGATCTTGCGCGCTTCCTCGGCGAACTTGTCGCCGACATAGTCGGCGCTCTCGCGCACCTTGTCGGCCAGCGCCTTGAGCTGCGCCAGGGCCTGCTTCTGCGCCTCGCCCATGGCGAGCGCCATCTTTTCTTGGCCCCGCGAGGTGGAAACGGCCGGCGCCATCAGCGCCTTCTCTATCTTGTGCGAGCCGCAGGTCGGGCACTCGACGAAGCCACGCTTCTTCTGGGTGTCGAAGTCGTCGTTGCTGCGGAACCAGGCCTCGAATTCGTGCTCGTGTTCGCAGATAAGCGAAAAGCGGATCAAGATGCTGCACCCTTGAGACGYGGCGCCTCCACCTCGCCGGCATTGACACTGAAATCCCGCGCGTTCTTGAGATTGGGGATCTTGCGGCGCGCGGCGAGCGACTGGGCCGGATCGATCTCGGCGACGATCACGCCTGGCTCGTCATGCGCGGCCTCGGCGATGATGCGCCCCCACGGATCGACGATCAGCGAATGGCCATAGGTCTCGCGGCCGTCTTCATGCAGGCCGCCCTGCGCGGCGGCGATCACATAGGCCCCGTTCTCGATGGCGCGTGCCCTGAGCAGCACATGCCAGTGCRCCTCGCCGGTCTGGCGAGTGAAGGYAGCCGGCACCGAAAGCACATCGGCGCCAGCCAGCGCCTCGGCGCGGAACAACTGCGGGAAGCGCAGGTCATAGCAGACCGCGAAGCCCAGCCTGGCGCCATCGATCTCAGTGACGACGGCTTCCTTGCCCGGCTCGTAGGAGGAGGATTCGCGCCAGCTTTCGCCATTGTCGAGATCGACATCGAACATGTGGATCTTGTCGTAGTTGGCGACCGTGGCGCCGTCGGGGGCGAACAGGAAGGCGCGATTGGCGAGCTTGCCGTCGGCGCGCAGGATGGCCGTCGAGCCGACATGCAGGAAGATGCCGAGTTCCTTGGCCAGTTTCCGCCCAGTCGAAACGACGACGTCCTTGTCCTCGGTGGTGAAAACGGCGGCGGCCGCCTGCTTGTCGCGGATGAGCGCGCCGGTCATTTCGGGCGTCTGGACATAGGTCGCGCCCCGGCTTGCGGCCTCGCGCACCAGCCGTTCCATATCGGCCGCGTTGCGCTCGGGATTTGTCCCTGAACGCATCTGCACCGCCGCTGCCTTGAAAGAACTCATCATCATCTCCCGTTGGCAAGCAGCATGYCCAGTCGGCCCTGCGACTCCAGTTCATGGAGGTCGTCGCAGCCGCCGACATGCGTGTCGCCGATGAAAATTTGCGGAAAGGTGGTTCGCCCGCGCGCCTTGGAAATCATTTCCTGGCGCAATTCCGGCGAGAATGAAGCGTCATGCTCGGTATAGGCCACACCCTTGCGGTCGAGCAGCCGCTTGGCGGCCGTGCAATAGCCGCACATCATCCGGGTGTAGATCGTCACGTCGACCATCGGTCAGCAATCCAGTCCATGTGTCGCCCAATGGCGAAACGACATGTATAAATCAACAGCTTAATCTGCCTATATAGTCGCGGACTCATCGGCCCGAAAGTCCCCCGGCAGGACGCGGGCGAAGGTCAGAACATCGACCGCGCCGGCGCCGCCCCTCTTCAGCGCCTTGGCCACCGCCCGTACAGTGGCGCCGGTGGTGTAGACGTCGTCGATCACGAGCACCCTGCGGCCGGCGATCTCGATCTCGGCTTCGGTCGGGACGCGGAAGGCGGCGCGCACATTCTCCTCGCGCTCGTGCCGCTCCAGCCCGACCTGCTGACGGGTGAGCTTCACGCGTCTCACTGCCGCCGGCGAAAAAGGCAGCCCGCTGAGTTTCGACACCGCCCGCGCCAGCTCCGCCGACTGGTTGAACTGTCTGCGGAAGAAGCGGCGCCAGTGCAGCGGCACCGGCACCACCACGTCGGCTTCAGCGATCAGCTCCGCGCCGGCGCGCATCATCCAGCGCGCCATCCATGGCGCGAGATCGGTGCGGTCCTGGTATTTCAGCCCTTGCACCATCTGGCGCGCGACCCCTGAATAGACCACCGCTGCCCGCGCCCGCTCGAAGGGCGGCGGATCGGCGATCGCCTCGGCCGAAAGGAAGCCCTCGCCCATGTCGTGGGTGAAAGGCGTGCCCATTACCGGGCACCACGGCTTCTCCAGCAGGCGAAGCTTCGGCCAGCAGGCGCCGCAAAGCACGCCGGGCTGCGAGACGTGACGGCGACAGCCGGCGCAGACGGGCGGGAACAGCAGGCGTGCCGGCCAGCCCAGCGCTTGCCGTGCCATGTCCTTGATCGCGATGGTCTTGATCTTGTGCACCGGATCGGCCACGTGATGGAAACCCCACATCACCATAACATCAGTCCGGCAGGCGCGGACAACAGGAATGGCCCATTGCAGCCCTTGATCGATACCGAGCTCTGGCTTGCGCGCAAGCGTCGGGCGCTCGCGCACCCTGTCGAGGGCGCCGATTTCCTGATGCGGCGGGCGGCTCAGGACCTCGCCGATCGGCTTGGCGCCGTCGAGCGCAGGTTCGGCAAGGCGGCTGCGCTGTTTTGCCAGACATCGGCTGCGGCCGAAGTGCTCGACGAAAGCGGCAAGGTGGCCGAGATCGTCCGCGTGGAGGCGGACGATGCGTTCCTTGCCGGCAAAGCCGGCGTCGTGGTGGCCCCGGAAACCGTGCCGTTTGAAGCCGAAAGCCTTGATCTCGTCGTCTCGCTGCTGTCGCTGCAGGCGATCAACGACATTCCGGGCATGCTGGCGCAGATCCGCCGCGCGCTGAAGCCCGACGGACTGTTCCTCGGCGCATTGGCTGGCGCCGGAACACTCGCGGAGTTGCGCGAAAGCCTGCTTGCCGCCGAGACCGAGCTTCATGGCGGCGCCAGCCCCCGCGTCCTTCCCTTCACCGATGTGCGCGATGCCGGCGCGCTGCTGCAGCGGGCCGGCCTGGCGCTGCCGGTTGCCGATGTCGAGACGGTCACGGTGCGCTACGATTCGCTGTTTGGCCTTGTGGCCGATCTTCGCGCCATGGGCGAGACCAGCCCGCTTTTCGACCGCAGCCGGCGGCCGGCCACCAGGCGGCTGTTTGCGCGGGCCGCCGAAATCTATGCCGAACGGTTTTCAGACCCGGACGGCCGCGTCCGGGCGAGCTTTTCGATTGTGTGGATGTCCGGCTGGGCGCCCGACGCCTCGCAGCAGAAGCCGCTCAAGCCCGGCTCGGCCAAGGTCTCGCTGAAGACCATCCTGGAGAACCCTAAGGGCCACTGACCGGTCCGCGCGAGGCCCCAATTTTGGATGATCAGTGCTGGGCGAAGGCGTTGGCAAGCTTGCTGCCGTTGTCGCTGAACAGCCATTGGATCGCATCGGCGGCCTTGCCGACTCCGGCGACGATAGCAAGCGACAGCACCGCGACGATCAGGCCGTATTCGATGGCCGTGGCGCCCGATTCATCCTTCACGAACTGCTGCAGCAGGTTTGTCATGGTCGTCGATCCCTCATATCGGGAACCATAGGGCCTACCTGTTAAGAAAGGTTAACGGCAAAAGCTTAACAGGGCGTGAAGCGGACCTGTTTCGCTGAAATCATTAACCATGTCAGCAGTCGCCATGCCGGCTGCCATCGTTGCGGATCACGCAGACGGAACTCGGCATCGGCTGCAGCACGCTTCGCCGCAGCGTGTAGGTGTTGTGGCGGGCGATTGAGCCCGTGCTGGTCATGTCGAGGCCGGTCAAGCCGCCACGCGGGCTCTGCGAGCGCGTCTGGCTGTCGAGCATGGGCGTCGCGATCAGCGCCAACGCCACCGCGGCCGACCCGAAGAGCAGCGTGATCCGCAAAATGCCCATGCCGGCATCGGCGGCGCGGAAAGTACGATCGGGCTGGATCGAGTCCCAGTCTCTCTCGAGGCTCATCGAATGGGCTCCAAACAAATCGACGTGCCGCCGCGCGGGCGACTTTGCTTCAAAGTTCCATATCGGGATAAATCTTCCATTAACGCTGCCTGAAACAGACGAGGCAACAACAGCTTGGAGCATTACAGGAAAGTGCCTGACGGCTTTCAGTCCCGAACTGCGAAAAAATCGCTAGATCACAGGAGATCGATGAGGAACTGGATCAGCGGCGCATCGGCCGGCGGCATCGGATAGTCGCGCATCTGCCGCGGCCTGACCCATTTCAGTCCCTGCCCTTCCTTCGGCTGCGCGATGCCGCGGAAGCGCCGGCAGATATAAAGCGGCATCAGCAGGTGGAAATCGTCATAGCTGTGACTGGCGAAAGTGAGCGGCGCGAGGCACGGGATCTCGGTCTCGATACCGAGTTCCTCATGCAGTTCGCGGACCAGGCATTCCTCGGGTGTCTCGCCGGGCTCGACCTTGCCGCCCGGAAACTCCCAAAGGCCCGCGAGCTGCTTGCCCTCGGGGCGTTGCGCCAGAAGCACGCGCCGGTCGGCGTCGACCAGCGCGCAGGCCGCAACGAGAAGCAGGCGTTTTCCGGCTGGCTTGATCTCGCTCATGCGCCCGGCGGCCGACGATAGTGGTAGCGATAGACTTCCTCGAAGCCGAGCGACCGATAGAGCGACAGCGCCGGGACGTTTCCGGCCTCGACCTGCAGCCAGGCGTCTCGCGCGCCGCGCAGCCTGGCCCATTTCAGCGCCGACAGGATGAGGTTGCGGCCATGCCCCTTGTTGCGCGCCGACTTCTCGGTGGCGACCTCGAACAGTCCGGCGAGATCGCCGTCATGGACGCAGATCAGGGTCGCCAGCGGATCGTTGCCGTTCTCGAGCGCAAACAGCCCTGCCTCCGGCTGGATGGCGCCGATGACCTCCGACAGGCCTGGGCGCAGCGAGACGTCCGAGCCGTTCGTCCTGATCGCCGCACCGATGAAGCGGCTGATGTCCTTGAGCGGAATCTGGTCCCTCGCACCGTCGAGCTCGGCCTCCTTGAGCGGCAGGCRCATCACCAGTGATTCATCGAACCGGCTCCAGCCGGCCTCGTCGAGATGCTTCGACAGCACCTGGCCCGAAAGCGGCGACATGCGAAAGGTCAGCGGCCGGCCGTAAGCCTCGAAGCGGCGGCTGGCCCGCACGATGCGTTCGGCAATGGCATGGGTGTCGCCCGGATCGAGCGGATTGACCGAATTCAGCCGCTTTGCCGGATGGCCGGCCGTCAGCCGCACCACCCAGGTGCCGTCGTAATGYACGGCCGCCGCCGGCCAGGCGCGAAAGCCCGCCGCCTCGAAGCGACGCACGATCGCCAGCACGCTTGCCGGATGCCTCGACACCGGCGCCATCAGCTCCGGTAGTCGCCATTGATGGCGACATATTCCTTGGTGAGGTCGCAGGTCCACACCGTCGCCTTGCCGCGGCCGATGCCGAGGTCGGCGCGGATGCGGATGTCGTCCCGCTTCATATAGGCCGAGGTCGCTTCCTCGGAGTAGCCCGGATCGCGCTCGCCCTCATAGGCCAGCCGGTTGTCGCCGAACCAGATCGACAGCCGGTCGCGGTCGGCCGGTTCGCCGGCCTTGCCGACAGCCATGACGACGCGGCCCCAATTGGCGTCCTCGCCGGCGATTGCCGTCTTGACCAGCGGCGAATTGGCGATCGCAAGCGCGACGCGCTTGGCCGAGCGCGCCGATTTGGCGCCGGTGACAGTGACCTCGACTTGCTTTCGCGCGCCCTCGCCGTCGCGCACGACTTGCAGCGCCAATGACTTCAGCACCTTGCCGAGCGCGCGGCGGAAGGCGCCGAGTCGCGCATCCTTCGGGTCGCTGATAGCGGGCGCGCCGCGCGCCGCTGCTTTGCCGGTGGCGAAAATGAGCAGCGTGTCGCTGGTCGAAGTGTCGCTGTCGACGGTGACCGCATTGAACGTCTTGGCTGTGCCGCGCGACAGCAGGTCCTGGAGCACGGGGGCGGCGATCGGCGCGTCGGTGGCGATGAAGGAAAGCATTGTCGCCATGTCGGGCGCGATCATGCCGGCGCCCTTGGCGATGCCGTTGATGGTGACGTCGGTATCGCCGAGCTTGACCGTCTGCGTCGCCACCTTCGGATAGGTGTCCGTGGTCATGATGGCCTGCGCCGCCTCGGTCCACAGCTCCGGCTTGCCGTCCTTTACCAGGCCGGTGAGCAGATGGCTGAACTTGTTGGTGTCGAGCGGTTCGCCGATGACCCCCGTCGAGGCCAGGAACACCTCGCTCTCGGAACATCCGGCGGCCTTCGCCGCCGCCTCGCCGGTCAGCGCGGTCGAGGCCCTGCCCTTCTTGCCGGTGAAGGCGTTGGCGTTGCCGGAATTGACCACCAGCACGCGCGCCTTGCCGGCGGGCAGGTTCTGGCGGCAGTAGTCGACCGGCGCAGAGGGACATTTCGACCGCGTGAAGACGCCGGCGACGGCCGTACCCGGATCGAAGACCATGGCGAGAAGGTCGGTCCGGTTCTTGTATTTGATCCCGRCCTCGGCGGTAGCGATGCGCACGCCCTCGATAACCGGCATCTTGGGATATTTCTTCGGCGCGAGTGGCGAAATCGTTGCGGACATTGGGACCCCGAAGCGGCAGGAACGCAAAATGAAGGCCGGTTTGCCCGATAGCGCGCGTTGGCRCAAGAGGCGTTCTGGCCGCGTTTTGCAGGCAGTTCCGACGCCGCCRCATCCAAAACGGGCCGTTTCGTTTCAGGTCCGAACCGAATATGATCCGCAGGGGATTCACCGGCTAAGGAAGACGAAATGGGTGAAATCGCCGCCCCGGGACGCAAATCTATCGGCRCCAGGCGCAACCCCGAAAGCGCCGACGCCATCCTCGAGGCCGCCGAAGCGGTGCTGAGCGAGGCGGGCTATTCCGGCTTCACGATYGAGGCCGTCGCTCGGCGGGCACGGGCCGGCAAGCCGACAATCTATCGCTGGTGGCCAAGCAAGGCGGCGCTGCTGATCGAGGTCTATCAGCGCCAAAAACGTGTCGAGACACCTGATACGGGAAACCTCGAGGCCGACCTTGCCGGCTTCCTCATGAATCTGTTCGCGCACTGGCGCGATACTTCGTCCGGCAATGTCTTCAGATCGCTGATCGCCGAGGCGCAATCCGACGGCGCGGCCGCGGCGGCGCTTGCCGACTATGCGAAGGGGCGGCGCGCCCATACCGGCCTGATGATCGAGCGCGCCAAGGCGCGCGGCGAGGTGGCGGCCGATGTCGATGCCGAGTTGGTGGCCGATCTCGTCGCCTCATTCGCCTGGACGCATCTTTTGACCAACCGCCTGGACGAAGACGAGGCGGCGGTCCGCGCCGCCGTCCGCTATGTGGTGCGGGGCATAGCCCGCGCGTGACCTGAAACGCGAAAAGGGCGCCCGCGGGCGCCCTTTGCAAGTTCCCTTCCGGCGGCCGGTTACTTGCCGCTTTCCAGCGTGTCGACGTCCTTTTTCAGCTTCGCGTCCGGGATATCGACCTTGGCCGCTCCGCGCAGTTGCTTGACCATGGCGAAATACTTGTCGCGGATCACGGCCTGCTTGGCCTGATCTTTCACGTCCTCGAAGGCCGGCGGCTGCTTGGCGCGCTTGTCCTCGACCTTGATGACGTGCCAGCCGAACTGCGACTGCACCGGCTCCTTGGAGTATTTGCCGACCTCCAGCGCGAACGCCGCCTTGTCGAATTCYGGCACCATCTGTCCGGGACCGAACCAGCCGAGGTCGCCGCCATTGCTCTTGCCGCTCGGGTCGCTGGTGTGCTCGTTGGCGAGCTTCTGGAAGTCGGCGCCGCCGTCGAGCTGCTTGATGATCGCCTCGGCCTCTTCCTTCGTTTTGACGAGGATGTGGCGGGCGTGGATCTCATTGACCGGCGGCGTGTTGGCGATTTCCTGATCGTAGCGGGCGCGGACATCGGCATCCGTCACCTTGTCGACGACCTCCTTCTCGACCACTTCGCCATGCAGGGCGCGCTGCTGCAGGAACGCCATGCGGCGCTGGAAATCGGGATTCTTGTCGAGACCGCTGTCGACCGCCTTCTTGGCCATGACGCGGATCTCGATGGCGGCCGAGAGCGCGGCGGCACGGCGCTGGTCAGGCGGCAGCTGCTGGAACTGCTGCGACAGCTCACCCTCGGCAAGCGCAAGGTCGGACTCGGTCAGCTTCTCGCCATTGACGGTGGCGACCACGGCATYCGGGTCGACCGGAGCGGCGGCGGGCGCAGCGGCGTCCGGCTGGGCGGGCTTGGTTTCCTGCGCCATCAGCGGYGATAGYGAAAGAGCCGAGAGGCCGACGGCCAAGCCGAGGCTGGCGAACGACGCACGGCGAAACAACAGGGACATCAAGATAACTCCAATGGGGATTGCCAATAAGGATCGCTTGAGCGGAAAGGTTCCAGATCAGTCGGATTGTGGCGGAATTTGGCGCTGCCCATAGGGCTAACGCGGCGTTGACATCAGTTGAGCCCCCTCTTATCTGTCCAACGACTTGGCGTCCAGAACCGTTTTCCGGGCGCTTTTTGCGTTTGTCCGCATTCACGCRGATTTGATAGGCCCGCCAGGCGCCCGTCGCAAACGGCCAAAATTGCTATCGAAAGGACCATTGGATGGTCAGTCTCGGCGCTCTCGCGCGTAAGGTTTTCGGCTCTTCCAACGACCGCCGAGTCAAGGCGACCAGGCCCCGGGTCGAGGCCATCAATGCCATGGAAAACGAGATGCAGGCGCTCTCGGATGCCGAGCTTGCCGGCCGCACCGAAAAATTCCGTCAGGATCTGGCCAACGGCGCTTCGCTCGACGACCTGCTGATACCGGCGTTCGCCACCGTGYGCGAGGCGGCGCGCCGCGTGCTCGGCTTGCGTCCTTTTGATGTGCAGCTGATCGGCGGCATGGTGCTGCACAATGGCGGCATCGCCGAAATGCGCACCGGCGAGGGCAAGACGCTGGTCGCCACCTTGCCGGTCTATCTCAATGCACTTGCCGGCAAGGGCGTGCATGTCGTGACCGTCAACGACTATCTCGCCAAGCGCGACGCCGAATGGATGGGCCGCATCTACAAGTTCCTCGGCCTCAGCGTCGGCGTCATCGTTCACGGCCTCTCCGACGACGAACGCCGCGAGGCCTATGCGGCCGACGTCACCTACGGCACCAACAACGAGCTCGGCTTCGACTATCTGCGCGACAACATGAAGTATGAGCGCTCGCAGATGGTGCAGCGCGGCCATGCCTACGCCATTGTCGACGAGGTGGACTCGATCCTGGTCGACGAAGCGCGCACGCCGCTGATCATTTCCGGTCCGCTCGAGGACCGCTCGGAAATGTACAACACCATCGACGCCTTCATGCTGAAGCTCGGCCCCGACGATTACGAGGTCGACGAGAAGCAGAAGACCACGATCTTCACCGAGGACGGCACCGAGAAGCTCGAAAACATGCTGCGCGACGCCGGCCTGTTGAAGGGCGAGTCGCTCTACGACGTCGAGAACGTCGCCATCGTCCACCATGTCAACAACGCGCTGAAGGCGCACCTACTGTTCCAGAAGGATAGGGACTACATCGTGCGCAACGGCGAGATCRTCATCATCGACGAATTCACCGGCCGCATGATGCCCGGCCGCCGCTATTCGGAAGGCCTGCACCAGGCGCTCGAAGCCAAGGAACACGTGCAGATCCAGCCCGAGAACCAGACGCTCGCCTCCGTTACCTTCCAGAATTACTTCCGCCTCTACAAGAAGCTCGCCGGCATGACCGGCACGGCGCTCACCGAGGCAGAGGAATTCGCCAACATCTACAATCTCGAGGTCACCGAGATCCCGACCAACCTGCCTGTCGCCCGCAAGGACGAGGACGACGAGGTCTATCGGACGGTCGATGAGAAATACAAGGCGATCGTCAAGGAGATCCGCGACGCCCGCGAGCGCGGCCAGCCGATCCTGGTCGGCACCACCTCGATCGAGAAATCCGAGCACCTGGCCGAGCGCCTGCGCAAGGAAGGCATCAAGAATTTCGAAGTACTCAACGCCCGCCACCACGAGCGCGAGGCGGCCATCGTCGCCCAGGCCGGCAAACCCGGYGCCATCACCATCGCCACCAACATGGCCGGCCGCGGCACCGACATCCAGCTTGRCGGCAATGCCGACATGCGCATCGCCGAGGAGCTGGCGGAAGTTCCGGCCGGACCGGAGCGCGAAGCGCGGGAAAAGCAGATCCGCGACGACATTGCCAAGCTGAAGGAAAAGGCGCTGGCCGCCGGCGGCCTCTATGTGCTCGCCACCGAGCGCCATGAATCGCGCCGCATCGACAACCAGCTCCGCGGCCGTTCCGGCCGCCAGGGCGACCCGGGYCGCTCGAAATTCTTCCTGTCGCTGCAGGACGATCTGATGCGCATCTTCGGCTCCGAGCGCATGGACGGCATGCTGCAGAAGCTCGGCCTCAAGGAAGGCGAAGCGATCATCCATCCCTGGATCAACAAGGCGCTGGAAAAGGCGCAGAAGAAAGTCGAGGCGCGCAACTTCGACATCCGCAAGAACCTCTTGAAATATGACGACGTCTCGAACGACCAGCGCAAGGTGGTGTTCGAGCAGCGCCTCGAGCTGATGGACGGCGAAGGCCTGTYGGAGACGGTCACCGACATGCGCGAGGGCGTCATCGAGGACATCGTCGCCAAGCACATTCCCGAAAACGCCTATGCTGAGCAGTGGAACGTTGCCGGCCTGAAGGAGGAAGTGGCGCAATACCTCAATCTCGACCTGCCGGTCGAGGAGTGGGTCAAGGAAGAGGGCATCGCCGAGGACGACATCAGCGAACGCATCTCGGCTGCTGCCGAAGCCGCCGCCAAGGAGCGCGCCGAGCGCTTCGGCCCCGACGTGATGAGCTATGTCGAACGTTCGGTGGTGCTGCAGACGCTCGACCATCTGTGGCGCGAACACATCGTCAACCTCGACCACCTGCGCTCGGTCGTCGGCTTCCGCGGCTATGCCCAGCGCGATCCGCTGCAGGAATACAAGGGCGAGGCCTTCGAGCTGTTCCAGGGCATGCTCGGCAACCTACGCCAGGCCGTCACCGCGCAGCTGATGCGCGTCGAGCTGGTCCGCCAGGCGGCTGACGCGCCGCCGCCGGCTGCACCCGACATGTTCGGCAGCCACATCGACGGCACCACCGGTGAGGACGATTTCCAGGGCGGCGAGACCGCGCTGCTGGTCCGCCAGGATCAGAACGCCATCGTCGCGCCGGAAAACCGCGACCYGAAGAACCCGGCGACCTGGGGCAAGATCGGCCGCAATGAGGCCTGCCCCTGCGGCTCGGGCAAGAAATACAAGCACTGCCACGGCGCTTTCGCCTGACGCACGCACCCYTTCCGTCTCCCCGTTTCACGGGGAGAAGGTGCCCGAAGGGCGGATGAGGGGCAGCGCCGGCGTCGGCGATTCTAGCGAAAGCCAAAAAGCGCTGGGCTTTCCGTAACCAACAACCTTCACAACAACCCCGAAGCGCGCGCGGCCGCGGTCGCTTCGCCGCGAGAGACGGCTTCCAGCTTCTCAAGCACCGCCGAGACATGGTGATCGACCGTCTTCGGCGAGATCGTCAGATGCGCGGCGATCTTCTTGTTGGAGAAGCCGCGCTCGATCAGTTGCAGCACTTCCATCTGCCTCTGCGTCAGGCCCGCGCGATTGGCGCGCGTCGCCTGYCTTGGGCCCCTCGCGATATGGCTGACGCCGTTCTGCCGCATCAGGCCGCGCACATGCTGCGCGACCGGCCTTGCGCCGAGCCCTTCGAATAGGTCGAGCGCCTCGCGCAGCGCCGGCTCGTCGCCCTGCAGCAGCGCAAGCGCGCGCTCAAAGGGAGCCTCCATCCCGGCCCAGATTTCCGCGGCGCCCCGCCAGTCGCCGGTAAGCAGGAGGCGATGCGGCTCCGCCATGCCGTTGGTCTCGCCGGGATCGCTATCGGGCGACAGAAGCTGGCGCCAAGTCGCCAGCTCGCCGAACACCGCGCGTGCCGGCGACAGGCTTTCGGCAAGATCGATCAGACGCAGCGCCTCGTGCCGGTCGCCCTGTCCGAGCCATGCGCGCTCCGCCATTATCGCGGCGTAAGGCGCCAGCCGCTGCAACTCCATGCCCTTGTCCAGGAAGCGCTTCATCTCGTCCAGCACCGGCTCGGGCGATGGATCGCCGCGCCTGATCCGCAGTCTCGCCAGCGCCACCAGCGAGGGGTAGCGGACAAGCGCGGTCGTTGCCTCGTCGTCGATGACGTCGTGCGCCACCGCGGYCGCGTCGTTCCACAAGCCGCGCCGCAGCAACAGCTGCGCCTGCACGCCGCGCATATAGTCGCGCCAGGTGGCCAGATCGTTCTCGACGCAATAGGCAATGCCGCGATCGAGGAAGGCTTCCGCCTCGTTGAGACTGAGCCTGTTCATCTCGACACAGGCGCAGTTGGTGAAGGCGCGCGCCGCATGTTCCTGGAAATTCCCCGCAAGGGCGATCCCCAGGCTGCGGGCGAGGTCGCGCCGCCCCTTGGCGAAATCCAGCCATTGCCCGGCGGCGCCGACATTGTTGAGCGCGTGACACAGGATGTCCGGCCGGTTCAGCCGCTCCGCCAGCTCGACCGCCCTGCCGCCGAGTGCAAGCGCATCGTCAAGCCTTTCGGCCAGCATCGCCAGCTGCGAGAGGTTGGAATAGGCCATGGCAAGCTCGGGACTGTCTGGCGCTGTTTCCAGAAGCTCGACGGCCTGTGCTCCGAAACGGTCCGCGGCCTCGCGGTCGCCGATGAGATAGGCGAAGCGCGACAGGCATCTCAGGCTGTCGCCTTCCTTCAGCCTGTCGCCCTGCGCCTGCCACAGCCGCCGCGCCTGGCCCTGCGCCTCTATGGCTGCATCGATGCGGCCGATCAGGTGGCATTCGAAGGCATGCCCTTCATAGAGAGCCGCCTGGCTTTCGATCGGCAGGCCGTCGGCATGCCGCAAGGCAACCTCGTAGTGGCCCGCCGCGTCGCGATGCGCGCCGACGCGTGAGGCCTCGCGCGCCGCGAGCGGGGCAAGCTCGCGCACCGCCTCCAGGTTCTGCGCCTCCACGGCATGGTGCACCAGCCTTGCCGTCGCCACGTCCGGATCCTCCTGCAGCGCCGCCAGCGCGCGCTGGTTGTACTCGCGCCGTCGGCTGGGCGTGAGCGCCATCTCGATGGCCCGGCGGGCGATCTCGTGCCGGAAGGCGTAGCCGTCGCCGAAATCCTCGAGCAGGCCTTGGGCGACGCATTCGGCGAGTTGGCCGGCGGCGGCGATCCCGCACAGGCCGCTGAGTGCCCAGGCGTCGGCGCGGCGCGGAAACACGGACACCGCGTCGAGCATCGAGCGGGCGCCGGGCGACAGCCGCTCCGCCCGCGCAAGCACCGCATCGCGCACGCTGGCCGGCAGGGCGATGTCGCTTTCGGCGGCGAGCAGCTCCGTGACGAAGAAGGCATTGCCGGCGGTAGCCCGATAGATGGCGCCGCCGTCGCGGCCGGCTGTGTCCGCCAGCGAGAGCACTGCGGCCTCGCTGAGCAGCGGCACCTCGATGCGCTGGACATTGCCGGCCGGGATCTCGCCGAGCGCCCGGCGCACCCGCATCTGTCCCTCGCTGCGATCGGTGCGCGCCGTAACCAGGAGCAGGATGTGGGTGTTTGCAATGCGCCGGCCGAGGAAGCGGACGAAGTCGAGCGTCGCGTCGTCCGCCCAATGCAGATCCTCGATGACGAGCAGGCTCGGACCACTCGCCTCGAAGACGTTGAGCGCATCGGAAAACAGCGRCAGCCTCTGCCCCTGCCGGTCGTCAATCGCGCGCGGCAATTCCCATTGCGCCTCGCGGGCAAGGTCGTAGAGCGGTCCCAGCGGGTCGGGGATCGACAGGTCCTCGCAGGCGCTGCGCAATAGGGTCACCCCCTGCCCTGAACGATCCAGGAAAGCCCCCACCAGCGCCGTCTTGCCGGCGCCGGCCTCGCCGGACAGCGCGGCGACGCGGCCGCTGCCTTGCATTGCACCCGCGAGAAGAGCCTCCAGTTGCCGCAACTGCGCCTGYCGTTCCAGAAGCATTTTTGTTTCTTTCGCGAAGTCAGGATTTAACCGCGGCGGGACGCCGCCTCGATAATCCGGACGGGCGCTCGACAATGTGACCTTCCACACATTGAGGTGCCTCTCTCCACAAACAACGCTTTTAACATGGGGAATCGTCCCGCCCAATATGGGGAAAGGCTCCGATGCGCGGATCTTGCGAGCGTGATTTTAGTCCGGCCGCGCTCGAACCGAGCGTGATTCAATCACCGAAAGGAAAGACAATCGTGCCTCGCTATTTGGTTGAACGTACATTTCCCGAAGGACTCAACGTGCCGATGAACGATGCCGGCGCGACGGCCATGGGCAGCGTCATCGCCCGCAACGCCGAGAAGGGCGTGACCTGGGTGCAGTCCTTCGTCTCGCCTGACAAGTCGAAGAGCTTCTGCATCTACGACGCGCCCTCACCCGAGGCGATCCGCAGCACCTCGCAGAAGAATTCGCTTCCGGTCGACAAGATCACGGAGGTGCGGGTCCTCGACCCCTACTTTTATCGCTGACCCGGCAGACGAACGGCAGAACGATGGCTACCCGATCATCCCCGTCGCTGGCGGACCTGATGTCGAGCAGGACGGCAAGGGTGTATCCGCCCCGGCGGATTCGCCACGGAGCGGCATCGTGCGGYGGGCCATGGCGGCGCTGCTCTCGCCTCTGCGAAACCGGCGACGGCGRCTGCCGCCTCGGGACGACTATCTGAAACGCGACATCGGCCTCAACGAGCGCGAGATGCCGCGCCAATACTGGGAATATTGGTGGCATCACCGCTGACGCAGAGCGCTTCCCTTCTCCCCTGCAGTAACGGGGAGAAGGAAGGCTCACCCAACCGTTTCTTAATGTGTTTTCGCTAGACCAGCCCGCGGAAAGAGGGCGGAAAACGGAGAGTATTCGGGGTGCGCTTTTCCGCGGCGACGACTGCCGGGCGGTTCCTGCCGCAGCGCTGGGCGCTGCGCATGCGTCCGCTGCTTGGCCGCATCGATGCCGTGCTGTTCACCGCCGACGAACGCGGCGAAGCCGGCCGCATGTCGCTGATCGCCTTTTCCATCCGCATCATCAGCGCCGTCATCGCGTTCATCAGCCAGGTGCTGATGGCACGCTGGATGGGCTCGTTCGAATATGGCATCTTCGTGCTGGTCTGGGTGACGATGGTCATCGTCGGCAACCTCGCTTGCCTCGGCTTCCACACCTCGGTCATCCGCTTCATTCCCGAATACCGCGAGCGCGGCATGCTCGCTGAGCTGCGCGGCATCGTGATGGCGAGCCGGCTGTTCGTATTGATCGCCTCGACGGCGTTTGCCGGCCTCGGCGCGCTCGGCGTCTGGCTGTTCTCGGGCTGGATCGAGAACTATTACGTCATTCCCTTCATCCTCGGCGTGATCTGCCTGCCGATGATCGCGCTGGGCGATCTCCTGCAGGGACTGGCGCGGGCGAACTCATGGGCGCTGTTTGCGCTGTCGCCGACCTATCTGGTGCGGCCGGTGCTGATCCTAGTGTTCATGGCGCTGATGCTCGCYTTGAACTACGCCCCGGACGCCAGGACCGCGATCTTCGCCTCGATCGGCGCCACCTATGTCACGACGCTCGGCCAGTTGATGGGCGTCACCTCGCGCATGGACAGGAGGATCCCGGCCGGACCGGTGACGGTGCATTTCGGCCAGTGGTTCCTCGTCTCGCTGCCGATCTTCCTTGTCGAGAGCTTCTTCTTCCTGCTCACCAATGCCGACGTGCTGATGGTCGGCGCCTATCTCGACCCCAATGACGTCGCCGTCTATTTCGCCACGGTGAAGACGCTAGCGCTGGTGCATTTCGTCTATTTCGCCGTCAAGGCGGGCGTCGCCCAGCGCTATGCGCAGTTCACCCATGGCGAGCCGGAAAGGCTCGCCGCCTTCGCCCGCGAGACCGTCACCTGGACCTTCTGGCCGTCGCTGGCCATGGCGCTGCTGGTGCTGRCGCTCGGCGAGCCGATGCTGGTGCTGTTCGGCCCGGAATTCACCGCCGGCTATCCGCTGCTTTTCCTGCTCGTCCTGGGCGTCGTCGCCCGCGGCGCCGTCGGCCCCTGCGAAAGCCTGCTCACCATGAGCGGCAACCAGAACATCTGCGCCGCCGTCTATGCCATGACGCTTGCCTTGAACATCGGTCTCAACGTGATCCTGATCCCGCTTTTCGGCCTCTGGGGCGCCGCGATCGCCACCAGCCTTGCCATGGTCTTCGAGGCGGGCGCGCTCTCCTTCACCGTCTGGCGCAAGCTCGGCATCGTCATGGCAATCTTCGTGCCTGCAAACAAGGATATCGCCTGATGGCCGCCGTTCCGTTGCTCGAAGAGACCAGCGGCGGCCCGGCCGGCGCCATGGTGTCGGGCCTTGCCGGCCTCGCCAGGGAGCCCGACCCCGCCCATATCGAGCTCTTCGCCAGCAACCGGCCGGAGCGCCGGCTCGCGATCTATCCCGCGTCGGCCGGCTTCGACCTCGTCGAGGAACTCGACTATCTCTGCACCCGCACGGTCGAGCCCAACGTCTTCTTCAACCCGCGCTTCCTGGCGCCCGCCATGCCGAGGCTTGAGGACCGCGAGGTACGGCTCGCCGTGGTCCGCGACGGCGACGAGTTCCGCAACCGGCTGCGGCTTCTGGTACCCTTCTCGGTCGAGCGGCCGGCAATCCCGCTCGGCGTCCCGGTCCTGCGCACATGGTCGAGCCCGTTCGGTCCGCTCGGCACGCCGCTGGTCGACCGCGACGACCSGGTCGGCGTCATCGAGGATTTCTTCTCGATGCTGTCCAGGCCGCATCTCAAGCTGCCGAAAGTGTTCGTGCTGCCCGACATCAGGCTGGACGGTCCGGTGGCGAGCCTCCTCACCTCCTTTGCCGACAGCCGCGGCCTGACCCTGGTCACCACCGGCAAGGTCGAGCGCCCGGTGCTGGACAGCGACGCCGACGGCGACGACTACCTCAAGGCATCGCTGCGCTCGCATCACTATCGCGAATTCCGCCGCCTGAAGCGACGCCTCGCCGACCTCGGCAGGCTCGAGCATGTCGTGGCGCGCGGGCCGGACGAGATCCGCCACGCCATCGAGGGCTTCCTGACGCTGGAGGCCGCCGGCTGGAAGGGCCGCGAGCGCACCGCCATGGCGATCGACCGCTACCGCGCCGCCTTCGCCCGTGAGGCCGTACACCGGCTGGYCGAGCAGGACATGTGCCGCATCCACTCGCTGCGGCTCGACGGCCGCACCATCGCCTGCCTGGTCGTGTTCGTCGAGGCGGGCGTCGCCTACACCTGGAAGACGGCCTATGACGAGACGCTCTCCGCTTATTCGCCGGGCACGCTTCTGACGATCGAGGTGACGAAGCAGCATCTCGACGATCCGAACATGGCCATGACCGATTCCTGCGCGATGCCCGATCACCCGGTGATGAGCCGGCTGTGGACGGAGCGCAAGCCGATGGGCACGCTGGTCGTCGGCCTGACGCCCGATGCCGACCGCCTCGCCCGCCAGGCGGCCTCGCAACTGCATCTCTACCGTGAGACCCGCAACATGGCGCGCATCCTGCGCAACCGCATGCGGAGCCTGCTGAAAAGGCGCTAGATGATCGGCGTTACACAGGCTATGGCATCCGGCGGGCCGCTCCGGTCCACACTCATCGCAAAGCATTCCAGATGATCAGAACACTCCTGCGTCATGCCGGCCTGTCGGTTCCGCTGCTTGGCCTGCTGCTCGCCGCGCTGCCGGCGGCCGGCGCCTTCGCCGGCTCCTGCCCCGAGGATTGCTCCGATTCCCCGCCCCAACCCGTCGGCATCTACAGCCAGACGACCGCAGGCCATATGAGCCTGGCGACGGCCGGCGCTTTGCAGCGCGTTTATGTACCGAACCGGTCCTCGAACAGCGTCTCGGTGATCGACGCGGTGACCCTGAAAGAAGTCGACAGGTTTCCTGTCGGCAGCAAGCCGCAGCATGTCGTTCCTTCCTGGGACCTGAAGACGCTCTGGGTGGCCAACAACGGCACCGGCAAGAACGGCAGCCTGACGCCGATCGACCCCACGACTGCAAAGCCCGGCAAGCAGGTGCCGGTCGACGACCCCTACAATGTGTATTTCATGCCGGACGGCAGCTCCGCCATCATCGTCGACGAGGCGCTGAAGCAGCTCGACCTGCGCGATCCGCAGACAATGGCGCTGAAATCGGTCATCCCGACGCCGACCTGCCCCGGCATCAACCATGCCGATTTCTCGGCCGACAATTCCTATGCGATCTTCACTTGCGAATATGGYGACGGCGGGCTGGCCAAGATCGACCTRAAGAACCAGAAAGTGCTCGGCCATCTCGACCTGTCGAAGATGGGCATGCCGCAGGACATAAGGCTCTCGCCCGACGGCAAGGTCTTCTATGTCGCCGACATGATGAATGACGGYGTGTTCCTGATCGATAGCGACAGCTTCAAGGAGATCGGCTTCATCCCGACGGGAATAGGAGCGCACGGTTTTGTCGTCAGYCGCGACGCCAAGCGGCTCTACGTCTCGAACCGCGGCTCTCACAAGATGGAGCAGGGCAAGGCGAAGGGACCCGGCAGCGTGACGGTGATCGACTTCGCGACCCGCTCGGTCGTCGCCCAATGGCCGATCCCCGGCGGCGGCAGCCCCGACATGGGCAATGTCAGCGCCGACGGCAGGCAGCTATGGCTGTCCGRCCGCTTCGACGGCGAGGTCTACATGATCGACACGACGAGYGGCGCCGTGACCAAGATCCGCGTCGGCGCCGAACCGCACGGCCTCACCGTCTGGCCGCAGCCGGGGCGCTATTCGCAAGGGCATACGGGAAATATGCGGTAGGGTTCCAGATAACGGCGATGGGTTTACTGGCGCCGCAGTCCGATGTCTTTGCTTTCGCCCTATCGTTGCCAGAAAGGCAGCTTGGCGATCTCTTCCTCGGCCTGGCGTCTCGTCAGACCGATATCGTCGATCAGATGCGGATTGTCCCGCAACATCCGCTTGAGTTCCCAGCGGAAGTKGGCCTGCTCGCGCCATGCCGCGATCATGCCTCGCAGGGTCGCCTGGCGCCGACGCGATACCCGCCCTACGGGTGCTGCCGCCTGATGCGGCGCTGACGCAAAGGTGCAGCTATCGTTCATGGCAACCTCCATATGGCTCGAAGGCGGGGATAGCCTTCGACCTGAAAGAAGTTGAATGATGCCGAATGCGAACGGCGGCGTAATTAAGCGCGGCCAAATAGTTCCAAAAACATCCAAACTGGCTATAGATGCGCCCCATGCAGGGATCGCGCTTTGCCTTTGGTCCATTCGTGTTTGACCCGGGGGCGGGAACGCTCCTTCGCGACGATGTTCCCGTTGCTGTCGGCTACCGCGGGCTGAAGCTGCTTGCGGCGCTCGTCGGACGTCCGGGCGAAATCCTGGGCAAAGCCGAGTTGATGGACGCGGCCTGGCCGGGCACGGCCGTCGAGGAAGGCAACCTCACCGTCCAGATCGCTCAGCTCAGGAAGCTGCTTGGCCCGGCCGGCGATGCAGGCGAAGGCGGCGGCGAATGGATCGCCACGGTTCCGCGCGTCGGCTACCGCTTCACGGGCGCCGTCGAACAGCTCGCCGGCGCGGCGCGAAAATCTTTGCCGCTGCCCGACAAGCCGTCGATAGCCGTGCTGCCCTTCGTTGCCTTCAGCAGCGACCCCGAGCAGGAATCCTTCGCCGACGGGTTGACCGAGGACCTGATCACCGACCTGTCAAGGAACTCCGGCCTGTTCGTCATCGCGCGGAACTCGGTCTTTGCCTACAAGGGCAAGGCGATGGACGTGCGCGCGATCGCCGGGGAGCTTGGCGTGCGCTACCTGCTGGAAGGCAGCGCACGACGCGCCGCGGGGCGCGTGCGCATCAATGCCCAGCTCGTCGACGCGGTGAGCGGCGAGCATCTATGGGCGGAACGCTTCGATCGCAGCCTGGAAGATATCTTTGCCGTCCAGGACGAGGTGACGGCCAAGATCGTGGAAGCGTTGCTCGGCCGCCTGCGCGCGCCACCGCCGCGCAATCGGCCCAAGAACCTCGAGGCCTACGATCTTTGCGTGCGGGCGCGCAAGYTGATCGACGATTCGCCGCAGGCCGCGCGGGAAGCGCATCTGATGCTGACGCGCGCGGTTTCGCTCGATCCGGACTATGCCGAGGCCTATCGCTGGCTCGCCATGAACCACTGGATGGGCTGGGTGCATTGGGGCCAGCCGATCGAACCCGCGCGCAGCATCGCCCTGGAGCTGGCGCGCAAGGCGGTGGCGATCGACCCCAACGACGCCGGCTGCCGCTGGGTGCTCGCCAACCTGCTTGCCTATGAGCGCCGCTTCGACGAGGCGGATGCGGAATTCGCCAGGGCGATCGAGCTCGATCCGAACGAGGCCGACACCTGGGCGACGATGTCCGACATCACGGTTCTGGCCGGACGGGTCGAGGAGGGCCTTGAGCAGATCCGGAAGGCCTTCCGCCTGAACCCGTTTCCGGCAAGCTGGTACTATCTGACGCTCGGCCAGGCGCAATATGCAGCCGGCGACTACGATGCCGCCATCGAGACGCTGCGCAGGGACGAGACTTACCGCACAGGCTCGCGCCGTTTCCTGGCGGCGAGCCTTGCGCAGCTCGGCCGGCTCGAYGAGGCGCGCGCCGAGGTAGAGATGTTCCTCGTCGCCAATCCGCATTTCTCCACCGGCTTTTGGGCCGCGACGGAACCGTTCCGGGACGCCGCGATGCTCAAGCATTTCGTCGACGGCTTCCGCAAGGCCGGTCTTCCGWAGTGATCCTGCACCGGCGGCTGACTATTCTTCGAAGCGACTCGTGGCCTTGCGATTGTGCTTGTAGCGTTTCGTCACCGGAAACGGCGGCAGCCAGGACTCGCGGCGGATGACCCAGCTCTCATAGGTCGGCTTCAGCTGGTTAGGGGCATCGAGGGAGCCCAAATGCACCTCGATCTCGTCCGCGGTGAGTGCGAAAACGGACGAGCCGCAGCGCGGACAGAAATACCGTCCGGCATAGTCGCGCGTTTCGCCCTCGACCGTCACCGCATCCTGGTGAAACACCGCGGCAGCATAGAAAACCGCGCCATGATGCTTGCGGCAGTCGAGACAGTGGCAGATGGCGACCCGATACGGCCGACCCGACGCCACAAATCGGACATCGCCGCACAGGCAACCTCCGGTGAACCGGTCCATGCTGCGTCTCCTCCAAAGAAGCAAGGCGGAATGTTACGACGGAGCTCGGCCGGACGTCCATGAAGACGCGAAAAATCGAAGATCTTCACCTAACATCTTTAGGTGACCAGCCACCCGAAGCTCGAAGAGCGAAGGGTGGTGCCCCTAGCCGGGATCGAACCAGCACTCCTTGCGGAACTCGATTTTGAGTCGAGCGCGTCTACCAATTCCGCCATAGGGGCTCAGGCCGGACGGCCTGGATGGGCGCGGACTATACGGGCGGACGGGTTTTCGTCAACTGGCCTGTTGCCGATTTGCCGGCGCGAGCTGCGCACGAGCCACGCCTTTCGGTTTCGTGAAGGCGCCGGCATTGTGCGGCGCGGAAAATCTTTCTAGACAGGCGAACGTTTGAAGCGCCCGGGGTCGGAAACGACGGCTGCGGCGCTTTGGGTCCTTGTTTCGTGCAAGCCGGTGGCCGAAAACCGCTGCGCCGCTTGGGGCGACATTAGGAGAGCCGATGCTTCGCGGACTTTACGACTGGACCCTGTCGCTGGCGGCAAGGAAATCGGCCGAATGGTGGCTTGCCTTCATCGCCTTCGTCGAGAGCTCCGTCTTCCTGGTGCCGGCCGACGTGCTCTATCTGCCGATGGCGCTGTCAAAACCCGAGCGTGCCTACCGCTATGCGCTGATCGCCACCGTCTCCTCGGTGCTGGGTGGCGTCGCCRGCTGGTTCATCGGCCACTACGCCTATGAAGCGGTGGCCAAGCCGATCCTCGAATTCTATGGCAAGTATGACGAGTTCGAGCAGCTGCGCACCTCCTCCGGCGTCGGTTTCATCATCCTGATGCTGATCACCTCAGGCGCCGCCCATCTGCCACCGATCAAGGTGGTGACGATCCTGTCCGGCGTGATYGGCGTCAACCTGCTGCTGTTCATCGGGCTGGCCATAGTCGCGCGCGGCGCCCGTTTCCTGCTGCTCGCCTGGCTGCTGCGCCGCTATGGCGAGTCGATCAAGGAGTTCATCGAGAAGCGCTTGGG
Source organism: Mesorhizobium sp. ORS 3428 (assembly GCF_001854785.1). Classification (GTDB taxonomy): domain Bacteria; phylum Pseudomonadota; class Alphaproteobacteria; order Rhizobiales; family Rhizobiaceae; genus Mesorhizobium. The sequence goes on from NZ_MDFL01000140.1 coordinate 43,331, forward strand.
AACGATTGTCGGGGCCGGAGCCGCTGCCCTGATTTTGCTCTATATCCTCGTCAGATACGCCCACGGATAAGCCAAGCGAACGGATCAGGGACCGATGACAGCGACCATGAATGCCGATACCGGACGCCAGCGGACGCGGGCCGCGCTGTTTCTCGCCGTCGCCATGGCGGCCACCGTCGGCTCCGCGCTCGCCTTCCAATACATAGGCGGCTACATCCCCTGCCACCTCTGCCTCGAGCAGCGCACCCCCTACTATCTCGGCGCGCCGCTGATGTTGGTGGCGGCGATCACCTCGATGCTGCGCGCGCCTGCCTGGGTGACGCGTGGGCTGCTCGCGATCGGCGGCCTGTTGATGCTCTACGGCCTCTATCTCGGCGTCTACCACTCCGGCGTCGAATGGAGATGGTGGCCGGGGCCGGCCGACTGCACGGCCGGAGCCGGCCCGGTGGATACCGGGGGCAAGGGCGTGCTCGACGCGCTCGACAAATTCGTCCCGCCCTCCTGCGACAAGGCAGCCCTTCGCATCCTCGGCCTGTCGCTCGCCGGCTGGAACGCCATCGCCAGCCTCATCCTGGCAGCCGTCGCCTTCCGCAGCGCGCTGTCGCGCGACTGAATCACCCCAAAGCGCCGACCCGAGATCGTTCAAAGAATTCGGCAGGCTGAGTCGGATGAAGTGATTTTCGAGAACCGGAGCGAAGCGGACATTTAAGTCCGTGAGCACCGGAAGCGCAGAAAATCGCTTCAGGCGGCCAGCCTCCCGAATTATCGAACGATCTCAAGGCTCCAGTTCGACATCCCAGTACAGATAGTCCATCCAGCTTTCGTGCAGATGGTTGGGCGGGAACAGGCGGCCGTTGTTGTGYAGGTCGTGCACCGTCGGCTGATAGGGCTTTTGCAGCGGCCACATCTTGGCCTGCGCCGRCATCATGCCGCCCTTCTTGAGATTGCAGSGCGAGCAGGCGGCCACGACATTCTCCCAGGTCGTCGCCCCGCCGCGATGGCGCGGGATGACATGGTCGAAGGTGAGGTCGTCGGTGGTGCCGCAATACTGGCACTGGARGCGGTCGCGCAGGAAGACGTTGAAGCGGGTGAAGGCCGGATGCCGCGACGGCTTCACATAGGCCTTCAGGCTGACCACGCTCGGCAGCTTCATCGAGAAGGTCGGCGAGGAAACGGCGTGCYCGTATTCCGCGACGATATTGACCCGGTCGAGGAAGACCGCCTTGATGGCGTCCTGCCACGACCAGAGCGACAAGGGGTAGTAGYTGAGCGGGCGGTAGTCCGCATTCAGCACCAGTGCGGGAAGCCCATCCGGAGATACGGCAACCGTCACGTCGTTGGCCTCCTTGGTTCTAGAACCGAACGGCCCGGATACTGTAAGCCCGACATGACAGGGATGTGAAGCAGATTGTCACTCGTCGAAACGGTCAAAAATACATGATTTTCATGCAATTTTGGCGATTTCGGCAGAAGGCGCCGCGTCCCTGCCCTTCAATTCGCGATAATAAGCCCAGAAAAGCCGCGACGCGACACCCCGCCACGGGCTCCATGATTCGGCCAGCCGGATGAGCGTTTTTTCCGGCGGACGCGGGTCGATGCCGAGCGCGTGGCCGACCGCGCTTTGCAGGGCGACATCGCGYGCCGGGAAGACGTCCGGGTGGCCGGCGGCGAACAGAAGGTAGCACTCCGCCGTCCAGGGGCCGATGCCGGGCACCGCCGTCATCGCCGCGATCGCCTCAGTGGCCTCGAGCGAGCAGAGGTGATCTAGGTCGAGCCCGGCGGCTACGGCTTGCGCCACTGCGATCAACCCGCGCTGCTTCGGCCGCGACAGACCGGCCTCGCGGAAAATGTCCTCGCCCGCGGAGAGAATCCCTTGCGGCGTCAGCGGATCGACCAGCCTGGCCAGCCGGGCGAAGATGGCATCCGCACTGGCACGAGATACCTGCTGCGAGACGATGATGGAGGCTAGGCTCCTGAACCCCGGCTCCGAAAGTCGAAGCGGCACCTCACCCGCTATGCCGCGCACTCTTTCCAGCCGCGGATCGATGCGGCAGAGCGCGTCGAGCCCTGCCGCAATGTCGTCGAGCGAGGCGATGCGTTGCACGTTTGCGTGTTCCCTGGGCGGCCGCGAAGTGGCAATTGATGGCTAAGCAAACTATCAACCGGCGCAAGCGCCTTTCAACCCGAATGCCGCCTCAGCCATGACGCTCCTGACATTCCGCTTCGCACCGAGCCCAAATGGCGAGTTGCATCTCGGCCATGCCTATTCGGCCCTGCTCAACCAGGAGATGGCGGCGCGGGCCGGCGGGCGGCTGTTGCTGCGCATCGAGGACATCGACATCACGCGCTGTACGCCGGAATTCGAGGCCGGCATCTTCCGAGACCTGAAATGGCTGGGGCTCGGCTGGGAGGAGCCGGTGCGGCGCCAGTCCGAGCATTTTTCCGAATACAAGGCGGTGCTCGACCGGCTGATCGCCGAGGAGCTTGTCTACCCCGCCTTCATGAGCCGCGGCGAGATCCGCGCCTTCATTGCCGAGAGCGAGAAGCGTGGCCGCGAGTGGCCGCGCGACCCCGACGGCGTGCCGCTCTATCCGCCCCTGGACAGGATATTGCCCGCGAAAGAGCGCAAGCGACGCATCGCCGAGAACATGCCTTTTGCCTGGCGGCTCAATGTCGAGGCCGCCATGGCGCGCATGCCGGATGCCTTGTCATGGATCGAGTTCACCGACGAGACCATGGCCGCAACGCGCACAATCGAAGCAAGGCCGCAGGCCTGGGGCGACGTCATCGTGGCGCGGCGCGACATCCCGACCAGCTACCATCTCGCCGTCGTCCTCGACGACGCGCTGCAACAGGTCAGCCATGTGGTTCGGGGCCAGGATCTCTTTTCGGCGACCGGCGTGCAGCGCCTGCTCCAGGAATTGCTGGGCCTTTCGCCGCCTCGCTACTTCCACCACCGCCTGATCCTCGGGCCGGACGGCAGAAAACTTTCGAAGAGTTTCAAGGACACCGGCCTTGCCGCGCTCAGACAGGCAGGCGTGTCGCCGCAAGGCGTCGGGCGGCTGATCGGGCTTTAGCCGGTTGCAGCGTCTTAAGATTCAGGCCAGGCCGGCATCACCTGGGTATCAACGCGCCGATTAAAGGGATTAAAGGCGAGCCAGACCGGCCTTGATGAGCGCCATCACGCTGATGAAGACGAAGGCGCCGCCCAGACCCCAGGCGACCGCAAGTCTCAGGTCCCTGAAACTGATGCCATGGGCGTTGGCAACCATCACCGCAACGAAGAAGCCCAGCGTGAAGAGCAGCGTGTTGCCGGTCGAGCCGAACCCGTCGTCCTTCATGATTGCATCGAGCGCTGTGCCGAAGAAGAAGCCGAAGACGGCGACGGTCGCGACCGCGAACAACAGCCAAGTCGCGCTGAGATGCAAAAGCATGCCTCTCCATGGCGTGCCTTAACGCCATGCCCCTCTGGCACCGTTTGTTGAATTCGAATGAGCTTATGGATCAACCGTTTCGTTTTGCTTGCCGAATTGAACGGTATTAGAGCAATTGCGATCATTACTTTTCACCGGCAGCTTCCCCCACAATGCACAGCTTCAAGCGGATCATCCCCGCCTCTTTCGTCGTCCTGTGGGCGACCGGYTTCATCGGCGCGCGCTATGCCATGCCGTGGGCTGAGCCTTTCACCTTCCTCGCCATCCGCTTCGTGTTGGCGGCGATCCTGTTCGCCGGCCTCTCTGCAGTGCTCGGCTCGCGCCGGGCGAGCCGGAAAGAGGCGCTTCACGCGATTGTGGCGGGCGTGCTCATGCACGGCGTCTATCTCGGTGCCGTGTTCTGGGCGATCCACAAGGGCATGCCGGCCGGGCTCTCGGCGCTGATCGTCGGCCTGCAGCCGCTGATCACTGCTGTGCTCGCCGGCAAGTTCCTCGGCGAGGCGATCCTGCCGCGGCATTGGACCGGCCTGACCGCCGGGCTTTTGGGTGTCGTCATCGTGCTCTGGCCGAAGCTCGGGGCGATCGGCGGCGGCGTTACGGCGGCAACGCTGACGGCCTCGCTGATTTCCGTGCTCGGCATGAGCGCCGGAACCATCTGGCAGAAGCGCTTCGCCTCCGGCGGCGACCTCGTGTCGGCGACGATGTGGCAATATGTCGGCGGCTCCGTCCTCACGATCCTGGGGTCGCTTGCCTTCGAGACGCGCACGATCACCGTCAACGGCGAGCTCGTCTTCGCAATGGCATGGCTGGTCCTGGTGCTGTCGATCGGCGCCATCTTTCTGTTGATGGTGATGATCAGGGACGGCGAGATGTCAAAGGTCGCCTCGCTGTTCTACCTAGTGCCGGCCGTCACCGCCGTCATCGCCTGGGCTCTGTTCGGCGAGCAGCTCAATCTGCTGCAGATCGCCGGCATGGTGATCGCAACGCTGGGTGTCGGCCTGGCAACCGCCCGGCCAGACAGGCCTCAACCGACTCGCGCACGCGCTTCGAGATAGCGGCTGATCGCGGCGTTGAGCTCGCCGCCGAGGATGAAGATGGCCGAGATGATGTAGAGGAACACCACCGCGATCATGATCGAGGCCAGCCCCGCATAGGTCGTCACATAGGAGGAGAAGTGGTCGAGATAGACGGCGAAGATCGTTGAGCCGACCAGCCAGGCGATCAGCGTGAAGACGATGCCCGGAATGATCGAGGCAAAGCGGCGCTTGCCGGCGGGCAGCCAGATATGCACCGAGAACAGCCCGATGACGATGACCGTCGAGGCGATCACGTAACGCCATACGGTGATCGTGCCCATATAGGGCTTGATCCATTCCAAATGCGCCTCGGCCAGGCGCGCGAGCAGCGGCGCGAATACCAGAAGCACGCTGACGGCGAGAAAACAGGCCGTCGCGATCAGCACGAAGATGATGCTCTGCACCCGGCGGTAGATGATACCGCGCGTCTCCGTCACTCGGTAGKCGCGGTTGAGCGACGTGCGCAAAGCCTCGATGCCGTTCGAGGCGAAGTAGGCAGCAAGCACCACGCCGTACGTCAGGAGGTCGGTGCGCCGCACGGTGAGCACGTTCTGCACCTCGCGCGCGATCGGCTTGGCGATCTGCTCCGRCCAGGTGTCAAAGACCAGATGCWCGGCCGTGTCGGCGAAGGCGCGCGCGCCGAGAAAGCTTGCCAATGTCGTGGCGAAGATCAGGAAGGGAAACAGCGCCATCAGCGAGGTGATCGCCAGGTGGCTCGCCATCGCCCAGCCGTCGTCGGTGGTGAAATGGCCGATCGCATCGTAGAGCACGCGCTTGACGGCGACGATATTCCTCAGCAAGGACCCGCGCTCCGCTCGATTGTGTCGACGCCGCGAATATGGGAAGTGATTGCGGCAAATGGCAACCCCAGCTCAAACCGCCGCGAAAGAGTTGCGCACCATTATCGTCACCGGCGCTTCCTCCGGGATCGGCGCCTATTGCGCGCGGGCATTGAAGGCGGAAGGGTGGCGGGTGTTCGCCACGGCGCGCCAGGCGGCCGACATCGCCGCGCTTGAGTCCGACGGCATCGAGGCCTTCTATCTCGACTACCGTGAGCCGGAATCGATCGCCGCGCTGGTCGATGCCGTGCTGAAGCGCACGGGCGGCGCGCTCGATGCGCTGTTCAACAACGGTGCCTACGCCCAGCCCGGCGCCGTCGAGGACTTGGCCGTCGAAGCGCTGCGCGAGCAGTTCGAAGCGAACTTCTTCGGCTGGCACGACCTGACGCGGCGCGTCGTGCCGGTCATGCGGCGTCAGGGRCAAGGCCGCCTTGTCCATTGCTCCTCGATCCTGGGACTCGCCCCAGTCCGCTTTCGCGGCGCCTATTCGGCCTCGAAGCACGCCGTCGAAGGCTTGATGYTGTGCATGCGCCAGGAACTCGAAGGCAGYGGCGTCCACCTGTCGCTGATCGAGCCGGGTCCGGTGAGATCGAAKATCGCCAGCAACGGCTTGGCGTGGTTCCTCAGGAATATCGACGTCGAGAACTCCGTCCACCGCGCCGACTATCAGGCCCAGCTCGCGCGGCTGCAGGCGGGCGGCAGCGTGTCACGGCTGAAGCCGGGACCGGAGGTAGTCCACACCGCGTTGCGGCATGCACTTCTGTCGCGGCGCCCACGCCCGCACTATGTGGTAACGGTGCCGGCCAAGATCGGCGTGGTGCTCAAGCGCATCCTGCCGGCATCAGCGCTCTACCGYGTGCTCGCCAGGCGCGCCTGACAGAAACCGAACTGGAGTCCGCCCATGGGGACCGCCTTTAACATCCTTGCCATCGTCGCCTTGGYCGCTGTCGTAGTCGTGCTCCTGCGCGGCCTGGTCAACATGATGCGCGGCGRCTCCGGCATCACCTCGAACAAGCTGATGCAGGCCCGCGTGTTGCTGCAGTTCATCGCCTTGGTGCTGATCTTGCTGACCGTCTATTTCACCCGCAAATAGCGGGCAAGGAGAACGACGTGGTCAAGCTCAACAAGATATACACCCGCACCGGCGACGACGGCACGACCGGCCTCGGCAGTGGCGAGCGGCGGCTGAAATCCGATCTGCGCGTCGAAGCCTACGRCACGGTGGACGAAGCCAATGCATGCATCGGCATGGCCCGCATCCATACCGGAAAGGACCATCCGGCGATCGACGCCATGCTTTCGCGCATCCAGAACGACCTTTTCGATCTCGGCGCCGATCTCGCGGTGCCGGACAGCGGCAAGCCGCTCGACTACGAGCCGCTGCGCATCGTCGCCGCGCAGACCGAGCGGATCGAAAAGGACATCGATCTGCTCAACAAGGATCTGCAGCCGCTGAAGTCCTTCGTGCTGAACGGCGGCACGCCGGCGGCGGCCGCCCTCCATCTGGCGCGAACGGTGGCGCGGCGTGCCGAGCGCATCATGGTGGCGCTGGCGCAGCATCCGGCCGAGYACGTCAACCGCGAGGGCCTGAAATACATCAACCGTGTCTCGGACTTCCTGTTCGTTGCCGCGCGTGCGGTCAATGACAATGGAAATGCCGACGTGCTATGGGTTCCCGGCAAGAACCGCTGACAATCAKGGATCGCGGGAGGATCCAATGTTTATCCCGCTTTAYGACACCAACAGGCTGCGTCACATCCGCCTGCAATATGTGACGATCGGCCTGATCGTGGCGAATGCGCTGGTCTATCTCGCGACTACGCTCGGCGGCGAAAACTTCAACAACGCCGCGGTGCTGGGTCTCGGCTTCATCCCGTCGGTGGTCCACGACAAAGTCGAGCTGTCGCCCGAATTCGTCGTCATCCCCGAGAGCCTCAGCTATGTCACCTATTCCTTCCTGCATGCCGACATCTTCCATCTCGGCGGCAACATGCTGTTCCTGTGGGTGTTYGGCGACAATGTCGAGGATGCGCTCGGTCATATCCGCTACCTGATCTTCTATCTGCTTTGYGCGGCCGCGGGCGCGTTCTTTCAAGGGTTGGTGGCCTGGGATTCGCAGGTACCGCTGATCGGCGCCTCGGGAGCGATTGCCGGTGTGGTCGCCGCCTATCTGATCCTCTATCCAAGGGTTAAGGTCTGGGTTCTGGCCTTCGCGCGCATCCCTCTGCGCATCCCGGCTTTCATACCGCTCATCCTCTGGATCCTGTTCCAGATCGTGATGTTTGCTGCGGGCGGYGAAGACCGGGTTTCCTGGGCCTGCCATATCGGCGGCATCATCGCCGGCGCCGTTCTCGTGCTGGTGCTGCGCAGCCGCGGCGTGCCACTGCTTGCCGGCGCCGACGGCGAGCCGGATCCCGTGCCGACGGTCCAGCCGGCGCCCGTCCCCGTCGAACCCATCGGCAGCGCGCCGGGTTCGGCGCAGCCGGCGTYGCAATGGGGTCGAGGAGYCGCTCCGCCTCAGGACTGAACCGATTTGGGTGCGTCCTGGATATTGACGCGCCGGATTGCCGCCACTACGGAAACGCCACCATGCTGGACGGATATTCCGCCGGGAATGTCGGCTTTCGACAACTCTGAACAGGCGCACACTGCTATAGCGCGCCCGACTATCTCAGGAGAGGTGACAGGAAAATGAAGATCCTTGTGCCCGTGAAGCGGGTTGTGGATGCCAACGTCAAGGTTCGGGTGAAGGCCGACGGACTGGGCGTCGAGCTCGCCAACGTCAAGATGGCGATGAACCCGTTCGACGAGATCGCGGTCGAGGAAGCGATCCGGATCAAGGAAGCCGGCAAGGCCGAGGAGATCGTTGTCGTGTC
>NZ_MDFL01000141.1 GCF_001854785.1 Mesorhizobium sp. ORS 3428
GTGGCCCCAGAACGGGCGGATCTTGCGCAGCCAGGAACGGTCGCCGGTGACCGTGTCGCACAGCTTCTTCTTGATGCCCGGATTGACCAGGATGCGCTCGACCTCAGGGTAGCTGGCCGCACGCTTCAGGAGACGTGTGTGCGCCGGCGTCCACAGCGCATCCTTCAYCCGATGCGTCTTCTCGTCGACCATCAGCGTGGCGCTCATGGTCTCGCGCTGCGYAATCGTCAGCGGACGCTTCGGCATTGGCGTCAGCCAGATGTCGGCATCGAGGCCGATCTGGTGCGAGGCGTGGCCGGTCATCATCGGGCCGCCGCGCGRCTGCGAAATGTCGCCGATCAACAGCCCCGGCCAGCCGTCCGCGCGGGCATCGCGCGCGAGTTTCTCGATCAGCGCGATCATCGCCGGATGGCCCCAGCGGCGGTTGCGCGAGGGGCGCATCACTTCCCAGGTCGGGCCGTCCATCGGCAAGGCGACGCCGCCGGTGAAGCAGCCCTTGGAGTAGAAGCCGAAGGACTGGGCAGGCGCCACCGCCGGCAGTTTCTTGGCGCCGAACAGGTCCTTTGCGCGGGGTTCGGCGGAGATTGCGGCCGCGGCCAGCGCGGCCAAACTCACCAGCGCAAGTGCGGCGGTCAGGAACGGCTTCCTGTCGGGAAGCGATCGCAACGTCATCAGGCCGGGGTCCCCTCTCCAGTCAATCCGTTTGCAACGACGCAGTTGAAACCACACGCGCTAGGCGCGAATCATACCATGTCATGCACTGCGCTTCGATCACGAGCCTTTCATCGGGCTGCGCGGCTCTCCGTCCCGCCAATTGCCGTCAGCCCACATACGCTCCAGCGCCACCCGGTAGTTCGGGAAGCGGAAGCTGTAGCCGGCCGCCTTGATCGCCTTGTTGGCGACGCGCTTGTTCTCGCCATAGAAGGAACGCGCCATGGGCGAAAGTTGGGCAGTCTCGAAGGGAATTTCCGGCGGCGGCTCCACGCCCATCAGCTCTGCGGCATGGGCAACGACATCCTGCGGCGGCGCCGGCTCGTCGTCGGTGACGTTGAAGACGCCGCCGAGATCTTTCTCCGCCAGATGCCAGAGCGCGCCGGCGATGTCGTCGCAATGGATGYGGTTGAACACCTGGCCGGGCTTGACCAGCCGCCGCGCCGTGCCGTCTTCGATGTTCGCAAGGGCGTTGCGGCCTGGGCCGTAGATGCCCGACAGCCGCAGGATCGCCACCGGTTTTCCGATCTCGCGGCCGAGCTTCAGCCACTCCTGCTCGGCAGCCACCCGCATCACCGAGCGCTTCGATACCGGCCTGCATTCGGCGCTCTCATCTACCCATGCCCCGCCGTGGTCGCCATAGACGCCGACCGTCGAGAGATAGCCGATCCAGACGAGCGCCGGCATTTTTGCCCGGATCGTTTCGCCGGCGGCGTTGAGCACCGGATCGCCGGACTCGTCCGGGGCGACCGAGACGATGAGATGCGTGGTTTGCCGAATGGCATCGCCGATCTCGGGCGTCAGTAACCCGTCGAAGCGCAATGGCTCGATGCCTGCCTGCCGCAACGCCTCGAACYTTTCYGGCGACCGTGTCGTGCCCAGGATCGGCGCGCTTTGCCCGTTTGCCCRCGCAAAGGCCCTGCCGGAATAGCCTGCGCCGAAGATGAAGAAGCGTCTTTCGCCCATCAATCACTCCCTCTTCAATGATCCTTGGCCGGATCTGGCAGCGCCGCCAGCCATTCGTCGCGCACAATTGCCTCGCCCTCCGTCTTCAAGGCCGCTGCGGCGAGCTTGRCAAAATCGCGCTGCGGCATCAGTTGCGATAGCGCCCAAACTGCCGCACCCCGCACCAGCGACGAGYCGTCGTCGARCAAACCGCGCACGATCGGCACCAGCGAGGCATCGCCCGAATTGCCGGCGGCGATCAGCACGTTGCGGACAAAACGGTCGCGGCCGATGCGCTTGATCGGCGAGYCGGAGAAGAAGGAGCGGAACGCGGCGTCGTCGAGAAGCAAAAGCTCCGACAGCGGCGGCTCGCGCAGATCCGCGCGCGCGGCAAGCTTGGCCTCGGAGGCGACGCTGGCAAACTTGTTCCAGGGGCAGGCGGCGAGGCAATCGTCGCAGCCATAGATGCGGTTGCCGATCTTCTCGCGGAATTCGCGCGGGATCGGTCCCTTGTTCTCGATGGTGAGGTAGGAGATGCAGCGCSGCGCATCGAGCCGGTAGGGCGCCGGAAAGGCATTGGTCGGGCACACATCGAGACAGGCGCGGCAGGAGCCRCAATGGTCGATTTCCGCTCTGTCGGGGTCGAGTTCGGCCGTCGTGAAGATCGTGCCGAGGAACAGCCACGAGCCGTGCGCGCGGCTGACCAAGTTGGTATGCTTGCCCTGCCAGCCGAGGCCGGCCGCTTCGGCCAGCGGCTTTTCCATCACCGGGGCCGTATYGACGAACACCTTCACGTCGCCCCCGGCGCGCGCGACGATCTTGCCGGCGATCTCCTTCAGCCGGCCCTTCATCACGTCGTGATAGTCGCGGTTTTGCGCATAGACCGAGATCGCGCCGCGATCGCGCTTTTCGAGCAAATCGCGCGGATCGCGGTCCGGGCCGTAATTCATCGCCAGAACGATGATCGAGCGCACCTCCGGCCACAGCGTCGAGGGCTCAGCTCGGCGCTCGATCGTCTCGGCGATCCAGTCCATCGAGCCATGGAAACCGTCGGCGACGAATTCCGCCAGGCGCGCAGGCGCCTGCGGGATCGCGTCCGGCCGGGTGACGGCAACGGCGTCGAAGCCGGCGCGGCGCGCCTCTGCGTCGATCAGCGCGCGCAGGCGGGCTTTATCAGAAATCGAGGTCCGCATAGTGCGATACCGGCGACAGGCCGCGCACCCGGTCGGAGAGCAGCGGCCGGAACGACGGCCGTGATTTCACGCGTGTATACCATTCGCGAGCGGCTGTGTGCTCGCGCCAGTCGATCTCGCCGAGATAGTCGAGCACCGAAAGCGTCGCCGCGGCGGCGAGGTCGGCATAGGTCACCTTGTTGCCGGCCAGCCAGTGGCGGGTGCCGGCCAGCCAGTTGGTGTATTTCATATGCTGGCGGATATTGGCGCGCGCCGCCCGGATCGCCGCCGAATCGGGCGAGCCGCCGCCAGCCGTCTCCGGCATGATCGGCTTCAGCACGCGCTCGCGCACCAGATGGCGCGTGACCTCGCTTTCGGCCTTGCTGAGATACCAGTCGGTCAGCCGGCGAATCTCGGCGCGCTGCATCGGGTCCTCGGCGAACAGCCTTTTGTCGCGCTTCAGAACCCCGCGCGTCTCGTCGAGATATTCGGCGATCACCATGGCGCCGACGATCGGCACATCGCCTTCGGCAAGCAGGATCGGCAGCGTTCCGACCGGATTCAGGGCCAGAAACTCCTTGCGCCGCGTCCAGGGCTTTTCCTCGATCAGCGCCAATTCCTCGCCATACTCGCCGAAGGCGAGGCGCACGAACCGGCAGGTAGCGAACATCGGATGGTGGAAAAGCGTCAGCATGGTTCCGCGATGATTGGGCCCACTGGCGAATCGTTTTCAGCGCCGGTAAGTCTTGGCCGCCCGATTCCAGGGATTGTCATGTGTTGCGACCTATAGGGGCACTTCCGCGTCATGACAAGCAAAGCCATCCCTTGGAGCATGATGTCGTCCGAAAACCGCTTCACACTTTTCGGCATCATGCTCCAGCCGTCACTCGAACGCAGAGCTTGCCATGGAAAGCCAGACCATCGTCGAAGCGCTGCTGCTTGGGCTGCTGGAGGGCCTGACCGAGTTCATTCCGGTTTCTTCCACCGGCCACATCCTGCTCGCCGGCCATTTCCTCGGCTTTCATTCGACCGGCAAAGCCTTCGAGATCCTGATCCAGCTCGGCGCGATCCTGGCGATCCTCAGCGTCTATTTCCRCCGCCTCTGGAAGATGCTGCTCGAACTGCCGCATGATCGCCTGACCCGGCACTTCGTCATCGGCATCCTCATCGCCTTCCTGCCGGCGGCGGTCATCGGCGCGCTGGCGCATGATTTCATCAAGACCTTCCTGTTCGAATCGCCGCGGCTGATCTGCATCATGTTGATCATCGGCGGCGTGGTGCTGCTTGCCGTCGACCGCATGAACCTCAAACCCGTCTATCGCGACGTCGAGCGCTTCCCGACCAGGCTCTATCTGCAGATCGGTCTCTTCCAGTGCCTGTCGCTGATTCCCGGCACCTCGCGCTCCGGCTCGACCATCGTCGGCGCGCTGCTCCTCGGCGTCGACAAGCGCGCGGCGGCGGAGTTCTCATTCTTCCTCGCCATGCCGACCATGGTCGGCGCCTTTGCCTTCGACCTCTTCAAGAACCGCAATGTGCTGACCTCGGCCGACCTGCCGATCATCGCCATCGGCTTCATCGCCGCCTTCGTCACCGCGCTGTTCGTCGTGCGATTCCTGCTCGATTACGTCTCGCGCAAAGGCTACTCGCTGTTCGGCTGGTGGCGGCTGGTGGTTGGCACCGTTGGGCTGGTGGCGCTGATGGTTTGGGGGTGAGGCGCCACCCTCCCCCTTGTGGGGAGGGTCGATCAGCGCAGCGGATCGGGGTGGGGGTCGGCGCCGCACCCCCGCCCGGGCTCGCCAACGACGCTTCGCGTCGCCTGCTCGCCGACCCTCCCCACGTCGCCTGCTCGCCGACCCTCCCCACAAGGGGGAGGGTAGCGCTCAATTCCGCCCATAAAACGCATTCTCGACATGCACCGGCCAGCGCCAGGGCAGCACCGCCACCATGTCGAAGCGCGCCGATAGTCTGCCATAATCCGGTTGGCGCGAAAGCCAGATGTCGGCGGCCGCTTCGATGCGCCGCTCCGACCTGTAGGCGATCGCTTCCATCGCCTCGATCAGCGTGCGGCGCGCCTTGACCTCGACGAACAGCACCAGATCGCCGCGCCTGGCGATCAGGTCGATCTCGCCGAGCTTGGTGCGATGGCGGCGGGCAAGGATCCGGTAGCCTTTCAGCATCAGCGCCAGCGCCGCCAGCCATTCGCCGCGATAGCCGCGCCGGTAGGCCTTGCGCCGATGACCGACGGTGCGCTCAGCCATCRTCGTCCGCCTTGAGCTCGATCAGCCGGCGGTAAAGCGCCTGCTTCTGGCCGCCGGTCATCTTCGCCGCTTCCGCCGCCGCCTTCGAGGCCGGCATTTCGGCGGCCAGTGACAACAGCAGCCGGTCGATATCGGCAGGCTGGTCTTCGCCCGCTTCCGGCGGGCCGACGCAGACGACGATTTCGCCCTTGGGCGTGTCGGCAGCCGCATAGTGATCGGCGAGCTCGCCCAGCGTGCCCGTCCGCATTTCCTCGAATGTCTTGGTGAGTTCCCGACCGATCGCCGCTTTGCGCTCGCTGCCGAGCGCCTCGACCATCGCGGCAAGCGTTTCGGCCAGCCGGCGCGGCGACTCGAAGAAGATCAGCGTTGCCGGCACCTGCTTGAAGCTTTCGAGCTTGGTCAGCCGCTGGCCTGCCTTGGCGGGTAGGAAACCGGCGAACAGGAAGGCATCGGAAGGCAGGCCGGATGCGGTCAGCGCGGCGAGCGCCGCCGAGGGTCCGGGCACCGGCACCACGCGGGTGCCGCGCTCCAGCGCCTCGCCGACCAGCCGGTAGCCAGKWTYKKWWWYCAARSRSRWGMCGGCATMCGAGATCAGCGCGACGCTTTGTCCGGCCGCGAGCGCCTCGATCAGCTTCGGCCCGGCCGCGGCGGCATTGTGCTCGTGATAGGCGGTGGTGCGGCGGCGTATGCCATAGCGTTCGAGGAGYACGCGCGAGACGCGCGTGTCCTCGCAGGCGACGATATCGGCGCCGGCCAGTGTCTCCAGCGCGCGCAGCGTGATGTCGGCAAGGTTGCCGATTGGCGTCGCCACCAGATAGAGCGCCGGGTCGAGCGGGCGTGCTGGGATTTCGGTCTGGCCGATCAGATAACTGCGTTTCTCGCCGGTCAAGAATAACCCTCCGTTCACTCTGTTTGGCATGGCTCATGGGCGGTTGCAAAACGTGAGGTCGATGTAAGGAAATCGCCATGCCTTCGCCACAGTGAGGAACGACACCGGCACCGGCGGATTTAATTCCCTGATTCCCGGGAGGAGGCAGGACCGAACGATGCCCAATCGCTTCGACATCTTCATCARCCGACTTGAAAGCAAAAACGCCCGCGAGGGCATGCCCCCACATCCGATTGCCGCCCAGCCCGGCACCCGCCGCGACAAGGCCGACCTGAAGCCGGCCCGCAACGGCGAGGCACATGCGGAAAAGAACCGCGGCAAGCACCGCCAGAAGCACGACGCCTAGAGCATTGCTCCGGGCGCAGACGCTCGTTTACCGCGCCAAATCCRCCACCACGGCGTCGAGCACGATCATGCCGGCGGTCGTGGCGCGGAGCCGGGCATTGCCGACCGGCGCCACCAKCCCCTCTTCCTGGAGCACGGAAAGCCTCGCGGTCGAGAGGCCGCGTCCGGCAAAGGTCTCGTAGCGCGCGAGGTCGATGCCTTCGGYAAGCCTCAGCCCCATCAGCAGGAACTCGTCGGCCTCTTCGGCGCGCGTCRGCACTTCGCCGCCGGTGACGCCATGGCCTTTGGCCTCGACCAGATTGGCCCAGGTCTCCGGCATTTTTTCCGCGACCGTCACGGTGCGGCGGCCGCTCTCGACAAAGCGGCCATGTGCCCCCGGCCCGACGCCGACATATTCGCCATAACGCCAGTAGGTCAGATTGTGCCGGCTCTCCGCGCCCGGCCGCGCGTGGTTAGAGATCTCATAGGCCGGCAGCCCGTGCGCCGCCGTCACTTCCTGCGTCAACTGGTAGAGGTCGGCGGCATGGTCGTTGTCGGGAAGGACGAATTTCCGCGCCGAATGCAGCGCGTGGAAGGGCGTGCCCTCCTCGATGGTGAGTTGGTAGAGCGAGAGGTGGTCGGCGGCGTGGCCGATCGCTTCTTCGAGTTCCGCTTGCCAGGCCTCGGGCGTCTGGCCCGGCCGCGCATAGATCAGGTCGAAGGAGAGCCGCGGAAAGATTTCGCGGGCGAGCCCGATCGCATGGAGCGCCTCCCCGACATTGTGCAGCCGGCCAAGGAAGCGCAGGTCCTTGTCGTTCAGCGCCTGCACGCCGAGCGAGACGCGGTTGACGCCTGCCGCGCGATAGCCGCGGAAGCGCTCGGCCTCGACCGACGAGGGATTGGCCTCCAGCGTCACCTCGATGCCGGCGGGCACCGTCCAGTTCTTCGCTACGGCTTCCAGCACCGCCGAAACGGTTTCCGGCTTCATCAGCGACGGCGTGCCGCCGCCGAGGAAGATGCTGGTCACCTCGCGCGGTCCGGTGCGGGCGCGCATCGTCGCCAGCTCCGTMGCGAAGGCGCGCGCAAAACGCTCCTGGTCGACCGGCTGGTGGCGCACATGGCTGTTGAAGTCGCAGTAAGGGCATTTGGCCGCGCAGAACGGCCAATGGACATAGACGCCGAAGCCGGGGCTGCGGTCGAGCGGCATGGTTTGGCCGATCCCGATCATTCCGCGCCAGACCGCGCCAAGTCCAATCGGGCTTGGGCAAACTTCTGGAAGGCGCGGGCGCGGTGCGACAGGGCCGTCGCCTGGCCGGGCTTCCAGCCRTGCTTCTCCTCGGCGCTCATCTCGCCGAAGGTCTTGTCGAAACCGTTGGGCAGGAACACCGGGTCGTAACCGAAGCCGAGCGTGCCGCGCGGGGGCCACACCAGCGTGCCCTCGGCCTCGCCGCGATAATATTCGGCGTCGCCATCCGGGAAGGCGAGGCAAATGACGGCGACGAAGCGGCCGGTGCGCTGCGCCGGCTCGGTTGCGCCGACCTCCTGCAGCGCCACCTCGGTGCGCTGCATGGCCATGCCGAAATCGCGTGTGCCGTCCGGCGTCTCCGCCCAGTTGGCGGTGTAGACGCCTGGCGCGCCGTCGAGCGCGTCGACGCAGAGCCCGGAATCGTCCGACAATGCCGGCAGGCCGGTGGCCTTGGCGGCTGCGTATGCCTTGATATAGGCGTTCTCCTCGAAGGTCGTGCCGGTCTCGTCGGGTTCCGGCAGGCCGTACTCCTTGGCCGATTTCGCCTCGAAGCCGAACGGCGCCATCAGGTCGGCGAATTCGCGCAGCTTGCCGGCATTGTGGCTGGCGACGACGATCTTCTGTCCGTTCAAAGAATGCATCAGAGGCCCCAGATCCTTGGCTCGGCGAACTCGATCGAATTGCCTGAAGGGTCGCGGATATAGATCGAGTGTCCGCCCTGCGGCCATTCGAAATCGCTTTCGATGGCGATGTTCTTGGCCGCCAGGCGCCTGCGCCATTCGTCGATCTCGTCGGCGGTCGCCGCAAAGCAAAGATGGCCATCGCCGACCGTGCCATGCGGAGGCACCTTCAGCCTGGCGTCGGGCGCCGGCGGAATTTTGGTCGCCTCGGCGTTGAACAGAAGCAGCACGCCGTCGCYGCAGCGGAAGAAGACGTGCCGGCCTTCGACCTTGCCGAGCAGTTCGAGGCCGAGGATGTCGGAATAGAATTGTTCGGCAGCCTGCAAATCGGTGACGTAAAGGGCCGATTCCAAAATAGCGGAGGGCTTCACGAGGCACCCCCCTCTGGCCTGCCGGCCATCTCCCCCGCAAGGGGGGAGATCAGCAATTCCGCCGACGGCGTCTCAACATTGGTGGTTGGCGAAACCCGAGGCGACGTCCAATCTCCCCCCTTGCGGGGGAGATGCCCGGCAGGCCAGAGGGGGGTGTGAAGGATCGCCGACCTCATCGCATTCAACGTCAGGCCACCGCCATCTGCTGCAAGCTCACCAGGCGCTGGATGCCCTTCTTGGCAAGCGCCATCAGCGCGGCAAACTGCTCTTCGGAGAAGGGCTCGCCCTCGGCGGTGCCCTGGATCTCGACGATGCCGCCCTTGCCGGTCATGACGAAATTGGYGTCGGTCCCGGCCGAAGAATCCTCAAGGTAATCCAGATCGATGATCGGCTGGCCGTCATGGATGCCGCAGGAGATCGCGGCGACATGGTCCTTCAGCACCTTGGAGACGCTTGCCATCTGGCGGGCCTCCATCCAGCGCAGGCAATCATAGAGCGCCACCCAGCCGCCGGTGATCGACGCCGTGCGGGTGCCGCCATCGGCCTGGATGACGTCGCAGTCGATGGTGATCTGYTGTTCGCCCAGCGCCTGCAGGTCGACCACGGCCCGCAGCGAGCGGCCGATCAGCCGCTGGATCTCCAGCGTGCGGCCGCCCTGCTTGCCGGCCGACGCCTCGCGCCGCATGCGCTCGCCGGTCGAGCGCGGCAGCATGCCGTATTCGGCCGTCACCCAGCCCTTGCCGGAATTGCGCATCCAGGCCGGCACCTTTTCCTCCAGRCTCGCCGTGCACAGCACATGCGTGTCGCCGAATTTCACTAGGCACGAGCCTTCGGCATGCTTGGAGACGCCGCGCTCGAAGGAGATGGCACGCATTTCRTCGGCTTGGCGTTTGGAGGGGCGCATCGAGGCTCTTTCTGTTCTTTCGCGGATTCGTCCGGCGGCTTGTAGACGCATGCGGCGCATGGCGCAAAGGAAAACGGGCGCAAGGGAAAAGGGGGTGCAATGGAAAATCGGCCGGGTTGCGCCACCGGCCCTTGAGTCTATATCTTTTCGGTTGGAGGTTTCTCGCCGCAAATGAACAAGGCAGTCGACCCAACATCGCAGTCGCCCGTGCTTCAGTCACTCGACATGCGTTCGCGCGACATCTTCAGGCGGATCGTCGATTCCTACCTGCGCGATGGCGAGCCTGTCGGCTCCCGCAGCCTGTCGCGCATCCTGCCCTCGTCGCTGTCGCCGGCCACCATCCGCAACGTGATGAGCGACCTCGAGCATCTCGGCCTGATCTACGCGCCGCATGTCTCGGCCGGCCGCCTGCCGACCCAGATCGGCCTGCGTTTCTTCGTCGATGCCTTCATGGAGCTCGGCGATCTCTCGGACGAGGAGCGTCGCGTCATCGAGGCGCAGGTGCGCGCCTCGGGCTCGGGCTTCACGCTCGAGCATATGCTGACCGAGGCCAGCCAGATGCTTTCGGGCATGTCGCGCGGCGCCGGCCTGGTGCTCGCCGCCAAGAACGAGGTGGCGCTGAAGCACATCGAGTTCATCCATTTGGAGCCCACCAAGGCGCTCGCCGTGCTGGTGTCGCAGAGCGGTGACGTCGAGAACCGCGTCATCGACCTGCCCGCCGGCATCACCGTCTCGCAGCTCCACGAGGCCTCCAACTTCCTCAATGCCCATATCAGGGGGCGCACGCTGGCCGAGGCGCGCGTCGAGATCGCCCGCATCAAGGACGAAACCAGGGCGGCCCTCGACACGCTGTCGCAGGAGCTGGTCGAAAAGGGCCTCGCGGTCTGGGCCGGCGCCGAAAGCGGCCTGCCGGCGCGCCTCATTGTGCGCGGCCGCGCCAACCTGCTGGAAAACGTCACCGCCCAGGCGGACCTCGAACTGCTGCGCCATCTGTTCGAGGATCTGGAAACGCAGGACGGGCTGCTGCAGCTTCTCGACCTCGCCGAGGAAGGCCCCGGCGTGCGCATTTTCATCGGCTCGGAGAACAAGCTGTTCTCGCTCTCCGGCTCGTCGCTGGTTGTCGCGCCCTATCGCGACAAGGATGCGCGTGTCGTCGGCGCACTCGGAGTAATCGGCCCGACGCGATTGAACTATGCCCGTATCGTCCCGATGGTCGACTATACTGCCCAATTGATTTCTCGCATGCTGAGGTAAGCGGGAGCGAACGGGATCGCCGCAAGGAGGGTGGAATGGCGCTGGAATCGTTCAAAGCCCGGATCAGCCTGCTGCTCGAGGAGATGGTGAACCAGCCCAAGGACGGGCACGAAGTGCAGGAGCAGCTCCGCGAGAAGCTCAGGGAAATGCGCGCCATGGGCCTGCCGCTGCCGGCCGATCTGGTCGCGCTGGAGAAGCGGCTGGACGACGATTTCTACGCCCAAGGCAGCTGATTGGCGCACTCAAAATCGCGTGTGCGGCCCTGCCTGGGCGGAACGTGTGCTTGATCGTGCCGTTCTCCTGGCCTTGAACCGTTGACAACCACAGGGCGAAAAGGCCGGAGGACGGCATGGTCCGTTTTGCCTGKTTTGCGGGGGCTGTGCTCCTCGCCACCGCGGCCCTGGCGCAGCAGGCCGGCCAGCCTGTCCTGACCGGCGAAARGGCCTTTGGCGACTGGAAGGCCGACCACCCCGGCGTGCGCCGCCTGATCAGGCCGGGCGACCTGGCGTCTCCGCGTATCGGCAGGCTCGCATCGAACGCGCCTGGCCTGGCTGACCGCCCGCAAGGTGCGAAGCCGACATTGCCGCCCGRCTTTTCCGCGGAACTGGTTGCATCCGGTATAGAAAATCCCCGTGTCGTGCGCGTCGCGCCGAACGGCGACCTCTTCGTGGCCGACAGCGAAGCCGACCGCATCCGCGTCTACCGCCTCGGCGCGGGCAGCGCCAAGCCGACGGAAAAATCCATCTTCGCCGAGGGGCTTAGCCAGCCCTACGGCATCGCCTTCTACCCCCCGGGGGACAAGCCGCAATGGGTCTATGTCGCCAACAGCGACAGCGTCGTCCGCTTTGCCTATCGCGACGGCGACCTCAAGGCTTCCGGCGAGCCGGAAACCATCGTCGCCAAAATCCCTGCCGGTTATCACTGGACCCGCGACATCGCCTTCTCGCCTGACGGCAAGACGCTTTATCTTTCGGTCGGCTCAGGCTCGAATACCGCCGAGGATACGGGCGCGAGGCCGAAAGGCGGTCTCGACGAATGGGTGAAATCGCAACCGCTCGGCGCCACCTGGGGCTCGGAGGCCGRCCGCGCCGACGTGCTCGCGTTCGACCCCGACGGCCAGAACAGGCGCACTGTCGCCACCGGTTTGCGCAACTGCTCGGGCATGACCGTGCAGCCGGCGACAGGCGCGCTCTGGTGCGTCGTCAACGAACGCGACGAGCTTGGCGAGAACGTACCCTTCGATTTTGCGACGGCAGTGAAGGAGGGCGCCTTCTATGGCTGGCCCTGGTACTATATCGGCTCGAACGAGGATCCGCGCCACAAAGGCGCAAGACCGGATCTGGCCGGCAAGGTCACGGTGCCGGATGTGCTGATGCAGGCGCATTCGGCGCCTCTCAACATCGCCTTTTACGAGGGCRACAACTTCCCGGCCGAATACAAGGGCGATGCGTTCGTCACCCTGCACGGCTCGTGGAATCGCAATCTCCGCAGCGGCTACAAGGTGGTGCGGCTGAAGTTCAAGGACGGCAAGCCGACCGGCGAGTATGAGGATTTCGCCACCGGCTTCGTCGTTTCAGACGACGCCGTCTGGGGCCGGCCGGTGGGCGTGGCGGTGGCGAAGGACGGCGCGCTGATCCTGACCGAGGACGGCAACGGCACCATCTGGCGCGTCAGTTATGGCGGCGGGTCCTGATCGGGCTGCCCGAGCGGAGATGCTGCGCGAAGACCCCTCACCCGGATTGCCAACCGAACGGCAATTCAGGGCAATCCGACCTCTCCCCGAGGGGAGAGGAGTTCGTCGGCGCCGGCGCAACCTCTTCTCCGCTCGGGGAGAAGGTGGCCGCGAAGCGGCCGGATGAGGGGGGCTGGCGCAAACGAATCCGGCCCTTAGCAATTCATTCCCGTTCGTTTTCGTGCGATAGACGCCTCCTGATCTCGGGCCTGCAATCATGACACTCACCGGATTCCTCGCTTACAGCGCCGCCCTCGGCGTAGCCGCTGCCATTCCAGGCCCCGGCATCACCGCGCTTGTCGCCCGGGCGCTCGGCTCCGGCTTCCGCTCGTCGCTGGCTATGTCCTTCGGCCTCATGCTCGGCGATCTCACCTATCTCACCGCCGTGGTGCTCGGCCTTGCCTTCGTCGCGCAGACCTTCGGTATGGTCTTCCTCGCCATCAAATGGGCGGGTGTCGCCTATCTCGCCTTCCTCGCCTGGCGCTTCTGGACCAGCRGCATCTCGCCCGAAACGGTCGAGGCGCGCAAAGGCAAGGGCGGCTTCGTCGCGAGCTTCATTGCCGGTCTGAYGGTCACGCTCGGCAACCCGAAGACGATGATCTTCTATCTCGCCATCACGCCGACCATCGTCGACCTGAAGACGATCACCCCGGCCGACTACGGCATCCTCGTCGCGCTCACGGTGAGCGTCCTGTTCGTGGTGCTGGTGCCCTATCTGGCGCTGGCCGCCAAGGCGCGCTGGTTCCTGAAATCGCCGCGCGCGCTGAAGGCGCTGAACCGTACGGCGGCCGGATTTATGGTGGGCGCGGYCGCGGCCATCGCGGCACGCCAATAGGCCGCAATCTCAACCGGCTCCCATTTCGGCGAAAGCATTCCGAAAACGGGCCGATCCGGAAAATGCATTTCCGGCGCGGTCCCGTTTTGAGCAACCGCCCCACTCGGATATTTTCGGTGGCCGGCCTATCTTGCGCGGCTGAAAGCCCTATTCTGTCTGCCTATGCCTTTGCCTTGGGAGCGAAACCAATGAACAAGCCCGTCACCTCCGCGCGCGTCCCCGGCCGCGGCCGCATCTTCAACTCAATCACCGAGACGATTGGCGACACGCCGCTGGTGCGGCTCGACAAATTCGCGAAGGAGAAGGGCATCCTCGCCAACGTGCTGGCCAAGCTCGAATTCTTCAATCCGATCTCCTCGGTGAAGGACCRCATCGGCGTTTCCATGATCGAGGCGCTGGAGGAGGCAGGCAAGATCTCGCCCGGCAAGACCACGCTGATCGAGCCGACCTCCGGCAACACCGGCATCGCGCTGGCCTTCGCCGCTGCCGCCAAGGGCTACAAGCTGATCCTGACCATGCCGGAGACGATGTCGGTCGAGCGGCGCAAGATGCTGGCGCTGCTAGGCGCCGAGCTGGTGCTGACCGAAGGGCCAAAGGGCATGAAGGGCGCTATCGCCAAGGCCGACKAGCTCGCCGCCACGCTGCCCAACGCCATCATCCCGCAGCAGTTCGAGAACCCGGCCAATCCGGAAATCCACCGCCGCACCACGGCCGAGGAGATCTGGAACGACACCAATGGAGAGGTTGACATCTTCGTCGCCGGCATCGGCACTGGCGGCACCATTACCGGCGTCGGCCAGGTGCTGAAGAAGCGCAAGCCCTCGCTGCATGTCGTGGCCGTCGAGCCGGAGGCCTCGCCGGTGCTCTCCGGCGGCCAGCCCGGCCCGCACAAGATCCAGGGCATCGGCGCCGGCTTTGCGCCAAAAATCCTCGACACCTCGATCTATGACGAGATCGTCAGGGTCTCGAACGAGGATTCCGTCGCCAATGCGCGCCTCGTCGCCCGTCTCGAAGGCGTGCCGGTCGGCATTTCGTCGGGYGCGGCGCTGCAGGCGGCCATCGTCGTCGGCACGCGGCCGGAGAATAAGGGCAAGAACCTTGTCGTCGTCGTCCCTTCCTTCGCCGAGCGCTACCTCTCGACGATCCTGTTCGACGGGCTGGGGGCGTAGACTTGAGAGCGGACATCGATAGGCCACAAGCCCTCGAACTGGACCGCTGAAAAAACACCTCTGGCGCCCGTCGTCTCGCTTGAGCGGACAGGGCATCCGATTCAACTTGTCGCCGCCGGCTTGAATCGGCCGGCGGGAGGATTTCATGTACAAACTCTACACGCGCCCCGGCAGCGGCGGCTTCGTAGTCGAGGCGGCGCTTGCCATGGCCGGCGCGCCGTTCCAGCAGATCGACGTGCCGAAGAAGGATCCGCCCGATCCGGCCTTCCTCGCCATCAGCCCCTTGAACCAGGTCCCGGTGCTGACGCTGCCGGATGGCCGCTCGATCACCGAATCGGCGGCGATCTGCATTCTCCTCGCCGAACGGCATCCGGAGGCGCAACTGGCGCCCAAACCGGCTTCGCCCGCGCGCGCCGATTTCCTGCGTTGGATGGCCTTCATGTCGTCGGTGCTCTATCCGGCGATCCTCCGGCTCTACTATGCCTATCGCTACACTGCGGAGGCCGGTGGCGTGCAGGCGGTAAAGGAAGCGGCCATCGCCGAGATGGATCGCGGCTTTGCCATCGTCGACAACGCGCTTGCCGGCCGCGACTGRCTGGCCGGCGACAAGCTTTCGATCGCCGACATCTATCTGGTCATGCTGGTGGCTTGGCGTCCCGATGTCGAGAGCGCTTGCCTCGCTTGGCCGAATATCGAACGCCTGTGGAGCAGGCTGCGCCGGCACGAGCTGATGCGAAAGCTGWACGCTTCCCACGAGATGTGGCCGCAGGAATGATCGCCGGCACCTCGTCTCAGTTTCGCACGAGCTTTCCTCGTTCGGCTTGCAGGAAGCGTCGCAACGCCGGATCGCGCTCGAGCCCGATCGCCCGGTCGTAGGCTTCGGCGGCATCCGCAGCGTTGCCGAGCCTGGCCGACAGCTCGGCCCGCGCTGCCCAATAGGGCTGGTATTCGGCAAGCCGCCTGTCGTCACCGATCCCCTCAAGCGCGGCAAGGCCCTCGGCCGCCCCTTCCATTTCGGCAATCGCCACGGCGCGGTTGATCGCCACCACCGGCGAGCCGGCAATCGCCATCAGCGCGTCGTAAAGCTGGCGGATCGCCGCCCAGTCGGTCGTACCGCTCCGCCGTCGCGCCGTGTGCGCCGATTGCACCGCGGCTTCGAGCTGGTAGCGGCCGATGGCTCCCATGGCCGCGGCGCGCCTGAGCAGGCCTTCCGCCTCCTCGATCTGCGTGTCGTCCCAAAGTGCGGTGTCCTGTTCGGCAAGCGGCACGAAGTCGCCGTCGGAGTTGCGCCGCGCCGCGCGCCGGGCTTCGGCGAAAAGCATCAGCGCCAGAAGGCCGAGCGTCTCCGGCTCGTCCGGGATGAGCGAGGCGACAAGCCGGCCGAGCCAGATGCCTTCGCTGGCGAGGTTGCGCCGCCTGGTCTCGGCTCCGGCCGGGTCCGACCAGCCTTCGRCAAAGCTAGCGTAGATCGCTTCCAGCACGGCGTCGAGCCGTTCGCCGAGCTCGGTGCGGTCCGGCACGCGGAAGGGGATCCCGGCCTCGCGGATGCGGTTCTTCGCGCGCACCAGCCTTTGGCCCATCGTCGCCGGCGACACCAGGAAGGCCGAGGCTATTGCTGCGGCGTCAAAGCCCAGTACGGTCTGCAGGATCAGCGGCGCCCGCACACTGGCCTCGATCGCCGGATGGGCGCAGGCAAACATCAGCCTGAGCCGCTCGTCAGGCAAATCCTCATTCGTCATGCGCGCCTCCGCCTCTTCGGCAATCAGCTGCAGGTGGCCGCGCGCCGCCTCGCCGGTCAGCCGTCGCCGCACTGCGTCGACGTCGCGACGGCGCGCCACGGCGAGCAGCCAGGCTTCCGGCTTTTCCGGCACGCCGCTTTTCGGCCAGCGCTCCAGCGCCGCGGCAAACGCGTCCGCCAGCGCATCCTCGGCGCCGGCGACGTCGCGCATGCGGGCCGCGAGATAGGCGACCAGCTTGCCGTAGCTTTGCCGGGCGGCCGCCTCGGCCGCCGCCCGCGCCATCTCCGGCCGCTTGTTCATCAGTTGGTCATTCGCCAGGTGCGTAGTCGGTCATTTCCCAGATCGGCCGCACCTCGACCGTGCCGGTGCTGGCTGCCGGACAGCGCGCRCCCCATTCGATCGCCGTGTCGATGTCGGTCGCCTCGATCATGTAGAAGCCGGCAAGCTGCTCCTTGGTGTCGGCATAGGGGCCGTCGAGCACGTTGGTCTTGCCGTTGGCCATCCGCACCGAGGTCRCCGCCTGGGTCGGGCGCAGCCGGTCGCCGGCCAGCCACGCGCCGGATTTCTTGAGGGCTTCGGTATAGGCGCCGTATGCCGCGAGGGTCTGCTCGGCTTTGTCGCGCGGTGTATTCGCCATTGCGGCTTCATCATTGTAGATCAAGAGCATGTATCGCATGGTCTTCTCCCGTTTTTGCGAGGGCCGCGTCGTTGCGGGCCGACCCTATGTCGTGCGGCCGCTGCAGATTTCGACAGGCGCCGAAAAATTTTCGCCCCTAGCCGCCATTGGCGCAAGGGAAGGCAAGGCGCCAACCGCCCAGGGGCGGAGTGCCAGCTGCCCGGAGCTTTCCTGGCTAGCCGATCAGCCGCTGCCGCAGTTCGCCAGACGGGATTTCGCAGCTGACCTTCCTGCCGAACAGCGCGTAGCGGTTCTTGGCGACGCGGTCATAGAGCCAGTCGCGCAGCGGCCGAGGCAGGACGAGCAGCACCTTTGCCACCCGCCAAGGCCAGCCGAGCGCGGCCATGATGGCGATGAAACTGTCGAGCTTCGTGAAGGCGACGCCGTCGATGATGGCGAGGTTGGTTTCGTAGCTTTCGGTCGGCAGGCCATGTTCGCGAAACAGTGCCTCGCCGAGCGGCGACTGGGCGGTTGCGAAGCGGAAGCGCTTTTCGCGGTCGAGCCTGACCACCATCCGCACGAATCCCGAGCAGAACACGCAGACGCCGTCGAAGACGATCAACGGCTGGCGGGCGTCGTAAGCTTGGGCTGGGAGAGGAGGACGCTTCTGTTCGGGCAGGTCGGTCATGATAGCCCCGGGTGCTTGTGCACTAAGACACTAAGCCAGCCGGCGGCGTCGTCAAAGTCGCGGCGTTGTCGCACGCCTGCCGTYGGCGACGGCAGGGCGTTCGTCGCGATAGGTTGTGGCGCGGTGGTCAGCGGYCGGTTTGCAGATCCGGCTGTTGTGACGGCTGTCAAGCATCATGGTCAGTTCGTGCCGATGCCGAGCGAGTTGCCGCGGCGGGCGCAGGCCGGACCCGGGCCGCGCATGTAATAGCGCTCCGGCCGGTAGGTCGGCGCGACGAATTCGCGAATGGCGGCGGCATAGCCGGCGATGTGGTTCCAGAAGCTCATTTTCCTGTCCCTGTCCCTGTTTCGGATGTCCCTTCCGAATTGCGGGCATAGTAGCGTCGAGGCGTGAATAGTCGGTGAACGCGATGTTAATTTCTGGTCCGAAACTCGTCGCTTCGTGGCTGGATTGCGGCTGATTCGCGGTCTTTCCGCGCCTTTTGTCGCGATTCCGGCGCGTGTGACTTTTGCATCACATATGTTTCGCCAGCATGTCGCTTGACCGCGCTTCTTTTTCACATTCGGGCGGCGCCCGGAAATTTCATTGCTCGGCCGGCAAAGGTCAGGAACCCGCCCGGAAGGGGCACGTTGACCCCGAGGCCGGCGTTGATCGGCCCCAAGGATAGCGGCGGTCACCGCCGTTTGAATTCCCACCCGCATGAGCAATGGAAGGCAAAAGCCATGGGTTTCTTTTCGAGAGACATCAAGTCGCTGGACGACCTCTTCGTCCACATGCTGCGCGACATCTATTATGCGGAGAAGCAGGTCGAGCGGACGCTGCCGAAAATGATCGGCAAGGCGACCGATCCGCAGCTGAAGGCCGGCTTCGAAAAACACCTCGAACAGACCAAGGGCCATATCGATCGGGTCGAGCAGGTGTTCGAGCTGCACGGCATCAGGRCCAAGGCCATCAACTGTCCGGCCATTGACGGCATCCTCGAGGAAGCCGACGAGATGAGCGGCGATATCGACGACCGGGAGGTTCTCGATGCGGCGCTGATCGCCGCCGCGCAGGCGGTCGAACATTACGAGATGACGCGCTACGGAACGCTGATCGCCTGGGCCAAGCARCTCGGCCGCAGCGACTGCGCCAATGTGCTGGCCAAGAACCTCAAGGAAGAGCAGGCGACCGACCGCAAGCTCACCGAAATGGCGGAAAGCAGGATCAACCTGCAGGCCGCCTGACAAGCGCCGGCCCGGCCGGCTTCACCCGGAACCCAAGCCAGCCCCCGACCGTTGCGACTAGGATCGCATCGCGCCGGAGGTCGCCATGGCACCGCGCCCCGCCTGGAAGGGCTATCTGAAACTGTCGCTGGTCACCTGCGCCATCGAGCTGACCAACGTCGTTACCCATGCGGAAAAGGTTTCTTTCCGCATCCTCAACCGAAAGACCGGCAACACCGTCAGGCGCATCTATGTCGACGCCGGAACCGGCGAGCCGTTGGAAGAAGGCGACCAGATCAAGGGCTATGAGGTCAGCGACAACGAATTCGTCCATATCGAGGAAGACGAGATCGAGGCGGTTGAGATCGAGTCCTCGCATACGTTGAGCCTCGACGGTTTCGTCGACAAATCCTCGATCGAGCAGATCTATCTCGACACGCCCTACTATGTCTCGCCGGCGGACGAGGTGTCGGAGGAGGCTTTCGCCGTCATCCGCGACGCCATGTCGGCAAGGAAGATGGCCGGCCTCGCCCRCATCGTGCTCTATCAAAGGGAACGCCCGGTGGTGATCGAGCCGTTCGGCAAGGGCATGGTGCTGACGACCCTGCGCTATGAGGACACCGTGCGCCGGCCAGGCGCGGTCTTCGACGAAATCAAGTCAACCAAGGCCGATCACGAGATGATCGATCTTGCCGAGCACATCATCGACCAGAAGAAGGCGAAGTTCGATCCGTCGAAATTCGACGACCGCTATGACGACGCGCTGCYCGAACTGATCCGTGCCAAGAAGGCCRGCAGGAAGGCGCCGAAGGCCAAGGCGCCGCCGAAGCCGTCCAATGTCGTCAACCTGTTCGACGCGCTGAAGAAGAGCCTGAACGCCGAAGGCGGCGGGAAAACCGACAAATCATCATCGAAGGCGCCCTCGGCGCGGAGGAAGACCAAGGCCTCGGCGCCCGGTCGCAATCAACATAGAAGTCGCAAATCCGCATAGGAGCGTGACGTCATGGCGAGCCTCGAGCAATATCATGCCAAGCGCGACTTCCGCAAAACCTCCGAGCCGGCGGGCAAGGTGCCGCGGCACAAGAAAGGCGAGGCCGGCGGGACCTTCGTCGTCCAGAAGCACGCGGCGACGCGGCTCCATTACGATTTTCGCTTGGAGCATGATGGCGTGCTGTGGAGCTGGGYGGTCACGCGCGGRCCGAGYCTCGATCCGCACGAAAAGCGGCTGGCCGTGCATGTCGAGGACCACCCGCTCGACTATGCCTCCTTCGAGGGTACCATTCCGAAGGGCGAGTATGGCGGCGGCTCGGTCATCGTGTGGGACGACGGCAAATGGATCCCGGAAGGCGATCCGGCCGAAGGCATGAAGAAAGGCCATATCGACTTCGAGCTCGAAGGCTACAAGCTGCACGGGCGTTGGYATCTGGTCCGGATGAAACCGCGTCGCGGTGAAAAGCGCGACAACTGGCTGCTGATCAAAGCCGACGATGCCGCCGCTCGCCCTGGCGAGGACATCCTCAAGGACGAGCCGCAATCGGTTAGGTCGGGCCTGACGGTCGAGGAGGTCGGCGAAGGCAAGACGGCGAAGGGTGCGAAGCCGAAGGTCTGGCATTCCGGCAAGCCGGCCGCCAAGAGGGCAAAGGCCGGGCGTCTCGGCCGCCTCAAATTCATCGAGCCGCAGCTCGCCACGCTGGAAAAGGAGGCGCCYTCCGGCGACGAGTGGCTGCATGAGGTGAAGTTCGACGGCTACCGCATGCAGGCGCAGATCGCCGGCAGCGACGTCAGGCTGCTGACGCGCGCCGGCCTCGACTGGACCGACAAGTTCGACGGGCCTGTCACTGAAGCGCTTGCAAAGCTGAAATGCCGGGACGCCATCTTCGACGGCGAGATCGTCGTGCTGGCCGACAGCGGCGTGTCGTCCTTTCCGCTGCTGCAGGYGGACCTTTCGGCCCACCGCATCGACCGCCTCATCTACTATGTCTTCGACCTGATGCGCCTCGACGGCGAGGACCTGCGCCGCGAGCCGTTGGTCGAGCGCAAGCAGGCGCTCACCGAACTGCTCGGCGAGCGGCCCGAGGATTCGGCGCTGCGCTTCAGCGACCATTTCCACGAGCCCGGCAAGGTTATGCTGCAGCATGTCTGCCGCATGGGCCTCGAAGGCGTCGTCTCGAAGCGCGCCGACGCGCCCTATCGCAGCGGACGTGGCCTCACCTGGATCAAGTCGAAATGCACGCTGCGCCAGGAATTCGTCCTCGGCGGCTACCTGCCATCCGACAAGACAGGGCGCGGGCTGCGCTCGCTGCTGGTCGGTTACAATGAGGGCGRCAAGCTCAAATATGCCGGCCGCGTCGGCACCGGCTTTTCCGGCAAGGTGATGGCCGATCTCAAAAAGAAGCTAGACCGCCTCAAGGCAAAGGAATCGCCTTTCTCGACGGCCGTGCCGAAGGGCAAGGGACTCACCTGGGTGAAGCCGGAACTTGTCGGCGAAGTGGAGTTCCGCAGCTGGACATCCGACCGTATAATCCGCCACGCCTCGTTCCAGGGATTGCGCGAGGACAAGCCGGYGGAGGAAGTCGTGCAGGAAGAGCCGAAGAAAGCCGCCGCCAAGCCTGAGAGCGGTGCGAAGGCAAGGAGCGGCAAGGCGGCGCCGAAGGCCGCCTCGGCCGGATCCGCCAAGACCTCGGTGAACCTCTCGCATCCCGACAAGCTTTTGTGGCCCGACGAAAAGATCTCAAAGCGGGACCTGCTCGACCATTACGCGCTGGTCTGGCCTCACATGGAGCAGTTCGTCGTCAATCGGCCGCTCAGCCTGGTGCGGGCGCCGGATGGCATCGCCGGCCAGCGCTTCTTCCAGAAGCACGCCTCGCCCGGCATGAGCGACAAGATCGCCAGGATGAAGGATCCGACGGATGGCGAGGAAATCCTGTTCATCCGCGATTTCGACGGGCTCGCGGCGCTTGTCCAGTACGGAGTGGTCGAGGTCCATATCTGGGGCTCGACGATCGAGGAATTGGAAAAGCCGGACCAGATCATCTTCGACCTCGATCCGGACGAGGGCGTCGACGTCAGGGCGGTGCGCGAGGCAGCGCTCGAAATCCAAAAGCGGCTCGACGAGCTGTCGATGCCGAACCTGGTCAAGACCTCCGGCGGCAAGGGCTATCACGTGCTGGTGCCGCTGAAGCCGTCGGCGGACTGGGACGAGGTCAAGGACTTCGCCCATGATTTCGCTCGCGCGCTGGAACAGGCTTCGCCGGACCRCTACACGGCGACCTTGTCGAAAAAGGCGCGCACCGGAAAAGTCTTTGTCGACTATCTGCGCAACAGCCGTGGCGCGACCACCGTCTCGCCCTACTCCTCGCGCGCCAAGAAGCGCGCGACCGTGTCGATGCCGGTGACTTGGCCGGAGATTGAAAAGGGCCTGCCGCCCAACGCCTTCCCGATCGGCGACGAGACGACACTGAAGCAGCTGAAAAAGGCCGACCCGTGGAAGGATTTCTTCAAGCTGGGCAAGGTGCTCAAGCGGGGTTAACGGAAATCAGGAGAGGAACACCCTCCCGAATTCCTGCCTGYCCTTCGGCGAGAACACCACGGCGCGGCTGTCCTTCTCGCGTCGCGCCCATTTCTCGGCGAGGATCTTGTCGAGAATGGCGGCACCTAGCGACCCGGCGAGATGCGAGCGCCGCACGCTCCAGTCGAGGYAGGCGCGGCACACCGGCCGCCTGGCCTTGGTGTCGAGTTCGATGCCGAGCGCCGCGAAATGCGAAATGCCTGACGGTGAGAGCCTGATCTCGTTGTCCGCGCGCACCAGCACTTTCTTGTCGACGAGACGRTCGAGCATCGCCACCGCCTGCTCGCCGGCGAGATGATCGTAGCACACGCGCGCCATGCGCATTGCCACATCGCGCGGGCCCGGCCGCACCCGTTTCGGGCCGACGGCTTCGGCGACGCCGATGATCGCCTCGATCATGCCTGCCACCTGCGCGCCGGCGAGGCCGTAATAGCGATGGCGGCCCTGGCTCGCCAGCGTCAGCAAACCGCCGTCCATCAGCTTCGAAAGATGCGAGGAAGCGGTGGGCAGCGACACGCCCGCCTCCAATGCCAATTCCGATGCCGTCAGTGCCGTGCCGCCCATCAGCGCGCTGAGCATGTTGGCCCGCGCCGGATCGCCGACCAGGCTGGCGATGCGGGCGATGTCCGGTCCTTCGCGCATGGTTCGACCCTTATCGAAGTATTCCCGCGAGGGAAGCACTATTCTCGTTTCAGTTCAAGGAGCGCGGAAAACGCGCCTGACACGAGAAGCCTAGCACACCGGCGAAAAGTGACGTTTCGACAAAGATCGAACCGTCGTCGCCGGAAAGCCAATCGACCAGGAGACCGAAATGACCATCACCTGCTTCATCCGCTACGAGATCGATCCTTTCGGCAAGGCGGCGTTCGAGCAATATGCGCGCGCTTGGGGCCAGGCCATTCCGCGCTGCGGCGCCGACCTGATCGGCTATTTCGCGCCGCATGAGGGCTCGGCCACCACGGCCTACGCCGCCTACAACATCGAGAGCCTCGCGGCCTACGAAGCCTATCGCGCGCGGCTTRCCGCCGACCCGGCCGGCAAGGCAAACTACGAATTCGCGCGGCGCGAAAAATTCATCCTCAAGGAAGACCGCTTCTTCCTGAAACTGGTATCGGAACCGCACGGGCCGCGGCAGATTTTTGACACCTGTGTAACCGCGAAGGAAAGGATAGAGGCATGATCGCTGTCATCTTCGAGGTGGAGCCGGCGGAGGGAAAACGCGACGCCTATCTCGGCATCGCCGCCGAGCTTAGGCCCCTGCTCGACGGCATCGACGGCTTCATCTCGGTCGAGCGCTTCCAGAGCCTTACCGATCCGAAGCGCGTGCTGTCGCTGTCCTTCTGGMGCGACGAGGACGCGGTGAAGGCCTGGCGCAACACCGAGGAGCACCGCCGGGCGCAGAAGGCCGGACGCGGCGGAATTTTTGCYGGCTATCGTCTTCGCATCGCCCACGTCGTGCGCGACTACGGGCTCAATGAGAGGGATGGGGCGCCGCAGGATAGCCGGGCGGTGAATGGTTGAGCTCCCCCTTCTCCCACCCTTGTGGGAGAAGGTGTCGCCGAAGGCGACTGATGAGGGGTTCCAGGGAATACCAGCGTCTCACTCCGCTGAAACAACCCTCATCCGTCTCGGCGCTGCGCGCCGATCCACCTTCTCCCACAAGGGAGAAGGGGGAGGATGCCGCTTACGCATTCCCGATCAGAACGCCCGCCCCGAACACCAGGGCTCCGCCCAGCACCACCTGGAAGGCGGCGCGCCAGAACGGCGTTTGCATGTAACGGTTCTGGATGAAGGCGATCGCCCAGAGCTCGAAGAACACCACGATCGCGGCGACGATTGTCGCCGTCCAGAAATAGGGGATGAGGTAAGGCAGCGCGTGGCCGAGCCCGCCCAGCGTCGTCATGATGCCGACGGTGAGGCCGCGCTTCACCGGTGAGCCGCGTCCCGAAAGCTTGCCGTCGTCGGAGGCCACTTCGGTGAAGCCCATCGAGATGCCGGCGCCGAACGAGGCGGCGAGGCCGACGAGAAACGTCTGGAATGTCGCATGCGTGGCGAACGCCGCGGCAAAGATCGGCGCCAGCGTCGACACCGAGCCGTCCATCAGTCCGGCGAGCCCTGGCTGCACATAGGTGAGGACGAACTGACGCTGCTCCGCCGTCGCCTCCTCGGTCTTGACCTCGCCCGAGACATGTCTCTGCTCCAGCTTGTGGGCGGAATTCTCATGGTCGAGCTCGGCCGCGGCCAGCTCGTCGAGCAGTTTCCGCGTCGAGGCGTCGGTGGTGCGCTTGGCCGCCTCGACATAGAAGCGGTAGGCCTGCTGCTCCATCTCCTCGGCCTGGCGGCGCACGTGGTCGATGCCGAGCGGCCGCACCAGCCAGTCCGGCTTGCGCTCGTAATAGCCTCTGACATGGTCGCGCCGGATCAGTGGAATGCGCTCGCCGAAGCGCTTGCGGTGTAGCTCGATGAGGGAATCGCGGTGGCCGTCCTCTTCCTCGGCCATTGCTTCGAAYAGCTTGGCCGACTGCGGAAAATCTTCCGCTAGGCCGTCGGCATAGGCGCGGTAGATGYGCCCGTCGTCCTCCTCCGATGAGATCGCCAGCGCCAGGATTTCCTGCTCCGACAGCGAATCGAAGGAGCGGCGGCCGAAGCCGAAAACACGGGAAAGCATGAGGAGATCATCCTAGTTTAGAATGGTTCTAAACTAGGGGTTTGGACGCCGGGGGTCAATCGCGGAGGTGGGGGCAGGCGGAATTATTGATGCGGCCTCGCGCTCTTAATTATTGCCGAATGTTCACCTATATAACCGGCTTCAGCCAAAATCGAAGGAAAGAAGGGATGAMGGAAAAGAAGCCCCCGCACGCATTCGACCCGAAACCCGTTCTCGATCTCATCGCCARCATCGAGGYCGACCTGCAGCGCCTCAAGGGCATGGTCGAGCAGCAGGTCGAAAAATTCGACCCCGCCAATCCACACAACAAGACGCTGGACGRCAAGCTGACCGACGAAGGTGTGGAGTGCTGCTACCGCATGTTCGACGAGGGCAAGTCGCGCTATTCGGTCGCCCAGCAGATGAAGATCTCGTTTGCCGCCGCCACCCACCGCTTCAACACCTGGCGCAAGCTCGGCGGCAAGAAGCGGACGCGGGCGCTGCTGGGGTGAATGGTCGGCTGCAACTTGCGCAATGCCGGCGGAACAGAGGGGCGCGCAAGGAACGCCAACCTTCCAAAACTACTGAAGCGACATTGTCTCCATCACATTTTTTCGTTGGCGCGCCGGCACAATTTCCGTGCACCATAGGTGGTCCCGTTCTTCGTAAGGCCCAYGTCCATGATCACCCTACCCGGCATTTCCGACATCCAGGCCGCCGCCGCGCGGCTTTCCGGCCTGGTCGTGGAAACGCCGCTCATCGAATCGCCGGAGCTCAACAAGCGCTATGGCGGCCGCATCCTGTTCAAGCCGGAAACGCTGCAGCGCACCGGCTCCTTCAAGATCCGCGGCGCCTACAACAAATTGTHGTCGCTTAGCGAGGAGGAGCGCAGCCGCGGCGTCGTCGCCTTTTCGTCCGGCAATCATGCGCAGGGCGTCGCGGCTTCCGCTGCGATGTACGCCGTCAAGGCGGTCATTGCCATGCCTGTGGACGCGCCGGCGCTCAAGGTCGGCAACGTCCGCAGGATGGGCGCCGAGGTGGTGCCGTTCGACCGTTTCAAGGACAATCGCATGACGATTGTTCGCCCCTATATCGAGAAGGGCATGGCGCTGGTGCCGCCCTTCGACGATCCGGCTATCATTGCCGGCCAGGGCACGATCGGCCTGGAGCTTATGAAGCAGGCGAAGGCGCTCGGCGTAACGCTTGATGCCGTCGTCGTGCCATGCGGCGGCGGCGGTCTGTCGAGCGGCATTTCCGTCGCCGTCAAGCACGCCTCGCCAGAGACCGCCGTCTGGGCGGTCGAGCCCGAGCATTTCGACGACACGCGCCGCTCGCTCGCCAAGGGCGAAAGGGTCTCGAATGAGCCCGGGCATACCTCGATCTGCGACGCGATCCTCACCGCTGAGCCCGGCGTTATCACCTTCGAGATCAACCGCAGAAACCTCGCCGGCGCCGTCGCCGTCTCCGACAAGGCCACGGCGCAGGCGATGCGCGACGCCATGGCCTACTTGAAGCTGGTGGTCGAGCCCGGCGGCTGCGTCGCGCTCGCAGCGCTTTCATCCGGCGAGATCGATCTCGCCGGCAAATGCGTTGCCGTGGTGCTTTCCGGCGGCAATGTCGATTTCGGCACCTATGCCGGGATCATGGCGGCGGCGTAGAAGTGCTGCACGCAGGAAGCGCCGCTGTCCCGCCGGCATCAAAAAAGTCAGAGCCCGCCGCTCAATCCAGCGTCCGCCGGAAGCGCAGCAGGGCGGCGCCGGAAAATGCAACCACGAACACCAGCAGCCAGCCGATCTCGGTGGCGACCGCGTTGAAGTCGGCGCCCTTCAGCATGACGGCGCGGGTGATGCGCAGGAAGTGGGTCAGCGGGAAGATCTCGCCCAGGATCTGCGCCCAGCCCGGCATGCCGCGATAGGGGAACATGAAGCCGGAGAGCAGCAGCGACGGCAGGAAGAAGAAGAAGGTGAGCTGCATCGCCTGCATCTGCGAGCGGGCCATGGTCGAGATCGTATAGCCGAGCAGCACCAGCGAAAGCACGAAGACGAGCACCGAYGAGAGCAGCAGCGTCAGGCTGCCGACAAAGGGGACGCCGAACAGAAGCTTCGCCGCCACCAGCACCACCGCCACCTGCACCGCGCCGACGACGAGGAAGGGCAGCACCTTGCCCAGCATGATCTCGGTCGGGCTCGATGGCATGGCGAGCAGATTCTCCATCGTGCCGCGTTCAGTCTCGCGGGTGAGCGCCATCGCCGTCATCATCACCATGGTCATCTGCAGGATGACGCCGAGCAGGCCGGGCACGATGTTGTATTGCGAGATGCCCTCGGGATTGTAACGCTGGTGCACTACCACCTGCAGCTGCTGYTTGGCGGTCTCGGCGGCGGTCGCCTGCATGCCCTGGGCACGCAGCAGCGCCTGGCGCGCCACCGTGCCCAGCGTCGAGATGGCGCCGCTCGCTGCCGAGGGATCGGTCGCGTCCGCCTCGATCAGGATCTGCGGATTGTCGCCGCGCTCGACGCGCCGGRCAAAGTCGGCCGGGATGGTGACAACGAAGGAGAYGGCGCCCTTGGCCATCAGCATTTCGGCCTCGGCCGCGCTCTCGGCCACATGGTCGAAACGATAGTAGCCGGTCATCTGCRGGGCGGAGACCATGGCGCGCGTATACTGATCGTTGCTCATCGCCACCAGCGCCGTCGGCAGACTCTTCGGATCGTTGTTGATGGCAAAGCCGAACAGCACCAGCTGMAGCAGCGGCACGCCGAGCATCATGGCGAAGGTGATGCGGTCGCGCCGCATCTGGATGAACTCCTTGATCAGCAGCGCGCCGAGCCGGGCGAAGGAGAAGACCGCTTGCATGCCATCTTTCATGTCATGTTGTCCTTCGAGCCGGCCATGAACTGGATGAAGACGTCCTCCAGGCTGGTCTCGCCGGGCRTCACCGTCACGCCCTTGTGCGCCTTCTCGACATCGCCAAGCGCCTTTTCCAGCGCTCCCTTGTCGGAGCCGACGACATGCAGCGTGGCGCCGAACGGCGCCACCTGATCGACGCCGGGGCGCCCCTCCAGCG
The DNA here is from genome assembly GCF_001854785.1 of Mesorhizobium sp. ORS 3428. Classification (GTDB taxonomy): domain Bacteria; phylum Pseudomonadota; class Alphaproteobacteria; order Rhizobiales; family Rhizobiaceae; genus Mesorhizobium. The sequence goes on from NZ_MDFL01000141.1 coordinate 28,021, forward strand.
CCTCGGCCACGCGGTCGAGCCGCGGTCCCTGCACCACGAAGGTAGTCAGCCCGGCATTTTTCACCACCTCGTCCACCGTGCCGGTGGCGAGCAGCTTGCCGTAGGAGATGTAGCTTATGCGGTGGCAGCGCTCGGCCTCGTCCATGTAATGGGTGGAAACCAGCACCGTCAGCCCGTCGCTCGCCAGCCTGTGAATCTCGTCCCAGAATTCGCGCCGGGCCTTCGGGTCGAYGCCCGCCGTCGGCTCGTCGAGCAGAAGCAATCGCGGCTTGTGCATGATGCAGGCGGCGAGCGCCAGCCGTTGCTTCCAGCCGCCGGAAAGCGTTYCGGCCAGCTGGTTGCGGCGCGTGGTCAGGCCAAGGTCCGCCAGCGTCTGCGACACATATTCCTCGACCGGCTTCAACTGGTAGAGCCGCGCCACGAATTCGAGATTCTCGCCGATCGTCAGATCCTCGTAGAACGAGAATTTCTGCGTCATGTAGCCGACTTCGCGCTTGATCCTGAGCGAGTCGGCGCGGATGTCGAGCCCGAGCACCGTGCCCTCGCCCTCGTCCGCCGTAAGCAGCCCGCACATGATGCGGATGGTCGTCGTCTTGCCCGAGCCGTTCGGCCCGAGGAAGCCGACGATCTCACCCTCGGCCACCGTCATCGTCACATGGTCGACGACGGTCTTGTCGCCGAAGCRCTTGACCAGCCCGCGGACGTCGATGACGTTCATTTTTTCAGGTCCGCCAGGTCGACGTCGACGATCTGGCCCGGCTGCAGCGGGYCGGCATTGCCTTCCGGCCGGGCCTCGACGAGATAGACCAGCTTCTGCCGGTTCTCGAGCGAGTAGATCACCGGCGGGGTGAATTCCGGATCGGGCGACACATAGCTGACGCGGGCCTTCAGATCCGGCCTGCAGCCGTCRCAACGCACGCTGAGCAGCGTGCCGATCTTCACCGCGGAGAACGCGGTCTCCGGCACATAGACGCTGAGCTTCACCGCGCCATCGGGCAGCATCGAGATCACCGGCGCGGTCGGTCCGGCCGTGTCGCCGGGATTGYGGATCACGTCGTTGATGCGGCCGGCCGAAGGCGCCGCCAGCACGCRCTTGGACAGGCGCCACTCGGCCTGTCCCAACTCCGATTGCGCCTGCTTGACCTTGTTCTCGGCCGCCTTGATCGTCTCGTCCCTCCCTGGCAGGCCGCCGACGGCGAGATTGGCTTCCGCCTGGCCGACCTGCGCATTGGCGGTCTCCAGTGTCGCCGAGGCGGTGTCGTAGTCGGCCTGCGTGCCGGTGCCGCGCTTGTAGAGGTCGCTGGCGCGATCATATTTGCGCTTGGCGTCGGCGGCCTGGGCCTTGGCCATGTCCACTTGCGCCTTGAGCACGGCGATCTCTTCCGGCCGCTTGCCGACCCGCAGGTCGGCAAGCTGCGCCTCGGCCTGCGAAAGCGCGGCCTGCGCCTGCGCCACGGCGATCTTGGCGTCGGCGCTCTCCAGCGTCACCACTGGCGCGCCCGGCTCGACACGGTCGCCGCGCTTGACGGTAACCGTCTCGACCTGCGCCACCTCGATCGGCGCCAAGAGCACATATTCGCCTTCGACATAGCCGACGGCGAGCGGCGCCGCCGGCGCGCAGGCGCCGACGAGCTGGGCCGCGAGCGGCAGCGAACAGAGGAAACTCATGATTTGCCCTTCTTGCCGGTGGCCGCATCGCGCGCCGTCAGCATTGCCTTGAGGTTATCTGTTGCCACCGCCGCGATCTTGCCGGCCTCCTTGTTGCCGATCTCGCGCCAGCCCATCCTGCGCATCACCGCCTCGCGGCCGATGCGGAAATAGATGACCTGGCCGATCATGGTGAACATGGTGAGCTTGGTGGCTTCGCTCTCGGCCGACTCGCCCGTCGCCTCCTCCCAGATTCGRCAAAGCCGGCGATGCGTCGGCTCGAAAACGCCGGCATAGATGCGCTCGAGCGCCGCGGTCGGGTGGGACARCTCGCGAAGTACAAATTGTACGATCTCGCCGGCCTCGGGCGTAGCGACAACGAAAGCCGCCATTCGCTCCACGGCGGCGAAGAGCTGCGCCCTGGCCTCCTGCGGATCGGACGGGCCCGGGGCCTGCGCCGGTCCTATCGCCTGTCCGGCAATCGTCTGGATGGTCTCGACGATATAGTCGGCGGCGGCGGCGCGTAAGCCTTCCTTGCTGCCGAAATGATAGGCGATCKAGCCGATATTGGCCTTGGCCTCTGCGGCGATCTCGCGTGTCGAGGTGCCGTCGAAGCCCTGCCTTCCGAACAGCTTGAGCGCGGCGCGCACGAGGGCGGCGCGCGTCTGATCCGCGGGAGAGGCTTCGCGTTGCGGCCGTTTGGCATTCGTCTGCTTGATCATGTGCATCAGTTTAATCAATCGATTGATTAAAGTCAAATTGAACGCAGCCCGGCTTGCCATGTCCACCTGCACAGGCTTTAGTGCGCGGCCATGGGCAAGGAAGTCGAGCGTAAGTTCCTGGTCTCCGGCAACGCCTGGCGCCATCAGGTCGAGGCGGAAATTCGCATTCGCCAATTCTACCTTGCCGCCGCGCCCGGGCGCACGGTGCGCGCGCGCATCAGCGACGGCGCTTCGGCGAAACTGACGCTCAAGTTTGGCGACAAGGCGCGCGAGCGCGACGAGTTCGAATACTCCATCCCGCTTGCCGAGGCCGAGGAATTGATGGCCTTCGCCATTGGACGTGTCATCGAGAAGACACGCCACCATGTTAGGTACCGCAGCTATCTCTATGAAGTCGATGTATTCGGCGGAGCGCTCGCGGGCTTGGTGATCGCGGAGCTGGAGACGCCGGAGGACGTACCTGACGAAATGCTGCCCGACTGGCTCGGCCGCGAGGTCACCGGCGAGTCGAGGTTCTACAACGCGTCGCTCGCCCTTGGGGGGATTCCGGAGATCGCCGCATGAGCTTTCGCATCGATCCGCGCCTGCCGCTCACGGCAGAGGTCAGGCGCATATTGGCCGACGAGATCGGCAAGGCGCTCGGCCATCTGGAGATGGCGCGTGACAAGCCGGAGCAGGGGCTGCACAAGTGCCGCAAGCGCCTCAAAAGCATCCGCGCTGTGCTGCGCCTGGTTCGTTCCGGGGACGAACCGTTCTGCCAGACCGAAAACCAATGCTACAAGCAGGTGTCGGCGCTGCTTGCGGSCCCGCGCGAGGCGACCGCTCTCATCGAGACCATCGATCGTCTGGCGGAGGCCTTTCCGGATCAGGTCGCCGGCGGCGGCCTCGACCCCGTCCGGCAGCGGCTGGTGATGCGCCAGCACGACATCCATGCCGGCCCTGGTCTCGACGCCRCCATAAATGCAGCCGTCGCCGCCTGCCAGGAGGGTATGCAGCGCATCGAAAAACTGTCTCTGCCCGACCGGCCCGAGCAGGCCGCCGACATACTGGCCGAGGGCGCACGCGCCATCTTGCGCCGGGCGAAAAAGGCGCTGGACCAGGCCGCCACGCGCGGCCAGGCCGAGGACTTCCACGATCTGCGCAAGGCGGCCAAGACGCACAGCATGCATCTGTCGCTGCTGGGCCGGCTGTGGYCGACGCCGATCAAGGCCCGCCGCAAGGCCGTCGACAAGTTAGGCGAGCTGCTTGGCGAACTGCATGACGTTTTCGTCATGCGAGCGCTGCTCGACGCGGACGGCGAGCCGCTCGGCCCGCCCGAGGACACGAAGCTTCTGCGCAAGCTTTTGAAGCGTTCCGAAAAGAGCCTCAGCAAGGCCTGCCTCACCGCGGCTGCCGATTTGTTCGGCGACAGCCCCAGCCGTTCGGCCAAGAAGCTGGCGCGCAGGGCGCGCGACGATCTCGCGGTTCCGCATGAGGAGGCCAGCGCGGCCTGAGTGCCATGGTTCACCCCGGCCTCAGCGTGCCGATCCCTGCCAGCTTGTCCGGATTTCGCACGGTGTAGACCGCTGCGATGTTGCCCTCCGCGTCGACCGCGAAGCTCATGGTCTGGACGACGACGCCGGCGACCGACACCACCAATCCCGGTCCGCCATTGATGAGCGCCGGCATGATCGCGGTATGTTCGGGGTCCGGATTCTTGCGCGCCGCGCCGACTAGGAATTTCGCCACCCGGTCGCGGCCGATCAAAATGTTGAGCGCCGCCGCCACCTTGCCGCCGCCGTCGGCGATGAATTCCACGTCCTCGGCCAGCAGCCGCTTCAGCGGTTCGATATCGCCGCTTGCCATGGCCTGCTCGAAGCTGGCGACGTAACGGGCAATGTCCTTCTCACGAGCCGGAAAGCGCCGGCTGTCCTGCCTCAGCATCTTGCGCGCTCTGGACGCCATCTGCCGGCAGGCGGCCGGTGTGCGTTTCAGCGTCTCGGCCACCTCTTCGAACGGCACGTCGTAGAGGTCGTGCAGGAACAGCGCCGCGCGCTCGAGCGGCGACAGGCGCTCCAACGCCCGCATGACGCTGAACGAGATATCGAGCGCGGCGTCACTGGTTTCCGGATCGACGCTTCCTGCCTGCTCCACTATCGGCTCGGGCAGCCATGGGCCGACATAGGTCTCGCGCCGCTTCTGGGCCGAGCGCAGCCGGTCGAGGCAGAGGTTGGTGACGATGCGCGACAACRGCCGCGGCGCATCCTCGACCGCGCCGGCGCCAGTGAAACGAAGCCATGCGTCCTGGACAATGTCTTCGGCCTCGCCGACGGAGCCAAGATAGCGGTAGGCCAGCCGGACAAGCCGCTTGCGCTCGCCGAGATAGGCGAGCAGGCGTTCGCCGTCACCGGGTTGTTCCTCAGGCAAATTCCGCCTCCGCGCGATGTTCAGGGCGCTTCCCCGCCTCGGATCTCAACCATRCCAGCACCGGCTCGCAGCTGTTGCCGTAGCCGAGCCCGCGCTTGAACGTCGGATAGAGCGAACCCGACACGACCGCGGCCGAGAGCCCAGCGACGCCCGCCTTACCCAAGCGGCTCTCGCATGCGTCGATAATGTCGAGCAGTTCCGGATCGTTGTCGAGCACGGCGCGCGCATAGCGCTCGGCAAGCACCATGTCGTCCGGCAGCGAAGCGGCGGCGCCGGTCAGCAAGCCTTCGATCGCGGCGAGCTCGACGCCTGCCTCCTCAGCCATGCAGATGGCCAGTTTCAGGCAGGAACCGCAATCGGCCCGGCGCGCCGCCGTGATCTTGGCGGCGAAATAGGGTGCCGGCGGCAGCGCGAACCGCTCGCTGGTGAAGGGTGACACCAGCGCGAACTTCAACGCGCCGAACTCGTCCGTGTCGACGAGCTCGCGCATATAGCCCGTATCATAGCCATAGCGGCTTTCGAATTTCCTGAGCTGTTGTTTGAGAAGCCGTTTGAACATCACGCTCTCGCTCTTTTCGCGGTGGGAAGGAAGGCCRCCAGGGGCAGCAGGGCCGGCAGGACGATCAGCAACAGATCGCGGGCGCCGGCGGCGACGGTTGCGCCATGCGTCGCTATCTCGGCGAGATGGTAGACCGCGTGCCCGCCAAGGAAGACCGCGGCGGCCGCGATGAGCCGGCYGTCGTCCGGACGCCGGCTGGCCATCAGCAGCGCGGCGCCGGCGGCCAGGAAGGCGAGGCCGATGTCGCGGATGAAGTGGATGTTGGCCGGCCCGGTCTCCGTGACGCCGGGAACGGTCGCGTACCATAAATCGGGGGCAGCCAGCATGACGGCGCCGTTGGCCGCCTGGTAGATGCCGATGATCAGCAGAAGAACACGCATATGTCACCTCCTGCAGCGATGACGGGATAGCCGGTCGTTGTGTGACAATGCCGGTGACAATTTTTCTGGAGCGGAAAAATCCGCCAAGGCGGTGCCGGCTTGATGCCGGAGGTTGCGACGTTCTGCGGCTCAGCCTGCGGACTCTGCGCCGCGGTGGCCTTGAGGCGGACGCCCCTGCCGCCGCGCTCGCTRGCCCGGTTCTCGCCGATCAACTCCACCCCGACCTCGTTGAGAGCCTGGATGACCTTCATCAGCGTGTCGACCACACCCGGGCGCGCAAAACTTCGCCGACCTCGATGGCGTCGTCRCCATCGGCGGCGATGGCAAGCGCATCTTCGTGCCGCTGATGAATGAAGGCGAGGTCGCGGCGCTGAAGTTCGACTGAGCGCCATTGCGCGGGAACGACATCGATCGGGGCTGGACCGCCATATGGACGGGGCTGCCATCTGGTTCAGCCACTTGCTCCGGGATATCCGGCAGCAACCCGTCACATGAGCCAAGCCGTGAAGACATCCAGCCTGACCGGCGCCCCCGTTACCCCGACGATCCCAGTGCTGGTATGCGCACTGGCGATCTTCCTCTTGTCCGGGATGGACGCGGCGATGAAGTCCCTGGTCATCGCGGTCGGTGTGTACAACACGGTGCTGTGGCGCAGCATGGTCTCGACCCTGATCGCGGGCGCGGCCTGGTCGGCGGGGCCGCGCTCGAAACCGTCTCTTCCGGTGCTGGGGCTGCATGCGCTGCGCGCCGCGGTTGTCGGCATGGTCCTGGTTTCGTTTTTTTGGGGTCTCGCCAGATTGCCGCTCGCCGAAGCGATCGGGCTTAGCTTTGTCGCGCCCCTGTTTGCGCTGCTCCTCGCCGCGCTGTTGTTGGGCGAACGTATAAGGCGGCAGACCGTGTGGGCGTCGCTGGCCGGCATCGCCGGCGTCGCGATCATATTGTCCGGCCAGTTTGGGGCGGCAACCCGCTCGCAGGATGCCCTGCTGGGCACGGCTGCCGTGCTCGTGTCGACGGTGTTTTATGCCTACAATCTGATCCTCTCCCGGCAACAGGCATTGTTGGCCAAGCCGGTCGAGATCATGTTGTTCCAGAACCTCTGCATCGCAGTCATCCTCGGTCTCGCCGCGCCGTGGCTCGCCGTCGCGCTGCCGAGAGACCTCTGGCTTCACCTCGTCGGGGTGGCGGTGCTGTCGCTCGCCGGCCAATTTCTGATGAGTTGGTCCTACGCCCGCGCCGAAGCGCAATATCTCATCCCGACAGAATACTCGGCCTTCATCTGGGCGATCGCGCTCGRCTGGTTCTTCTTCGGCGAGGAGGTGGCCTGGACCACGCTGACTGGGGCTTGCCTGATCGTCGCCGGCTGCCTCATCGCCGCGCGCGCCAACCCAAAACTTGCCGAGCCGATCGAAGCGGCAGTTTGAGGGAATTTGTCGCTCTACGCGGCCTGCGATTTTCCTTTTAGCTGCGCTCGCGCGTCGCGGATCGAGGCGGCATAGGTGACCAGCGGCCGCTTGAGGCCGTGGTTGATCAGCATGCGCCTTGTCTGCGGCGCGGCACCTGCGATGATGAATCGCACGCCGGCGCGTCCGGCCTTATGGGCGGCGCCCTCGATGACGTTTGCCGCCGTCGAATCGAAGAACGGCACCGCCGAGCAGTCGAGGATGAAATTCTTGCGCTGGTCTGCAATGCGGTCGAGCACGGCGCCGACGGTCGAGGCGGCACCGAAGAAGAAGGCCCCGGAGATTCGATAGATAACGGTATCGGCGTCGGCCGCCTCGCTTGAATCATAAGTGGCGGCGCGATCGGCGACGTCCTCCGGCACCAGCGGCAGATCGGCCTCGACGGCGATGGACTTGGCCATGCGATCGATGAACAGGATCGAACCAAGCGCGAAGCCGACGACGATGCCTTCCGTCAGATCGCGGAAGATGACGATCAGGAACGTCGCCATCAATACCAGTGCGTCGCCACGCGAGGCTCTGAGCAGCGTGGCGAAGGCCTGCTTCTCGAACATGTTCCAGCACACGACGGCGAGTACGCCGGCCAATGCGGCGAGCGGGATGTAGCTGGCCAAGGGCGCCGCCGCCAGCATCAGGATTAGCAGGATTGCCGAATGCAGCATGCCGGAGACTGGGCCATGCGCGCCGGCCCTCACATTGGTGGCCGTGCGAGCGATCGTGCCGGTGGCACATATRCCGCCGAACAAGGCTGACGCGATGTTGGCGAAGCCTTGCGCCACCAGTTCGCAATTGGAGCGGTGCCGCCTTCCGCTCATACCGTCGGCGACCACGGCCGAGAGCAGCGACTCGATCGCTCCGAGCAGCGCGAAGGYGGTCGCGTCCGGCAGCACGTCGATCATCCTGTCAAAGCTGACCGACGGCAGGACTGGCCATTGCAGGCTCCGCGGGATGCCGCCATAGCGCGTGCCAATCGTTTCCGCAGGCAAAGCGAACAGCCCCACGACCAGCGAGGCGACGCCGATGGCGATCAGCATCGCGGGCCACCTCGGCCGCCAGCGCCGCAGAAAGACAATAGTAAGGACCGTCAGCCCCGCCACGAAGGTTGCGGCCGGATTGATCGTGCCGATCGCCTCGCCGATCGCGGTCAGCTTCGGCACCAGCGCCCCGGGCTCCTTGCCGGCGAGTTTCAGTCCGAGCAACTCGACGATCTGCCCGGAGAAGATGATGACCGCGATGCCTGCGGTGAAGCCGACGGTCACCGGATAGGGAATGAACTTGATGTAGGTGCCGAGCCTGAGATAGCCGATGGCGAGCAGGAAGACGCCGGCCATCATCGTGGCGAGCAGCAGCCCGTCGACGCCGACGCGCGCCACGGTCGCCGCTACCAGCACGATGAAGGCGCCGGCCGGACCGCCGATCTGGAAGCGGCTGCCGCCAAGCGCSGAGATGATGAAGCCCCCAACGATCGAGGTGTAGAGGCCTCGCTCCGGCGTCACGCCGGACGCGATGGCGATCGCCATGGACAACGGCAGCGCAACGATGGCGACCGTCAACCCGGCGACGGCGTCGGCCCTGAAATGCGCCAGCGTGTAGCCTTCGCGCAGCACCGTGAGCAGCTTGGGCGTGAACAGCTCGGCAAAGGACGGCCGCGCGTGGGGGTGGATTGACCGCCGGACCTGATCCATGGACTGCCTTCTTCCGCTCCACAAAGCRGCGGGATCGTCGGCAGGGCCGTCGGCGGTCGCCGTCGCGACTTCTTGTGCGGCTCAGCCTTGGGAGTTCTGGGGCGAGGCAGGCTTGAGGCGCACGCCCCTGCCGCCGCGCTCGCTGGCCTGGTTCTCGCTGATCAGCTCCACCCCGGCCTCGTCGAGTGCCTGGATGACCTTCATCAGCGTATCGACCACGCCTCTGACGACACCTTCGCTCGCTTCCATACGTTGGATGGTCGGAAGCGAAACCCCGGCGCGCTCGGCGAGCGTTTTCTGGTCGATACCGGCCAACGCCCTCGCGGCGCGCATCTGCGCGGCAGTGATCATCGGCCAGAACCCCTGTCTGAGTCCGCACTATCAATGGATAATCCAAATATCATGAGGTTTCAAACATCATGACCAACAGTTGAAACATGATCGCTCATTCGCTGTCCGCCACCACCTTGCGCCGCTGCAGCAGGCGCGCCACGAGCCAGCACAGCATGGCCCAGGCGAAGCCGGCGCACCAGCCGGCAAGCACGTCCGACGGCCAGTGCACGCCGAGATAGACGCGGCTGGTTCCGACCAGGACCGTGGTGAGCACGGCGAGGCCGAGCACGAAAACCTTGCTCGTACGGTCCGGCAGGAAGCGTGCGGCCAGCGAGCCAAGGGTAAGGTAGGTCACCGCCGACAGCATGGCGTGGCCGCTGGGAAAGGAGAATGAAGTCTCGTTGACAAGATGCGAGACGAGCTCGGGCCGGGGCCGGTCGATCTCGTGCTTGAGCAGGCTGGAAAGCACCTGTCCGCCCGCCACCGCGACAAAAACGAGCAACGCCGTCGCCGGCCTTCGGATCAGGAGCAGGTAGACGATCGTCGCCGTCGTGATCAACACCAGGACCGCGGAGCTGCCGAGCGCGGTGATGTCGCGAACAGCGCCCTGCAGCCAGGGCGGGCCGATCGGGCTGTTCGGCTGCCCGGCGTGGCGGAAGGCAAGCAGGATCTCGGTGTCGAAGGCATGCGGCGTCGTCGCGCGCGCCAGCTCGATCAATTCCACCAGCCCCCAGAGCCCGCCGRCAATCACCAGYCCGGCCAGAAGCACCGGAAATTCCATTTTGTTGAGCAGGTCGCCCGCTGTGAACTTCATCGCCGGCATTCCGCCCGGAATTGCGTGAAACTGAACCGTCTCAGAGCTTTTGCATATAGGGTCCGAGCGTGATCAGCGCGACGGCGGCGATCGCCAGCACGACGCCGGTTGCCTGCAACACGTTGAGYCGTTCGCCGAAAAAGACCAATGCCACGACATTGACCGACACAAGCTGGATCACCGCCGACAGGCTGAACGACACCGACATGCCGAATTCGCGGATCAACCGAAGCATGATCAGATTGCCCGCGGAATAAAGCRCGAGCGTCAAAAGGATCTTGCCGAGGCTCGGCGCCAGCCCCCATTGCTTGGCCGCGGTCGCCGCAAACAGGAAGATCACCGTCGAAAAGCTAAGCTGCGCCAGTCCCCAGAAACTCACGTTTCGCCCCTCCTGAAGCGGCTTTCGCCGCGCCTTGCCGTCCTTGTTTCCCAAGCGCGCGAGGCCGTCAAGCCGGGCCCGTCAGGCAAGGTGCGCTGCCGCGGGATCGAAGCCGGATGTCGAAAATGCACCCMCCGCGCCACGGCCGCCGATGGATTCTCGTCATCGGTCGTCGTGCTGGTGATTGACACCCGCCTGTGTCGACGGATGCCGAACAATATCAGCCAGCCAATCATTCCTGTTTAATCACGCCGATGTCACGAAAATGTGATCGGCAGGCTTTAGGGATCGACGGGTGACTTTGCTCCAGCCACCTCAAGAAGCCAGAGGACAGTTCATGACCGACTCCCCTGAAATCCGCTTCCGCACCAGCCTGCTCGAGGAAAATGACGGCCCGCCCGTCAATCCCACCGACAACCGCACCATGGGCGAGATCATCGCCGCGCGCTTTTCGCGCCGCGGCTTCCTCAAAGGGTCGCTGGCCGTTTCCGCCATTGCCGCCACCGTCAGTCCGCTTGCACTCGTCGCCGCCGACGAGGCGCGGGCCGCTGAGGCCTCGGCCTTCAAATTCGAAGAGCTCGAAGYCGGCATCGACGACAAGCACCACGTCGCGCYGGGCTACGACGCCGACGTGCTCTTGCGCTGGGGCGATCCGCTGTTTGCGGATTCGTCGGAATTCGACCCGGTGAAGCAGTCGGCCGAGGCCCAGGCAAAGCAGTTCGGCTACAACAACGACTATATCGGCTACATCCCGATCGACGGCTCGGCCGAGCATGGCCTGTTGGTCGTCAACCATGAATACACCAACCCGCATCTGATGTTCCCAGGCATCGTCAAGATCGTCGAGAAGGAGGGCAAGAAGGCCGCCGAGGTCGCGCCGCTCAGCAAGGAGCAGGTCGATGTCGAGATGGCCGCACATGGCGGCACCATTGTCGAGATCCGCAAGGAAGCCGGCAAATGGCAGGTCGTGCGCGACGGCAAGCTCAACCGCCGCATCACCTCCAACACCGAAATGGCGCTCTCCGGCCCCGTCGCCGGCCATGACCGCGTCAAGACCAATGCCGATCCTTCCGGCACCAAGGTCATCGGCACGCTCAACAACTGCGCCGGCGGCGTCACGCCTTGGGGCACCTATGTGATGGCCGAGGAGAACATCCACGGCTATTTCACGGGCGAACTGCCGGAAGGCCACAAGGAAGCCGCCAACTACAAGCGCCTCGGCATTCCCGAGGGCGCCTATGAATGGGGCGCGCATTACGATCGCTTCAACCTCGCCAAGGAACCGAACGAGCCGAACCGCTTCGGCTGGATTGTCGAGGTCGACGTCAACGACCCGAATTCGGTGCCGCGCAAGCGCACCGCCATGGGCCGCTTCAAGCATGAGGGCGCCGAATCGATCGTCGCGAAGGACGGCCGCGTCGTCTTCTATCTCGGCGATGACGAGCGCTTCGACTATGTCTACAAGTTCGTCACCGCTGGTAAGTTCAATCCCAATGACCTCGCGGCCAACATGAACCTGCTCGACGACGGCACGCTGCATGTCGCCAAATTCGCCGAGGACGGCACCGTCGAATGGCTGCCGATCGTGTTCGGAGAAGGCCCGCTGACGGCGGAGAACGGTTTTGCCTCCCAGGCCGACGTTCTCATCGAGACCCGGCGCGCTGCCGATCTGCTCGGCGCCACCAAGATGGACCGGCCGGAAGACATCCAGCCCAATGCCGGCAACGGCAAGGTCTATGTCGTGCTGACCAACAATTCCAAGCGCAAGGCCGACCAGGTCGACGCGGCAAACCCGCGCGCGGCGAACGCGTTCGGCCACATCATCGAGATCGTCGAGGACGGCAGCGACTTCGCCGCCACCAAGGGCAAGTGGGAAGTGCTGCTGAAATGCGGTGATCCTTCGGTGGCCGAAGTCGGCGCCACCTTCTCGACCGCGACCACCGCCCATGGCTGGTTCGGCATGCCGGACAATTGCGCCGTGGATTCCGCCGGACGGCTCTGGGTCGCCACCGACGGCCAGGGCCCGAAGGCCACCGGCCGCACCGACGGCCTGTGGGCGGTCGACACGGAAGGCGCTGCGCGGGCGACGTCAAAATTGTTCTTCCGCGTGCCGATCGGTGCCGAAATGTGCGGCCCGCTCTTCGCGCCGGACGACCAGACCGCCTTCGTCGCCGTCCAGCATCCGGGCGACGGCGGCGAGGACTGGGAAGCTTTTGGCCGCCCATCCTACTACGAGGATCCGTCGACCCGCTGGCCGGATTTCAAGCCGGACATGCCGGTGCGGCCATCGATCGTCGCCATCACCAGGCAGGGCGGCGGCAAGATCGCGGTCTGATGCGCTGAAGCTCTGYGGTGGCATGGCCATTGACATTGGGGATTGGCCGAAGCCTCCCCAATGTCGTCATCCGGCGCGTTGCACCACGGCCATGTTCAGGGCGCTTCTCAACCGGAAGCCGATGGACTCGTAAAGCCGGATGGCGGGAACGTTGCTGGCATAGGCGTGGAGGTAGGGCACCTCGCCCCGCGCCATGATCCTGTTCGCCACGAAGAGCGACAGCAGCCTGGCAAGCCCGCCGCCGCGGAAATCCGGGTGCGARCACACGCCGCTGAGTTCGCAGTAGCCGGGCTGCTTCATGCGCTCGCCGGCCATTGCCGCCAGCCTGCCGTCGATCTTCACGCCCCAGAAATCGCCGAGGCTCAAGGCCTCCAGCGTGAATGGCCCGGGCTTGGTGAGCGATGCCAGCGCGAGCATCTCGCCGGCATCGCCGTGCGTCAGCCGTTGCACGCGTTCATCGGACACGGGCTGCAGCGGCTCTTCCGCAATCATCTGAACCAATGACGCGGTGGAAACCGCGGAAAGCTCCGCAGGCAGGACGATCGGACCCGCCTGCACCAGGATGGCGCTTTCAAGCGGCGGGATAAGCCTGCCAAGGGCCTGCAGGCTTTGTTCGTCCTCCGCTGCCGTGGCAGCGAAGGGAACGATCGACGGCCGGTACCGGCGCGCGAGGTCGTCGCCTTCCGCAAAAGCCTGATGGCGCGTCGCCAGCGCGCTCCAGATCGGGCGATCAAGCATGTGGTTCATGGCACCGTCACCTTCTCGGTACGGCGGTCGAGCGGGACCGCCGCCAGGCGGTCTTCGATGGCGGCGAGTTGACTGAGAAGAGGCCCGGATAGGTCCGCACACAGCGCAGTGACGGCGTCCTCGATGCGCGGCCACACCTCGCCTTTTGCCTCGTCGACCAGCCGCCGGCCGTTTCGCGAGAGGGAGACGATCCTGCGCCGCTGGTCGTCGCTCGACGGGGCAACCTCGACCAGCTCCAGTTCGGCGAGCAGCGACACGCTTCGCGTCACRCCGGGCTGTGCGACGCCGAGCGATTGCGCCAACTCGCCGACCGGTAGCGGCCCCAGCCTGTCGAGCGCGGCGAGCAGGGGATACTGGCTCGACTGGATCCGCACGTCCAGCCGATCGAGCACGCGCTGCGTGTCCGCCTGCAATTGCTCGCCAAGGCGCTTCAACCGGCTGCCGAGGCAAAGAAAGCCGAGGGATCGTATGACGTCTTCCATGTTCGGTTCATCCGAATAACAATAACTTGTTATATAACATTGCATGGAAAATCAACCTATCCAATGGTCGCGCGCCGGCAGCGTTGGCCCGGCTACGGTGACGCCGCCTCTTCATTCGCGGCGCATAGCATCCTATATGGCGCGCACGCGACATGATCGGTCGCGTCTGGCGACTGATTCGAGGCCCGTGGGTCGACGGGTCTCTGTTCATCGGCACGCGGAAGCTCATGCCCTCCCTGCGCATCCATATCGACAGGTTTCTCGACGGCGCAGCACCCAAGGTGCCGCTGCGCGAGCTCTCGCATCTCGAGCGCCTGGCGCTGGTTCGCCGGCATGGCGACTTCTCGCTCGCCTATTCGACCGCCGTGCAGCAAAAACTGTCCTATTTCAGCGATGGCGACGGCTACATCGCCTTCGGCACCAAGATGAAGCACCATTTCGCGCTCGGCGATCCGGTGGTCGATCCAGCGGACCGGCCGGGTTACATCAAGCGTTTCGTCGAGGCCGCCGGCAGCCCCTGGTTCGTGCAGATCGGCGCTGCCACGGCAAAGGTGCTGGCCGGCCTTGGCTACCAGGTCAACCGGCTGGGCATCGACACCAGGCTGCAATTGCCGGCGCATGAATTTTCCGGCAAGCGCAACGAGACCGTCCGCTATTCCGAGCGCTGGCTGACGAAGAAGGGCTTCACCTTCGCCGAGGACAGAAACAACGCGCTGCTGGAGGAGGTTTCGCGGCTCTCCGAGAACTGGCGCGGCGAGCGCATCGTCAAGCGCTGGGAGATGGGCTTCCTCAACCGCCCCTTCGCCGACCATCTCGGCGCCGACATGCGCCGCTTCGTCCTGCACGGCCCCGACGGCGAGCTCGTCGCCATCCTCGATTTCGATCCGCTGTTCAGCCAAGGCAAGCTCATCGGCTACACGACCGCCTTCAAGCGCAAGCATGTCGACGCCACGCCGCATGCCGAGATCGGCCTGACCAAATTCGCCGTCGACCGCTTTCGCGAGGAGGGCATTTCGGTCGTCACGCTCGGCCTGTCGCCGCTGCTCGACGTCGAGCCCAGCGGCTTTGCCGAATCGAGCTTCTGGCGCGGCGCCTTCCAGCGCGCCTACCAGTCGTCCTGGGTCAACCGCTCGCGCTTCAACCTGCAGGGTCAGGCCGCCTTCAAGCGCCGCTTCCACGGGCTGGAGGAGCCGACCTACATCGCCTTCCGAAAGGGAACGCTGATGGAGATGCTGGGCCTGCTGCGGCTGATCAAGGCTGTCTAGAACGTCGCCAACCTTCGCGATTGGCCGAAGCCTAGCTGCGGCTAATCGCGAAGGCTTGCGACCGCTCCAGCGCGAAACACAACGTCCCATCAATTCCGCAGCCGATACCCCGTCCGGAAGATCCAAGCCACGATCGTGATGCAGACGGCCAGGAACACCAGCGTCATGCCGAGGCTGACGCCGACCGAGACGTCTGCCTTGCCATAAAAACTCCAGCGGAAACCGCTGATCAGGTAGACGACCGGGTTGAACAGCGTGATCGTCTTCCAGATGCCGGGCAGCATGTGGATCGAATAGAAGCTGCCGCCGAGGAAGGTGAGCGGCGTGACGATCAGCAGCRGCACCAGCTGCAGCTGCTCGAAGGTTTTGGCCCAGATGCCGATGATGAAGCCGAACAGRCTGAAGGTCACGGCTGTCAGCATCAGGAACGCGATCATCCAGAGCGGATGCTYGATCCTCAGCGGCACGAACAGCGAGGCGGTGGCTAAGATGATGAGGCCGAGCATGATCGACTTGGTCGCCGCACCCCCGACATAGGCGACGATGATCTCGAGGTAGGACACCGGCRCCGACAGCAGCTCGTAGATCGAGCCGACGAATTTCGGGAAGTAGATCGCGAAGGACGCATTCGAGATCGACTGAGTCAGCAGCGAAAGCATCATCAGGCCCGGCACGATGAAGGCGCCATAGGCGATGCCGTCGATTTCGTTGATGCGCGACCCGATCGCCGAGCCGAACACCACGAAATAGAGCGATGTCGAGATAACAGGCGAGATGATGCTCTGCAGCACCGTGCGGAACGCACGCGCCATCTCCACCCGGTAGATTGCCCACACAGCACGAAGATTCATGGCGGCGCGCAGGGTCATGGCTCTTGCCTCAGAAGATTGACRAAGATCTCTTCGAGCGAGCTGTTCTTGGTGTCGAGGTCGCGGAACTGGATGCCAGCGGCCTCGAGGTCGCGGATCAGCGAGGCGACGCCCGGCCGCTCGCTCTGGTTGTCGTAGGTGTAGGTCAGCTGCTCACCATCCGGCGACAGCTCCAGCGCATAGTGCGACAGGCCGTCGGGGATGGCCTTGAGCGGCGCCCGCAGCTCCAGCGTCATCTGCTTGYGGCCGAGCTTGCGCATCAGTTCCGCCTTGCCCTCGACCAGGATGATCTCGCCGCGGTTGATGACGCCGACGCGGTCGGCCATCGCCTCGGCTTCCTCGATATAGTGCGTGGTGAGGATGATCGTTACGCCGTCCTCGCGCAGGCGGCGCACCATCGCCCACATGTCTTGGCGCAGCTCGACGTCGACGCCGGCCGTCGGCTCGTCGAGGAACAAGACGCGCGGCTCGTGCGACAGCGCCTTGGCGATCATCAGCCGGCGCTTCATGCCGCCGGAAAGCGTGATCGCCTTGGCATCCTTCTTGTCCCACAGCGAGAGGTCTCGCAGCACCTTCTCGACGAAGGCCTTGTTCGCCGGCTTGCCGAACAGRCCGCGGCTGTAGTTCACCGTCGCCCAGAYCGTCTCGAAGGCGTCGATGGTGAGCTCCTGYGGCACCAGCCCGATCAGGCTGCGCGCGGCGCGATAATCCTTGCCGATGTCGTGGCCGTCCACGGTGACGGTACCGGAGGAACGGTTGACGATGCCGCAGACGATCGAGATCAGCGTCGTCTTGCCGGCGCCGTTCGGCCCGAGCAGCGCAAAGATCTCGCCGCGCTTGATGTCGAGATTGATTTCCTTCAACGCCTTGAAGCCGGTGGCATAGGTTTTCGTGACACYGGAAATCGAGATGATGGCTGACATGCTGAAAAACGCTGAGCGGAAAAGGTCACCTGATATAGGGCGGATGTCGCCGCGTGCAACCGCAATCCGGCGCCGTTCCTGACAGTTCTCGACAGGCGCCGGGCCTTACGTCGTCCACTGGGCGCCATGTCCGGGGATCGGCAGGGGTTGCGCCCGCCGCTCGCGGCGCGGCAAAGCCGTCACGCGAGACGGTTATCCATGCCGACGCGGCACCGTGCACCGGGCTGCGACAACGCGCCTCGCGCGGCGCCGCGCCGCTTTGACCGATGCGTGTTTGAAGCCTATCCTTCAAGCATAAATTGCAGCCGGAGCCCAGCATGGACCCGCTCATCCTGTCGCGCATCCAGTTCGGCGCGAATATTTCGTTCCATATCCTGTTTCCGGCGATCACCATTGCACTTGGCTGGGTGCTTCTCTTCTTCAAGCTCCGCTACAACGCCACCGGCGATTCCGCCTGGATGCGCGCCTATTTCACCTGGGTGAAGGTCTTCGCGCTCTCCTTCGCCATGGGCGTTGTCTCGGGCGTCACCATGAGCTTCCAGTTCGGCACCAACTGGCCGGGCTATATGGAAACGGTCGGCAACATCGCCGGGCCGCTGCTCGCCTACGAGGTGCTCACCGCCTTCTTCCTCGAGGCGGCCTTCCTCGGCATCATGCTCTTCGGCTTCCGCCGCGTCTCCAACCGCATCCACACGCTGGCCACCGTGCTGGTGACGGGCGGCACCACGGTTTCGGCCTTCTGGATCATAGCGCTGAACTCCTGGATGCAGACGCCGGCCGGCTTCGAGATGCGCGACGGCAAGGCGCATGCCGTCGACTGGTTGGCGGTCATCTTCAACCCGTCCATGCCCTACCGGCTGGTCCACATGCTGCTCGCCTCGGGGCTCACGGTCTCCTTCCTGATCGCCGGCCTGTCGGCGCTGCGCTACCTCTACGGCGACCGCTCGGAATCGATGTGGAAGGCGCTGCGCACCGGCGTCTTCACCGCCGCCATCCTGATCCCGATCCAGATCTTTGCCGGCGACCAGCACGGCTTKAACACGCTGGCGCACCAGCCGCAGAAGATCGCCGCCATGGAGGCCAACTGGAACACCGGCCCCAACGTGCCGCTGGTTCTGTTCGCGCTGCCCGACGAGGCGGCCAAGGAGAACCGGTTCGAGATCGCCATTCCCGACGGCGCCAGCCTTGTCCTGCGCCACAGCACCGGCGGCGTCGTGCCCGGCCTCAATGATTATCCGGGCAACCATCCTCCGGTCTTCCCGGTGTTCTGGGGTTTCCGCATCATGGTCGGCACCGGCATCCTGATGCTGGTCGTCTCCTGGTCGGCAGCCTTTTTCCTCAAGCGCCGCAACAGTCTGCCGAAGCCGCTGGCGCTCATCATGGTGCCGATGGCGCTGTCCGGCTGGCTGGCGACGCTCGCCGGTTGGTACACGACCGAGATCGGCCGCCAGCCCTGGCTGGTTACCGGCGTGCTGAAGACGGCCGATGCCGTCGGGYCGGTCGCCGGCAGCCATGTGGCGCTGACGCTGGCCGTCTATCTCATCCTCTACGTCCTGCTCCTCCTGGCCTATCTTGGCGTGCTGCTGCACCTGGCGCTGAAGGCGGCCAAGGATGGCGACGCCTCGCCGCTGCCGGGCGTCATGAATGCGGCCCTGTCGCAGCCGGCCRCCGGGGAGTGACACGACAATGACCTTCGACTGGCCAACCGCGCTTCCRCTGATCTTCGCCGGCCTGATGGGCCTCGCCATCCTAATCTACGTCATCCTCGACGGCTTCGACCTCGGCATCGGCATCCTGTTTGYGGGCGCGGAAGATGCCGAACAGGACACGATGATCGCCGCGATCGGTCCGTTCTGGGACGCCAACGAAACCTGGCTGGTGCTGGCGGTCGGGCTGCTCCTCGTCGCCTTCCCAATGGCGCACGGCACCATCCTCACCGCGCTCTATCTGCCCGTCTTCGTGCTGCTGGTCGGGCTGATCCTGCGCGGAGTCGCCTTCGACTTCCGCGCCAAGGTGCCGGCCGGCAGAAAACATCGCTGGAACCGCATCTTCTTCCTGGGCTCCACGATCGCTTCGCTGGCGCAGGGCTATATGCTCGGCGTCTATGTGCTCGGCCTCGATGTCGGCCCCGGCGGCATGGCCTTCGGCGCGCTGGTGGCGCTCTGCCTCTCGGCCGCCTATGCCGCGATGGGCTCTGCCTGGCTGATCTACAAGACCGAGGGCGACCTGCAGCGAAAGGCCGTGCGCTGGCTGCGCATCACCCTGGTGCTGACGGCTTTGGGCATGGTCGCGGTGTCTTTGGCGACGCCCTTCGCCAGCCCGCGCATCTTCGATAAATGGTTCCTGTGGCCGGAAATCCTCTATCTCTCGCCACTGCCCATCCTGTCGGCGCTCTTGTTCCTCTGGCTGTGGCGGCAGACCTTCCACCTGCCGAGGCCCGACGACAGGCAT
>NZ_MDFL01000142.1 GCF_001854785.1 Mesorhizobium sp. ORS 3428
CTGTGCTGCAAACTACGCTCGTAAGGACGACCTTAAGAGCGCAGCCTCGCTACCGTGCCATGCTCGCGCAAGGCGGCCTTCGCCGGAGGCGTACCCCTCGCTACCTTTCTTGCCGTTGAAGTAACAATAGTGGGTCCGCAATGGCTTACACCTCCCGGCACAAACGTAGCCGCTAGCATAGGCTAGGACGCCAGCGCCGAGGCCAAAAAGTGCCCAGAAACTGGCTAATTCATCGGCCGTGAGCTCCAGCTCAACCTTTTCAAAGTGAGCGCTAATTAAGCAACCTCTCCAGAAAAGCGCAGATGCATCGAACTGTCGCAATGCTTCTTCTGAGAGTTTTGCCAGCACTCCTATTTTGGCGCTGCGAGCAGCCTCCCAACGCCTTTTGTCAGTAATGTAGTCATGGTTTGCCGCCGCCTCACCGAGGGCGTCGAATTCGGCCGGCGTATTGGCTAATTCGTACATTCGCTCCTCCTGACAACTGTCCAAAGTAGGCAACGAGCCTATTCCGACAATCTGAGCGTGTCGAGGCATATATTAGCTGTAGCTTGCCTTCCTGTTTTTCCTGGCGGGGATCCTCGCTCCTCGCGCAATGCTCTCACCAAAAGGGTCGTGAGGCGAGTGACCAAATGGAAAAAGGGGGCCAAGGCGGCGAAATACACGTCATGCCGCCGGCGGCGAGATAGGGGTAACCGCAGGGGAAGAGCGTCGGGCAACGTTATGGGAAACAAATTTTGCGACTTTTAGAACTGGGGAACTCGGGAAACTTGGGAAACCGCGTGACAGCAGCAGTGTGGATGTAGGGGAGCATCGGTTACCCGAACAGACGCCGGCCGAGGCAAACAGCGGGTGAACTGYCGATGAATTCAACGGTCAACGACTCCACAGCACCGRCAATCTCCGGCTAGGGTAATCGCAGGGGGTGATTTCGAATCTGCTTGGCGGAGTGGCCGTCCGCCTAATCGCCTTATTTTTCCTGGGGCTTCATTTTTTTCCRTATTTCGCGAACTCGATCGGAGGCTACGGTTATGACCGAGTTGTCGCTGCTATACAAAACGGCAAACTTGYCTGTGACAAGCACAACGGTTGCGCCGTACAAAACCCCGTCATCCAGATAAACGTCTTCGGAAAGTCGCGCGGAGTTCTTAACATACTGACCGAACATTATGCCGACAAAGGTCAAAAAGATAACGACAGCCGAGATATCAGTAAAAGTCCTTTCGATAGTCACCGTTGAAAGCCCGTATTTATTCAGAAAATGGATGCGCAATGTTAGGAATATAAGACAAATGACCACGAGAAGCGAGGCAATGCGTTCCGTTAACCTATCTTTTCCGTCTAGGTGATCTGAGTATATCAATCCGCCAAATGAAATAGCGAGTAGAATAACAACAAGCGCGGTGGAAATTACACGAGAGCGCGTTGATCGATTATCATCGAATAATGTCAAGAGTGGGGCGAGCGTGTTGTTGGCAAGATATAGAAAACCAGCCAGAAAAACCGTTACAACTATTCCAACCTTAATCAGGTCTGTGTAATCGATTAGCCATATTAGGCTTGGATCGAACACGGACAAATAACCTGATGTTAGGATCGCGGCACTAATAACCATCAAAACGAATGCGATGGCTGAAAGGGCGGCAAAGTTGGTCGCCGAGAATTCGACTAATTTTCTGAAACCGGATATGCTGTCGGTCAAGGATGTTTCCCTCTATCTTTTCGAACGCCGCCAGCCTGCCGCAACTGCTTCCKCTCCTGAGCAGAACCACCTTTCGCCGTTGGCTTGGTTGATGATTGTGACGCTATAATACTTCTGTCCAGGCACCCACCGTCTGCCGAAATGTTGCCTTTGATGTTGCCAGCCAGCGTTGCCGCTGCCGAGTGCAAAAAGCGGTGTCGACATGGTTTGCTCGTCGTCGCTATGCTCCGCTCTCCAATCCCATGGTGTCTGAAAAGATCCGACCCATAGACGGATCTTCGAAGCCTTCGCCTTCGCCTGTCGTGCCGCATAGACCCCATTGCTGTATTTCGGCCAATCGAGCGCTTGCCCGTTCTCGACCATCCACGCGCCCACGCTGGTGCCGTCAGCCCGCGCGCAATCGCCGACAAAGCGCCCGTAGCGGTCAGATTGATTTCCGGCATCGATCCGCTGTTGTGCATGACGAACTGCGTCACCAAAGCGGAAGCCGCTGCCACAGTCACCAGTACGAGACGAAGCGGCACGTTTGCCYGTCGTCTGGCGCGTGAGCGATTTCCTCCGGTGCGCCGCCGCCATTGACTTGACCGATTGCGGTGACGGGACCTATCCAAATCCGCGCCTGCTATTGCTCGTCACTGAAGAACACTTTTCGCGTGGCTGGGTCTTGTGCAACGACACAATTCAGACCGTCGTCAAAGTCGGGAAGGCCGGCGGCCATGTCCGGGCCGTTCATCAAGCATCGTTTATAGAGAGCTTCAAAAGCGGATTGATCAGGCAGCGCCGCCATGCCCTGCATAAGCCGTGCAATTGCAATCGACTGCGTCGCCCGGCATTGCTTGTAGGCGTCACTTTCCGCGCTCTGGTGCCTATGCAAACAAAGCTGATCTGCCATTTCGAACAACTGCTGTATCGAATTGCCTTCAGCGTTAGCCGGACAATTCAACATGGCCGCAGCCACACCTACCGCAGCCGTTGCGACGAGATACAAACGGAAATACATGGAGGCATCCCCAATCCCGAGTGCTATGATGCGCTCTCCGCACTTTATTGTCGAATCTGTTGTTGTACGGGTCGTGTTTGAGCAGCAAACATTCAAACAGACGCTAGCCCGATAGAACGGAATCAAATTCGCAACTGATTCAACGATCAACGATGACCGTTAGGCCCATCAAAGGCGGCAGGGGTAATTGCAGGGGTAAATTGCTTTCTGATTGTTGCGATGCCCTGACGGACCGATAATCCTGCTAATCTCCCGGTGCGTACACGTATTCTGAAAGGTGGGTGGCCTGTCCGGCGAGGTCAACAGTAATGTTGGTATTTGGCGGCGTAAAGCGCGCGCGTATCCTGCCAACAGCAGAGAGTGTTGCGGTTATGTTTTTAGCCACTTCGGCCATGGTCTTTTCCACAGCTCGGATGCGCGGTTTGCGGAACTTTCYGGCTGGCAGCTTGGCCGTTGTAAAACTTTGTGGTGCGTACTGCAAAATGCGGTCAACGTCCGTGTCCCTCGGGAGACCGGACCCTCTATTCCACGGCGTAAGCATAGTGGTCGGCTCACTTTCGAGCATTTCCGCCCAGACCCCTTCATGATGGCCATTAGCGGAACCATGATGTGGTATTTTGAACAAAATTGCCTTACCCGGCGGCCGGCCAGGATTGTTCAGCACAGCACTCCACCCAAGGTCGGGATTTCCGGATTCTTCCAGATCGRCTCCAAGCAAAACCGCTACCTCTCCGATTCGAATCCACACCGCGATAGAGAGGTCATTTTGATCCGGCTCCGGTACTCTATTCTTCGGCTGCATCACACCCGGAATTTGTGCAGCGATTTGAGCCATGGCCAATCCGAATTGTGCGTCAGAAGGCGAAAGCCCCCAAACTGCAATGTCGTTTGACCCCACCAGGGAGTTTCTTTGCAGAAGGCATTTGGCTGCCGTTACCGGGACTGGTTTGCGACCCGTTTCTATAATCGCCCTGATTGTTCCGCCGATTTCGTCAACACCTGAAGTCGTAACAGCATTCCGCGACCGAGAGTAGACCGATACGAAATTCAAAAATTCTTGATTTCTGAACGCGGAAGACAGGCAGACTCGCGCCTCGGTGCACTCCTGAACGACTTGTGTAAGGCCTCGCACGTGATCATCGTGCCAATGCGTTACGATGATCAACTCAACGGCCGAAAGGGGCACGCCGATGGATTTTAGATATTCGAGTGGGGCAGGCTGCCGAGTGTCGCGATCAATGCAGGAGTCAACTATCACCCACTTGCCGTCGCCCAAATGAACAACGCAGGATTCGCCAAACCCCGGCCCAAGCAGACACACCTCGACCTCGCCCACCCCCGGCGCGTCCATAATCTAGTCTTCCCAAACAAGAGCCGATTTTAGTTCGAGGGCGCGTTGGCGGGCCGACAGCAAGTCCATCTTTGTCCAAGCCGGCAGCCGGCGAAAAACAATTTGCGAGACGCGCCGCTTTGAGCCACCCGGATCCCTGTGATATCCGATTACCCAGCGGAAGACCGCGCCCACATGCAGCAGCGTGAGGTCCGTGTCGGACAGGTCATCTTTGATAAATTCGACCTGCTCTTCCTCAATTTCGCTACCGGCAGTGACATCGAGCAACCGTGCGGTAAACGTTTCCTTGGAAATTGTGACCACATAGCCCTCCCATTCTTGGAGGGGTTGCAAAAAGGAGCGCTGCGTCGGACGCCCGGTAGCGATTATCTGCGGAACGTTCGGCTGCTTATTGTTTCCACGGCTAAAGTGTGTGGCGAGAACGGGAAGCTGCTGCGCCGCTTTGTCGTGAATTTCTTCYTGTTCCTTCTCCGGCAGATTCACCACGCCGGCATCCGGTTCGGGAAGCGGTACCGTCAAATCTCGTCCAACCGAACCCCAGTTCCACGCGGTGGGGCGCTCGGAAGGGCGATTGTCGATGGTTTTTGYTGCGCTCGCATTCAGCATGTCAGGAAACGCGCTCTCTCAGCGACATCACTTGGTCTACTATCTGTTCCGATTTGCGGATGGAATCGTCAAATCGATTTCGCATAAAAGCTAACAGTTTTGCTGTTCCGTCAATCTCTTCCCGATCAACAAGTTCACAGTGGTCGTTCACCCGGACGTATATGCCGGTATTCCCCGCTATCTTAACTGACGGTTCGACGGTAACGTTCAAAGACCCCTTGAATGCACCGTCTGACCACTTTTGCTGGATAGTCAAATGCGAAACGCCGCCTCTGTATGGAACATCTTGACTAGCAATTTCCTGGCCCCATTCACCCCATGGATCAAGCGGTGCTAGGATCCTTCCGATTTGGTTTCTGACTGCCTCTTTCTCAACACTGAAATGCACATTTCTGTTTATGCCGAACTGAAAGATCGGGGTGTGCGGCARCATCTCRCCGAAAATCCTGCCGACCAGATCAACTAACGACACCCATGGAGCCTGTGTGGTTTCAAGGGAGAATTGATTGGGGTGGGCATTCATGATCGTGTTGGCAAACTCGATCTGAGCCACCTCAGGGTGTATCAGGACAACGTTTGCGGCGTCCGCTTCGGCGGTCGTAATCAGGCCCTGGGTACTCAGCCAATGTGGGGTGAAAATGGCAGGGTTAAAATTCCCAACCACAACGACCGACGCGCCACCAATGTCCGGCTCAATCCGCATCGCTATTCCCCACTAGTGTCCACATTTAGCGTAGCACTGGGAGTTAACAATGTGGTGAACGGGCATGCAATCGCCATAATGGACGCAGCGTTGCGAGATGGTGCCGCCTGAAGGACTCGAACCCCCGACCAACTTGCGCCCCGCACGATCTCTCATGCCGCCGCGCACCATTCACGCCCGCTCCAGCCGCCGTTCGGCCAGATCGGTGATGTTGTCGGTCTTCTTGCCCGTGACCAGCGCTTCGACGAAGCGGCCCCACGCCTCCAAGGCCGCCCGCTTCTCGTCGGCATAGTCATATACCTGATAGACGCCCGCGATCCCGGCGAAACTACCGGACGTGTGGTTCAGCACCTTCTCGGTGACTTCCATCTTCACACCCAAGCGCTGCATTCCTGCCGCGACGGAGCGGCGGATGTCGTGAATCGTCCAGTCAGGAATAGCCACGTTCTCAGCCAACTCGGCCATCAGCTTATCGATGCGCTGTTTCATCCGGGAGAACCCGCTAACGGCATGGTTGCCGTCCGTGGTGAACACGAAGCCTGCGCCCTTGATGCGTGGCAGTGATTCAAGGACCGCCATTGCCTGATCCGACAGCGGCACAACATGCGGCTCGCCGTTCTTGGTGCGACTGYCGGGAATAACCCACTCGCGCGCATCCACGTCGATCTCGGGCCAGGTCATCGCAGCAACTTCCGTGCGTCGCTGACCCGTCAGGATCAGCGTCTGCACATATGGACCAAAGGGTCCGCGATATTTCTTGCCGATGCCACCCTTGCCCTCGTCCGGCTCGTCTCTGCCGTATACCTCGCAGGCCTGCCAGAGCCACAGCAATTCGTTGTCGCTGGAACCGGGAACTTCCTTGCGCTGGATCAGCACCCGATTACGGCTGGCGTTTTCTTCCGACGGCGGTTGCAGGCCAGCAATAGGGGAGGCGGTCAGGATGTCCTTTCCCACCGTCCAATTGAAGAACTTGCGCAATTCCGAGAATGAGCGATTGGCCCCGATAGGCGCGTCTTTAGCGAGTTGCTCTAGATGCTCGCGGATATCGCGCCGGGTGATCTCCTGAATGCGCTTCTCGCCCCACATCGCGACCGGTCGGCCTTTGATGACTTCCCACTCTTCATCCTTGCGGCGCATGCCGAGCAGCCGCGCCTTTTCTGGATAGTTGCGCCGTTTCGATGCGTATTCCTTAAGGTAGCGCTCAACGATGGTACGGAACTGATCGCGCTTAGCCCCGTCGTCTTCCTTCGCATGCTTCTTGGCCTCTTGCTTCTGGGCCGCCGGATTTTCGCCGGCCTGGACGCGCGACAGGATGTCTGCAGCTTGCCCTCGAACCTTCTWAAGCTCTTCGCCGGCCTTGGCCTGATCGTCGCCGGCAAGGTAGTTGCCCAGAACTTGTTTCACGGGCCTGCCGTTGTARCGATATCGCACCGCCCACGACTTTCGACCGGTAGGCTGCACGATGAAATAGAGGCCGGTGAGAACGCCGTCCGGGATTTCCAGCCTCTTTGAAGCGTCCGCTTTGAACTTCGTTAGTGATGCACCTGTTAGCGCCTTTGCCATCGTCCGATGCTCCCAACCGCTTGTCCGGGTAACACAAGGGTAACGAAAATAGCGTGTTATTCGCCGTTACCCAATGTTAGAAACATAGGCCGAAAATCTTTGAGATACAAGGAAATATAAGGGCTATAACGAGGTGCGATGTTATGTCTTGCTAGGTCGGTTTAGGCTGCGATCCGGGTCTTCTAAGCCGACGATCGCAGGTTCGAACCACAACGCGCCCGTCGATTGACACCTCCTGCCGCCGTCCGGATAGTCCTGGCATGCTGGTCTGGTGCTGTCGGGAGGAGCCGTGAGCGACCTGAAGATTTCCGCGCAGGAATTGTCCCGGCTGGCGGACGAGGCCGTGAAGCTCGCGACGGATTACTGGTCGACCGTCGAGGAGCGGCCTGCCTTTCCTGCAACCAGCGCCAGGGCGACGGAGGCATTGTTCTCTCGGCCCTGGAGCGAGGAGGGCATCGGCCGCGCGGTGCTCGATGATTTTGCCGCCATCACCGACCATTCCCGCCCCTCCGGCGGCAAGTTCCTCGCCTATGTCTTCGGCTCGGGCGAGCCCGTGGGCGCGCTGGGCGAACTGCTCGCTGCCGCGCTCAACCAGAATGTCACCGCGTGGCGCTCGGCGCCGGCCGCGGTCACCATCGAGCGAAGCGTCGTCGGCTGGCTGGCGGGGGCCGTCGGCTGCCCGGACCACATCGGCAGCCTGTGCGGCGGCGGCTCGGCGGCGAACCTCATGGCGCTGGCAATGGCGCGGGAATCGCGATTGCCGGCCAACGAGACCGGCGCCCGGCCGGGCATCGTCTACGCCTCGCAGGAGGTCCACATGTCCGTCCCGAAGGCGGTCGCGCTGCTTGGCATCGGCCGCGACAATCTTCGGCTGATCCCGGTCGACGAGGCTTTGYGCATGCGCCTCGACGCCCTCGAGACCTCCATCGCTGCGGATCGCGCCGCCGGGCGCACGCCTATCGCCATCGTCGGCACGGCCGGAACGGTCAACACCGGTGCCGTCGATCCGTTGCAGCAGATTGCGGATCTCGCCGCTCGCGAAAACCTGTGGCTGCATGTCGACGGCGCCTATGGCGGCCTTGCGGCTCTGGCGGAGGCGGAGAAGTTCCTCGGCCTAGAACGCGCCGACTCGTTGTCCCTCGACGCGCACAAATGGCTCTATCAGCCCGCCGAATGCGGCTGCCTGTTGCATCGCCATCGCGACATAGCCCGCGCGACCTTTTCGCATAGCGGCGACTATGTCCGCAGCTTTCGCGAGGACCCGGTGGAGAGCTTCGCCTTCTTCGAAGAGTCGATGGAACTGTCACGGCGGTTCCGTGCGCTGAAGCTCTGGCTCTCGCTGCAATATCACGGGCGCAGGGCCTTTCGCGCCGCGATCCGGCGCGATCTCGACCACGCCATCGCGCTGGCGAGGGCCGTCGAGGCGCGTGCCGAACTGGAACTTCTGGCCCCGGTGACGCTCAGCGCGGTCTGCTTCCGCCACCGCTCCAAGGACAATGCCGCCATCCTCAAGCGCATGACGGCGCGCGGCCGCGTCTATCTGTCGAACGCGACGATCGGCGGTGCCTTCGCGCTGCGCGCCTGTTTCGTCAACCACCGGACGGGCGATGACGACGTGGAAGCGATCGTTCCCGAAGTCATCGCCGCCGCCGAAGAACTGAACGCTTGACAGGGGCTTTCGACGCTTGTCCGCGCGATCGGTTTGGGGCGCCGGGCCAGCCCTGTGGATAGTAACCTCCTGTTCACCACGACCCGGTTTTCGCGTTGAAGGCGCACGCCCGACTCGCCGAAATGAGAGGGCCTGAACAAGAGGCGCCCCAAAGCCCAGCGGCCGACGTTTTCATGTACCCCACGAGATGCGCTGTGAGCGCTCTCGAGTATACGTCGGCCGCTGCTTGGCCCAAGCAATTCCAGGAAAAGTGCGTAGCGGKTTTCCGTCCGGAATTGCGACAACAAGAAACCAATTCCAGGAAAAGTGCGTAACGGTTTTCCGTCTGGAATTGCGACAACAAGAAAGCAATTCCAGGAAAAGTGCGCAGCGGTTTCCCGTCCGGAATGGCGCGGCGCAAAATCAAGCCCGCCCCGGCAAGGCCGGAACGGGCTCGGCTTGGGTCTGGGAACCCCGTAGTCAGGAGACTACAGCGAAGTAACAGCTCGGCGGCTGCAATGTTCCGATATTTTCCTGATTGCGGCCGCCAAGGGCAATGCCGGGGAACAACTCCAGACGATCCGGGTGAGGTTTTCCGTCCCTGATCGCGTTGAGGGCTCTGCAGCGCCGGTGTCCTTTCGGACGCCGGATGCTGTGGCTACYAAATGTTGAACTGCTTAGGCCAGCAGGCCGGCGGCCTTCGCCGCCTTGCGCAGGGTTTTGCGGGCGTCGACGGGACTTCTCAGTCCGTCGAGCGCGTCGCGGCAGACACGGTTTGCCGACCGCCAGGCGCGATCGCGCGCCCGTCTTGGCCAGCGATGGTTGAGGCATTCGATTGCCTCGAAGCAGCTCGAGACCTTGCGTTGTCCGCTTGGCTCGAAATCGATCACGACCGGCTCTGAAAACCAGACGTCGTTCATGACATCCTCCGTTGGTATGGTAGTCTTTTGGTCAGCAGCCGGCGCCGGGTGGCGCTCGGTGGGATGCGGGTCCAGGACTATCGCGGACCCGCGCATTAACCATCCAGCGCCGATAATGTTCCGAAGAATTTTGAGAGCGGCGATGCGCCGCTCCGGGGTCGGGTTTATGCCGTCGGCACACGCGCCCGCGCGGCCTAAAAAACGCGCCCGCGCGGCCTAAAAAACATGTGACCAAAGTCACTGGCGGCGCTGTCGCCTGCAGCGCTAATGAATCCGGCAGGCTGATGAAAACGCGGGAAGACCTCTCATGCTGATCGCAGTGCTTGCATCCACCATGACAGTGGCCACGTTGATGGCGACCGCTTTCGGACTCTACGAGGAGGCGCGGCTTAGCCGCCTGCACGCCGAGGCGGATCTCGAGAATCCGTTTCGGCCTGCGCGCCGGCTTCCGGTCAATCTGCGCAGACAGTAAGYGCCGCCGCCAGGCATGTCCGTTCCGCTCTACCTGGTCATGTGCATTGTACGGGCCGCAATCCTGCTCTCGCCGGCAGCGTTCGCGATGCTGGTGCTTTTGTGGCTCTTCTATCGCTAACGCTAGTCGCAGCGGTTTGGGGAAAACGACATGTGCAAATATAAAGACTTGGGCGCGCCGCCTGAATAGGTTCGGCACGCCGCGCTTTAGAGCAATTCCAAGAAACTATACAACGGTATTCCATCCGGAATTGCGTAAAGCAAGCAATCAGCGCAGTTCAGCATTCATAAAACGCTGAACTGCTCCAGCAGGTCGGTAGAAAAGTGAGTGCCTATTCAATCAAAACATGCGCTTCGCGCGCGGCGCTGATGAAGGCTTCCCTGGCGTTGTCGGCCGGGACGTCGCCGGTCATTGCCCGGCGGCAGGCGCGCAGCGCCGCGCCATGCAGCACGCTGCCTGCGTCGCGCCATTGGCCCGTCAGCAATTCCACGGCCTGCTGCGCGTTGGAAATATGCCGGATCGAACCGGCCACGCCGACGGCGACTTCTACCGGCCTGGAAAACCATCCCTGGGTCATTTCGAACCCCCAATGCGTTGTGAGCGGATCAGAAACGCGCAACTGCCCGGCTGGTTTCATCCCGATATTTCAACAGGATGTGAGCGGCGCGCCGGCAGCGGACATCGCTCCTGCGCTACCGTCCGAGCGGCCTGCGGGACAACTCCACGAGTTCCACCTCGTCGGTGATGCCGGCCATGTAGTTCGCGATGATGCGCGATGCGCGCGCCTCCTTCTGCTCCTCGGTTTCTCCGGCGACGCGGCCGCTCTCGAAGACGCGGCCGAACATGGCCGTCTCGGCGGGCGTGAACGTGTTTCGTGAAGTAGCGGACATGGCCTTCTCCTCGAGCCTTGCCGTCCCCCTTTTTGTATTCCGGCTAATATTATCACGAATTCCGGAGGGAGGGTGAGTCTTGGAAATGCTGACGCGCGTCCGTGCGACACAAGTTCTTCCTCCAAGCGCGAGTCTGGATTTGGCGGCTGATGTACCTATCTTCGCTATATAGTTGCCGAAGCAAGGAAGCGCTGATACTCATTAGCGGCGCAGAATTATTCCGAGTCTGCGCCAACTTGCGTCACGTAACAACGCGRCGCACGCTGTCCGAGGCCAATGTCCCGACGTGGTGGCAACCGTGTTACGGAGGGCTTTGGTCGAACAAAGAAGCAGGGCAGGTTCCGACTTCCGTGTCGGAGCAGGCCCACCAAATGCTCTGGAATTCTGAAGCCATTTGCCCCCATGGCCTCGGAAGAGCATGAACATGGGGATATCGATGGTCACGAAGAAACTTACCGCCAACGCAGAAAGCGCGGCAGCCTTTCTTGCGGTGATGGGCAACGAAAAGCGTCTGCTCATCATGAACTACCTGGCAGAGGGCGAACTGTCTGTCGGCGCGCTCGCCGACAAGGTCGAACTCAGCCAGTCTGCACTCTCCCAGCATCTGGCCAAGCTGCGCAGGTTTGGCCTTGTTGAAACCCGCCGCGACCGCCAGATGGTCTACTACTCCTGCAAGTCGTCCGCAGCGCGCGAACTGCTCGCTCTGCTCGACGGTCTGCTGACCACGGACAGGCCGCTCGCCGGCCCGGCCCGGCAGGCTCTTGTCGAGAGGATGCGGCGTCCGCAGGCTGCCTGATCGGCCACGACGCGGGCGAGGCCGGGGGGCCTTCGCCTGCGCGGGCGGCTTGAATGGCGCGGAATGTAAACCAGCTTTGGGCCGCGCGTACGCCGGCCCAATGTCGAAGTCTTACCAATTATTAATTTAGCGGCCACAGGTCTGCCAGGAACACTCCATAAGGAAGGGGGGTGTTCAATGGAGGCGTGCGATGGCCGTCATCACCACTTATTCTTCTACTCAGAAACTCTTGCATTGGGCGCTCTTCGCCCTCGTCATCCTCCTCTATGGTCTAACCTTCGGCGAAGAATTCTATCCGCGCGGCGATCCCGCGATCGACGCGATTTGGCGGCTGCACATTTCGTTCGGCCTTCTGCTCGCCGGCCTCGTCCTTTGGCGGGTGGTTTTGCGCGGCAGGAGAGGCGCGCCGCCACTACCGGCGGACATGTCGGCGCCGGAGCGGGCAGCCGCGAAGGTCGGACATTTCGTCCTCTACGCGCTGYTTGTTGCCATTCCCGTCCTGGGCATCCTTTTGACATGGTTCAGGGGCGAGGCGTTGAGCTTCTTCGGTCTGTTCACGGTGCCGGCTCCATTCGCCCCTGACAGGGCGACTGCGCGGACCATCCGCGAGCTTCATTCGCTATGCGCAAACGGCATATTGATCGTAGCCGGCCTGCATGGCCTCGCCGCGCTCTATCATCACTTCATTCGCCGGGACGCGGTCATGACCCGAATGCTTCCCGGCAATCGGTAGGGCGCCGGCCGGCTCCCTCCAGTCCAGGTCGTGACGTCGGAAGGTCCGTTCGTTGTTGCGCTGGTTTTGGCTCCAAAGTCTCGCCGGCGCGTTCCCATCACRTTTGATTGAAGGACGTCGCGCCGATGACACCGCGGCCGCTCGCAAGACAATGATAATAAACCTCTTTTTGCCGACGTCGCGCGCTCCGGCGGCGTGAAGTTTACGGATTTGTAAATGGCCCGCGCGGTCCCGGTTGGCTAGATTTTCCGGCGATCCACACCCCCGGATCACGTGATGGGTCGAACTTCCACTTCGGCGCCTCACGAGGCCCGTCGCTCCCGGCGGGCCTCTTTCATTTCAGCGGCAGGATTGGAGCCAGGCTTTACGCCGCGGCGCGCCGCCGGGTGATCACGCTGCGCAGGATGAGCACCAGCACGGTGATGATGATCAGGATCACCGACAGCGCCGCGATCGCCGGATCGATATTGTCGCRCAGACCCATCCACATCAGTCGCGGCAAGGTGATCGCATTGACCGAGGTGATGAACAGGGTCACGCCGATCTCTTCCCAGGAAAGCACGAAGGAAAGCAGCGCCGCCGTGACGATGCCGAACTTGATGTTGGGCATGATGACGCGCGTCGCGCGCTCCCAGACGCTCGCGCCCAGGCCGCGCGCGGCAAGGTCGATGCGCCGGTCGAGCTGGCTGAGCGAGACGAGAATCAGCACCGTGGCGAAAGGCACTGTCATCACCGAATGCGCCATGGCGACACCCAGCCAGGTGTCGTAGCCGAAGAAGGACGAGACCCCGGAGACCGAGGTGAGCAGGAAATAGAGCGTCACCGCCGAGACCACCGGAGGTACCACCATCGGCAGCAGCACGAAGCCGACAAGCGCCGCGGTAAAGCGCGGCTGGAACATCCACACGCCGAGGCTGAACGTGAGCGCGAGCACGGTGGAGAGCGCGCTGCTCACCACGCCGATCCTGATCGACAGCAGGATGGAATCCAGCCAGCGCGGATCCTCAATGAGCGAGCGGTAGTGGCGCAGCGACAGTTCTCCGGTCGGCATGGTCAGCATGCGGCTCGGCGTCAGCGACACCGGGACGACCGCCAGCAGCGGCAACAGCAGGAACAGCGCGACAAGCACGGCCAGAGCAAGCGAGACGGGACCTGGGCGGTATGTGGGCATCGCGCTACACCAACTGCTTCGGTTTGACGTAGCGGAACAGCAGCCCCATCAGTGCGCCGACGAACACCACCAGCACGACGCTGATCGCCGCGCCCAACCCCCAGTCCGGACTCTGGAAGATCCTGAGATAGATGAGCTCGGCGATCATCACGCTGCGGCCGCCGCCGAGGATCGCTGGCGTGACGAAGAAGCCGAGCGAAAAGACGAAGGTGATGAGCGCTGAACCGATGATGCCGGAGCGCGTCATCGGCACGAATACCGTCCAGAAGGTGCGCATGCGGCTGGAGCCCAGACCGCGCGCCGCAAGCAGCACGCGCTCGTCGAGGCTGCGCATGGCCGATGCCAGCGGAAACACCGCAAAGGGAATGAGGAAATGCGACATGCCGACGATGACGCCGAATTCGTTGCGCACCAGGGTCAGCGGCTCGGAAATGAAGCCGACCGATTGCAGCCAGGTGTTGATCAGGCCGCGGTTGGAAAGCAGCGCCACCCAGCCGAAGGCGCGCGTCAGCACGGAGATCCAGAACGGCACCAGGATGCAGAACTCGGCCAGCACGCGCTGCACCGGACTGCCGCGCACCCAGACGACCGTGATCGCATAGGCGGCGGTGACCGACACCACAGTGACGATTGCCGCGATGCGCAGTGTGCGGRTGAACACCGACTGCACCAGCGGGTCGCTGACCAGCGCGCCATATTGGCCGAGACCCGGCGTCGGCAAGGTGAAGCTCCACTTCACCACGCCGAGGAAGGGCCAGGCATAGGCAAGGACAAGGAACAGGAGCAGCGGCGCCATCAAAAGCACCGCGCCCATCCTGTCGGAGAGGGTGTCTCTCATCGGTCCGAAGATCTCCGCCCGATCAGGCGGAGATGATCTTGGTGTATTCGTCGAGCGCCGCGCCGTAGTTCTTGGCGTACCACTCCATGTCGAGCGGGATCTGCTTCTTCATGTTCTCCGGATCGACAGGGTTGATGCGCTTCTTGTCGGCCGGGATCAGCGCGTCGGCCGCCGGGTTGGCCGGGCCCTGGCCGAGCTTGTCGAACATCACCAGCYCTTTCTGCGGATCCTGCGTGCTGGCGATGAACTTCATCGCCGCTTCCTTGCCGCCGGGATTGTTCTTCAGCACTGCCAGCGCGCCGGGCGAGATCAGGCCCTGGTCCCAGATGAACTTGATCTGGCCGCCCGAGTCCTGCTCGATCAGCGAGGCGCGCGTCGACCACACGATCGCCATCGAGGCCTCGCCGTTGAGCAGCACGCTCTGGCTTTCGGCGCCGCCGCCCCAATAGGAGACGACGTTTTCCTTGAAGGCGGCGATCTTGTCATGCGCGCGCTTGAGGTCGAGCGGATAGAGCGAGGCCGGCGCGACGCCGTCGGCAAGCAGCGCTGCCTCCCAGCTCGATACGCCCCATTTGTAGAGCGAGCGCTTGCCGGGAAACTTCTTGACGTCGAAGAAGTCGGCCATGCCGGTCGGCGCGTTGGAGCCGAACTTCTGCGAGTCGTAGGCGATCACATATGAGAAGAAGTAGGTGGACGCCGCATACTCCCAGCCGAAGCCTGGCCGCATCTTGCTCTTGTCGACGATCTTGTAGTCGATCGGCTCCAGCATGCCCTGGCCGCCGAGCGTGATCGCCGAGAACGGATCGACGTCGACCAGGTCCCAGGTCGGCGCACCGCTCTTGAATTGCGCAGCGATCGCGCCTTCGGTCGGGCCGGACCCGTCCATCTTGACCGGGATGCCGGTGTCCTTGGTGAAGGCCTGGCCATAGGCGGCATCAWAAGCCGTGATGGCATCGCCGCCCCAGTTGACCAGCACCAGCCCCTTCGTCTGCGCGAAAGAGCTGGTCGAGCGCAGCAGCATCGGCGTGCCGGCAAGCACGAGGCCCGCGAGTTGCGCGAACTGCCGGCGCGAGATCTCGCCGCGCCTGGCCCTTTCGGACAGGGATTCGATCGCCCRTTTGCGGGTGTTGTTCGTATCGTCGTTCATGTCAGTTCCCCTTGTTTTCATTGATCTGATCCGGAAGCCGGTGCGGCCGGTTCAGGCCGCGCCGGCGCTCATTGTCCTCCGTCCGGAAGGAGGAAACCTTTTTCCGCCGGCCAGGTCAGCCAGACGGAGTTGCCTTTGCTCAAGGCCGCGGCCGCGACCTCGTTCGGCACCGAGACGGTGACCTTCGAGCCGTGGCGCGTGGTGAGGTCGAGCTTGGTCGCCGCACCGAGATAAGTCGAGGCGACCGCAGTGGCGGCAATGCCGTTCTCGCCGGCCGAAGCTTCGCGTGCGATCGACATGTGCTCGGGGCGGATGGCGAGGATGGCGTCGCCCTTTATCGCTTCCGCCTTGCAGCGCATGTTGACCGCGCGATCCTCGCACAGGCCCGTCGCGCCATTGTCGGCGGGCTTGACGCCCTTTACCGGCAGCATGTTGATCTCGCCCAGGAACTCGGCGACGAAGCGGTTGGCCGGCCGGTCGTAGACCTCGTCAGGCTTGCCAACCTGCAAGAGCTTGCCTTGGTTGAAGATGGCGACGCGCGACGACAGCGCCAGCGCCTCGCTCTGGTCGTGGGTGACGAAGACGAAGGTGGTGCCGGTCTCCTGATGCAGGCGCTTCATCTCGGCCTGCATCTGGCCGCGCAGGCTCTTGTCGAGCGCCGAGAACGGCTCGTCGAGAAGCAGCACGCCCGGCTCGAACACCAGCGCGCGGGCCAGCGCCACGCGCTGCTGCTGGCCGCCCGAAAGCTGCGCCGGCAGCTTCTTCTCATGGCCCTTCAGCCCGACGCGCTCGATCATCTCGCCGACGCGCAGCTTGATCTCCGAAGCCGTCTTCCTGCGCACCTTGAGCGGGAAGGCGATGTTCTGCTCCACGCTCATATGCGGGAAGAGCGCATAGCCCTGGAACACCATGCCGGCGGCGCGCTGCTCGGCCGGCCGGTCGGTGATGTCGGTGCCGTCGCTAAAGAGGCGGCCTTCGCTCGGCTGCACGAAGCCGGCAAGGATCATCAGGAAGGTGGTCTTGCCGGAACCCGATGGCCCGAGCAGCGTCAGGAACTCGCCGCGGCCTATGTCGAGCGTCAGATTGTCCAGCGCCCGGAACGAGCCGAAGCTCTTGCCGATTCCCTTCGCCTTGATTTCTGCGGCCCGGCCGGGTTGCTGCATCCTGCCTCTTCCTCAGTCTCGGGCGAAATCGTAGGCACGCCGGCGGCTCACCGCAACCGAATAGTTTTCGCCTGATCGGCAAATTTGATTCACGGATGGGGGAGGGAGGCGACGCTGCCGCTGCCGATCTCCCCCCTTGTGGGGGAGATGCCCGGCAGGGCAGAGGGGGGCGCGACGGAACGCTGCCTTTGCAATGATCGGTTGTCGGGACAATCCGTCGACGGGCGCGTTCAAAAATGGCTGATAGGCTGGCGGGACAGCGCCCCCCTCTGTCCTGCCGGACATCTCCCCCACAAGGGGGGAGATCGGCTAATCTCAGTACTTCGCTAGCTGGCTCTCCGACAGCGTGGCCCTCAGCCAGTCGCTGAAGGCATTGAGCACCGGATGCCCAGCCTTCGCATGCTCGAAGACCAGGTAATAGGAGCGCGGCGAGGGCACCGACGCCTCGAACGGCTTGACCAGCCGGCCCTCGCTCAGGGCCCGGCGGCCAGTCAATTCGTCGCCCAGGGCGATCCCCTGGCCGGCAATCGCCGCCGAGAAGACGAGGTTCATGTCGGAAAAGAAGATGCCGCCTTCTGTATCGGGGTTTTCCACCTTGGACAGCGCCAGCCAGCGCGCCCAGTCCTCGGTGTCGCTGAGATGCAGCAGGTTGGCGCGCAGCACGTCGGCGGGTTTGGAAAAACCGCCGACCTTGTTGAGCAGCGTCGGGCTGCAGAGCGGCGTGAAGGAGACTTCGCAAAGCAGTTCCACCGCCCGGTTCGGCCAGTTGCCGACGCCGAAGGCGATGAAGGCGTCGGCCTCCGGATTGCTGACATCGTCGAGCCGCCGCGGCGTCAGCACCGAGAGCGCAACGTCGGGATACATCTGCTGGAACTCGCCGATATGGGTGCACAGGAACATCGAGGCGAAGCCCGGCGGGCAGGAGATGGCGAAGGAGCCGCCGACCCCGGTGCCGGAATTCTGCGTCATCGCATCGCCGAGCACGGTGAGCGCCTTGCGCACGTCCGCCGCATAGCGCTGGCCGCGCGGGGTGAGCGCCACCCCTTTGCCGATGYGTTGCAGGAGATCGAAGCCGAGCTCGCGCTCGAGCAGCCGAAGCTGATGCGAGACGGCGCTGCGGGTGAGGTGGAGTTCGTCGGCGGCGCGCCACACGCTGCCGTGACGGGCGAAGCTGTCGAGGGCGCGCAGCGCCTGCGTGGAAGGTATTCGCAAGAGGCCTCAGGTGAACCGAATTTGCACGAGCCGGGAAAACATATCACTTTTTGATGAGCCGCTTCACTGCTTTCTTTGAGGCATGGAGGAACCGGTGACGACTTCGGCACAAGAAACCGCGCTCGCCTGCATCGACGGCATCCAGCCGCTTTTGTCGGCCTGGACCCGCACCATTTTCGATTTCGGCGAGACGGCCTGGCGCGAGTACCAGTCGGCCGCCTGGTATGTCGACCGGCTGAAGCGCGAAGGMTTTTCGGTCGAGGAAGGCTCGGGCGGCATGCCGACCGCCTTCTGTGCCCATTGGACCAACGGCGACGGCCCGACCATCGGCATGTATGCCGAATATGACGCCGTTCCCGGCAACTGCCAGGACGCCGCGACGGTGAAGCGGCCGCGCGCGGGGCTCGGCGTCGAGGCCGGCGGCCACACCGATCCGCATTCGGGCCTCGGCATCGGCAGCCTCGGCGGGCTGCTCGCCACCAAGGCCGCGATGCAGCAGCACGGCATAAAGGGCACCTTGCGCTTCACCGGCGAGCCGGCCGAGAAGGTGAGGGGCTCCAAGCCGATCCATGCCGCCAAGGGCTATTATGACGGCCTTGCCGGCATGATCTCCTTCCATCCCTTCTACATGCTGCCGCTCTGCAACACGGCGCGCTGGGACACGCATTGCGGCGCCGCCTACGCGATGATCTACCGCTTCATCTGCGACGAGCCGGAAAACTGGGCGCGCGCAAGCGGCGGCGCGCCCATCCCGCAGGCGCATTCGGCGGTGAGGGCGCCCGGCGCCAACGACGCGCTGATGATGATGTACATGGCCTCCAAGGCGCTGCGCGATTCCATGCTGACGCACCAGGGCGGCTGGTCGATCAGCGAGGCGATCCTGACCGCCGGGCAGGCGACCGCCGACAACCTGCCGGCGGGCCTCGCCGAAATCCAATACATGATCCGGGTGCCCACCATTGCCATGGCCGAGCAGGTGACGGCGGTGCTCGACCGCAACGCCGATGCGGCGGCAAAGATGAGCGGCTGCCGCTACGAGCGTCACTGGGTGTCGAAGTCGCGGCAGGGCCTCGCCAACCACGCCATGGCGGGGATCACCTATGAAGCGCTCGCGGCGGTCGGCCCGCCGCGCTGGGATGAGCATGCCAAAAGCATCGCCCGCGAGGTTCAGGTCAATGCCGGCGGCGAGGCGACCGAGAACCCGTTCATCGACGAATTGGAGCGGCTGATCACCCCGCAGGAGGCCGAGGCGATCCTGCGCCGCGATCTGCCGCCCTCGCAGGTGAACTCGACCTCCGACGACTACACCGACATGAGCTGGCACGCGCCGACGTCGCGCTTCTACGTCGCGCGTCCGGCGCTGCGTTCGGCGAACGGCCACGCCTACCCGGCCTGGGTGATGAATGCGCTGGGCGGCATTCCCGCCACCATCGACCCGATGGTCATCTGCGCCGCGAAGACGGTCGCGCTGACCGCGCTTCGCCTGCTGGAAGACAAGGCCGCGCGCGACGCCGCGATGGACGAGTTCGTCGCCCGCACAGGCGGCGGCATCGGCGGCTCGAACTGGATCGCGCCGCTCTGCGACTACGAACCCCCGATCAACTTCCGCTGGCCKGAATATGTCACCACGCCGCGCGGGCGCGACTGGTGGATTCCGGCCACTTCCACCGCATGACAAATATCAGCTCGAGGAGAATCCCATGACCGTCCATGACCGCATCGTCGCCGAGCCCTTTTCGCTGCAGCGCCGCAATCCCAATGGCGRCACCAACCCGCTGACTGCCTGGGGCTTCGCCAACGAGACCGATGTTCTGACCGACGTGCTGCTCGGCTCGCCCAATTTCCTCAGGCATCTCTCGACCAGCTCGCTGTCCCGAAAACACCTGCGCGAGGCGCCCTGCAACATCCAGATCGCGCAGGCGCAGCACAAGGACCTCGTCGCCGCCTATGAGCATTTCGGCGTCAATATCCATTGGCACGAGCCGACGCCGGAACTCCCCATGCAGGTCTATTCGCGCGACTCCAGCGTCATGACGCCATACGGCGCCTTCATCACCGCCATGGCCAACTGGTGGCGACGCGGCGAGAATTATGCCGCGATCYGCACCTATGAGAAGCTCGGCATCCCGATCTACGACATGGTGACGGCCGGCACCTTCGAGGGCGGCGACTTCAACGTCATCGAGGAAGGCGTGGTGCTGATCGGCTGCGGCGGCGCCCGCACCCAGGAAGAGGGCGCGCGCCAGGTCAAGGACTGGTTCGACAAGGAAGGCTGGGAGACGCGCATCGCCTTCATCGACGAATACTATGTCCACATCGACCTGATGGTGGTGCCGATCGCCGAAAAGCTCACCGCCGTCTGCCTCGCCTGCACCGAGCCCGGCACCGTCGACTGGCTGAAGGGCAAGGGCCACGAGATCATCGACGTGYCCTTCCAGGACACGATGGCGCTCGGCTGCAACTTCATGTCGCTCGGCAAGGACAGGGTGATCGCGCCGACCTCGAGCAAGACGCTGATCGGCCAGTTGAAGGCGCGCGGCTTCGAGGTCGCGGCGGTCGACATGAGCGAGATCTCCAAGACCGGCGGCGGCATCCACTGCATGGCCCAGGCGCTGAAGCGCGTACCTGCGTAGGATTTTCGGCTTCCGCCAATCGCCGAGGTCGCATTCCCTCGCGCCCCCCTCTGGCCTGCCGGCCATCTCCCCCACTTGGGGGAGATCAGCCCGCGCACTGGCTTTCGCCAATGGCCGACGTAGCATGACTGAGCGGGGCGCCGAAGCTGCCAATCTCCCCCCAAGTGGGGGAGATGTCCGGCAGGACAGAGGGGGGCGCCGTAGAGCGCCGACCTATCCCACGTTACCAGGCAAAATCAGAGCCCACCTCTGCGCTGCGCGCCAAGCGCATCGAGCCTTTCCTGCAGATGGCCGTTGAGCACGATCATCTCCTTCAGCGCCTTCACCGCATCGCCCTTGTGCTCGGCGATGAAGCGCTCGGCGATCACCTGGAGCGCCGCTTCCTGGCGACTGTCGAGCCTGACGATGTGATCCATGGCGGTCGCTCCGTGGCTGTCGTGTGGATATGAACAAAAAGGGAACAAAAATGTCAAGGACGAATTGACTCCCGCAGGAATGGGTTCCTATTTTGTCAGCAGGTGGGGCGGTTGCTCGAAATCAGGGAGAGCCGCATTGGGCAGACGGAAGAGCCGTTTTGACAGATTGTTCCAGTCGGACGCGGAGGCGATCATCCGTGACGCGCTGCAACTGCGTCAGACCGTGCTTGAGGCGCAGCTGCACCTCAAGGCCAATGGCGAAATCTATTGGCGGCTCAACGGGTTGGTGGACAGGCTGCACGAAGTGATGGGCGCGGTGGCGGGCAGGGAACCCGATTTCCGCGCCGCCTGGCTCGGCCTGTTGCCGCTGCCCGAGGACTATTGCGACCGGACATGAGATGGCCGGACCCATGGACAGCGTTGGCCGGGCGGCCAAGGCCAACATGCTGCTCATCGTCGAATGCCGCCACTGCTGCCATGTCGGCCGCTTCAAGGCGAACGACGTGGCCAAGGCGGTGGGCTGGAACAAGCCGCTCGAAGCCATCCGCTTCCGCTGCAAGCGCTGCGGCCGCAAGGACACCGAGGTGAAGACGCAGTTCATCCACGAGGACCGTCCGCCCAAGGGCTATATCTGGGTGCTGCAGAAGGCGAGGGGGTGAGGCGGTGGGCAGAGGAGACGAGCACAGTTGTGTTGTGCCCACCGGTCATGAAGGGCATAGCCTGCCAGGAGGTGGGGG
Organism: Mesorhizobium sp. ORS 3428; assembly: GCF_001854785.1. GTDB lineage: Bacteria > Pseudomonadota > Alphaproteobacteria > Rhizobiales > Rhizobiaceae > Mesorhizobium. Next base: position 21,699 of record NZ_MDFL01000142.1, read on the forward strand.
CTTCGTTATGAAGTATGATGATGCATCTTGGCATTTCGGAGGAGACTTTCCACGCGAGCTACCGTCCGAAGCTGGTGCCACACATATTGCGATGTTTGTTGCCTGGGCAGCTTTGAACGGATTGGCCGGGGAGATGCATACTGGCGATTTTCCGGCCGAGCTGGAAAGTCTGAGATCGAGACGCCTAACCCCACGACAGTGGTTCCTTGACGTTTGCGACGGCAAGTTCACTGACGATGACTTGAGTGACGACGGCAATTTGTTCGCAGCCAGCTACTACGACGCTCCCGATGGGGATCCTGTCTCGTACATCGCCGACTACAGCTATGCCTTTCCCGACGGGGAATCACTCTATTCCGTTGCGGATGGGTGGGAAACTTACGCGACGATCCAGCCGATACTCGACCGCCGCCACAAGGAATGGTTGCTGGCGCGATAGTTCTTGCTAAAACAACGACCCCTGCGCCGGCGGCTCTGCGGGAAACTTGATCTGCGTCGCCGGCTTCTCGACGATCACCAGCGCGTCGTCCGGCGCCGGCTGCTGCAGCTTCCTCGCCTCCGACCATGGCGCGGTCAGCCACAATTCGGTTTCCTCCTCAGTGGTCAGGATCACAGGCATCGCCTTCTCGTGGATCGGTGCGATCAGCGCGTTGGGTCTGGTGGTCAGGAAGCCATAGAGTTCGTGGTCGCCCGGACCTTCCTTCACCTTGCGCACGCCGTGCCAGGGTGTCCACAGGCCCGCGAAGAAGAACAGCGGCCGGTCCTCGCTCAGCGCGAACCAGAAGTTCTTCTGCACACCGGTTTCGGGATCCTTGTCGCCCGGCTTCGGCGAGGGCTCGGCAAAGCTCGTCACCGGCACCACGCAGCGGTTCTCTACGCCGAGATAGGGCAGCCAGTGGGCATATTGCGGGTTGCGGATGTTGGTGGTGCCGGAATCGGCGTTGCCGCGCATCCGCTCCGGCGGCGTCGGCATGCCCCAGCGCAGCCTGGCGAGCTCGCGGCTGCCGTCGGCAGCATTGCGCACGACCGGCGCCGGCTGGTTGGGATAGATATCGACCGAAGGCTCGAGATTGCCGGAGATGTCGCGCAAGGTCCGCGTCCACTGGCGGATCGCCTCCTGGCTGGTGGTGATGTTGTAAAGATTGCACATCGGCAGCATTCCCCGTGCCCGATTGTTACCCGCAATTTGCGAGAAAGCGCAAACCATCCCGTGGCGGGATGAACCGCGCCGGTCGCTTGGCCGTCGGATTTGTCAGCGCCCGCGCCCGCCGCGCCGCTTTGTCTCCACCGGCTCCGCGGCCGGCGGCTCGCCGGGCAGCCCCAGCCGGAGGCGTTCTTCCTCGGCGAAGGCTTCGGCTTCCTCGTGGATGTCGAACAGCTGATGGGTCAGCCGGCCGCCTTCGACGACCCGCACCAGCCATTGGCCGTTGATGAATTTCACGCGGACACTGTCAGGTTCGCCTACCACCATGTGCAGTTGCAGCTCTCTTGTCCCGAGAATTTGCATCCTTGAACAATAAATACGATTTACCCCCGATGGGTTGCAGCAAGCTTCCGCCGATTTGCCTTTAGTACGAGCACAGTCGCGGGATGCGGGCAGACTTGAAATCGAAAATACAGAATTCCGGCGAGGGCCGCCCGGATTGGATAAGGCCGGGCCTCGAAACCTGGGGTCGACGGTTTCGGCAGAACTCGACTTCGATATGACGAGCGCTCTCTTGCGAAACGATGCGGCAGYGCGTGTCGAAAGCGTCAGAGCGAACCGGAGACAGCACTGAACATCGCTGAAAGGGCGAGGCTAAGGGGGAGAGTGCCAGCGTCCTGGACGCAAGCGACACCGGCGGCCCGGCAGCCTGGGGGGGTGTATTGGGTTCGGCGGCCGGGCCTGACCGGAGTTTGCGAGCCTGCCGGCTGCATCGAACATGCGCTCATGCTCATGCAAGGGCAAGAACGACCTAGGCCCTAGGACCAAAGCAGCGAGGGCGGCGCAAACGGCCGAACCTAATGCATGGCGCCTAAAACTGCGCAGCACACTTTCCCTGGAATGCTCAGGTCGGCGCGTAGCGCAGCAGTGTCACGCCCTGGGAAAGGCGCTCCGCGCCAAGCGGCGTCAGCGCGAACGACAGGCCGGACTGGAAATACGGCTTGCCGCCGCCCAGCACCACCGGATGCATGTAGAGCCGGTATTCGTCGATCAGCCCCGCGCGGGACAGGTGCCCGGCAAGCTCCGCGCCGCCGACGCTGATCTGGCCCTCCGTCTCCGCCTTGAGCGACCTTCCCACCCCCACGGCGTCGCGGTCCACCAGGCGGGCATTGGCGCCGACGGCGCCGAGCGTCGTCGAAAACACGATCTTGGGCGTTTCCCGCCAGGCGAGGGCGAAATCCCGCTCGACCTCGTGGTCGCTGGTCTCCCGGTCGGGACTGTCCCAGAAGCGCATCGTCTCATACATGCGCCGCCCGCAGAGCGCGATCACAGTCCGCCGCATCTCCTCGTTGAAATGCCGGTGCAGTTCTTCCTCAGGGATCGGCAGGTCGATATTCCCGTCGGTCCCGGCAATGTAGCCATCGAGCGACACCAGCATCGAATAGACAATCCTCGCCATCGGCGCCTCCAATCTGCTGGCGCCAAGGATGCATGCACGATTGCGTTTTGCAACCGGTTTGGCGGGAAGCGGTGGGTGCCGAAGGCCGGCCGCGGGTCAGAAGCCGAAGAACTGCTTGCCGACGAGATAGCCCAGCGCCGCGACCGCCAGCGGGAACAGCGCCGGCGTGATCCTGCCGAGCGGCGAGGATTTGGTCTCTCGCGCAGGGGCGAGGGGCTTGGCGTTGCCGAGGTTCTTGGTCATGGGCCGTCACCGGAAATTGTCGCCGGGTGACCCGTAACATTAGGAATCTCTGATTAATTTTCTCACAATGCAATCGATGCAATTTGCAGCGATCGTCGGCAGTCCTAATCCGATTGCTGCGTGCGCTCGGCAAGCGCGAAGGCCTGCAGGTTCCTCGATTTGCCGAGGTCCTGGTCGGCATTGGCGATAATAGCGTGGAAGGCGGCGCGGGCGATGTCCTTCTTCTTGGTGTCGGGATGCACCTTGCGGACGGCCTTGACCAGTTCCTTCGGCGTCATATCGGGGGTGACGAGGCGCATCAGCGTGTCGCCTATGGCCTGCAGTTCGCTGGCATCCATGACCGGAACCCCATGTTGGCTGCATGAACCTGGAATATAGCTTGGCCAGAACGTCACTTTTGTGATGCGCACCGGTCAAAATCGCGGCGGGGTCATCCTAGAGGATCCTCGTCGCGAAGGCATCCAGCCGCGAATTCTCGCGATAGAAAAGCCGCGCCGCCAGGGCGGCCGCGGCCCCGGTGCCGGCGCCGCCGACGACGTCGCCGGCATAATGGATGCCGATATGCAGCCGCGACCAGCAGATCAGCAACGCCATGGCGAGGAGGGCAAGCGTTCGGCGCGGCAGCGCCTGCATGGCGAAGGCGGCGACGATCGCCATGCTCGCCGTCGCATGGTCGGACGGGAAGGACCAGTCGGCGCTGGGGGCGATCAGAAGATGTGTGACGCCGGCGTCGTAAGGTCTGACGCGATGGACGAACAGCAGGATGATCTGGTTGATCGCGAGGCCCAGCAGGAAGGAGAGGCCGGCGGACAGGCAGGCATGGCGCACATGGGCGCGGTCGGTCCTCGACCACCATTGCAGGGCGACCGCCAGCACCATCAGCGGCACGCCGATTTGCGAGACGGCAATCATTGTCCTATCAAGAAACGGACTGACGCCGGCGGCGGCATTGATCCAATGGGTTAAGGCTGCGTCCATGCGATCTGATTTCCCTGGGTTGTTGTGAGGGCTGGGTCTTGAAGCCTGTCGATGAGCGCCGCATCCATCAGCTCTTCGAGATCGGCGTGTGGCTGAAGGGGGCACATGCGCTGATCGAATGCGTCGGCGGCATCCTGCTCTATGTCGTCACCACCGATACCATTGCCTCATGGGTCAATGCCCTTACCCAGGAAGAGTTGATCGAAGACCCGAACGATTTCATAGCTGGCTATCTGTCGCAGATGGCGAGCCACTTCTCCGTCGCGAGCAAAGAGTTCTACGCCTTCTACCTGCTCAGCCATGGCCTGATTAAGCTGCTTTTGGTCATCGGCCTGTTGCGCGGCAAGCTGTGGTCCYATCCGGCCTCGCTCATGGCTCTCGGAGCTTTCATGGTCTACCAGGTCTATCGCTACTCCTACACGCATTCGCCGGGCCTGCTGGCGCTGACCGTGTTCGATGCGGTGGTCATGTGGCTGATCTGGCAGGAGTGGAAAGCGGTGCGTCGCCACATGGCCGGCTGAGCCGACGACAGCCCTACTGCTGCTTTTGCCGGAACCTGGAATGGCAGCTCGTGCAATCCTGCAGGACCAGGTGCAGGATATGTTCCGGCGGCATCCCGGCGGGATCGTCTTGCGCGGCGCCTGGGCGCTTGCCGAGCAGGCTGCCGCCATCCATCGGCAGATCGGCGCCCATCAGCATGTCAGTGGTGATCTCGGCCGGCGCCCTCTCGGCTTTGGCGGCGAGCGCATCGGCGAGCCGGCCGATATGGCCGGCGAGCGCCTCGAAATCGGCCCGGGCCTGGTCGATTTCCGGCTTGGCTCCTGACGGCGGGCCAAGCGTGCCCTCAGGGAATTGGGCAATCAGGGCAGGACCGGTGCGGGCGCTCAGCGTGTTCGCCGCTGCCTTGAAGGCTTCCGGCTGATAGGCGCGCTTGCCATCAAACATTTCTGCGATCGCCTTCGCGGCGGCCGCCATCTCCTTCATCGAGGCCTGGCGCGCCTTGACGAGCGTGTCGGTGCCGCCAGCGGCTGCCGGCAAGGACGCCGAGGCAAACGCCACCAGCGCTGCGGCGAGTGTTCGTCGTTTCAATGCGCCATGCCCTCTCCGGCCAGCTCGTCGATGATCGGGCAGTCCGGCCTGTCGTCGCCCTGGCAGTGCTCGACGAGGTGATTGAGCACGCGGCGCAGGCTGGCGAGCTCGGCGATCTTTCGGTCGATCTCCGCCAGCTTGGCCTCGGCGATCGCCTTGACGTCGGCGCTTTCCCGGTTGCGGTCCTGGTAGAGCGCTAGCAACTGGCGGCATTCGTCGACCGAAAAGCCGAGGCTGCGTGCGCGCTGCAGGAAGCGCAGCTCGTGGATGTCGGTTCCCGAGTAGTTGCGATAGCCGTTGCCGGTGCGGGCAGGGCGCACCAGGCCGATATCCTCGTAATAGCGGATCGTCTTCGAAGGCAGGCCGCTCTGTTCCGATGCGATGCTGATGTTCATGGAAGACCTCCTATACCTGCACGTCGACAATCCCCATCATGCCGAGCTGCTCGTGCTCGAGGATGTGGCAGTGATACATGCGCGCCCCCGGCCGCTCCTGTCGGATGAGCAGCCGCACCGTCTCTCCGCGCGCGACGTTGACCGTGTCCTTCCACGCGAGATAGGGCGGTTTCGCGACCTTGCCGCCGCGCTCGCGCTCTATCACCTGGAACTGCGTGCCGTGGACATGGAACGGATGGTCCATGTCGGCCTTGTTGACGATTTCCCACAGCTCGGTTTCGCCGGCCCTGGCGACGATGTCGACGCGCGCCATGTCGAACGCCTTGCCGTTGATCAGGAAGTCCATCTCCATGCCGTTGGCGTTCATCGCCATGGTCTCGGTGAGGACGAGGCGGCGGCTGACCGTGGGAGCCCCAAGCGGCGCGATCGGCCTCAGCCGCTCGGGCAGGGGCGGCATCGCCTCTCCCGGGGTTTCCGACACATCGACGGTTAGCAGCGTCAGCCCGGCATCCGCCGGCCGGCCGGCGCCCATCCAGCCGCGGTCATAGTCAAGCGTGGTGAGGGTGGCGGCGCCCGGCCGGTCGAAGGCGACGACGACCTCGACGCGCTCGGCCGGGCTGAGCAGGATCTCGTCGGTTGCCACCGGCTTCTCCAGCAGGCCGCCGTCGCTGCCGATCACCGTCATCGCGGCGTTGGCGAAGGCGAGCCTGAGAAAGCGCGCATTGGTGGCGTTGTAGAGCCGCAGGCGCCGCTTCGCGCCCATCGCTACCTTGAGCCGCGGGTTCTTCTGGCCGTTGACCAGCACATGGTCGCCGACGCGGCCATTCATCAGGTCGGCCATGGTGCTGTCGGGCATCGAGCCGTCGGCGGCAAGGCGAAGATCGGTCAACATAAGAACCGTGTCGCCATATTCGACCGGGACGGGATCGTCCTTCGCCTTCACGACGAAGGCGCCGGCAAGGCCGCGATAGACTTGCTCGGCCGTCCGGCCGTGCGGATGCGGGTGATACCAGTAGGAGCCTGCGCTGCCTTCCGGCAGTTCAAAGGCGTAGACGCGGTCGGCACCGGCCGCAACCGGATCCATCGGATTGCCGTCCTGGTCGGCCGGCACCGGAATGCCGTGCCAGTGGATGGTGCTTTGCTCGCGTTCGATCCGGTTGGCGAAGGTGATCTCGACACTATCGCCCTCATAAGCCTGGATCATCGGGCCCGGGCTCATGCCGTTATAGGCGAGGATCGACGTGTCCCGGTCGGCGACAAAACGCGCCGTGGCGGATTGGGCCATCAGCCTCGCCTTGAACAGACCCGGCCGCCGGCCCGCCTCGTTGGCAAGCGGTGGCAATGCCCGCAGTGCCTCACCTTCGGGCAGCGCGGCGGGGCCATGCGTCATGGCGCCCATGTCATGACCCGCATGGCCGCCCATGTCCATGCCCGGCATGTCCGACATGCCGTCCATCTTCATCTGCGCCAGCGCGCGCGAGCTCGACAGGACCGTCGCGAGACCCGCTGCCAGAAAGCCGCGTCGATGYATCCTTTTCTCCTCGATCGTGATTGGGAAGGACGCCGCGAGGCGATCCTTTTGCTCAGCTAAGGCTTCCAGTGGCTGGAAGGTCAAGCGGGATTGAGCACACCAGCGGATGGGTCACCGTGAGCCCTCAAGCGCCTGYGCCTCTCAGCGCATTTCCAAGCATTGCGGCACCTCCAACAGGACCGGACCCGGCGAGCTGATGCTTCCCTCGCGCTTCCCGTTTTGAGGTCGCGGGTGCAGATCGTCATGCCCGAAGGTATTTGAYGAGCGCGGCAATCGCGAGCACGAGCGCAACAATCACCAGCACCCAGACAATTGCCATGCCGCCCATCATCCACATGCTGTTTGAACCGTCCATCATCGCCAATCATCCTTGCGAAGGCGAAGGCAGGCTTTTCGCTGATGCTTATCGTCGAAAAAGGGGAACTAGCTCCTCACGCATTTGCGTCAAGGCGGTCAGGCCCAGCCCGCCGGCCCGCAGCAGTTAGCCATTCCCGCCGCAACCGTCGGACAGGTTCCAGACATCCACGATCTGCAGCGCCTCCATGAGCACTTCGGGATGCGCCAGTATGTAGTCGTGTATCCGCTGGTCGAGCTGGTCCTGGGACATTTCGCCGGCCACTACCGCCGCTTCCCGAGTGACGGGATTGAAAAGGAACCATCCCGCCAGGCGAGCGATGAGCAGCATGCGGAGGGCGCCGCGACAGGGGGGCTGTCTGCCTTGCCATGATGAACATGCGGCTTTACCCTTTCCTCACAGCAAATTTCGCAATCTTTGCCAGCCAGCCTCACTTCGTCGCATAGACGGTCGGCGCCTTGCCGTCCTTGGTGAAGGCATAGATGGTCCAGGTTCCGTCCTTCTCGCCGCCCATGCCGGGCGCGCCGGTCGGCATGCCGGCGAGCGTGATGCCCGCGATGGCCGGCCGTTCAGCCAAGAGCTTCTTGACGATCTCGACAGGCACCAGGCCGTCGACGACATAGCCGTCGACCATCATCGTATGGCAGCCTTCCAGGTCGGCGGGCACGCCGGCGTCGCTGCTGATCTGGGAGAGGTTGTTGACCGGCTTGATGTCGACCTTGAAGCCGTTCTGTTCGAGATAGGCGGCATAGGCCTCGCAGCAGCTGCATTGCGGGTTCTTGTACATCACCGCATTGATTGTCGCGGCGAGTGTCGGCAGCGGCATTGCGATCACGAGGCCGATGGCGGTCAGGGCATAAGTCAGTTTCATGTCATTTCTCCTTTTGAGGGTTGCTAGGCGAAGGGATCAGGTCACCCGGAAGACGGTCATGAGGCCGCTCATCTGGTGGTCGGCGACGTGGCAGTGCAGCATCCAGCGGCYGGGATTGTCGGCGACGAACGCTACCTCGACCCTGTCCTTGGGCTGCATAAGAACCGTGTCCTGCCACTGGCGGTGCGGCACGCTCTCGCCGTTGCGGGAAAGCACCCGGAAGCTGTGGCCGTGGACGTGCATCGGGTGCCACCAGGCCGTCTGATTGCTGAGCGTGAGTACGACGCTCTGTCCCCGCTTGAAGGTGAGGGCGGGTTCCATATGGGCGTCGCCGTCGCCCGTCATCGACATGCCGTTGATCGCCCAGACGGCGCCGCCGTTCATGCCGGGCATCGCCATTCCGCCCATGCCTCCCATGCCCTGCATCATGCCGCCGCCCATCATTCCGCCCTGCAGCGTCAGCTCGTGGCGTTCGGCCGATGTCAGGTCGGGTTCCGGCAGCGGATTGAGCGGCAGCGCGATCGGCGCATCGGCAGGATGAGCGCGCAGCGGCGGCTCCCCGGAATAGCGCAGCTGCGTCAGCGTGTAGGCAAGGCCGTCGTAGAAATCGTCGGTCACCGCATACAGACGTCCCGGCTCGCCCTGCATCTCGAGCACGACGTCGATGCGCATGGCGGGGCCCAGCAGCAGCCGGCCGCCCTCCGGCTCGTGCGGCTCGCAGGGCTGACCGTCGATCGCGATGATCGTCGGACGATGCCCTTCGAAGCCGAGGGCCATCATGCGGGCGAGCGCGCCGTTAACCAGGCGCAGCCGGATCCGCTCGCCGGCCCTCACGGGTTCCGCACCGGAGACGCGGCCGTTTAACGTGACCGTGTTGCCAACCCGACCGGACATCCCCGCATCCATCATGTTGCCGAAGCCGCCGGCGATTTTGGCGTCGCGGGTAAGCCGCCAGTCCGAGAGGAACCAGAGCACGTCGCGGTCGAAGGCGACAGGCTTTGCCTCCTCGACGATCAGCGCGCCGGCAAGGCCGCGGCCGAGCTGCACGAGGCTGTCGGCATGCGGATGGTACCAGAAGGTGCCGGCGTCGGGCGGCGTGAACTCATAGGTGAAACTCGCTCCCGGCGCGATCGGCGGCTGGGTCAGTCCGGGCACRCCGTCCATGGCGTTCGGCAGGCGGATCCCGTGCCAATGGACCGTGGTGTCCTCGGCCAAACCGTTCTCAACGGTGATGCGAACCGGCTGGCCTTGCCGCAGGCGCAGCACCGGACCGGGCACAGTGCCGTTGTATGCCCAGGTCGGGGTAGGCGCGCGATCGGGCCCGGCAAATTGCGCCTGGCTTGGCGCGGCCCTGAGGGTGCGTTGATCGACGGCGGACGCGCGGGCGGATCGCAACGGCAGCGACACAGCGGCTCCCGCCGCCACGGCGAGAAAGCCGCGGCGCGACAGGAAACGATTGGAACCGGAATTCATTTTTCTCTCTGCGATCTCGATCGACGACGGATATTCCGGCATGAGCCGGATTGCCGTGCGCGTCCGCGGCGCGACGGCGCGCGACGCGGACGATCAGACGCCGCATCAGCTGCTGCGCAGCCGATGCGGCGTCAGACGAAATCTGTGGGTCGGGGAGGGGATGGGTCGGGCAGGGAACTTCGCCCGCGCAGCAACGGGGTGGGCAATGCCGATGGCCGCTGCATCCGCGGCACGATCGCCATGACCGGACCCTGCGGCAGAACCGCGAGAACGGGTGCGATGCAATCCGGTAGGCAATGCATCGGCCCGGTATTGCCGTCCGAATCCTTGAGGCACGCCTTGCAGTCACTGTCCATGGCGCCGGCCATCTTGCCCATGCCCTCGGAGGCAGGCCTCGCCATGGTGTGCTCGCCCGCCATCCTGGCCGACATGACGCTGGCCTGCGCGGCCGACAGGCTGAAACCTGCGGTCAAGAAGACCGCGAGGAACACGACCAGGAGGTGTTTTGGCGACAGTCGAGCCATTGCGCTCTCAGGCTGACGCCAAAGTCCCGCTTTTGCAAGTCGCAGGCCCGTGATCCCCCCTGGGCGCCCCCTGGGCRCGGCATCGAGTCTCAGCCGAGGCCACGCTGTTTTGATGCCGATCCTATGCCTGTCCAGCCATGTCCTGGGACGAAATCGGCCTCCAAAACGTTATCGAACAGGCAACGCTCAATGCCCGCGTCCGCGCTGCGCGCCCGAAAGGCGCAGGGCTGCAATGAGCAAAAATCCTCCGACAGCAGCGCCACGGTTCTCCCGTGTCCGACGCCCAAGGAGACGGAATATGYCTGTCAACGCCTACATCAACCGGATCGCGACGGCAGTTCCGGAGCACGAAGTCCACCAGTTCTACCTGCGTTATGCGGCCTCCATGCTGGACGGCGATCGCAGGAGGATATTCGAACGCATGGCCGGCCTGGCCGGCATCGAGCAACGCTTTTCCTGCTTTGCCCCGGCTCGCGATCCCGAAGGGCCGTCAGCCGACCTTGCCGGCGCCTTCAAGCGCGGCGCCTTTCCCGGAACGGCCGCCAGAATGGCGATGTTCGGCGAAGCCGCGCCCATTCTGGCGCAAAAGGCCGTCGACGGACTGCGACTTGGTGATGAGGCATCGCGCATCACTCACCTTATCGTCACCACCTGCACCGGTTTCTCCGCGCCCGGCATCGACCTCGATCTGGTTCGACGTTGCGGCCTGCCGGACGGCGTCGAACGCACGATGATCGGGTTCATGGGCTGCTACGCGGCCRTCAACGGCCTCAAGCTTGCCCGCCACATCGTCCGGTCCGATCCGCAGGCCATGGTCCTGCTGGTCAATATCGAGCTCTGCACGCTGCATCTGCGGGAAACCAGCGAGCTCGAAAAGTTGCTGTCCTTCTGCCTCTGGGGCGATGGTTGCGCCGCGGCACTGGTCACCGCCGAGCCGCCCGGCATCGAGCTCCACTCCTTCCGCTGCGCCGTCGCAGACGAGCAGCGGGAACTGATGACCTGGGATATCCGCAACCACGGCTTCGACATGGTGCTTTCCGGCAAGGTGCCCGCAGCGGTCCAGGAAGCTATCCGCGACAACCGGGACGCCATCCTCGACGGTCGGGCCCCGGAAGCGATCGACCTCTGGGCCGTGCATCCGGGAGGGCGCACCGTTCTCGACGCCGTAGAGAGGGCGCTCGACCTCGCGCCCGCCGCGCTCAAGCCGTCGCGCGAGGTGCTGCGCCAATACGGCAACATGTCGTCGCCGACCATCATGTTCGTGATGGAGAAGATGCTCAAGGCGCCGGGCGGTCTGCTCGGCTGCGGCATGTCGTTCGGACCCGGGCTGACGGCCGAGACCATGCTGTTCAGGACCGTCTCATGAATGCGCTCGCTCAACGCAGCCTTATCCCGGAAGTCCTCGACGAGCTCGGTGCCGACGACCTCCGGGCGCAGCGCTCGCGCCGCGATCTCGCCCGCATCAACGCGCTGATGTTCCAGGCGCCGATCATGGCTTCGCTCCTGCGGAAATTCATCGCCACGCCGCCCGGCCGCATCCTGGAAATCGGCGCCGGCGACGGCACCTTCATGCTCAAGGTGGCCCGGCGCATGGCAAGCGATTGGCAGGACGTGGAGCTGACGATGCTCGACCGCGTCGGTCTCGTCACGCCGTCGCTCGTCGCGGATTTCGCCAGGCTGGGGTGGACGGTCGACACCGTCACCGCCGACGTCTTCGACTGGGCGGAGCAGGCGCAGGGCAGGTCCTTCGACGCGATTACGGTCAACCTGTTCCTGCATCATTTCGACGACGAGGGGTTGCTGCGTCTCTTTACGCTGCTGCGGCGCAAGGCTCCGCTCATCGTGGCGACCGAACCGCTGCGGGCGGGCTTCGCGCTGGCCGCGACCCGCCTTCTTGCTGTGATCGGCGCCAATGACGTGACCCGGCACGACGCCGCCCAGAGCGTGCGCGCCGGCTTCCGCGGCCCGGAGCTTTCCGACCTCTGGAGCGCCGCCGGCGGCAGGCCCTTGGAGGAGCGGCGCGCCGGTCCTTTCTCCCATGTCTTCGTCGGCGCTGCGCAGATGCCGGCCGGAAATACGCCATGAGCCGTGCATCCACGCACGACGCGATCGTCATCGGCGCCGGTCCGGCGGGCTCGTCAGCGGCGCTGGCGCTTGCCCAGCGCGGTTGGGCCGTGGCGATCGTGGAAAAGAGCGCCTTTCCGCGCCGCAAGGTATGCGGCGAATACATCTCGGCAAGCAACCTTGCCCTTCTCGACCGGCTGGAGATCGGCGATGCCTGGCGCGCCGAGGCCGGGCCTGAAATCCGCCGGGTCGGGCTGTTTTCCGGCGACGCCGACATCGAGGCGCCGATGCCGGGCGCGCGATCCGGGCCTGCTGCGAAAGACGGCTTCGGCCGCGCGCTGGGCCGAGACGTGTTGGACACCCTGCTGCTCGATGCGGCTCGCGCGGCCGGCGCCGAGGTTTTCCAACCCTGCCGCGCCGTCGCCATCGCACGCGACGGCGACTGCCAGGTGGTGCAAATCCAGGCAACAAGCGGGAGCTCCGGCGACGCGGAGATGATCCTACGTGCGCCGGTGATCGTCGCCGCGCATGGCTCGTGGGAGCCGGGGCCGCTGCCGAGCCAACTCGAAAAATCCAGCCGTCCCCCGGACCTGCTTGGCTTCAAGGCGCATTTCACCAACTCGTCGCTGCCGCCCGACCTGATGCCGCTGCTGACCTTTCCCGGCGGCTATGGCGGCATGGTGCTTGCCGACCACGGCCGCATGTCCATCTCATGCTGCATCAGGCGCGACATGCTCACCCGGCTGCGCGCCAGCCTGGCCGCCAAGCGCGGCGGCCATGTCTCGGCGGCCGAGGCCGTCGAGCTTCATATCAGGACGACATGCCGGGGCGCGCGGGACGCGCTGGAGGACGCCCGCCGAGACGGTGCGTGGCTCGCCGCCGGCCCGATCCGGCCAGGCATCCGCGCCGGCTATGAATGTGACATCTTCCGCGCCGGCAACATCGCCGGCGAGTCGCATCCGATCATCGCCGAGGGCATCTCGATGGCGCTTCAGTCCGGCTGGCTTCTGGCGCAGGAACTCAGCCAAGCGGCAGAAGGGCAGGCGGGGCGCGAAGCGGCCGGCAGGCGCTACGAGGCGGCCTGGAGAGACTTGTTCTCGACACGGGTCCTTGCCGCCGAAGGCATCGCCCGGCTGGCCCTTGGCCCCGGCGGCGCCGCACTGATGGAGGCGGTCGTTCGCAATTTTCCGCGGGCGCTCACCCTGGGCGCGCGGCTCAGCGGCAAGACGAAACCCGTCCCCGGCTTGGCGGACAGGCGCCTTGCACGAAGTTGAAGCGCTCTAGGCCACAGCCACGATCACATGCGCCTGGATTTTGGCGGCGACCTCGCCGCGGCCATGTCTGTCGGCAATCGCCGATGCGGCATAGTCGGTTGCGGCTTCCAGCTTGGCCGCATCTCTGGCCACGATTTCGTCGCGAAGAGGCGTTCCCTGGCAATAGGCGATTGCTGGAATGCGCGGCGAGGATGCACGGCTTTGTTCGGCTCTCGTGTCGATCGCAACGCGGGAGAAGCCCGCGCTCTCCAGATCGCCGCGGATCATCTCCCTGTCGTGGTAGCCGTGCGGCGTGCGAGCCAGGAAGCGCGGCGGATCCTCCGGAAAGATCTGCGCGAGAGCGTTCGTCACATCATCCGCGAATATGTTCTCCTCGATGCGATCCCATACGCTGAACAAGAAACGTCCGCCGGGCTTCAGCACCCGCTTTGCCTCGCGGTAGGCAGCGGGGCGGTCRGGAAAGAACATCGCGCCGAACTGGCAGCAGACGAGATCGAAGGCCGCATCTTCGAACGGCAGCGCCAGGGCATCCGCCTGGCGCCATTGAATGYGGCCGTCGGGACCTTGTCGCGAGGCAGCGTAGTCGAGCATCGGTTGGTTGAGGTCGGTCACCATGTAGCTCGCGCCGAGGGGCAGCTTCGGCGCCAATGCGCGGGTGACAACCCCGGTGCCCGCAGCGGTTTCCAAAACAGCGCCGGGTGAGAAGGACGCCGCTCGTCGTGCAAGATCGGCGGCGTATGGCTCGAAAATCAACGGCACCATGTGGCGGTCGTAGTTTTCCGGAACCGAGCCGGTAAACACCTTGTCCGTCTCCAGCATCGCCAGCACTCGCGTTCGGTTGGACGCTGGCGAGCCTAGCACATAATTGCTTGTTTCCGATCGTTTTCGGCCGCGGGCGCACAACTGCATATGCCGCTATATCGTGTGTTGCTGCAGCGCCTTTGATGCGCCCGCGCGGGCGTGCTCGGTTATGGAACAATCGCAGGTAACCGGAGTTTGCATATATCCGGCTTTTGCCGCCAAGCCCGTGATTGAGTTGTGCTGTGGCCTGAGGCGGCGCTCGCCACGCCTCCGGGAGGCATTACGATGACCCACCAAACGATGAGCCACAATCCGCACAGCACGGCAAGCATTGCCGGCCATCCTGTCCATGCAATGCTGATACCGTTCCCGATCGCCTTCTTCGTCGCGACCTTCGTTTGCGACCTTGTCTTCTGGCGAACCGGCAATCCGGCCTGGGTCACCGCCTCGCTTTGGCTCCTCGGGGCAGGTCTGGTCATGGCCGCGCTGGCCGCTCTTGCCGGCCTGACAGATATACTGGGCGATGCTCAGATCCGCAGCCTTCGGGACGTATGGCTTCACGCAGGCGGCAACGTCATTGTCGTCCTGATCGAGCTTTACAACTGGTACACGCGATATGCTCATGGCGAGGCAGCGGTAAAACCGGTCGGCCTTGTTCTGTCGCTGATCGTCGTCATCATCCTTCTGTTCACAGGCTGGAAGGGCTGGGGAATGGTCTATCGGTATCATGTGGGCGTCGCCGACGGACCGGACGAGACGCGGTGACCGCAGGACGTTTGCCGGAGCGCACGGAATCGCGCAAAAACAAATAGTTGGAGCCGTTCGGCGATTCAAAGGCTGAACGGCTCCGCGCGCTTTGCAGGCCGCAGGATGCTGGCCCGAGAGCTGGGGTGACGGCCCTGCCGTCGATTTTCGATCCGGCGGCAGGGCGCTTCCTTCTTGCGCCGGAGTTCGCGCGGCGCTTCCCCTCGGGCTGCGATGTCGCACCCTCGCGCGGCAGGCCCTTGCTGCCGTTTTTTGACCTCAATCGGCTTTTAGCTGGCGCCCTACCCGAAAGGGTTAAGCCTTCTCGTTTGCTTGACTCGGCCCGCAAAAACGGGCAGCAAAAGCGGGCGAGGGAGAGCATTTTACCGTGGCGGAGACCATGGAGGGCTCTTTTTCGTATGGACGGTCGTCGTTTCGGCGGCTGGTGGAGGGTTTGGTTAACCATCTTTGTCCATCTTTTGAATCAATCGGCAACAGACGCGTGAAGGTGCAGGGGGCACCAGGCGAGCTGTGATCGTGACGGGTGCCAGGTCCGCAGACCTGYACGCCGATTGAGAGTGGTCGTATGGCGTTTTTGCGTTTGAAGTACCGGGGTGACACTCCAGAGAGGGGTTCAACTTCGAAGAGATCCGGCCAGCGCTGGGTCGTTGTGCCCGCAATCAGCGGGGCGCTCGTTCTATGGTCGGTCGCGACCATGGCTGGCCTTTGTTCGGTGGGCACCTCGCTCACCGCCGCTTCCACTGGTTTGCCGCAGAGCCTGCTTGCGCCGCGCAACATCGCGCTCGCCGACCAGCGCCGCAAGCTTGCCAATACCTGGTCGCCGCGCCTTGCCGCGATCGCCGCCRACAAAACCGGCTCGCTTACCGGCAGATGCGATGCCGGCTGTCTCGGCCTCGCCACCAGATTTGCCTACTCCACCGCAACCTCATCCACCCCGACTCCCTCCAACCCGCCTCCCTTCACTCCGACCTCCTCCACCACAACCCATGACGGCAAGGCAGCGCGCCTGAAGCCGGCCGCGCCGGACACCGTCGCGTTCGAAAAGATCGGCGCCGCGCATGAGAATGCCGTGGTCATGGCCTCCGCGGCGGACGTCGCCGACCGTTTCGACAGCGTCATCAAGCGCGCCGGGCTGTCGCCGCAGAAACTTGCCGAAGCCTTCCGTCGCGCCGAGAATGCGCCTGTCCTGCTTGCGAGCCTGCCGTCGGCGAGCCGCTTCGGCGGTGCGGCCGACAGCGGCCCGATCTTGAGCAGCCCGGCCGAAGCGCGCTTCGGCTCAAACCCGGTCGACGTCCAGCGTGCATCTGAACTGGCGCTCGCGCTGGCCAATGTCATGCCTGACGAGACGGCCGACATTCCGGCCGCGGCCGCGCTCTCGGCGGCGAACGCCGAGGCAGCCGGACAGGCCGGCGCGGACCAGGGCGAAGTGCAGGTCGCCTCGCTGCCGCCGCAGAATGAATTGCCCGACAGCATCGCCGTGCCGGGCTTGAGGCCGCGCACGGCCCTCGACCGCGCGGTCGAAACGCCGGAAAAGAATGCCGCCAGGGCCGTGACGCCAGAGCCGGCCAAGCCGCAGGCAGCCCAGCCGGCGAAGCCCCAGTCTGCAAGGTCGGAGGCTGCCAGGCCGGAGCCGGCGGCGACCAACGCTGCCGAAGCGCCGCGCTCGCCGAGGAGCTCCGACYAGGCCCTACCGGGCGTGCAGGGCTCGAAGCCGCTGGACGCCGAGCCTGCCAAGCGCAGCAAGGCCCAGCCTTCCGAGATGCTCGCTTACGCCAAGCCGGACACGCCCGAGCGCGGCGGCCTCGGCAATGCCTTCAGGAACCTGTTCAACGCGCCTTCGATGGGCAATGGCGTCGCCGTCTACGACATCTCGGCCAAGACCGTCTACATGCCGGACGGCTCGCGGCTGGAGGCGCATTCCGGCCTCGGCTCGATGGTCGACCAGCCGCGTTTCGTCAATCGCAAGAATGTCGGCCCGACGCCGCCCGACACCTACAATCTGTCGCTGCGTGAATCGCGCTTCCACGGCGTCGAGGCGATCCGGCTGACGCCGACCAGCGGCAAGAACAAATATGGCCGCGACGGCTTGCTCGCCCACACCTACATGCTGYGCGGCGGCCGCGCCGAATCCAATGGCTGCGTCGTCTTCAAGGACTACAAGCGCTTCCTCGCCGCCTACAAGAGGGGCAAGGTCACGCGCCTCGTGGTGGTGCCGCGCCTGACCAGGTCGCTCACTCAGGTCGCTCAGGAAGGCCGCGACGGCTGATCCATTTCAGGCCGGCACAACTTTCTTTCGCTTCGGCCGGATCATGTCCTTTGCCGCGGTCAGTGCCGAGCATGATGAGCGCGCTGGCCAGGCCCAGAGACCAGCGGAAGGTGAGCAGCGCCACGACCGACAGGATGGCCGCGAAGCCGATCGGGGTGGAAACGCCTCTTGTCGTGACCGCGCTTGTGGCATGGCCGACGAGTCCGGAGTTTACCTCCAGCGACGGGATTGCGGAGCGCCGGCGGCCTTGCCGGCGGCGGAAACATCGACTTGTGGGATTTGCCGCAGCGCGGCGATACCTTCCCCTCCCAGAATGCATATATGGCGCCCCCCGGACTTGCGGCAAGACCCCCGCCATGTCGTATGAACGCTGCCCTTGGCCTCATCTTTTAGGAAAGGGAATTGCGGAATGCGGATTTTGTTGTCGACCTATGGCTCTCGTGGGGATGTCGAGCCGTTGGCCGCTCTTGGCGCGGGGCTGCAGGCGCTGGGCGTCGAGGTGAGGGTGAGCGCGCCGGGCGACGATGAGTTCGCGGCACTTCTTGCCCGCGCCGGCGTGCCCTTTGCGCCGGCTTTCGCCTCGGTGCGCGAATGGGTGAAGGAGATGATGCGGCGCAKAGCTTCGGCGTCGCCCGAGAGCCGGGCCGAGCTCATCTCCGGCCAGGCGGCCGAGATCGTCGCCAGGCAATACGATGCGCTTTCGTCGGCCGCCGAGGGCTGCGACGCCGTGGTCGCCTGCGGCCTGTTTCCGTCCGCTGCTGCCGCGCGGCTGGTCGCGGAGCAACGGGGCATGCGCTACATCCTCGGCACCTTCTGTCCGATCTGGCTGCCGTCGGCGCACCATGGGCCGTTTGAATATCCAGGCCATCCGCTTCCCGCCGGCGTAACCGACAATCGATTGTTGTGGGACATGGATATCCGGACCAAGAACGCGCTGTTCGGCGGCGCGATCAACAGCCTCCGCGCGTCGCTCGGCCTGGCTGCGTTGGACAATGTCCGCGACTATGTCTTCGGCAATCCCGTGCTGCTTGCCTGCGACCCGGCGCTGGGGCCATGGCTGCCCTCGGACCTGATCGAGGCCGTGCAGACAGGCGCCTGGATCCTGCCGGACGAACGGCCGCTCCCTGAAGGACTGGAAGCGTTCCTCGAAGCCGGGCCGCCGCCGGTCTATGTCGGCTTCGGCTCGATAGCGGTCGCCAAGGGAGCCGCGCGCCCGGCCATAGAGGCGATCCGCGCCAGGGGTCTTCGCACGGTCATCGCGCATGGTTGGGCCGAACTCGGCCTGATCGACGACCGCGACGACTGTTTCGCCGTCGGCGATGTCAACCAGCAGGCGCTGTTTGGCCGCGTGGCCGTAGCCATGCATCACGGCGGCGCCGGCACGACCRTCGCCGCCGCGCGGGCAGGGGCGCCGCAGCTGGTGGTGCCGCAGATCGGCGACCAGCCCTATTGGGCGCGGCGCGTGGCCGAGCTCGGCATAGGCGCCGCGCATGACGGCCCGACGCCGACAGCGCAGTCATTGTCGGCGGCATTGGCAACGGCCCTGGCGCCAGAAACCCGCCTCCGCGCAAGCGAGGTCGCCCGCTCGGTCCGCGCCGATGGAGCGGCGGCGGCGGCGAAGTTTTTGGTCGATATGTTGAGCCGGCCGTGATCTCTCACTGCGTCAGTTCCGCCAGCGCTCTTTGCAGGGGCGCCTGCGAGACCTGGATCGGGCCGGAGAAGGGCGTGTCCATATCCAGGATCAGGTAGACTGCCGCGGCCGCCAGCGCCCCGGAAATGAGGAACGTTGCGACGATGGTTCCGTTGCGTGGCGCCCGGAAGCCGAAGCTGGCGAAGATCAGCATCAGCCAGGCGACAAGCAGCACGATCAGCGGCACCGGGATCGTGCCGTCGGATTGTTCGACCAGCACCCAGCGCTGCTCGATCACCTTCTGAAGCTGCTGCTGCGCGACCTGCAATGTCGCGGCATGCCTCGCTTCGGGTGGGTTCAGCGCCGTCAGCTGGTCGCCGACCTGGTTGAGCAGCAGCTCCGACAGCCGGTTGGCGACCGCCGGCGTCCTCTGCGTGTCCGAGGCAGCGTCCACCAGCCGCTGCAGGTAGGCGGTGAGCGACGCGCGCGCGGCACCGGTCTCCGGTCCGTACTGCCTGAGCGAGCGGTCGAGCAGGATCAGTTCCGTGGCGAAGCTATGGACGTTGTGGTCGATGGTTTCGAACGAGCTCTYGGCCGAGTTGATCATCAGGCCAAGCACCAGCGAGGACATCACCACGAAGAGGTTCGCGGCAAGCCGCACTACGGCGGTGGTGTCTTCCTGGCGGTGATGGGCGGGAAAGCGCTCATAGATCATCAGGCTGACCAGCGCGGCCCCGGCCAGACAAGCAAAGATCGTTACCCCTGCAAGAACTTCGCCCATGGCCAATATTGCGCATGGGAAAAGGAACTTGCCAATTGGTTCAAGAGGCTGAATCAGTTTGGCGGCATAAGGGTCTATGTCTTTGTTTCGGCAGGAAGCTTTCCGGCTGACGTTGGCGTTCCGTCCCGCCAGCGCTTTGGGCTTTATCGACTTGGCGAAGGCGAAGGGCGAAAACCGCTTCCAATACCCGCCGAAGCCTTTATGAATCACCGCCGGGCGGCTCCACCCTCACAATCATTCACGAGGCTATCCATGACAATACGCGCTGTCGTCTGGGGCGAGAACATCCATGAGCGGACCAATGAGGTGGTCGCCGGCATCTATCCCGCAGGGATGCACGCGACCATCGCCAACGCGCTGAACGCCGACGAGGCGATCTCCGCCTCGACCGCGACGCTGGAGYAGCCCGAGCACGGCCTGCCGGAATCCCGCCTCGCAGAGACCGACGTGCTGGTCTGGTGGGGCCACAAGGACCATGGCGCGGTGGCCGACGCGGTGGTCGATCGCGTCGCCCGCCGCGTCTTCGAAGGCATGGGGCTGATCGTGCTCCATTCCGGTCATTTCTCGAAAATCTTCAAGCGGCTGATGGGCACGCCCTGCACGCTGAAATGGCGCGAGGCCGGCGAGCGCGAACGGCTCTGGGTGACGAGCCCCAGCCATCCGATCGCCGAAGGCATCGGCGAGTATTTCGAGCTCGAGAATGAGGAGATGTATGGCGAGCAGTTCGCCGTGCCGGAGCCGCTGGAGACCGTCTTCATCTCCTGGTTCCAAGGCGGCGAGGTGTTCCGTTCCGGGCTCACCTACCGGCGCGGTGCCGGCAATGTTTTCTATTTCCGGCCTGGACACGAAACCTATCCGACCTATCACGACGCCACCGTGCAAAAGGTGCTGCGCAACGCGGTGAAATGGGYGGTGAACCCGCAGGGTAAAAACTCCGCAATCCTCAACGCGCCGAACGTGCCGGTCGAGAAAGCGCTGGAGCCGATCGTCGAGCGGGGCGGCAAGCTCCACAAGCCGGGTGAGGGCGGCTTTCGCTAAAGCAATTTCAGGAAAAGTGCGCAGCGGTTTTCCGTCCGGAATTGCGACAAACAAAACTTAAACGGTTCTTCGTCTCGCATCRCAGAATTTCAACCGAACACTTCGCTCGGAGGAGCAAATGCGGCTTTTGATACTCGGTACCGGCTGGATGGCGCAGGAGCATGCCCGCCGCTTCAGCGCCATCGAGGGCGTAGACATTGTCGGCGCGGTCGATGTCGATCCGGCCCGCGTCGGCGAGTTCGCCGATAACTACAAGATCCCGAAGCGCTTCACCTCGCTGGAGGCGGCGCTCGACTGGAACGAGTTCGACGCGGTCGCCAACGTCACGCCCGACCGCATCCACCACCCGACGACGATGGCGCTGATTGCGGCCGGCAAGCCGGTGCTTTGCGAGAAGCCGCTGGCCGAGAATTTCGGCAAGGCCATCGAGATGGCCAGCGCGGCGGAAGCCGCCGGCATCGTCAACATGGTGAACCTCACCTACCGCAATGTCGCGCCGCTGCAGAAGGCGCGCCAGATGGTGCAGGCGGGCGAGATCGGCACCGTGCGCCATGTCGAGGCCTCCTACCTGCAGAGCTGGCTGGTGTCGAAATTCTGGGGCGACTGGCGCACCGACCCGAAATGGCTGTGGCGGCTGTCGCGCGGCCACGGCTCGAACGGCGTGCTCGGCGATGTCGGCATCCACATCCTCGATTTCGCGAGCTACGGCGCGGCGCTCGATATCGACCACGTGTTCTGCCGGCTGCGCGCTTTCGACAAGGCGCCGGGCAACCGCATCGGCGAATACCAGCTCGACGCCAATGACAGTTTCGCCATGACGCTCGACTTCGCCAACGGCGCTTTCGGCGTGGTGCATGCCAGCCGCTGGGCCACCGGCCATATCAACGAGCTGCGGCTGCGCATCTATGGCGACAGGGGCGCCATCGAGGTTGTGCACAATCGGGAAGGCTCGCTGCTGAAGGCCTGCGTCGGCACCAATATCGAGGATGCCAAATGGGAGGAGCTCGACGCCGGCACGGTGCCCTCCAACTACCAGCGCTTCGTCGATGCGGTGAAGAGCGGCGTGCAGACCGAGCCGAACTTCCGCCACGCCGCTGGCCTGCAGAAGGTGCTGGACCTCGCCGTGGTGTCCGACGACAAGCGCGCTGAGATCAGGGCCCACGCGGACACGCAATAACTCTCTTTCCTCGCCCCCGCGAAGCGGGGGAGAGGTGGCCGCGAAGCGGCCGGAGAGGGGGCCTTCGTAGGGCGCTCCCCCTCTCCGTCTCGGCTTTGCCGAGCCACCTCTCCCCCACTTCGTGGGGGCGAGGAACCAAGTCACGCCCTGCGATAAATCCCCACCGCCGCCTTCACCAGCGCCGCATTCCCGTCCGCCACCGTCCCGTCCGGCAGTTCCTTGCCGTCCTCCAGCCCGACGCGGGTTGAGAAGCGCCGCCCCGCCGCCCGCTCGACGAACGGCCACACCGTCGCGTCCTCGCCATGCAGTAGGACGGAGCGGTGGATGCCTTCGCGCTGCAGCACCGTCTGGATCCCTTCGGCGACCGAGAACGCCTCGTCCAGCTCCTGCTCGGAAATCTCGATCAGCACGCGCAGCACCCGCCTGCCGTGGTCGAGGCTGGCCAGCCGCAGGGCATCGCCGATCGACGCCAGACCTGCCTCGATGCCGACGCTGCGGCTCAGCAAGGCCTCCATCACCTCGGGCGCCGCCGCCTCGCTGAGATTGACCGAGGCATAGTCGGGCAATTCATTCCAGCCGGCGATGGCCTTGAGGGTGCGCCTGTCGTCCTTCTCGATCCAGGCGCCGGTGGAAACGCCGATCAGCGTGCCGGGGCAGGCGCGGCGCAGTGCCAGCACCGTCCGATCCATCGCTTCCGGTGCCAGGCTTTCCTGCCGATCGGCGCCGCGCGCATGGACATGGAGTTCGGCCGCACCTGCGGCGATCGAGGCCGCGCCTTCGCGCGCCATGGCCTGCGCGTCGAGCGGCAGGGCCGGATGGAAATCGGCGGGGCGGGCGCCGTTGATGCAGGCCTGGACGATCATGGCGCCGGCACTTCCTGTTTGCGCAAGTCTAGCGCAGGTCGGGGCCTTCTGACAGGCAGCTTATCAGGCGATTCTGACAGGGCCGCGATCCTTCGCGCCCCCCTCCGCCCTGCCGGGTATCTCCCCCCCACGAGGCAGGGCTATCGCATATGGGTCAGGGCGTGGATTAGATAGTCATCATTCCAGGCGCATTTCTTGA
>NZ_MDFL01000143.1 GCF_001854785.1 Mesorhizobium sp. ORS 3428
GCCCTGCGCCAGTCCCTGCATGTTCCACGCGGCGGGCTGGTAGATGTCCTGCAGCTTCGGCAGCAGGTCGGCATGATCGGGAAGGAGGGTGACCCACAGGCCCTGCACGATGCCTGCCGACAGCGCATCGGTGCCGGTAAGGACGAGGTCGATGTCGACGCGTCCGGCATCCTGCTGCGCCTTGATCTTGCCCGGCAACTCCGGCGCCGGCGCCTTGGTGAAGTGCACGTGGCCCACGACATTGGGTTTGGCCGCGGCGTAGGCTTCGATCGCCTTCTGGGTGAGTGCGAGGTTGCCGGCCACGTCGACGATGTTGAGATCGACGGGCGACGAGGGCATTTTTAGCGCGGCAAATGCCGGACGCCACACGGCCGCAAGGCTGGTGAGCGCAACGCCCGCCGTGAACGTTCTTCGGCTGATGTCACGAAAAGTCATGTCTTCCTCCCTTGGTCTTCGGTTGCCTGGATTGCTTCCTCAGTTCAGTTTGTAGGCCTCCCTGGCGAGTCGATAGCCGAGGTCGTGGGCGACCCCGAAGGCCTCGTCTTCATCCAGCCGGCCTGACGTGACCAGTCCGGCAAGGAATGCGCAATCGACGCGGCGCGCCATATCGTGCCGCGCAGGGATCGAGAGATAGGCGCGCGTGTCGTCGTTGAAGCCGACAGAGTTGTAGAAACCCGCCGTCTCCGTGGTCATTTCGCGGAAGCGGCGCATGCCTTCCGGCGAATCGTAGAACCACCATGCTGGCCCGAGGCGCAGCGCCGGATAATGGCCCGCGAGCGGCGCGAGCTCGCGCGAATAGGCTGTTTCATCAAGCGTGAAGAGGATGATGGTGAGCCCGCGCTCATTGCCGAAGCGGTCGAGCAAGGGCTTGAGCGCCCGCACATAATCCGTGCGCCCGGGAATATCGGCGCCCTTGTCGCGGCCAAAGCGGGTAAAGACGGCCTCGTTGTGATTGCGGATCGAACCAGGATGGATCTGCATCACCATGCCGTCGTCGGCGCTCATGCGCGCCATCTCGGTCAGCATCTGGGCGCGGAAGTGTTCGGCTTCATCCGGCGTGAAATTGCCCGAAAGCACTTTGGCGAATAGGYCCGCCGCATCGGCTTCGGAAAGATCGGCGRTCACTGCGGAAGGATGGCCATGATCGGTCGCCGTCGCGCCGAGGCCGCGGAAGAAATCGCGGCGGCTGCGATGGGCTTCGAGATAGCCTTGCCAGGAGAGCGTATCGCAGCCGGTGATTACGCCGAGCCGCTCGACATTCTTGCGGAAGCCCTCGAAATCCGGATCGACGACCGGGTCCGGCCTGTAGGTCGGAACCACGCGGCCGTCCCAGCCGGATTCCCGCACAGCGCGATGATGCGAAAGATCGTCGAGCGGACTGTCGGTCGTCGCGATCGTCTCGATATTGAAGCGCCGGTAGAGCGCGCGCGGCCGGAATTCCGGCGTGCGCAGCTTCTCGTCGATCACGTCGTAATAGTGATCGGCGTTCCTCGCCGACAGCCGTTCCTCGAAGCCGAACAGCGTCGCGAAGACATGGTCGAGCCACATGCGCGTCGGCGTGCCGCGGAACAGATGATAGTTGCCGGCAAACAGCCGCCAGATCGAACGAGCATCGTTCGACTGCCTGCCCTCCCGGTCGGCGACGCCGAGGTCCTGCAGCGAAACGCCCTGGCTGTAGAGCATGCGATAGACGTAGTGATCCGGCCTCACGAACAGCGTTGCCGGATCGGGGAACGYCTCGTCCAGCGCATACCAGCGCGGGTCGGTGTGACCGTGCGGCGAGACGATCGGCAGGTTCTTGACATGATCGTAGAGCCTGCGCGCCACGCCGCGCGTTGCAGGATCGGCGGGGAAGAGACGGTTTTCATCGAGCAGAGGCATGGTGGTCAACCCACGCTCGCCAGATCGGCGTCGGCGACGTCCTCGGCGAAGACCGCCTCGACATGGCCGATATGGATTGCCATGGCTTTTCTCGCCGCATCCGCATCATGGCTGCCGAGGGCGGTGATGATCGCCTCGTGATCGGCGATGTTGGTGCCGTGTTTGCCGGGCCGGTTGGTCAGCTCGTGGAACCGCGCCAGGATCGGCCCGTTCATCCGCGCCCACAGACCGCTCACGATATCGACAAGGATCGCATTGCCGGTGATTTCGGCGAGCCTGCGGTGGAAGGCGCTGTCCGCATCGACACCTGTGCGGCCCGCCGCGGTCTCGGCACGAATTTGATCGTTGAGGGAACGGAGCTCGGCGAGATCCGCGCCGGTTGCGACTTCTGCCGCAAGCGCGGCGATCTCGCCCTCGATGATGCGCCGTGCCGCCAGCAGTTCGAAGGCGCCCGGACCCGCATTGACGACATCGAGCGGCATACGACCCGTGGCTTTCACGTAAGTCCCGGCGCCGCTCCGCACCTCCACCCAGCCGGCCAGTTCCAGCGCCACCATCGCCTCGCGCAACACCGGGCGGCTGACGCCCAGCTTGCGCGCCAGATCGCGCTCGGGCGGCAGCCGGTCCCCGGCGCGGAACTCGCCCGCTGCAATGAGGCGACTGACCTGCTCGGCCACCTGCTCATAGAGCCTCTGCGTCGTGACGGTCTGAAACGGCATGCATCCTCCTCATCCGCAGGCAGAGTAGGGCTATTTTGGCAAAGTGATCAAGTGGTAATGTGGCCTGACCAATTTTGCGCAGATGACCTCAACTGAGCGAACGCCGCTCCAGGTCCGTGACGGCAGGCAACACCGCCAGGGCGCGAATGATCGCTGGCCGGCTGAGTACCTCACAGGCGCATATCAGGGATGTGCCGATGAACTGCCCCCGCAATCGGCTCCAGCCGTCCTCAAAGTTGCGGGGAAAATGCGCAAAAGCTAAAGTGGCGTCAAACCTCGCTGACAGGGGGGACGGGGTGAGCAGGATCCTGATTTGCGGTGGAGGCGTGATCGGGTTGTGCGCGGCGGCCATGCTTGGCCGCGACGGCCATGACGTGACGGTGCTCGAGGCCGACCCGGCAGGTCACCCCTCGAGTTCCATTCAAGGATGGGACTGGGAGCGCCCCGGAGTCGCCCAGTTCAGGCAGCCGCACAATCTCTCCTCACGGTTTCGAATGGTCGCCGATCAGGAGCTGCCGGGGTTGACTGATGCGTTGCTGCGCGCCGGCTGCGTCTGGATGGACTATTTCGACCCTCGATTCCTTCCCCCGACAATCGCGGACAGGGCGTCTCGCCCGGGCGACGAGGCAATGCGCTTCGTCACCGGCCGGCGGCTGGCCATCGAGTGGGCCGTGGCCGAGATGGCRCAAGCAGCGCCCAATGTGACGATCCGACGGGGGACGAAGGTTCGCGAGTTGGTCAYCGGCGCAGCGGCGGTTCCCGGCGTGCCGCATGTTGCGGGCGTGCGCACGACATCCGGCGAAGAGATCCGCGCCGATCTGGTGATCGACGCGATGGGACGGCGAAGCCCGGCGTGCGAATTGATCCGCCAGGCGGGCGGCCGCAGCCCGATCGAGGAAGCCGAGGACAGCAACTTCGTCTATTTCACGCGCTATTTTTCGGGAAAGCAGCGGCCGCGCAGAAAAGGCCGCGTGCTGACGCCCATGGGGCTGCTCTCAATCCTCACGCTGGACGGAGACAACGACACCTGGTCGGTCACGCTGTTCACCTCCGCGAGGAACAAGGCGATGCGCGCCTTGCGCGACACGGCCACGTTCCATCGCGTGGTCCAGGCATGCCCGCTGCAAGCCCATTGGCTCGACGGAGAGCCGATCACGCATGTCCTGCTGATGGCAGGCGTTCTCGACCGCTACCGGCGATTTGTCGTCGACGGCCAGCCTGTCGTCACGGGATACGCGGCCGTGGGTGATGCCTGGGCATGCACCAATCCGTCCRCCGGGCGGGGCTTGAGCGTCGGTCTCCTGCACGCGCAGGTGCTGCGGAATGTCGCTCGCCGGCACATCGGCGATCCCGGCGAATTCGCCCGCGAATACGATGCGGAGACCGAGCGTCAGGTCGGCCCGTTTTATCGCAACCAGATCGCGGCGGACCGCGCCAGGATCGCCGAGATGGAGGCGCTTGCTGAGGGTCTCCCGATGCCACCTCCGAATCGGATGATGGCCAGGCTTTTCGCCGCCTCAGCCCAGGACGCGGACATCTACCGCGGCGTGATCGAGATAGCCATGTGCGTCTCGTTGCCCCAGGACGTCATCGCCAGGCCGCATATCGCAGCAAAACTGGCCGAGATGGATGGTCATCCCTTGCCGCCGGCCCCTGGCATCATCGATCGCGACCGGATGGCGTCGCTGCTTGCCGGCTGATCCTTGCGCGGCTCAGGCGAGACCTCGCTCACGTAGGAGTCGTTTTGCCGGCCGAGAGCGCTTCGAATACCGCGTTTGTTTCGGCCACAAGCGTTCGCACCAATTGACCGGCCGGGAGTTCCCTGTTCAAGGCGGCCGCCTGCCCGTAGAGATGAAAGGCGAAATCTCCCTTCGCATCGGCGCTCAGCGGGGCGCTGAGCGCGACCATTTGCGGAAAGTCCGGAAGGCGCGTCCGGCTCTCCTCCATCTCCAGGGCGTAGCGCGTGCGTTTCGCCCGCGCCGCGCGGCCCGAGAAGGCGTCGGTGACCATCGTGTCCATGTCCGTCGCGGAGCGGATCAGGGCGCGGCGCGACGCATCCGTGCCGGCTTCGTCGCAGGACAGGAAGCCGGTGCCGATCTGCACGCCGCTGGCGCCGAGAGCGAAAGCGGCGGCGATGCCCCGGCCGTCGGCAATGCCGCCCGCGGCAATGACCGGTAGCTTGACGGCATCCACGACCTGGGGAACCAGCGCCATAGTGCCTACACCATCACCGGGACCGTTGGGAGAATGCGAACCTCGGTGGCCTCCCGCCTCCCACCCCTGGGCAATGACCGCGTCGGCTCCACTGTCGGCGAGCTTCACCGCCTCGGCGACATTCGTCGCCGTGCTGATGATCACGATACCGGCCTCTTTCAGYCTGCCGACGACAGCCGCACCCGGAATGCCGAAATGGAAGCTCACGACCGGCGGGCGAATCTCGAGCAGCAGTTCAAGCTTTTCTTCATCGAAACCCGGTCCGATCGGCGGAAGCCTCCGCGAGGGTTCGTCAAGCGACAGCTCCTCGTAGTAGGGCCGCAACCTGTCGATGACCTTCGTCAGCACGGCGTCGCTGGTGTCRGGTCTGGGAAAAACAAAGAAATTGAGGTTGAAGGGACGCTCGGTCGAGGCGCGCATCTGGCGCGCGACGTTGCGCAGGCCATCCGGCAGCATCGATGCGCAGCCGAGCGACCCCAGTCCACCGGCATTGCTCACCGCGGCCGCGAGTTCCGGCGTGGCCGAACCGGCCATCGGCGCCTGGATGATGGGATGCTCGATCTTGAAGAGATCGCAGAGACGACGATTCGGCCACATGAGCGTCTTTTCCCATGTCGAGGAAAGAACATAGGCTCACCCAGCATAAGCCTGTGTCAGGCTCGGGTCATCGAAATTGTGCGGGCACGCTCCCCACGCTCTCCCTTTCCACCAGCGGGCATTCCAGCTTGGTGATCGGATAGCGCCCGTGGCCGGGCGTCGGCGG
>NZ_MDFL01000144.1 GCF_001854785.1 Mesorhizobium sp. ORS 3428
AGGGCGACAAGTCGGGCATTCCGCAGAACGGCCTGATCATCGTGCCGACCAAGATCATCGGCAAGGACGATGTCGACGCCTATGCCGCCAACCTGAAGGCGATGGCGGGCAATTGACCTCCCAAGCAGTGCGCCGGCTCAAGGTTCGCCTTGAGCCGGCGTCCGTATTGACGGGCCGTGCACGGCCCGTCAGTCTGTAGCCTACCGGCTGCTGCCAACTGCCATAAAATTGTGGCGCGATGAATTATTCCGATACATCCTTCGCTCAGTCGACGACTGCTCCATTCCTGAGCCTCGAGGGCGTGCGCAAGACCTATCCCGGCGTCGTGGCGCTCGACGGGTTCTCCATGGAAGTGAGGCCRGGCGAGGTGATCGGCCTGGTCGGCGAGAACGGCGCCGGCAAATCGACATTGATGAAGATCCTCGGCGGCGTGACGCGCCCGGACAGCGGAACCGTCACCGTCGACGGCATCGCGCATGACGGGCTCACCGTGGAAGCCAGCATCGRCTCCGGTATCGCCTTCGTGCATCAGGAACTCAACCTATTCGAAAACCTCGACGTCGCCGCCAACATCTTCTTCGGCCGCGAGCCGCTAAAAGCCGGGCCGCTGAGGCTGGTCGACCGTGCCAGGCTGCGCGAGATGGTGGCACCGCTGTTGAAGCGTGTCGGCGCCAATTTCTCTGCCGATGCGCCGGTCGCTTCGCTGTCGCTCRCCCAGCAGCAGATGGTCGAGATCGCCAAGGCGCTGTCGATCAAGGCGCGGCTGGTGATCCTCGACGAGCCGACCTCCAGCCTGCCGATCGCCGAGACCGAAAAGCTGCTYGACGTCATCAAGGGGCTGAGGGCGGAAGGCATCAGCGTCATCTTCATCTCGCATCGCCTGCACGAGGTGGAGCGCGTCGCCGACCGTGTCGTGGTGCTGCGCGACGGCATGCTTGCCGGCACGCTGGCCAAGAGCGAGATCAATCACGACCAGATGGTCAAGCTGATGATCGGGCGCATGCTGAAGGAGCGCGAGAAGGCCGCCGAGGCCGGACGCGCGCCGGGCGGCGTCGCGCTCTCCGCGAGCGCGGTGCGCACCACGGCCTATCCGGATCACCCGGTCAGCCTGGAACTCCGGCGCGGCGAAATCCTCGGCCTTGCCGGCCTGGTCGGTTCCGGCCGCACGGAACTCGCGCGCGTCCTGTTCGGCATCGACGAACGGCTCGGCGGCAATGTCACGCTGGACGGCAAGGCGCTTGATGTCGGATCGGCCGCCGATGCGGTGGCGAACGGCATCTTCCTGGTGCCGGAGGACCGCAAGCTCACCGGCATCCTGCTCGACCTCTCGATTGCCGAGAACATTTCGCTGCCCAACCTGCCCGCGCATGCCAAACGCTCGCTGGTCTCGGCCGGYGCCGAGATCGCCACCGCCGAGAAGCAGAAGAAGGACCTCGGCATCAAGGCGCCTTCGGTCCTGACCCGCACCGGCACGCTGTCCGGCGGCAACCAGCAGAAAGTGGTTTTGGCCAAATGGCTGGCGATGAACCCCAAGGTGATGATCCTCGACGAGCCGACGCGCGGCATCGATATCGGCGCCAAGGCAGAGATCTACGGGCTGATGCGGTTGCTGGCGGACGCCGGCGTCGCGGTGTTGATGATCTCCAGCGACATGGAAGAGGTGATCGGCGTCTCGGACCGCATCGCGGTCATGCATGAGGGGCAGATCTCCGGCATTCTCGACCGGGACGATTTCAGCCAGGAGAATGTGCTTTTGCTGGCGGTGGGCAAGAGGCCCAGGCTGGCGCGAGCGGTGGGAGGAGCGCAATGAGCAAGAAAGACCTCGGCCTGCTGGTCCTGATCCTGGTGGTCGGCGCGGTCGTCGCCATCATCAATCCGCGCTTCCTGCTGCCGATCAATCTTGCCAACACCTCCAACCTGATCGGCCTGTTCGGCATCCTCTCCATCGGCCAGGCCTTCGTCATCATCACCGGYGGCATCGAGCTTTCCGTCGGCTCGCTTGTAGCGCTGCTCGRCACGCTGTTCATCGACTTCATCGCCGTGCGCGAGATGGACTGGCCGCTGGCCTTCGTGCTGATCATCGCGCTCGGCGCGGTCATCGGCTTCGTGCATGGCTGGCTGATCACGCGGCTCAAGATGCAGCCTTTCGTGGTGACRCTCTGCGGCCTGCTCATCTATCGCGGCGTGGCGCGCTTCTATACCGCCGACGRCACGGCGGGCTTCGCCTTCGGCCAGAATTTTCCGGATCTGGAATTCCTGACGGCCGGCCGGTCCGGCGGCGTGCCGAACAGCTTCATCGCGCTGATCGTCATCGCCATCGTCATGTGGGTGGTGCTGCACCGCTCGGTATTCGGGCGCTATCTCTACGCCATCGGCAAGAACGAGGAAGCGGCGAAATATTCGGGCATCCGCACCGGCCGCGTGGTGATCGCGGCCTATGTCATCTGCGGCGTGCTGACGGCGCTGTCAGCGATCTATTTCGCCATGTACACGCGCTCGATCTCGCCGGCGAGCCACGGCCAGTTCTACGAGCTCTACGCGATCGCTGCGGCGGTGCTGGGCGGCTTCTCGCTGCGCGGCGGCGAGGGCTCGCTGATCGGYGTGATCCTCGGCACCGTGCTGCTGCAGGAACTGCAGAACCTCGTCAACTTGCTCGGCATCCCCTCCTCGCTCAACTTCGCGGTGATGGGCGGCGTGATCCTCATCGGCGTGCTGGTCGACCAGCAATGGGGCGTGTTCCGCGCCCGGCGGCGCATGCTGGAAGCGACACGCCGGAATGTCGCCGGCGCGCCGGCGGAGTAGCCTCGCTCCCGGTCCGCGGACCCTGAACGGACCGAATCCCGTGGGGAATCGGCGGGAATTCCTGCGCCAAATTGACTTTGGGTGAAGCGTGCGGCCGGAAGACAGCCCTTGYCGGAGAGTCGGGGCTGGGCTAAGCAAATCGGCAATCGCATATTCCAAGAATAAATTATGGGAGGAAATACCCGTGACATCATCACGTTGGATTGCGCTTGCCGCGCTGGCACTGACCTGTTCGACCCCTGCAATGGCCAAGGACTGGAAGACCGTGACGGTCGCGATGGAGGGCTCCTATGCCCCCTGGAACCAGACCGACGCCAGCGGCAAGATCGTCGGCTTTGAAGTGGATGTGCTGAACGACGTCTGTGCCCGTGCAAAGCTGCAGTGCAACATCGTTGCGCAGGATTGGGACGGCGTTATTCCCGGGCTGACGGCAGGCAAATTCGACATTGTGATGGACGGAATGTCGATCACCGAGGAGCGCCTCAAGACCATCGACTTCTCGGTTCCCTATGCCTCGTCGCCCGTAGCCTTCCTTGCCGACAAGAATGGCCCGCTGGCGCAGCTCTCCAACAGCGGCAAGATGATCGATCTTTCCAAGGACGACGCCGAGTCCAAGGCGGCACTCGACACTCTGCGCAAAGAACTCGCCRGCAAGAATGTCGGCCTGCAGGTTTCGACCACGGAGGCCACATTCGCCGACAAGTATCTCAAGGATGTCRCCAACGTCCATGAATACAAGACCACGGACGAACACGACCTCGACCTGATGGCAGGCCGCATCGATGTGGCTTTCGCCGATACCACCTACTTCCTCGGCACGTTGGCCAAGCCCGATGCCAAGGACCTGGAATTCGTTGGGCCGCAATTCAAGGGAGGACCGATCCTGGGACCGGGCATCGGCGCYGCTTTCCGCAAGACCGACAAGGACCTGCAGGACATCTACAACAAGGCGCTCAAGGCCGCTCTCGATGACGGCTCGGTCTCGAAATACAGCATGCAGTGGTTCAAGATCGACATTACCAAGTGATGTCGCAACGGGAGCAGCGAAGGCTGCTCCAGTTTTTTGCATCAATGCATGTCGCCCAAAAGTGCGCAGCGGGTTTGGGAGAACGACATGCATCAAAACAAGGGCCTAAAGCGCGTCGCCTGAATTTCGTTTGGACGCGACGCGCTATAAGGTGAGCAACCAGTCGATGCATATCTCGGCGCCTGGAGGCGGCGTACGTGGAGTTTCTCAACAATCTGCTTGATCARCTGTCAACGGCCTATGAGCTGTTGGCTGCCGGCTGGGGCGTGCAGCTGCTTTGGGGCATCGCGYGGACCCTGGCCGTCACCGTGGTCTCGATGCTGATCGGCGCGACACTGGGGTCGCTGGTGGCGGCTGCCAAGCTTTCGCATCGGGGCGGATTGAGATTTATYGGCGAGAGCTACACGACCGTGTTTCGCGGCGAACCGGAGTTGCTGATCATCTACCTGTTCTACTATGGCGGCACGCAGGTCCTGACCGGCGTCGCGAGGTCGACCGGATCGATCGRCTCGACGGATATCTTGAACATGCCGAGCTTCCTGGGCGGCGTTCTCGCGGTCGGCATTATCTCCGGCGCATATCAGGCCGAAGTCTTCCGAGGGTCATTTCTGGCGATCCATCGCGGCGAGCTGGAAGCGGCCCGCGCCTATGGCATGTCGGCCTTCCTGCGTTTTCGTCTCGTCATCATGCCTCAGGTCCTGCGCCTCGCGGTGCCAGGGCTGGGCAATGTCTGGCAGCTGACCATAAAGGATTCGGCCCTCATTTCGGTTACCGGTGTCGCTGAATTGATGCTCACCGCGAACAAGGCCGCGCGTTCAACGCACCATTCGCTGCTTTTCTACACCCTTGCGGGCATTCTTTACCTCGTCATGACTTCGGTTTCGACGCCGATCTTCGAAAAGGCTGAGCGTTACACCTCACGCAGTTTTGTGCGGCCTAAATAAGAGGTTGCGGTGGATTCCAGTTTCTACCTATCAACCATCTGGAGCGTGCTGAAAGCTCTGCCGCTGACGCTTGAGATCTGGTTTTTCGGCGTTGCCATTGGTTTGGTCATCGCCAGCGGCCTGACCTGGATGCGGGCGTCGGGTTACAGATTGGGCGAGAATTTCGCCCGAACCTATGTCTTTGTGTTTCGTGGGTCACCACTGCTGGTGCAGCTCTACCTGATCTATTTCGGGCTTTCCCAGTTCGATTTCGTTCGCCACAGCCCGATCCTGTGGCCGATCCTGCGGGATCCAATGTATTGCACGATCGYCGCGATGGCCCTGAACACCGCGGCCTATTCCAGCGAGATCTTCCGGGGCTCGCTGCGGGCGGTGCCGGTCGGGCAGATCGAGGCGGCCAAGGCGTTCGGCATGTCGGCGTTTACGCGCTTCCGCCTCGTCACGCTGCCGATCGCTCTGCGGCTGGCGCTGCCGGCCTATTCGACGGAAATCATTCTCATGACGAAGGCAACCGCGCTCGCTTCCATGGTCACGATCATGGAGATGATGGGGACGGCGCAGAAGATCCAGCATGACACTTTTCGGCCGATCGAGGTGCTGACCTGCGCCGGCGTGATCTACCTGCTCCTCAACCTGTCGATCGCCCGACTGTTTGCCTGGGTGGAATACCTGCTTTCACCCCATTTGCGTCCCGCACCCGAACAAGCCCAGCAGGTCAAACCCATCCCGGAGGTGTTGTGATGTCGGCAAGTCTTGCCGCTGCCGCGAAAGCAGCATCGCCGCCCGACGACATGCCGGCCGCCATCAGCGTCAAAGACATGCACAAGAGCTTCGGCGACCATGAAGTGCTCAAGGGCATTTCGCTTGAGGCTCACAAGGGCGATGTCATTTCGATTCTCGGCTCCTCGGGTTCCGGCAAAAGTACGTTGCTGCGCTGCATCAACCTCCTGGAAATCCCGGACTCCGGGGAGGTGCGGGTGGACGGCGAGCTCATCCGGATGAAGCAAGGCAGGGATGGCCGGCAAATGCCGGCCGACACCCGCCAGGTGGAGCGAATTCGTGCCGACCTCGCCATGGTTTTCCAGAGCTTCAATCTATGGTCTCACATGACGGTGCTSGAAAATCTTGTCGCCGCGCCGACGCACGTGCTCAAGCGGCCGCGCGCGGAATGCCTGGAGCAGGCCGAGGCATTGCTGAAGCGCGTCGGAATATGGGAGCGCCGCAACTACTATCCTCCTCACATGTCGGGCGGCCAGCAGCAGCGTGCCGCCATAGCGCGGGCGCTCGCGATGAATCCCAAGGTGATGCTGTTCGACGAGCCGACATCCGCGCTTGATCCGGAACTGGTCGGCGAGGTGCTGCGGGTCATGCGCTCGCTTGCGGAGGAGGGGCGCACCATGTTGGTCGTGACACACGAAATGGGTTTCGCCCGCGACGTGTCGAGCGAGGTGATCTTTCTGCACAAGGGCGAGGTGGATTCGCTGGGTGAACCAAAAGAGATGTTCGCCAATCCCCCCACCCCACAGTTCAAGCAGTTCATCGCGAATTTCAACAAGTGATGCCTAGCGTTGGGCACTGGAGGCCGCGCGCAGGAGCGTGGTCGGACGTCGGCGCTGCCCCTCACCTGGCTGCCGGCATCCTCTCCCGTATAGTGACGGGGAGAGGGGCGCTCTCTTCGATGATTTCGCCAATTTCGAACGAGAAAGGCGCCGAGGCTGCGGCCAGCCCCTTTCTCCCCGTCACTTTACGGGGAGAAATGCCCGGCAGGGCAATGGGGGCCAGCGCTTGCGCCAACAAGTCCCGGCTCTACCTTCCATTTGCAGGCCGGCCTCACCTGAATATCAAATCATGTCCGATAGGTCGGAGAACGCCATCGCCTTGCGTAGCACCTCGGCGAAGCGTTCGCCGGCGATTTCCTTTGCGCCGCTGTTGTCAATCGAGGTGACGTCTGGCCCGGAAAGCGTCACATTCGCGCTGCGTGCCAGGCGCGCCAGCACCTCGCCGCGCGATTCACGGCCGCGCGCCGCCAGCCGCTCGGCGAGAATCTCGGGCGCTGCGGTGATCTCCACCACCGCCAGGTTGGCGTAGCGTTCGCGCAGCGCCGGGATGATGGCGCGGGAGACGTTGGCAATGGCCACATGGCCGTCCGCGACGGCCCAGTCGACATCGGCCGGCAGGCCGTATCGCAGGCCGTGCGCATCCCAGCAGATGGCGAAGGCGCCGTCGGCCTCCGCCTCGGCGAAGGCTGCGTCGGCCAGCGTGTCGTGATCCTCGCTTGCAGTGTCGCTCGGCCTAGTGATGACCCGGCGGACAAAGTGCAGCCGCGGCTCGTCGGCGAAGCGCGCCTTGGCATAGCCGATCACCGTGTCCTTGCCGGCGCCGCTCGGGCCGACGACGGCGACGAAGACGCCGTTGCGGATGGGAAGC
This sequence comes from Mesorhizobium sp. ORS 3428, assembly GCF_001854785.1. Taxonomy (GTDB): domain Bacteria; phylum Pseudomonadota; class Alphaproteobacteria; order Rhizobiales; family Rhizobiaceae; genus Mesorhizobium. The sequence goes on from NZ_MDFL01000144.1 coordinate 7,201, forward strand.
GTTTCGGTGAGTTCACGCTCGATCAAAGCCGATACCATCATGCGACACGCCTGCCCTGGCGCCACACGGTGCGAACGACCGGCACATGCTCGTCAACGCGTACCCGCACGAGATCGGCTCGCCGGCCGGGCTCGATGACGCCGCGGTCGGTGAGGCCGACGGCCTCGGCGGGGTTCTTCGAGACCATGGCGACAGCCTGCGGCAGCGAGATGCCGTCGACGACCTCGCCGAGGAAGAAGGCAGACTGGACCAGGCTGAAGGGGATGTAGTCGGACGACAGGATGTCGAGCAGGCCGTCTCCGGCGAGCGCGCGGGCCGAGACGTTGCCCGAATGCGAGGAGCCGCGCATGACGTTGGGCGCACCCATGAGCACGCCGAGGCCGGCCGCCTTCGAGGCCCTTGCCGCCTCCTCGGTGGTCGGGAACTCGGCGACACGGACACCCTGCTCCACAGCCTCGTCGACATGGCTGGCCGTCGCGTCGTCATGGCTGGCGAGCACGATGCCGCGCTCGTGGCAGGCGGCGGAGATGAAGACGCGGTTCGGCCCCGAATTCCTGGCCGATTCCGCCATGCGCTTCTCGCAGAATTTCTGGAAATCGTGGTCGGTCAGCTTCAGCTTGCGCTGGTAGTAATAGGCATAGGTCTCGAGGTTGACGAACTGCCGCTGCCCCGGCGCATGGTCCATCAGCGAGGCGAGCTTCACCCTGTCGTCGGTGTCGAAATTGGCGAAGGATTCGAGGCAATCCGGCGCCGAGACCTCGCAACGCAGATGGATGAAATGATCGGCGCGCAGCCGATCCTGGCGCACGCTGTCCTCGATCGCGTCGGCGAGCTTGCGAACGTCGTCGGACTTCAGGTCGGCGTCCTCGTCCATGCCTACCCGCAAGGCATCGAGCACCGTGGTGATGCCGGCGGTCGCCACCTGCGCGTCATGGGCAAGCACGGCGGCGATCGGGTTCCAGCGCACTTTCGGGCGCGGCGCGTAGTGGCCTTCGAGATGGTCGGTGTGCAGTTCGACGAGACCCGGGRTGATGTAGTCGCCGCCCATATCCTCGCCGGAGCGCGCCGCGCCCGGCTCGACGGCAGCGATCAGGCCGTCGCGCAGCAGCAGCGAGCCCTCGACGATTTCGTCAGGGAGCACGATGCGGGCATTGGTGAGGACGGTTTCGGTGGTCATTTCGGGCAATCCTCGGTCTCAGGCAGTCGTATTGGCAGTCGTAACAGGCGATCAGGCGGTTTTTCGGGCCGCGCGGCGGCCAAGCGCACGGTGGGAAAGCACCATGAAGGGGGCGCCCGGTTCGGTCTCGACGAACAGCGTCAGCGCATCCACCGGCACCGGCTGCTGYAGCACATCGGCGAACAGGCTGTCGATTGCCGCGCGAAGACGTGGGCTTTCCTGCGGGCCGGCGCGTCCGGACAGCGTCATGTGGAAGCGGAACGTCTCGAAGACGTAAGGATAACCCCACTGACAGAGGTTGCGGAACTCATCCGGCTTCAGCGAGTCGGGGCTGCGTCGCTCAATCTCGGCCTCGGTCAGCGGCGCGCGGAAGCGGTCGAAGGCGCGCACGACCTCGCCGGCGAAACTGTTGAGTGGGAGCAGCGGCGCTTCCGGCACCAGCGCGAAGAAGCCGTCGATCTGGCCGACGACAAGGCGGGGAATGATAACCGGCGGCGTGACTTCCGCGAAATTGTCGAGCGCGGCGCGAAGAGAGGCTTCCGTCTCGTTCGGCGCCAGCCGGAACGGGGCCTTCAGCGTCGCATGGAACCCATAGCGCCGCGCCGAGGCCGTGTGGAAGGCGACTTCCGCCGCCGACAGATCATCTACGGCCTCGACAGGCCGCGTCGCCGCGCCGAACGGGTCGCGGCCAAGCCAATTGGCGGCGATGCGCGCCAGCGGCTCGTCCTGGTGTGGGGTGAAATAGATGGCGTAGCGCATGGAAAGTCCTCATCGAAGCGCGTCGCGCCTCTGTGGCAGAGGTGCGACGCGCTTCAAGTCTTTGCTTTCTGCATGTCGTCATCCCAAAACCGCTGCGCACTTTTGGGCGACATGCATCCGTCCGCTGCCATAGGTGATTTCCATGACGGATTGACGAAGCTTTCGCGGGTTTTCGAAGGCAAATAAACCCGGTCGGTCCTTAGCCGACGATTTTTCCAAGCTGGACCAACAGGTTGAGCGCGATGAGAAAAATTACGCCTTCATCAACCATTCGTRCTCGGCCGCGTTGTGGAATTTCCACGTCCGCTTCGGGCCGGCCATGACGTTGAGATAATAAAGATCATAGCCATGGCAGGCCGCGCAGGGGTGATAGCCCTTCGGCACCAGCACGACGTCGCCGTCCTCGATCGCCATCGCCTCGTCCAGGTCGCGCGCGCCGTTCCTGTCGGCGTCGGTGTAGACGCGCTGGAAGGCAAAGCCCTGCGGCGGGTTGAGGCGATGGTAGTAGGTCTCCTCGAGATAGGATTCCACCGGGAGATTGTCCTGGTCGTGCTTGTGCGGCGGATAGCTGGAGGTGTGGCCGCCGGGCGTGATGACCTCGACCACCAGCAGCGAATCGGCYGGCTTGCCCTCGGGCAGGATGTTGGTGACGTAGCGCGTGTTGGTGCCCTTGCCGCGCACCTCCTGGCCGAGATCGTCCGGAGCAATGACGCGGGCCGGCAGGCCGCCGCCGAGACCCGGCGCCGAGCAGACGGCAAGCTCCAGCTCGGTGTCAGCGGTCACCGACCAGTCGGAGCCCTGCGGCACGTAGACCGACCAGGGCTTGCCCTCGAAGGGCGACATGCGCTCGCCGAGCAGCCCCAGATCCTTGCCGCCGGCAGAGGCCTTGCCCTTGCCGGTGACGAAGACCAGGCAGACCTCGCGGTCGCCCGTCTCGCCGGAGGCGGTCTCGCCCGGCCGCAAGCGATGGAGATCGAAACCCACGTAAGTCCAACCGGCGCTTTGCGGCGTGACATGAGCGACGCGGCCGTGGCCCTTGTCGGCCTTGACGAGCAGTTTCGACATCGGGGTTTCTCCTAGTTCCTTAACATTCGATTGGCGCAGCTAAGATTCCGATGGACTATCGCGAAACCTTGGAGATTGGCCGGTTCCCTCTCAACTTCGTCACCCTAGGGCGAAGCAGGAGCGAAGCTCCGTCGCGAAGACCCTAGGATAACGAAGCGAGGGGCGTTCCGGCCAACCGCGAAAGTATGCGATCCGTCATGCACGTAGTGTCCGATCCACAAAACCTCTGCGCCCTCCATCCAATCATTCCTTCGGCTCGGCCGGGGCCTTTCCCTCCTCGGCCGGCTTGTAGAGATAGAAGAACTGCCACACCGCGTAACCGGCGAAGCCGAGCGCTATAACGCCCCAGAACGGCGTGCCGGTGGCGAACTCGATCACCGACCAGACCAGGCAGACGGCGACGAYGGCGACGCGCCGCCACAGCGGCCGGAAGAAGGGATGCTCATAGTCTTTCATCGCGCCAATCCAGGACTTGCCCAAAGCGCATCAGATAAACCGCGCGCGCCGGCTAATCCACCGTTTGCGCCGGGAAGCCTTGCGTCTCCACGGTATAGCCGGCGGCTGTCATCACCCGCATCAGCTCCTTGTGGCCGACCTCAGCCATCTTGAGCGGCGGGTTCTTCTTCGGATCCTGCTCGGCTTCGACGACGAACCAGCCTTCATAACCATARTCAGCGAACCTCTGGACGATGGCGCCGAAATCGAGCGAACCATCGCCCGGCACTGTGAAGGCRCCGAGCGCCACAGCATCGAGGAAGGATTGCCTGGTGCGGTCGAGACCGTCGATCACGCCCATGCGCACGTCCTTCACATGCACGTGGTTGATGCGCTTGTGATGATTGTCGATGGCGCGCAGCACGTCCCCGCCGGCAAAGGCGAGATGGCCGGCATCGAGCAGCAGCGGAATGCCTTCGCCGGAATGGCGCATGRAGGCGTCGAGCTCCGGCTCGGTCTCGACGACCGCCGCCATGTGATGGTGGTAGGAGAGCGGCATGCCCTGCTCTGCGCACCATTCCCCGAATTCAGTGACGCGCCTGCCATACGCCTTCATCTCGTCATCGGAGAGCTTCGGCTTGGTGGCCAAGGGCTTGGAGCGGTCACCTTGGATGGAGCGGCCGACCTCGCCATAGACGATGCAGGGCGCGTTGACCGCCTTGAACAGATCGATCATCGGCTGGATGYGATCCTTGTTCTTCGCCAGATCCTCGTTGACCAGCGTGCCGGAGAACCAGCCGCCGCAAAGCGTGACGTCCGCCTCCTTCAGGATCGGCAGCATCACCTTCGGGTCGTTCGGGAAGCGGCGGCCCATCTCCATGCCGGTGAAGCCGGCCGAGCGCGACTGGCGCAGACATTCCTCGAGCGACACGTCATCGCTCAATTCCACGAGATCGTCGTTCCACCACGCGATGGGGGACATGCCCAGTTTGGCTTTCAAGTCGTCACTCCAGGTTCGGATCGTCCAAAATTCTCGCAGGTCAGCCCTGCCCCTCATCCGCCTGCCRGYACCTTCTCCCCGTGAAGGACGGGGAGAAGGGACAAGCTCCGGCGCTGGCGACCCCCTCTCCCCGTTCTTTACGGGGAGAGGGTAAGGGCGAGGGGCAGCGCCGTCTTCAATCACCGATGCTCTGCATCTGCTTTTTGTCCTCATACGCCTTGCGCGCGGCATTCACCTGCGGCCGTGACGAGACTTCCGGCACGGCGACATCCCACCAATGGCCGCCGGCCTCGGTCGACACAAGCGGATCGGTGTCGATGACCAGAACGGTGGTCTTGCTGTTGCCCTTTGCCCTGGCGAGTGYCGTCTCAAGCTCGGCGATCGACGCCACTTTCTCGGCGACGGCGCCGAGGCTTGCCGCATGCGCGGCGAAGTCGACGTCAGTCATCACCTCGTGGCGCGCGTCGTTCAAGAGATTGTTGAAGTTGGCGCCACCGGTCGCCATCTGCAGCCGGTTGATGCAGCCATAGCCGCGGTTGTCGAGCAGCACGATGGTGAGCTTGAGACCCAGCATCACCGAGGTGGCGATCTCGGAATTGAGCATCAGGTAGGAGCCGTCGCCGACCATGACGACGACCTCCTGGTCGGGCTTGGCCATCTTGACGCCGAGGCCGCCGGCGATCTCGTAGCCCATGGTCGAGAAGCCGTATTCGRCATGGTAGGAGCCGGGCGCGCCCGCCTGCCACAGCTTGTGCAACTCGCCCGGCAAGCCGCCGGCGGCATGCAGCAAGGTGACGCCAGAGCTCATGGYGCGCTGCACAGCGCCGATCACCTGCGCGTCCGACGGATAGGCGGCGTTGGTCGATGCTGTCACCTTGGCGGCGGCGGCCTGCCAGTCCTGCTTGCCCTTCAGCGCGTTGTCGGTCCAGGCGCTAGGCGCCTTCCAGCCCGTCAGCGCGGTATTGAGTTCGGCCAGGCCTTCGACCGCGTCGGCGACCAGCGGCAGCGCCCAATGCTTGCCGGCATCGAAGACTTGCGTGTTCAAGCCGATGATGGTGCGGCCGGCATTCTTGAACAGCGCCCAGGAGCCGGTGGTGAAATCCTGCAGCCTGGTGCCGACGGCGAGCACCACATCCGCCTCCTCCGCCAGCCGGTTAGCGGCGGAGGTGCCGGTGACGCCGACGGCCGCCATATTGAGCGGATGATYATCGGGCAGCGAGGATTTGCCGCCCTGCGTTTCGCAGACCGGAATGCCGGTAGCCTGCACCAGCTTCGCCAGTTCGCCAGACGCCTGCGAGTAGAGGACGCCGCCGCCGGCGATCACCAGCGGCTTCTTCGCCCCCTTCAGCGCCGCGACGGCGGCCGCCAGCTCATTGYGATCCGGCCGCAGCCGGCGCGGCGTCCAGACGCGCTCGACGAACAGGCTTTCGGGATAATCATAGGCCTCGGCCTGCACGTCCTGGCAGAGCGACAGAGTGACCGGGCCGCATTCGGCCGGATCGGTCAGAACCTGCATGGTGCGGTTCAGCGCCGGGATGATCTGTTCCGGCCGCGTGATGCGGTCGAAATAGCGCGACACCGGGCGGAAGCAGTCGTTGACGCTGGTCGTGCCGTCGGAGAAATCCTCGGCCTGCTGCAGCACCGGATCGGGCAAGCGGTTGGCAAAGACATCGCCGGGAAGCAACAACACCGGCAGGCGGTTGACATGGGCCAGGGCTGCCGCCGTCACCATGTTCAGCGCGCCCGGGCCGATCGAGGTGGTCGCGGCCATGAAGCGGCGGCGGAAATTCGCCTTGCCAAAGGCGATCGCGGCATGCGCCATCGCCTGCTCGTTATGGGCGCGGAAGGTCGGCAGTTCGTCGCRCACCTGGTAGAGCGCCTCGCCGACGCCGGYRACATTGCCGTGGCCGAAGATCGCCCAGACGCCGCCGAAGATCGGCATTTTCCTGCCGTCGATCTCCGTCATCTGCCGGCTGAGAAAGCGGGTCAGCGCCTGCGYCATCGTCAGGCGAACGGTCTTGGTCATTGTCGTTTCCTCCCGGCTTTCCTTCTGCCGCCCTGTTATGCGGCCTTGCGGCCGCGCGCGGCAAGCCACGCTTCGGTCAGCTGCTCGAAACGCGCGGCCATGTCGGCCACCGCCTCGTCATCCRACATCCTGCCGGCAAGCCATTGTTCGGCGGCGTTGACGAAGATGGTGCGCCCGACGGCAAATCCCTTGACGATGAGCGCATTCGCGGTGGCGGCAAAGGCCGCAACCAGTTCGTCCTGCGGCGCCTCCAGGCCGAGCAGAACGACGCCGCGGCACCATGGATCGTTCTTGACGATCACGGCCTCGATCCTGGCCCAGGCGCTTGCCGAAGCCTGCGGCTCGAGCTTCCACCAGTCGGGCTTGATGCCCAGCGCGTAAAGCTCCTCGAGCGCGCGCGGAATGGTGGTGTCGTCGAGCTTGCCGTGCTTGCCGGCGATGATCTCGACCAGCAATTCGCGGCCAACTTTCCGTGCCGCCTCGAACAGGGCGCGCAGTTTCTGCTGCTGTTCGGTCTTCAGCGCTTCCGGATCGTCCGGATGATAGAAGCACAGGCACTTGATGCAGTGGTCGACCGGCCAGTCGACGAGCTGCGAGCCGATGTCCTGCGAGAATTCGAAACGCAGCGGCCGCGAGCCCGGCAATTCGACCGGACGGCCAAGCCAGGCAAAGGGATGGCGGGCGAATTCGAACATCGCGTCGCGGCCATATTTCTCGTCGATCAGCATGCCGTAGCCGTCGCGGCCGGCGGCAACCTTGGCCGCCGCCTTGACCGTCAGCACCTTGAAGTCGGGGATGCGCGCGTTATCGGCGCCGACTTTGGCGGCGACATCTTCCAACTGGACGCGATGATCGCAGGCGAGCGCCATCAGAGAGGGAATGTCGCGCCGGCGCGTGGTCGCCCAATGGAYGTGGTTGATCGCCTCGTCCTTGCGCAGCGCCAGATGCCTGCTGCCATGCTTCAGGAAAAACTGCAGCTCCTCGAAGGTCGGGTACTCCGGCGCGCAGAGCAGGCGCGACACYGCGAAGGCGCCGCAGGCATTGGCCCAGGTCGCCGCCGTGGCAAAGCTTTCGCCGCCGAGCCAGCCGCGCAGGAAGCCGGACATGAAGGCGTCGCCGGCGCCGAGCACGTTGTAGATCTCGATCGGGAAACCCTTGCCGACGATRCCGTCCTCGAGGTCGTCGCTGATCGGCCCGTCATAGACGATGCAGCCCTTGGCACCGCGCTTGAGCACGATCGTGGCCAGCGACAGCGAGCGGATCGTCTTCAGCGCGCTTAGGCAATCATCGGCGCCGGAGGCGATCATGATCTCCTCCTCGGTGCCGACGATGAGGTCGCAGTCAGGCAGCACGGTCTTCAGCTGCGCCGAGACGCGATCCGACTTGACATAGCGCTCGAAGCCCTCGGCGTGGCCGGCAAGGCCCCAGAGGTTCGGGCGGTAGTCGATGTCGAACACCACCTTGCCGCCCTTGGCCTTCATCAAGCGGATCGCCTTGCGCTGGGCGGCATCGCTGTTGGGGYGCGAGAAATGCGTGCCGGTGACCACGACGGCGCGCGCCGAGGCGATGAAGGCCTCGTCGATATCCTCTTCCGCGAGCGCCATGTCGGCGCAATCGGAGCGGTAGAAGATCATCGGCGAAACGCCTTCGTCCTCGACAGACAGCAGCACCAGCGCGGTCAGCCGCTCCTTGTCGGTCTTCAACCCGTCGACCGAGACGCCCTCACGCTTGAGCTGCTCGCAGATGAAGCGGCCCATCTGCTCGTCGCCGACGCGGGTGAGCAGCGCCGAGCGCAGGCCGAGCCTTGCCGTGCCRACGGAAATATTGGCCGGGCAGCCGCCGACCGACTTGRCGAAAGAGGTGATGTCCTMCAGCCGCGACCCGATCTGCTGGCCGTAGAGATCGACCGAGGCGCGGCCGATCGTGATGACGTCGAGCGGCGGATATTTCGCTTCCACGGCTTCGCCCATTCGAACCTCCCATCGGCCTTGTTGTGCAGAGCAGCGTCGTTTTGGGCGGCACGCGCGAAAGGCAACGCGGCGCCGTCAATATGAAATAATAATTCCAATCCATAGTCAATATGGAATGAGTGTTCCCGGATGGAAAAACGCCTGCTAGAGCAATTCCGGGAAAAGTGTGAAACGGTTTTCCGTCCGGAATTGCGTCAAAACAAGAGATAGAGCGGCTTGCCGTTTCCGTGAAACGGTGAACCRCTCTAGGTCGCTCAAGCCTTGCGCTTGCGGCCGGTGTCGCGCCGCTTCTCGCCGACGGCGACGGTCAAAGCCATGGCAAGCGCCATGGTGGCAGACAGCGAGCGAAAACCGCCGAAATCGGCTTCGGCCACCTCGAACCAGACCTTGGCGAACTGGGCGAGCGGCGAGAAGGATGAGTCGGTGATGGCGACGATCGGCACACCCTGCTCGGCGATCGAACGCGTTTCCTCGATGGTCGCCGGCGCGTAAGGCGAGAAGCTGATGGCGATGACGGCGTCGCGCGGCGTTGCGAAGCCRATCATCTCGGCGTTCAGTCCGGCAGCCGATTCGATCAGCTGGTTGCGGATCTTCAGCTTGCCGAGCGCGTAGGCGATGTAGGAGGCGACCGGATAAGAGCGGCGCTTGGCCAGGACATAGATGGTCTCGGCTTTCGCCAGAAGCGCGATCGCCTCYTCGAAATGCGCATCATTCAGCGCACGCGAAATGTCGCTGAGCGAGGTGCTGGCAGCGGCGACGAAGCCGTCGAAGATTGCCCGGTGCCCGCCGCCTTCCTCGGCCTTGGCGCGCAACGCGGCCAGTCTTTCATCATAGGAGGAATTGCGCTCGCGCAGGCGCTCACGGAACACCTGTTGCAGGCTGGTGAAGCCGTCGAAGCCGAGCTGCTGGGCAAAGYGGATCAGCGTCGAGGGCTGGACGCCGGCCGATGCGGCGATGCTCGCGGCGGTGCCGAAGGCGATGTCGTCGGGATTGTCGAGCGCATAGGCGGCTATCTGCGCGATGCGCTTCGGCAGGCTCGCGCGCCGCTCCAGGATCGTTGCGCGCAACGTCTCGAAATCGCGAGGCACCCGTTCGTCCATCGTCGCTCCGCCCACGGCCATGCTGGTCTTTCCCTCTCCTGCCTCATCATAGCGGTTTCGCGCAAGAACACCATAAAAATGATTTGGACGTTCCATTCTCCGCGAAAATGGATTAATTCATCCATACGAATCCTTTGACGCAATTCCGGACGGAAAACCGCTTCACGCTTTTCCTGGAATTGCTCTAGCGCGGAGACAATCGACATGGTCGGAGTGGGCCTCATCGGCACGGGTTTCATGGGCAAGTGCCACGCCATTGCCTGGAATGCGGTCGGCACCGTCTTTCCCGATGTCGACAAGCCGAGGCTGGTGCATCTGGGCGAGGTCAATGACGAGCTTGCAAAACGCAAGGCGGGCGAGTTCGGCTTTGCCAAGGGGTCCGGCGACTGGCGCGCCGTGGTCAACGATCCGGAGGTCGACGTCGTCTCGCTGACCACGCCCAACCAGTTCCATCCGGAAATGGCGATCGCCATCCTTGAAGCCGGCAAACATCTGTGGTGCGAGAAGCCGATGGCGCCGGACTTCGCCGAAGCGGAGGCCATGGCGAAGGCAGCCAGGAAGTCGGGCAAGGTCGCCGTGCTCGGCTATAACTACATCCAGAACCCGGCCATCCGCCACATTGGCGCGCTGCTCGAGGAAAAGATCATCGGCGACGTCACTCTCGTGCGCGTCGAGATGGACGAGGATTTCATGGCCGATCCGGAAGCGCTGTTCTTCTGGAAGCATGAGGCGGCTTCGGGCTATGGCGCGCTCGACGATTTCGCCGTGCATCCGCTGTCGCTGATCAAGGTGCTGTTCGGCCGCGTCGCCCGCGTCATGTGCGACATGGCCAAGCCCTATGCCGACCGCAAGGTCGCGTCCGGCGGCCGCCGCGCGGTCGAGACCTACGACATTGCCAGCGTGCTGATGCATCTGGAGAACGGCGTCGCCGGCACGCTGCTGGTCAACCGTTCGGCCTGGGGCCGCAAGGGCCGCATCGGCATCCAGATCTTCGGCTCGAAGGGCTCGATCCTCTACGACCAGGAGCGGATGAACGAGTTCCAGCTCTATCTCACCRCCGACCGTCCGACCGARYAGGGCTACCGCACGATTCTGGTGGCGCCGCACCACAAGCCTTACGATTCCTTCCTGCCGGCACCCGGCCACGGCCTCGGCTTCAACGACCTCAAGATGATCGAATGCCGCGAGCTGCTGATGCGGATCGCCGGCAAGCCGGCGCGGGTCATCGACTTCGACGAAGGGCTGGAGATCGAGCGCACCGTGCACGCGATGGCGCGCTCGTTTCAGGAGCAGCGCTGGATGGATGTACGGTAGGCGTCACGTACCCGCGGCCGCGGCATTGACTTCCCAGCCATCCACCCAGACCTGCCGCAGGCGTTCGCCTTCGCCCTTGAACCACAGACCGGTCGGCTGGCAGGCCTCGATCCGGTCGCTGCGGAAATTGCGGATCGCCTGGCGCAGCTCGCACCAGGCGACGATGTTGGCGGTCTCGGCGTAATAGATCAGCGCGACCGGGCGGATGGTGCGCTGCGTGTCGCGGCCGGCTTGGTCGCGATAGGCAAGGTCGAGCTTCTCCTCGTCGCGGATGGCGCGGCGCACGAGCGCCAGGTCGACCGCCGAGGCCGAAGGCGCCGCAAAACCCCAGGCATGCAGYGCGTTGGCGTCGAGCGTCTGCCGCAAGGGCGGCGGCACGGCGCCGGCGATCTTGGCGCCGACGCGTTTTGCCGCCTGCTTGAGTTCGTCATCGCCGGTGCGCTCGAGCAGCGCCAGCGACAGCACGATCGCCTCCATCTCCTCGATCGAGAACATCAGCGGCGGCAGGTCGAAGCCGGGGCGCAGGATATAGCCGATGCCGCGCCCGCCTTCGATCGGCACGCGCATCGCCTGCAGCGCCGCGATGTCGCGATAGACCGAGCGCACCGTCACTTCCAGCCGTTCGGCAATCGTCGCCGCCGTCACCGGTTTTCTGGCCAGACGCAGGATCTGGATGATCTCGAACAGGCGCGAGGCCTTCCGCATTTCCTTGACCCAAACGAAACGCAACTGACACATCCCCGTCAGTTGGGGTGACCTATAGGGCCGCCTACCAGTTTGAAAATCAACAGATTCCTTATTGGCCTAGCGGATTGGACAACAGGCAACTGACATGAGTTATGCCGAAAACCTCTGGCTTTTCTTCATCCTGTTGTTCGGCATCATCGCCGTGYCGGGCATGGACATGCTGTTCGTGCTGGCCAATGCGCTGACCGGCGGCGGCAACCGGGGCCTGGCCGCCACGGCCGGCATCATGCTCGGCGGCGCGGTGCATACGCTGAACGGCGCGGTCGGCGTCGGCCTGCTCATGCATTTCGTGCCGGTCCTGTTCAAGCCGTTGCTGGTCGCCGGCGCCGCCTATATGGCCTATATCGGCATTTCGCTGATGCGGAGTTCCATCACCGTCGGCGATGACGCGCCCGCGGCCAGCCGCTCGGCCTGGAAGGCGTTCCGTCAGGGCTTGGTCACCTGCCTGATCAATCCCAAGGCCTATCTCTTCATCCTTGCCGTCTATCCGCAGTTCCTGAAGCCGGCTTACGGTCCGATCTGGATGCAGGCGACGATGATGGGACTGCTCACGGTCGCCACGCAGGCAGGAATCTACGGCGGGCTCGCCATCACCGCCGGCCGCAGCCGGGCGCTGCTGGTCGACAATCCGAAGGCTACGGTGCTGGCCGGACGCACGGCAGGATTGCTTTTATTCGCGGTCTCCGTGTTCACCGCGTGGGAAGGACTGAGGGCGGCGTAATCGCCGCCCCCTCCTTGACTCAGCTCACGCGGCGCCTTGTCTGGCTGCCAGCAGCTCCCGCTTCACCGACCGGCGCCATTCGACGGCGCCGGCCAGACCGTGCAGAACCGTCTCGGTGGTCGCCCAGTCGATGCAGCCGTCGGTGATGCTCTGGCCGTAGGTGAGCGGCTTGCCGGGCACCACGTCCTGGCGGCCAGCGACGAGATTGCTCTCGATCATGACACCGATGATGYGCCCGTCGCCCGCCGCGATCTGCCCCGCCACGTCATGCGCGACTTTCGGCTGGTTCTCCGGACGCTTGCCGCTGTTGGCGTGGCTGACATCGATCATCAGCCGCGGCGCCACACCGATGCGGYCGAGCTCTACGGCAGCGGCATCGATACTTGCCGCATCGTAGTTCGGCACCACACCGCCGCGCAGGATGACGTGGCAGTCTTCGTTGCCGGTGGTCGCCGCGATGGCGCTGCGGCCGCCCTTGGTCACCGCCATGAAATGATGCGGCTGGGCGGCCGACTTCACCGCTTCGCCGGCGATCCTCAGATTGCCGTCGGTGCCGTTCTTGAAGCCGACCGGGCAGGAGAGGCCCGACGCCAGCTCGCGGTGGATCTGGCTCTCGGTCGTGCGCGCGCCGATGGCGCCCCAGGCGACGAGGTCGGCGATGTATTGCGGCGTCGTCATGTCGAGGAATTCGGTCGCCGCCGGCAGGCCGAGATTGTTGACGGCCGACAGCACGTTGCGCGCCATGCGCAACCCCTTGTCGATATTGAAGCTGCCGTCGAGGTCGGGATCGTTGATCAGGCCTTTCCAGCCGACCGTGGTGCGTGGCTTTTCAAAATAGACGCGCATGACGATCTCGAGCCGGTCCGCCAGGGCCTCGCGCAGTGCCGCCAGACGGCTGGCGTAGTCCACGGCAGCGACCGGATCGTGGATGGAACAAGGGCCGACGATGACTACCAGTCGATCGTCGGCCCCCGTCAGGATGGAATGGATGGCGTTGCGTGAAGCGGCAACGGTGCGCGTCGCCGTCAGTGAGCGCGGTATCTCGCGCATCACCTCGTCCGGCGTGCTCAGGACTTTGAGTTCCTTGACCCGAAGGTCGTCTGTGGTGGTCAACACGGCTTTCTGCTCCTGGTTAGGAGACCTGCCGGCTGAAACGAAAAAGCCGCCAGGTCTGGCGGCTTTTCGGATTTAGATGCTGCAATCTTCAGATCGAGCGCAATCCTCCCGCCGCCAGCGAGCTGTCGTAATAAAAGTACCAAAACGAGGCGGTCAGGTGGATCATGCGGCTCATATAGTCGAAGCCGGGCTGCTTGTCACGTGGCTGATGATGCGGGCGCGCGTTTGGCATCGCCAATTGTCGATGTAAGCGCCGCCCCTCATTGCCCTGCCGGGCATTTCTCTCCGTAAGTGACGGGGAGAAAGGGCTGGATGCTATCTCGGCGTTCCCTCTGCAACGCCGGCGATTGGCGAAATCGGCGATGAGAGCGCTCCTCTCCCCGTCACTTACAGGGAGAGGATGCCGGCAGGCAGGTGAAGGGCGGCGCGCGCCTGAAAATGGAACGAACGGGAACAACCTTTCTACGGCTCTTGCCCAGCCCTACTCCCCGATCACCCCGGCGATGTTCTGGTCGTAGTCGACCAGCGAGCCGGTCATGACGCCGGCCTGCGGGCTCAGCATATAGGTGATCAGCCGGGCAAGCTGCGCCGGCTTGACCAGCTGGCCCATCGGCTGGGCTGCTTCGGCCTTTTCAAGCCAGTCGTCCGGCGCGTCATGCCACTTCTTCTGCACAATCGCCTCGCCCTCGGTGTCCATCCAGCCGGGCAGCACCGCGTTGCAGCGGACGCGGTTCTTCCGATAGGCGCTGGCGACGTTCTTGGTCAGCGTCATCAGCGCGCCCTTGCTGGTCGAATAGGGCGTGAGGAAGGACTGGCCGGCATGCGCCGACATCGACAGCACGTTGAYGATCGAGCCCGGCGCCCTGCGCTCCAGGAGATGCGCGACAAGGCCCTGCATCAGGAAGAAGGGTCYGCGCACATTGGTGGCGAAGATCTGGTCGAAAAGCTCTTCCGATGTCTCGACCAGCGAGCCGCGCGCCGAAGTGGCGGCGGCGTTGACCAGCGCGTTCAGTGTGCCGAAATGGGCGAGCGCCGTTGCGACGGCGCGCTTGCAATCGGCGACCTTGGCGACATCGGCACTGATGAAGATGGCGTCGACCCCGTTCTTCTTCAGCGCGGCAACCGCCTTGTCGCCCTTCTCCTGCGAGCGGCCGACCAGCGCCAGCGCGCGGCAGCCCTCCTCGGCCAGGGCCTCGGCAACGGCAAAGCCGATGCCTTGCRCGCCGCCGGTGACGATGGCGCGCGTTTCAGAATTGCGACCGGCCAAACCGTTMATCGCTCTGCTCCTATGTTTTTGATTACCAATGGCTTCCCAAGATTCATTTAGGTTCCGATCGGTTCTCCGGTGCCTTCGCAACGTCGAGAACTTGGTCGAAGCGTCCTCAACCTCGTCATCCTGGGGCGAAGCAGGAGCGAACCTCCGTCGCGAAGACCTTAGGATTCCATGCCGTGACCCCAGCCGAAGAAGGCGGCGGAGCAGAATTCAGCACCGTTAGCATCGCTCAGATGTCACGGCATGGATCCTATCGTCTGCGCCGCGTCGCTTCGCTCCTTGCTTCRCCGTAGGATGAGGACGTGATGATGTTCCGGCTAATCACCAAACCCTGCGACCGACATCCTGACCGTCCTCAAAACGCTCGCCCGTGAATTAGTCGACGCGGACGGTCTTGCCCRTCTTCGCCGACTGCAAAGCGGCATCCGCCAGCTTCAGCGCAATCAGTCCGTCCTTGCCGCTCGGCGCCGCCTTCTTGCCCGCGGTTGCAGAGGCGATGAAGGYCGCGATCTCGTTGGCGTAGGCGTCGATGTAGCGGGTCATGAAGAAGTCGTGCAGCGGCGGGCGCGTGTAGCCCTTGTCGTTGGCGAGCTCGATCGACACCGGCCGCTGGTTCTCGGCCRCGACCATGCCTTTCGAGCCATGCACCTCGATGCGCTGGTCGTAGCCATAGGTGGCGCGGCGCGAATTGGAGATGACGGCCTGTTTGCCCGACGCGGTCTCGAGGATGACGCTGACCGAGTCGAAATCGCCCGCTTCGCCGATCTTCTTGTCGACCAGCACCGAGGCATGGGCGCTGACCGCAACCGGCTCCTCGCCGAGCAGGAAGCGCGCCATGTCGAAATCATGGATGGTCATGTCGCGAAAAATGCCGCCGGAGCGGGCGATGTAGTCGAGCGGCGGGGCGCCCGGATCGCGTGACGTGATGGTGACCATCTCGACGTCGCCGATGGCGCCGTCATCGATCGCCTTGCGGACGGCGGCGAAATGCGGATCGAAGCGGCGGTTGAAGCCGACCATGAGCGTGGCGTTGGCCTTCTCGACCACGCCCAGGCACTGCTCGACGCGCTTGACGTCGAGATCGATCGGCTTCTCGCAGAAGATCGCCTTGCCGGCCTTGGCGAAGCGCTCGATGAGGTCGGCATGGGTATCGGTCGGGGTGCAGATGATGACGGCGTCGATGTCCTTGGCCTGCTCGATGGCATCGATCGTGCGCACCTCAGCGCCGTAGGCGGAGGCGAGCTCAGTCGCCGCCTTCTCGAAGGCATCGGCCACGACCACCAGTTTGGCCTGCGGGTTGGAGGCAACGGCGCGGGCATGCACCTTGCCGATACGGCCGGCGCCGAGAAGAGCGAAGCGGAGGGTCATGGAATGTCCTTTGAGGGTGGTTCTAAAACATGTCCGCGCCTGCCGGCGCGGACGATTYCTGGTGATCCCGTCGTGACGACTCGTCAGGCGGCCTGGAGTTCCGCCTGTCCGGTCTTGGCGCCGGTGATGTAGGCGACGATGTCGTTGCCGTCGGTGTCCTGCTTGCGCAGGTTTGCGACGATGCGGCCGCGGCGGAAGACGACGATGCGGTCGACCAGGTCGAACACCTGGCGCATGTTGTGGCTGATCAGGATCAGCGGCTCGCCGTTTTCCTTCAGCGTGCGGATGATGTTTTCGACCTGTGCCGTCTCCTGCACGCCGAGCGCCGCTGTCGGCTCGTCCATGATGATCAGCTTGGACGCGAAGGTCGCGGTGCGGGCGATCGCCACGCACTGGCGCTGGCCGCCGGACATGTGGCGGATGGTGCTGGAGAGATTCGGAATCTTCACCGCTGTGYGGATCAGCGCCGCCTCGGTCGCCTTGCGCATGGCCTTGCGGTCGAGGATCGAGAAGGGGCCGAGATTGAACAGCACCTTCTCGCGGCCGAGGAAGAGGTTCGACGGCACGTCGAGGTCGTCGGCCAAAGCGAGGTTCTGGAACACGGTCTCGATGCCCGCCTCGCGCGCCTCAATTGGGCCGGCGAAGTTCACCTCGTTGCCGTCGAACCAGATCTTGCCTTCGGTGCGCTGCTCGACGCCGGTGATCTGGCGCACGAAGGTCGATTTGCCGGCGCCGTTGTCGCCCATGATGGCGACATGCTCGCCCTTGCGCAGCTCGAAGTTCGCACCCTGCAGCGCGTGCACGCCGCCATAATGCTTGGTGAGGTTTTCGGTCTTCAGAACGATGTCGGACATAGTCAAGCTCCTATCGCCCGGCGGCGCTGGCGCCATTGATCGAGAACGACTGYGCCAACGATGATCACGCCCTTGACCATCTCCTGGTAGTAGGCGTCGAGGCGCAGGAAGGTGAAGCCGGAGATGATGACGCCGAAGATCAGCGAGCCGATCACGGTGCCGATGATAGACCCGCGGCCGCCCGACAGCGAGACGCCGCCGATGACCGCCATGGCGATCGCGTCGAGCTCGTACATCACGCCCATGCCGGCCTGGGCGGTGAGGTTCTTGGAGGAAAGCACCACCGCGGCGACCGAGGCGAGGATGCCGGCAATCACATAGACCAGCACCTTATGGTTGGCGATCTTGATGCCGGACATGCGCGCGGCGTCCTCGTTGGAGCCGATGGCGTAACAGTGCTTGCCATATCTGGTGTAGCTCAGGATGAGCTGGAACAGGATCGCCAGCGAAATGAAGATGATGACCGGCATCAGGCCCTTGCCGATCGCCGCGAAGTTGTCGGTCRGGAACGAGATCGGCTGGCCCTTCGACCACCATTTGGCGATACCGCGGGCGGTGACCATCATGCCGAGCGTGGCGATGAAAGGCGGAATGCGGGTGTAGGCAATAAGCAAGCCGTTGATCAGGCCGGCGAGCAAGCCGCACCCAACCGCGACCAGCAGCGGCACGATGACCGGCAGGTCGGTCCAGCCATAGGCGATGAACATTGCCTTGGGGTTGGGATTGCCGTTGACGGTCGCAACTTGCGCGAAGCTCATCGCGATCATGGCGGTGGCGCCGACGATCGAGCCCGAGGACAGGTCTATGCCGCCGCTGATGATGACCTGCGTGACGCCTATGGCGATGATGCCGACAATCGACACCTGCAGGATGATGATCTGCAGGCGCTGCTCATTGAAGATGCCCGCGACGTTCTCGCGGGTGTTGAACAGGAAGCTGTCGCCGAGGAAGACCCGGCCGATCAGCTCGAACGCGCCGACGAGAATGACGAGCGCCAGGAACACGTTGAATTCGGCGGGCCAGGGGCGCTTCTTGGCGTCGTAACTCAAGCCGCCAATGCCATGCGATGTCTGTGACACGTCTTCTTCCTCCGAATGACCGCCCCCGCTCTCCCGCCCGGTGAGGCGGGAGAAGGAAGGGAGCGGCGCTGCTCAGTCAGCAGCCGGTTTCAGCCAGTCCGATGCGTCGGAGCGCCGCTCCAGAGTTTTCACGCAATTCCGAACCTGGAATTGCGTTGGCGCAGCCTCAGTTCTTCTTCAGGAACTTGTCGATGTTCGCCGGCGTGACGAGCTGGAAGGGGATGTAGACCTTGTGCTCCACCTTCTCGCCCTTGGCGAGCTTCAGCGCCGCGTTGAGCGCTCCGGCACCCTGGCCGGCCGCGTCCTGGAAGACGGTCACGTCGAGATCGCCCGCCTGCATCGCGGCCAGCGCGTCCTGGGTGGCGTCGACGCCGCCGACGACGACCGACTTCATATCGACGTTGGCGGCCTTCATCGCCTGGATGGCGCCGATAGCGCTTTCGTCGTTGTTGGCGATGACGCCGTCGAACGGCTTGCCGGACGACAGCCAGTTCGTCATCAGGTTCTGCGCTTCATCACGTTTCCAGTTCGAGGTCTGCTTGTCGATGATCTTGATGAAGTTGCAGTCCGGCGTGGAGATCACTTCCTCTATGTCCTTGGTGCGCTGCACCGCGGCCTGATTGGAAAGCTCGCCCATGATCACATAGACATTGGCTTCCTTCTTGCCGGCTTCCTTGAACAGGCGGCAGRCTTCCTTGGTCTCGAGCGTGCCGGATTCGGCCTCGTTCGAAGCGACGAAGGCCTGGTTGTCGGGCAGCTTGTCGACATTGACCGGCTCGCGGTTGACATAGACCAGCGGGATCTTGGCCGCGGCGGCGGCGTCCGACATCGCCTGGGTGGCCGAGGTGTCGACCGGGTTGACGATGATGGCGTCGACGCCCGAGGCGGYGAAGTTCTTGATCTGGTCGAGCTGCTTGGCCACGTCGTTCTGYGCGTCCTCGACCTGCAGTTGGACACCATCCATGCCCTTGGCCTRCGCGATCATGCCGTTGCGCAGCACGGTGAGGAAGTTGTCGTCGAAAAGGGCCATCGACACGCCGATCTTGGCGGCGAAGGCGGACGAACTCATCAGCGCCGAAAGCGCGACGCCCAAAAGCAGTTTCTTCATTTTATTTCTCCTCCACTTGGTGTCCGGCTGCACCGATTGAACCGGAATCCYCGATCTCTCCGGGGAATCTCTCCCTATGGCCTCAGGCGGCGTTTTCCTCGCACAATGGAACGCCTGGTCCTCCGTTTGAAACAGATGTTCCGGAACGAAAGAACCAAAATACCCGGTTGGTGAAATATTTATTCCATTTCGCTTGCGGCCGTCAAGGGAGATTCGGAATGGACGTGCCGGTTTTTCGATCCTGGCAAGCGTGCAGCGCCCTCCATGACCGGAGACGCAAGCATTCTTCAGCGGAATCCTGCACGATTTGCCGCCGCGAAAGGATTCCATCAGCCTGATGGATCACATCATTCCGGCGGGCGACGGCTCAAATGTTTTCAGGTAGGTAGATGTCGAAGGGCAGAAAAGTCTGGCCGGGCGCATTGGCGGCGCCGCTTTCGATGGCATGCGCCATCAGGTCGACAAGCTCGCGGCACAGCGCCGCCAGCGGTGTCGAGATCACCATGGTGAGGATGTTGTCGGCAAGCGCCGCGCGCGAGAAGGCATTGATCTCGTTGCAGATCACCACCGGCATGTTCGCCGGTTTCGCCGCCCTCAGCGCTGCGACCGCGCCTTCCATGCCGCCGCCTGCGACGTAGCAGCCGGCAAGGTCCGGGTGACGCGCCAGAAGATCGAGCATGGCATCATGGGTCACCTGGTTGGCTTCCAGATTGACCAGCGTTTCCATCACCGTGAAGTCCGGCGCGTGCTCGCGGAAATAGGAGCGGAAGCCAATTTCGCGCAGCTCATGGCCGTGGAAGCGGTGGCTGCCGACAAAAAGCGCGACCTTGCCGGGCTTCTTCGCGGCCTTGGCGATCATCCAGGCCGCGGTGCGCCCGACCTTGCGGTTGTCGAGCCCGACATAGCCCTCACGGATGCCGGCGGCGAAGTCGGACAGCAGCGAAAAGACYGGCTGCCCCCTCACCTTCAACGCCTCCACCACCGCCGTCAAAGTCGGGTGGTCCGGGCCGACAACGGCAATGGCCTTGGATTTCGCCGCCAGCTTGCGCATCTGCGCGGCGATCTCGTCCGGCGCCAGCGAGGCGGCGAAGTCGATCGTCGCGACGCCGCGGAAGCGTTGCGACTGGGCGACCGCAAGCTCAAGCGCCCGCGCGAAATCGCCATAGAAGACATCATTGCCGCGCAGCAGCAGGAAACCGAGGCGGTATTCCGGCAGTTCCTGGCGCATGCGCTGCTTGATCAGGCCGGCGGCGTGATAGCCGATATCGGTCGCCGCCTCGTAGACCCGGCGCGCCGTTTCCTCGCGCACCGGCAGGCGGTTGTTCAGCACCCTGTCGACGGTGGCGACGCTGACGCCGGAGACCCGCGCGAGATCGGTAATGGTCGGCCGCTTTGCCATGAATGCTCCATTGCTTGCCCGATTGAGAATAACTCATTCTGATAGGAAATGATAGAATCTATCTTTGTGACGTTGAGCCTATCATGGCTTGGCGCTATGGTGAAGTGGAAGCCAGCCATGCGCGAGCCCGGACCGAACAAGGGCAGATCGCCGGGCGGCGATGGAGGAACCCGCAATGACGGCAATCACGTCTCCGGCGCTGTCCGGACGCGACTACAGCCTGACCGGACGCGACGCCAGGCTCGCGGTCGAGACCGGGCTTTCGGYGGCCGAGTGGTACCATACCGAGATCCCGCGCAAGCAGATGAAGGAGYTGATGCAGCGCTCCGACCAGCCGGCGATCCGCGACACCATCATCTGGCTCGGCGCGCTGATCCTCAGCGGCGCCGGCGGTGCCTGGTTCTGGGGCACCTGGTGGTGYGTCCCCTTCTTCTTCGTCTACGGCGCGCTCTACGGCTCCTCGACCGATTCCCGCTGGCACGAATGCGGCCACGGCACGGCCTTCCGCACCCAGTGGATGAACGACGCCGTCTACCAATTCGCCAGTTTCATGATCATGCGCAATCCGGTGACCTGGCGCTGGAGCCACACGCGCCACCACACCGACACCATCATCGTCGGCCGCGACCCGGAGATCGCCGTCATGCGGCCGCCGGACCTTCTGCGCCTGGTCCTGAACTTCTTCGGCATTCTCGACGTCTGGCATGCGATGACCGACATGGTGCGCAACGCCGCCGGCGTCATCAGTGCCGCGGAGAAGACCTTCATTCCCGAACAGGAGCAGCCCAGGGCTATCCGCATCGCCCGCACCTGGCTGGCCATCTATGTCGCGACCATCGCGCTGGCGCTCTATCTCCACTCATGGCTGCCGCTGATGCTCGTCGGCCTGCCCCGCCTTTATGGYGCCTGGCATCATGTCATGACCGGGCTGCTGCAGCACGGCGGGCTTGCCGACAATGTCATCGACCACCGCCTGAACAGCCGCACCGTCTACATGAATCCGGTCAGYCGGTTCATCTACTGGAACATGAACTACCATGTGGAGCACCACATGTTCCCGATGGTGCCCTATCACGCGCTGCCCAAGCTGCATGAACTGATCAAACACGACCTGCCGGYGCCGACGCCGTCGATCCTGGCGGGCTACCGCGAGATGATCCCCGCCTTCCTGCGCCAGCTGCGCAACGAGGAGTATTTCATCAAGCGCGAGCTGCCGCCAACGGCAAAGCCCTATCGGGAAGAGCTGCACAACGGCAGTCCGGCAGCGGCTGCGGCCGAGTGACCGGTTCCGACACAACCAAGACTATCGCCGGAGGATGACATGAGCGATTGGGTCGAGGCCTGCGCGGCCGGAGATATCGACGAAGAGGACGTGATGCGGTTCGATCACGCCGGCCGCACCTACGCCATCTACCGCAGCCCGGAGGACGAATATTTCGCGACGGACGGCCTGTGCTCGCATGAGAAGGTGCATCTCGCCGACGGGCTGGTGATGGACGACATCATCGAATGCCCGAAGCACAATGGCCGCTTCAACTACAAGACCGGCGACGCGCGCGGCGCGCCGGTCTGCGTCAACCTCAAGACCTATCCGGTCAAGGTCGACGCCGGCAAAGTCCTCATTCAGGTCGGGTGACGGCGATGGCGGGAGGAATGGTCATCATCGGCGCCGGGGAATGCGGCGGGCGCGCCGCGCTCACCTTACGCGATCTCGGTTTCGAAGGGTCGGTGACGCTGGTCGGCGACGAACCGCATCTGCCCTATGAGCGGCCGCCGCTGTCGAAGGAGGCGATGACCGGCGAGGCGCCAACCATCAAGGCGATCGCCAGCGATGAACTCCTGGCCGAACGCTCGATCCGCCATATCCATTCCGTCCGGGCCGTGGCGATCGACCGCGCCGCGCATGTCGTGCGCCTGTCGGACGGCTCTTCGCTTTCCTACGACAAGCTGCTGCTTGCGACCGGGTCCGTGCCACGCAAGCTGCCGATGCCGGGCCTTGGGGGACGCAGCGTGTATTTGCGGACCTTCAACGATGCACTCGCCATCCGCGCCCATCTCAGGCCTGAGAACCGCGTCGCCATCATCGGCGGCGGCTTCATCGGCCTGGAACTTGCCGCCGCGGCGCGCAAGCTCGGCGCCACGGTCACGGTCATCGAGGTGCAGCCGCGCATCCTGATGCGCGGCGTGCCGRCCGAAATCGCCGAAATCATCCACCAGGCGCATGAGGCCGAAGGCGTGGCGGTTCTTACCGGACAGGGCATCGCGGCGATTGCCGACGACGGCGTCGAGGTCCGCATCGCGCTGGCCGACGGGCGGGAGGTCGTTGCCGATCTGGCCGTGATCGGCATCGGCGCCGTGCCGGTGACGGCGCTCGCCGCCGAAGCGGGGCTGGCGATCAACAACGGCGTCRCCGTCGACGAAATGCTGCGCACCGAGGACCCGGACATCTTCGCGGCCGGCGACTGCTGCTCGTTCCCGCTCGCAATCTATGGCGGCCGGCGCGTGCGGCTGGAGGCTTGGCGCAACGCGCAGGAGCAGGGCGCGCTCGCCGCCAAGAACATGCTGGGCGCCAACGAGGCGCATGCGGCCGTGCCGTGGTTCTGGTCGGATCAATACGGGCTCACGCTGCAGATCGCCGGGCTTTCGGACGAGGGCCGCAGGGTCGTGCGGCGCGATCTCGACGACGGCGCCTTCATCCTGTTCCACCTGGCCGAGGACGGAAGGCTGGTCGCCGCCAGCGGCATCGGCCCTGGCAATGCGGTGGCGCGCGACATCCGCCTCGCGGAGATGCTGATTGCCAAGCGGGCCACGCCGGCGCCTGAGGCGCTCGGATCGCAAGCGGTCAAGCTGAAGTCGCTGCTGGCGGCGTAGACCCGCTTGGTCGCTGGAATTGAGGGAATTCACGGACATGGCAGGCAACAGACCGACCGTCGCCGATTTGCAATCGCTGAAGGGCAGGCGACAGCTTTCCAAGCTGCGCGTCTTCTCGCTGGAAGAGGCCGAGGCCGCCGAGCGCGCCGGCATCGACATGATCTCGGTCCCCTATGATCTCATGTTCGATCCGCGTTTTCGCGACGCGGCGCCCACCTGCTTTGCCATTCCCGGCGATGAACGCATAAAGCTCGGCGCCACTACCGACGAGATCCTGCGCATGGCGGTGAAGCTGCGCGCGGCGAGCGCCGACGCCATGTATTGCTCGGCCAGTCTGCAGACCATCCGCCGCCTGCGCGACGAATACATTCCGGTCTGCGGCCATGTCGGGCTGATCCCGGCGCATGCGACCTGGACGGGCGGCTTCAAGGCGGTCGGCAAGACGGCCGAGAGCGCTGCGTTCGTGTGGAAGCAGGTCAAGGACCTCGAAGCCGCCGGCRCCTTCGCCGCCGAGATCGAGGTGGTGCCGGYCGGCGTCGCAAGCRCCATCTCGCGGCGCACGCCGCTGATCATGATCTCGATGGGCGCCGGCGCCGGATGCGACGCGCAATATCTCTTCTCGGAAGACGTGCTCGGCAGCAATCGCGGCCACTATCCGCGCCATGCCAAGCGCTACCGGGATTTCTCCGCGGAGTTCGAGCGCCTGCAGAACGAGCGCATCGCCGCGTTTCGTGAGTATGCCGACGACATCCAGTCGGGCATCTATCCGGAACCGCGCCACGTCGTCGAGGCGGACCCGGAGGAACTGCGCAAGTTCGAGGCTTTTCTGGAGTCGCAGCCGTAACGGATTGGCCGGAAGAGAGCGAATCCGAACGCCGAGCCAGTTCGCTGGCTAGAACAGCGCCTTCAGTTCGTCCAGCTTGTCGTTGACGAGCCAGCCGTAATAGTTCTCCTCGGGCAGCCTCTGAGGCTCGCCGGCGGCGCGGCGCTTTTCGTTCTCCGCCTTCAGCGCATAGGCGCGCTGCTCGGGATTGCCGACATTGTAGAGCGTGGCGGTCAGGCCCGGATTGTGCGAGATGTCGAAGCCGGCGATGCTTTTGTAGGCGTCGATCGACTTCCTGATGGTGGCGGCGACGTAAGGCAGCGTGAGGTCGGGATCCATGATTGTCTTGTAGACCGTGTTCGGATCGTTGACATCGAGCTTGGGCAGACCCGAGACCTTGTGCACGAGGTCGCTCATCTGCAGCGCTGTCAGCGGGTTGAGCTGGCCGAGGCCGAAGGTMTGGCCGGCATAGTAGGGCTGGAAGAAGGTGGCGCCGAAGCGATCATTGGGGAAGCTCTCGCCCCCGACCGTCTTGCCGCGGAAGGAATGGTTCCAGACCTGCTCGCGGCATTCCCAAAGATCGTAACTGTCGTCCATGCCGGCGCATTTCCTGAATTCCGGCCGCTGCACGAAATCACTGACGTCCTCGCCGTCATAGGCGAAGGTAAGCTTGCCCGACAGATAAGAGATCGCCTTGACGTAATAGGTCTGCAGCCTGTCATAGGCGTCGACATTATAGGTGTGCTCGCCGACGATGGCGCCGACGATGTGAATCGGATCGATGCCGTAGGCGGCCGCCGCCTTGCTGATCTTGGCGCGAAGCTCGGCGTCGTTCTGCAGGAGCGCGTAGACCTTGCGGTATTTGGYCTGGAAAGTGGTGTTGGTGGCCTGGGTGCGCCGGCTGGAAGCGCCAGGAATATCCGGCTGCACGCTGTTGYGGTTGCCCGGCGGCACCATGGTCGYGGCATCGGCTGTTGCGACCGCCGTCRCCAATGCCAGGCCGAGGAAAAGGAATATGCGTTTCTTCATGCGCCGCCGCTCTGGAGCGGCTCAGCTATCGATGAAACCGCCAACCCGCTCCAACCATTTGTTTATGCAATTCCGGACGGAAAACCGCTAGGCACTTTTCCGGGAGCTGCTTTGGAAATCGGCGGCAAACTAGGTAAAGCGGCCGGCAGAGTCGAGACAGGTCAAGCTCATGCCGGAACGAAAGGTGGCCAGATGGTACCATCTGGCCACACATCGCCGGACTTTGCGGTTAAAGCGCATCGCGCTGAAACGGATTCAGGCGACGCGCTTTAACTCTTTGTTTTGATGCATGTCGTTTTCCCAAAACCGCTACGCACTTTTGGGCGACATGCATTAGAGAATGAACCGCGACAGGTCGGTGTTGCGCGACAGATCGCCGACATGCTTCTGCACATAGTCGGCATCGATGGTGACCGCCGTGCCGTGGCGGTCCGGCGCGTCGTAGGAAATCTCGTCCAGCACACGCTCCATCACCGTCTGCAGACGCCTGGCGCCGATATTCTCGACGCTGGCGTTGAGATCGACGGCTATGCCGGCGAGCGAATCGATGGCATCGTCGGTGAAGACGAGATCGACGCCTTCGGTCTTCATCAGCGCGATGTACTGCTTGATCAGGCTGGCCTCGGTCTCGGTGAGGATGCGCACGAAATCCTCCTTCTCCAGGGCGCGCAACTCGACGCGGATCGGCAGGCGGCCCYGCAACTCCGGCAGCAGGTCCGAGGGCTTGGAGACGTGGAAGGCGCCCGAGGCGATGAACAGGATATGGTCCGTCTTCACCGGCCCGTATTTGGTCGCGACCGTGGTGCCCTCGACCAGCGGCAGCAGGTCGCGCTGCACGCCTTCGCGTGAAACCCCGGCGCCCATGCCGCCCTCGCGCGAGGCGATCTTGTCGATCTCGTCGAGGAAGACGATGCCGTCATTCTCCGTCGATTCCAGCGCCCGGCGCACAACCTCGTCCTGGTCGAGCAGCTTGTCGGATTCGTCATTGACCAGCAGCGTATAGGAATCGCRCACCGTGGTCTTGCGGGCCTTGGTCCGGCGGCCGCCCATCGCTTTCGTCAGCATGTCGTTGATGTTGAGCACGCCGATATTGGCACCGGGCATGCCCGGGATCTCGAAGCCGGGCATGCCGCCCGTGCCGGTGTCGGCCACCTCGATCTCGATCTCCTTGTCGTCGAGCTCGCCGTCGCGCAGCCTCTTGCGGAAGGAGTCCCGGGTCGCCGGGCTCGCCGTCTTGCCGACGAGGGCCTCCAGAACGCGCTCTTCGGCGTTGACCTGGGCACGCGCCTTGACGTCCTCGCGCATCTTCTCGCGCGTCAGG
>NZ_MDFL01000145.1 GCF_001854785.1 Mesorhizobium sp. ORS 3428
CAGTGCAGCGCATGGATGAGATCTCGTCCTGCTGGACGATGACCGGCGACCACGATTTCCTGCTGCATGTGATGGTGCCGTCGGTGGACGACCTCAACGCCTTCGTCATGCACCGCCTGATGCGGCTTCCCGGCGTGCGCGACGTCCACACCCAACTCGTCCTGCAAAACATCAAGGGGCCGGGCCACGWGCCGCTCAGCCATCTGCGGCGCTGAGCCGGAGTCGCTGCTAGTTCTCAGCGACGAATCTGAAAACAGGGACAGTTCCGGGCGGTTTGCCGGGTATCAAGGCAAATTCAAGTGCGCGCAATGTTGAGCAGTGACATGTCCGGAGATGGCGCGGCAGCCATAGCGTTGCGCGCTTCTCCTCTCTCGAGCCCGGGAGTCTGGCCCGGCATG
Source organism: Mesorhizobium sp. ORS 3428 (assembly GCF_001854785.1). Classification (GTDB taxonomy): domain Bacteria; phylum Pseudomonadota; class Alphaproteobacteria; order Rhizobiales; family Rhizobiaceae; genus Mesorhizobium. The sequence goes on from NZ_MDFL01000145.1 coordinate 399, forward strand.
TCCGGCGCCCGGCTCGTTGCATGAATTGCGTACCGGATGGCCCTCCTGTGACGGTTCGTGCGATCCGTTTACCGCCGGTTAGCAACATTAGTGTCTTATTATGGATCAGGCTTGCCTTCGTCCTTTCGCGGGGACTTGACGGAATTCGCTCGCTCGAACCGCTCATGCGCAGGACGATCGCCAAGGAGCGTTGCATGCAACTGACGGAGGATGTGGCTCAAAAGGTCACCGAAGCGATTTCACGCCCGCCGTGGAAATCGGCGGATCCGATGCTTTTCGCGCTGCTCCTGCAGAAAAAGGCGGATYAGAATCGCAGGGTTGTCCGCTGGGGCATAGCGGGCGCCGTATTGAGCTATATGGCCTACGGCGCCTTCGACTGGTTCCTCTTTCCGGACGTTGCGGATCGTGTCGTACTGACGCGCGTGACGCTTGGATTTGTCTTCCTTRCGCTTGTCGAAATCGTCGCTCGACGCGGCTTCAGCCTCACCACTCYGCACTACGTTGCAGCCTTCGCGATCGTGACGGGCGCAATCGGATGGCTACTGTCGGCGCTCGGGACAACGCATCAGGAAGCGCTTTCCCATTTCATAGTCTTCGGCACCGTGTTTATTCTCGGGGCCAACCTTTTCTTCAATTTCCGGCTATGGCTCTCAGCGCTGTCGTCCGCGACCGTGACAGTCGCCTTCGTTAGCGCCACGCTGTTCTTCCTCCWGGCCGACTTTGCCACCCGCCTGGTGCTTTCAACCTATTTTGCGAACTGCCTGGTCCTGTCGCTCTATCTTTCGTGGCGCCTCAGCATGGAGCGGTTCCAGACCTTCCTGCATGCGCTTCAGGCGCAGATCCAGGAGCAGGTCGCTGTCGAGAACGGTCAAAAGCTCATCGAGATCGCGGACACGGATCCGCTCACCGGGCTCAAGAACCGCAGGGCGATCACACGGGAATTCGCGGAGTTGTGCAAGGAATGGGGCAGGGACAATGACGAAATAGGCGTCATCCTCATGGATGTGGACTATTTCAAGCGGTTCAACGACCGGCTCGGCCATCAGGCCGGAGACGACTGCCTTATCGAACTTGCCCGTACGTTCGACGAGACCGCGGCTGTCAACAATGCCATCRCGGGACGTTACGGCGGCGAGGAATTCGTCGTGCTGTGCAAGGTCGCCGGACGAGACCATCTCCGCGAGATAACCCATCAATTCTGCAGGGCCGTCGAGAAGTTGAAAATCTCCCACCCTGACCGGGACGACAAACTCAACATCGTCACGATCAGCGCCGGCGCCTCGTTGACGCGCGCCGATCAGAGCATAGAACTTCGCATCCTGCTGCAGGAGGCTGACCGCGCGCTCTATGCGTCCAAGTTCTCGGGCCGCGCGACCCTCACGATCTATGACGCGCAGGCCGTCGACCAGAAGCGGGCCAGCCAGAATCTTTCGGAGCTGCTCAAGCACGCTGTTTCGGAGGGACTTGTTTCAGTCGTCTATCARCCGATCCGCGACGCGGCCTCCGGCCAGGTGCTCGGCCATGAGTCGCTGATGCGACTGCGCGACTTCGACGGCAGCGTGATCAGCCCGTCCGTGTTCATACCCGTCGCCGAGYAGACTGGCGGGATCGAGGAGCTCGGACTGTGGCTGATCGATCGGGCCTGCGCCGACATGGTCGAGCATGGATTGGGGGCGGTCGTGTCGGCGAACGTGTCGGTCGTTCAGCTCAAGGCTCCAAATTTCCCGCTGCATATCACCGAGATCCTCGGCCGGCACGGCATGGCGCCTCAGAAGCTGGCGCTCGAGGTCACTGAGGGCAGCGATATTTCCCTCGAGGCGCAGGCCGCCAGAAGCATCGAGCAGCTTCGAGCCCTGGGCGTTCAAATCTGGCTGGAWGATTTCGGAACCGGATTTGYGGGTCTCGCCTGRCTGCGTCGCTTCAAGTTCGACGTCGTCAAGATCGATCGGAGTTTCTTGCACGATTGCCAGACGGTTCGCGGCCTGAGCCTGCTGCAGGACATGGTCAGGCTTCTGYGCAATTTGGGCCACTCGGTGCTTGTCGAGGGCGTCGAGACGAAAGAGCAGCAGAATTTGCTGCAGCACATGGGCATTCAGTCGATCCAGGGCTTCCTCACCGGGCGTCCCGTTCMGATCGAACAGATCGAGCGCACCAGGCAGGAACTCGTCGCCTAGCACGTGTCCCCAAATCCACGCCAAGTTTTGGGGAAGGAATGCATCAAAACAAAGATTTACAGCGCATCGCCTGAATCCGGTTCAGGCGACGCGCTTTGGAGCAATTTCCGGGATATGCCGAACGGCACTATCGCAGCATACGCGCTCCATCCAAAAATCGGGCCACTGTCCGGCCCGACCRCAAATCGAAATGGATTGGTGAGGCTACTATCGCCTACGCCTGCCTTCCGAGATCCGCACGCTTGCGGATCCAGCCGTAAACGATGTTCCTGTTTGATCCGTAATAGACTTCGGCGTCAACGCGGTTCTTGTCCACCGCGGCATTGATGATGTCCCACATATCGCTGGCCGAACGCAGGATGAGCGGCCAGTCCATGAAGGTCTCCATATACCCGTCGGTGGTGATCTCGTCGCTGAAGTTGGCAAAGAGGAATTCGCCGTCCGGCTTGACCAGTTCCATGGCCCGCTGAAGCAGGCGCGCGCCGACCGGGAGCGGCAGATAGTCGTACAGGCCGGACGCATAGACGAGATCGAATGTGCCAAGCGGGTAGGCGCGCCGCAAAAGGCCGCGCACGGACCCGTCCACGGCCTCCACTACGGTACCGGCGAGGTCTCGATTGACCGTGCCGACGCTCATCGGGTCCTGGTCAAGACCGATCCAGCGCTTCAATCTTTTCCCGGCAAGGGCCTCCGAGAGCTCGGCTTCCCGCAGGTGGCCGCAGGCGATTGCCAGCACTTCCGCATTCTCCACCCGCGCCGCCGTTTCGTCGACGGTCTTGGCCAGTACGGCGCGACGTTCGCGCCCCGCCACCGAACTTGCCGCGTCGCTCGTATAAGCAAAGATCTCGCGGCCAAGCTCGCTCGATGAAGCGACGATCTCGTWKGCSSTCKKMTGCTTGWAAWARAWRWCCAGCAGCGTCGCGTCGCCCGAATAGCCGCGCGGCTTTTCGAAGGACCAGCGCGTGAACGGATCCTGTTTCAGGTAGCTCGCCACGCGGTGCTGCTGAGCAATCGGAATCAGCTCCTGCCACAGAGCGGGGGCGACATCGCGGCGCAATTCATGCAATCGCCCCGCCAAGCGTTCGACGATTTGTCCCGCTGGATCATTCCGCACAAAGCCCTGGTAGGCCAGGTCCAGCACGAGAGCGAGTTGGGCAGTTCTCGCCCTGAGCTCGACAGCGTCGASCGTCTCCGCGGACGCCGCCTTGTGCTTCTTGATCAACGTTGATGTAATGAGGCTTGCTTCATCAAGTTTCAGGTCAGGCTTAAGCGCCATATGGGCATTCCTTTTGGTTTCCCAGCAATGATTATAGATGGATAGAGTTTTAATAAAAGTTTAGGCGAAAGTGTATTAGAGATCGCTAAGATATCGCTTTAATGATTTGCGGAAGACCTCGACGCCTACGTTATGCGGCGGCTTCCCGGCATGCGCGACGGGAACGGCGCGCCCGTCAAATCTGTGTGAAAGCTGCGCCGAAACTGCTGAACCGCGCCAAGGCGTATTCGACATCGGCGGCTAGCACCGGCGGACCGGCAAGGAGGTCCGCCCATGAACATCGTCCTGATCAACCTGCCTCACACGRCCATCGGCAGCCGTGTGCCCGACGATCATCTGCCGCCTCTCGGCCTGCTGGCGATCGGCGGTCCGCTGCTCGATGCCGGCCACCGGGTGCGCCTGGTCGATGCCGAATTCGGCCCTATGCCGCTTTCGACGCTGGTCGACGAAGGCCTGGCCGGCGATCCGGATCTCGTCCTTATCGGCCATTCCGGCTCGACCTCGGCGCATCCGACGGCCTTGCGGATCGCGCAAATGTTGAAGGCCCGCGCGCCCGGGGTCATCATCGTGTATGGCGGCGTCTTCCCGACCTATCACTGGCGCGACATCCTGGCCAAAACCGAGGCCTTCGACTTCATTGTGCGCGGCGAGGGCGAGGCGACCGCGGTGGCACTGGTCGAGGCGCTGGAAAGGCGCCGGCCTGCGTCAGGCGTCGCCGGAATAGCCTATCGCGACGATCTCGGCCGGCCCTTGGCCACCCGGGCCGCGATGACGATTGCCGACCTCGACGCGTATCGCGTCGGCTGGGAGCTGATCGACCATCGCCGCTACAGCTATTGGGGCGGCAAGCGCGCGGTGGTCATGCAGTTCTCACGCGGCTGCCCGCATCTGTGCAACTATTGCGGCCAGCGCGGCTTTTGGACCCGCTGGCGGCATCGCGATCCGGTCAGCTTCGCCAAGGAGATCGCCTGGCTGCATCGCGAACACGGCGTCGAGCTGGTCAACCTGGCGGACGAGAATCCGACCTCCTCGAAGAAAGCCTGGCGTGCCTTTCTGGAGGCCATGATCGCGCAGAACGTGCCTGTGCTTATCGTCGGTTCGACTCGTGCCGACGACATCGTGCGCGATGCCGATATCCTGCATCTTTAWCGCAAGGCGGGCGTCATCCGCTGGCTGCTCGGCATGGAGAACACCGATGAGGCCACACTTTCATTGATCCGCAAGGGCGGCAGCACGGCGTCCGACCGCGAGGCGATCCGGCTGCTTCGCCAGCACGGCATCCTGTCGATGGCGACCTGGGTCGCCGGTTTCGAGGACGAGGRCCTCGGCGATCTCTGGCGCGGCTTTCGCCAGCTCATCGCCTACGATCCCGACCAGATCCAGGCGCTTTATGTGACGCCGCATCGCTGGACGCCTTTCTTCCGCATCGCCAAGGACCGCAAGGTCATCCAGCGGGACGTCCGCCTCTGGGACTACAAGCACCAGGTGCTGCATATGACCCGGCTGAAACCCTGGATGCTGTTCTTCGCCGTCAAGCTGATCGAGCTTGCGGTGCAGTCGCGGCCAAAGGCACTGGCGCRCATTCTCTTTCATCCCGATCCCGAGCAGCGGCATTCGATGCGCTGGTACACGAAGATGGGGCGGCGCGTCTGGTTTCGCGAGGTCTGGGGTTTCCTGGTCCGCGACCGCCCCGTGAAAGACGGACCGACGCTTGCCGATTTCTGGGGCGAGCCGCAGGACGCCGAAGAGAATTCGATGATTTTTCAGCGCCCGCCGCGCAGGCCGGCCGTCCCTGCCATCGAAGGGCGTCAGGCATTTGGATAGAAAATGTTAGCCGGATTCCGATCTTTACGGCACGATCAGCGTGCCGGCGCCGTGTTCGGTGAAGAGCTCGAGCAGCACCGAATGCGGCGTCTTGCCGTTGAGGATGACGACGCCCTCGACGCCGCGCTCGATCGCCTCGATGCAGGTCTCGACCTTCGGGATCATGCCGCCCGACACCGTGCCGTCCTTGATCAGCGCCTTGGCCTCGGCCACCGTCAGCTCGTCGATCAGCTTCTTGTTCTTGTCGAGCACGCCGGGAACGTCGGTGAGGAAGAGCAGGCGCGAGGCGCGGCAGGCGCCGGCAATGGCGCCGGCGAAAGTGTCGGCGTTGATGTTGTAAGTGTGGCCGTCGCGGCCGGGCGCCACCGGCGCCAGCACCGGGATCATCTCCGAGCGCGCGAGCAGGTCGAGCAGCGTGCGGTCGACCTCGACCGRCTCGCCGACGAAGCCGAGATCGAGCACCCGCTCGATGTTGGAATCCGGATCGACCATGGTCTTGCGCGCCYTTTCGGCGAACACCATGTTGCCGTCCTTGCCGCACAGCCCGATCGCCCATTCGCCCTCGGCGTTGATCAGCGCCACGATTTCCTTGTTGATCGAGCCGGCCAGCACCATCTCGACAATCTCGACCGTCTTCTGGTCGGTGACGCGCAGGCCGCCCTCGAACTTGGATTCGATGCCCATCTTGTTGAGCATGGCGCCGATCTGCGGCCCGCCGCCGTGAACGACGATCGGGTTGACGCCGGACTGTTTCAGCAGCGCGATGTCGCGGGCGAAGGCCTTACCCAGAGTGTTGTCGCCCATGGCATGGCCGCCATACTTCACCACCACGGTCTTGTTCTCGTAGCGCTGCATGTAGGGCAGCGCTCTGGAAAGCAGCGCGGCCTGCATTTCGGCGGTGGCGGCGATGTCCGTCATCAGTGCGTTCCCCAAGCGGCAAGGATCGCGGCCTCTTAGCGGGAATTGCCGCCGGTCGCAAACGGCTTTGCGGTCACAATAGCGAAATCGTGCTTGGTCTCTAAGCGGGTATCTTGAGCGGCGCGCGCCGCTTCAGCCATCCGGAAAGCTTCTCCATCTGCGCGGCGAGCGACAAAAGCGTCTCCTCGTCGCCCGGCCGCCCGGCGGCCTGGATGCCGAGCGGCAAGCCGCCCGCCGTGACATGAACCGGCAGCGCGATCGAGGGCTGGCCGCTGACATTGTGGATCGCTGGCCAGGGAGTGAACCAAAGGCTCTTGTCCATCAGCTGCCCGAAAAAGGATTTGTTCCTGAGCAGTCCCGTGAGCTGTAATTTGTCGAGCAGGTTCTCGATGAGCTCGTCCGCGCCCTTCGGATCCATGGAACCACAGGCGAGCGGCGGGTGGGCGATGATCGGCATCAGCACGGCATCGAAGCGCGCGGTTTCCCCAATCATCTGCCGCGCGGTGGCGTTAAGCCGCTGCACCGCGTCATAGACCTCGCCGGCGGACAGCAATTCGCCGAGGCGGCCTAGCACGCGTGTCGCGCGCTCGACCTCGCCGGTGACCGGATGGCCGACGCGTTGCGCCTCGGCGCGCATCATGCCTGCAACGGCGGAGGCGACGCTCCGGCAGAAATCGGCGATGAAATCGCGGCCGATATAGGGCAGGTCGATCTCTTCCACCGTGTGCCCGCCCTCGCGCGCCAGCGCCACCGCCGCGTCCAGCGCTTGCAGCGTTTCGACCGAGATCGGCAGGCCAAGGGGCGACTTGCGGTAGACGGCGAGGCCGAGCTTGCCCGGATCGCGCGCCGCGGCGGCCGCAAAGGAGCCCCTCGGCGGCGGCGCCGCATAGGGCGAAAGCGGATCGGCGCCGTGCGTCAGGTCGAGCAGGAGCGCGGTGTCGCGCACCGAGCGGCTGACCGCGTGGTCGACGACCATGCCGTACCAGCTTTCGCTGGTGAGCGGCGTCAGCGGCACCCTCCCGCGCGAGGTCTTCAATCCGACCAGCCCGCTGCAGGCCGAGGGCACGCGGATCGAGCCGCCGCCGTCGGAGGCGTGCGCCGCCGGCACCACACCCGCCGCGACCAGCGCCGCCGATCCGCCCGACGAGCCGCCGGTGGTGTGGCCTGTATTCCAGGGGTTGCGTGTGATGCCGAAGCGCACCGATTCCGTCATCAGCCGCAGCCCGTGCTCGGGCGACGTGCTGGTGGCGATCGGGATCAGGCCGGCGGCCAGATAGCGTTCGACCATCACCGAGTTGAAATCGGCGGTGAAGGCGGGAATGCGGCTGCCGCCATGGATCGGCACGCCCTTGATGCCGATGCCGAGATCCTTGAGCGCGAAGGGCACGCCGGCGAGCGGCAGCTTGCGGTCGATCGCCTTCGCCCGCACCCTGGCGGTGTCATAGAGCGGCGTGGCTATGGCATTGATATCGGGCCGTGTCGCCTCGGCGCGCCCGATCGCCGCGTCGACCAGCTCCTGCGGCGAGACTTCCCCCTTGTGCACGAGCCCGGYAAGGCCGGTCGCATCCTGTTCCCAAAGCACGCGTTCGATCGACATCGCCGTCCTCTCTTTTGCCGAAGGCTATCGCACGAATCTGCAAATCGAAATCGCGATTAGTTTCCTCGACCTGCTATTCAGCAAGATGACCGGATGTGCTGACGTTGCGGAAACCGTTGGTGGACAACACCGCCAGYGCCGTTGCAAATAGATCGCAATCTTCTAATTTGCCTGCATGGGGCCRCAGGACATCAGCAAACTGATCGTCCGGACTTCGATGAAGGACCGGGCTGCGTTCGATCTGCTCTACAARCAGACAAGTGGGAAACTTTTCGGCGTCTGCCTTCGTGTCTTGAGGGACAGGGGAGACGCGGAAGARGCGCTGCAGGAGGTCTTCGTCAAGATCTGGACGAAGGCGGATCGTTTCGCCGTTTCCGATCTGAGCCCGATTTCCTGGCTGGTGGCCATTGCGCGCAACCATGCGATCGACCGCATCAGGGCGCGKCGCGTTCCTTCCGCCGACATCGATGCAGCCCTCGACGTTGCCGATCCGACGCCGGGGCCCGAGGCCATGGCTGTCGCGGGCGGCGAGACCGAACGCATCCACCATTGCCTCGACGAATTGGAGAAAGACCGGGCCGCGGCGGTCCGGGGCGCCTATCTGAACGGCGAAAGCTATGCCGAACTGGCGGAGCGCCACAAGGTTCCGCTGAATACGATGCGGACTWGGCTGCGGCGAAGCCTGCTCAAGCTTAGAGAATGTCTGGAAAGATGACGCTGGGAGAAGACAACGGACCGGAACGCGGAGGCGACGACCTGCTCGCTGCCGAATACGTTCTCGGCGTTCTGACAGCCGACGAACGCCGGATCGCCTCCCGCCGCATCGACACAGAACCGGACTTCGCTCGCCTGGTCGACACCTGGGAGGCGCACTTTGCGCCTATGGCGGGCGCCTATGCCGCGGTCGAGCCCCCGATCTCGGTGAAGGCAGCGATTGACCGGCGCCTGTTTGCCTCGTCCGCGGCCACCTCTGCCGAGCCGCGCGCCGGCCTGTGGTCGAGCCTTGCCTTCTGGCGCGGCCTCGCAGTCGCCGCGATTGCCGCCTTGGCCGTCTATGTCGCGTTGCCCTTGATCAATCCGCCGGCGCCGCGGCCCGAGACCAGGCTGGTCGCCTCGCTCGCCGCCGAAAACAGCAATGTCAAATATCTCGCCGTCTATGACGCGGCCCGCCGCGAGGTCGGCCTCTCGCTCGTTTCCGGCGAGCGCGCCGCCGGCAAGGACTTCGAGCTGTGGATGATCGAGGGCAAGAACGCGCCGGTCTCCATGGGCGTCATCCCGGCCGGGCAGACCGCGCGCATGGCCGTCTCGCCGGCCGTCCAGCAGAAGCTGGCGCAAGGCGCCGTGCTCGCCGTCAGCCTCGAGCCGGCCGGCGGCTCGCCGACCGGCCAGCCGACCGGCCCCGTCGTCGCCGCGGGCGACCTGAAGGGCATCTGATCGTTCTCGCCCGAAACGGCCCCGTGAGGGCGCCGCAGGTCTATCTCCCTATATGCGCACCTGGGATTTTCCTGCACCGGAGAATGATGCGGCTCGAATTCGACTGCCGAACAAAAATCCTGGGCGGCGCGCGAAACTAAGTTTTTTCACGTCCGTATCTCTTCGCGTTCCCAACGACGGGAAAAAACCAGCCCGAGGAGACTGACACCATGCGTAAACTCGCCACCCTTTTGCTCGCCTCAACCATCGGCCTTTCCGCGCTCGGCGCCGTTGCCTATGCCGCCAATCCGATGGTCGGCGGCGCGCCGATGTATGCGAAGAAGAACATCRTCGAGAATGCCGTCAATTCGAAGGACCACACGACGCTGGTCGCAGCCGTCAAGGCCGCCGGCCTGGTCGACACGCTGCAGGGCGCCGGTCCGTTCACCGTCTTCGCRCCCACCAACGAGGCGTTTGCCGCGCTGCCGGCCGGCACGGTCGAAACGCTGCTCAAGCCGGAAAACAAGGACAAGCTGACCAAGATACTCACCTGCCACGTCATCRCCGCCAGGGCGCTTGCCGCCGACGTCGCCAAGATGGCCAAGGCCGACGGCGGCGCGCATCAGGTCAAGACAGTCGGCGGCTGCGCGCTGACACTGAAGTCGCAGAAGGGCAAGGTCACGGTGACCGACGAAAACGGCAACGTCGCCCATGTCACGATCGCCGACGTGCGCCAGTCGAACGGCGTCATCCATGTCGTCGACAAGGTTCTTCTGCCGAAGATGTAACAAAGCGGGTGCGGCCGGCGAAATGAGGTTTGTCCCCGCCGGCCGCACGGTCTCCCTCCCGCGATCCGTGCTGTCGACAAGCGCCGCTCCGCATCGCCAGGGCTTGGGTCGATGCGGGGTGGCGCAGGCGGGCCGTCACCGGCTTTTGATTTTCCGGCGGCGCCACAGTTTGTAAGATCACGTCAGGAGGAACGGTCATGAACCGTCGCGAAATTCTCTGGAGCGGTGCCGCCGTCACCGCACTGATCCTCGGCACCGGAGCGGCGTTGCGCATGGGGGGCACCAAGCCGGCGCTCGCCGGCGAAACCTTCGAGGTCACCAAGACCGACGCCGAGTGGCATGCCATTCTTTCGGACGCCGCCTTCGACGTGCTGCGCAAGCAGGGCACCGAATATCCGGGCACCAGCCCGCTGCTCAACGAGCATCGCAAGGGCATCTTCGCCTGCGCCGGCTGCGACCTGCCGGTCTATCCGTCGGAGACCAAGTTCGATTCCGGCACCGGCTGGCCGAGCTTCTGGCAGGAGATCCCCAACGCCATCGGCAAGACCGAGGACCGCTCGCTCGGCATGATCCGCACCGAGGTGCATTGCCGGCGCTGCGGCGGCCATCTCGGCCATGTCTTCGACGACGGCCCGCCGCCCACCGGGCTGCGCCACTGCATCAACGGCGTGGCGCTGAGCTTCAAGCCGGCAGCGGCCTGAGCGATCTTTCTGTGCTTGCCGCCATCGGGCACAGGCACGCAATGCCTTCGATCTTTCCCGAAAAAATGACCCCGAAAATCGTTGCCGATTTCCGGGGTCGCGTTGAGGACGCCAGGCGGGGGTTCCGGCTTCCTCAATGGCCTCCGCCGCCACCGCCGCCTTGCTCGGCCGGCTTGTTGATGAACAGCACGAACAGCCCGAGCGTGGCGAACAGYGCCGTCAGCATGAAGAACACGTCCATGAAGGACAGCAGCGATGCCTGCTGGTGCACCATGCCCGACAGTTTCGAGATCGCGGCGTTGCCCGCGTCGAGGCCGGCGGTCTGCTGGAAGTTCAGCGTCATGTTCTGCAGCTTGGCCTGGGCGGCCTGGCTTCCCCATTCCACATGCTCGGAGAGGCGTGCATAGTGGAAGGCGTTACGGTCGATCAGTACCGTGTTGATGATTGCCAAGCCGACGGCGCCGCCGAGGTTGCGGGTCAGGTTGAACAGGCCCGACGCATTCTTCAGCCGCTCCGGCGGCAGTGTGCCGAGCGCGATGTTGTTGATCGGCACCATGCACAGCATCATCGAGCAGCCGCGCAGGATCTGCGGGATGAGCAACTCGTAGAAATCCCAGTCGGCGGTCAGATGCGTCATCCACCACGTACCGGTGGCGAAGCCGAAGAAGCCGATCATCATCATCAGCCTCAGGTCCATCTTGCGCGACAGGATGCCGGAGATGGGCGCGGTGAAGAACATCGCCAGGCCGGAGACGAACAGCGCCTCGCCGATCATCATCGAATCGTAGCCGCGGATGCGCCCCAGGAACACCGGATAGAGATAGGTGAGCCCATAGAGGCCGATGCCGATGACGAAGGAGAACATCGAGCCGAAGGCGAAGTTGACGTTGCTGAAGGCGCGAAGGTCGACGATCGGCTCCTCGGCGGTGAAGACGCGCCAGAAGAACWCCACCGCGCCGATGGTCATGATGATGGCGCAGATGAACACCGCCTGRTCCTGCAGCCAGTCATTGTTCGGGCCTTCCTCCARCACATATTCCATGCAGCCGAGGAAGGCGGCCATGCCGGCCAGTCCCCACCAGTCGAACTTGCTGAACAGCTTCAGGTTCGGCTTGTCGAAATCGATCAGCGACCAGGCGGCCGTCGTCACCAGTATGCCCGGCACAACATTGACCAGGAACAGCCAGTGCCAGGACATGGCGTGGCTGATGTAGCCGCCGACGGTCGGGCCGATGGTCGGGGCAAGCGTCGCCACCAGGCCGATCATCGGCGAAACGACGGCGCGGCGCGAGGGCGGGAAGATGGTGAAGGCGGCCGCAAAGACGCTCGGGATCATGCCGCCACCGATGAAGCCCTGGATGGCGCGGTAGACGATCATCTGGTCGATGTTGGTCGCCGTCGCGGCGAGCGCGCTGGCCGCGGTGAAGCCGGCGGCGGCGATCGTGAACAGGACGCGYGTCGACAGCATCCGGCTGAGGAAGCCGGACAGCGGGATCATCACCACTTCGGCGATCAGGTAGGCGGTCTGCACCCACGGAATCTCGTCGGAGCTGGCGCTGAGGCCAGCCTGGATTTCGGCAAGCGATGCCGAGACGATCTGGATGTCGAGGATCGCCATGAACATGCCGAACACCATCGCCAGGAAGGCGATGACGCGGCGGGCCGGCATATGGTCGGCGCTCGCGGCGGCCGCCGGCCGTGCCGGCGCCGATCCTGCGGTAATGGTTGCGGTTGCCATGACATGGCCTCCTGGAAAAAGCGGGGGCGGCGGCTGGGCCGCTCCTGTGCCTAGTTCGTCGCGGCAGGCGCGGTGCGGCTATCGGCGGCGACGACGACGCTCAGGCCCGCGCGCAGCTTGCCGGTCTTCAAGACATCGGCCGGCACGTCGATGCGCACGGGCACGCGCTGCACCACCTTGGTGAAGTTGCCGGTGGCGTTTTCCGGCGGCAGCAGCGAGAACACCGCCCCCGAGGCCGGCGCCAGCGACGACACCTTGCCCTCGAAGGTCTGGCCGTCGATCGCGTYGACGGTGATGCGGACCTTCTCGCCGGGCAGCAGCCGGCCAAGCTGCGTCTCCTTGAAGTTTCCGACGATGTAGAGCTTGTCCATCGGCACCACGACGGCGAGCTTCTGGCCGGGGCTGACGAGGTCGCCCTGCTCGACCGAGCGGTTGCCGACGACGCCGTCATAGGGCGCCTTGAGCACGGTGAAGGACAGGTCGCGCTGCGCCTTGTCGCGCGTGAGCTGCAGCGAGGCGAGCGTGCTGGCCTGCTCCGCCCGCTGGGCTTCCAGCACGCCGATATTGGCTTGCGCCGCGGTGATCTGCGCATCCGCACCGGCAAGCGCTGCCTTGGCCTGGTCGAGCGCCGTCTGGGCGTCGTCCAGCTGGGCCTGCGTGCCGACATGGGTCTTGAGCAATTGCGCGGCGCGTTCCTGGGCGCGTTGGGCATTGTCGGCGGCGGCCTGGTCGGCGGTCTTCTGCGCCTCGGCCTGCGCCAGCGAGGCGTGCGCGGCCTTGGTCTGGGCGTCGATGCGGTCGAGCGTCTTCGACAGCGTRGCGATCTGCGCCTYGGCCTGGGCGACCGCGATCTTGTAGTCGCCGTCATCGATGATGAACAGCGGATCACCGGCCTTGACGTGCTGGTTCTCGCTCACCAGGACCTTGTCGACATAGCCGGATATTTTCGGCGACACGAACGACATGTCGGCCTGGACATAGGCATCGTCGGTGGAGATCATGAACCGGCCGTCGGYCCAGTAGTTGTAACCGTACCAGGAACCGGCGCCGAGGAGGCCGAGCCCGATGATCGGCAGAAGGAGCGAGCGGACCGAACGCTTCTTCTTGGCCGGGGCTTCGACAGGCGCCGCGGGAGCGGGTTGAACGGGCACTTCCGGGGCTTCGGTCGACGGTTGGACCTTGGCGTTGGGAAACGTGCGGACTTCAGCGGTGGCGGACGCGTTCGAAGACATGATAATCTCTCTGGGGTAAGTCAGTCATACTGAACCGTTCGGTTCGAATTGGTGATTGACATAGCGCGGAAAGAGGCCCATATCAAGAGCAAATCGAACCGCGTGGTTCGAAATATTTCGTGAGGTGTGACTTTAATGGTCGAAACGACAGGCGATAGCGATCTGCTCGACCTGCGCAAAGGCCGTCCGGCGGCGGGACAGGATCCGGTCAAGCGGGCCCAGATCATCGAAGGCGCGCGCCGCGTCTTCATTGACAAGGGCTTCGAGGCCGCCTCGATGAACGACATCACGCGCGAGGCCGGCGTCTCGAAGGGCACCATCTACGTCTATTTCGCCAACAAGGAAGAGCTGTTCGAGGCTCTCATCGAGGAAGAGCGCGGCACCATCTTCAAGAACATGTATGATGTTCTGGATCATGCTGACGACCTGCGCGAGACGCTGGTGAAGTTCGGCAAGGTGCTCGTCATGAAGATCACCTCGGCCAAGGTCATCCAGGCGCAGCGCACGGTGATCGGCGCGTCAGACCGGATTCCCGAGCTTGGCGCGCGCTTTTACGAACGCGGCCCGAAGCGCGGCCACGACAAGTTCGTGGTCTTCCTCAACGCCGCCATCGAACGCGGCCTGCTTGCAATCGACGACGTCGACCTCGCCGCCTACCAGTTCACGGACCTTTGCCTCGCCGGCCTGTTCCGCCAGTGCATCTTTTCCTATCGCAGCAAGGCGCCGACGCAGGCCGAGATCGACCATGTCGTGCGCTCCGGTGTGAACGTCTTCATCAAGGCCTACGGCACCGCGACGCTTGCCGCCGAGGAGCAGGCGTCGACGTCGGCCTGACCTAGGCGCCTGCCACGTCGTCACCCCCGGGCGGGCAAGGAGCGAAGCGACGCGGCGCAGACTCCAGGATTGATCTCACTGCAGCTCAGAAATCCGAAACGCTGGCGGGACAGCACCCCCTCTGTCCTGCCGGACATCTCGCCCGCAAGGGGGAGATTTGGCAGCTTAGGCGCCGCCTCCTTCTTTCGAAGTCGACAATTTGCGAAAGCCGCCCGACATCTAATCTCCACGCTTGCGGGGGAGATGGCCGGCAGGCCAGAGGGGGTGCGAAGGAACGCGGCGCTCTTCCAGCTTGACCATCGGTCAGTCTCTTCGCGGAGCTTGTCGGAAGGTCTTGTTAACCATCAGTTCCTATGTCTCGGGACAGGTTTGTTCGACGAGTCTCGAGTATGACATCCATGCGTTTTCCCCGTGCCAATCTTTCCGGTGCTTCCGGCTACGGCAACRACGACTACACTCGTCCGGAGGAGGCTCGGCATCCTGGCGCGGCCCCGGTGCCGCAGGGGCAAACGGGGCAGGTCGTTACGCTGCGAGCTCCGATGGAAAGCGAGTCGAACGCCRCCTCGTTCGATTCGGTCGGCGGTGGTGAGTTCAGCCGTCCGGCCTGGCAGCAATATTTCTTCCTCGCGCCGAATGTGCGTTTCACGCGCACGCCGGATTCCGACAAGCGGCCTGCACCACAGCCGGATGAAGCGCCGGCCAGGACGGCGGCTCCCCAAGGCGATTCCACACGCCCCGCACCGCCGGCGCCTGCGGCGGCCAATCCGGTCCGGYCGATCCCTGCTGCAGCTCCTGCCGCGCCGCGGCGGGCCGGCGCCACGCCGCCGGCCGACGCCACAACCCCGGTGCAGGCTGCCGCTACCGCGCAGAAGCAGAACCCGCCGAAGTTCCGCTGGTCCTATCTTTCCGATGACGCGTTTTTCGAATTCAGCATGCCCTTGCTCGCCGAGCGCCTGGCGCGCGCACGCCTGAACGATCCGCCGCGGCCCGTCGCTCCCGCGCCGGCGCATGTCGTGGGAGCACAGCCGAGCCGTCCCGCCTCCATCGGCGAAGCAACGTCCTTCTACCGCGTCATCGAATGGCGCGCGAATGGGCTGGCCGCAAGCCCTGCCTCGGTTACGGCGCCGACCGTCACGCCCGCCGCCCGACCCGCGACAGGGGAGCCCGCCCCGGCGGATATCGAACCGCCGCAAGCGGCAGCCGCGGCACCGGGTTCCGAGGCAAGGAGTGCCCGGGCCGCAAGGCCCATGCCCTCCCTGCCCGTCGCCGGCAAGGTCGCGCCGCCCTCCGCCACTGCCGGCTACGAGCTTCCTTCGGAGGAACTGCTGCAGTTGCCCCCGGAAGGCCAGGGCTTCTACATGTCGCAGGAGCGGATGGAACAGAATGCCGACCTRCTCGAAAGCGTGCTGGAAGATTTCGGCGTCAAGGGCGAGATCATCCACGTCCGGCCGGGTCCGGTCGTCACGCTTTACGAGTTCGAACCGGCTCCGGGCGTGAAATCCAGCCGTGTGATCGGATTGGCCGACGACATCGCCCGCTCCATGTCGGCCATCTCGGCGCGCGTCGCCGTCGTGCCGGGCCGCAAYGTCATCGGCATCGAGCTGCCCAACGAAACGCGTGAGACTGTCTATTTCCGGGAACTGACCGAATCGGCCGGCTTCCGCAACACGTCCTGCAAGCTGGCGCTGGGCCTCGGCAAGACGATCGGCGGCGAGCCGGTCATCGCCGACCTGGCCAAGATGCCGCATCTGCTGGTTGCCGGCACCACCGGCTCCGGCAAGTCGGTCGCCATCAACACCATGATATTGTCGCTGCTCTACCGGATGAAGCCGGAGGAATGCCGCCTCATCATGGTCGACCCCAAGATGCTGGAACTGTCCGTCTATGACGGCATCCCGCATCTGCTGACACCCGTCGTCACCGATTCCAAGAAGGCTGTCACCGCGCTGAAATGGGCGGTGCGCGAGATGGAGGACCGCTATCGCAAGATGGCGCGCCTCGGCGTGCGCAACATCGACGGCTACAACCAGCGCGCCGCGACAGCCCGCGACAAGGGCGAGACCGTCGTCATGCAGGTGCAGGTCGGCTTCGAGAAGGGCACGGGCGAGCCGCTGTTCGAGGAGCAGGAGATCGACCTCGCGCCGATGCCCTACATCGTCATCATCGTCGRCGAGATGGCCGACCTGATGATGGTGGCCGGCAAGGAGATCGAGGGTGCCATCCAGCGGCTGGCGCAGATGGCGCGCGCCGCCGGCATCCACCTGATCATGGCCACGCAGCGCCCGTCGGTCGACGTCATCACCGGCACCATCAAGGCGAATTTCCCCACGCGCATCTCCTTCCAGGTGACCTCGAAGATCGACAGCCGCACGATCCTCGGCGAGCAGGGCGCCGAGCAGCTGCTCGGTCAGGGCGACATGCTGCATATGGCCGGCGGCGGACGCATCGCGCGCGTGCACGGCCCCTTCGTCTCCGACCTGGAGGTGGAACACGTCGTGGCGCATCTGAAGGCGCAGGGACGCCCGGAATATCTCGATACGGTGACCGCCGACGAGGAAGAGGAAGAAGAGGAAGCCGACACCGGTCCGGTCTTCGACAAGGGCTCCGTCGACGCCGAGGATGGCGACGCGCTCTACGAGGAAGCCGTCAAGGTGGTCAAGCGCGACAAGAAATGCTCGACCTCCTATATCCAGCGCCGCCTCGGCATCGGCTACAACCGCGCCGCATCGCTGGTGGAGCGCATGGAGAAGGAAGGCCTGGTCGGTGCCCCCAACCATGTCGGCAAGCGCGAGATCCTAGCTGGCCGGCGCGACCATGCGCCGGAACGTGACGAGACGGATTGAGTGGGGCGCCAGCGCCGGCAATCTCCTCTCCCCTCGGGGAGAGGTCAGYCGAGCGAAGCGGAGGCTGGGTGAGGGGGAGCGCCACACGCGCCTGCCCCGCTTCAAGACGAGAGCGGCCTCAGCCGCCGCTCGCCACCAGCGCGATTGCCGCGCGCAGCTCGTCCAGGCCGGCGCTCTTTTCCGATGACGTCGCCAACACGGCCGGGAACGCCGCCGGCCGTTTCTTGATCTTGGCCAATGTTTCCTCGATCAGCTTCGGCACGCCGGCCGCCTTGATCTTGTCTGTCTTGGTCAGCACCACCTGGTAGGACACCGCCGCCTTGTCGAGCAGCGACAGCACTTCCTCGTCCTTGGCCTTGATGCCGTGGCGAGCGTCGATCAGCACATAGACGCGCTTCAGCGTCACGCGCCCTTGCAGATATTCGAAGATCAGTTTCGTCCAGGCGTCGACCTTGTCCTTCGGCGCGCTGGCGTAGCCGTAGCCCGGCATGTCGACCAGCGCCATCGGCGGCAGGTCGGCGCCCTCGCCGGAGAACCCGTCCGGCACGAAATAGTTGAGCTCTTGCGTCCGCCCTGGTGTGTTGGAGGTGCGCGCCAGGCCTTTCTGGCCGACCAGCGCGTTGATCAGCGACGACTTGCCGACATTGGAGCGGCCGGCAAAGGCGATCTCCGGCGGCCCCTCCGGCGGCAGGAACTTCATCGACGGCACGCCGCGAATGAAGATCCACCCGCGGGTGAACAGTTCCGGACTTATTGCAGTTTCGCTCATGGTCTTGTCCGGCGCGTTCAAACCGCGGCCTCCAGTCTGGAAATGTCGGCGCCGCGGATGGCGTTGAGGTTGCGGCTGATCTTGTCGACCGRCCAGTCCCACCAAGCCGCTTTCAGAAGCCGCCGCACCGTGAACTCGTCGAAGCGCATTTTTACCACCCTGGCCGCATTGCCCGCGACGATCGCATAGGGCGGCACGTCGTGCGTGACAACTGATTTCGCGGCGACRATCGCGCCATGGCCGATCTTGATGCCGGGCATGATCACCGCGTCCATGCCGATCCAGACGTCGTTGCTCACGATCGTGTCGCCGCGGATCTCCTTCGACCAGGTCTCCTGGTCGAAACCTTCCTCCCAACCATGGCCGAAGATGTTGAACGGATAGGTCGAGAAGCCGGACAGCGCATGGTTGGCGCCGTTCATGATGAAGCGCGCCCCCTCGGCTATGGCGCAGAACTTGCCGATGACGAGTTTGTCGCCGATGAAGGGGTAATGGTGCAGCACGCATTTCTCGGCGAATTTGTCCGGCCCTTCCGGGTCGTCATAATAGGAGAAATCGCCGATCTCGATGTTCGGCGCATTGACCAGCGGCCTCAGAAAGCCGACGCGCGGATGCATCGCAATGGGATGCTTGATGTTGGGATTGGGTCCGGTCATGGGCTGGCTCCGTCCACCCTTGCAGAGACGGCAGCTTATATGGACACGCGCCGGCGCGGTCTACCCGCGGCCGGGGCCCCGTCGCGGGACCCCGGCCTGCCGGACAGCCTCCCAAGCACCGGCGTCGCTGCGCCGGAAGCCATCCGGCTCGTTGGGGAGGACCGGATAGCTACGAGGCAGGCCGCGCCGGAGTTTCGCGAACAAATGCGAATCCCAGGGTGCGAGGTTTCCGTCCGGCACGTCGAAGCACAGCCATCAACAAAAAACCCCGGACGGGCCGGGGCTTTTTTCGTTTCAGGTCTGGCGCCGGCTATTCCGCCGGCGATGGTTTCTTGCGGAACATCGCCGCCAGATTGTCCCACAATTCGATCTTGGCGCCCTGGCGCTTCATGATCACGCCCTGCTGCAGGATCGAGAGAAGGTTGTTCCAGGCCCAGTAGATGACGAGGCCGGCAGGGAAGCTGCCCATCATGAAGGTGAAGATCACCGGCATCCAGGTGAACACCGCGGCCTGCGTCGGGTCTGGCGGCGCCGGGTTCATGCGCATCTGCAGGAACATGGTGATGCCCATGACGACCGCCCAGGCGCCCATATGCGGCAGGAAAGCCGGCGGGGCGAAAGGCAGCAGGCCGAACAGGTTGAAGATCGACGTCGGATCGGGCGCCGCAAGGTCATGGATCCAGCCGAAGAACGGCGMGTGCCGCATCTCGATGGTGATGTAGAGCACCTTATAGAGCGAGAAGAAGACCGGGATCTGCAGCGCAACGGGCCAGCAGCCGGCCAGCGGATTGATCTTCTCGGTCTTGTAGAGCTCCATCATCGCCTGCTGCTGCTTCATCTTGTCGTCCGCGTATTTCTCGCGGATCTCCAGCATCTTCGGCTRCACCTTCTTCATGTTCGCCATCGACRCATAGGACTTGTTGGCGAGCGGGAAGAAGACGGCTTTGACGAGGACGGTGGTGGCGAGGATCGCCAGCCCAAAATTGCCGAAGAATTTGTACAGCGTGTCGATCAGCCAGAACATCGGCTTGGTGATGAAGTGGAACCAGCCCCAGTCGATCAGCAGGTCGAAGCGCTTGATGTGGCGGTCTTCCTCGTAGGCATTGATCTTGGCGACTTCCTTGGCGCCGGCGAAGACCTCGGTCTCGACGGTCGCCGACTGGCCGGCCGCGACATTGATCGGGTCGGTCAGGAAGTCGGACTGATAACGGTGGCGGCCATCCTCGAAATAGGCATAGCGCGGCTGGAACGGCTGCTTTTCGGTCGGCACCAGCGTCACCGCCCAGTATTTGTCGGTGATGCCGAGCCAGCCGTCGGTCGACTTGCCCGGCTGGTACTGCTTGTCCTTCTCGACCGCCGCGTATTTGTGCTCCTGCAGGCCTTCGCTGCCGGTATAGCCGATCRGGCCCTCATGCAGCACATAGGTGCTGGCAACGGTCGGCTTATCGTAGCGGGTGACGCGGCCGTAGTTGAACAGCGAGACGGGGGCGCTGCCCGAATTCTGCACGGTGTCGGAGACCGTGAACATATAGTCGCTGTCGACCGAGAAGGTGCGCTTGAAGGTCAGGCCCTTGTCGTTGGTGTAGGTGAGCGTCACCGGTGTCGTCGGCGTCAGCGTCGGGTTGCCCTCGACGCTCCACACCGTGTCCGCGCCCGGTACCGCTCCGGTCTTGTCGTTGCCGACGAAGCCGATCTCGGCGAAATAGCCAGTGGGCAGCGACGAGGGGTTGAGCAGCTGGATTTCGGGCGAGTTCTTGTCGACCGTCTCGGTGTAGTGCTTGAGCTTCAGGTCGTCGAGGCGCGCGCCGGTGAGGTTGATCGAGCCTTCCAGGCTCGGCGTGTCGATCTTGACGCGCTTCGACGCTGCAATCGCCTGGTCGCGGCTGGCCGCTGTCACGGTCTCGCCGCCCGGCGCGTTGGGAATGGTGCCCGGCGCCGGAGCCTGCGTGCCTGCCGCGCCGGAATTGGCGGCGCCGCCCGCTTCCTTCTTCTGCGCTTCGGCGCGCTGCTGCTCGATACGGGCCTGCTCGCGCTGCTGCTCCATGCGCGGGTTCATGTAGAACACCTGCCACAGCGTCAGGATCAGCACCGACAGCGCGATGGTGATGAAGAAATTCCGGTTGTTTTCCATCGAAAGCCTTGGCCTATCGTGTTCCGCGCAGCCGGCGGGAAAGTTCGGCCTTCAGCTGGCCGAACGGAATGGCAAGCACGTCTTCGCGCCCGACGATGACATAGTCATTGCCAGGCGCCATGTCATCGGCGGCATGCGTGCGCACGGCTTCCCTGAGCCGCCGCCGGACGCGGTTGCGCACCACGGCGTTGCCGATCTTCTTGGTGACAGTATAGCCGACGCGTGGCGCACCATCGTCGCCACGGTCGAGAACCTCGACGAGAAAAAGCCGCCCGCGGCGCTTTTCGCCGCCGCGCACAGCCAGGAAATCCGCGCGTTTCAGAAGCCGCCCGGGAGTTTGTCCCTTTGGCTTGCCGGTTGCGGGCAACGATCTCGTCTTTCGTTCAGGCGCTGAGCCGCTTGCGGCCGCGGTTGCGGCGGGCGGCAACGACGCCGCGACCACCCTTGGTGGCCATGCGGGCGCGGAAACCGTGCCGGCGCTTGCGGACGAGTTTGGACGGTTGGTAGGTACGCTTCATTTGTTTTAATACCGCGGCGTGCGGCCCTTCTTGATTCTGTCACTCTGTAACAGGAGCTTTGYCGGGCCGGTTTTAGGCGCGATYGAAACCGCGCCGGGACGAATGGCCCGAGCGTGAGCGGGCTTATAGAAAGAAGGTTTTTGGAAGTCAATCCGGGCCCGCCGCGGGGCATTTTTTCACGCGGCCGGGGACGAAATTGGCAAAAAAGCCGCAAATCGCATAACCTTGTCCGATCAAGCCTTCGTGAAGACTGCGTCATGACGAATGAAGTCCTGTCCACGGATGAAAAGGCACGCCCGGCCGCGGTGAGTTCGCCGCGCCGGGTGCCGCTGTCGCGCGGCCTGTCGACGAAGCTGCTCTTCCTCACCATCGTCTTCGTGCTGCTCGCCGAAGTCCTGATCTTCCTGCCTTGGATCGCCAGCTACCGTGTGAGCTGGCTGAAGGAGCGGCTGAGCACGGCCGCCGCAGTGTCGATCGTCTTGTTGCAGGGCGAGCCCAATTCGCTGTCGCACACCGCCCAGAACGACGTGCTGATGGCGATCGGCGCCAAGGCGATCGCGGTCCGCGACGGCGGCGTCTCGCGGCTGCTTGTCGTGGCCGACATGCCGCCGCAGGTCGACAAGCATATCGACATCGCCAATGTCGGGCTGGTCAGCGGCATGACCGGCGCGCTGGACACGCTGTTCTTCGGTGGCAAGCGCATGCTGCGCGTCTTCGGCCCGGTCGGCGAGAGCGACAAGGAATTCGAGCTGATCATGCCGGACCGCAGCCTGCGCGATGCGATGCTGCGCTATTCGCGCAACGTCGCCGTCGTCTCGCTGCTGATCTCGCTCGTCACCGCCATGCTYGTCTACGCGGCGATCGACCTCATCATGATCGGCCCGATCCGCACCATGACGCGCTCGATCCTGTCTTTCTCCGAAGCGCCCGACGACCCCGGTCGCATCATCCGCCCCGCCGATCGCGCCGACGAGATCGGCGTTGCCGAACGCGAGCTGTCGCAGATGCAGGAGCGGCTGCAGAAGATGCTCACGGAGCAGAAGCATCTCGCCGACCTCGGGCTCGCCGTGTCGAAGATCAACCACGACATGCGCAACATCCTCGCCTCCGCGCAGCTGATGTCGGACCGCCTGCGCCAGGTGAAGGACCCGACCGTGCAGGCCTTCGCGCCGAAGCTTTTGCGCGCGCTCGACCGCGCTGTCGCCTATTCGGAAGGCGTGCTCGCCTATGGCCGCACGCAGGAGCCGGCACCCTCGCGCCGCCGCCTCAGGCTGCGCCAGCTCGTCGACGACGTGCACGGATTGCTCGACATCGAGGAAGGCATCGAGTTCATCAATGCCGTCGATCACGCCTTCGAGGTCGACGCGGATTCCGACCAGCTCTTCCGCGTGCTCAGCAATCTCTGCCGCAACGCGGTTCAGGCGATGGCCGCCGATACGGAGAGCGCAGTGGTGCGCCGGCTGGCCGTCTCGGCCGAGCGCCAGGGCAGCGTCAGCCGCATCACCGTCACCGACACCGGCCCCGGCCTGCCGCCCAAGGCGCGCGAGAACCTGTTCGCGGCCTTCCGCGGCTCGGCGCGCAGCGGCGGAACCGGCCTTGGCCTGGCGATCGCCTATGAGCTGATCCGCGCCCATGGCGGCACGGTCGAGCTGGTCGAATCGATCGGCGGCCGCACGGTCTTCGCCGTCACCATCCCCGACCAGCCGGTGCGGCTCGACCAGGCGCGTGGAAATTTGCGCCGACCGGCCTGATCGCGCGGTTATAGCAAGGCGGCTCCCATGAGGGATTCCGCGGTAAGGAGCCCGGCCGGAAGGTCTGCCTGAAACACCTGCGACAAAACTTTTGCCGGATCGGCTTGCTTTTCCGAAATTCAGTCGTTAGGGAACACTCCACATTTCGCGGCCGGTCGCCTCGACCAGGTCGCGGGGCCATGTTGCACACGRCCTGATGCGCGCCCGTAGCTCAGCTGGATAGAGCACCAGACTACGAATCTGGGGGTCAGGAGTTCGAATCTCTTCGGGCGCGCCATTCATCCCTGCATCAAATGAAAACCGGGCTTTGACGCCAGAACCTGCCGCTCGCGCATGGGGCACAATAGCCGCGCCCTAACCCTCAGCGTTGCGGCCGAAACTGGGGATACGCTCGGCGACCGCCGGCAGCGGCGCGAACGGTTTGTGCGGCTCGGCCTGGTACCAGAAGGCGACCGACGAGATGTCGTCGGAACGTCGGTTGGCGTRGCCGTGCTCGATGCTGACGCGGATGYGTTGGCGGAAGATCACCGGGTCCTCGATATGCCAGCGATAGAGCGTGACCGGCTCGCTCCAGTTCGTGCCTCCCGCCGCGATGACGCCGTGATAGGGCGCCGAATAGTCCTGCGTGGGGCACCAGGCGGTGTTGAAATAGTCCTCCGTGCCGGTGCCGTGCAGCGTCGGCGGCCAGGCATCATTGGCACCCGGCGCGCTCTCGTCGCGCGRCTCGATGAACGCCACCTCCTGGCCGATGCGCCGGTCCGGCCTGCGGTCGAACACCGAGAGGCCGGGCTCGCCGTCGATGAAGATCATGTCGTCGCCCTCGCCGTACCAGTCCCACTGCGTGGAGCGCCGGCGCGAGCAGACGCTGAACAGCACGCCRACATAGTGGCCGCGGCCCTCGGCCTCGAGGATCGTATAATTGTCCTTGCCGTCCGTGTTCTCGCCGGCGAAGAGGAACTGCTCGTTGGTGAGGCCGGTCTCCRCCATGCCTTCGGGCCGCGCCTGGCGGTACTGTGYGTGGAAGCGGCCGAGATCGTCCTCCAGCCCGTCATGCAGTTCGAGGTCGATATAGTAGTAGAGCACCAGCTCGTGCTCGGCCTCGTTGGTCACCGTCATCTTCATGCCGGTCGCGAAGGGCATCGGGAAATAGCAGTTGAAGCCCTTGCCGTCCTCGGGGCTTGCCTGCACGGGAAGGCTGGCGAAGTTCTTCGTGCGGGCGTGGCCGATGCCGAAGAAGTCGCCGATCGGCGTCTCCACGCTGGGCTGGTCCTCGCCGTCCCAGTAGGCGCGCAGCACGATCTTGCGCAGAAAGCTATCGCTGTCGCACGCCAGCGTCGCCCAGATATGGGTGACGATGCCGGCGCCTTCATATTCGGCGATGACGACGGTCTCGCCCGGCTCGATGTGCAGGCGGTCGTCGTTACCGCCGGTGCGGTCGTAGCTCGAGAAGCGTCGCGTCCTGGCATCGCGCAGCTTGGCGAGGCCGCGCAGCGGTGAGAGTCCGGCTTGGTTCATTGATTGCTCCTTTATGTGTATCCCCTCTCACTTGGGG
This sequence comes from Mesorhizobium sp. ORS 3428, assembly GCF_001854785.1. Classification (GTDB taxonomy): domain Bacteria; phylum Pseudomonadota; class Alphaproteobacteria; order Rhizobiales; family Rhizobiaceae; genus Mesorhizobium. The sequence continues at coordinate 25,114 of NZ_MDFL01000145.1, forward strand.
CCGCCGCCCGATTCGGCAATCTGCCGCTCGAAGAACGGGACGAGCGCGGGCAGCGCTTCAATCGCAATTTCCAGGAAAGCGCGCAGCGGCTTCCGTTCGGAAGCCAGCCGCCTAGCTGGATGGAGCCGCCATCGGCTGTGGAAGGCGGCTGATCCGGTGGAATGACCAGAGAAGGAGAGGACAGAGAAGGAGGGCGGCAGCGCCGAAATCGAGCGCGACGGTCGCGGTCCCGGCCCACGTCGCAAGTTTGCCGCCGATCGCCGGCGCGGCCAGCATGCCGGCATAGTAGACGGTGTAGAACACTCCCATGCCGACCGATCGCGTCCTCTGATCGAGCACGCGGGTGGGCAAGCTCATGATCGCGCCGGCAGGCAGGCCGCATACGATTCCGATCGCAATGGCGAGGGYCAGCGCCGGTCCGCTTCGCGACAGAAGGATGATCAGGAAGGCGAAGCCGACACAGCCGGCGGCGAGAACCGCGCCGCTGCGWTTGGTGCGATCCGTCAGCAAGCCGCCCAGCGGGACCGAAAGCGTGGTCAGCCAAAGCACGACGCTGATCGTCGATCCGGCCGCCGCGTTCGACCACCCGCGCTCGACGAGCATCGACGGACCGAAGCTGAAGACCATTGCGAAGCCGACATTGTAGAAACACCAGATCAGGCCGGCGGTGATAAGGGCACAGGATGTCCTGGCCGAAATGCCCGAGCGCTCGACGCTACCGGCGGGCGGTAGCTCCGGGGCGCGATAGATGAAGTGCACAAGGCCGATGCTGACGACAACCGGGACCGAAACGGCGATACCGACAGCGGTCATCCCGAACATCGTTCCGATTGCCGGCAGCAGCATGAGCGCGATAGCGATGCCCGCCGGCCACGAGTTGATGTAGATGGCCATGGCGGTTGCGATTTCCCGGCCGGCAAACCAGTCGGCGACCATCTTGGTCATCAGGACGTTCAGCAGAACGCCGCCGGTGCCACCAATCAGTCGGCCGCCGATCTGCAGGCCCCAGAACGTCGACACCATCATCAGCATTTCGCCCGCGAGCATCATCAGGAGACCGGCGAGAACAGTTGCCTTGTCGCCAAAGCGCTTGCCGATGGTCGCGCCGGGCAGGGCCAATGCGACCCCAGGTGCAAGGTAAAGGCCGATCAGAATGCCGATGTCGGCAAGGCTCGCACCGAGCCGATCGCTGACAAGGGGCGCGACGGCGGCAACGCTCTGAAACTGAAACGCCATTGCGGCGCGGGCGGCGAAGAGCACAGCAAGGATCGTCCAGCGACTGCGCACGGTGCCCCCACGATTGCAAATTATCCAGGCCGGATATTCTGGTTCAATCGGAAGAAATTGGTCGGGTCGTATTGCGTCTTGATGGCGGCGAGGCGGGCATAATTTCCGCCGTAAGCATCACGCACGCGCTCGTCACCCTCATCGCCGAGATTGTTGGCATAGACACCGCCGGTGGAAAATGGTCTGACTGCATTCCACAGTTCGCGCGCCCAGYGGATATTTGCTTCGTCGTCGGCCGGATTGTCCCAGATGGCGATCGGGAAGCAGTCGAAGGCCGCATCGCGATTGGCATAGGGCGAGTGCGACGCGGGCACGCGGGCGATTGCCCCGCCGACCTGCTGGAAAACCAGTAGGGACGAGTAGTTGGGAGCCCTCGCATAACTGTCGAGCAGCGCCTCGATCGCACCATCGCTGATCTCGTGCAGGAACTGCGCCTTCCAGTAATAGCGTCGTCCGCGTGGAAAGAGACTGTCGCCCGCCGACTGGATCTGGAGATAGGGAACGGCTTGAAGGCGGCTTTCGATAGGAGATCCGAACTTCAGCAGCGGTGCGATGACGGATTCGCCCGCTTCGGGGGACCCGATATAGCAAGCCGAGATGCTGAAGGCACGCTCGCCCGAGGGCAGTGTGACGAGCGCGGCGTCGACGCTCACCTCGTCCGAAGCGTCACGCGAGAATTTGTTGTAAAACCGCATGGCCTCGCGCGCCTGGTCGTAGGCGTGAAGCACCGAGCCCACGAGAAGGGCCGAACCGAGCGGGTGCAGCCGGTATTCGAACGCCGTCACGATGCCGAAATTGCCGCCGCCGCCGCGCAAGGCCCAGAACAGGTCGGGATGCTCGCCGGCGCTTATTCGCAACAGCCGTCCGTCGGCCGTGACAATTTCAGCCGCGATCAGATTATCGCAGCTCAGGCCGTGCTTTCGCCCGAGCTTGCCGAAGCCTCCTCCGAGTGTGAGGCCGGCAATACCCGTGTCGCTGTTGACGCCCATGGTCGTCGCAAGACCGTGGGCCTGTGTGGCTGCGTCGAACTCGCCGAGATTCAGGCCAGCTTCTGCCCGGGCGATGCGGCGCACAGGATCGACCGCGATCTTCTTCATGCGGGACAGGTCGATCACCAGCCCGTCGTYGCAGACGGACAGGCCGGCGACGTTATGGCCGCCGCTGCGAACCGCCACGAGAGAGCCTTGCGACCTGGCACAGGTCACGGCGCGGATGACGTCATCGGCATCGGCGCAAAAGACGATTGCGGCAGGGCGTTTGTCTATCGCCCCGTTCCAGACCGCGCGCGCCTGGTCATAGGCAGCGTCCGTCGGCAATACCACTTCGCCTCGCAAACTCTGCCGCAGCTCTTCGATCGCCACGCTCGAAGAATGGGATCGGCCCAATAGCGCATCGGTCTGTCGTGGAAGCTCCATCGACGTCGCCCTCCGTTCCGGCATGACCATGGTCTCACGGGAGGGCGAGCTTCTGCAAAAGCGAAATTCTTAGCTGCTGGATGAGAGGAATTCATCTACGCTGCCGGGATGAAAACCCGCCCGCCGCTCCGCGCTTTGCATGCCTTCGAGGCTGCCGCGCGGCACARCAGCTTCAAGGCCGCAGCGGCGGAGCTCGGCGTGACGCCAACGGCGATCAGCCACCAGGTTCGCCTGCTGGAAGAGATATGCGGCTGCAAGCTGTTCCAGCGCCGGCCGCGCCCGCTGGTGCTGACGGGGGCAGGAGCGCGGCTGTTTCCCATCCTGCGCAACGGCTTTGATCTTCTCGCCGGCTCCCTTGCCGCGGTGGCCGAGCCGGATGTTCAAGCGCCATTGCGGGTGACAAGCCCGAACGCCTTCGCCAGCAGATGGTTGGTGCCCCGCTTGCCGAAATGGCGAGAGGCCAACCCCTCCGTGCCGCTGGAGATCATCGGGACGGACGCGCTGCTCGATCTGCGCGCCGGCGCGGCCGATGTGGCGATCCGCTACACGCGACGCCCGCCTGTGGGCTTTGCCGCGCAGGAGCTGTGCCGCGATTCCTTCTTTCCCGTTTGCAGTCCCCGATTGCTGGCAGGCGATGGGCGAGCGATCGAGCGTGCCGCGGATCTCCTGCGTTATCCGCTGATCCATTTTGACTGGATGAACCGGGATCCGGACGCTCCTACCTGGGGCCGGTGGCTGGCGACGGCCCGCTCGATCGATCCGGACCTGATCCCGGACAAAGCCTGGGATTTGARCTTCCGCGAGGAACTGCATGCGATCGACGCGGTTGTCGCCGGGCAAGGCATTGCGATCTGTAGCGACGTTGTGGTCGGACGTGAACTGGAAAGCGGCACGCTCGTCAAAGCGCATCCATTGTCCTTGCCGGGCTACAGCTTTTATGTCGTATGGATGCACCACAGCCCGCGATCCGCGGTCATAGAGACCTTCCTGGCGTGGATGAGAACCGTCATTTGAGACTGTCGCGGCGCCGGGCAGGCGCTCAGCGCGCCTATACCGTATAAGCCAGCGCCAGGATTCTGGCCCGGATGGTGAAGCGCACGGTCAAACGATTGCCGAATGAAGTGACCRCCTCGCCCGTGGTGAAATCGACGGCGATGTCCTCAAAGCCCAGCACTCGGCCGTCGAGCGGAAACGACGCCTTGTAGACCGCCTCCTTGGCCGCAAACAGAATGCGGCTGGCTAAGCCGGTATCGAGATCGCCCAGCCGGTCTTGCGGCGTGGCCACCATGGCTCGGAGGTCGTGCGGCAAGGGCAGGGCAGGCTCGATGTCGACGCCCACGCTTCTCATCGCGCCGGATCGCGCGGCGACCGCTACGGCGAGTTCGTCATCATGCGCGATCGAACCTGCGATGCCTGCAGGCCAGATCGGGTTTCCCAGTTGGCCCCGCAAGACGGCGAGATCCGCGCACCCCAGGCGCCGCAGCAATTCATGCGCGACCCAACGGCCTGCCCCRCTGGCGGCGCGCGCCCTGCGTTCACGTGTGGCGATGGAAGCGCCTTCCGCCGGCAGGAGGTATTGCTCGTCGCCGGTGCGAATAAGGCGGCAGCCGACGATCAAGCCGGACGGCGTGAGGCCGGCCAGTGCCTGCTCGACGGCGCTCTCGATGTCTGGTTGCGCTCCTTCCGACGAGGTACTCACTTGCTATCGGCCCAGTTCGAGCACGGCGATCATCTCGCCATCCTCGTCCGAGCCCTGCTCGACGAAGCCGAAGCCGGCATAGAGCCGGCGCGCGGCCTTGTTTTGCGGTTCGTAGCAGATCGAGACGCGGCGTATGTGGCCGAGATGCGTAATCTCCTCCAGCGCCTTGGCAACCGCGGCACGGCCGAGGCCCTTGCCCTGTTCGCGGCGGTCGATCATGAAACGGTAGATGATCGCCTCGTCATCGTCCTCGGGCGCGCTGTACATGAGGAATCCGACGACGCGCCCTGCGGCGACAATGGCGCGGGCGATGGCCTCGTCATCCTCCCCGGCCTCCTCCAGCGAGTCAGCATTGGAGGCGACGAAGCCTTGCTGCTCAGGCATTAGCTCGAGCGCCAGGATCGCCGCTCGGTTGTCCTCGCCGACAGGCCGCAGGACAACCAGGCGGTCGCGCGTCCGCGCTTCGGCGGAATGCGTCACTGTTCCTGCCCGATCTTGATCGCGCGCGCGTCGATCGGCGTCACCACGCCATAAAGCTTCGCCGGGTTGCCGCGCCACACCGTGTTCGGCTCTAGCACCTCGCCCTTCATGACGAAGCAGTCGAGGTCCGCCACGGATCCTTCGCCCATTACCACCGCGTAGTGGATGAAGGCGGACGGGGCGAGCGTGCAGCCGTTGCCGATGCGGATGTAGTCGGACTTGAACGCGCCTTCCTCCAGCGAATGCGCCTGGATGACGCAGCCCTCGTTGAGCGTTGCGTCGTCGCCGATCTCCACCAGCGACCGCTCGGTGATGATGCTTCCCCCGTCATAGACACGCCGGCCCACCTTCAYGCCYACCAGACRCAGGATCAGCGGCCTGAACGGGGTGCCGGTGAACAGGCCCATGATCGGCGAATCGGACAATTTCCAATGGCGTTCGTGGCGCCAGAAGGCTGGATCGTAGATCGTGGCCATCCTGGGCCTCAGCCGGCGGAAACCAAGGCTGACCCGTTCCAGGAAGATGTAGTACGGAATCGCGATCGCGGACGTCAGCACCACGGCCAGGAACAGAGCCGTCTGCGCCCATTCGGTATAGTAGTTGAGCGCCCGGTCCCAGATGGCGAGCGTCAGGAACAGGATCAGCCACTGCGCGGCCACGAACAGCAGCGCGGTGAGCAGATTGTGGAGGTTCTTCAGCGGCAGGCGGCGGTGGCGCTCCTCGTCGGAGATCAATCCGAGAAGCTCCTTGTCGCGATTGACCATGCGCGGGATTTCAAAAGGCGGCGATCCCAGCAGCCCGACATTCTCGCGCACAGGACCATCCACCGGGACGTGGACCTTCGTTCCGAGCAGGCAATTGTCGCCGGTGCGGGAATCCGGCGAATAGATGATGTTGTTGCCGAAGAAGTTGCGCTCGCCGACCCGCGTGTGCTCGAGGCGGAAGGAGTTGGCCGACTTCTKCATGTTGACCATGAACAGGCCGTCAGACACCATCGTCTCGGAGCCGATTTCGCTGAGCTGCGGATTCTCGTGCCGCTGGTTGGTGCCGAAATTCGAGCCGGTCTGGTTTACCTTGTTCAGCCGCCAGCCGATGGCGCGCAAATAGTAGACGATGGCCGAGCTGTCGCCGAACAGGACGTTCAGCAAGCGCACGTTGCTGACCAGCTCCAGCATCGATTGCAGCCAGTAATGGAAGCCGTAGAGCGAATAGTCTCGGCCGGGCTTGAGCATGAGATTGAACAGCCGCGGCACGATTGCCGCCAGCAGCACCCCGCCGATGACGAAGCCCGCCACCGTGACCGTGGTGCCGATCGCCACGACGCCGATCGTCTCCTGGTAATCGTCGCCGAGATTTTCCCAGTAGGTATGGAACAGAAGCGGGAACGGCGTGACGATGGCAAAGAGGATGAAGAGCTGGAACGTCTCGTAGATTATCCGGCGCAGCCTCGACAGCGGCACATTGGGAACCGTGCAATAATCCGCCTCGGTCGGAATCGCCGGYGATCCGTGCCAGCGCTCGCCGGCARGGATCGCCTGTCCGCGATGCAGCGACGAAGCGTGGCCGAGCTGGGCGCCGTCGCCGATGCGGGTGTCGATGTCCAACGTTGAGCCGACGCCGACGAAAGCGTTGTGGCCGATGTCGAGCGGGCCGGTGTGGATGTAGCCCGCCTGGGCGCGGAAGCCCAGGATCATCGAATCCTTGCGCAGGATCGAGTTGTCGCCGATTCGGATCAGGTCGGTGCAGACCGGAACGGAGCGGCACTCGATAACCGTGCGGCTGCCGAGCCGTGCGCCGAGCAGGCGCAGGTAGAGGCTGTAGAGCGGACTGCCGCGGAACAGCACCACCGGCGCGCTGCGCACCAGCGTCTTGACAACCCAGAAGCGATAATAGCGCCAGCCCCAGATCGGGAACGTCTCGGCCTTCCAGCGGCCGACCAGCAACCATTTGGCGATGATGGCAAAGCCGCTGAGCCCGAAGAATACGCTGGCGGACAAGAGAACGCAGCGCAGATAGAGCTGCGCCGGGTCGTCCAGCGCGTCATAGACCCAGTCGAGTCCGTCATTGATCGCCCAGAGCGAGACATAGCTGTAGAGCGCATAAAACAGCAGCTGCCCGAAGCCCGTGCTCCAATAAGCAAAATTGGAGGCCCGATGCGTCAGCATCGGCTCGCTCGCGGCAACCGCAGCCACCTGCGGCGCACGCAAGTGCTCGGCGAGCTTCGCGACCGTGGGATGCAGGTAGATGTCGCGCATCGAGGTCGTCGACCAGGCCTTGCGGGAGCGGATGCGCGCGCAGAACCTCGCCATCAACAGCGAGTTCGCGCCGAGGTCGTCGAAGAAGTGGTCTTCGATGGAGACGTCCTCGAATTTCAGCACATCCTGCAGCGTGTCGACCAGGAACCTCTCGTCGTCGTTGCGCGGGTCGATCATCGCATGGCCGGCCGCGACGCGCGCGCTGGTCGGCTTTGGCAGTTTCCTCAGGTCGACCTTGTTGGAGACGGTCATCGGGATCGCGGGCAGCTGCTCCAGATAGGCCGGAACCATGTAGTCGGGCAGCCGCCGCTTGAGCTCCTGGACGAGCAGGGTGCGGTCCACATCGTTTCCGCCGCTCCTGGGCGCATAATAGGCGACCAGTTCCGTGCGCTCGGGCTCGATCTCCCACGTCGTGACCGCCGCCTGCGCGATGCCCGGCTGTTCCAGCAGGACGGCCTCGATCTCGCCAAGCTCGATGCGGTAGCCGCGGATCTTCACCTGCGTATCGATGCGGCCGTGATACTCGATCTCGCCCTTGTCGTTGATGCGGCCGAGATCGCCTGTCCGGTAGATGCGGCCGCTGGGATTGTTCGGCAGGCCGATGAAATCCTTGATGAATCGCTGTTCGGTGAGCTCCGGCCGGTTGAGGTAGCCGACCGCCACGCCCATGCCGCCGATGCAAATCTCGCCCAGCTGGTCGCCGGTCAGCACCTGCGGCTTTTCCGGGTCGAGAATGGCGATCGAATAGGTAGCCAGTGGCTTGCCGATCGTCACCGGCTCGTCCGGGGTCAGCAAGGCCATGGTGGCGGTGACCGTCGCCTCGGTCGGGCCATAGGTGTTCAGGATCTGCCGGCCGGGCTTCGCCCAGCGCACCACGAGCTTTTGCGAGCAGGCTTCGCCGCCGACCAGGATCGCGCGCAGGCTAGGCGCGTCGCTTTCGATCGACGACAAAAGGGTCGGGCTGCAGGCCATACAGGTGATGTGATGCTCGCGCAGGAAACTGGCCAGTTCCTCGCCCACGAGCGGCTGCTGGCCGGGCGCCGGCACGACTGTGGCGCCCGCGGCAAAGGGTACCCAGATCTCCTCCGAGGAGAAGTCGAAGGCGATGGTCATGCCCTGGTACACGCGGTCGCCCGGCTGGTAACCGTAGGATGCCGCGGCGACGCGGATGAAGTTGCAGAAGCTCTGGTGCGTGATGACCACGCCCTTCGGCTTGCCCGTGGTGCCGGACGTGTAGAGGATGTAGYAGGTCTGGTCCTGGCTGCCCTCCGGCAGGGGCACCGTCTCGGGCTTGAGAGCGATCTCGGACTCAGCCGAGTCGATCGAGATATGCGGAACCGGCAGGCGTGCCACGCGCGCCGCGTAACCGGAGACGCTGATCACCATCGTGACATCGGCGTCCTCGATGATCATCACCATGCGATCTTCGGGGAAGGCGGTGGCGAGCGGGACGAAGGCCGCCCCGGCCTTCATCACGGCAAGGATGGCGATATAGGTTTCGGCGGAGCGGTCCAGCAAAAGGCCCACCCTGTCGCCCGGCTTCACGCCGCGCTCGATCAAGAGATGCGCGAACTGGTTGGCGCGGCTGTTCAGCTCCCGGTATGACCAGGGCCGGCCGCCGGAAATCACCGCCGGTGCTGCGTCGAAGCGGCTCGCCAGATCGCCGAAGAAGCGGTCGAGCCTCTCATGCGGCTCGCCCTTGTGGATGAAATCAGGGCCGATCAGGATCTGATCGAGGGGTGGCGTTTTCGCCACTACTTTGGCTTTGGCCGCGTTTTTCTTCGCGGGCTTGCTTGCTTCATTCAGAGACATTGGAGGACCCGCGAGCTGGTGATCGCTCGCACTATGCCGTGATTGGCGAAAAGACAATTACTTGATGATGACGGGCCAGTTGATTTGCCTTTGCGGCGAATTTGAGATGTGGCGGTGCACCTCGACGTTCACGATGATTTGACACGCGATCGCCGGCCGGTTAGCGGCCGGGCACGCTCAATCAGTAAGGAAGCGGATATCGGCGTCGGCGACGCAATAGGGCGCATAGCGGAAATCGCGAATGCGGACGACCTCATCGCCGCGCCAGTCGACCAGCATGAAGCCGCGCACCGCATTATCTGCCTGCGGGTTGCGGATCAGGATCGCCGGCTGGTGATCGACAAAGCCGAGCGACAGCGCCCAGTCGTTGACGCGGTCGTAATTGCCGAAATAGGTCGAGGCCTCCTTCTTGCCGCTGAGCCGGGTGCGGTTGACCACCTCGAGCTGGATATCCTCGGCGATCAGCGCCCTGACGGCATCGAAGTCGCGCGCGTTGAACAGGTCGATGTAAAGGCGCAGCCGCCGCTCTTCTTGCGGATCGAGCTTCGGCGCCGGCACTTCATCCGCCGCCGATGCCAGCGCCTTCAGCTCGGCGCGGCCGCGGTGCAGCGCCGCCTTGGTGGCGGCGAGCGTCGCGCCGGTCACCGCGCAGGTTTCAAGCAGGCTGAGGCCGAGCACATCGACCAGGATCACCGCGCTGCGCTGCGCCAGCGTGAGCTGCATGAAGCTGCGCAGGCTCGCCGCGGCCGCCAACCGCGCCTCCGCGCTGGCGGAGAGGTCCGCAACTGTTGTCATGTCGGCCTCGGTCATGCGCGAGCGCTCCCGCTGGCGGCGGCGCAGATGATCCTGCGCCGCGTTGTGCGCAATGCGGAACAGCCACTGCTCGGGGCGCTCGATTGCGGCGCCGCCATTATGCGCGGCAAGCGCTTTCACCACGGCCTCCTGAACAATGTCCTCGCCCTCGATCGCCGAGCCGGCCATGCGCGCCGCATAGCGATGCAATTTCGGCCGCAGGCCGACGAGCATCGCGTCAAGCGCCGCGCGGTCGAATTTCGCTATGCTCATCGCCCTTATTCCCGCATTGGTGGCTCGCCCGATCAGGCTGGCACAACTTGGTCGGCCTCAGCCAGCATCTGATAGTTGCCGATGATCTTTGAGGCCGACCTGGCAAGCGGTGTCGAGCGCCTGCCGGCGTGATCGGCGCCGAAGGCCTTGAACGCGTCGAGCTCAGTGAGCGCCGAACTGTCCTTGTCGTAGCCGACGAGATGGACGAATTCGCCATCCTCCAACTCGAGCACAAGATAGCGCACGGATTGCGGTTTTGTTTCATCCAGGGCCTCGAACACCTTTGCCACCAGCGTCCGGTTCTCGGCGATGCCGGCGCCCTTCACGCCGTAGCGGATGAGGTTGTAGTTCATCTGTCATCTCCTGTTTGACGTGTCTGCGTGAGGAAGACGCTTCGCGCCGCCGAAAAGATTCTCTTCGGACGCGAATCTTTTTGCCTCGGGCAAACGTCTTTCGCGTGTAGGGCCGCGCCTGCGGCCGCGATGAGGAGTGAGATCATGCATATCCAGTTTGCCGAACTGCCCGTATCCGACCAGGACCGCGCCAAGGCGTTCTATACCGAAAACCTTGCGTGCCAGGTGATAGCCGACCAGTCGATGAGCGATGGCGGCTGGCGCTGGGTGGAGCTGGCGTTCCCCCATGCGGTCACAAACCTGCATTTCATCCGGCGCGCCGATGCGGCCCCGAGCGCCGAGCCAGTGCTTGTTCTGGTCGACGGCGACGTCGAGGCAAGGGTCACGGCGCTCAGGGCGAAAGGCGTCGAAATCGTCACCGAGCCGCGGGAAGCGCCATGGCAGCCGGGTCGCATCGTCGCCGAATTCCGCGACAGCGAAGGCAACCGCATGATGCTGGCCAGCTGCTAGCAACATCACCTCGCGGTCGCCCGCCCATGGCGTCAGCCAACCGCCTTCGCAGCCGCCCTTCCGGCGCTTCGCCCCGAGAAGATGCAGCCGCCGAGGAAGGTGCCTTCGAGCGCCGCATAGCCGTGCACGCCGCCGCCGCCGAAGCCCGCCACCTCGCCGGCCGCATAGAGCCCCGGAACCGGCTCGCCGTCGGCACCGAGCACGCGGCTGTCGAGGTCGGTCTGCAGGCCGCCCAGCGTCTTGCGGGTGAGTACGTTGAGGCGCACCGCAATCAGCGGGCCCTTCTGCGGATCGAGCATCTTGTGCGGCCTGGCGGTGCGGACAAGCCTGTCGCCGAGATAGGCGCGCGCGCCGCGCAGCGCCGTGATTTGCGCATCCTTGGAGAAGGGGTTGTCGAGCTGCCGGTCGCGGGCGCGGATCTCGCGCTCGACCTGGGCAAGCTCCAGCAGCGGCTCGCCGCCGGCCAGTGCGTTCATGCGCGCGACCAGCTTCGGCAGCTCGGCCTCGACGATGAAATCCTCGCCCTTTTCCATGAAGGCCTTGACCGGGCCGGGAATGCCGGACGTGACCCGGCCGAGCACCTGGCGCCAGCTTTTTCCCGTCAGGTCGGGATTCTGTTCCGAGCCCGACAGCGCGAACTCCTTTTGGATGATCTTGTTCGTCAGGATGAACCAGGAATGGTCGTAGCCGGTGCTCATGATGTGGCTGAGCGTGGCAAGCGTGTCGAAGCCCGGATAGAGCGGCGCCGGCAGCCGCCTGCCGCGCGCATCGAGCCAGAGCGACGATGGCCCTGGCAGGATGCGGATCCCGTGATCGGTCCAGATCGGCGCCCAGTTCTTGATGCCCTCGACATAGTGCCACATGCGGTCGCGGTTGATGACCCTGCCGCCGGCCGCTTCGGTGATCGCCAGCATGCGGCCGTCGACATGGTCGGGCACGCCGGTGATCATGTGCTTCGGCGGTGAGCCCAGCCGCTGCGGCCAGTTCCTGCGCACCAGCTCGTGGTTGCCGCCGATGCCGCCGGCAGCGACGATCACCGCCCGCGCGTGGAATTCGAAATCGCCGGTCACGTTGCGCGAGCTCTTGCGGCCGCGTTCGACCGTGCTTGGCTCGAGCACGTCGCCGCGCACCCCGGTCACCGTCTTGCCCGTCCGCGTGATCTCGTTGACGCGGTGGCGGAATTTGAACCGGACGTGCCCGCGCTTTTCCGCCTCGCGCACGCGCAGGACGAAAGGTTCGAGYACGCCGGGCCCGGTGCCCCATGTGACGTGGAAGCGCGGCACCGAATTGCCGTGGCCGAAGGCGTTRCCGCCGCCGCGCTCGGCCCAGCCGACAACGGGGAAGAATTTCAGCCCGCGCTCGATCAGCCAGGAACGCTTCTCGCCGGCGGCAAAGCCGACATAGGCTTCCACCCATTGGCGCGGCCAGAAATCTTCCGGACGGTCGAAGGCGGCGGTGCCCATCCAGTCTTCGAGCGCGAGATCGTGCGAATCGCGGATGCGCATGCGGCGCTGTTCCGGCGAGTCGACCAGGAAAAGCCCGCCGAACGACCAGAAGGCCTGGCCACCCAGCGACTGCTCCGGCTCCTGGTCGACGATGATGATTGTCTTGCCGGCCTCGGCCAACTCGGCGGCGGCGACGAGGCCCGCCAGCCCCGCGCCGACAATGATCACGTCGGCGTCGTCAGCCATATGTCCTCCCGCAAACGGCCGTACGCGACGTATCAGACCGGTTCCCAGCCGTCCTTGTTGCCGGCGCGGAAGATGGCGTCGATGACCTTCTGGTTGAGCACCGATTCCTCGAGCGTGAAGACGCGGTCCTTACCGCCCTGGGCCGCGCGTACGAAGGCCGCGACCTCCAGCCGGTACTGCTGCGTGCCGGGGAAGCGGAACACCTGCGCCTCGGTGTGGTTCTGGTTGTGCAGCTCGATGCGATGGTGGWCGTAGAGCCCGGCATTGAACGGCGAGGATACCTCGATGAAACCCTTCTCGCCGTGGAACACCATCACCTGGCGCGCCGCCATCTGCGTCGAGAGGTAGAAGGACAGTTCGAAGTCGCCGAAATCGGCGCGCACCGAGGAGTAGATATCGGTGCCGAAGGTTTTGTCGCGCTCGATATTGGCCTGGACGCGGATCGGCTCCCTGCCGGTCGAGAACCGCGTCGACACCGTCGGATAGACGCCGATGTCGGGCAGTGCGCCACCGCCGAGGTCGAGCTGGTTGCGCATGTTCCTGGGGTCGACATTGTAGTAGGAAAACGCGCCCTGCACGTGGCGCAGCCGGCCGATGGCGCCGCCGGCGATGAGGTCGCGCACCTTGATCCACTGCGGATGGTAGACGACCATGAAGGCTTCGCAGACCAGCACCTTCTTCTGATCGCGCTGCTTGATCAGCGGCGGGATATCCTTGGCGTCGAGCRCCAGCGGCTTCTCGACCAGCACATGTTTTCCCGCTTCGATCGCCTTCGCCGTCCACTCGACATGTTGCGAGGTGGGCAACGGGATGTAGACGCCGTCGACCTCCTTGGAAGCAAGCAAGTCCTCATAGGAACCGAAAGCGTGCGGCGCACCGAAACGATCGGCCAGCGCGCGGGCCTTCGACAGATCGCGGCTGGCGATGGCCGACAGCACGCCGTTCTCCGAATCCACGATCGCCGGCAAAAGCTGCTCGCGGCCGATCTTGGCCGTCGACAGAACACCCCATCGGAACATTGTGCTTCTCCATGTCGCTTACATCGATGGAGGTGTGCCCCAATTCCAGGGAAAAGCCAATGCGAGAGAAGCTCCATTGCGGGGGCGAGGAACTAACCCCGTCTCCCCGTCAGCGTCATGTCGAAGTCGACGACGTTGGAATAAAGCGGCGTGCCGACATCCATGCCGTAGCGCGATCTGAGCACCTTGCCGGTGACATGGAATTTGATCGTCCCCGACTTCAGTCCGTCGAGCTCGGCCGTGAACTTTTCCGGAAACGTCTTGCCGCGCGCCGTCAGCTGGCCGGCGATGACCGCCGTGGTGGCGCCGGTGCGGCTCACACTGGTCGAATGGAACTGGATTTGCGGGTTATTGGCGGCGTCGAACACCGCGTCGGAACGCAAGAAGGCGTCGATGCGGTTCTGACCGGTGCCGACACTTTCGGGAAAGATGGTGATGTTGACCCGCGAGCGCTCGACATCGCTGCTGTCGATGCGGATATTTCCCTTGAAGCGGGCAAAGGCACCGTCGAACCCGCCGCCGCCCGCCTTGCCGACGGTGAAGCGGATGCTGGAAGCCGCCGGACTGATCGTGTAGCTGCCGGCGGCGTCGCCGAGCGAGACCGCCGCAGCGGCGGGCACGACAAGGCAGGCGGCAACAGCCACCAATCCGAGGATGCGCGTATACATTGGGATGGTCCTTTTGCTGAGCCAGCGCATTGCTGTCCCTTCGTCCTATCAACGAATGGCCGACCCGCCCTATTCCCCGTCTGACGAAGGTTTGATGATACGCGTGAGAACGCTGTCGCGCAGCAGGAAATGGTGGCGGAGCGCCGCCGCCATATGCAACACGACCAGCGCGATGCCAGCATAGGCGAGATACCAGTGCACGGCGGACCAGAGGCTTTCCGCGGCGTCGGATTCCGCCAGCGGCAGGTTGGGCATCACGAACTGGTTGAACGGCATGGTCGGGATTTCCAGCGTCGAGACCGAGACCAGCGCCCAGCCGGACAGGGGCAGGGCGATCTGGAAGACATAGAGGCCGAAATGCACCAGCGGCGCCATCCGCCGCTCCAGCGCTCCGACCGAAGCCGGCAAGGCCGGCACCGTATTGCCGAGCCGCCAGGCAATGCGCAGGATGATCAGCCCAAGCAGCAGAAAGCCGAAGGACTTGTGCAGCTGGATCAGCTCGAAAGAGGTGCGCTGGCTCGACACCCTCACCATGATGACGCCGAGCACRAACTGGCCGATGAAGATCGCGCCGATCAGCCAATGAAGGATGATCATCGCCCAGCCATAGCGGGTCGCGGTGTTGGTGATAGGTGATTGCATGGCCGAAGAACGCTGATGGGTCCCGGTTTCTTCCGGCAGGCTCAGGTTACTCGCCGTCCTCCAACTTGCACCGAAGATGAACGGCTGTCGACATTGGCGCTGCCCCTCATTGCCCTGCCGGGCATTTCTCCCCGTATAGTGGCGGGGAGAAAGAGGCCCGCGCCAGATGGTTTCGCCAATCCTCGAAGTCGCAAGCAGGGCGCCAGCGTTGCGGTCAGCCCCTTCTCCACGTTCTACGGGGAGAAGATGCCGGCCGGCAGATGAGGGGCAGCGCCGACCTCGATAACGGCCCGAAGGCCAAGTTGAAGTGATCCGTCTTCGTAGGCCCGATCRCTGCGGCTACCCGCTCACCCTGAAGAAGTCGACGAAGGCCCTGAGCGCCGGGCGCATCTGGCGGCGGCTCGGATAGTAGACGAAGAAGCCGTCGAAGGTCGGGCACCAGTCCTCCAGCACGCGGATCAGCCTGCCGTCGCYGAGGGGCGCCCGCACATAGTCCTCGAACACGAAAGCGAGCCCGGCGCCGTCCACCGCCGCGCGGGCGATCAAATGGTCCTCGTCGAGGATCAGCGGCCCCTCGACTGCCATCTCGATTTCCTCGCCCTCCTTCTCGAACTCCCAGCGATAGAGGATGCCGCTGGAAAAGCGGAAGCGGATGCAACGATGGCCGGCCAGCTCGCGCGGGTGGCGCGGCCGGGGCATGGTTTCGAAATAGGACGGCGCGCCAACCACCGCGCCGCGAATGTTGGGGCCGATGCGCGCCGCTATCATGTCGCGCTGCAGGCTTTCGCCAAGCCTGACACCAGCGTCGAACCCACCTTCGACCACGTCGGTGAAACGGTCCTCGATGACGATCTCCAGCACGATGTCCGGATAGGCGGCGGCAAAGGCGCCGAGCCGCGGCGTCAGCACCAGATGCGCGGCGGTGCGCGGGACGCTGAGTCTCAGATTGCCGGCCGGCCGGTCGCGCGCCTCGACCGCCGTCTCCAGCGCCAGGTCGATTTCGGACAGTGCCGGCCGCAGCCGTTCCAGGAGCTGCGCGCCTTCCTCGGTCGGTGCCACGCTGCGCGTGCTGCGCGCCAGCAGCCGCACGCCGAGCCGCGCTTCCAGGCTCGCCACCGCATGGCTCACCGCCGACGGCG